>NZ_SODY01000002.1:0-917726 GCF_004366275.1 Buttiauxella sp. BIGb0552
CCTTCAACAAGATATACCCCGGGAGCCTGGCGAGTGACCGTTACTCCCTCTGATTCTTCATTTGTTTCCGCATTGCCGTTAGCGAAGATTTTTACAACAGGCGAGGCGGCTTTTAATGTTCCGTCAGAAGCTCTGGTTGTATTTCCTGAGTGATACCAGCTAAGGAAGTTAGAATAAAACCATGTACCGTTAGCAATATACGTGCGGCGAAATCCCGCTACATTGTCGTTCACAGCAATCTGAAAACTACACTGCCCCGCACTGTTATTTCCCCAGGTTCTGGCGTTAATTAGCCCCACAAACCCGCCTTGTGCTACTCCTGACCCTGGAAGCTGCTTACCCGTCGCCAATCCCGCACTCAATCCCAACGGATATTCGCCAAGAGTGTCATATGAGATGACATTTCTAAAATCACTATTCATTTGAAGCATGACGGGTACTGATGGACTCGAATCTGAAACAAGTAACTTATTAACATCGCGGACTGCTGAATCACCTAAGCCCAGATTTTTTTGAGACTGAGCTTTATCACCTAAATCATTCAGGTTTTCTGATTTATCTAATTTCCCGTTTAATTTTGTACTTACTCCATTCCATGACGGCCCAGCCCAGGTTGAACCATCCGGTAGCATGACGGTGATATTTCCGCTCGCACTGTAAACCTGCTGCCAGTTCTGTTTGTCGTAGTTCAGCCCACGAATGGCGCGCGCCGTATCTGCGGCAATCTGTGCCGTAATCCCCACCAGCGTGCCATTAGGAATCGGTGTCCAGGCAAGACCGCCCGTTGTTGGGCCACCATAGGCTGTTGTGAGTGTTAGTGCGGTTGCTGATTCGACAGATTTCACACCCAGCGTGTAGGTTGTGCCACCCACTACGGCGACAAGGAAATCATTGGCTTTGAGTTCAGTCGGAAATGCGGTACCGGAGCCGGTAACCGCGGTAGAGTTATTCGTTAGGGTGATAGTGCCTGCTGGCATGGTTCTCTCCTGAATTCAGGTAATAAAAAACCCGCCGAAACGGGTTTATTTTGCTGATGCTAATTAGTCGTACAGCGAAACATCGATGTACAGGAACTCTTGTTTAAACCTCGCGGGCTCGGGTGTGCCACCGCTGAGCTGCTCTGTGTACATTTTACTGATTGTTACGGTTGTTCCGTATGCGCCGCACCCCATATAACCGTAAATGAAAATATTCTGACCAGGGTTAAGTACCTGGCGATAGGTGCTGACAATACCCGGATAGACCGCAAGATTGATACCCGTTTCAACGGTGTAATTGGTATTGGTTATCGCCTGAGGATTGTTGATGCGTCGCAGCATCAGCGGCAGCATGTCAGTGCACCACAAGAGTTTTCCAGATGCGCTGTATACCGCAATTCCGTAAGTGCTCTTTATGGTGGCAATATCGGCGAAAATATAAAAAGTTCCACCACCGTTGGCAGAGGAAACATTAATTATCCAGGTACCTGACTGGGATAATGTGAAATCCGCAGCGATAAAGGCTGCGCTATTTCTGACAAAAAACATCATTCTGTTGGATGCAGAAACCCCTGTGTCGTAACTCCCATTACCCGAGAAAGCTATTTTTCCCTGGAAATTGAGCGGTACAAAATCAGGGCTTATCCAAAGCCGGCCATCGTCGCCAGTTATCTGTAATCCGTAACTCATTATTCCGCCACCACTATGACAGGCTGCTCAACACTGACGTTAGCCCAGCTCACCGTATTACCCGAAACTGTTGCGGTTGCGGGTATGGCTGTCTTTATTCCCGCAATACTCACGTAATGCAGCACACAAACTTTAAGATTGCGGCCACCTGTATCTGAATAGTTACGGGAACCAGAAGCCGGGGAGGAAATATAATCAAGAACAAATGTCGGAGATAATAGCGCCAGTAAGTTTCTGCCTTTCTCGTCAAAAATCTGCACGCCATAACTCATCTTTATTCCTTTTTGCACTGATAATTGATGAACTGGTTACGCGGGTACCACTGTCCATAAAACATCAGGTGCTTAGCATGCTTTGGCCTGACGTATTCCTTGCCCGTATGGTCAGTTTTTATCTGATAAATCTGAACGTTATTCTCATACCGCACACCATTAATCATGGTGCGATAAGTCGCGGTACAATCTACCGTCTGTACCGGGGCACTCGCACACCCCACCATTAGCATCCCAAAGACACTGCAAATAACACGCTTCATGAAAGATTCCCCATCACGACACGGGCGACCCCAGAGCCGTCCCTGATAATGATTTTTTGATTATTTTGAGTCATGCTGCCTTGCCCTGGTGTAGAGCCGTAGTTCTCGAAAGTGCCACCTTTATCCAGCCGCCAGCCGGTGGCACCTGGTGAGTAATTATTCGACTGAATAAAATCACCAATTTTCGCATTGGTAATAGTCCCGTCCCGAATAAATGCATCGCTGATAAATACCTGGCCATTAACGATTGCAAACGGCGAATAAGCATTGCCACCGCTGCCACTCATGACGACTAACTGATTGGCATTAAAACCAATACGCGTGGTAACCGGCTGACCGGATGGCGCTAAAACAGCGATAGTCATCCCGGCGTCGTAGTAATTGCCATTCAGATTCACGCCTGCTTTCATGCTGTAAATTGCGGAGCCACCACTGGCGTTAAATACAGATGTCATTTTCTGCTCGAGCGCAGCAGTATTCGTCACCAGTTGCTTACCAACAGCATCAAGTCCATTCATGTTAGATATCAACTGATTGCCAACTGTCTGGAACTGAGCTGATACTAATGTCGACTGTTCCGCGAAAGATTGATCCAGATCCGCGATGGTCGTTTTTACCGTCAGAATATCGGCACGGTTCTGCCCAAAGAGCCTGAACTGGTGATCAACCGAAGAATTATTATTCAGCGCATTCTGCAGCAGACCTTCGATGCCTGTATCAATCTGGCTGGAGAGTCGTTCGCCATCAGCTGAGGTCAGGAAGTCTTTAGCAATATCGCCCAGGTAATCATCAGCGTTATCGTTCGCCATGCCACGAACCCAGTCGGTCCAGTCAGACTGATTACCGATACGGTCGATTAACCGTGCCCGGTACCAGAACACCTGCCCCGCACGTAAACCAAGCTGGGTGTAGGATTTTGCAGGGTATGGCACATCAGATAGAAGAAGTGGACTTGCCCCATCAGACGCTGCTGAATACTGGATTTCCGTCATCAGGGTGTCTTCTGCACCGTCCGGAAAATTCCAGTCGATCTGGATACCCCAGTTTATCGGCGTGGTGCGAAAATTAAGAGGTTTTGGGGGCTGGCCAACCTTGCCCGTGAGTTCAATTTCAGGTGATGAAGTCCAGACTGAGGAGATGTCACTGGAATTGATAGCGCGGACCCTGGCGGTATACCGTCCGGAATAGATGCCCGGGACTTCAAACCCCAGCGAACTGGTGCGCGGTGCATTAACCCAGTCGCCATTATCTTTACGCCATTCGCATTCGTACGCAATAGCGTTCGGTACCGCATCCCAGTTCACACGCAGCGTTTCAACGCTGATGTTCTGTACCACCCGGCTGTAGCTGGAAATGGCTACGCTGGCTGGCGGTGCTTGCACACCAGGAGGAATGGCAGATATTGGTCGCTCATCAAGGCGTGCGCCAGTATCGATGGCAGCATATTTATCAGGATTATGGTTTATGGCCGCGATGGTAAATGTGCCATCGTCATTATCAGTGACACCCGTCACCCGATACTGCTGAATAAACAGATCATCAGCATCCACAACCCACACCGACTGCACTTCCGGCGTTTCACTGTAAGCCGTGGTGACGGTGACCTGCTTATCAGTGACCGACTGAATCGTACGTGCCTGAGATGTACCGGAGGGTAAGTTGATTATCAGACGGCTACCCGGTTTGGCATCAGCAACACGGTCTAGCGTAATAACCCGCCCATTTACTGCGCTGATACGTCCACCCATCACCTTGCCAGATAGGTTCTGATCAGCCACGCCGATAATATACCCAGGCAATGGGATCATCCCTTCCATCCCGGTGGAAAATGTCACAAGACGGTCTTTGGCGTTCGTCAGTAGTGTCCAGCGACCACGACGATTTGCCTCGGTCCTGCGGGTGCAGCCAATGGCGGTAATTTCAGTCTGACGCACTTTGTAACGACGAATCAGGTCCTGTTCAAACACGCCTTCCACTTCATCAGCATAATGATTGTCGGGGTTGGACCAGGACACCATTGCTGTCGAATAGCGGTTACGCTCGCTGCCACCGGCATAAACAAATTTCCCACCGATGACATTTGCCCGGGTGAAAACATAAGTCATGTCGCGTGGCTGGTCAGCCAGGGCAAAAAGCTGGTTATTGGCCCAGTACGTCATACCGCGAAAGATACTCGCCAGATCGCGTAGTACGTTGAACGCTTCGTTCTGGCTCTGAATGTACACGTCACAGAGGAAACGCGGTTCGGTACCACTCCCGCCAAGGCCATCGGGAACTAACTGATCGCAATACTGCGCAATGCGGTAGAGCTCCCATTTGTCGACCTGAGTCGCATCAAGACGGTCACCCAGGCCAAAGCGAGGATTGAGGACCATGTCGTAAAACACCCAGGCCGGATTATTGGAATATGCCCATTTGAATGAACCGTCCCAGGTACCGGCATAAATGCGCTGTACCGGATCATAAGTTGTTGGTACGCGAATCAGCCGCCCCGGCGCTTTAACACTGATTTGTGGAATATTGCTGAACTGCTTTGCATCAAAGGTGACGAACAACAGCTCGGTGTTCGGGTAGCGAAGCTTGGCATCGATAACTTCAGCGTACGCTTCAATATTCGTGGCATCAGCCAGGCGGTTAGAAACTGAATCAACAGTAATGCGGGTAACGCGAACCTGCCAGCCCGTGGTGGCGTTTGGCAGGTCAATGCGGTGTGAGCGCTCATAAAGCGAAGTCGTTTTGCCATCAAAGGCACCATTCACAACGACCTGGTATGCGCCGCCATCGGTGGCCAGTTCAATTTTGTACTCAACCCGCGAGCCAACAACGTCACCGTTATCTTTCTGCTTTTGCAGCGCGGGAAGGCCAAGACGAATACGCAGCGCGGAAAGTTGCGTATTGCTGATGGCGCGGGTCCATGGCTGGGTTTGTTTTAATGGCGTGTTGATCGAGATTTCATTTTCAACTGAGGGAATACCCTGGATATATTCCTGCGCCTGAGTGCCGGGGCGATACTCCCACGTCACACCGGGAAAGTTCAGTGTCCCGTCCTGCGCCCGAACTGGCGTACCATCGAGATAGATATCTTTATCGCTCAGCCCACCAACACACTCCCCTTCGCTGAGTGCCAGAAGGATTTTTGCTGTGGCCACCGAATGCAGTGAATCGGGTGATTCTTTCGGGGAACTGGGTTTGCTGCTGCCGCTCTTGCGTCCCTGGATATGTGCCATATTGCGCCCACAAAAAAGGGCCGCCTGAGCGACCCTGTAGTGAATGAAAGTGGTTATTGATAATCGTCGGTATAAATACCCGCAGAGATAATAGCCCCACCGCGTTCACGTAAACCGTAAGCCACACCCACCGGGTTACCCATCGCGACCGTGTTTACCGGGCCGCCGAACGCATACGACGGCATGTTGTCCGGATCCTGGCGAGAAGCGAGGCCCTTGGCCTGCGGTGAAAGCATCTGAGCGACACCGCCAATCATCATGGCCGCTCCAAACTTCGCCATTCCGTAACCAAATGCAGACATTGTGCCCGCGGAGAAATATCCAATAAGCACGCCGGCAACTACCAGTACCGCCCCAAGAACAGTTTGCAAAACTCCAGCCCGCTTGCTCCCGGCGATCACCGGTACAATGCGGATCACTTCATCGCCGCTGTTATGCTTCAGCTCTTCTTTAGTGATGTTGTGTCTGCCTTTGAAGACGGCAAAGCGAAGCCCTTTAAGATGAGCGTTTTGCATAAACGTTTCAAATCCGGGGATGGTGACAGACAGGGCGCGGCACGCTTCCGCTGGCGTATCGATAACAAGTCGATGCACACGACCAAATAGTGCCGCCAGGCTTCCGCTCAGCAAAACCGTTTTATACTGATTCATGGCAAATCCTTGTGTCTGACAATCAGGGCGGTGCGTTCACGCCAGTAGCCACCATAGGGGGTTTTACAGGACAATTGCCCGTAGAGATGATGAAGAAGCTGGTTATCTTCAAGCAGAATACCGGCATGATTCACCACCGGCGCGGATACCTGCATCAGCACCATATCGCCTGGGCGCGGGGTATTAACCTGGCGAAAACCCTCGGCGTACCAGTTATCGAGATAAAGATTTTCCTCTCCGGACTCCCACCAGGGGCGATCCACGCTGTAGTTTTTAAGCTCGATGCCCTGCCGTTTGTGCCAGTCCATGATCAGCGACCAACAGTCAGCATGGCCGAGCACAAAACCGCGACCAATCAGTTCACGTTCTACCCGAGGGTAAATGGTACGAATGTCGCCTTCCGGCCATGAAGCAATAACCCATGGCACACCATGCGCATCACATTGAAGCATATCCAGCTCACTCGGCTGTGTGGTCGCGCCATCACCCGGATGACTATGCACGATAGCAGTGATGGTTCCACGATCTTCCGCTGCCGCGTAATCCTCCGGGCAAAGCTCAAATTGTTCTGTTGGTACCGAGGTGATGTTCTTACAGGGAATGTAGCGCTCTGTTCGCCCGTTCTGGATAACCAGGCCACAGCATTCATTCGGGAATTCGGCAGCAGCGTGCGCAAAAATAGCTTCTGTGATTTTTTCAAGCATGACTATCTCCTCAGGAGACTTGCGCCGGGGAAGCCGCCAAAATCGAGCGGATTATCAGGACCAAAGCGTTTTTTACACGAAATCATCAATCCGGGGCACTTGTCCTGCGACGGGTCAGTAACCGGATTATCTTTAAGATCAAACATGAGAGAACCGTTGTAAGAGCAGCCATCACCTGAACGGTACTGATTACGGCAAGCCCACGTGCAGATTGCCGTTATTTGTCGTGTTGGGATAAGTAGCCCCTGCAAATCCATAGGGCTTGATAGCTTAAATTCAACAACTTCATCGTCTTCGCTGGTCTTGCTGTCGATATACCAGACCTGCTTTTTCACCTGCTGAGGATCAGCAGTTGCGTTACCTTCGGGGAAGTTTTTGGCATCGAGATAGTGCGTGAAGGTATCGAGAACTGAGACTTTCGCCTGTGCCATATCATCGAACCGAAGGCACAACGCGGTCGCCACACCATCGATGTTTGCAACCTTTAGTGACGGCTCCGCAGTCTGACCATCACTGGAAGTGTCCAGGCCCGTAATTTCAAACGGCCAGGCGCTGTATTCCAGCCCACCGAACCAGACGGATTTCGCGGGTAGCTTGTCTTCATCACCACCAGCAGCATCAATTTCTTCAGGCGTATGAGGAATAGTATTAGCGTGAAAATAAAGATGGCCCGCACCAAAGGCCGAGCCATCTATTTCAACGAGCCGGATTGTATTACCGGGTTCAAGTTTCTGAACATCATTATTAATCATGGTGCGAATGCCTGTTCAAATGTTGCTGTAACAATTAACAGTGTCTTGCCTTTCACGGCTCGCTTCAGGGAATCAGCTGCAACCCGATAAAGCCCCTTCTCTCCGTATGGTGGCGTGAAAATAAAAGCCTTTGTTTTATGACGAGAAAGGAAGTTGTAGATTTCCATCGCTCGCGCTGCTTTCCCAGTAAAAGAATAAGGAAAGGAAAATTGCGAGGGGTTCAACCCATCGCCCGTTACTTGCTCATAGCCATCACCAAATTGAGCTTTGCGGATTCGGTCTTTTACATCGAGCGTAGGCTGTGTAGCAGTCTGAACAGGCCAGTTGAAAGTTTCTATTGCCATAAACCGCCCATAAAAAAACCACCCGAAGGTGGTTAGATAATTGTTTAATTGAGAGTTGTGGGTCGAATATCCATATCACCATCAGCACTGGTAAACACTCTGAGATATTTGTGCTCTTCGGGTCTTAAGCTAATGTAGCGTTCCTGTCGTTCTCCGCTGGCACCACAGAGTCCTCGCCCCTCAAGACCCGCACCAACTACACTTTCGCCAGTTTTAACATAGAAGGTTGCCTTCTCACCTGGATCAAGTTTCGCGGCTACCTCACCATCAATATAAACAGATGCGAAACAACCCGCCCCACCAAATCCGCGGTCACGAATGATTGTCAGGCTAGCCTTCTCTTTAGTGGGATCTTGAAATTTAAATAATCGTTCAGAAGGTGCTAATTTAGCTTGGTTGGGCGGAGTTACTGTAGAAGAACATCCAGCTAAACCAATCAAAGTAAGAGCCAGAATTAAAACTTTCATCGTTATCCCTTTGATTAATATGTTTTGCACATACTAACCAGGGGGTGAATGAAAGCAACTACCGCTTCTGATTCGCACTCCAGATTATCCCACCTGGGCGTAATGCCTTTCGGATCCCTTCCTGGATACTTGAATCAACAGTCTGCTGATATGCTCGTCCCACAGCATCATTATTGCTATTAGATTGAGTCTGGCCATTTCCAGTTTGTACAGAAACAGGTGCATAAACTGATACACCAGCAACCAAAGATGACCTCGTCCCGCCGCCGCTTCCAACGTAACCACCAGATGCATACCCGCGCATCATCTGATAAAGATTTCCGACACCTATTCTGCTGGTTGCCTCTTTGGTGAAAACAAATTCCCCACGATGGACAACGCCGGCAGGATCGTATTTTCCACCTGAACCTGTGTAACCACCGTCAGCCCAACCCATAGCCGTGGTGGCAGAATCAACCATCCCGACCATAGCTTGTTTAACGAGGATCTGGCTCAACATACCCAGAATCGATTTGGTGAAGTCGCCAAAATTCGATTTCCCGGCCATCAACACGTCTGATAACCCTTTGCCCAAACCGTCAAAGGTTGCCGAAGCGACCGACTTCATCTGTCCGTAAGCATCATCAGCAGAGTCCGCATAATCAGCCCACGCGGTTTTGGCGCCAGCCTCCCAGTTGTTACGCAGCGTATCCTGTTCGCCGTAATAGTTTCTCAGCGCTACAAGCTCATTCTGGTAACCCTGATCATTCTCGGAACCGCCCGCATTTTTCCACCCCTGTAATAACTGAGCTTCCTCAAGGCGTCGCTGGGTGGCGCGGCTACTCTGCCCCGCGCTTTCAGTTAACGCTTTGGTCTTCTCCCCCATCTGCGTGACATATTTCTGCGAAGCATCCTGGAGGCGATTAAGCCTTTCCTGAATAACGATCTGATCACCAAGACGGGCGTTTATCTCAGCCTGCGCAAATACCTTATCTTTGTTGGCCAGCAAAGACTTTTCATCATCACTGAGTGTGCGGGTCCGGGATGCCTGCTCGAGGATGGTGAACTTTGCCTGCTGCTTCCATAACTCCTGGCGCTGCTGGCTGATTTTGTCGTTGATACCGGAATGCTTACCGAGAACCTCAAGCTGAGCCTGAAGCTCAAGTGTTTGCGCATTGGTGGTATCGGTCAGTTTAGTGCCGCCAGGTGTGCGGGTTTTCGCGGGTTTCTTTAACGAATCCTCGTACTCTTTTTTGGCGGCAGCCATGTTGACGTTGTAGTCAGCCTGAACGATTCGCCCTTCTTTAAGCGCTTTATTCAGTTCGTTCTGGCGTGCGGTGTACTTCTCAATCGCAGACTGTGATTTGGTGTAATTCGCCTGAGCCTGCTGAGCATATTTCAGCTTATCGGCTTCTGCGTTCGCTTCACGCTTCGAATTTTCCAGACCCAACTGGGAGTTACGGGCTTGCTGTTGCGCCATATCGAGCGCCACGCGAGCCTGTTCTCTGTCGGTCCAGTAACTTGCGCGGGCATCATCTTTAACGAATGGATCGTTCTTTCGCAGACTCCAGATTTTATCCGCTTTATCGAAAGCATCCTGCGCTTTCTTCAGCATCTGCTCGGATGTATCCGGGCGACCGATATCCAGCGCCGCATCCCACATCGATTTAAATGCTTTGGACAGTGAATCCGCAGCTGACTCCAGCGACCCCATATTGTCGCGAATAGATTTGGTCTGAGTATCAAACCCCTTCGTGGCTAATTCATTTGCTGCCTGTAACGCGCCCGCAGCATCCCCGGCACGCTGAAGCGCGGCGACGTGGGCAACTTGTTCGGCGGTGACATTATGAAACTGCTGCGCCATTGCCAGCAGTCCCGACGCAGGGTCATTCACCAGCTTGCCAAAAGCTTCAGCAACCTTTTCAACCGGCAATCCGGAAGCGTCGGTAAATTTCGCGACAGAAACGGACAGGTCTTCAAAGTTCGCCCCGGCACGCACACCAGAATTCACCAGCGCGGTAAGCGCCTCACTGGTCTTGCTGAACGTCAGTCCGGACTTTTCACCTGCTTCGGCAATGCTCTGCATGCGCAGTGCTGTTAATCCGGCAGTATTACCCGACAGCACCAGCGTTTTATTAAAATTGGAAAGGGTGGCAGAACCCTGATAGAACGAATACGCCAACGTTCCGGTTGCGGCGGCCAGCGCGCCAATTCCCAGCGCTGCCGGAGAAATGGTACTCAGCAGCGCCGAAAACATCGGCCGGATACCACCGAACATATCTTTAACCTGACCACCCTGTTGAAGCAGGATTAGCCAGGGGTTTTGCCCACCAGCCAGCTGCGTGGCCACGTCAGTAAACTGCGCCGGTAACATACGCATGGCATTGCTGTATTGACCGACAGACAAACCTGCTTTCTTCGCCGCGATTTCCTGCTTCGAGAATGATTGCTGAACCTGAAGAGCAGCATCGTTCGCGGCAGCTTCTGTTTTACCAAATGATTTTTTGACTCGTTCGACCTGCTCCTGGAACTTCGCTGCGTCCAGGTCAAGGTCGACAATCAGATCACCCACTGCCTGGGCCATAGCGCATACCTCCTAAACTTTCAGCAACTGACATGATGGTGTCGTCATCCATCTCACCAGGTGTTTGCATTTCAACAGGCGGATTAAGAAGACTAAAATCACGAGGGGTGGCATCGGTATCCTTGCAGAGCATTGACACGACAAGATGGCTCAAGCGGGAAAAGTGGGTATCGAGCTGATCAGTTTGAAAATACTGATGGCTGTAAAATCGGCCCCACTCAGCAAACTCAGAAGATGACATGCCGGCGAGCATGTTTCGCCAGTCCGGACGGTTGAATTCCCTCGCCAGCTTCATGACAAAGTTCAGCTCACCGGCCCAGGCTTTTCCGCTGTGATCTCTTCTTGTTCAAGCTGATTTTCATCCTCTGACGTTTTTTCAGGCTCTGGCGGGAGCATATCGGATAGCTTTTTAACCATAAATTCAGCCGCGCCAATCATTTCAGGCGACCAACCACTCATAACCTGCTGATGCAAGGTTTCTACATCAGGCCCGGTAATGTCAGCCTGCCAGAGAGACATCGCTACAAGTCGAGCTGCTGCTTGAATATTCCGCGCCACCAGCAAGTGATAATTTCCTGCTTCATCATCATTCTCAGGCAGGTTTTTATTCAGATCGGCGTAATACTTCAGGTGTTCAATTCGCTGCAACGCTGACAATTCATAGAGCGTGACGGTATGACCATTAAATTCAAACGGTGCTGATTTCAGAAACATGGGTGACTCCAGGAAACAGGGGCCGCAGCCCCTTCAATCAGGAAATGGTGACTTTATCGATGCCAACGAACAGACCGTCATTGGTCATCACGATAATTTCAGCTGAGCCAGTCGCTTTACCAGTGATCGTTAACACATCACCATTGACTGCGACCGTCGCTTTGGTTGGGTCAGAACTGGAAACACGGAAGGTTTTATCCGTAGCACCAACGGGATTGACCGTAACGTTAACGGTGTCAGTTGCGCCGACAGCAACAGTCGAGGTGGTTTTATCGAGCGTCACGCCGGTTACTGCCACAACAGGTGCGCGGGTTTCTTCAGCCAGCGATGGTTTACCGTTGTTACTGATTTTCACCGAACGAGTGATCACTTCTTTCGCCGGGATAGTTTTACCCAGGCTGCTCACCCAACCTTTGAATACATCAACGGTGCCGTTCGGGTACTTGATTTTGTAGGCGCGAACATCACCTGCGTAGAACCAGTCCACCAGACCTTGCTGCCCACTTTCACCGGGTTTCCATGCGAGAGTAAAACTGGCTTCGCCCGCTGATTTCTCACCCTGAGCCGTGTTTGCCCAGTCGGCATCCTCGTCATCAATGTAGGTGTCATCGTACGATTCAGCCGTCAGCTCGCCAGGCGTAATGTCTTTAATCTTTGCCGTTCGGGTCCAGTCGGTATCACTGGTCGGGTTGGCGTACGCATCGCCAGTACCGGTATAAATCCAGAGCGTGGTACCAGCACCCTTGACGGGTAAAAGAGGATTAGGGGTTGGCATAAAAGCCTCACATTGTATAAGAGAGAGAATATTTCATGTCAGCTGAGCCCCAGGTCGCCATTTCATCATCGCGCTGGTAGTCATAGCCCTGTGCTGCCATGGTTTCGATAAGAGTGTTCAGGTCGGGAATATTGCTTAAGTTGGGATAAACACGACTTTCCATCCACTCATCCAGAGCAGAGTCAGTTTCGGTAGCTTTCAGGAAAACCTCGATATGCAGGGTTGCGTTCCACATATCCTCATCAATGGAATCTTCCGTTGCCTGCGCATCAGTTAAGTAGACCGCCAGAGCGGGAAGGTCTTCGGGATCGAGCACTGCAGGTCGCCCATCAAACCAGGTCACCGGGCCCGCGATGCCAGCTTTGAGTGCAGTGAGGATCGCCGTACGGATTTGCGGATGTTTCATTTAATCAGTACCAGTCGGAGTTGCTTACGAAGTGCTACGGCCATTTCTTTTGGCAGATAAGTTTCGGTGAGCTTTGTGCTCTGCTCTTTAAATGCAGTGGTCAGAGGTTCAGCCATCGGAATACTGACTACCTTCAGGGGATAGCGTGCCGCTGTTGTACGTTGCAAAACATGCCAGCGACCGTTACTGAGCTGCTGGATGAATGCCCCCGGAAAACGAAATCTCCCCACCCGTAACTCACTACGCACACCGCGCTTATCCCGTTTACGCCGTGACAAACGGACGCTTGCGGTACCTAACTTGATGGCGGGCAAATTACCGCGATTCACCCTGATGGTGGCCTGTGGCTTACGCACCGTGGCTTTCTTTAATCTGGCGCGTTGATTTACCAGCTTACGCTGGACCTTTGTTTCTTTTGCCACCTCACGGGTACTGCGGCTTATTGCTCGAGTAGCTATACGGTTAATCGCCTGGGAGGATGCGCGGGGAACGGCGGTTTTACTGATACTGTCGAGATTGGCAATAGCCTGCTCCAGCCCCTTGATAGACATACTGCCTCCTACTCGAGCCAGATTTGGGGTTTACCGTTAAAGGTTTTCTGGCGAGTCACCTTGTACGTTTTCTCCTGCCACACAACTTCATCCCCTTTGCGGGGTTTCAGTGTGGTGGAGAACACCACCAGCGACAGCCCCTCACCAGCCAGCGGCCCCATTTCGGCCTCAAACTGGCTTTCAATAGCGCGGGTAGGTTCACCATTAATCAGTACCGGCTCTCCCATAACGGTCACCGTGGCGGCGTCCATACGGGCGGCAAGCTGGGCAAAAGGGCTAGCCATTCAGACGAACGGCAACCGTGGTCGTGTTCGCGGCTGCCGCCTCCCACGCTTTGCCCGCAGGTGTCGCGCCAGTTCCATCAATCTGGACTTTTCCATCTTTGATGTTGAGTACTTTGCCCTGAGGAATGTTGTCAGTGGCAAGCTTTGGCAACACGACGACGCCGCTGGTTACGCCTTCACCCGATCCACCCGCTGGAATATCTGCAATGGCTACTGCCAGCAAATCGCCCACAGGAACCGGCGTGCCACTAAGAATGGCGTCGGTCCCGGTGTTCTTAATCGTGATGGTGTGACCATCCTGAAGGTAATTTTTCATGAGGTTTCTCCACGGCTCCGCTCGGGAGCCGTTTTTCAGATATAAAAAAAGCCCTTTCGGGCCACTGGAGGGTAGTGTTGATTACTTACCGGAGGATTTCACCAGACCACGATAATCCAGTGGCGCCACACCCGCATCGATACGCACTTTGGTGGCGATACCGTCAGTGGTAAAGCCTTCCTGCTGATCAATGTACGGAGCATCAACACCATTCAGATATGCCACCTCAATGGTGTCCGTTCCCTGAGCGGCAGCCAGATACCATGCTGCCGGATCAGCATCATCCAGACGCGCTTCGGCAATAACTTCAGCAAAGTTCTGGATTGGGTTAATCACCCCGGCATTCACATCAGCCCCTTTTACGCTCGCAGACTTGATGGTCTGGTTAGCGGTAGTTTCCAGCGCCACTGGTACCAGAATATAAGCCGGGCGAATGTTGAGAGCTCGTTCCCCTTCTTTCTGGGTGCGCATCAACTGACGACCTTTGTCGAGGTTGCTGATATCGATAGCGCCGGTGGCCATGTTTTTATGATCGGCATGGAACAGCGTTTTACCATCAGACAATTTGCCATTGGCGGTAAGAGTCGCGTAAACCAGATCGCCGATGGTGGCCTTCGCTGCGCGGCCCATTTTCATCGGCACATCGGTCAGCTGATTGAGATCATCGTTGATGATCGCCTGACGGGTAACAGAGAAAATCTCACCGTAGGTGGCCAGCGCAATGGTTTCACCTTTATCACCGGTAGTGATGTATTTGTACTCGGCACCTTCACGGACCTGTCGCAGCGACGGGAAGCCGCCCATGCCCACACGATGTGCTGTTTTGAAATCAGACAGCTGGCCTTTTTTGGTCCACTGCTCGAAGGTTTCAGCTGATTCATCCCAGCCCTGCAACAGTGCCTTATTCGCCACATCCAGCAGGATATTGCCAAAATCAGAGGTGCTGTGAGTCAGCGCAAAGCCAACCATCTGCATCGGGTTATAGGAGGCCACACCGAAACCGCGCTCAGTCAGCGACATACGCGCCAGCTCACGCAAAGTTGTGCCGTTGTAGACGTTATCCCGCTGCATGTCTTCATAACCTGCACGCGCCATCAGTGCCTGACGAATACCATCACCGACAAAATTACCGTTGCCAGCGTACACATGTGCCTGGGTTTGAGTCTGCGTCGACTTGTTGGAAGGCGTCGCGCTCTTGCCCAGCTCTGCTAAGAGCTTATCTTTCGCCTGCTCAACCGAACATTCAACATCAGCCACACACTGAGCCTGAAGTTCCTGGTGTTTACCGCCGAACATAGCAAACAAATCCTGGATATTGTTTACGCGGGCCTTCTGCTCGGCAATCACCTGCTGGCGAATGTCAGTTGCGTTGGCGTTCTCCGGTGCAGTGGTCACCGGCTGGGTGATAGTTGGCTGCGGGTCACGCTGCGCTGTATTACGTGGTGGGGTGATCATGTTGCGGATTGTGCGTGGCATCTTCTCGAATTCCTCGATACGTTTTGACTGAATACAGGCCATTGCCTGAAGGGATGGAGTAACTTCGTCGGCAAAACCCAGCGCCAGACATTCAGCACCGGATAACCAGGTTTCGTCCTCCAGCATGGCGGCAATCTCTTCCTGAGACTTTCCGGTTTTTGCCATATAAGCCGGGATAAGTACGCCCTCGAGCTTATCCAGCAAGTCGGCGTAATCACGCATGTCGTTCGCGTCACCACCCGTGAAGCCCCACGGCTTGTGGATCATCATCATGGTGTTTTCCGGCATAATGACCGGATTGCCCACCATGGCGATGACTGATGCCATCGATGCCGCCAGGCCATCGATATAAGCGGTAATCGACGCGCCATGGTGTTTCAGGGCATTAAAAATGGCGATGCCATCAAAGACATCGCCACCAGGGGAGTTAATGTGAAGGTTGATATGAGTGATATCACCCAGCGCTTTGAGGTTGGCCACGAACTGTTTTGCCGTCACACCCCAGTAGCCGATTTCATCGTAGATATAGATGTCGGCGGAGTTACCTTCCTGTGCCTGCATCCGGAACCAGCTATTTTTTGCGCTGGCTTTCGGGCGGTTCATTACCCGGTTTTTCTTCCTGGCCACTGGTGGCTCCTTTGTCATTAGCCGGGTCGGTATCGAACACCAGCCCCTGTTTACGGTTTTCATCGACTTCCGCTTTACGGCGTCGTTTCACATCATCCGGATTCGCGCCACGGGCACGCACCCATTCACTTTCGGTTGCAGCCCCACCGCGTAGCAGTATTTTCCAGGCATTAGCCTCTTTAACCGGGTCAATCCATGGCATCACCGGACCGGAGAATACCGCGCTGTAGAGCGATTCTTTATCCACACCAGCCGGGACGGTGATTTGCCCGGAGGCAATTGCCATACTCAGCCAGGCGCGGTACATCGGACGGGTCACAGCGGCAATGAAGGCATCCTGCAGAATGAAATACCCTTCCGTGGACTCCACCAGCTCCTGTCGCTGGGCGCTGTAGGTGCCATCATAATTACGGGCGATACTGGAAAAGCTGCCGCGAGAACCTGCTGCTACTGCACGCAGCTGGCCGTTTCGGAATGTTTCAAGGTTAGGATTTGGCCGGTCTGATTTAATCATCCCGATATCTTCACCAGGGCGAAGATCATCAAACAGCATGCCCGGCTCAATGTTCAGTTCACGTGAGCCGACGTCATCGTCCGGGTAGGACTGTCCGTCACCTTTTTTGATGAACATACCCAGCGCAGCGGCAATACGTGCCGCCGTTAATTCCGCATCCTCATATTCTTTGAGTGCGGACAGGCGCATCAGGACACCAGCGAGCAATGAATTCCCACGGATTTGATGAAGACGGCGCATGAATTTGAGGTGCAACATTTTGTCAGCACCAATATCTTTGGTGTCGCCCTGCTTCATACCTTCGGCTGGCAGGTTTTTATATACCAGGTACCGGGTTGGTCGGCCCCAGTCGTTGAGATAGACACCCTGGCATAATTTGTTGGCCGGTTCGCTACGCTCCATCGGCACAAAATCAGGCTCCAGCGCTTCCAGCCAGAAAGGAATACCCGCAACCGGCTCCAGGCCATTTCCGGTGCCACTCACCAACTGCGCAAAAACTTCCCCGTCACGTAACCAGGTTCGCGCCATCAGACGTTCGAGTACCGGACGTGTAAATTGCCCCGTTACCTCAGGTGAAACTGACCACTCGGCCCATTTAGCACGAATATCAGCAGCCAGCGCGTTGGCAAGCCCTCCGTTTTTCAGTAATGGCTGAGGTTCAACGATGATCCCCTTTGCTCCCACAATGCGCTCTTCGAGCTTGTCGAGCAGCCCTATAACCAAATCATGGTTACAGTCGAGCCAGCGGGCCTGCTCTCGCAGAGAACGTCCGCCAAATTGAGTAAGCTGATTAGCCGAACGATTTTCCCGTTTTGCCCGGTGTGTACGAGTGGGTAATGCCGCCTCGTAAGCCTGGATCATCATGCGGGACTTGAGCCTATCGGCCTTCCAGCCAGGAGAGAACAAACCGATCAGATTGTCGAGTGAACTCATCGCGAGAACCTCGCCAGTTTGAATCCACTTCGACCACTATTAGTCGCATTGGCCGTAGCTAATTTTCGCTCCCACTCCTGGCGACCTTTGCGAATCTCGCTCAGGTTTTCCATTGTCATCTGCTGACCGTTGAAAACGATGGACTTACCCTGAAGGATTGCCATTTCAGCTTCGGTGTAGCGTCGGATCATGTCCTGAATATCATTAAGCGTCACACCCAGCCTCCTGAATTAGATGGTGCCCATGCCGATTCACTGGCAGGTTTCTTTGTCTTTGTTGCAGATACTGGCGGTAGCGGTTTCGCAACTGCCGCCACAACCGGCGCATCTGTTGTGGGTTCATCCACAAGATAGGTTTCACGACGCGCCCATTCCGGCGCATCAGGCCATTTAATCTTTTCGTAGCCGTGGAGAATGACCAGAGCATGCGCATACACCATGAGGTCAAACGCTTCGTTAGCGCCCTTACCGGGCTTCGTCCATTTGCCATCTACAGAACGCTCCTCATAGGTCAGTTCATCGTAAAACCAGCTGCCCAGCCAGTCCGGGAAGTGGACATAGTTCGCCCCCGGCACATCACGCCACAGCGCATTGTTGATCCGGTCTTTAAGAGCATTGGTCTGGAGAAGGTAAAGTGGGATATCGCCAGCCGCTTTTGCCCTACGGGTTGAGCGGCCGGTATTGTCCGGGAATGTGCGGGTGATCAGTTTGCTGCGTGTCTGGCTGTCACCTTTAAATAACCAGACTTTGCGTTGCATACCGTCACGGCGGCAGCGGCGCCAGAATTCATAGGCGTTGTCGGTAACACCATCCTCACCACCGGAATCCACTGCCATTGCCAGCAGGCTCATCCGCTTTCCGGGTTCGCCATCAAGCGCCCAGGTTTTATCGAGGACATCAGTGCGCAATAAATCCCAGTCTTCTGGATAGCTACCGGGGTCAATGTGCAGACTTTCACCCTCAGGGTTACAGCGCATGGATTGCGTGATGTTGTAGCGATCGACAATCCAGCGCTCACCCTGGGCGCCATAGCCAATGACCTGAACAACGAAGCGGCGATTCTTACCGCCCTGAACATCGACGGTCGCCACCATAAATTGCACACCAGCCGGAACCCTGCGTTTCTCGACCAACTCCGCACGCAGCTGAAGTTCGTCGCCTTTGCGCTGCTCGAGGCTGGCGCGCGGCAGGTAGGGCAATCCCCAGTCGGTATTGATGACCGTCTTGAGTGTTTCTTCGCTGCCGTTGACTTCATATTCCTGCTCGGCGGTCAGAAGTTTGTAAACCAACTGCTGCCAGCTCTGGTATGCGGCTGCCGGGCCTTCCATCCAGAACGAAGCGATACGAGAACGACGGGCCTCACCCGTTACGTTGCCCTCACGGTCTATTTCCTGACCTTCCCGCAACCAGATGCCCTTCATGTTCAGACTGCGTTTCATATCCGCAGTAATCACACCTGAACAAGACGGGCAGATAATATGAGCAGCTTCACTGGCTTTCACCGGATCGCTGATTTCGCGATACCCGGTCATGGCCTTCATCTCGGGCTGGAAATGCTCACCGCAATGCGGGCAAGGCCAGTACCAGCGACGGCGATCGCCGCGGTTATAAAGAGATAAAATCCCGGTTGTAGGTGGCGCTTCATGCTCTGAGCTGCGACGCCATTTGGTATCGCGAATATCACGCCCTGGTGAGCTTTCCACTAGCGTCATCCCAGAGGACATAAAGGTGGTCGTACGTTTCGATGCCAGTGAAAAGGCATCACCCTCCCCGTCAATATCTTCCGGGAAACGGTCATAATCAGTGAGCGCTACGCATTTGTAGTCCGATGAGGACATGATATTGACTGACGGCCAGCCTATTTTGAGGTAATTGCCCGCCCGGAATGTACGGTCGTAAACGTTGTTATCGTTACGCCTTGGGCTGAGTCGTTTCGCTACCTGTGGACTACAGCGAAAAGTACGATCGAGACGCTTTTTGGAGTGCTCACGCGCTTTCTCTTCCGTCATCTGAATAATCAGCATGTCGGACGGGTCACAGACAACGTTATAAACCACCCAGCCATCAATCAGGCCAATCGTCTTGCCGGTTCGCGCCGGGCCGACAAATACCACCGCATCATATTCACGCGACGCCAGGCAGTTCATTGGCTCGATGACATACGGGGCTAAGTTCGGGTCCCATGGGACAGAGTTACCGGCTCCCATCGGCACGCGCATGTATTCACTGACCGCATCGGCCACCAGCATGCGGCTTGGGGCACGAAGTATTCCAGGCACATCCCTACGGATGCCCCGGGCAGATGCCCGCTTCGCCATCAGTCCTCCTCTGGCTCTTCCTCCTCCGGTTCAGCGTCCAGAACGCGTTGGGCGATCTGGTCACGTAAATCATCAATAACGCTTTGCACCCGGCTCACCGCGACAGGCGTCAGCGCACAGTCACGCTCCAGGATATCCGGCAGTGTTTCGAGAACCTGCACCACGGCTTTTGCCATAACTGAAAATTCACGCGCCACCTCGTCAGCCGGAATCAGTTGGCCTGTGTCCTGTTCAAACTTGAGACGTTCGTTTTCGGCTTTCCAGTGCGAGAGTCTGTCGGATGGCTGCATATCTTCAGTGGATACTGAAACGCTCGGGATCATCAGCTCAGTTAACACATCGGTGATGAGGTAGAGCTTCAGTTTGCTGTTACTGCCGGGTGCCGGAGGGACGTTTTTAAGACGGGCGGCGACGGTCTGGCGATGAACGCCAGTAATTCCCGCGAGCTGATTGATGTTGAGTTTCTGGGTAGCTACTTCCTGGTCCATGATGGTGAACACTTTCTGAACGTTTCGACATCTTTGCAAATTGCCATTCTTAGAAAACAGCAACTTACGCACATGATGATGATGACCCTAAAACATGAAAACTAGCCGTTTTCCGCGTGCCCGCCGCCTCGTGGCAGGCCGGATCCCCGGAGTACCTTTTCAAGTGAGGATGAATATCATTTGATTGACTTTTGGGATTGGCGAGGTCAGAAGCCCAGGCGGACGTGACCTTCGGTATCGCCATTGTTAGTGGTGATCCACGACGTGCCAGCGAAGGTGTTAGGGTTGCTGCCATCCTTATCCTGTGCAGTCAGATTGCCATCAGCAGTAAGGTATAGACGCGCGCCGCGCTGCCATGTTTCAGTGGTGACTTTGGTCAGGTTAAATACTCCGGTCATCATCAGCACACCGCTGACACCGACAGGGATATCATGCTGTGCGATGCCGATAATCGCCCCGACAACGACGGGCTGTCCAGATACCACATCCTTTGTGGTACCGTTCTTCCAGTCCATAGTGGATCCATCCTGATAGTAGTTCTTAGCCATAGTGTTGCCCTCTAGCGAGATATACCTTGATTTGAATGACAGAAACATAAAAGCCACCAGGGTTAGCTGGTGGCTCATAGAGAATTTAATTTATTACAGCGAGTATTTTATTGGTTTAAACGTTTGGCTTCGGAATTTGCTTTTGAGCATCATTCAACTTCTCTTGTATTTGTTTTGAAAATTTAAAGCGAGGTGTTCTTCCAAAAGTAGTCGAAATTAATACTCGCATTTTATTAGGCGTTAAATCAGCCTTCGAAATAATCTCAGATAAGTATTTATACCAGTCATCTTCACGGTCATCTAATGGAATCCATAGGTGGCATTGCTCACCTTGCTCAATTTTCATGAGCAATTGGTTACCCAATGGATGTCTATCGATTTTAAGAAACCAATATTTGCTTTCTTGCCATGGAAATCTGAAGTTGCCTAAACCGATCTTACTAACAGTTACAGGGAAACTGGATAAGTTGGTAATTGTAAAAGAAATACCTGTGGAGTTAGCGTCTCCAACAACAGATAACGGGCTAACAACAACTCTCTCTGCAACATCAAACTTCAATCTCACACGCTTCTGATTGTAAGTCACATAAAGCGTTATAATTACTGCTGCTGATGTAGCGATCCCGGCTAACCATGTCCCAAGCATAATCCAGTAAGTATATAGTGCGGTTTCCTTTGCCGCTTGCATCGTCTCGTATGCAAGATAATCAACAGACATAACTCTCTCCAACAACTTGAATAGAGTTAATTTACGCTGTTAGCACTTAAAACTCATTATAGTTGAGCCCAAAATTTTTAATGTCATTATCAAGCCCGCCCGCAGATGAGCTTTGGAATGGCCTATTCGTCCAACTGCAGTACGCCGTGTTGTGTCGATTCGGAATAAGCAATTAAGCCTTTATACTCCGGAACCATAGTCCCATCGTCAGCTTCAAACTCCGGGATGGTGCCGTGAGTAATCGTGTAGCGTGGCTGGCCATCTTCTTTTGCAAACGTGGCTAGCTCTTCAATCTGCTCGGCTGTCAGGACTACGATCATAATATTTTCTCTCTTTGGTCGTAAAAAAGCCCCGCTATTGCGAGGCTCAATTTTTGAAGTGTTCTCTGAGGGGGTTAATACTTTGATTGCCTTATCAGACTCTTACCCGCTTGAGGGGCCCATTCGTTGTATTCAGCAACTAATTTAAGCATTTCAACTTCTAGAGACTTCAACTCTTCAAATGCTGATTGCATTTTCTCAATATCAGTTGTTGTAATTGAATCATACACATGGCTACTACCACGCGCATTATAGGCGCTAGTCATTCGACTATAGGCGGTATGCCTTTTGCTAACTATATTTGATAACTCATTGCGTAAATACTCACAACGCCCAATGGCTTCAAAGTTCATCTCAGACATAACAATCTCCTTTTTAAAATAAGAGATTACAGATTACACATGGGATTTATCCTAATAAAGCATTTTCACAAATTGCATTTTCCCGCTATGGAATGTGAACACAACACCATTCATTTCCCCTTTTGGTTCTGGCACTGCTGCGCGATGTAGTCCTGCAATCCAGCAATCATTTTGCCGCTGGTTTCGATTCGCTCTCTGAGGGTGAAATAATCCCGTTGAGCGGCGTCAGTAAGTCGGGGGCTGGTAGCATCATCCACGCTGGTGGTGCTGCTGGTTGAGGACACACCTGGGCAGGTGGCGGCGAGGCGCAGCCGCTTATTACCAGCAGCAACATCACGCTGCAACTGTTCAATAGTCGCTTTGGCATTAGCCAGTTCTCCCGTGTATTTCGCATCAAGCGCAGCAACATCACGCTGGCGCGTCTGCATATCACTAATTGTCTGCTTCGCCAGGTCGAGGCTTTTCTCTGCTTTATCAGCACGCTGTTTCTCATCCTGATATTTGGTGTGGTAGTGGTCAGCACTCCAGATCAAGCCACCAGCCAGGCTAACAACGAACAATGCAATCATAAGCTGGTAACTGGGTTTCATTTATCCAGCCCCCAGCATGTCAATTCTGATTCCTGTTCGCGGCGCTCAACCTGACCACGACAGTTATTTGATTTGATGCGGCAATCTTTCCCGCCATCCCATATCCAGCGCTTTATCTCTTCACATGCACCAAGGCGATCTCCAGCATTTAGCTTGCGTAAAAAACCAGACGGCAAGCATTTTCCAGAACCAAGATTCCACGGACAAAATGAAGCTATTCCAACTTTCTGAGGTTCGGTTAATGGTATATGGATATTTTTATCAACCCACGCTAAAGCCTTTGCTTGCTCAACCTTATCGATCTTGCCGCATTGCTCTCGAGTCAGCTTCATGCCTTTGACCACCGGCTTACCATTAACGCGAGTAACGCCACCGCAAATAGTCCACACCCCACCAGCATCAGGATAAGAAACCAGGCTGGTACCCTCTTTTTCATCCTGAAACTGGCTCATTAACACCGGAGCGGTTGCTCCAGCAGCCAGCAGGCCCAGCATGGCTACGCTGAGTTTGCTTTTCGTTGTGGCCATGGTCAGTCATCCTGAGGAGGGGGAACCAGATTCCCGCGAGTCAGAGCCTTTTCGTAAGCCTTCGTCCAGCGGCGCTTGAAATAGAGATTGGTGAAGTAAGTGACGGCACCGATGAGGATACCGCTGACCAGCGCAATAAAATTCCAGTCCAGACCATGAAACCAGTCGTATGCCTGCGCGAGCCCTGTGCAAATCAGGCCACCGGAGGTGCAATACGTGGCCGCTGAGAAAATTTTATCAGGCATGATTCTGTGCATCTCTCACCTCGCTAGTTGCGGGTGCTGTGTGGTGGGAATAAAAAAGGCCACCCTACTGGGTGGCCTCTAAATGGTGATGGGGCGTTACAACGAAGACTGATGAAACCTGACAGAAAGAAAATACAAGCCAAGCAACGTAGTGGTAATAATGTTGATGAGGATAACTGAGTACAATCCAATAAATACGGTCTTCAATACCAGTAAGGATTCTACGGAAGTAGAACCGGCCAACCAGATAGAGACAGTTTTACCAATGAGAATAGAAACTAACCCTAAGCAAAATAACACAAAGCTTGCTAAGGCTAGGTACCCGAAGAGATAACAAACAAATCGTCTTCTGGTAAGTTCCACCCTCAATTTCGTACCGCGGTATTCTTCAACCAGTGTCGGAGGATCTCCAGCCATGACCTCATCGATTGTAGAATTGGTAAACGTAGATACGGCAGCAAGGGCAGCGATATAAAATCCGATGAGCACTTGTAACAGCCCGTTCACTTGAACCAAGAGACCACTACTACCCACTAAGGGTATCTGATTAGGACAAAAATAGTATATGAGCATCACTATCAATGCCCCGATCACAGGGATTTTATAGTCGTACCATCTCTTTTCTTCATGTTCTATGCGGAGATAGCTTAACGGTGAAAAAAGTTTCATAACGAAACCTCAACTTATAGCAATCCTTTCATTTTAGTTTCCAGCTCCGGATGAATGGTGCTTTCGCATTGGTTGATCCCACTACCCAAGAGTACTTTTTCGCTTTTGGTGAAAAGCTTAGTTGCCGCATCTTCGTTTCTATCTAAGTCAAGACTAGCCTGTCGACCATCTTTAGAGTAACTGATGGAAACCTTGGTATAGCCAGATTGCTGACCCTTCTTTCTCAAGATCTCAAGCAATCTTTTTTTATCTTGCAGCGGCGGCTGTTTAATAATTTTATATCTTACCGAGCGCTCTGAAAGCTCAGTGTAAGCTGTTTTATCCATGCCCCCTAATTTACGCGTGCTAACTAATTTAACGTTATGCAAACGAGCGCCATTAAGGGTATCCAGGAGTGTTTGAGAGCCATGAGATAAAATTTCTAGCTTCGGACGAAGCCGGCACATAGCTTTCGTTGCTGGGTTTTTAAACTCCTGCCCAACAAATGCCTCACGCAGCAGCGCATTGAGAAATGGCTCAATAATTGACTTGCTAATACCGGGAACGGATTCAACCAGCGTCTTATGATGATCAGCCGTGTGCTGAACTATCGCAGTCGAAATAATGATATGGCTTGAAACTGCAATACCTTCACCAGCAAGTTTGGGTTCAACCCTAAGGTTTCCGGTGTTTAATTCTCCAAACACAGGGTCCGAACCATTTTGGTCGCAAAGCTGAAGCAATAAAACTGCCTCTGTATCACCTTCGTTATAGGTCATTTCCGTTATGCGGACAGCCCGCGTTCGAACGTTGTAAAGTTTGACTGCATTCCCAGCGTCAACCAGAAGCTTTAGTCGCTTCAGCGTTTCTGTAATTGGGATGTCCGGTGCCGCTGCGTGCGTCGGTTTAAATGCAAAATCGAAAAATGACACCCATCTTTCATAAGTTGATAACACAGATAGACCTTTATAATTTATGGTTTTCCCTGCTAACAACTTAACCTAAAAAAAGAAAAGATAAAGTGAGACAAAACAAAAAACCCGCCGAAGCGGGTTGATTAACGTTAGACATACAAAGCCCATCGTTGGGAGAAATCTAGTCTATTTTTCCCCTAAAAGCAATAGTATTTAATTATTATTGCTATATGGGCATGAGTTATTTTGTCACCTGATTCAGTGCCTGTTCTGCTCCGGCCTCTTCCTGAAGGCAGCGCGTCACCAATGACTCAAAGAAAGGCCGCACTTGTTCATATGCCACTTTTCTCTTTAGCTCAGGCCAGACGGAAACTAATGCCTCCATTACGGTTGAAAACTTCAGGCGGCTATACCCTCTTCCGGAGCATTTATCACAGTCTTTCAAAACAGGGACACCCCCACGCAATGTCGTTTGTTCTTCATCCAGTACCTTGCCCTTTCCATGGCACCGGCAGGAATTACTTATCGTCTTCTTACCCTGGCAAGATGGGCATAAGCATTTGGTTATCTCGTAATATGAGTGGCGGGCGATCATTTCACGACCATCCATCTGCGTAATACTCGCTGGGAGATCCCCACGTTCGAACGATGTGACAGTTTCACGCTTTGCGGCTAGCTGGTTCATAACGAACTTACGGGACTCAATAAATCCCTCACCACAGCAACATACACATTTACGGACACTGGCCGCACTTCTCGAGTAATCAGCAAAGGCAAAAATAGCCAACACATTAAGCACATTGTGCCGCTTGTCTTCCGGTAACGCTGATACCGCGCGGCAGGACTCCATAGTACTGGCTGCATCAAATAGGCCTTTAATAGCTGGCTCTGGTGACTGAATCCCCATCTTCGCTAGGAACAAATTAAAGCCCAGCGGCGCTTTAGACTGCACCATCCCCTGCGCTGCCATAACATCTGTAATAGTCAGTGCATCACCGCCAGTAGCCGGTGCGACATCATTCAGCTTTGGTGACTTTGGGGAATAAAATTTTGGTAATGATTCAAGGTTCATACGGTCTCCATACACTTACGCTTTAACTATTACGCCAATTGCCATCACGCGATCCAGAAAACGAAACACCAGTTCAAGCTGGGTTCCATACTTAAGTTCGAATGCTGCTAAGTCGGCGTGCAATTCGTCGTGACACTCTCTGCACAGAGGGATCACGAAGAGGTCGTGGGCTTTTGTGGCTGTACCACCCATACCATGCCCGATGATATGGTGGGGATCGTCAGCAGGTCGGCGGCAGCATTCGCAGGATTGAGTTTTCACCCATCGGGTATATACCTGATTTATCCAGCGACGCCGCTTCGGTCGCAGCATGAATGATTCAGGGCTTTCCGGATCAGCGATAAGTTTCAGGACGGGTTTAACCGGCTCTTCGAGAGTATCTGCGTGATCTCTAACTACTGCACTGACCGCTTTCACTTTCTCCTTCACAATGCTGGTGGCCGGAAGTGAGGGCACAATGTCACTCTCTTTATATACGGACAGGAACGGCTCTTCCGGCTTTCGCAATGCTTTACGAGCCATCCCTTCAGGCAGGCAATCAACCAGGTCATAGCGTATCGCCCACCAGCAGAGTTCCGGCAGCGTCAGCTGGTGAGTATCATCAAAACCAAGGTTACGCAGTGCTGAAGCAATGACGAATTCCACCACGTTCCGATGCGCTAGGTCCGCAAGTAGCTCTGTTGCCTGCTCTCGCACCTTGTTATCGCAATGCCAGCAAACGCGAATTGAACCCGGTGGATAAGACATGATGACCATTTCGGGGTGGTGGTAATCACCGTGCGGATACTGACAACCATTCTCCCTGAGGAGGGATGCGTTAAGGGTCGAAAGGCCACCAGCAGCCTGAATCACTCGCGCATTGGTGAAAAAAGGTAGTAGCGCTATATCACCAGATAGCGGTTGTGGTGCCGCCGGTACAATACCGGATGGCAGATGCTTTAAATGCTCGGGAACAGATTCAATCAGCACGCGCCCCTGATGGAAAAGAGCCATCACATCAGAGCCTGGACGGAATAGCGCCAGGCCGAGACGCGGGGCAATTTCAGGGGTAAGGATCACCCTCATGCCACCTCCGGCTGCATACTTAAGATCAGGCCACCAGCAGACTCAATAATTTCGCCAGCATCCTTTCGCTCAAGCCACAGCTGATTTATGCGCGCTTTAACGATGTCATGTTGTGGGACTGAAAGATTTTCAGTATCAACCAGTTGATTGAATATCAATCCTACTTCCAGTGGCCAGATGCGCGATTCATGTAAAGGTTCTTTCTTTGGTTCGATTTTCTCGCGGAAGTGAGCCCGGATATTGCGGATATTTGACCATTTATCCTTTTCCAAACTTTCCATGATCGATATAAAGTCAGCATGAGACATCCCGTGCTCTCTCGATGATTCAAGAGCTACTGTGCGGATTCGCTCTGACATATCTGCACGGGTTTCTTCATCATCGAATGTCAAAGATTCCAGCCAGGCATTTACGCCAACGAGGATGTTTTCACAAATGAGCTGTTTCGCCCTGTCGATCGTTATTGGGGACACCCTCGCGAATTCAGGTGCATCGATTGAATCCGCAGCCCAGGTATGTGCAAATTTAGACTCACTGAAGGTATATTCTTCTTTATTGCCGAACGCAGCCACAATGCATGCCCATGTTTCGATACCACTGGTTTCAAGAATGGCCCGTTGGGTCAGGGGTAGTTCCGTTTCTACCTGAGCTGGTTCGGAAACAGGAAGGACAGTGGTTAGTGCATCTGGCTTACCTACAGCAAAATGAGCCAGTGCCATGAATGCCCGCCCCTTTGCCTCCAGTTCCGTACGTTGGATATAGCTGAAACGCTCACCGCGCCATGACTTGTCAAAGATGGCGATCACTGCGCCAAAACCTGCAGATGATTCGGTCGGTTGCCCTACATCTGGTCGGTACCAATAAGGAAGGTCGAAGCTAATACGCCCGCGAATAAATGCCACATGGTCCGCATCTTCCGGCCACCATGCCTCCCCCGTAGCCGCTTTGATCAGGAACACATAACGTCCACCCTTTTCTCTCATCGCCAGGGCATGGTTGATGATGTGAGTCATTCCAGTAACGGCCTGTTTTTCGTGATACTGCGAGCGGCTGTATGGCGGGTTTGCATATGCACCACCTCCAAGCTCGGCGAGGCTTTCGGCCCAGTCCTGCGTCAGGGCATTGTCTTCTGCTGTATACCAGGTCGGACACTTTGCGTTGCTATCGTCTGCAAACAGATCCAGAACCAACGGGCCAAACATGGCGTTAATACCCCAGAAGAGGTGATCTGGTGTACGCCACTGATCGCCCACTTCTTTAAGCTCATGAGCCGCCTTTGAACGAAGGGCCTCAAGGTTTTTGCAATAATTACTCGTCATATCAACCCCACTCCCACAAAGTGACCTGCCACAGTTGAGCTATCGCCAGAAGGTCGGCTTCCACAGCGGCTCCGGCAGCTAACAATTTTCTCGCGTAACGTTGTTTCCGATGTCACATCGAGTAATTCCAGAAATGCCTGGTTTGCGCGGCGTGATAATCCTTTGAGCTGCAGCTCTTCTGCTTTGCTAAAGCGGCGCTCCCACTCTTCAGGGCTGATGATTTGCTGTTTCGGTACCGCAGCTGGAACATGGACAGGTGCAGAGATGGCAACTACAGGAACAGGTTCACCTGCAGCGATGGTGTAGCAGAATCGGTTATTACTGCCCGTCCTTCGGTTAATTTTTCCCTGCATAGTCAGGCGGGTAAGCGCAGAAGACACCGAGGATCGATCAACATCAGGCATGCTTTTAACGACCGCAGAGATCTGGGTGCCCGGGTTTTCACTGATGAAATTAAGGATCAGGTTTTGAATTTGCACTTTCATGATGCAATCCTCGCAAGATCTTCTTCGCTAGCCTGAGTTAATGCTTGTGCCCAGATGGATTTCCAGGCGGCACGAACTACTACCTCGTTGGCACGCTGGAGACGTGATTTGCCAAATGCAATCATCGCCAGCTCTTCAACACGCCCCTTCGGTTTGCGCCCCAGAGAAACCAACCGATTTAAAGCCTCTTCACGTTCTGCGCTATCGATTTTGGCTACCTTTGGCAGGTCGTTAGCGCGCTCTTCTTTGACTTTTAGGTAGCATTCCTCGGTTATCAGGTAATCGAAATCTTTCTTGCGCCAAGTCTTGCCAGAGGTCATATCCGGTCGGTCTTCCAGCATCCAGCGGCATTTTTTGGAGATGTAACGCAGATATGCACCCCAGCGGTCCTCGGTTAGCTCGTAGTCTTTCCAGAGTTTGCGCAAGTGCTTACGGCGTTTGTCCGTCAGTTTCAGAACCTTCGGCATTTCAGGCAGCGTGGTGTGGTACGCCTCCAGCACAGCGGGGTAATCGATTTTCAGAGTATCAACCTGCTGTGGGTCTGTTGCCTTCGGCGACTGACCAAGAGGTTTTTTATCCTGTGTAATCTCCTGAGTACTCTCTGTGTAATCTCCTGTAGGAAAGATTGCAGGATCCCCACAGGCTTGTTCGGGGTGTTCGCCCATACTTGTTCGCGGGGTTTCCACAATCTTGTTTGCGGCATTGCCACATTCTTGATTGCGGGGTTGCACCAATCCAGATTGCGGGGTTTCCACATTCTGGAAGTTCCCCGTTCTGGTTTTGTCCTGGCTTACCTTTTTTACAGACTTCGTAGTTTCAAGCAGCAGAGTTTCAAGACGTTCCGCATCGATACGGTAGTGCATTGTAGCTGGCACGCCTCGGCGATCTTCTTCCAGTACGCCAAGCGCAACAAGACGCTTGCGGGCTGTTTCCTGCTCATCACGGGTCAATGCTGTTTCGGAAGTAATATCAGCCTGAGTTTTGTACATCCACGCGCCACCCATGCGGTTATGCCAGTACACCATCTGGGAAAGAAAAACAGCAGCGACCGGACCCGCTTTCACCTTGCCAACCTTCAATTTTGCAAAAGCTGGGTTGTAGGCGATCGGTCGGTCTAATAATTGAATCAACGTACTCAATTATCTATCCCCCATTAGTTCAGAGGCGTAGCGTTCTGCTATCCACTGAACCCCTTTTGGCGTAGCTCGAGTCTGCGTGAATGCGTGACCAAAATCAGAAGTACCAGTTTTCACCGTAAACAGACCATCGCGTTGACGAAGGGCATGGGGTAGCAGGTTTCCCGACTGACGGAACAGCACCTTGTCACGGACCAGAGTGTCAATCATCGCCTTCTCTGGCATGTTCAGGATTTTCGCCGTTTCACGCAGGCTTTTATTGCCACCGGCTTCGACGTATTGGTTTACGAACGCGACCTTTGGCGCGTCCTGCTGAACCTTGTTAGCCAGCTGTGCGTTCTGCTCTGCCATATCGGCAGCCAGGCGAAGAGCTTCGGGTAAAGTTTGCGGGACTGCAGTTATGTTTTCTAACTCCTGCCATCTATCCACAAGACGAGCGGTAAATTGTGGAGATAATTGGGCAACGACTACGTAGCTGTCGCGTTTGCCAATCAGATACTCTTTGTAGGTTCGCCCGTTCTGAAGGTGGGTATACGGCGTTGGCGCATACCCCTGAATGGCCCCAGCTGCCGCTAATCTCTCAATGGTTCGGCAAACATCAGCATGACGCGATTCAACCAGGTCGGAGATTTCTCGACTGCTCATAGTTACCAGGCCGGAAGAAAATACAGACACCGCTGCAGACGCCGCAGCGTTACTCATTTGCTGAACCATTGCGCAGCCCTCCGGTTGAATACCCCCACAATCATGTAAGCGCTACTGTGGTTACATGAAACCCACTGGCCACGTACCATGCATACATACCGAAACGACGGGGCGCCCGGTACCGGATGCATCCTTAGTTGCGGTAAATGACAATTTTCGGTTAAATTGCTCATGCGGATTATTTCTCCATACACAACGTAGAGTTTTTCGCCAAGGCGCCCGGAGCTGCATACTCGCGGGCGTCACTCTTTTCTGAGGTGCAAAACACTCGATAAACTAGCGTTGAATGCTCCTGAAGCTTCGCAATCGCTAGATAAAGTTCGTCATTTATCGCTACTCTTTCTCTCTGATCGATAACTCCATCTTCAATTGCCTCTCTCACCTCCTGTGAATAACGAGAAATTTGTTCAATGGCCTCCAGCAATCTCTGATTGATATCCCCGTTTTCAACTTCTTCTGTATCAGGGAGGGAGACAAAAACACCATTAGCGTCACGAGCAAGTGCATTGGAAATATGATGAGTACCACCAGCACGCTGTAAAACCATCGCCCAACCAAGCGGAAATATCTGATCGCTATCAGTGCGTAAACGGTTATGCAGCGCATCAACTGATGGGGTTACATCATCTGACTTATAGATCCCCAGAATTTCAGCTGCCTCTTCGTAGCCGCCCGGGAGATCAGCAATAGTTCTCCTGATTGCTGCCACCAGCCAAAGCGGCTGTTTCTCAAATTTCCATTTAGGTTCATTACCCACGGTTCACTCCTTATTTCTGTGGTTACTGTTATGCCGCTGAATCGCTAGGCTTGTGATAAGTCACCGAGTCGTATTTAAGTGCCCCATCGGTTTGCTTTTCTGCGAGTAGTGCGTACTGCCAAGGAACAATTTCTTTCCAAAGACTCACTGTTGACTTGGATACGCCCAGAGCTTTTGCCGCCGCAGTAGCTGTACCGAAATGATTAATTAAATCTTGCTTTAACATTGCCCTCTCCAGGATGGGAATAATGACAAACAGTTTAATGTTTCAAACTAAAAATAGTCAAGATTTTAAACCTTGTTTTGTTTAATTCTTTAAACATGAAGACTGAATCTATGAGCGACCGCATTACACGGCGCATGAAGGCATTAAAGCTGAAAAGCACTCATTTGATGGCTGCTACAGGCGCGTCAAAAGGCACCGTGAGCCAATGGGTGAATGGAGGCACAGAACCATCTGCAAAATACATAAGCAAACTCGCAGACGTACTCGGGGTTAGTGAACGCTGGTTAACTGAGGGTGGGTTGGTAGAAGAAACTATTGGTAATGCTGAGCCCGGCCCTGATTTGCGCCGTCGCGTACCTTTAATTTCCTCAGTTCAGGCTGGTAGTTGGAAAGAAATGATAGAAAATAATTGGGATGAGGTTACTCACTGGATTGAAACAACAGCCAAGGTATCCCCTTACTCCTTCTCATTACGTGTATCGGGCGATTCAATGTCTGCGCCTTCTGGTAGCGGAATGTCATTACCAAATGGCTCCATAGTCATTGTCGATCCTGAAGTGGAACCGGCCAATGGAAGAATTGTGGTTGCACGCATCAATGGAACCAATGAAACAACAGTAAAAAAACTGGCAATCGATGGCCCAAATATGTACTTGATGCCTCTAAATCCAGCGTTTAGGCCCATCCCACTTGATTCAACGTGTGAAATAGTTGGCGTTTGCGTTCGCGTTGAGATGGACTTGCTTTAACACTTCAAACTTCCTCATCCAGAAACCAGCTTCTAGCTGGTTTTTTTTCGCCCCAAACAATAAAGTTTAATCATTCAAACTTAATTCTTGACAGTTTTGTTTGAATCATTAAACTTCAAATCAACCAAAACGAACAGGCAGGACGCCCAAGAAGTAGCGCCAGCGGCATATGGAAAACCGAATGATTCGAACAGAACATGGCGAAAGCCGAAAGACTTGAAGGCGTTTTTCTCAGGTTACGCGCTAAAGCATAGCGGGGAGAACCTGGGGCGGAGAGCAAACCCCGCGATTCAGGACATGATTGCCTGAGCATACCAACAAGCCGTCTTGCAGCGTAACTGCACTTTACATCTACCCCGGCGAGGTGGCGCCGCTAAACCGGGGTGGATGAATCGTAAAAACAGGTCGCCTGATCCCCGTTAACGGATTTCACAACGATGAGAGCATTGACGAGCAAGGTTTAATGTCCGGTTCGATTCCAGACACCACGATACAGTGGCAATGGGCAGAGAAAAAGTCCGTTCAATTCGGACACCGGCAGTGCTCTCTTCGTTGTGGTGAATGCGGCTCAGCGCTCGCGATGAAAGGCAAAACATCAAGTCATTATCGGTATAGGTCATCGCTGGATGGTTTGCCGCCAGACAGCACCGGGAGGCACCCGGCACCACAACCTAATCGTGTGTATGGAGATTTCTAACTGGCAGTTGCAGCTGCCATTACGAGGGTAAAACGATGAGCAATGACCGCATGACTGTAGTGCCCGACTTCCTGGGCGAACTGGATGCTGGCGTATTCATGAATAAGATCGCCGCCTCACTCAATACCACTGCACTCGGCACGCTGAATAACGGCGGAAAAGGCAAAGTGGTTCTGACTTTTGATATTGAACGCATGGGTAACTCTGTCGAAGAAAAGCGCGTCAAAATCAAACACAAATTGCAGTACACCACCCCTACTCCACGCGGCAAGGCGACGGAAGAAGACACCACTGAAACCCCTATGTGGGTTAACCGTGGCGGCAAGCTCACCATCTTGCAGGAAGATCAGGGGCAACTCTTCGGGATCAACGGCGCTACTGACGGAAAGCTTAAAGCGGCTCAGTGAACCGCGACTGACTAATTCACTGCCATTACTTCTACCAATTTATTTATAAGGAATTTTGTATGTCTCAATTAGACGGCGGCGCTATCCAGCAAGTAAAAGACCTGGTCCTTTCTGGTTATCATCTTAATGATATTCAGGATGCTGCATGCCCAACAGCCATTCTTCCTGAAGGTACAAAGATTCAAAGTCTGGAGCATTTACGCCTGGAGCGTTTCCGCTTCCGTGGCGCCATGGATACGACCAGCATCGATGACTTTGTTCGTTACTCTGTTGGTTATGCCAGTGCTGAAGAACCGGCACGCTGCTTTATTGATGCGGAAAACATGAGCGCCCGCTCTGTCTTCAATATCGGCACTCTCGATAATCCTGGTCACGCCGATAACGTTTCAACCATCAAGCTGAAAAAAACAGCCCCATTCCGCGCACTACTGACTATCGATGGCGACCGCTTGAGCCAGAAGCAAATCGCTGAGTGGCTGGAAGACTGGAGTGACTACCTGACTGCGTTCGATGCTGACGGTAAGACAATGTCGATCGCCCAGGCCGCGCAAGCTGTTCGCCGCATTACTATCCAGCAGGCAACACAGGCTGACCATGAAGACGGTGATTTCAGCGGTAAAAAGTCCCTGATGCAAAGCATCGAAGCCAGCAGCAAAGACGTTATGCCAGTGGCCTTTGAGTTCAAATGTGTCCCGTACGAAGGCCTGGGTGAACGTGCCTTCAGCATGCGTAACAGTCTGCTGAAAAGTAGCGAGCCGTGTTTCGTACTGCGTATCGTCCAACTGGAAGCCCAGGAAGAAGCTATCGCTAATGAATTCCGTGACCTGCTGATTGGCAAGTTCAACGAAAAACCAGTGGAAACATTCATCGGTAACTTCAAAGCGTAATTGCTCTGCCTTAATTGCCCTGCAGTTTGGGGCAATTAGTGAAGCGTAATTCCTTTTTTAATCGCCACCCGGCGAGGGATTCGTGCAACCAAAATCAACCGCAGATGCAGCTGCGAATATATGGAGAAATATACCGATGAGTTTTATACAGACGTTATCCGGCAAGCATTTTCATTATACCAACGCCACCGTTGACGATATCGAGATTGAAGATATCGCCACCGCGTTATCGCATATTTGCCGCTTCGCTGGTCATTTACCAGAGTTCTATTCCGTGGCTCAACACTCCGTATTGTGCAGCCAGTTGGTACCGCCTGAGTTCGCATTTGAAGCGCTGATGCATGATGCGGCTGAGGCATATTGCCAGGATATTCCCGCGCCACTTAAAGCCCTGCTTCCAGACTACCAACGGATCGAAACGTTCGTAGACGGCCTTATTCGATTTAAGTACGAATTGCCACTGACACAGTCCGCTATCGTGAAATATGCCGACCTGACAATGCTGGCTACCGAACGCCGGGATCTGGACATTGATGACGGTACCAAATGGCCTGTACTTGAGGGTATCCCTACCAGCGACATGATCCAGATTGTGCCACTGCGTCCTGGACAGGCTTTTGGATTGTTCATGACCCGCTTCAACGAACTGATGGAGCTTCGCACATGCACATGCATCTGAAAGTAAAAGACCTGGTCGCCGCCGCTTATGCTGCGGTACCAACTCTGCCACCAGCAGAAGCCAAGTTAATGCGCGAAGTCGCCACTAGGCTAAGTGTGACTTTTACTGCCCTAACTGAATCTTTAGAACTGCGTAAAGCTCTCACGAAAGAGCGCGATGCGTTGAACCTGCAGGTAGTTAACCTTGCTGTTGATAATGCGGCATTTAAAAGCGAAGCAAGGGAAGCCGGCAATGAGCAATAACATCGACGTGCATATTCCACCCATGACCGACCCACTAGGTCGCCACTGGCAACAGCCTGCTGCAGAAGCGATTCTAATCGATGATACGTTTGCCGTTATGGATAGCCAAACGTTCGGCGCCCTTGCCGATTATTCGAGCTCAGTGCCATCAGGTGTTTACCTAGGGAAGATGTGGAAAACAGTGGCAAGTGACGGTCGAAAATTCCTTCGTTGGTACGGCATCGCTGATGATCTTCGCCTTTGCACCTGCAATCAGCGCGAAATACTGATAGTGGAGACCAGCAATGGCTAATTCATTACTGGAAAGCTGTAACAATTGGCAGATTCAAAGAGCAGAACTGCTGGCTCGCAATCCTGACATAGCAATGACTATCCAGAAATTAGACATCATGGTGGAACACGCCGTCCGGTCGGCTATCGATATCGCTCATCGCGTAGATTGGGATTTTCGAGAAGCTGAGCGCCTGGCAAAGCAGGTTTCAGTGGAAGGGGCCGAGTGATATGGGAAAAGTAACTTTTGTTGTTGAATTTGAAGACGGGAAGGAACCGGCAGTAAATGGCCACACTGAAATTCTTGGCGGCCGTCTCTGTCGCGTAGCCTGGCTGGATGTTATTGCGCTTGATGATGAGGGCAGCTGTAACTGCGTGCATGACTGCCTTCCTCCTGGTAATCAGCAGGTTTTATTGTTTGATGCTAATGGCGAAGGCTGGATTATTGGATGGCGCTCTCTTTGGTATGGTCCGGGTCAAGTCGAAACTGGCGAGTGGGAATGGTCGTTCCAGATCGAAGGCATGACAGACCTCGACATTACCCACTGGGCACCTATTCCAGAAGGGCCGGAGGAACTATGAATACTAATCGCATGGGATTACAACAGGGAAGCAAGATGACAGATGATAACTTGCGAGATTTGAGCGCATTCCTGATGGACTCATACACTGGCTCTCTTGATACATTGCGTTATGCGTATGCAGCTGAAGCCATTAATGAACTGCTGGCGCACAGGAAGGCCAGTGAATGGATACCGATCAGTGAACGTTTTCCCGATAACGAGACAGCTATCCTCGTTGCAGATTGCGAGGGTGTCGTTTGGGGTGCAGAAGTACAGGACGGCACTATTTACCCTGATGACTGGGCTTATATAAACAGGTTCGGTAGTCGAGAGGCAACTCACTGGAAGCCAATGCCTGAAGCAAACCAGCAGAAGAATGATGGCTGAGTCTGTTTTTCAGATAAAGACCACAAATGAACCACTTCCTTATATTTAGCATCGAAAAAGCTCTTATATGAACCATTACTTGAATTTCAGGTTATATGTGAGCTGATAAGTGAAATATTTTTAATTTAAGGTCATATATGAACCATTTGATGATTGATTTAGAAACCATGGGTAATAAACCCACCGCTCCGATCGTCTCCATCGGCGCTGTATTCTTTGATCCGCAAAGCGGAAAGATTGGCGAGGAGTTTTACACAGCGGTCCAGCTTGAAAGCGCAATGGCTCAGGGGGCACAACCAGATGGAGATACCATCATCTGGTGGATGAAGCAAAGTACAGAAGCGAGAGCAGCCATTTGCGCAGATGATGCAATATCTATCTCGGCAGCACTCTCTGAATTAAGCCATTTCATTAATCGTCATGCCGATAACCCTAAATACCTGAAAGTCTGGGGTAATGGTGCCAGCTTTGACAATGTCATTCTGCGTGGTGCTTACGAACGCGCTGGACATGTGACCCCATGGAAATTCTGGAATGATCAGGATGTCCGGACAATTGTCGATCTCGGTCGCGCTATTGGATTTGACCCAAAACGCGATATGCCATTTGACGGCGATATGCATAACGCGCTGGCCGATGCTAAACATCAGGCTAAATATGTGTCTGCTATCTGGCAGAAGTTAGTTCCAGCAACAAGCCCCGACATTTAAACCTACTGGCCCGGATGCAGCCGGGCTTTATGGAGAAATTGCCATGATTCAGACATTAACTCTTGAAGAGTGGGCCGCAGAAAAGTACCGGAGCAATCCGCCAAGTATGAGCACTCTGCGCCGGTACGCAAAGGAAAGCATGTTCACTCCACCAGCACGAAAAGAAGGCCGTTACTGGCGAGTGAGAGAAGATGCAGAATTAACCGGGAATATTACTCAACCGGTGATCAAAAAAACTGATTCACCAGCACTTCTGAGGATATTGTCCGATGGCTGCGAGACCCCGTAAAAATAATGTTTCTGTCCCAAATCTTTACCCTCTCTATAGCAGAAAGGTTAATAAGGTTTACTGGCGGTATAAGCACCCAATCACCGGAAAGTTTCACGCTCTGGGTGATAATGAAGAAGAGGCCATTGCCATTGCAACAGAAGCCAACTCTCGACTTGCTGAACAACGCACACGCCAGGTATTAGCAATTAGTGATCGTATTGCCACCAGCAAAGGGAAAGCAATAACGGTTTCTACCTGGCTGGATCGCTACTGGGTTATACAGGAAGAAAGGGTTAAATCAGGTGACATTAAACCGAATACATTCAAACAAAAGGCCAAGCCTGTAGCAATACTTCGTGAGAGAACGGCTATGAAATTAATCTCATCTGTCGATGTAAGAGATATTGCTCAGATTCTTGATGATTCCATATCTGCTGGACAACCCAGAATGGCGCAAGTAATACGGTCGGTATTAATCGATGTATTTAAGGAAGCCCAGCATTTTGGCGAGGTACCACCGGGATATAACCCTGCACTTGCTACTAAGCAGCCACGCCGCAGGATCACTCGTCAACGTTTAAGCTTAGATGAATGGAAGACAATATTTGAGTTCGCCGACACCCATCATAAATATCTGGGTAACGCGATGCTTCTGGCGATTGTCACAGGCCAACGCCTTGGCGATATCTCGAGAATGAAGTTTTCCGACGTCTGGGACGATCACTTACATGTTGTGCAGGAAAAAACGGGTAGTAAAGTAGCTATCCCACTTTCCTTGCGTTGCGATGCAATTGGCTGGAAGCTTAAGGATGTGATTGCTCGCTGTCGCGATTATGCAGTCAGCCCATACCTAATTCATTTTTTCAGAGCAACTTCGCAGGCCGAACGTGGGGCTCAGGTAAAATCCAATACCATCACAATGAATTTCAGTAAAGCCCGAGACAAAGCAAATATAGATTGGGGGGATGGAACCCCTGCGACATTCCACGAACAACGTTCTCTTGCTGAACGGCTTTACAAAGAACAGGGAATAAATACTCGAATGCTGTTAGGCCATAAAACACAACAACAAACCGATCGTTACCATGATGACAGAGGAAAAGATTGGGTAACTGTTGCATACTAAATATTAGGGCATACAAAATAGCATGCCCTTGAAGTATTAAATAAGGCCTTTTAATTCAGCTTGCTCAAAAACAGACAGAGCAGCTGAATTATTACCCCAAGCTTTTTTATCAAAAAATAAAACATGTACATTGCTAATTAGTTTATCAACAGGTAGATTATCTAACACTGCATATTCATCGAAGTATTTCTTGAAATTTTTACCATGTGTAGCATTACCATTATAAATTAAAATCAGAAGTTCATAATTGGAAATCTGAGCTCGAAGTATGTTTGCATATTTTTTCTTTGAGTCATCATCAATAGCTGCATCACTAATAAACTTAAACATGTTATATAAAAATCTATAGTAATGTGAAAAGTTACCAGATCTTCCCGAAAAATAATTATCGAAGAGCTTTGAGAGTTTTTTCATTTCATTTTCTCTGGAAAAATCATTCTCTTCAATATACTCAAGATGTTCAATATCACCTTTCCTTAAGCAATCATTTTTGAACCTAGAATAATAGTGAGTAAAAATAGAGCGGCCTTCTTTTTTTACTTTTTTATCATCACCACCGACTCTCATATCTTTTATTATTGTTTGCAGAATATTTAACATGTTGAAAAATGAGTTTTCAAAATCACGCATTTTCTCAGATTCATCCCTCTTTTTTGATTCAGAATCAATCTTACTCATAGCATCATTTTGCAGCTTTAGAGTTATTAATACACCACAAAACCCCAAAGCCGAGAAAATTGAAGTTAGTGCTCCCCAAGAGTCTCCAAAAGTTCCTGTTTTAGCAAAATCTGCTTCATGAAAATATGCATCAGCATTAAAGATAAAATATCCATATGCCAGGCAGATCCCAAAAATCACCAGTAGTGCACATGATAGAGTTTTAAACATTTATCTGGCCCATCCCAAAGCCATTTTGATAACTTATTTTGATAAAATTTTGATAACCATTAGCAAGCTAACAAAAAACAGCGGGAGCGTTAAGCTCCCGTTAATAGATTTAACAATAAATCGAATTACATGTGTTCGATCATTGCGTCGCCAAACTCTGAACATTTCAGCAGCTTAGCGCCTTCCATCAGGCGTTCGAAATCGTAAGTTACGGTTTTCGCGTTAATCGCGCCTTCCATACCTTTAACAATTAAGTCAGCCGCTTCGAACCATTCCATATGACGGAGCATCATCTCTGCGGACAGGATGATGGAACCTGGGTTCACTTTATCCTGGCCTGCATATTTTGGTGCTGTGCCGTGGGTGGCTTCGAACAGTGCGCATTCGTCACCGATGTTAGCGCCTGGTGCGATACCGATACCGCCAACCTGAGCTGCCAGGGCGTCGGAGATGTAGTCACCGTTCAGGTTCATACATGCAATTACGTCATACTCAGCAGGACGCAGCAGGATCTGTTGCAGGAATGCATCAGCAATCACGTCTTTAACGATAATCTCTTTGCCGGTGTTAGGATTTTTCAGTTTCACCCATGGACCGCCATCGATCAGCTCGCCGCCGAATTCTTCACGCGCCAGTTGGTAGCCCCAGTCTTTGAAAGCACCTTCGGTGAATTTCATGATGTTGCCTTTGTGAACCAGGGTCACGGAATCACGGTCGTTGGTGATTGCGTATTCGATGGCTGCACGAACCAGGCGTTTGGTGCCTTCTTCAGAGCAAGGCTTGATGCCGATGCCGCAATGTTCTGGGAAACGAATTTTCGTTACGCCCATTTCATCACGCAGGAATTTGATGACTTTTTCAGCTTCTGCGCTGTCAGCCTTCCACTCGATGCCCGCATAAATATCTTCTGAGTTCTCACGGAAGATAACCATGTTGGTCAGCTCTGGGTGTTTAACCGGGCTTGGCGTGCCCTGGTAGTAACGCACCGGACGCAGGCATACGTACAGGTCGAGTTGCTGACGCAGAGCAACGTTCAGGGAACGAATGCCGCCACCAACTGGCGTGGTCAGTGGCCCTTTAATCGCCACGCGGTAATCACGAATCAGGTCCAGAGTTTCTTCTGGCAGCCAGACATCCTGGCCATAAAGTTGGGTAGATTTTTCGCCGGTATAGATTTCCATCCAGGAAATTTTCCGCTCGCCTTTGTAGGCCTTCTGCACGGCGGCATCAACCACTTTAATCATAGCTGGCGTCACGTCCACACCGATACCATCACCTTCAATGAAAGGAATGATTGGGTTGTGAGGAACATTCAGTTTGCCATCTTGCAGGGTGATCTTTTTACCTTCCGCCGGAACAACTACTTTGCTTTCCATTAACCTTCTCCTTCGAGCGCTTCTTTTTGTTAATGATTTGTAATGTGCGTGTCAATACTACTTGAATATCAGGCCCGCGCCAATCACTGGTGATTTCCGTTATAATGCGTTAATACCTAACATCTGAAAACACTATGAATAAAACTTCTTTTAGAAACCAGCAAGTTAAACGATTCAGCACACAACGACCTGCCAAAAAACCACAGCATAGCGGACCGAAGCGGCTGGTTATCTTCAATAAACCCTATGATGTGCTACCGCAATTTACCGACGAATCCGGGCGCAGCACGCTGAAAGATTACATACCGTTACAAGGAATTTACGCGGCGGGACGTCTGGACAGAGATAGCGAAGGTTTGCTGGTGTTAACCAATGACGGCGCATTGCAGGCAAAACTGACGGAGCCTGGTAAACGCACCGGTAAAATTTATTTCGTGCAAGTTGAAGGTGTGCCGACGGAAGAAGCGCTGGAATTGTTGCGAAATGGCGTGACGCTCAATGACGGCCCTACCCTGCCAGCAGGTGCGGAGTTAGTTGATGAGCCAACATGGATATGGGCGCGTAACCCTCCAATTCGTGAGCGTAAGGCCATTCCAACCAGTTGGTTGAAGATCACTTTATATGAAGGCCGTAATCGCCAGCTTCGGCGGATGACGGCGCATGTCGGTTACCCGACGCTGCGCCTGGTGCGTTATGCAATGGGTACGCTGGAACTGGCAGATTTAGCGCCAGGTGAATGGCGCGAAATCCCAATGGACACGCTATAAAAGGTGCTGGGTATTCACGCCGTGTTGAGTGACATGCGAAACACGGCTACTGAGGAAAGCATCGCTATCAGGTACGGTGATTTCCAGCGCCTGCTCAAAGAGCGATGAATGAATCAAGAAATTGGCGCTACATGCGTTGCTGGCAATCGGGATATTCCAGGCCGTCGCCAGCCGCATCAAAGCTTTGACATCAGAATGATGTGGCACTGCGCTGAGCGGGTCCCAGAAGAAAATCAGTACATCTATCTGGCCTGATGCAATCAGATATCCTAGCTGTTGGTCGCCCCCTATCGAACCACTCATCAACGCCAGAACGGATAACCGAGTGTGTGCCTGCAATAGGTTTCCAGTGGTGCCTGTTGCGTAAATGATATGTTGGCTAAGAGCCGTCTGGTTATCAACCGCCCAGTTCAGCAAGTCGGGTTTACAAGGATCGTGAGCTACTAAAGCGATACGTTTCTGTTGCGGCATAATACGCGTGGTAAGCTGCATGATGGTGCCCTCGTGGGATTTTTGAAATCCAACAGAGTATAGGTCACAGTAAAAATATGTGATCCAGATCACTTTCTAATGATCGTACTAACGAATTTGAGACAGGAAAAATAACGATGTTTAAGCCGCACGTTACCGTCGCCTGCGTGGTTCAGGCACAAGAGAAATTTTTGGTTGTTGAAGAAACAATCAATGGCAAAGCCACGTGGAATCAGCCTGCCGGGCACCTGGAAGCTGACGAAACGTTAATAGAAGCGGCTACGCGCGAATTATATGAAGAAACCGGTATTTGTGCGCAACCGCAAACCTTTATCCGCATGCACCAATGGATAGCCCCGGATAAAACCCCTTTCCTGCGATTCCTGTTTTCCATCGATCTCGACGAGCAACTCCCGACAACGCCCCACGATACCGACATCGATCGTTGTTTATGGCTCGATGCGCAACAAATTGTTAACGCTGATAATTTGCGCTCACCGCTGGTTGCCGAAAGTATTCGCTGCTACCTACGTGCGGAACGTTATCCACTCAGCATTCTGGGCGCATTTAACTGGCCGTTTAGTTAGGGGTGATAGCTTTGGGGATGCGTGATAGAATACGCCGCCTTATAAGTTCAATGTCGTGAGTTACTCCAATGTCTGAAAGCCCAAAAAAAGTGATTGTCGGGATGTCCGGCGGTGTCGATTCCTCCGTTTCCGCTTACCTGTTGCAGCAACAAGGTTACAAGGTGGAAGGCCTGTTCATGAAGAACTGGGAAGAGGATGATGGCGAGGAGTACTGCACCGCAGCTGCTGATTTAGCTGACGCGCAAGCCGTTTGCGACAAGCTCGGCATTGAACTGCATACCGTAAACTTTGCCGCAGAATACTGGGATAACGTATTTGAACACTTCCTGGAAGAGTACAAAGCCGGGCGCACACCTAACCCGGATATTCTGTGCAATAAAGAGATCAAATTTAAAGCCTTCCTCGAATTTGCAGCCGAAGATTTAGGAGCCGATTACATCGCTACCGGTCACTACGTGCGTCGCGAAGATGTGGACGGTAAAAGTCGCCTATTGCGCGGCTTAGACAGCAACAAAGATCAAAGCTACTTCCTTTATACGCTGGGGCACGAGCAAATCGCACAAAGTCTGTTCCCGGTCGGCGAACTGGAAAAACCAGAAGTTCGCCGCATTGCTGAAGAGTTAGATTTGATCACCGCGAAGAAAAAAGACTCCACCGGTATCTGCTTTATCGGCGAGCGCAAATTCCGCGAATTCCTTGGCCGATACCTGCCTGCACAACCGGGTAAAATTGTCACCGTTGATGGTGAAACCATTGGTCAGCACCAGGGTTTGATGTACCACACTCTGGGCCAGCGTAAAGGCCTGGGCATCGGTGGCACCAAAGACGGTAGCGAAGAGCCGTGGTACACCGTCGATAAAGACGTTGAGAACAATATCCTGGTTGTGGCTCAGGGTAGTGAGCATCCACGCCTGATGTCCGTTGGCTTAATTGCACAGCAACTTCATTGGGTTGACCGTGAAACGTTGACCGAACCACTGAAGTGTACGGTCAAAACCCGCTATCGCCAGACTGACCTTCCATGCGTGATTACGCCGCTGGATGCAGACCGTATTGAAGTGCGTTTTGATGTACCTGTTGCTGCCGTCACACCAGGCCAGTCTGCCGTGTTCTATCTCGGTGAAGTATGCCTCGGTGGTGGTGTTATTGAGCAGCGTCTGCCGCTCACTGTTTAAAAATTGTCAGCAAGGAAGAAGCTCCGTGGCCAAGAATTACTATGACATCACCATCGCACTGGCAGGGATCTGCCAGTCTGCCCGTCTGGTTCAGCAATTGGCACACCAGGGGCATTGCGATAACGATGCGCTGCATGTCTCGTTGAACAGCGTTATCGATCAAAACCCGGGCTCCACGCTGGATGTTTTTGGTGGCAACGAAGCCAATCTTAAACTCGGTCTGGAAACCTTGCTCGGCGTGTTGAACGCCAGTAATCGCCAGGGTCTGAACGCTGAACTGACGCGCTACACATTAAGCCTGATGGTGCTCGAACGTAAACTTCACGGCAGCAAAGGCGCAATGGATAAACTTGGCTCAAGCATTGCCGGGTTGCAGCGCCAGCTTGATCATTTTGATCTTGAGTCCGACACACTGCTTAGCGCCATGGCCGGGATTTATGTGGATGTGATTAGTCCATTAGGCCCACGTATTCAGGTCACCGGCTCCCCTGCTGTGCTGCAAAGCCCGCAGGTGCAGAGCAAAGTCCGCGCCTCATTATTGGCCGGTATTCGTGCCGCCGTATTGTGGCATCAAGTTGGCGGCGGCCGCTTGCAGTTAATGTTTTCTCGTAGTCGCCTGTGTGCTCAGGCCAAACAAATTCTTGCTCAATGTTAACCTCTCTGGAGTTGTAACTTATGGAATTATCCTCACTGACCGCCGTTTCCCCCGTTGATGGACGTTACGGCGACAAAGTCAGCGCTCTGCGCGCTATTTTCAGCGAATTTGGTTTGCTGAAATTCCGCGTACAAGTCGAAGTACGTTGGCTGCAAAAACTGGCCACGCACGCAGCGATCAAGGAAGTTCCTGCTTTTGACGCAGACGCAATCGGTTACCTTGATAAAATTGTTGCTGAGTTTAGTGTAGAAGATGCCGCGCGCATCAAAACCATTGAACGCACCACCAATCACGACGTAAAAGCGGTTGAGTATTTCCTGAAAGAAAAAGTAGAGGCCGTCCCTGCCCTGCATGCGGTATCTGAATTTATTCACTTCGCCTGTACTTCTGAAGATATCAACAACCTGTCCCACGCGTTGATGCTGCAAACTGCACGCCAGGACGTGGTGCTGCCGTACTGGCGCAAAGTGATCGACGCGGTGAAAGACCTGTCGGTTCAGTATCGTGATATTCCTCTGCTTTCCCGTACCCACGGCCAACCAGCCACCCCATCAACAATGGGTAAAGAAATGGCAAACGTGGCGTACCGCATGGAGCGCCAGTTCCGTCAGTTAGAGAAAGTGGACATTCTGGGCAAAATCAACGGCGCGGTGGGTAACTATAACGCCCATATGGTTGCTTACCCGGAAGTTGACTGGCACCAGTTCAGCGAAGAGTTCGTGACTTCACTGGGCATTCAGTGGAACCCGTACACCACGCAAATCGAGCCGCACGATTACATCGCTGAGCTGTTTGATTGCATGGCACGCTTTAACACCATTCTTATCGACTTCGATCGTGACGTCTGGGGTTACATCGCGCTGAACCACTTCAAGCAGAAAACGATTGCCGGCGAAATTGGCTCTTCCACTATGCCGCACAAAGTTAACCCAATTGACTTCGAAAACTCCGAAGGCAACCTGGGTCTGTCTAACGCAATGCTGCAACACTTGGCGAGCAAACTGCCTGTTTCACGCTGGCAGCGCGACCTAACTGACTCCACCGTGCTGCGTAACCTTGGCGTGGGTATTGGCTATGCGCTGATTGCATACCAGTCCACCCTGAAAGGTGTGAGTAAGCTGGAAGTGAACCGTGACCGCCTGCTGGCAGAACTGGATCTCAACTGGGAAGTGTTGGCTGAGCCAATTCAGACCGTGATGCGCCGTTACGGCATTGAGAAGCCATACGAGAAGCTCAAAGAGCTGACTCGCGGTAAGCGTGTTGATGCGGAAGGCATGAAGCAGTTTATCGACAGCCTTGAGCTGCCAGAAGAGGAAAAAACTCGCCTGAAAGCGATGACCCCGGCTAACTATATTGGCCGCGCCATCACCATGGTTGACGAACTGAAATAACCTTCCAACGCCACCCTTCGCGGTGGCGTTTTTTTCATCCCCGGCTGTTTATACATGGTTTATGCCCCCTCGTTGATAATTAGCGTTAAACTATCAATGCCGTTTATATTCTGGGGGATAAAGAATGCGAGTTCTGGTTGTAGAAGATAATGCTCTGTTACGTCACCATCTCAAGGTTCAGCTACGTGAGTCCGGGCATCAGGTCGATGCTGCTGAAGATGCCAAAGAAGCTGACTATTTCCTGAATGAACATACCCCCGATATTGCCATAGTCGATTTAGGCCTGCCCGATGAAGATGGCCTGAGCCTGATTCGCCGCTGGCGCAGCCATGACGTGACGATTCCTATCTTGGTTCTGACCGCGCGTGAAGGCTGGCAAGACAAGGTCGAAGTGCTGGGTGCGGGTGCTGATGATTACGTGACCAAGCCGTTTCATCTCGAAGAAGTGGTCGCCCGCATGCAGGTGTTAATGCGCCGCAACAGCGGCCTGGCGTCTCAGGTTATTTCCCTGCCCCCTTTTCAGGTCGATTTGTCACGCCGCGAGCTGCTTATCAACGACAGCCTCATCAAGCTGACCGCCTTTGAATACACCATTATGGAAACGCTGATTCGTAACAATGGCAAAGTGGTTAGCAAAGATTCACTCATGCTTCAGCTTTACCCCGATGCCGAACTGCGTGAAAGCCACACCATTGATGTATTGATGGGACGTCTGCGCAAGAAGATCCTGGCTGAATATCCCCACGAAGCCATCACAACGGTGCGCGGTCAGGGTTACCGCTTCGATTTGCGTTAACCATGAAATTCATCCGCCATTTTTTACCGTTATCGTTACGAGTTCGCTTTTTACTCGCAACCGCCGCCGTAGTTTTGGTGCTGTCATTGGCCTACGGCGTTGTGGCACTGGTGGGTTATAACATCAGTTTTGATAAAACGACTTTCCGTCTGCTGCGCGGCGAGAGCAACCTGTTTTATACCCTTGCGACCTACGAGAACGGCAAGATAAATGTAGTGATTCCTGAAAACCTGAATCTGAAAACTCCGACTATGGCCCTTATCTACGATGCTAAAGGCAAGCTGATGTGGGCTCAGCGTGATTTGCCGCATGTCGCGCAGCAAATTAAAAAAGAGTGGCTCACCACCGATGGTTTTCACGACCTGGAAGCCAATTTTGATACCAGCCATGACTTGTTGGGCAACGACCAAAATCTCCAGAACCAGCTAAAAGATTTTTATGATGGCGACTATAGCGATGAAGTCAGCCACTCCGTTGCAGTCAACAAATACCCGGCAATGGGCAAAATGCCCGCCTTAACCATTGTGGTTGTCGACACCATTCCTATTGAGCTAAAACGCTCATATACGGTCTGGAGTTTGTTTACCTGTGTTTTCCTCGCCAACCTGCTGTTAGTCATACCGTTACTTTGGGTCGCCGCGCGGTGGAGCTTGCGCCCCATCGAAGAACTGGCAAAAGAAGTGCGGGAGCTGGAAAAACATGACCGCGACAGCCTGAACCCAGAAACAACACGCGAGCTGACCAGCCTGGTGCGCAACCTCAATCGCCTGCTGCGCACGGAACGCGATCGTTACGATAAATACCGCACCACACTTACCGACTTAACGCACAGTCTGAAAACACCCCTGGCGGTTTTACAGAGCACCTTGCGATCGATGCGCACGAAGAAGCTGAATATTGAAGAAGCGGAACCGTTGATGCTGGAACAAATCAGCCGTATCTCGCAGCAAATTGGCTATTACCTGCATCGCGCCAGCATGCGCGGCGACAGCGCCCTTATCAGCCGCGAGCTTCATCCGGTCGCCCCGCTACTCGACAGTCTGTGTTCCGCACTCAACAAGGTTTACCAACGTAAAGGGGTGAATATCACACTCGATATTTCACCGGAAATCACCTTTGTGGGCGAGAAAAATGACTTTATGGAAGTGATGGGCAATGTTCTCGATAACGCCTGCAAATACTGCCTTGAATTTGTTGAGATCTCAGGCCGCCAGCTCGATGACGCGCTGCATTTAATCGTTGATGACGACGGACCGGGCATTCCTGAAAGCAAACGCAGCATGGTGTTTGACCGTGGGCAACGCGCCGACACCTTGCGACCCGGCCAGGGCGTGGGTTTATCCGTTGCACGTGAAATCGTCGAACAATACGACGGTGAGATTCTGGCCTCGAGCTGTGAACTCGGTGGCGCACGCATGGAAGTGATTTTTGCGCGCCAGCGTCCAGACCGGGAAGAAGATTGAAAATACTCCCGTAACAGCGGGCGCCATCCGTTATAATCCTCGGCAGGCTCCTTCACCTGCCGGATAATAATATGGACTATCAACTCGACCTAAATTGGCCCGATTTCATCGCGAACTACTGGCAAAAACGCCCGGTGGTTCTAAAACGTGGCTTCAAAAATTTCATCGACCCTATCTCCCCGGATGAACTCGCAGGCCTTGCCATGGAAAACGAGGTGGACAGCCGCCTGGTCAGCCATAACGACGGCAGATGGCAAGTCAGCCACGGCCCGTTCCAGAGCTACGATCATCTGGGCGAAAACAACTGGTCTTTACTGGTTCAGGCAGTTAACCATTGGCATGAACAAAGTGCCCGCCTGATGCGCCCCTTCCGCGCTCTGCCCGACTGGCGAATTGACGATCTGATGATCTCTTTCTCGGTTCCAGGCGGCGGCGTTGGCCCGCATTTCGACCAGTACGACGTGTTTATCATTCAGGGCGTTGGCCGCCGCCGCTGGCGTGTCGGGGAAAAAGTCGCCCTGAAACAACACTGCCCGCATCCTGATTTACTGCAAGTGGAGCCGTTCGACGCCATCATCGACGAAGAGTTAGAGCCGGGCGATATTATCTATATTCCGCCTGGTTTCCCGCACGAAGGTTACTCGCTGGAAAACTCGATGAACTACTCAGTCGGTTTCCGTGCGCCAAGCGGTCGCGAGTTAATCAGTGGTTTTGCCGATTACGTGCTGCAACGCGAACTGGGCAGCCAGCGTTATACCGACCCTGACGTGCCTGTACGCCAGCACCCTGCCGATGTGCTGCCGCAGGAAATGGACAAGTTACGCGAAATGATGCTGGAGCTCATCAACCAGCCGGAGCATTTTAAAACCTGGTTCGGTGAGTTTGTTTCCCAGTCACGCCACGAACTTGACGTCGCGCCACCAGAGCCGCCATATCAGCCTGACGAGATTTATGACGCCCTGAAGCAAGGTGATGCTATTACTCGCCTCGGTGGACTACGTGTGCTGCGTATCGCCGATGAGATTTACGTCAACGGCGAGAAAATTGACAGCCCGCATCGCCCGGCGCTTGAAGCACTGGCGAGCCATATCACACTGAAAGCAGAAATGTTTGGTGATGCGCTCGAAGACCCGTCGTTCCTTGCCATGCTGGCCGCGCTGGTTAACAGCGGATACTGGTATTTCGAGGATTAACGTCTATCCCGCCTTCTCAGCCGCTTATTGGCTGAGAAGGAGTTAACACAGTTTTAATGAATGGCTGGAATGACTTCTCCACCAATCATCGCCAACCCGCATGCCGTACGGATAAAGCGCGGCGCTTTCAAATCCTCAGCCAGCATGGTCAGTAATTCAAACAGCAATTCTTCTATATGCTCCTGCTGATCCTCAGTGACCTGTTGATTCAGTAATACCATGGTTAATGCGGAGCAATATTCGCAGGTAGTCTCTGAATCTGTGGAAAGTTGACTGCGATATTCATCGGCATTATTTTCATTCACCGTTAATTGCTCAATAAGATGCTTTGGCAACGGCGATTTCAAAACCACTTTCAATACATTCAACCCCGCCAGTAAACGCCCACACAGCGCCATATATTCAGCGTGATTATCAACTTCGATTAATTCATCAGCATAACGTTGGCAAATATCCACAACCTGAAATAAATCATGCGTGGCACCCAACGGTAATTTTAATAAAGCTGCGATATCCCCTGCAATAATGGATTGAGTAGCAGTAATTTCAGCGCGAGCAAATGTGTTACTATTGGCAACAGCCATAGCGTGACTCCTGTGAAGTTAACGTTGTGGTTAGCCCTCGTTTGGTGTTGCTGCACCAGGCGGGGGCGTTTCATTTAATACCCTTCATACTTTGAGCTGCATTTTTGTTGGCTGCGCTCACTCACCCGCATCACTTACTTGAGTAAGCTCAGCGGGATTCATTCACTTGCCGCCTCAATGCAACTCGAATTATTTTGGGTATAGGATAATATTGTTTTCTATCCACCTACTCTCGGCTAAAAGTACTGTACAAGTCAACAGTGGAGCTGTGCTTAATTATTAGAAACCAAAAGTCTTCGGCACAGGTCACAATTAAAGGAAAACTAGCAGTGGAAATTTCAGAAGAATTAATGACTGCTTTAAGCGTTTTTAATTTTATATAAATAATGAGTTACTGAGTTATATTTTTTATATTTCGTTATGGGGCAATTATTTTTGATGGTGGCTACTTAGAATGTACGTTTTAATTTGGTGCCAAAAAACATAGATCTAGCCACTACCAAGACTTATTGCCAAAGGGAATACTATATGTCTGGAAGGCGCTTCAGTTGCCTGGAGTTCGCCTTGGCGAGACTAGATGAAAGCCATGAACGAACGTCAGCTATGAGCTGTGAGTTCAACCGATGGATGCAACACATTGGTTAAAACGCTCTGCGGGTGATTCATAGTCTAGCGTTTTTCTTGGCCTCTCGTTGAGCTGCCTGGCAACATTGTTTAGTCTTTGCTGGCTGTGAACCGATAAGTCAGTTCCTTTTGGAAAATACTGCCTGAGCAATCTGTTTGTATTTTCATTGGAGCCGCGTTGCCAGGGGGATTGAGGATCGCAGAAGTAAATTTGAATATCTGTTGCTACAGTAAACCGGGTGTGGCTGGTCATTTCAGCGCCCCGATCCCATGTTAATGTTTTATATATCTCAGCAGGTAATTCCCGCGCTTGTTTGATGAGTGCAGATATAACCGTAATGGTCTTGTTGTCCCTGACTTTGGCCAACATAACAAAACGGGAATGACGTTCTACGAGGGTGACGATATAGGAGTTTTTTGAACCCTGGATCAGGTCACCTTCCCAGTGACCTGGTATGGCTCTGTCTGCGGCTTCCGGTGGCCTTTCGCTGACAGGTATCGCATTCGGGATTTTCCCTAATCCTTTCCCTTTAAGTGATGACGTTCGGGACCTACGCACCGCTCTACCGGTTCTGAGACATTGCTGCAGTTCTTTTTTTAATGCTCCCCGGGTTTGTATAAAAAGCGTTTTATAAATCGTTTCATGTGACACATGCATTTCCTGATTATCTGGATAACAGCGTTTCAGCCAACCGGCGATTTGTTCCGGCGACCAGTCCTGATGCATCTTTTCTGCAATGATTTTACACAACGTAGGGCTTTCAATTAGCTTACAAGGTTTTGGTCTCAGAGCACTTTCCCACGCTACAGTATCCGCTTTTGCTGCCCGGTATTGTTTTGCACCTCCGTGTCTCTTGATCTCGCGGCTAATCGTTGAGGGGGCTCTTGATAATTTGTCAGCGATGTCCCTGATGCTTCGTTTTGCTACCAGTCCTCTGGATATCTCCTCTCTTTCATCAAGCGAAAGTGCTAACCGGTGCCGCTTTCGGACAGGGGGACGGTATCCACCAGTCTGATGGATAGTGGGCATAATAGAAGAATGGTATCTGTCGAACATTCTGGCGATATCATGCAGAGAATCACCTTGCTTGTATCTGTCCCAGATAATCGCCTTTTGTTCTGGCGTGTAGTAAATGCGAGTTCTTCGTTTCATGGCAACGTCCCCCTTGATCAAGGATAGCGTTGCATCGACCCGTTGAACTCACAGCGAGGAGCAGACGTTGTGTTTGAATCAGGATAGCTCAGGTCGGATGGGCCTTGCAGGATTAAAGGTAACGACTATTTCAGGTGACGTAAGTGTGTAGCAATCCCCCATCTGAGTGCGACACATCTTCCATTTATCAGTTCGAAAACGGAGTAACTCGCATTGGGTTGTGCATACCTGGGGAAATCATCGACAACCCCTCCTTTTAGAATCGCAAGAACACCCTGACTGACGTGTCCGTGAGACACGATACATATTGTTTGATGAAGTCGTGTTTCTTCCAGATTGTATAAAAAACGCATAATTCGCTGAGAAGCGTGTGAGAGAGATTCACCACCTGGTGGACAATACTCTGCATCAAGATTGAATAGCGCATTTGCATCGTTCGGATGGTATTTAAGGAACTGTGCTGATGACATTCCTTCAAACTGACCAAATGCCTGTTCTTTAAGGGCCGGTTCAGCCATCAATGGGCAACGAAAGCATTCAGCTAGGCTCTGTCCCATTTGCCTGGCACGCTCAAGCGGAGAAGCGTAAACACATTCTACCCGGTAATCACTTGCACCAAATGCTGCCAGTAGGGCTGAGGTTTGATGCAACCCCCGATGGGTTAACTTGCTATCACTCTGCCCCTGAATAATTCCTCTCACATTCCACTCTGTTTCCGCGTGTCGAACAAATATCACTTTCATCGTAAGAGGGCCATGCATCTTGTTGATTTAAAATCTTTCAGACCAAACGTACCTGACTGATGTAGTTGTTCTGGGCGAAAAATATGAACAAGTGTAGTTGAATGCGGTTATGGTCAGCCTCAGAAGTGATGCTTTGAAAGTAGATAACGTCCGCTCCTGGCACAGAGCGAACCTTCATTGACGCCATGCCAGTGTCAATGCAATCGCTCGTCTGGACGTTCAGATTATTCTCTCCAGCGCTGGCAAATCATCACTTCTGGCTACGCGTACAGCTCAACATCCGCTGGCAACCGTCTAAGGTGAGGGCACACTGTGCCTCGGAAAGTGTTTATACCTCCCGGGGTTTTCCCTCCGTAATGAGTAATTTGTGCCATGATTTTTATACCCCTTGAAATCTAAAACGTGATATATGTTTTTGAACGCGCTGACCGCCGTGATGTCAGCAATTTTGTCTGTTTTCCTCTCGGTGCAAAAAAAAAATCATTTTGAGCATGTAAGATCATCCTTGATTTAAAACTATCAGTAGTAGGAACGATTAACTTAGTTGCCAGGGCGTCTTATCGCACAGCATATCTATCAAAAGTTCAGAAGATCACTTGGGCGGCCAACATTAGTTCCTGCCAAAGCCTCAATCTTGGATTGAGCATAGGCAATGGGAGATGCTCCACTGAAAACGAGCCACGATACAATCTCGGGATTCGCTATCGAAGTGAACTTGGCAAAATTATCGATGTTTTCTTTGGCTAGTAATACGCGTTTAAGGTGTTTCTTGAGTTTATCTGGTTTGCCCTTTATGTCATCACCTTGATATTCAGATAGTTGCGAGGCAACTTCTGAGTAATTACGAGCAAGTGAGAGGTCCTTACATTCGATAACGAGAACTTGATTGCGGTCTGAGCGCCAGGCAAGAAGATCAATATCCCCCGGATCACCTGGTAGATTCCTGCGAAGAATTTCAGGAAAGCCTATGCTACGTCGAACTGTCCAGCCTATTTCACGAAGTTCTCTCTCCAAAGTTTTTTCGAATGTGTGTCCTTCCCGCGCTCCACCTAACCAAGTGTCTCTCATACCCTCTGTGCGAAAGAAGTCACGCTTAAATTGCCCAGTGTATGCGCCATCGAAAACGTATTTAAGGGACAGATTCAAGAGTCCTGGTGCGATAACAATTAGTGGATCGTGACTCTCTTCAATCTGTAACAAGGGACGTACAGCAACTGAAAGGCGTCGGCCAAACCTCCAGGGATATATATCAGAAAGGTCAAATCCATCGGGCACTACATCCCATTTCGGACGCGCGCTAAGGATAAACTGGTTGAGGAACGCATCAATAGTTTCATCTGCGAGCCCAGCCGATTTAGCAGCATCCGCTAATTGGCTTCTTCGCATCTCGAAGATTGCTGATTCTTGCTCTATTCCGATGGACTCAAGGAACTGGATAAATCGCATTCCATCCTCGAGAGTGAAGCCCATTTCTGCTTTCCAGAATGCAAGGAAAATATCGGTTTGGTCCTCGGTGGTTTCAGCCGCAACACTATCTTGTTTGCTATTCTCATCATCCCCTCCGGCAGTTTTCACATAGTGTTGCTCGAATTGTGCCGCTTGTTCCTCAAACCGTTCGTTAGTAACTTTTGAAAGCATTGGTTCAAGCACCATTTTGCCGAGTTCATCGCGAAAGAGGAGATCACCTAAGGGGGAGATGCGAATATCAGCAGGCAAAGCACCGAAACGTACGGCATCTGACATACCACCTATGCGAAAAAGCAGTGATGCCCGTGCAAGAAGTTTACTGAGTGCCATATCAGAAGGTTCAATTCCACCGCTTGTCGGGCACACACAGATGGCAAGTTCAATGATTAGCCGGGAAGTTAACGCTGCGCCCGCATAACGGCTCATTTCTTGAGCTATCGTCTCTTCGACACCCTCTTCTCCTGCATGCAAGCCAAGGACCGCTGCTGCAGTACTACGCCAGTGCGCCTCTTCACAACGGGCCTTTACAACGTTTTCAAGTAATCGCATTACTGTCTGTTTACGGTCAAATCTTGAAAGTTCGCTTAGTAAGTCTTGGATCAGCACATCAACCACATCATTAAGGAGCTTTCCAACTTCCTTTTTACCCTGATATCGTGATGGTGCATCTGTCGAAACAGCACGCCATGCTAGCTCAATTCGGGCTGCGGCTGAGTCGATATCTTCAATAGCTAAAAGACGTTTAGTTAGTGAACGGCCTAAATATTGGTTGAAGTCATAAGCCTGCATTATGTGGAAGCTGCGCGCTCTGTCATTGGGCACCGCTATCTGCTCAACAGTGACCCCTTTGTCTACTGGCTCTTTCATCCGAAGAAGTGTGGCAAACGCCGTACCGAGTGCGCGCACCAGAGTTCGTTCTGCACGGTTATCCGGTAGACGAAAACCTGCAAGATACCCATCTTGAAGAACCACACGAATCGCCCCATGCTCATGGATTCGTTCAAGTCGCCAAAATGTATTCATATCATCAGAAAATTTCTCACCATCAAATCTGCCGATATTGTCGTTACCATCAAAATGCAGATACACCTTTAATGATTTTTTTATTGGTTGCTCACTCAAGACCTCCAGTGCCTCGCCAATCCGCCCAATCCATGTTCGAACCATTTTGGCAAGCTCAACGAGGAGCATCCAATCTTCCATTTCTGGAGCTTCGAGCGTTACCCAAAGATTACCCTGCCCCTCATATACACAGGTCAGCCGTTGCGCTTCAAGATCATCAATTGATGCGTAGCACTTGCTCTGACGCTCGGTGGGAAAGAAATCTTCTGCCGAAGGCCTCATCACTCGATGCCATTTACCATTGTTGTCACTAACGCGATGCCGGTCATATCCTGTGTCTGCCGCTATTCGTATACCACGGAGTAAATTCGTGGGAATCATTAACATTAGCGGGTGTTCCGGTGTGATACGGTCATCTGGTAACTGGTCATGAGGAACCATATGGCCATCATTGGCACGTATCCACCCAAGAAGATTGAGAGTTCCGCTCATATTGATTAAGCGAACACCAGCTTGCCTGATCGTTTCGACTGCGTCTTGCACACGCCAGAAGGCAATTGGTGACATATCGGGTAATGCCCCGAACCGGACAAAGTCCGCACCAGACATCCATTCAAATCCCCAACCATCTGGCAGTTGGGGAGGGACCCCCATAAAACCCGCCCCCCACCCACATGCAATGCGCACGACGATGCCACGCTGAAAGCCGGGTTGTTTGGCGAGGTCAGCTGTAATTTGTTCAACAGAGTTATCTAGAAATTGCGTGGTCTCTTCATCTAGCTGTAGCAAGTTGTTGAAACCGGTATCGGCATATTGCTGTATGGAAGGCAAAACGAACTGAAGTACCATCAAATGACCAGTATCCACGATGGAGGTTACCATCGTTGTTCGGCTCATTTTGTACTTCTCCCATGTCAGTCTTCTTAACCTTCCGCCATTACCGAAGACCGGCATCTCGGAGAAAGTAAGGCTGTAGACGTTAGCTAACGCTTTGTCTAGCTCGCTCAATTCTTCTGTGCGCTTTGCAAATGTTATCACTGCCTGGCGAAGTGCAATGGTCATGGCAGTAGGAATTACAACCACAATACCATCGCGTGTGCGGAGCAATGGCCGTTGTTCAAGCATTCCCTCCCCAGGGACCTGATTTCCAAGCATACTTATATGAGAAGGTTCAAGAATGAAAGGTGCTAAGTCAGCAAGTTTGATCCCCTCAGCTCGAAGAGAACGCTCGGACAACGTTACCCTTGAACAGAGCGTTTTCTCATCAAGACCAGCGGTGTCAAGAGAGTCAGGGAATTCGTCTGCGCCTTCCTGAAAACGATAAAGGCCAGAGCGAGCACAAATGACATCTGAGAGACGGAGAATTGCCTGTATAGCAAGTTTCAGCGAGCGATAGCGGTGCGTATCCGGCATGTCGGATACAATTTCGACCATTAATTGTGTATAAAAACCTGCCGCCTCCCAAACCCCCTCTAGCACACGGTAATCACCTTTTTTATTATCAACAAGGGCGACGAAGACGTCCTCAGCAGGATCTTCTCCAACGATACTACTCGACTCCCCAATAGTGACATACCAGCGTTTCACGTCATCGATATTTGCTATCTGCTGACCTTTGCAGTGAATTAGTGCAAGGCTCGTCAGAAGCTCAAAGCGCAAACACTGAGATTGGTGTGCCGGGAGAGTAAGAAGGCTGGCGAGTAAAGCTACCGTGCTGTCACGCTCAAAATTGACAAACTCAGTGACAACCAATGCGTTGCTCTTTGCTATGTCATCAAATGAGTATTTAAGCGTTATTCCATCAGCCTGCTCGTCCATTTCTTCAAACAAGGTATGTACATCCATATGAGAGAGATGCTCGTTCACGGGAACTCCTGGCTAAACATTTGTCAACTTGGATTGAGGACTCATAGCGGAGATGATGACTTTAAGTCAATGTATAACAGATGTTTTTCTGATTTTAGTCTCTTTTACCGTACATTTTTAAGATGACTATTATCCATAAGCAGCATTTTGAAGTTTTTTCCGACTCTTGTTGGTTTTAGTTCGTATTTTTAATTCAACCAAACAGCCCCTTCAAGTCAGTACCGGACTATGCCAAGGATAATGTGCTGAACTGCTCCCTTAACGTCGATACAGTGTGGACTTACAAACGTCCGCTCTTGGCACAGAGCTGCCTGTCAGATTAGGTTTTACTCTGTGCCATAGCTGTATCAGTTCAAACCTGAGCTAATACAAATGATTTTCAAGATAAAATAAATGTAACTCCTATATCGGCTGAGCCGTAAGTTCAATCGTGCGACGGATCACACTTAACCTATCGAAGTCATGCTCTTTATTGATCTCGCTCTCACCCACTCGTAATGAGTCTTCCCATATTTGTTTACAACGTGAATTTCGTCTTTTATAAAATCGGGATAACTGCTGATCCATCGTTCCTGATTTCTCAAGCTCCTCTGCAAGTACGAGAGCATCTTCGATTGCCATACCCGCACCCTGACCTAAATGCGGCGTGGTGGCATGGGCTGCATCACCGATTAATAACACGCGGTTTTTATACCAGGGTTCATCGACAAACAATTCGACCAATGGTTTATAGACTACCTGATGATTATCAGTAATTTGGCTTTTAAGATCTTCGGTTAATGACCATTGGGTATTAATACGTTCGCGCATACGTTCTGCTAATTCATTCTCAGCAAAGCGTGGGTTTCCGGGCTCAAAGGAGGTGACATACATATACATAAGATCTTCAGCTAATGGCACCAGGCCACAATTACACGCATCGCTAATGAAGCAGACTAAATGGTCGACTTCGCTTTTGCGTGGGAAGTTGTATCGCCATACACCCTGCCCGGTAAAGCGCGGCTGATATTTATCACCGAAAAGCATTCCTCGAATCTGTGAATACACGCCATCGGCACCAATGACCAGAGAGTAGTCAGACACCTGGCCGTTGGTTAACGTGACCTGCACTTTTTCATCATCCTGCTGGAGAGCCTTAACGGTCACTCCGGTGAGGATATGGGTGCCAAGTTCAGTTGCCGTTTGGCAAAGAACATTGTGCAAGGCTAAACGAGAAATACCGACGTTAGCGGGAAATTGCTCCCCGGCTAATCGCTGGCCCGGGAAGCTGGCAAGCATATTGCCGCTACTGGAATAAATGGAGACCTTTTCAAAAGCATAAGCAGCATCGAGATAACGCTCCAGTACACCAAGGCGCTGCATTTCGCGGACAACATTATTTTGCTGAATAATACCCACGCCATAGACGCGCCATGAGGTTTGCAATTCCACCAAATCAACGTTGATACCAATGCGACGAAGCGCAATGGCCGAACATAAACCACCAATACCGCCACCAACGATAAGTACTCTCTGTATTGCGCTCATATTGTCTCTCTTATAGTGATTATGCAGGTCGGGTAAGACTTCATCTCAAGAGTAATGAGTGCAACAACAGCAGACCAATCACAACACAGGATGATCGCTATCTCAAAAATCAATAATAAGGGAAGAATTGTTGGTCAATTGCTCAATAAATGTAAGATTATTGTTAAATGAAGATTCAAGGCACTAATCAGGGTGGTTTAAATGCGTTTCCAACATCTCGACCTCAATTTGCTTGTAGCTCTTGATGTCCTGCTGGCTGAACAAAATATTACTCGCGCCGCGGCAAGGTTACATATGACTCAATCTGCTGCGAGTGGGGTGTTAAACCGGCTACGTAACTACTTTGATGATGAACTGCTAAGCCAGGTGGGGCGCAAGATGGTGCCCACGGCATTAGCAAAAGAATTACAAGAACCGACGCGTGAAGTGTTACTCAAAATAAACACCACCATTGCGCGCAGACCGGCCGACGACCCTCTGACCAGTAAGCGCCATTTTCGAATAATGGCCTCCGATTACATGATAAATGTTCTGTTATGTGACGTTCTGCGGGTGGTAAATAAAGAAGCACCAGGTATGACTTTTGAATTTTTCTCACCGGATCAGCATTCGGTGGATTTGCTGCTGCGCGGTGAGCTGGATTTGATGCTGGCGCCAGAAAAATTCATGCTTCCTGATCACGAAATGCAGCTGTTATTTGAAGAGCAATATGTTTGCCTGGTCTGTGAAAATAATGAGTTCGTCGGCGATACCTTAACACTTGAGAATTATCTCGAGCTTGGCCATACCACTGTTTCATTTGGCCGGGAAAGGACATCTGGACTTGAAGAATGGCTACTTAATGAATATGGCATCCAGCGTCGCCTTGAAGTGGTTGCCCATAGCTATCATTCCTTGCCACAGATGTTAATTGGCACTAACCGTATAGCCACCATTCATCGCCGTCTGGCTGCTCAGTTTGCCAAACGCATGCCACTGCGGATGCTCTCTTCACCGGTGGATCTGCCGGTGATGCGTGAATTTATGTGCTGGAATAGAACCCATAATAACGATCAGCCTGCGGCATGGCTGCGTGATAAAATTTTGTCCGCTGCGACATAAAATAAAAAATAGTCGCATTTCATTTTTTCTGAAATAGCGACCATATTAAGTAAAATCATTGTTCGCTAGAACGTCAGGAATGTATTCAACCATAGCTGAGAAATATCCATGGTATTTTTAGCAAGCACGGACCTTTTCCACGAGAAATAAGCACCGTATTGCGGTGTACCCCAACCGACCTGCGGACCTAAAGCAATTTCATTAACTTTATTGCCGTTCTCACCCACGACATGTCCATTTTGCTTATCATCAGTAAACTGACCATGCCAGAAGCCACCTACGCCGACAAACATGCCGTTTGAGAAATAGTAGTTAGACGAATACTCAAAGTTGGTTTCCATACCAGACTGGTAATGGGTATCTTCGTTCTCGGTGTTATAAATAACTTTAAATAATCCACTCACGTCCCAGTTTTGCATCGGATACCAGGTCCAGGCGTAGCTACCCTGAATACCCCAATAATTTCTCCCCACATTCGCCAGACGGTTTTTATCGTAATCGCCGGTAGGGGCTGTGAATAATAATACGAAAATATCGTTATAACTGCCAAAATGGCGACCGAGGGATGGGCCAAAGGTAATATCACTGATGCCAGAGTTTCTTGAATCCCCGACATAGTGCATTTTCATACGGTTGTCGGTATAAACAATACTCGTTTCAAAAGCCAAATTACCATTACCGAGAACATTCTCATCAAAGACATGTAAGAACCTGAAAGCATTCGCCGATGTCGCCATCTTTAAACCCATGCCAGTGTCATCACCATGTTCATCTCGTGCACTGAAACCTTTTACATACGCGTTATAGTTATATAAATAAGTTCCTGGTGCTGCCAGCATTCCCGGTAGTACTGATTGAACACCTACCGGTACGACCGTACCTCCATTTTCTGTAGCAAATGAAGGTACACTCGAAGTGAAAAGTGCTGTAGCGAGAAGCACCTTGGTTGTAAGGCTAGGTTTCATTTCATGCTCCCATTGGGTTTTATTATTTTATGCAGGTACCCTTATAAAATAATAAAAAGATCTGAAAGCAATCATCATGCAACATGATAGCTATTAGTCTCGGCATGAATACGACAACCCAGTGGGAATTTTAACAATAGAAATTTATTACTGAAGAACACGATGCTGCAGCATAAAATACCAACAACCTCACAATACTAAGATGAAGACACATCTGTTGTTAAATATGGTGAAATTCATCCATCCCTGTTTTGTGAGCCATCGCGTGTTTTGTGATGAATTCAATCACCCAATTTTGCGTCTGGAATAAAAAGTAACAGGAATGTACAAAGGCAGAGCAGAACGAAACCAGGCCAACACGACCTGGTGTTTACAGCAGCGTTTAATTTTATTTTGTTGATAAGGTATTACTAATTAAATTAGCAATATTATCATCACTGCGGAAACCAACTTTTATAGCACACGGGGTATGAATAGGGGGTAAATGGCCAAAGTCACACTCAAGGTTAGGGTCGGGATCGAAGATGATTATTCCCTTATTTTTTGGATACATCGTCGCAAGATAATCTACTACTTGCCCGACACTCAATGACAACGCAGGAAGTAACCAGGCTCTGGCAGTTTCGTCGCTATGAGGTAATTCTGCGGCAATAATTAAATTATCCACAGCACAACTCACAGACATCCACCAACTGGTAAACAGGACAAGTCCAGGGAATACCTTTCGCCATACAGTTAATAATGTTGCTCATAAAAGCTGACTTTAAAGCCACAGAAAATTCAGGGCGAGCGACAAGTCCGGGGAAACGAATAATACGCGCAGATAACAGTTTCTGTTGATGGAGATCCTGAAGGGCTACTTCACAAAGCCATTTATGCTTACCATATGAAGAGACCGGGTTAGGATTACGTTCTTCCTGAAATATCTCTTCCCCCATTTCGCTATAAACAGCAATGCTACTACTGTAAATGAGGGTTGGCCTAATAGATTGCGCGGCGGCGATATCAAACAGACTGAGTGAAAAGATTAAATTAACCCGCAACCCTTTTAGCGGCATTTCCTGTGCCGCACCGCCAGCTAAACTTATCAGATGAAAAATAGTCGCAATAGGATAATCAAATATTTTTTTGATGACTCGACTGTCTGTGATATCTCCCTGAATAGGAAGGAGCAAAGGGTCGTCAGGGAAATCCTCTAAGGTTTGGTCAAAAATTATAATACGTGTGATTTTTTGCCAATTGAGATATTTTTTATTGAGTAATGCATAAACTAAATTACGTCCCAGAAAGCCATTAGCCCCAGTAATAAGTATGTTCACCAGGTTTTCTCCTAAACAGCATATTGCCCGTCGATTAAGATAAATACCATTCTGGCCATCGATTCTGTTCTGTTGCTCCAGGCGTGATTTGTTCCTCGTTGAATAACAACATCACCACGTTGCAAGTGAACTTCTTCATCGTCAAGAATCAGCCAGACTTCACCCTCCAAAACGATGCCATAATCGACAGTCTCGGTACGGTGCATCAAATTATGTTTAGATGTGACATTCGATGTATAGGCTGCGGAAGCCCCCATCTCAGAAAATGCCGCACCTAAATTATTTGAGCTAGATTGGTGATCGGCATCTGGCGAAATATCGACAACACGTAAAACAGTCCCATTTTTTTCTGGTGTTAACTTCAGTGGTAGATCGGATGGGAGCAATTTATTATTTATCTGCGCTGGCGATGCGTCAGTTCTCCATATCTCATGAAATAGGGTACCGGGAACAGCCTGCAGGGGAAATTGCATATGATCCCCTGCTTCATGGCAAATAACAGATAACCCGCGGGAATTATTCTTAGTCACTACACGCTTAAAAGATAGCATTGTGTTCATATCTACTCTCTGGCAATTTATTCACACTGCTCACTTTATCATGCGATAAACTTTAGCGACTATTGAGGATAATCATTATAGGTATTGGCATAATTCATAGTCGATATCGGTCGGTGATGAATGTGAAATACTCCGCACTCGGCGAGTTACCTAAGCCTATGCTAACGACATGACTCTGAATGCCATTTACAATATCACCATCAGGATATTAATCGTGGGGTTTATGATTTTTCCGCTCTTCGCTTGGAGAAACACCAAACACTTTTTTATACAGCGACGAAAAGTGGTTACTATTTGAAAAGCCGCATAAAAATGCAATTTCCGTTATTTTAAGATCTGTCTCAACTATTTTTGTTCTGGCAGACAGCATCCGTAACCTTTTTAGATAGCTATCTGGTGTCAGCCCTGTTGCGGCTTTGATATGTCTGAACATGGTTCTGCTCGTAAGATGGAAAGTATTGGCCAATGTATTCCAGTCATAATCCTGAAAGCAGTTATCCTGTAAATAGTTAAGCAACTTATTAAGCTTATAGTTAGTGTCACTATTTTGAGAAATTGATTGCGCTTTTAAAATAGTTGTGAGCAGTGTGAAAAATGAAGACTCCCATAATGCAGGGTTACTTTTGTTAACAGTAAAAATTTGATTGATTAAATCGCCACACTCGCTTCTTTGTGCAGGGGATAACCAGGCATAGCAATTTGCATCCCTGGCAGAAAATTGTTTCAGTAGGATATCTATCTGTTTCAGATAGGTAAATTCTACTGAAGGATTGATTAAAATATTGGTTAGTTTTAGTACACCGAGCTCATCATAGAAATGATGATCTGATCTTTGCACATAAAAGACATCCCCCTTTCGAACATAAATCGGCTTTGAATTTATAACATGTAAGCCATAGCCTTCTTCTACTATTACAAACTCGTCAAACTCATGACTATGCTCGCAACAATTGTCCTCGGGGTCACTTTTGTATATTGCTAACTTTGATTCAATAGAATCGAAATACTGAGCCAGGGTTAAAGTATTCATTTATCTAAACCGCGTTGAAATTATCAATACAATAGTTCACTTGCTGTTTAGGGGAAAGACTGATTTTTAAAATTGTGAACATGGATTGATTGATCTACAACAAATTGCCAGTTTCACTTCATCAATGGCACTGTGAATGTAGTCTGAAAATTATCTCTGGTAATAAACTGATAACATCATTTACTACCAGGAGGCAGCATGTCTCAAGCAATCCAACAGCATATAAATCTCAACATGATCAGAGATGAGCATTTACTTGCTGTGGCAGAGAAACTCATTCCAACAGTCTACAGTCGCGAAGTACAACCGCGTTCAATTGTTAAAAGTATTGAGGACGGAAATGTAGCGCTTGGCTGGCGTGCCGAGCACATTGCAGATGCAACGACTTTTCTACAGCAGTCATTTTCACCGGGTGACACCTTTATCATTGATTTTGGTGAGCATTGTGTCGGTTCACTCAATTTTTCATGTGATTCCACCGGGAGCCCTCCTGATGCGCCAGCACATCTGCAGTTCATCTTTGGCGAAACGCTGTGTGAAGTTTCCGAGCCTTTCAGCGAGTACCAGGGCTGGTTAAGTAGCAGTTGGCTGCAACAACATGATGAATACATCGATATCTTACCTGAAGAGAAAACGTTGCCCAGACGTTACTGTTTCCGCTATATCAAAGTGCGAGTCGTATCACTTTCACCGAAATATACCATTCGATTTACTCGCTTGAGCGCCACCACAGTGAGCTCAGCTCCGCACAGTTATCCTGAGTACCATACGCACGATGCACTGTTAAAAAAGATAGATGAGGTTTCGGTTCAAACCTTGCGCAATTGTATGCAGAACGTTTTTGAAGATGGACCTAAGCGTGACCGTCGTCTTTGGCTAGGCGATCTCCGCCTTCAGGCGTTGGTCAATGATGTCACCTTCGCGAAACATGATCTTGTAAAACGCTGTCTTTATCTCTTTGCAGGCCATAGAAGAGAAGACGGAATGGTTGCTGCTAATATTTTTGCCCGTCCTGAAGTAAAAGCAGACGATACCTATCTGTTCGATTATTCATTATTTTTTGTCGACACTTTATACAACTATTTAATGGCGACGCAGGATATAGCAACAGCAAAAGAGTTGTGGCCTGTAGCTATTCGCCAGGTTGAATTGGCACTGGAGCGATGTGATCACACCGGTCTGGTGAGAGACAGTGACGACTGGTGGTCATTTATTGACTGGAATGATTCCCTTAATAAACAAGCTCCCTCACAAGGGGTTCTGATTTATTGCGTTGAAAAAGCCATTCAGCTTGCCATGATTTGTCAACCGGAACATGGCGAGAGTTTGCAAAAGCAATTGCTGACGCTTAAAAATGCAGCATCAACTTTATTTGATGAAGAAACTGGATACTATTTTAGCGGGAATAAATATCAATTTAGTTATGCATCGCAAATATGGATGGTCTTGGCTGAAATGGGCGATTTAGTCCATCGTAAAAATATCATGCTAAACCTACTCAAAAATCCACCAAGTATCGAAATGAATACCCCTTATTTACGCCATCATTTCATTGATGCCCTCATTAAATGCGGTTTGCGTAATGAAGCCATTCAAGAAATTAAACAGTATTGGGGGGCAATGGTTGAATTTGGTGCTGATACATTCTGGGAGTTATTTGATCCTAAGAACCCTGGTTTTTCTCCATATGGTAGTAAATTAATTAATAGTTACTGCCACGCCTGGAGTTGCACACCGGCCTGGTTTATTCGCCAGTTCGGTCTCTAATAACCTATCTAAGGTATTATAAAATGATTGAATCTACCTTCAAGGTGTGGAAACAAAGGGTCGGTTACGGCATTGCCGATCTTTCCTGCAATTTAGTGTGGCAGTTAATATCTTTATACCTGATGTTTTTCTATACCGATGTCATGGGGCTACCGGCCTATTATGTTGGTCTTATGTTCCTGGTGACCCGTTTAGTGGATGGGGTTGCTGATGTATTGATGGGGCTGGTCATTGATAATACGTCAACTCGCTGGGGTCGTTGCCGCCCGTGGTTGCTGGTTGGCGCAGTACCGTTTGGTGCACTTTGTATTTTAGCTTTCTATGTGCCCGACTTAGGTACCACTGGTAAGTTAATTTATGCGTTTATCACTTATCTGTGCTTGTCGTTCCTCTACACCATCGTCAACATCCCGTTTTGTGCGATGCTTCCTTTCCTGACTGCAGATTCTAAAGAACGTACCACCTTATCGTCTGTCCGTATATTGCTGGGCTCACTCGGCTCCACTATTGTGGCGGTGGCAACATTGCCATTGGTCGCGACACTCGGAAAAGGAGATCAGTCTCAGGGCTTCCTTTATACGGCTATCGTATTTGGTGTTATTGCTACCTTCTTCTTATTAATTAGTTTCCGTAATGTTGAAGAAAAAATCACCATCACCCAGGAAAAAATGACGCTCGCCAGAGCGTGGACTGGACTGAAATCAAACAAACCATGGATGATATTCGCAGCTAATATTTTCCTGATGTGGGGTGCATTTTTCTTCCAGACCGGTGCACTGGTCTACTTCTTCCATTATTACGTTGGAAGCACAGAACTCACGGCCGTGATCGCAGGGATCTCAACATTTGTTCCATTGCTGGGTACTCTGACTGTTCCTCTACTTGCTAATAGAATGAAAAAGCGTCATGTCTATCTTATTGCCAGTTGCATAAACTTAATCGGCATGGCTGTGATGATGGTTGCGGGAGTTAATCATATCGGACTTATTATCGGTGCGGTTATATTATCCCTTGGTGCGGGTCAACGTACGGCAATTTACTTCTCGATGCAGGCTGATCCTGTTGATTACGGTGTATGGAAATCGGGTATTAATACAGCAGGTATCTTGACATCTATTAATGGCTTCTTTGGTAAAGTCGCGATGGCCGGTGCCGGTGCCGTAATCGGATTTTTACTCTCCTCAGGAGGTTATGTTGCCAACAGTGTACAAACTCCGGAAGCATTACTGGCAATTAAGACCTGTTATTTATATATCCCAGCCGGTTTGATTATGCTCTCCATGCTATGGATCGGACGCTTCTATAAACTTGACGATAATTACGATGCGATTAGGGCTGATTTAGATGCCGGCCGTAATGCACAGCAAGAAAGTAAAAAAGAAAATCAAACAATAACAATTTAATACCTCTGATAGAAAGGACACTTATGCGTATCTCTATGATTAGCGCAGCGGTAGGCTGCGCCCTTTTTTCAACTTCTTTTGTTCATGCAGCAGAATTAACCGTTAATCAGCGGCTGATTTTACTCGAACAACGTTTAAATGAAGCGGAAAAAAGGAGTGCTGTTGCAGAAAAAAGAGCAGACCAGGCTGAAAGTAAACTGGCAACTCTGACTCAAGAAACTCAAGTGACAAATAATAAAGTTGAAGAGGTCAGTAAAAAGCAACAGAGCAATAGCCAGCTTGATGGCATGGAATTTAGTGCTTATGCCCGCTCCGGTTTATTAGTTAACTCCCATGGTAAAGGTGCGCGGGGTGGCCCGGGTGTTTCACCTGCAAGTTCATTAAATGATGATGCTCATACCGGACGTCTGGGGAACGAAAAAGACAATTACCTCGAGCTGAGCCTGGGTAAGCGAATGACCTTTAATGACGGCTCATGGGCACATTTTAAAACCATGATTGCCGATGGTGCGAACAATCCTGACCCATGGGTGCAGGACAACAATAGTCACCATATTAACGTACGCCAGTTATATGTTGAGATGGGTGGCTTCCAGGAGTTTTCGGGGGCGTTTAGAGACTCTTATTTATGGGCCGGGAAACGTTTTGACCGGGATAACTTCGATATTCACTTTACCGATAGCGATATTATGTTCCTCGGTGGTACCGGCGGCGGTATTTACGATGTCAAATGGGGTGACACCTTAAAAGGTGCTTATTCTGTGTATGGCCGTAATTTTGGCGATTTAGGATCAGACAGATATGAGGATAATAATATCCAAAACATCATGTTTACCGCCAACCACTTCTACAACAACTGGCAGTTGATGCTGACAGGAATGACAGCCCAAGGTAACGATGACTTAAAAGACAATACCTCGACAACCGGTAGTTATGCCTTACGCAGTGATAATTCAGCGACCAACGGTTATCTGGGAATGCTGGCATATCGCGATAAAGAGCAATTTTACGGCCTGGCCAAAGGGATATCTGAAACCGCTTTACAATATGGTGGTGGGTTAGGAGCGGAAGCACGCCAACCGGGTAGTGATGGTGATTTAACTGAAAACGCCAGGTCTTTGCGCTTCGCCTCTTATGGCATTTTACCCGCCTTCGGAAACTGGGAGTTTGCCCCGTCGGTCATAGCTCAACACAGTGAAAACCGCTACCGCGAGGGAGACCGGTATGACTGGGCAACGTTTAACTTACGAGCCTCACAAGCACTGACGCAACACTTTGCTTTGCTCTACGAAGCCTCATGGCAGTATATGGATCTTGACCCGAATGGGCGTACCTATAATTCAGACAGCGGCGTGAATGAGTACCAGGCAGTGAAAGGCGATTTTTATAAGCTGACCTTCGCCCCAACATTTAAAGTGGGTGATGTCTTTAATATTAAGGCCCGTCCGGAAATTCGTCTGTTCGCAACTTATATGAACTGGGACAAAGAGCTTGATCGCTACTCATTGAATGATGACTTCGGTAGTGTCGGCTTTACCTCAGGTGGAACCTGGAACTTTGGTGTTCAGGCGGAAATCTGGTTCTGATTAGCGCTCAAATCTTCAAAACTCGCCCTACGGATCCCCTGGCATCAGTCAGGGGAGACGGCATTCACTGCATCAAGTTGTGCATACATTTTATTTAACGTTTTCACAAAAGCGGAAATTTCATCTGGCGATAAAGTTGCCAGCAATAACTGCTCTCGTTGGCTGGCGACTTTCCACACCTCTGTATATAAAGCTTGGCCGGCGGGGGTCAAGGAAAGCACCATTCTTCTCGCATCCTCTTTATCTAACAGAGAAGAGATGTATCCTTTTTTTTCAATAGCTTGCAGTGTCCGGCTAACTGCTGCTTTATCTAAACCCACCACCTGGCAAATACGATTGGCGGGAATATTATCTTCCACTGCGAGCATTGCCAAAACTCGCCACTCAACGACACCAATGCCGAAGTGTTCCCGATAGCATGCAGAAGCACCGGCAGACAGTTTGTTATTCAATGATGTTAACAGGGCCGGTATATAGTTGCTTAAATCCATTACGGGTAAATCTGACATCACGATCACATCCTTTAGGGCACTTAGTTGACATGTCAACCATTGTGGCTAGTCTTATAAAAACACACCATCACACGTTAAAAATAATCGCTCACATTACTTCATAATAACTTGAATTATAGAGTTTAAATTCTGTATTTAAGACTCAAATATTACAGAAGTCGCGAGCCATTAGCGTGGGATTAATATGCCCAATAAGGTGGAATATGCAAGAGATACGTGTCAGCCAGAAAATAAAAATTGCCGGGCAGATATACTATTTCGAACTCACTGATCCAAACGGTGGAATATTGCCAGCATTTAGCCCCGGCTCGCACATCGATGTGGATACGGGAGAGGGAGTCATCAGACAATATTCGCTGTGCAACGATCCGGCTGAACAGCACCGCTACTGTATTGCCGTCTTGTTGAGTGAGGTTTCCCGTGGGGGGTCTAAACGAATGCATGAGAACATTCACATTGGCGACATTTTACAAATCAATGTTCCTCGTAATATGTTTAATTTTAGCCCCGACTCAGATCATACGATTTTGTTTGCTGCAGGGATCGGCATAACACCGATCCTCTCTATGGCGTGGGCGCTGTACAATAGTGGTAACAAGTTTTCCTTGCATTACTGTGGGAGAAAATCAGAAAACATGGCGTTTATGTCAACTATTCATAATTTGCCATTTTTTGACAACATCACACTCCATATTACAGAAGGGGACATAAATAAACGCATAAACCTCAGAAATATTCTGACACCTTCAATGCCAGAAAACAGAATATTTATGTGTGGTCCTGAAAGCTTTATGAATGATATCTCACAGATGGCTAAAATGAGTGGCTGGCAGGAGGGAAAAATACACCGTGAGGATTTTGCACGTGTTGACCATAGTCATATCTCCAGTAATAGCTTTACGCTTTATTTAGCCCGCAGCGGATTAGCTATTGAGGTCAATGAAAATGAAAGTGCGCTTGAAGCCTTATTAAGAGAAGGTATTGATATGAATTTCTCTTGCGAACAAGGTATTTGCGGTTCCTGCTTAACAACGATTATTGAAGGAGAAGCTATTCATAATGATGCTTATCTGACAGCTAAGGAGAAATCAGAAAATAAATCTTTTCTTCCATGCTGTTCCCGCGCCAAAAGTCTGAAGCTGATTTTAGATCTCTAATAATAAATTGATACCCTACAAATACTGGTGATTATAATGTCGATTATTGAAACAAGTACTAACACATTGGTCAGTACCGAATATCCTCTTGACCAATGGTATGTTGCTGGTTTTGGTAGTGAACTCACTACACAACTTTTAGCGCGTACGTTATTGGGTCAACCGATCGTTTTTTTTAGAGACGAAACGGGTAATATCGCAGCCCTTGAGGATAAGTGCTGCCACCGAATGCTCCCCCTTTCCGACGGGCTACTTGAAGCCGGAAAGGTGCGCTGCGGTTATCACGGTTTACTGTTCAATAGCCATGGCAAGTGCGTACAAATTCCGGGACAGGATAAAATCCCTTCTAAAGCCTGCGTGAAAACTTATGAGGTGTGCGAACAGGATAATATTATCTGGATTTGGTTTGGAAAAGATACCACGTCAAAACCCACAACCCTTCCCCCACAATATATTTTCCATAGCACGCCTGAGTTTCTTTATGACATGGGTAAATATCACTACAAAGCCCCATGGCAGTTAATACATGACAATCTTATGGACTTAAGTCATCTGGGATATGTTCACCTTAAAACGATAGGTGGCGATGCGAATACTCATATGAATGCAAAAATGCGTGTTGATGTTGAAGATAACAAAGTAAAAGTAGTCAGGCATATGCTTGATTCAACACCACCGCCGACCTATAAAGCAGCATGGCCATTTAAAGGGAATATTGATCGCTGGCAAGAAATTGAATTTATGATGTCACATATAAGAATCTGGACTGGCGCAATTGATGCAAATAGTGATGATATAAATAATAACGATCGCCAGGGATTTCACATGCGCGGTTTCCATGGTGTTACTCCTGAAACGGCAACAACCTGCCACTATTTCTGGAGTATGGCAACCAATCCAGTGCATGATAAAGAAAATATCAAGACGAAAGTGGTTGATCAAACACGGTTAACATTTGACGAAGATAAAGGAGTTATTGAATCACAGTTTATAAATATGACTCGCTTTGGTCATCAGCCTGTTATTGATATTCATATAGACACCGGTGCTAACCAGGCGCGAAGATTAGTTAAACGGCTTTGTGATTATTGATGCTCTCATGCCCGAAAATATCAACATTATTCTCGGGCGTGAATTGTATTGCCATATTGGGATATTAAAATTTAAGCAGCGATATCAACAGGAGTATTGAGTCTACTTGGTGCGCGAAAGGGCTAATGCGATACCTTGTCCACCGCCAACACAGAGCGTTGCAAGTCCTCGGGAAACATCACGTCGCTTCATCTCATACAGTAAAGTGACGAGTATCCGGCAGCCAGATGCTCCAATGGCGTGACCAAGAGCGATAGCTCCGCCGTTGACGTTAACTTTCTCATTATTCCAGCCCAGTAATTGCCCCACAGCCAATGCCTGGACTGCGAATGCTTCGTTAGCCTCAATCAAATCCAGTGAATCCATCATCCAACCAGCATCTTTCAAACATCGTTTGGACGCTGCTACAGGCCCAATGCCCATAATAGCAGGGTCAACGCCCGCCGTTGCACTGGAGACTATCGTTGCCATAATGGGTAGGTTTAATTCAAGTGCCTTTTCGCGGCTCATTATCAGTACCGCGGCAGCGCCATCATTTAGCGTTGAGGCATTTCCTGCTGTCACCGTACCTTCAGAAATAAATGCTGGCTTTAGCATGGCCAGTGAATCGGCTGTTGTATCACTCCGCAATTGTTCATCCGTATCAATGATTCTCACTTTCCCTTTACCTGCTTTCACACTTACGGGAGTGATCTCATCACTAAATAAACCTTTTTCCTGGGCAATCGCGGCTTTCCTTTGTGATTCAACAGCGAATGCATCCTGAGCCTGGCGAGTGATATTGAACTTACTGGCCAGATTCTCTGCCGTAATACCCATTGAATAATCATTGAATGCATCCCACAACCCATCATGCATTACGCTATCAACGAGCTTTCCCTGGCCAAGTCGAATACCTGACCTTGCATCAGGCAGTAGAAAAGGGGCCTGGCTCATACTCTCTTGCCCACCCGCAATGACAATTTCAGCAACGCCGCTTTGTATGGCTTGTGTTGCCAGTTGCACGGCTTTCAGCCCCGACCCACAAACCAGATTTACGGTTGTTGCACATACACTAACGGGTAGCCCGCCACGTAAGGCTGTTTGCCGTGCCGGGTTTTGCCCGCAACCGCTGGTCAATACCTGTCCCATGATCACTTCATTGACCATGTGCGGCTCGATTCCACTTTGTTTAAGCAATGCATTGACGACAACAGCACCCAATTCGACAGCGCTGAGATTTCCCATATCGCCCTGAAACTTTCCGGTTGGTGTACGGGTAGCCGCAGTAATCACCACTTCTCTCATATACCCTCCTCAGAATGTCATTTCAGGTACGACCGCAGGGATATGTAATTTACCGGCTGTTTTGGCGACGATGTCATCGATACTGACCCCGGGGGCACGTTCCCGAAGAATAAACTGGCCTTCTTTTATATCGAGCAAGGCAAGTTCGGTCAGAACGTGATTGATACAGTTCACTCCGGTGAGGGGTAACGAGCATTGATCAAGCAGCTTGGATTCTCCTGACTTAGAGGTGTGGGTCATGGTGACGATGATGTTGCGGGCACCAGCGACCAAATCCATCGCTCCCCCCATACCTTTCACCAGTTTTCCCGGCACCATCCAGGAGGCAATATTTCCTTGCACATCAACTTCAAAGGCCCCTAATACGGTCAAGTCCACATGGCCTCCACGAATCATGGCAAATGATTGTGCAGAATCGAAAATTGCAGCGCCGTGCCTGACAGTGACGGTTTGTTTTCCCGCATTAATGATATCGGCATCGATAGTCTCTTGCGTAGGGAAAGCATCCATGCCGAGCAAACCATTTTCCGACTGCAACATGACGTCTACACCTTGTGGCACATAGTTTGCGACTAAGGTCGGAATACCAATACCCAGATTGACGTAATATCCATCACGCAGTTCACGCGCCACACGCTGAGCCATTTGTTCACGCGTTAGCATGGTTACCCCCGCTTGCAAGCGTGCGTTTTTCAATACGCTTTTCGAATGTTCCCTGGATGACGCGCTGGACATAAATACCCGGGGTGTGGACATGTGCCGGGTCAAGTTCCCCGGGCGGCACAATTTCCTCGACTTCTACCACCGTTATACGTGCCGCAGTAGCCATTAACGGATTGAAGTTTTGGGCTGTATGGCGATAGATTACGTTACCAAACCAGTCAGCTTTCCAGCCTTTAATGATGGCGAAATCACCCTGGATTGCAGGTTCAAGAATATAGTGCCGCTCGCCAAATTGGCGGGACTCTTTACCCTTAGCCACCGGTGTTCCGTAGCCTGTGGCAGTATAAAATGCGGGTATACCGGCACCGCCTGCCCGAATCTTTTCAGCAAGCGTTCCCTGAGGGGTAAGCTCAACTTCCAGCTCACCACTCATGAGTTGTTGTTCAAATAAAGCGTTCTCCCCAACATAGGAAGCGATCATTTTTCGAATTTGCCGGTTCTCAAGCAGTATGCCGAGCCCAAACCCATCGACACCGCAGTTATTTGATACCACTGTAAGATTACCCACTGCACGGCGGCGGATTTCGCTGATGAGATTTTCGGGAATACCACATAAACCGAAGCCGCCTGCCAGAACGATCATGTTATCGGTCAGCCCTTCCATGGCGGCTTCGATAGTGGCGACGCGTTTGTCTAATCCGCCCATTTAATCCTCCACGATTGCGACAGCACGAATAAAACCAGCAGAAGCGTGATGAATTTTGTAAGGGAAGCAACTCACCCAAAAGCCATGGTCTGGTAGCAAGTGGAGATTGGTTAATTTTTCCATCTGACCATACGCAATATCGCGCCCGGCTTTGTGGCCTTCCCAAATCAGCGATGCATCACCTGTTTGGCGAAAACGTTCGCGGGTATAACTGAAAGGTGCATCCCAGCTCCAGGCATCCGTACCGACCACTCTGACGCCACGTTCCAGCATCCACAAGGTGGCCTCACGCCCGATGCCACAGCCGCGTTGTAAATATTCTTCTTTGCCGTAATACGCACCTGCAGCGGTATTGATTAACACTATATCTAGCGGCATCAGTTGGTGACTGATACGTTCAAGCTCCTGCTGAATATCTTCAGGCTGAATAATCGAACCATCTTCTTTATGGCGAAAATCCAGTTTTACTCCCGGCTGAAGGCACCATTCAAGAGGCAGCTCGTCTATGCCAAAGGCGGGCTCACCACCATTGGTGGTTGAGCTGTAGTGCCATGGCGCATCCATATGTGTGCCATTGTGCGGTGTGACAGTCAGTCGTTCGCTTGCCCAGGACTCATCTCCAGGCATCTGGCTTTTTTCCAGACCCGGAAACATCGCCGCCATTTCCGGCCAGCCTTGTTGGTGATCGATATATTCAATTTTGGGCAACAGCGGGGGCGGATCAGTAAAAGGGTTATTATCAAGCGTGACGGATAAATCGATTAAACGACGGCCTTCTAAGAGATTCATACGTTATTGTTCCTGTTCTGTGGCAGCAGCTCGACATATTGTTCAATTGAGCCAAATAACGGTTTTCCTTCCGCAGTCGTTGTTTCCATAAAAACCTTTTCTCCTTGACGTAAAAAGGAGGTTTTAGGTGTTCCGTATTCAATGGTTTCCAGTGCTCGTACTTCTGCAATACAACTCGCACCCAGCGAAATATCTTGTCCGGAGACGGTGCCCGATCCAATCAACGTTCCAGCCCGTAAACGCCGGGTTGTTGCGGCGTAAGCAATAAGCTGCCCAAAATGAAAGTTCATTTCACTGCCTGACTGGCAACCAAAAACTTCACCGTTTCGTCGGATAACAATGGGTAAATGGATACGCCCGTCATGCCAGGTATTGCCAAGTTCGTCAGGGGTAATGGCCACAGGAGCAAAAGCACTGGACGGCTTGGCATGAATAAAACCAAATCCTGTTTTCATTTCTCTTGGCCCGTGTGTTCTCAGGCTGACATCGTTGAGCTGTAAAACCAGGCGTATATGACCCAACGCAGTTTGTTCATCGCAGCCCAGTGGGACATCATCAACAACGACCGCGTATTCCCCCTCAAAATCCAGACCATCGCTTTCATCGCGGAAAATTATCGGATCTCTACAACTCAAAAAGTCGTCGCCACAGCCCTGATACATCAGTGGAATGCTGTCTGCGCCTTCAACGGCTGGAAGATTAAAAGCTTGCTGCATACGTTCCCCATGGCTCAGGAACGCTGAACCATCAAGCCACTGCCAGGCTCTCGGGAAGGGGGCGAGGAGGTGTTCTTCTTCGAACGGTTCGGAGTGAAGCCAGTTCCGGTTATTCAATACGCTATAGCGTTCTTCTAACTCAACAACGACATCCTTCCAGTTTTCAACCGCATATTGCAGTGTTGGGGCGATATCGTCCGCGGCGGCTATTGTTAGTAAATCTCTGGAAACAACGACAAGCTGCCCATCGCGATGACCATTTTTACGGGTTGCCAGTTTCATCTTTCGGGTCTCTTATAGTCACCCATCCTTCGGTATTGATTGCAAAATCAACGGGCGTCAAACGCTGTCCATAACAGGCGCCTTGTATGCACAAGCCACTATCAGGCTCAAACAATGCACCATGAGCAAAGCACATGATTTTGTTGCCTTTGGCATTTAGAAAAGCATCACGCTGCCAGTTCATGGGCACATTTTGATGTGGACAGTTGTTTCGCCATAGATACAGCTTCCCTGAGTAACGTACGGCGAGCAGTGTCTGTTGACCCGTTTGTTGGGGATCCAATCCTCGGGCTTCGCCTTCTTGCAATGTATTTACCTGAAAAAGGGCTATTGGCTGATGCATCATTAATGGGCGGTATCAGGGCCTGGAGCCCATTTTTCACGGTGCTGGAGTAAAAAGTATTGTGAGTTATCCGCGCCAGGCAGCGCTTCGCGGGGCTGCCAGGTGTCGTCATGGAGGTCCATGTCAGCGTCATATTCGATATGGCAGCCTAACGGACTGTTGAAGTACCAGAACCAATTTGAACCTAATTGATGGCGGCCAGGCCCCCAGAACGATTGATATCCTTTTTCCACAAAACGGCTACCTGCCATCATGAGTTCAGTCGGGCCTCCCATATGGAAGGTGAAGTGTTCTATCCCCGTCATGAACGTAGGTGCCTGAATCAAAAACAAGGTGTGATGATCATTCGTTCCCGCAGGTCTCAGGAAAGGGCCGACATGCGTAAAACGATCGGTACAGACGAAACCAAGGCGCTGATAAAACGCTTCTGCACGTTGAGAATCAGGAACAAAGTACACAACATGAGACAGAGAGCGGGGTTCTGCGGGCATTGTTGCACCGGCACCCAGATGATTTAACGGACGTGAAATTAAATCGCCAGGCGCATTCACTTTTTCTGCGGCTGCGGTTATCTCACGACGCTGGGTTACCTGAAAACCCAGGGCAAAGCCCATATCATCGACACAACGTAAAACACCATCATGGCCTACGGATACTTCCCGGTCTTTACGCAGTTCGTGCTCAATTTCCGTAAGGGTTAGCTTATCCGCAACGCCATACACGGTTTCCCGAAGTTGACTACCACTGGCAAGTTCAGGCGGAAGATTAGTATCACCGCGTTGACAAAGTTTCACACCCGTACCGTCCAGGGCTTCAAAAAATCCATCGTGTGTTTCTTTCAGGCCGTAATCGCTTATAAATTGACGGCAGCCTTGCAAATCTTCCACACCAAAAACGAGATAATCAGGACCAATAATATTCATGTAGCATCTCCAGTCTTTCAGTTTATTCAGGACACTCGGCCACCGAGAACTTCAGCTACCCAATCCGCAATGTAGTGCCCGGCGTTAATTGAGTTATCAAAGCTGGAGTGCTGTACTCCACCTTCTCGAGAGGTGAATATTTTCAGTTCGCGTTGGGGGCTATTGATCAGTTGTTCATAGGTACGCTGCGCCCATTTCAGTGGGATTTGAGAATCTTTTTCTCCATGAGTCACAAGGAAAGGGACGCGGATGCGATCAAGCACACCATCCAGATGTACGTTTTCCGCAATACGCATAAATGCCTCAGTATCTTCCCCTCCCCAGACCCAACGAACATGCTCCCAATAATGGGGTACCGGGAAATTGCCTTCGTTTTCATAACGACGTTTCTGAACTTCGCGCCAGTCATGATTCGCACCCCATACCACACCGCAGGCAAATCGGGGTTCAAATGCGACTGCTCTTGGGCAGTAATATCCACCCAGAGAGACTCCTTCCATACCAATACGCGTTGAATCGACTTCTGGTCGGTCTTCCAGCCAATCAAAAATACGTGAGGCCCAGTGTTCGCTGTCGTAACGGGCTTTAAGGTTATGCAAACGCAATGCTTCCCCAGTGCCTGGTTGATCAACAATCAGTGAAGACACACCACGTTTTGCTAACCATTGAGGTAATCCTACGAGGTATTTCATCTCTTTCGTTGAATCGAGGCCATTAACCTGAACCAGCAGAGGCGCTTGCGTACACTGACCTTCCGCCCGAACGTAAAGTGCGGATAAAGTCGTGCCTTCGTAGGGGATTTCTACGCGTTCGCAATTTGCCTGGCTGTAACAGCAACCTTTCGCAAATACTTCCAGAAAACGCTTATACAAAGCCTCTCGTCCAGGGCTTCCCTGTGCCTGTAAACGTTCACATGTAAGATAATAATTGGCAGCTCGCAGATACTTTTCACCCGCAGAATATAAGCGGCCACGTGTTTCATCTTCATCTGCCAGTGAGCAAAGTTTATCGGCCATCGCGGACCACGTTCGTCGGAAAGCTTGAGTCCCTTCACTGTCAGGATGATCTGAAGCTGAAAGTAAAGGTGCGCACATCTCTTCTATCTCACCAATACGCGCGCCCATCTCAATGGAGAGATCCACCGAGAGATTCCAAACATAGTTTTTTGGGAAGTAGCGAAACATAAAGTTATCCTTCAACGGTCAGTCGCTTTATACAGAATAAAATCTGTACTGGACGCACTGTCACATAGAGCAACGGTGGCGACTAATCACGTCGTTGGATGGCTGGTATTGTCTTAGAGAATGAGTCTCATGATTTATTCGTGATTATTGAGTAGGGAGAAGTTGGAAAACTCTGTAGTTAATAGGGGGGCAATACGAGGTATGAAACTTTATCAGCCTTGTTGCAGATTGATTCTGTGGAATGAATGTTAATTATGGCGGCTTGAGGCGTAGCGAGGGAGGATGATATTCCCCACAAAAAAATGGCATGCCGATGAAAGTTTTGTGAATGTGGATCACATTTTAGCGTGGCTATTTTTTTCTAGCGGATAGAAAAGAATTTTACTATTTCAATGGCTTTGTTTGAAGTGGCCGACAAAAATTGGCCACGACATGAGAGCATTTCTAGAACCACGGAACGTCCGCTCCTGGCACTAAACAGACTGTCATATTACTCATAAGCTAATAATAAAGGGGCTTCCGCCCCTTTATTATCGACTGCCCCACCAGCAATTGGTTATATCAACCCTGCTTCGCCGTCAGCTCCGCAATTCTCACAATCACCGCTACCGCTTTTTCCATTCCTTCCAGCGTCACAAACTCGTGTTTGCCGTGGTAGTTGTAGCCGCCAGTGAACAGGTTCGGGCATGGCAAACCTTTAAACGACAGTTGTGCGCCATCGGTGCCACCGCGAATCGGTTTCATGATGGGTTCGATGTCGCAGTCACGCATCGCCTGCTGCGCCACTTCAATAATGTAAGGATGCTCGGCCACTTTCTCGCGCATGTTGTAATAGCTGTCATCGATCACCAGCTCGATATAGCAATCCGGGTGCAGGCCTTTGCCGACTTTCTTGGCGATATCCATCATTTTGCGCTTACGAGCTTCAAATTGTTCGCGGTCAAAATCACGAATGATGTAGTGCATCTCCGCTTTATCGACCGAGCCTTTAATTCCGTGCAAATGATAGAAACCTTCGTAGCCTGCGGTAAATTCCGGGCTTTCATCGGCAGGCACTTCAGCGTGAATACGCGCGGCAATCGAAAGTGCGTTGACCATCACCCCTTTAGCAGAACCCGGGTGAACATTGTTGCCAACAATTTTGATAGTGACCGATGCGGCATTGAAGTTTTCACACTCCAACTCGCCAACACCACCGCCATCTACGGTATAGGCCCAGCGCGCATCGAATGCTTCAACGTCAAAATGCTTAGCACCTTTGCCCACTTCTTCATCCGGCGTGAAAGCAATACGAATGTCACCGTGCGGGATCTTCTTCTCTTGCAGAACAGCCAGAGCCGTCATGATTTCAGCAATACCGGCTTTATCATCCGCGCCGAGCAGCGTTTTGCCATCGGTGGTAATCAGCGTTTGCCCAAGTAACTGGTGTAGTACGGGGAACATCACCGGTGATAACACTTCATCGCCAATGCCTAGCGCGATATCACCACCACGATAATTTTCGACAATCTGCGGGTTGACGTTCTTGCCCGAAAAATCAGGCGCGGTATCCACATGAGAGATAAAACCAATAGCCGGGACTTTTTTATCGACGGTAGACGGAAGTGTTCCCATGACTGTGCCATGCTCAGCAATAGTCACATTCACTAAACCCATATCTTCCATTTGTTCTTTTAGCAACCGCAACAACTTCCACTGGCCTTCAGTGCTGGGAACTTGTTTTACGCCGGATTTGGACTGCGTATCCAAAGAGACATAATGTAAGAAACGTTCAAGTAATTTATCCATGTCGCGCTACCCTCAATTTTTGTGACTTCATTATCAGTAAGCCACAGATGCAAATATTGCGTTAGGTCACTTTTAGCCTGGTAGTGTTGAAAATAGTCACGAATGTAATGCAATGCGAGAGGATTTGGTGTTTGCTGCTTTAAACATCTTCATAATCAATCCCCAGGAAAACATCAAGGATTGGCGATTTCAATGCTTTGCCGTAGAATGCCTGCCCTTACTTAAACGTGCAGAAACCGCAAGGTGGTTAATCACAAACCCCGCATCAGCCCGCAATTTGATGCGTCTTATATGGGACAGCGTAAAAAATTGAATAAACAGCAATGTTCGCTCTCTCCGCTGGTAGAACTGGTGGGAGTAAGAAAGAGCTTTGATGGCAAAACCGTTATTTCTGATTTATCTCTCACCATTAATGATGGTGAATTTCTGACACTCCTTGGCCCTTCCGGCTGTGGCAAAACCACTGTGCTGCGCTTAATTGCCGGGCTGGAAAGCGTTGATTCCGGGACTATCTGTCTTGAGGACCTGGACATTACGCGGGTTCCGGCTGAGCATCGCCACGTCAACACCGTCTTCCAGAGCTACGCTCTCTTCCCTCATATGACCGTTTTTGAAAACGTGGCATTCGGCTTAAGAATGCAGAAAACACCTGCCGCCGAAATACCTCCGCGCGTGAATGACGCGTTGAAAATGGTGCAGCTTGAGGAATTTGCGCAACGTTTACCGCATCAGCTTTCTGGCGGCCAGCAACAGCGCGTGGCGATTGCGCGTGCGGTAGTCAACAAACCCCATTTGTTGCTGCTTGATGAGTCACTTTCCGCGCTCGATTACAAATTACGCAAGCAGATGCAGAACGAATTAAAGGCGTTGCAGCGTAAACTCGGTATCACCTTTGTCTTCGTCACTCATGACCAGGAAGAAGCATTAACCATGTCCGACCGGATTGTGGTGATGCGCGATGGTCACATTGAGCAAGACGGCACGCCGCGTGAAATCTACGAAGAGCCGAAAAACCTGTTTGTGGCGAGTTTCATCGGTGAAATCAATATCTTCGATGCAATCGTCGTTGAGCGCGTAGATGAACAGCGCGTGTTGGCGAACGTCGAAGGCCGCGAATGCCATATTTACGTAACGATGCCCGTCACCGCAGGCCAACGATTAAAAGTGCTGCTGCGCCCGGAAGATCTGCGTGTTGAAGAGATCAACGATACCCACGTTGCCGATGGCTTGATTGGCTATGTGCGTGAACGAAACTATAAAGGCATGACGCTGGAATCTAACGTTGAGTTGGAAAACGGCAAAATGGTGATGGTCAGCGAATTCTTCAATGAAGACGACCCTGATTTTGACCATACACTTGATCAAAAGATGGCTGTGAATTGGGTTGAAAGCTGGGAGGTAGTGCTGGCAGATGAAGAGCTCACGTAAGTTCCAGAATTTGGTGATCGCCACCATCGTCGGTTGGCTGCTGCTGTTTGTATTCTTGCCCAATCTGATGATCATCGGGACAAGTTTCCTGACGCGTGATGATGCTAATTTCGTCAGCATGGTTTTCACGCTGGATAACTACACCCGGCTTGCCGACCCGCTGTATGCGCAAGTGCTGCTTCACTCGCTAAATATGGCGGTGATAGCCACCCTCGCCTGCCTGGTGCTGGGCTATCCGTTTGCCTGGTTCCTTGCTCGCCTGCCAGAACGCGTGCGCCCGCTACTGCTGTTTTTGCTGATTGTTCCCTTCTGGACTAACTCGCTGATTCGTATTTATGGGCTGAAGATTTTCCTCAGCACCAAAGGCTATATGAATGCGTTCCTGCTGTGGCTCGGCGTGATTGATACCCCGATTCGAATCATGTACACCGAAAGCGCGGTCATCCTCGGCCTGGTTTATATCCTGCTGCCGTTTATGGTGATGCCGCTCTACTCCAGCATCGAAAAGCTCGACAAACCGCTACTGGAAGCGGCGCGTGATTTGGGTGCCAGCAAACTACAGACCTTTATCCGGATTATTATCCCGCTCACGATGCCGGGAATTATTGCCGGTTGCCTGCTGGTCATGCTGCCTGCAATGGGGCTGTTTTACGTTTCAGATCTGATGGGTGGCGCGAAAAACCTGCTGATTGGCAACGTCATTAAGAGCCAATTCCTGAATATTCGTGACTGGCCGTTTGGCGCGGCCACCAGCATTACACTGACACTTGTGATGGGTCTGATGCTGCTGATTTACTGGCGTGCCGCCAGATTGCTGAATAAAAAGGTGGAATTAGAATGATGGGTCGCCTGCTCCGTGGCGGCTTTATGACCGCCATTTACGCGTATCTGTACATTCCGATTATCATTTTGATCGTAAACTCATTTAACAGTTCGCGTTTCGGTATCAACTGGCAAGGCTTTACCGGCAAGTGGTATAGCCTGCTGCTGAACAATGACAGTCTGCTGCAAGCTGCTCAACACTCGCTGACTATGGCGGTGTTTTCTGCCACTGCGGCGACGTTAATTGGCTCGTTAACGGCGGTGGCGTTATACCGCTACCGTTTTCGCGGCAAGCCTTTCGTCAGCGGTATGCTGTTTGTAGTGATGATGTCGCCCGATATCGTGATGGCGATTTCACTGCTGGTGCTGTTTATGCTGCTGGGCGTTTCGCTCGGCTTCTGGTCGCTGTTGTTCTCGCACATCACCTTTTGCCTGCCGTTTGTGGTGGTGACCGTCTATTCCCGCCTCAAAGGGTTTGATGTACGCATGTTAGAAGCGGCGAAAGACTTAGGTGCCAGCGAGCTGACGATTCTGCGCAAGATCCTCTTGCCACTCGCGATGCCTGCCGTTGCCGCAGGCTGGTTACTCAGTTTTACGCTCTCGATGGACGATGTAGTGGTTTCGTCGTTCGTCACCGGGCCAAGTTATGAAATTTTACCGTTGAAGATTTACTCAATGGTGAAGGTCGGTGTTTCACCCGAGGTGAATGCACTTGCTACCATTCTGTTGGTACTCTCGCTGGTCCTGGTCGTTGCCAGTCAGCTTATTCTTCGTGATAAAACTCAGGGGACGTTAAAATGACTAAATGGCCACGCCACCTGCTCGCTGCGGGCGCTCTGGTACTGGGTATGGGCGCTGCACATGCCGACGATAGCAAGACGATCTACTTCTATAACTGGACCGAGTATGTGCCGCCAGGCCTGCTTGAGCAGTTCACTAAAGAAACCGGTATTAAGGTGATTTATTCGACTTACGAGTCGAATGAAACCATGTACGCCAAGCTGAAAACCTATAAAGAAGGTGCCTACGATTTAGTAGTGCCATCGACCTACTTTGTCGCGAAAATGCGCAATGAAGGCATGATCCAGAAGATCGACAAAAGCAAACTGAGCAACTTCAAGAATCTCGATCCGGAGATGCTCAACAAGCCGTTTGACCCGAATAACGACTACTCCATTCCTTATATCTGGGGTGCTACGGCGATTGGCGTTAATAGCGACGCCATTGACCCGAAAACCATCACTAGTTGGGCCGATTTATGGAAACCAGAATATAAGCAAAGCCTGTTGATGACTGATGATGCACGTGAAGTGTTCCAGGTTGCGCTGCGTAAACTGGGGTATTCCGGCAATACCACCAATCCAAAAGAGATTGAGGCGGCTTACCACGAGCTGCAAAAACTGATGCCAAACGTGGCGGCATTTAACTCAGATAACCCAGCCAATCCGTTTATGGAAGGCGAAGTGAATCTCGGTATGGTGTGGAACGGTTCTGCGTATGTCGCACGTCAGGCAGGTACGCCACTGGAAATTGTCTGGCCAAAAGAAGGCGGAATTTTCTGGATGGATAACCTATCTATTCCGGCAAATGCTAAAAACGTCGACGGTGCGCTGAAACTGATTAACTTCCTGCTGCGCCCGGACGTGGCAAAACAGGTGGCTGAAACCATAGGCTACCCGACGCCAAATCTTGAAGCACGCAAACTGCTGCCGAAAGAAGTCTCTGGTGATAAGACGCTCTACCCGGATGAAGCGGTGCTGAAAAATGGTGAGTGGCAAAACGATGTTGGTGATGCCAGCACGATTTATGAGAATTACTATCAGAAGTTGAAGGCGGGACGTTAATTTTTATACCTGGCGGGGCCGTCGTCCCGCCTTTTAATTCATCCTTTCGTCTTATAGCATCGCTTCCCTCTCTTTCTAAGCTTGAATGAGCGCCTGACTATTGCCGTCATCTCACTACCCCCGCTCATTGCAGACTGAGTGAAAATCGTGATGAATACATTCTTTATACTGGCCCAACTACTCAACCTTGGTATTTTCACCGCGTTTATTCTCGCGAGGAAAGATAAGCCTGAGGCTAAACCACTGATTGATATCAGAGCGATACAACTCTTACGGCTGACTTATTTACTACCAATAATCGCCTTCGCCTGGAGCCTTTTCCTTGTGGAATACGTTACGCCGCTGGATTGGGTTTGTTTGCTGATAGCAATTGCAGGAACCGTTCTGGTGGTGAAAGGAAAAATCGATTTAGGGGCACATCATACTTGGGCGGGATACTACCTTCCGCAAGCACCGCGTATACACAGCGGGATCTTTTCGTGGATAGCTCACCCGATGTACGCTGGAATCATTATGGTGATCCTCTCTTGCAGCGCAGTGTATGTCACCCGATGGCCCTGGTTTATCAGTGCATTGGCATTACTTTGCTGCGCGTATATTTCGCTATTTTTGATAATAGTGGCTTTGCGGGAAGAGAAGTTATTTGTCGCGGCGAGAGCGTAATTTTTTGACATTAATAGGCGGGCAGTATCGGCTACCCGCTATTTGTTATAGACCTTTCAACAAGCGGTCGACATACTCCGGCACCACTTCACTGGCTAAGCCGTAGAATTTTTCCTCGAACTCACTGCCAACCTGGCTCGGTTCAAGGTTCAGCTCAACAGTATGCGCGCCTTGTAAACGGGCTTCGTGTACGAACCCGGCAGCTGGGTACACATGGCCCGAGGTGCCGATAGCAATAAAGTAATCAGCTGTAGCAATAGCCTGATAAATCTCATCCATACCCAGTGGCATTTCGCCAAACCACACCACATGTGGGCGCAGCGGTGCAGAAAGCTGGCAGCAATGGCAGCGGTCTTCGCGGGTAATATCCCCTTTCCACTCCAGCACTTGCCCACTGCGCGCACAGCGAACTTTCAGCAGTTCACCATGCATATGGATGATGTTTTTATTGCCAGCTCGTTCATGGAGGTTATCAATATTCTGCGTCACCAACAGGAAGTGATCACCCAGTTCTTCTTCCAGACGAGCCAGTGCCAGATGGGCAGCATTCGGTTTAATTTCCGACTGCTGAAGTTGCTGGCGGCGAGCGTTATAAAACGCCTGTACCAATTCAGGGTCGCGAGCGAAGCCTTCAGGCGTCGCAACATCTTCAACCCTATGCTCTTCCCACAAACCATCAGTGGCACGGAAAGTTCGAATGCCTGACTCAGCGGAAATTCCCGCGCCGGTCAGAACCACAACTCTGGGTTTTTCCATCGCTTCGGGTCCAGGTATATCTCTGAAAAAAGCACGCTGACGTAAACGCTGACGGAGCAGACGCTTAGTTTTGCGAAACCGGCTTAGCCGATGTTGACGACGCGATAGCATAATTTACTCCGTGAGATGGAGGAATGCCGCACCACGCATACCACCGGCATCACCATGTCGCGCAGGTTCAATACGCGGTACTTTTGCCACAGGCAGAAGATACTTAGGTAGACGCTCAGGCAGTTGCTGGTACATCTCAGTAAAGTTAGACAACCCACCGCCAATCACGACCAGATGCGCATCAATTGCCGTTAACAGGCTGCCAAGACAGCAGGCCAGCAGCTCAACGAAGCGATCGACATGGGCTACAGCCTTTTCATCACCTGCGCGATAGCGGGCAACAATTTCTTTAGAGTCCAGTGGTTCAGAGTAGAAGTGCTGATAAACCCACGCAAATCCACGGCCAGAAAGATAGTTTTCAATACAGCCATGTTGCCCGCAACCGCAGCGCGTGAGGGGAATATCACGGCCCAGCACATTCAGTGCATCAACTGGCAGGCGGGTATGACCAAACTCGCCGGTAATATAGTTGCGCCCGGTAATGGATTTACCGTTGACGATGATGCCACCACCAACACCCGTGCCGAGAATCAGGCCCATGACCACCGGGTAATCACGAAACTCATCGTCCCAGGCCTCAGAGAGCGCAAAACAGTTCGCATCGTTGTCCATGCGTACTTCACGCCCGAGCATCGCGCTCAGATCGGCCTGTACCGGTTTCCCGCTGGCTGCTGGGACATTCGCCGCGTATAACGTGCCATCATCTGTGACGGGCATTCCGGGGATACCAATACCCACCGAGCCTTGAATACCAAAACGGCTATCGGCTTCCTGTACCATGGAAGCGATAGCCGCTAAAAAGTTCTCATAACTGTCATGCGGGGTGGGAACACGTTTTTCCCATTGCAAACGACGCTCACTGTCGTAGACCCCAAGAGCCATCTTACTGCCACCAATGTCAAATCCGTAATACATCGTTTCTCCCTATATCCGTCATACTTCAAGCTCCAGGGGTGCAGCCTACCTGCAACTTGAAGTACTCAGGGTATATATTTTGGTGAAGAATTTATTGTCCGCTTAATACTCGCGCCGGATCGATATTACTGGCTCGGCGCGCCGGATACCAACTGGCAAGTAAACTCAGTAGCAATGCTGTGATCAGGACATAAAATACATCCAGCCAATGCAGTTCAGATGGCAAGAAATCAATGAAGTAGATATCGCCTGACAAGAACTGGTGACCGATTAATTTTTCAATCACGTGGATAATATTGGTCAATTGCCAGGAGGCCAGCACCCCAACAATCACACCACTTACACTACCCAGCAACCCCGCCAGCAGACCGTACCAGACGAAAATGGCGCGAATCAGACCATCTTTTGCCCCAAGGGTACGCAATACAGCAATGTCGCTGCTCTTGTCTTTAACCGCCATGACAAGCGTGGAAACGATGTTAAAACAGGCAACGCCGATAACCAGCACCATCGCCAGATACATGATGGCGCGAATCATTTGAATATCGCGATACATATAGCCGTAGGTGCCAATCCAGCTTTTGATATAGACGTAAGCGTTGGTAACTTCGCCGGCATCGCGCACAAGCTTATTGGCATTGAAGACGTCATTGACCTTGATAGCGATACCGGTAACGCTATCGCCCATATCCAGATAGCTCTGCGCATCAGCCATTGGCACCATTGCCAGGCTGTGGTCAAGCTGACCACTTAGAGCCAGGATTCCAGTGACATGCAGGCGAACACGTTTGGGTTGCAGAAGTTTAGTGCCACCATCACTGTTCGGAATCATGATGGAGACCCAGTCGCCCTGCTTCACCTTCAGCGCATCGGCAACACCTTTACCAATAATGATTTGCTGCTGACCCGCTTTAAAGTCCTTCCAGCCATTGTTCTGCACATATTCAGGCAACGCGCTCAGGTGAGTTTCCTGTTCTGGATCGACGCCTTTTACCACGATGGCGCGCAGGTTAGCACCGCTTTCCACCAGGCCAGTGAAGTTGATGTATGGTGCGGCAGCGACGATGCCTTTAACCTTCTCGACACGTTGCAACACACCTTTCCAGTCGTGGAATGGCTGATTAACCGGCTCGATTTCACCATGTGGCACAACCGCAAGCACGCGATTATTCAGCTCGCGCTCGAAACCGTTCATCGCACTCAAACCCACAATCAGGACCGCTACACCCAATGCGATACCTAACGTGGAAATAATTGAGATAAGAGACACCATGCCGCTGCGACGACGCCCGCGGCTAAAACGTAAACCAATCAGCAGTGACAGTGGCGAAGCCATTAATCGGCTCCCATCAAAGTCAGCTCATGAGTCAGCCGACCATCTTGCATTTCTAACTGGCGAGACATGCGTTTGGCCAGTTTGAGGTCGTGAGTCACCACCAAAAATGCGGTTCCCTGACGCACATTCAGCTCGCCAAGCAGTTCGAAAATGCTATCTGCATTACGTGCATCGAGGTTCCCGGTCGGTTCATCGGCCAACACAAGGCGCGGGTTATTTACCAGCGCACGAGCTATCGCCACACGCTGGCGTTCGCCACCGGACAACTCTGACGGACGGTGATTACTGCGGTGATCAAGCCCTACCGCTTTTAGCATATCCAGCGCACGTTGCTTTGTTTCATCGGTATTCTTTTTGCCGATGAGCAGTGGCATGGCGACGTTTTCCATCGCGGTAAAATCAGGCAGCAAATGGTGGAACTGATAAATAAACCCCAGCTCCCGGTTGCGCAGCTCGGCTTTCGCAGAAGAGGACATTGAGCTCATTGCTTTGCCGTTAAAAATGACATCGCCTGACGTTGGCGTATCCAGGCCACCCAATAGGTGCAGCAAGGTACTTTTACCAGAACCGGAGCTGCCGACAATCGCCATTAGCTCGCCGGTGTTGATGCTGAAGCTGACATCATGCAACACGTCCGTTTGCACTTTGCCTTCCTGATAGCGTTTGCACAGTTTGTCACACTGCAACAGGACAGAATTACTCATAACGTAAAGCCTCAGCGGGAAGTGTCGCGGCGGCACGCCACGATGGATAAAGCGTGGATAACAAAGCGACAGCCATAGCAATAATCGCAATCACAATAACTTGTACAGGGTCGATAGCGACCGGCAGCGCAGCACCATCGAGCAACGCGCCAATAATCGGCATCAAGTTGTTCAACTGGCTGGCAAGTAGCGCGCCTAACAGCGCACCGAGCAGCGCACCAATAACTCCCGCACTCGCCCCCTGCACCATAAACACTGCCATGATTTGGCGACGCGTCAGCCCCTGAGTCTGGAGAATGGCAACTTCGCCTTGTTTCTCCATCACCAGCAAACCGAGCGAGGTAATGATGTTAAATGCAGCAACGGCCACAATCAGGCTCAGCAGCAGCCCCATCATATTTTTTTCCATGCGCACAGCCTGGAACAGCTCACCTTTACGCTCGCGCCAGTCTTTCCACTCGGTACCCGCAGGCAAGGTTTGTTGGCTCAGGACATCCACCTTGAGTGGTTCAGCCAGCCATAAGCGCCAGCCGGTAATATTACCTAACGGATAACGCATCAGGCGTGATGCATCTTGCTGGTTCACCAGCATTTGATAACCATCGACTTCGCTATTAGCCGCGAAGGTACCAATCACATTAAACAAACGCTGACTTGGCAAACGACCCATAGGCGTAAACTGACTGGCAGAAGGCACCATTACACGGATGCTATCGCCACGCTTAATGCCCAATTGCCCGGCAAGTTGTTCACCAAGAATAATGTTGTACTGCCCAGCGACCAGGTCTGTTTGCTTCACGTTGACCAGGAACGGCGAAAGCGGATCTTTTTCTTCCGGGTTAACCCCTAGCATGACACCCACTGCAACGCTGCGCGCACTCTGCAGTACTACGTCACCCGTAGTAATCGGTGCAATGCGCGTAACACCTTCGAGTTTTAGGTCTTTCGCAGGAAGTGTTTCGGGGTTAATAGAGCCGCTGGTTGAGGTGATTACAGCTTGTGGCATCAAGCCAAGAATGTTGTTTTGCAGCTCACGTTCAAAGCCGTTCATCACGGAAAGCACCGTGACCAGCGCCATTACGCCAAGCGTAATGCCAATAGTCGACAGCCAGGAGACGAAGCGACCGAAGCGGTCAGCTGCTCGCCCACGCATGTAGCGCAGGCCTATAAATAACGCGACAGGTTGATACATGTATTCCGTCTTGTGGCAGTTGCGGATGCAAAGTTGGCAAGAAGTATATAAGCGATACCGCATCAAGTAAATGAAACGTAACGTTTTTTTGATATTTCAGAACATGTGAAATACCAATTAAATCAAACTCATAACATCTTGTTTTCGCTGTAAAGCCGCATCAATTCGGTTATTAATTAATCATGCGGAATTTCTGAAATGTGCCTGATTCTTACAAAAACAGACAAATCAGGTAAAAAATTGCCCGGCGATCTTCCACCCTGAAAGCAAATACCGGCCAACAGAAGATTAAGCCCGCGCATGAAAAATAAACAACTGTGGATCAACCATATCAAGGGGCTATGTATCTGCCTTGTCGTTATCTATCACTCGGTGATCACCTTTTACCCGCATTTGACGCAACTTGAAGCTGGTCTGCCTGAATACATTGCGAAAAGCTGGATCTACCTGAATCTCTATCTGGCACCTTTTCGTATGCCAGTGTTCTTCTTTATTTCTGGCTTTTTAATCACCCGCTATATCGAGTCGGTGAAATGGCGTGACTGCGTGGATAAGCGCATCTGGAATATTTTCTATGTCCTGGTGCTGTGGGGTGTTTTGCAATGGTTGGGAATTTCGCTTATCAATCAGTGGCTAGCCCCCGATCTGGTACGTAACCCCACGTCTAATGCCGCGTACTCGGAAACCCTGTTGCAATTTGCCACCAGCATGGCAAAAGCCAGCACCAGTCTTTGGTATCTCTATGCGCTAATAATCTATTTCGCGATATTCAAAAGTCTGCGTCGCTATAAAGTTCCGGTAATCATCATGCTGCTTGGAGTAAACGTGGCAATCAGCTTTATGCCGTTGCCGTGGTGGGGCATGAACAGCGTGGTGCGCAATATGTGTTATTACGGTTTGGGCGCATGGTTTGGCCCACAATTGATGACGTGGATGAAAACGACCCATTTCCGCCAACATCCGCTGCTTTGTACTGCAGGCGCTCTGCTCTCCGTAGCGCTGTATCTGGTGAATGTCCCAGTAGTGATTTCCGTGGTGTCGATTTTTGTCATCATGAAGCTGTTTTACATTCTGGATAGTTGGCGCGAGAGCCGTTCCGATGCATTTCTGAATATCGTTGGTTCTAACACCATTGCCATTTACACCACCCACCGCATCATCATCGAAGCGTTGAGTTTGTTTATGATCGGGCAAATTAATGCAGACAGAATCTCCGATAACCTGCTGATCGCCGTTTTACTGGTTTATCCGTTTGTCAGCCTGGCAACGTGCACTCTAATAGGTTTGGGATTCAGGAAATTATCGCGTGCGCTATTGGGCGATATGCTTTTTACCCCTCCCACCAAAATGGTGTTCGCGACTGACATCCGCTAAACGTTCTTTCTCAGGAGGCGTTGCGATTGGGTTGCTAATACAAAACGATCGCGGATAATAAACAACATTGTTTTCGAGTGCTTATCAATACCCTGCAGCTTGATAGATGAAGGGTAAACACGGCGCAACCTGAGAGATGCTGACGTCCACCATGTCTGAAAATTATCGCTATTCCTTACCTGTTAAAGCTGGCGATCAGCGCCAGCTTGGAGAACTCACCGGTTCAGCTTGTGCGACCGAAGTTGCCGAGATCGTCGAGCGCCATAGTGGGCCGGTGGTGCTGATTGCTCCTGATATGCAGAATGCTCTACGCCTGCATGACGAAATTAGCCAGTTTACGGAAAGCCTGGTGGTGAATCTTGCTGACTGGGAAACGCTGCCGTACGACAGTTTTTCACCGCATCAGGAAATCATCTCTTCGCGTTTATCCACGCTGTATCAATTGCCAACCATGCAGCGCGGCGTACTGATATTGCCAGTCAACACTTTGATGCAACGCTTCTGCCCGCATAGTTATTTGCATGGCCACGCGCTGGTGATGAAAAAAGGTCAACGTTTATCGCGTGATAACCTGCGTAGCCAATTAGAACAGGCAGGTTATCGCAGCGTTGATCAAGTTATGGAACACGGTGAATTTGCTACCCGTGGCGCATTACTAGATTTGTACCCGATGGGCAGTGAGCAGCCTTATCGCATCGACTTTTTTGATGATGAAATCGACAGCCTGCGTGTGTTTGATGTCGATACTCAGCGCACACTTCAGGAAGTTGATGCCATCAACTTACTCCCCGCTCACGAATTCCCGACCGATAAAACGGCTATTGAATTGTTCCGTAGCCAGTGGCGCGACAAGTTTGACGTGAAGCGCGAACCTGAACATATCTATCAGCAAGTCAGTAAAGGCATGCTGCCGGCCGGGATTGAATACTGGCAGCCGTTATTCTTTAGCGAACCATTACCGCCGCTGTTCAGCTATTTCCCAAAAAATACCTTGCTGATAAACACCGGCGATATTGAAACCAGCGCCGAGCGCTTCTGGCAGGATACGTTCGCCCGCTTCGAAAACCGTGGTGTTGATCCAATGCGCCCTCTGCTGCCACCAGAAAGTCTGTGGCTGCGCGTGGATGAACTCTTCAGTGAGCTAAAAGCCTGGCCGCGAATCCAGTTAAAAACCGAATCTCTGGCCGACAAAGCCGCGTTTACCAATCTGGGTTATCGCGTATTACCCGACCTTTCGGTTCAGGCGCAACAGAAAGCACCGCTCGATAATTTGCGTAAATTCCTTGAGTCTTTCGCCGGCCCGGTAGTGTTTTCCGTAGAAAGTGAAGGCCGCCGCGAAGCGTTGGGCGAGCTATTGTCACGCATTAAAGTGGCGCCAAAACGCATCTATCGTCTTGATGACGCGGTAGATAAAGGCCGATACCTGATGTTGGGTTCGAGCGAACACGGCTTTATCGACACCCTGCGTAACCGGGCATTAATTTGCGAAAGCGACTTGTTGGGCGAGCGCGTTAGTCGTCGACGTCAGGACAGCCGTCGCACCATTAACCCAGATACCCTGATTCGTAACCTCGCAGAGCTGCGTGCCGGGCAACCAGTCGTGCATCTTGAACATGGCGTTGGGCGTTATGCCGGTTTAACCACCCTGGAAGCGGGCGGCATCACCGCTGAATATTTGATGCTGACCTATCATGGCGATGCAAAACTGTACGTGCCGGTTTCGTCTCTCCATTTGATTAGCCGCTATGCGGGCGGTGCCGAAGAAAACGCGCCACTGCATAAACTCGGCAGCGATGCGTGGTCCCGTGCACGCCAGAAAGCGGCAGAAAAAGTGCGAGATGTTGCTGCTGAATTGCTGGATATTTACGCGCAACGCGCAGCCAAAGAGGGCTTTGCCTTTAAGCATGACCGCGAGCAGTATCAGTTGTTCTGCGACGCCTTCCCATTTGAAACTACGCCGGATCAGGCACAAGCCATTAACGCGGTATTAAGCGATATGTGCCGGCCGCTGGCGATGGACCGGTTGGTATGTGGTGACGTGGGCTTTGGTAAAACCGAAGTTGCGATGCGCGCCGCATTCCTTGCGGTTGAAAACCACAAACAAGTTGCGGTGCTGGTGCCAACCACCCTGCTTGCGCAGCAGCACCTGGATAACTTCCGCGACCGTTTCGCCAACTGGCCAGTGCGCATCGAAATGCTGTCACGTTTCCGTACGGCTAAAGAGCAGGCGCAAATTCTCGAAGAAGCACGAGAAGGGAAAGTCGATATTCTGATCGGTACGCATAAGCTATTACAGAATGACGTGAAGATGAAAGATCTCGGCCTGCTGATTGTCGACGAAGAACACCGCTTCGGCGTGCGTCATAAAGAGCGCATTAAAGCCATGCGTGCCGATGTCGATATCCTGACGCTAACTGCCACACCAATTCCACGTACGCTGAATATGGCAATGAGCGGAATGCGCGATTTGTCGATTATCGCAACGCCTCCGGCACGCCGACTGGCAGTTAAAACATTCGTTCGCGAGTACGACAGCCTGGTGGTTCGCGAAGCAATCTTGCGTGAAGTGCTGCGTGGTGGCCAGGTCTACTATCTCTATAACGATGTAGAAAACATTCAGAAAGCAGCCGATCGCCTCGCCGAGCTTGTACCGGAAGCGCGTATTACTATCGGCCATGGCCAAATGCGTGAGCGTGAGCTGGAACGAGTGATGAACGACTTCCACCACCAGCGTTTTAACGTGCTGGTGTGTACCACGATCATCGAAACGGGTATCGATATTCCGACTGCCAATACCATTATTATTGAACGTGCAGACCATTTCGGCCTTGCACAGTTACACCAGTTGCGTGGCCGCGTGGGGCGTTCGCATCACCAGGCTTATGCATGGCTTCTGACGCCACATCCGAAAGCAATGACCACCGATGCGCAGAAACGCCTGGAAGCTATTGCGTCGTTAGAAGACCTGGGTGCGGGCTTTGCGCTGGCGACTCACGATCTTGAAATTCGCGGTGCGGGTGAATTACTTGGTGAAGGCCAGAGTGGTTCGATGGAAACTATCGGTTTCTCGCTGTACATGGAGATGCTGGAAAACGCCGTCGATGCGCTCAAAGAGGGCCGCGAGCCGTCGCTTGAAGATTTGACCAGTAGCCAAACCGAAGTTGAACTGCGTATGCCCGCGTTGTTACCAGATGATTTCATCCCGGACGTCAACACCCGCCTGTCGTTCTATAAACGCATTGCCAGTGCCAAAACGGCACATGAGCTTGATGAATTAAAAGTGGAATTGATTGATCGCTTTGGCCTGCTGCCGGATGCCGCTCGCAATCTGCTGGATATTGCGGCATTGCGTCAGCAGGCGCAAAAACTTGGCGTGCGTAAGATTGAAGGTCATGACAAAGGTGGTGTGATTGAGTTTGCTGAGAAAAACCACGTTAACCCAGTTTGGTTGATTGGTTTGCTGCAAAAACAGCCGCAACATTACCGTCTGGATGGGCCAACGCGACTCAAATTTATTGAAGACCTCGCAGATCGTAAAGCGCGTATGGAATGGGTACGTAACTTTATGCATCAGTTGGCGCAGAACGCTATAGCGTAGTTCTCATGGTGGCGGGTGGCGCATGCGCTTACCCGTCCTCCTCCATTTCATCGTAACATTTACACATCCTTTCAATCCGCCAGGATTTCCCGACATCTCCCCCTGCCATAATCATCGATTAACTTTTTTATAACATTAACCATAATACTTATAGGGTTTATCGTGATTACCTCTTTGAGCGTTTTATCATCTCGCAAGGCACGCGCTATGCGGTGGCTGGCGTCGATTATGCTGGTTAGCGCAGCACTCACCGCTTTTAACGCGAATGCCAACTCTTATCCTCTACCAGCAGAAGGCAGCCGTCTTATCGGTCAGAATTTTTTCCATGAGGTAAAAGATGACGGTGGTTCACTTGAGGCTATCGCCAAAAAATACAATGTGGGCTTCCTTGCTTTATTACAGGCCAACCCTGGCGTCGATCCCTATGTTCCCCGTGCGGGCAGTGTTTTGACCATTCCACGTCAGATGATACTGCCGGATGCGCCACGTGAAGGGCTGGTTCTCAATCTTGCCGAGCTACGCGTTTACTATTATCCCAAAGGAAAGAACAGCGTGACGGTTTACCCGATTGGTATCGGCCAGCTTGGTGGTGATACGGTAACGCCAACGATGGTGACCAGTGTTTCAGATAAAAGGGCCAATCCTACCTGGACCCCAACCGCAAATATTCGCGCTCGTTACCTGGCAAATGGCATCAAGCTGCCAGCTGTTGTTCCTGCCGGGCCTGAGAACCCAATGGGCCATCATGCGATTCGTCTCGCAGCCTTTGGCGGAGTTTATCTACTGCACGGAACTAACGCAGATTTCGGCATCGGCATGCGTGTCAGCTCAGGCTGTATTCGTCTGCGTGATGGCGATATCAAAGCGCTGTACAAAGATATGCCTGTCGGAACGCCAGTTCGCATTATTAATACCGCGATTAAAACGTCCATCGAGCCAGATGGCAGACGTTTAGTTGAGGTGCATCAGCCACTGTCGAAAAATATTAATGATGATCCTCAAGTGCTGCCGATTACGCTGACTGAACAAATGAAACAGTTCCAGGCCGCCCCTGAAACTGACGCGACAGTTATGGAACAGGCGATGCTGCACCGCTCTGGCATGCCAATTGAAGTCAACGCGCATACTGTAGCGACCAACGAAATCTGATTATCACGCTAGTTCGGATAGAAAAAAGGCCCTGTTTTTCAACAGGGCCTTTTTTATTGAATGGGCGCGACCAACACCGCTGCAACTTGAAGTATGAAGGGTATGCTTATTTATAAATTACCGCAGTACCGTGCAAAGTGTTCGGGCCGGTAACTGAAGTAATACGGAATGAGCTGGCACCCATTTGTTCGGCTTTCTCAGCCAGTTGATCTTCCAGCGAACCCAGGTTTGTCCCAGCTGTTGCGGTGATTGTGCCGACTTTCTGTTGACCGGTTGGCGTTGCCTGCACTTCAACAGCGGCAAAGCTTGCGAAAGAGAGTGAACTAAGAACAGCAGCAGCGATAAGAGTTTTTACGTTTTTCATGTTATTTACCTTGAGCAGATGATTTAGTAGGCCGTTAAGTTCTTTACTTAACGATCGATAACTAAATCATAGATGTGATCTGCATCACGCGTCAAACTATTTTTATAACGCTCGTTAATTATTTTATAAACGCACTATTTTTCATAAGCATAGGATTAAATTATTTTTAATAATCAACCTATAGCTTACACGTGTTATTATTTTTATAATGATCGTTTATTAAACAGACAAAGGTTAAACGGTTCCCATGTCCACTGACACTAGTTGCGTTAAAAAAAGCCGTGGCCGACCGAAGGTGTTTGATAGGGAAGCTGCACTTGACAAGGCCATGGCTTTGTTCTGGAAACACGGCTACGAAGCCACTTCTATGGCACATTTAGTTGAAGCAACAGGTGCAAAAGCGCCAACGCTTTATGCAGAATTCACCAACAAAGAAGGTATGTTCAAGGCAGTATTAGATCGCTATATCGCACGAGTAACGCAGCAGCGTGAGGCTTGCCTTTATTGCGAAGATCGTACTCTGGAACAGACCCTGGAAGATTATCTCTCTTTGCTGGCAGAGATGTTTACTGACAAAGAGACACCATCAGGCTGCTTTATGATATGTACCTCTGCGGTGTTGGCCGTCTCTTCGGAAGATATCTCCGCGATGATAAAAATGCGTCAGTCGATGCAGGAAGCGACTCTGGTTCACTTCCTGGAGCAGCGACAGCAAAAAGGTGAAATTCCGGCAACCACAAGCGTACGCAATCTGGCGAAATATCTCTGTTGTATCATTCAGGGGATGTCGATCAGCGCAATCGAAAATGCCAGCTATGAAGAGCTGATGCAGATCGTGAAAACCACACTACGATTGTTACCGGAACTAAAGAAAATCTAACCATGGGCGGCTTTACCGCCCTTTTTGTATTAACGCTCTCGCCCTTTGCTCCAGTAGGCCATAAAGTTGATGGCGTCATGGCTCACACCGCATTTTCCAATTAAGTAACGGCGCAGCATTTTCACAACCGATGATTCCGCCGCAACCCAGCCGTAAAAAGCGTTACTGGCCGTTGTGGCTTTATCCCACAACAGTTCACCTTCAGCCTCTTCATTAACTGTTTCTGTAATCCCCGCAGCTTTAGGGAGTTGGGCACATTCACTTACCGCCTTGAGTAAGCACTCCCCATGCCTTGCGTTGACAGCCTTTCGCGGCAACCAATGAATTTTCGCAAAACCAAATTCACTTAAATCCACGCAATCCCCCTGCTCAGGGACTTCAAAAAACGCCTGAATTTTTGGAGGATTTTGCAGTTTCGATAGCAGTTCAAGTATGCCTCGCGCCGCAGGCAATGCAGTTTCATCCGCAACAATTAATCCCTGGCGCAAATCCGCAGGTGGCGTCCATTCATAACCGCCGCTGTCTGCCGGGTAATCGGCATTCGGCGCGACAATTTGTATTTTGTCACCGGATTGCGAGCTAATCGCCCATGCGGAGGCAGGCCCTTCCGTGCCGTGACTGACGAATTCAACAGTCACTTGCTGACGCTCGCGGTCAACGTGCCGCAAGGTATAAGTACGCACAATCGGCCGCTTTTCTTTGGGTAATTCTTGCAACAACGAATACCACTGCCCATGTTCTGGCAAGTTCGGAATTGAACCATCTTCAGACGGGAACAACATTTTGATTCGCTGGTCGGGCGAATCACATTTCATGTTTGCCACATCCGGACCGCCAAATACCAGACTCAACAGCGAAGGTGAAACGTGTGATTTATGCATTAGCTGCACATTAAACAATCTGTAGCTTTGTACCTCTGCCATTTCAGCTCCTTTGCCTTGTCTTGCCATCGCCAAAAAAATTACCCACAGAAATCATATGATTATTCATAAGATTAATTTGAGAAATACTATCAATTGAGATTGATAATGAGAACCGTTATCGGCAGAATTCAGCTCGTTCTTATTTCAAAACATTTTCAAATGTTAATATTTTCCCATCCAAGGAATGATGATGATGCATAAAAACGCACGCTGGGTGCTTAACCCGTTGCTTCTGGCGATGATGGCTCCGGCTTTCGCGCAGCAAACTTCCGAAGAAAATATTCTGGTTTCTGCGAACCGTATGCATCGTACGGTGGCTGAAATGGCGCAGACCACTTGGGTTATTGAAGGCACCGAGCTTGAGCAACAGATTCAGGGAGGCAAGGAGCTGAAAGACGCACTTGCACAGTTAATTCCCGGTCTGGATGTCAGTAGCCAAAGCCGTACCAACTACGGCATGAACATGCGCGGCCGTTCTATCGTGGTTTTAGTGGATGGCGTTCGTCTGAACTCTTCCCGTACCGATAGCCGCCAGCTCGACTCTATTGACCCTTTCAACATTGAACACATCGAAGTTATCTCTGGTGCAACTTCGCTGTATGGCGGTGGTAGTACTGGTGGTCTGATTAATATCGTGACGAAAAAGGGCCAGCCTGACACTCAGGCCGAATTTGAAACCGGGATTAAGTCTGGTTTTAACAGCAGTAAAGATCATGATGAACGTGTCGCCAGCTCCATTTCTGGCGGTAACGATAATGCCTCTGGCCGTTTATCTGTGGCTTATCAGAAATTTGGTGGCTGGTTTGATGGCAATGGCGACCAGACTTTGCTCGATAACACGCAAACCGGTTTACAGTATTCCGACCGTCTGGATGTCATGGGTACCGGCACGATAAATATTGATGAAACCCAGCAACTGCAGGTGGTGACTCAATATTATAAGAGCCAGGGAGACGGTGATTACGGGCTGAATCTGGGTGAAAATTTCTCTGCAGTGACCGGTAATGGCAAAGCGTTTGTCAGTGACAATCTTAATTCTGACCGCATTCCTGGTACCGAACGCCATCTGATTAGCCTGCAATACTCCAACAGCGACTTCCTCGGCCAGGAAGTGGTTGGGCAGATTTACTATCGTGATGAGTCTCTGACCTTCTATCCTTTCCCGACGCTCACGCGTGGAGCCGTAACCAGTTTCTCGGCCTCCCAGCAGGATACCGATCAGTACGGGGCGAAACTGGCTCTTACCAGCCAACCGCTGGATGGCTGGCAGATTACCTATGGCGTCGATGCCGATCACGAGAGCTTTACCTCGAACCAAATGTTCTTTGATCTCGCAAAAGCCAATGCTTCAGGTGGTCTGAATAATCAGAGCATTTACACCACTGGCCGCTATCCAGGTTACACCATCACTAACCTCGCTCCGTTCCTGCAAAGCAGTTATGACATCAACGATCTGTTTACCCTGAGCGGCGGCGTGCGTTACCAATGGACTGAGAACAAAGTCGATGATTTTGTTGGCTTTACTCAGCAACAAGGTATTGCAAACGGTATCGCTCAGTCTGCGGACGCAATCCCTGGCGGCAGCACGGATTACGACAACGCGTTATTCAATGCTGGTCTGTTAATGCATATTACTGACCGCCAGCAAGCGTGGTTTAACTTCTCACAAGGTGTAGAGCTTCCTGATCCAGGCAAATACTACGGTAATGGCACTTACCGACTGGTGAATGGCCATTACCAACTGGTAAATAGCGTGAACGTCGGGCAGTCAAAACTTCAGGGGATCAAAGTCGATTCTTATGAGTTGGGTTGGCGTTATACCGGTGATAGCCTGCGAAGCCAAATTGCGGCGTACTACTCGTTGTCTGACAAGTCGATCTCCATCAACCGCGCAGATATGACCATCAATGTGGAAGATGACAAGCGTCGTATTTACGGTGTTGAAGGTGCTGTGGATTACTTTATTCCAGACTCGAACTGGAGCACCGGCTTTAACTTTAACGTGCTTAAGTCCGAAACTAAAGTGGATGGCAAATGGCAGAAATGGGACGTGATTTACGCAAGCCCTTCAAAAGCCACCGCGTATGTTGGCTGGGCACCAGACCCGTGGAGCCTGCGAGTTCAAAGCCAGCAGACCTTTGATTTAACCGATGCCAGCGACAATAAGATTAATGGTTATAACACCGTCGACTTTATTGGAAGCTACGCTCTACCACTAGGCAAGCTGAGCTTCAACATCGAAAACCTGCTTGATAAAGACTACACCACCGTGTGGGGCCAGCGCGCACCATTGCTTTACAGTCCAACGTACGGCAGCCCTTCGCTGTACGAATATAAAGGGCGTGGGCGCACTTACGGTGTGAATTACTCCCTGCAATTCTAAATTGATCACAGCAGGCTGGCTAAAAACCAGCCTGCTTTTTTACTCTCATACACAAAATCCTTCTCGACCAAAACCCAGTAGTCATTTAAAACATAGGGACTCTAATGATAGGTACGGCTTATATTTGGTAGGATTAGCTTATGTTGGCAGGTTTAATCGGTTTAGGTTCAGTCATCGAAACAGCATATCTCCCGGCGCTACGCCGCATCTCTACTCCCTTGCTCAAATGTTACGGTTATGACGCTGACCCGGCGCGTGAGATTGACGGCATTACCCGTTGTGATTCCCTGGATGCACTTTTAGCAATGCCGCTCGACGTGGTGCTTATCACGACATCGTCTCTTCATCACCTTCCCGTTCTTGAGCGAGTCTTGCAAAGTGATGTGCCTGCGATTGTGGTAGAAAAACCGGTTGCTGCCACACTTGCACAACTTGAGACACTTAAAACACTGCTCGCGCAACCACAAAATGCCGTGCGTGTTCTGGCTTTGGATCACTGGATGATTCGTACTCAAGCCTGTAATCACATTCACAACATCAATGAGATAAAGTGCATCGAAGGTTTTTTAATGGAGCCAAGTGGTTTTAATGCCGCAGGTGAGCCGATTGCCCTGAACTTTGCAACGGGTGAAGCGGACACCCGCCAGTTGCGTCATCCTGACGGTGTAATTGTCGATATCGGTACTCATACTCTCGCCATGATGCGTGAAACTGTCCATCAGTTAGGTGGCAATGACCAGCTCACCGTGGAACTCAGTTACGCACGCGACCGCCTGGGGAATGCAATTGCGGCGGGTGACTTCACTACCGCGGAAGGTGAAGCGCTGTTAACCGGAACGATGAGCGGCATTCCCTTTACGCTCCATCTCAATAAATATGCCGGGCCTGCTGGCGGCCAAAAAGGGATGCGAATTCATCTTCATAACGGGCAAATTATCAATATCGATCGTCAAGGTTTGAATGAGGTAGTTGAACGGATTTCTGAACAGGGAACCGAGTGCAGCACCTTGGCGGGGCCGCTTTACGACCGTTGTTTACATGATGTTGTCTTTGGCGAGCAAAGGTTGTTCTTGCGCACACCTGAAGAAATACCAGCCTACACTCAGCGCCGGATAGCAGAAGTTACTGCCTTGCTGGGGTTGCAACAGCAGTTACGCGGCCCACATTGATGGGATTTTCACGGCACAAAAGAACAACTTTATGGATTGCCAGAGAACGGCCATTTGTTTGTGGAAAATATTTGACTGATCGTTCCATAATCAATACTATGCCGCTTCAACTCATTTCGAGTCACCCTTCCCTATGAGTGTCGAAAAACCAACTTATCCTGGTCGTCCAAGAACGTTCGAAGACAAGGATGTCATTGATGCCGCTGTAGCTGTTTTTAGTACTCATGGTTACGCGGGCACCTCTGCGCAAGATTTATGCAATGGCACCGGATTAGGGCGGGGAAGCTTATATAATGCCTTTGGTAGCAAGCAGGCTCTGTATGAGCAAGCTTTGTTGCGTAGCCATGAGCAAACAATGTCGGCACAGCTAGCAATTCTTACACAATCTGGTCCGGTGAAAGAACGATTACATACCCTTCTGCTCTGGGGTATTACCGAAGATCTCTCGCAACCAGAACAACATGATGCAATGGTCCTTTTTTCTGCTCTGGAGCAAGGCAGTAAAGACGGAACAGTTGCCAACCTGAACAGGGAATATCGCCAGCGTTTAGAACAAACTTTGGTATTGGTATTTTCCGAGGGTCAACAGAATGGTGAACTAAGCAATAAAGCTTCAGCTATAGAAATGGCAAGAGGTTTTATGGCGGGTTACTATGGTTTACGTGTTCTAAGCAAAAATATTTCAGATAGAAAAACCCTCGAAGATGTCGTCGTTGGCCTGTTAATCAACTTGTAATTTCCATCTAAAAATCTCATCTATTTTTGCCTTTCATTTTGTAACGATCATTCCAATACATGGAGAAAATTAAAAATTATGCCGTTAGTTGTTTATATTTTAGGATTGGCTATTTTTTCGCTTGGCACTGCTGAATTAATGGTAGCGGGTATGATGTCTACCCTATCAGACGCATTCGATATTACGGTGGGTGAAGTCGGGCATCTCATCTCTTATTATGCTTTTGGCGTGATGTTGGGCGGCCCAGTATTAACCTATGTTTTTCTAAAATTTAAAGCTCCCTATAGAACAACATTATTATGGCTATTAGGGCTGTATGTTATTGTTCAAGGATTTAGTGCGTTTGTCTCGGATTACAATGTTCTGGTCGCAATCCGAATTGTGACGGGTATTTTGTGCGCGGGTTGTTTGAGTCTGTCTTTAGCAACAAGCATGGCACTCGTGCCTGTGGAGAGTCGTCCACGCGCGGCTTCAATCGTCATCGCTGGCTTTATGGTATCTAACGTTTTTGGCGTCCCGCTTGCGACTATCATCGATCAGCAATGGGGCTGGCGAATGAGCTTTGGATTGGTCGCCATTCTTGTCTTCATATGCCTGTGCGCATTAGTGCGTCTATTACCGCCTATGGCTGGCGGTAGTACCATCAAAATGGCTGAAGAAATAAAAGCATTCAAAAACAAAGCTTACTGGAAAGCCTGTACCACAAGCTGCTTAATTTTAGGTGCCAGTTTTGCCGCCTTTAGTTATTTCGTACCCGTATTGGTTGATGTAGCTGATTTTAATATGCAGACAGTCCCCTTTATTTTGATGCTCTATGGCCTGGCGAACATTGTGGGTAATATGATAACCGGAAGGCTGGCATATCGTCATAGCTTAGCCATTATGGTCGTCGGGTTAATTGTTCTAAGCATTTCATTATTAGGCATGGCCTTATTTGCACAATATCAATCGATCGCAATTCTGGCAGTCATATTTATCGGTTTATCTGGCGTTCCTATGAATCCAGCAATGATGGCACGTATTGTTAGTGTGGCTCATCCAGGTCCGATGGTAAATGCGGTTCATACCTCGGTAATTAATATTGGTTTGGGTGGCGGTTCTTATTTAGGTGGAATGGCTATTTCATCTGGGTATGGATTACGATCGGCCTTATGGATTGGTCTGATATTAGCTATTCTGGCTTTATTGTCTGTTTTACCTTATGCACGCCGTGGAAAACAGGGATGGAATTAATCTACTGAATCGTAACTAAAACGCCCGAGTCATCGATGATCCGGGCGTTTAGCGATCAATTTAAAACCGTTAGATTTTGTTTAAAACTAACTGGCCATTGTCATTGAGCGGAATCTGCGTGCCAGGGTCTTTATCCATACGGATTTTGCCCTGCTGATCGCCAATGCGATAAGTTACGTCATAACCGATCATTTTCTCTGATTTGTCATAGACGGTTTTGCATTTCTGCTGGCTAGTGGTGTAGGTGTCGCGGTCTTGCATTGCGCCCTGAGCCTGGTTACCTGCGTAACCACCACCTAATGCACCGGCAACCGTTGCAACATCTTTACCACGCCCACCACCAAACTGATGGCCAATAACACCACCTGCAACAGCTCCCAGCGCAGAACCAAGAATGCGGTTCTCATCCTGGACAGGACGGCGGTGAGTTACCGTTACGTTGCGGCACTCCTGGCGTGGCGTTTTTACTGTTTCCTTAATGGGTGTCGCTGACACTACCTGTGCGTACTGAGGGCCACGGTCAAAAACATTCATGCTGGCAACCGCTGCCACACCCAGTGCTGCGGCCACACCGATACCTATACCCGCTAACATTGATTTATTCACAGGACATCCTCCTGATTGTGCAATTGCTTACAATTTTGCAGCCAAAGGAGGCTTTCCACAAATCAGACAACGGATGAAAAATGCGGATTCATAGGCTGGAACCATGTGTTTGAGAGAAATCCTAAGCATGAAATGTTCATTTATGGATTTTTATGCTGCCATGTATAAAAAAACCCGGCTCAAGGCCGGGTTTGAATATCAATCTTAATCGCGATTAGTGCAGCTTCAGGCGCGGACGAATCACGCGGTTAATACTACCCACCAACATCATCAAGCCAGTTTTGAAGTAGCCATGCAGTGCGACCTGGTGCATGCGGTAAAGAGAGATATAGACGAAACGTGCCATACGCCCTTCTACCATCATCGAACCGCGCATCAGGTTACCCATCAGGCTGCCAACAGTTGAAAACTTAGACAGCGACACCAGTGAACCGTGATCCTTATAAACATAGGACTTCAGCGGTTTATCTTTCATCTGCGCCAGAATATTGGTCAGAACCAATGAGGCCATCTGGTGTGCCGCTTGTGCACGTGGAGGCACAAAGCCGCCTTCAGGACGTGCACAGGATGCACAGTCACCAATCGCGAAAATATCAGGGTCGCGGGTAGTTTGCAGCGTAGGCTCAGTCACCAGTTGGTTGATACGGTTAGTCTCAAGACCACCGATATCTTTCATAAAGTCTGGTGCTTTGATACCTGCAGCCCAAACCATCAGATCTGCTGCGATATATTCGCCATCTTTGGTATTGAGTCCACCAGCATCCGCAGAAGTCACCATGGTTTGCGTCAGAACACGCACGCCAAGTTTAGTCAGCTCGCTGTGAGCCGCTGCTGAAATACGTGGTGGCAGCGCAGGCAGAATGCGTTCACCGGCTTCCACCAGCGTTACATTTAGCGCTTCGTTCGTCAGGCCTTTGTAGCCGTAGCTGTGCAGCTGTTTCACCGCATTGTGCAGTTCCGCAGACAGCTCAACACCGGTAGCCCCGCCACCAACGATAGCAATATTCACTTTGCCGCTGGCACCCAGATTTGCAGAATACTTGAGGAACAGATTCAGCATTTCGGAGTGGAAACGACGCGCCTGATGCGGGTTATCGAGGAAGATACAGTTATCTTTCACTCCCGGCGTGTTGAAGTCGTTGGAAGTACTACCCAGCGCCATCACCAGCGTGTCGTAAGGGATTTTGCGTTCAGGAACCAGCAGCTCGCCTTTATCGTCACGCAGTTCTGACAGCGTCAGCGTTTTGCTTTCGCGGTTGATATCAACCACTGAACCAAGCTGGAACTGGAAGTGATGGTTACGGGCATGAGCCAGGTAGCTCAGCGCATCCACACCTTCATCCAGTGAACCGGTTGCGACTTCATGCAACAGCGGTTTCCACAAATGACTATGGTTACGATCGATAAGCGTAACTTTCGCTTTTTTACCACGGCCTAGTTTTTTACCGAGCTGAGTGGCCAGTTCAAGTCCGCCAGCACCACCACCGACAATGACAATCTTTCTTAATGGCGTAGTCAAAGTGACCCCCTTAAAATATTAACCAATTGTTAATTAAAGGTTATGTAAATAGCATTTAATTAACAACAAGTTACCTAAACAAACTCACTAATGTGACCAAAGAATAACATGGATGGTGTATTGGTCATACCAAAATTGATGTGCGTCAAATTTTTATGCCGAAAAGATAAACAAAAAGGGCCAGCACATAGCTGACCCTTTCACTTTTACGTCTTTAAGCCCCGGCTAGCCGAGGGTTTTGAACGCTTTTATACGTTGCAAATGTGGTGAGATATTTTTGAATTTATGGGTCTGTTCCTGATCCCATACGATTTCATAGTAATGATGCAGCAATTCTGCAGCACGGGTGTTATCGAGCGCTTCATCATTACGCGACAAAATCGCCAGGCAACGATCGCGGTTTTTCTCGCGGAAGTTTTGCACACACTTGGTCGAAATATCGCTGTACTCTTCAGGGCGATCGATTTTCCCTTCCATGTTCTCTTGCGGGAACAAATTCGGGTTAAAGATCACCTGACGAATATCGCACAAGAAACCGATACGTTCGGCCCAAAAGCCTCCAAGCCCAACGCCACAAATCAGTGGGCGTTCATCGTCACTGAGTTGCAGCATCTTGTCGACTTCTTTGAGCAGATGCTGCATGTCGTGTTTCGGATGCCGCGTGCTGTAACTGATAAGCCGCACGTCCGGGTCGATAAACTGGAGTTGCAGCACCTTTTCATGGTTACCAGGACTGTTAGAGTCGAAACCGTGTAAATAGATAATCATTGCATCCTCACCACACGAATTCAGGCCTTCTGGCCTGAGGAGTTAAAGACCCGCCTTGTGGGCTTGCCACTGCTCATGCAGCGCCTCAAGTTGCTGGCTTGCTGCCTTCCAGCGCGCTGATGACCTCAGCTCCTGACGGGTAAATGAACCTTTATGATACAAACCTGTAACACGTTCTGCTTTGACCGGAGACAGGTTATCTAACACGCTCACCGCACCATTACGATTATTGCAGACCAGGATCATATCGCAACCTGCATTCAGTGACGCCTGGCCACGTTCCGCATAGCTGCCCATAATCGCCGCCCCTTCCATCGACAAGTCGTCAGAGAAGATAACGCCGTTAAAACCAAGCTCACCACGTAACACGGTTTTCAGCCAGTGCGGGGAACCACTCGCCGGAAGTGGGTCAACGTCAGTGTAGATAACGTGCGCAGGCATAATGGCATCAAGTTTGTTATCGGTGATAAGCGTACGGAAAATCTGCATATCGTGTTCGCGGATAAGCACTTCATCACGCGGGTCACGCGGCGTTTCTTTGTGCGAATCTGCTGTTACCGCACCATGCCCCGGGAAGTGTTTGCCGGTAGTTTTCATGCCAGCAGCATGCATACCGTCGATAAAGCGTGTCGCCATAGCCAACGCTTTGTGCGGATCTTCATGATATGAACGCTCGCCAATGGCTGCGCTGATATGGCCAATATCCAGCACTGGCGCGAAGCTGATGTCGATATCCATGGCAATCATTTCGCTCGCCATCAACCAGCCCGCTTCCTGAGCCAGTTTGCCGCCCTGCTCAAGCCCATGTAACGCAGCAAATGATTGAGCCGCCGGTAGAAGGGTAAAACCCTCACGGAACCGCTGAACGCGTCCGCCTTCTTGATCAACGGCAACCACCAGACGGTTGCGGGAAGCCTCGCGGATTTGACGCACCAGTTCACGCAGTTGCTCGGGATCGTGATAGTTGCGGGTAAACAGAATCAGCCCACCAACCAGTGGATGTTTTAGTATTTCACGCTCTTCGGCATCCAGCTCAAAGCCTGCCACATCTAACATTACCGGACCCACATCAACCTCTCTTTATCAATTCTAATCCCGCAACTGGCTCCAGGCCTCGTCTGCAAGAGTTATAAATGTTCTATCCTGCGTTTGCGACCAACGACATTCATACCAGGATGCCATCAGCATAATGACCCAAGGTTGCCAACACGCGACCTGTCGGGCTAACGCTTCTGGCGGAATATGACTTAACTGCGCGTAAGCATGAACCAACTGCTCACTATCAACGTTACTAGCCAGCGCGATTGCCGCCAACTCCAGCGCCACATCCCCATCACCGGCATATTCCCAGTCGATAAGCTTGATACCGTCTGGCTGATTTACCAGGTTTCCGGCATGAACATCCATATGCAGTGGTGCCAGACGCAGTGGCTTAGGTTCACCCTGCCGCTTCATTTGTTTCAGCAACCGCAACCAGAGCAAACTTCTCCGTTGTGATGCGGCGTTTTGCCAATAATGCTCAAGCAATGGCAACAGACTGATTCGCCAGCCAAAACAGTGTTGACGATGCAAATCATACAGCAACGAAGTGAGCGTTTGCAGTGAGGGGAGTTCCGATTTCACCTCCCCATTCAGCCATTCAACGATAAGCCAGCCTTCTGCCAGACAAACGGGCCGAGGCCCTATTCCGGTAGGAAGGTGTCTCAGTGCCCGATATTGTCTACTGAGAGAAACCCCAGGCATTTGCGCTGCAAGCTGATGCCGCGCAACATACTCTTGCCCACCAAGGTTGAAATGCAGGCTGCCGCCGCTTAATCCCTGAAGATGAGAAAAGCAACCGGCGGCCTGAGCCGCCGGAAGATATTTCTCAATCACACGTTGCAGTGTCGAATTATTGAGTTTGTTGTACAGCACCGCTTCCTGACCAGATAATTTCGCCAGTTTGTACCAACATCAACTGCATTTTCAGCGTCGGTGCATTCACATTACCGCTGGCGTTGCTGTAGAGCACATATTGCGCGCCAACATTACGGGCAATGCCAATCGCTTTACTGCGCGATCCAAGACTGTCTTGCGGTGATAACCCTAATTGCTGTTTCGCCAGCGAAAGCTGCTGTGCTGAAACAAGGGTAAATTTGGCATTGTTCTCCAGCGCACCACGTAGTGCTTCTGTCGCTTTGCTGGTTTGCAGTGAACCATTAGTGTGGTTATTTACGCTGTCCACCAGCAATACGCCACCGGCTGTTACACCTTCGGCCTGAAGCATTTTGCCAACCATTGGCTGCATGGTGCTACCCCAATCGTAACTGCGCACTTTTGGTGTCGCAGGAATGGTTGGTTGTGGCTGTTCAATCGGGCCTGGCTGAGTGGGTACAGTTGGCACTGTTGGAACAGTTGGTTGCGGCTCTACTGGTTGCTGCGGAACAGGTTTTACTTCTTCCACAGGTGCAGGCGCTTCACCACGGTTAATACACCCGGATAAAATCATCGCCGCAGCGAGAATAACCAGATAACGATAGATTCCCTTAATCAAAATTCACCCCTTACAAAGAGAGAGAAAGACGTACTTTACGTGCGTCTGGATAACTGGCTATGGATGACACCGAAACGCTTGATTTCGCTGGTAACGTAATCGTGCGTTGCTGCTCGAGAGGATGAATCTCAAGACCCTTTTCGTCATACCAATAGAAACGATAGTTGATGATGACTGGGTTAGACTGTTCATTATATAGCTGGCTGCGAGAAACAGTGGCGCCCTTGTCAGTTGAAATTTCAGGCTTTTCAGCACTGACTCCCGCCGCCAACACAGATGCCTCCATGACCAGCGTTTGCCCATCATTAACAGGGATAGCAGGTTTGGAGCTACACCCTGCCATGACAATGACGGCCAATAGCATTAACAGCGGGTTATTTTTCATCAACTTATCCTTTATGCGTCAGCATCGGACCCAGCACGCGACCGCCCAACAGATGCATGTGGATATGATAGACTTCCTGCCCACCATGACGATTGCAGTTCATGATCAGACGATAGCCATCCTCAGCAATCCCTTCTTGCTCAGCAATTTTTGCAGCAACGGTCAACATGCGCCCCAACGCCAATTCATGCTCAGCGGTGACATCGTTAACTGTTTGGATCAGGATATTAGGGATAATAAGGATGTGGGTAGGTGCCTGCGGCGATATGTCACGGAATGCAGTAACTAACTCATCTTGATAAACGATATCTGCCGGAATTTCGCGGCGAATAATTTTACTGAAAATAGTTTCTTCGGCCATGACGTTACCTTTATTCATTAATTGCTGGCTATTTGCTCGTTTAAGTCGCTGCGCGCACAGGCTTAAAGGCATAACGTAAGAGTATGAGCGAGTTACTCGTGCTCTTTCAACCTTAACCCATTATTTCTTTATCACTCTTTGGGCAACCTGCTTCTCAGATCTTTCGTAAACCCTGCACTTCTCGTGATTAAAACCATATTTCACTTGAGCTGTAACATATGTTTACAGCTTATCAATGAATGAGTATATTTCTCATTTGCATTTTCATTCGTGTGTCACAAATAAAATCGCAAACAATCAATGTACTCTGTGACCGGACTCCTTTGGCACTGAGACACAACCTCCAATAATTCATAAGGGTTTAAGATGTCTTTAACCATTTCTACCAGGGATGGGCAACGCGCACCTGCCAGCGCTATTTCTATGCTGGCATCCTGTATTGCTTTCGCACTCGTTCCTTCAACCGCTTTCTCCGCCACTCAAAATGCAGAAGAAACGCTGGTTGTCGAAAACTCGGTATCTAACACATCCGATGCAGAAGAGAGCGATTACAGTGTTAAAACCACCACCAGCGGTACGAAAATGTTGCTGGTGCCGCGTGATATTCCGCAATCCGTTAGCATCATCAGCGAGCAGCGCATGCAGGACCAGAATCTTGAGTCACTGGGCGATGTCCTGAAAAACACCACGGGTATATCTGAAAGTGTTGCCGACTCCGACCGCAGCAACTTCTACTCGCGTGGTTTTTTAATAGACAACTATATGGTCGATGGCATCCCAACGCTGTTTGAATCGCGCTGGAACCTGGGCGATGCCTTGACCGATACTGCGATGTATCAGCAGATTGAAGTTGTCCGTGGTGCTAATGGCCTGATGACTGGTTCCGGTAACCCTTCAGCCGCCGTCAATATGGTGCGCAAACATGCCGATAGCCGTGAATTCCAGACCAACGTTTCGGCAGAGTATGGGAGCTGGAATAAACAACGCTATGTTGCTGATATGTCTACGCCACTGACCGACAATGGTAATGTTCGCGGCCGCATGGTTGCAGGTTATCAGGATAACGACAGCTGGCTTGACCGCTACAACCAGAAGAAAAAATTCTTCTATGGTGTGCTCGATGCGGATTTGACCGAGGCCACCAGTTTCTCAGTCGGTTATGACTATCAGGAAACCAACGTGAATAGCCCGACCTGGGGCGGTATTCCACGTTGGTACACCGATGGCAGCAAAACTGACCCGGACCGCAGCTACAGCACGGCCCCTGACTGGGCTTACAACGACAAAGAATCGCAGCGTACTTTCGTCACTCTGAAGCAAAAACTGGGCAATGACTGGCAGCTCACGGTTAACGGCACGCACACGGAAATGGACCTCGAGAGTAAGCAACTTTACCTGGATGGACTAGTAGATAAAAACAGCGGCATGATGGTTAGCCCATATGGCGCATCCTACCCATATGTAGGTGGCACGGGTTATAACACCGGTAAGCGCAAAGTGGATGCTCTCGATACCTTTGCCAATGGCTCTTATGAACTCTTCGGCCAGCAGCATGAACTCATGGTTGGAACCAGCTACACCAAACAGAACAATACTTATTACAGCTCGTGGGAAAACATCAGCGATACCCAGTTAGGCAATTACAATGACTATGACGGCAACTTCCCGGAAACCAACTGGACGCCATTGAGTCTCGCTCAGGAAGATACGGTTCGCCAGAAGTCTGCTTATATGGCGACTCGTATTACTCTAGCCGACCCTTTGCACGTCATCGTGGGTGCGCGTTACACCAAATACAATCTGCATACGCTAACCCAGGAGCTTGAGAAAAATAACACGTCGCCTTATGCCGGCGTGGTGTTTGATATCAATGATGACTGGTCAACATATGCAAGTTATACCTCCGTCTTTAAGCCGCAAACCGAGCGTGACGAGCAAGGGAATTACCTTACCCCAATCACAGGTAACAACTATGAAGCAGGCGTGAAATCAGACTGGATGAATAGCCGTCTGACCACGTCTCTTGCCATCTTCCGTATTGAGCAAGATAACCTCGCGCAATCGACCGGCATGGTAATTCCAGACAGCAACGGTGAAACGGCCTACCGTGAAGCTGATGGTACCGTGAGTAAGGGTGTGGAGTTTGAGATTAACGGCGCGTTGACTGATGACTGGCAGATGACATTTGGTGCAACACGTTATATTGCAGAAGACAGCGACGGTAAAGCTGTTAACCCTAATCTGCCTCGCACTTCAGTTAAATTGTTCACCAGTTACCGCATCCCAACACTGCGCGAGCTAACAGTGGGTGGCGGTGTTAACTGGCAAGATCATGTGTGGGCGGATGTTCCAGTACCGGGTGGTACTTTCCGTGCGGAACAAGGCAGTTATGCGTTGGTTGATTTGTTTGCCCGTTATCAGGTTACGAAAGCGTTCTCGTTACAGGCGAACATCGATAACTTGTTCGACAAAACTTACGACAGCAACATCGACAGCCGTTCCATCGTCTACGGCGCACCGCGCAACTACTCTGTCAGCGCTAATTACGCTTTCTAATCGTCTTAATGGTGGATGGCGCAAGATTATTCACCATGCAAAATTGGTTTCAAATCATAGCCTAAATAGTTCAAGTTGCAGGTAGGCGGCAAATGAGCGAATCCCCAGGAGCTTCCTAAAGTAAGTGACTGGGGTGAGCGAGTGCAGCCAACACCCCTGCAACTTGAAATATGACGGCTATGGGGTGGCAATAAAAAAGGGAGGCCAATGGCCTCCCTCAGTTCTCCCCAACGACTTCTTAGCTGTTACGGATCCACTCATCCATTTCAGTTTTCAGGTTATCGGATTTAGTACCGAAGATTGCCTGAACGCCTGAACCAGCTACTACTACACCTGCCGCACCCAATTTCTTCAGGCCAGCCTGGTCGACTTTAGAAATGTCGGCCACGCTAACACGCAGACGGGTAATACACGCATCCAGGTTAGTGATGTTTTCTTTACCGCCGAAAGCGCTAACCAGAGCCGGTGCCATTTCGCTTGTGGAAGTGGTACTGGTTTCGGTTGTTGCATCTTCACGACCTGGAGTTTTCAGGTCCAGCGCTTTAATCAGCACACGGAACACGGTGTAGTAAATCGCCGCGTAGCACAGGCCAACAATTGGGAACAACCACAGTTTGCTGCTGTTTCCGCTCAGCACGATGAAGTCAATCAGACCGTGAGAGAAGGAAGTACCGTCACGCATACCCAGAAGGATACAGATTGGGAACGCCAGGCCTGCCAACACCGCGTGGATGATGTACAGGATTGGAGCAACGAACATGAAGGAGAACTCGATTGGCTCGGTAATACCGGTCAGGAACGAGGTCAGTGCAGCGGAGATCATGATACCGCCGACTTTTGCACGGTTCTCAGGTTTAGCTGAGTGCCAGATTGCGATAGCAGCAGCAGGCAGACCATACATTTTAAACAGGAAGCCACCAGACAGTTTGCCCGCAGTTGGGTCACCTGCCATGTAACGTGGGATATCGCCGTGGAATACCTGACCTGCAGCATTGGTGTATTCACCAATTTGCATCTGGAATGGAACGTTCCAGATGTGGTGCAGACCGAATGGTACCAGGCAGCGCTCTACGAAACCGTAGATACCGAATGCCACAACCGGGTTCTGGTAAGCAGCCCACTGAGAGAAGGTCTGGATAGCCGTACCGATTGGAGGCCAGATGAAGGACAGCACAACGCCCATGAAGATCGCAGCCAGACCAGAGATGATCGGTACGAAACGTTTACCGGCGAAGAAGCCCAGGTATTCTGGAAGCTTGATGCGGTAGAAACGGTTAAACATGTAGGCTGCGATTGCACCCGAGATAATACCGCCCAGAACACCGGTATCAGCCAGGTGCTTTGAGGCGATCTCTTCTGCAGGGATATGCAGTACCAATGGCGCAACAACTGCCATGGTTTTAACCATGATGCCGTATGCAACCACAGAGGCTAATGCAGAAACGCCATCGTTATTTGTGAAGCCTAATGCCACACCGATAGCAAAAATCAGCGGCATGTTGGCGAATACTGAACCGCCCGCTTCCGCCATAACATGAGAAACCACTGCTGGCAGCCAACTGAAGTTTGCAGAACCGACGCCCAGCAGGATACCTGCGATAGGCAGTACGGATACTGGCAGCATCAGCGATTTACCCACCTTTTGCAGGTTAGCAAATGCATTCTTAAACATAATTGAGAGTGCTCCTGAGTATTTGTGCTTTTTTTACGCGTTATGCGCATCGGACTGGGGGGAGATCCGGTCCATAAACAGGCATCTAAGTGCCTTTTGATTTATTACGCAGAGTAAAATAAATCGAAGAAAGTTTGTTTGACGGCTATCACGTTTCTCAAACAGCCCAGTGAAAAACTTTCATAAGTTTACATTATGCGTATCTGAATGTTACAAAAACAGCCTTCACCGCCATTTTTATGGCGGTGAACTTTACTCGCTTAGATAATTAATTACGAGCTTTAAAATAAGTCAGATTTATCAGGCGGATTGCAAGCGGGAGTCAGGAATATGGAACAATGTAGCGAAGTTTTTTGTCGTCGCAACGGCCAATTCCTCAAGTGAAACACCTTTCAGTACCGCCATATATTCCGCCACATCGCGCGTCATTGCCGGTTGGTTTTCCTTACCACGATGCGGCACTGGCGCAAGGTAAGGTGAATCAGTTTCCACCAGTATGCGATCCAGTGGCACATAACGCGCCGCATCCCTGAGTTGTTCAGCATTGCGGAAGGTCACAATGCCGGAGAAAGAGATATAAAAGCCCATGTCGAGCAATTTTCCAGCAGTTTCTCTGTCTTCCGTAAAACAGTGTAGTACCCCACCGCAGTCTGTCACTTTCTCTTCGTGCAGAATGGTCAGGGTATCGGCACGAGCATCACGGGTATGAACAATGACCGGTTTGTTGAGCTCGCGGCCAATCTGAATGTGATGACGGAATGATTCCTGCTGGCGTGGTTTGGTTTCTGGGGTATAGAAATAATCCAGACCCGTTTCACCCATTGCCACAACGCCAGGATCAGCAGCCAGACGGCGAAGTTCCTCGACATCATAAGCTTCGGCCTGGTTTAGCGGGTGCACACCACATGAATAAGCAACGTTCTGGCGTTCGCCTACCAACTGACGCATATCGCGATAACCTTCAAGCGTCGTCGCAACTGCAAGGCAAAACTTCACATCGCGCGCGGCAGCTTTTTCCAGAACATCATCAACACTTTTATGAAGAGATTGATAATCGAGGCCATCGAGATGGCAATGTGAGTCAACCAGGAACATACAAATACTCTTTAAAGATGGAAGGTAGGGAGGACCGCACCCGGTTGCATTAAACGCTCCCAAGTGAGCAATTGTTCAGTCAGCATTAATTCTCGGTTCACGCCCACAACACTTAACAGTGTTTCACGACATGAAAACCAACTATGCAGTATAGCTTGTAGCATCGCGGGTGTTGCGCTGGAGGCAAGGTTTGCTACCAATGCGTGTTGGTCATCATTGGTCAACCACGGTGTAGCCCCTTGTTGCCATTTTAGTGCATCAACCAAAAGAGAGCATAACCAGTGGACACGGACAGCTGCATCATCACTATTCAACGCAGGCAATAACACCAGCATATTTTTAGTCGCACAGGCTTCATTAAGTTTGTCGCATAGCAACTGGCGGTGTTTCCACTGTTCTGGCTGCAAAAGAGCCAGAGCCCCTGCAGGTGCGCCTGAACTCAAACGCAATGCGGCACGCAGTTGTTCATTATCAAGCGTGATTTCCCGTGCCAGCCAGGCAAGGGCAAAATTCTCGTCAGGTGGAGTCAAATACCAGTACAGGCAGCGGCTTCTGAGCGTGGCGGGTAAACGAGCCGGTTCGCGGCTACCCAGGAAAAACCAGGTGTTCGCGGGCGGCTCTTCAAGCGTTTTTAACAGCGCATTGGCGGCCGCTTCAGTAAGCAGCCCGGCATCTTCAAGCCAGACGACTTTTGCCCCACCCTGCTGAGCATGGCTGTAGAGCTTCTCAGTAATTTCGCGGATGGCATCAATGCCAAGGCTTGATTTGCCCTTTTCAGGCGCAACGACATAGCTATCCGGATGTGTACCGGCCTGCATCAACTGGCAACTGCGACACTGGCCGCAGCTTTTACTCCCTTGCGGTTTCTGGCACATCAACCAGCGGGTGAGCGCGTAAATTAACGCGTCGTCACCCATACCGGCTAATGAATGAAGCAGTAATGCATGGTGCCCACGCCCGGCCTGATACTGGCTGAGGATTTGCTCAAAAGGCGCGCGTAACCATGGATACCATTTCATTACGCCAGCCCCTTAGCCCACTCAAGTACGGCGTTACGCACGTCTTGCGACACATCATCCAACGATTGTGTTGCATCAATCGTATGAATACGGCTGTCGGCTGCGGCGAGCTCAAGGTAACGCGCACGGGTGCGGTTAAAGAAGTCGACAGACTCTTGTTCGATGCGGTCTAGCTCACCACGCGCACGCGCACGTGTCAGGCCCACTTCTGGCGTGACATCGAGATAAATGGTCAGGTCCGGGTAAAAATCACCAAGCACTGTATTACGCAGCGCCATGAGTAATTCCTGATCGATGCAGCGACCACCGCCCTGATAAGCCTGTGTAGAGAGATCATGCCGATCGCCTATCACCCATGCGCCACGTGATAGCGCCGGTTTGATAACTGTTTCAACTAACTGCACGCGTGCTGCGTAGAACATGAGCACTTCAGCTTTATCAGTAACGATTTCGTCACCGATACCTTTGTTGTTCAGCGTCAGCTCGCGCAATCTTTCCGCAAGAGGTGTGCCGCCGGGTTCACGCGTGAACACCAGATCGGTTACACCCAGCTCTTTTAAAGTCGCAACGACCACGTTATGCGCGTTAGTTTTCCCTGCTCCTTCGAGCCCTTCAATGACGATAAATTTACTGACCATTCTTATCCTTCAGCGCTTTGATATACACCTGCACAGCCTGGTTATGACCTGCAAGGTTGGTATTGAATGTGTGGCCGCCCTTTCCATCCGCGACAAAATAGAGATACGGTGTTTTCGCCGGGTGAGCCGCAGCCTGTAGCGAGGCGTTGCCAGGGATCGCAATCGGTCCAGGCGGCATACCGCTAATCACGTAGGTATTATACGGCGTAGGCGTTTCGAGGTCTTTACGTGACAGTTTACCATTATAGCTTTCACCCATACCGTAAATTACCGTCGGGTCAGTTTGTAAACGCATGCCGATACGCAGACGATTGATGAATACCGATGCGACCTGATCGCGCTCTGCTGCGACAGCCGTTTCTTTCTCAATGATCGAGGCCATCGTCACCAAATCATTTTGAGTTTTATACGGCAGCCCTTCTTTTTTGCCATCCCACGCAGCCTGAACCGCTTTGACCATCCGCTCATGAGCACGTTTTAGCAGTGCGATATCTGTCGTATTTGCGGTGTATAGCCAAGTGTCAGGGAAGAACCAGCCCTCGACCCATTCAGGGTGTTCAAATTTTAAGGCTTCGGCAACCGTGGCGTAGCTATCATCTTTAAGCGTGTGCTGAATGTATGGCGCTTCGCGCAATTGCTTCAGCCAGTCGCTCAGGCGAGTCCCTTCCACAAAGCGAATCGGGAATTGCGCTTCTTTGCCGCTCGCTAACAGTTTGAGCATCTCACGCACTGTCATTTGCGGCGTGAAGCGGTAGGTACCCGCTTTGAAATTAGCTAGATCGGGCTCAACTTTCAGCAGCCACTGGAATACGCGTGGGCGATTAAGCAATTTTTCGTCATACAATTGTTTACCCAAAGCCAGGCGACCGGTGCCAGGTTTAAGGGTGAAAATGGTTTCTTGCGCAATGGTCAGGTGACTGTTAGCGAGCTGGCGGACTTTGTATAAGCCAACGCCTGCCGCCACGCCAAATACAACCAACAGCAGCAGAAAGAAACGTAGCATCTTTTTCATCGTTAATCGGTTACTCACAAAGTGGTGCTAAAAATTGATAAAGCTCGCGAGATTCAAATCGCCATAATTCAGCCTGGTTCACAGGGACAACCGGCATCAATGCATTGCAAATGAGTAACTCGTCGGCTTGAGCCAGACTTTCAGGACGCTCCCGCACTTGCGTTACTTGCCAGGGTGAGTCTGCAAGACAAGCAATAATATGCTGGCGCATCGTGCCGTTTACACCAGATTTATCCATATAAGGGGTAAAGACCTGAGATCCTTTACGCCAGAATAAATTAGCGGCACAGCATTCCGTAAGCCACCCATCACTGTCAAGAACCAGTGCTTCCTGGGCTTGCGTCTGTTCAAGATGCGTACGAATCAGCACTTGCTCAAGTCGATTCAGGTGTTTAATTCCGGCAAGATACGGGTTGATGCCCAATCGAATGTGGCTTAATGCCAGGGTAATCCCCTGCTCACGCCATTGTGGATAAAACGAAGGGTAAGCTGAAACGCTGAGTAGCCGTGTCGGATGTTGGCAATTTGCTGCACTGTAACCGCGCCCACCGCTACCACGAGTGATCAACACTTTTAGTACGGCTTGTGATTGTGACAATGCAAGCTGCTGCATTTCACTTTCAAGCAGTGACCATTCGACAAACGGGATAAGGAGTTTTTCACAGGCTTGTTTTAAACGGTCAAGATGCTGCGCCAAAAAGCGCACACTACCGTCTTTGACCCTTGCCGTTGTGAAACAGCCATCACCAAACTGCACGCCGCGATCGTTTGCCGGAAGATTTGCCGTCAACTCACCATTGATTAAATACATCATCGTTCCTCAATGTTCCGTGAATTAAGAGTGCCAGTGAGAATGGTGCAGCAAAAGAGGGATATTTAAGATGTATAAAGGGCTCGCAAGCGAGCCCTTTATTATCAGCCAATCAGACCTTTTTAAAGATCAACGAGCCGTTTGTACCACCAAACCCGAAGGAGTTACACAGGGTGTACTCCATTCCTTTTACCTGGCGTGCAACATGAGGAACAAAGTCCAAATCGCAACCTTCGTCAGGATTATCGAGGTTAATGGTTGGTGGAACCACTTGATCACGCAGTGCAAGGATAGAGTAGATTGACTCTACAGCCCCTGCAGCACCTAATAAGTGACCGGTCATAGACTTGGTTGAGCTCACCAGAACACGGTAGGCATCTTCACCAAAAATAGTCTTAACCGCTTGTGTTTCGGCTTTGTCACCAGCTGGCGTTGAAGTGCCATGTGCATTGACATAGCCCACCATGCCTGGAGTAATACCTGCATCACGCAGAGCATTTTCCATAGCCAGTGCAGCACCTGCCCCTGTTTCTGGTGGAGAAGTCATGTGATAAGCATCGCTGCTCATACCAAAACCAACGACTTCTGCGTAGATCTTCGCGCCACGTTTCTTAGCATGTTCGTACTCTTCGAGTACCATCATGCCCGCACCATCACCCAACACAAAACCATCACGGTCTTTATCCCACGGGCGGCTTGCCGCTTGCGGATTGTCATTACGGGTAGAAAGTGCACGTGCGGCACCAAAGCCACCCACGCCCAACGGAGTACTGGCTTTTTCTGCACCACCTGCAAGCATTGCGTCTGCATCGCCATAAGCGATGATACGCGCTGCCTGACCGATGTTATGCACACCAGAAGTACACGCTGTAGCGATGGAAATGCTAGGACCACGTAGGCCAAACATAATGGTCAGGTGACCTGCCACCATATTCACAATAGTAGACGGTACAAAGAATGGGCTGATCTTACGCGGGCCACCCTTAACGAGCGCGGCGTGGTTCTCTTCGATAAGACCCAGACCACCAATACCAGAACCGATTGCGGCACCGATACGGATTGCATTCTCTTCCGTTACTTCCAGACCAGAATCCAGCATGGCCTGGTGGCCAGCAACAATTCCATATTGAATGAAGGCATCCATTTTGCGCTGTTCTTTACGCGAAATGATGTCGTCACAGTTAAAATCCTTTACTAAGCCAGCAAATTTCGTTGCATAGGCGGTAGTATCGAAATGGTCGATTAGGCTGATGCCACTCTGACCGGCAAGGAGAGCTTTCCAGGTAGACTCTACGGTATTGCCGACAGGAGACAACATGCCCAGTCCGGTCACAACTACACGACGCTTAGACACGTTTGTCCTCCAGGGAGGGAAAAAATAATACTAGTGGGACACTTAGATAAAACTCAGGCGGTCGAATGACCGCCTGGAGATGTTCACTTACGCTTGGTGACCGTTGATGTAATCAATGGCAGCCTGAACGGTGGTGATTTTCTCAGCTTCTTCGTCCGGAATCTCAGTATCAAACTCTTCTTCCAGAGCCATTACCAGCTCAACGGTGTCAAGAGAATCAGCACCCAGGTCCTCTACGAAGGAAGCGGAGTTGATAACTTCTTCCTGCTTAACGCCCAGTTGTTCGCCGATAATTTTCTTAACGCGTTCTTCGATAGTGCTCATACTCTTAAATTTCCTATCAAAACTCGCTTTCGCGATGGTTTTCGTAGTGTATAAAATGTTGAAAAAGATGCAACTAAATCCCGGCAGGTCATACCACGATTTTACGCTATTTTGCGGGCATTCGCCCAAATAACGCAAATAGTTTTATCTTGCGGTTAAACCATGTACATTCCGCCATTGACGTGCAGGGTCTCACCAGAGATGTAACCCGCCTCGTCAGAGGCTAAAAATGCAACAGCACTGGCGATTTCTTTTGCGTCGCCTAAACGACCCGCTGGAACTTCCGCCAGTATACCCGCACGCTGGTCTTCCGACAGCGCACGCGTCATGTCCGTTTCAATAAAGCCCGGAGCAACAACGTTTACAGTAATACCTCGTGACGCAACTTCACGTGCCAGAGATTTACTGAAACCGATCAGACCCGCTTTCGCCGCAGCGTAGTTAGCCTGACCAGCATTTCCCATGGTACCAACCACAGAACCAATAGTGATAATACGACCATGACGCTTTTTCATCATAGCGCGCATTACCGCTTTTGACAGACGGAAAACTGATGACAGATTGGTTTCGATGATATCGTTCCATTCGTCATCTTTCATGCGCATTAACAGGTTATCACGAGTGATACCGGCATTATTAACCAGAATGTCGACTTCGCCAAATTCTGCGCGAATATTTCCTAAAACAGCTTCGATAGAAGCTGGATCGGTGACATTCAGCATATAACCCTTGCCGTTATCGCCCAGATAATCACTGATCGCCTGCGCACCGCTTTCACTGGTAGCAGTACCGATAACTTTCGCACCACGGGCCACTAAGGTTTCCGCGATTGCGCGGCCAATACCGCGGCTTGCGCCGGTTACCAGCGCAATTTTTCCTTCAAAACTCATGGTTTTCCTCGTCTTATTGCTCGAGCGCTGCTGACATCGCTACCGGCTCGTTAATGGCCGATGCAGTCAGTGTGTCAACAATACGTTTTGTTAGGCCAGTCAATACCTTACCTGGCCCTACTTCCAGCAACTGGGCTACACCCTGCGCTGCCATAAATTCTACTGATTTAGTCCACTGTACCGGGCTGTAGAGCTGGCGTACCAGAGCACTACGAATAGCTTCCGCAGAGGTTTCACATTTCACGTCGACGTTGTTCACAACAGGAACAACAGGCGCATTGAAAGTGATATTTTCCAGCGCTATAGCAAGTTTATCAGCCGCGGGTTTCATCAATGCACAGTGAGATGGCACGCTAACGGGCAGTGGCAGAGCGCGTTTTGCACCGGCGGCTTTACAAGCTGCACCAGCACGCTCTACGGCGTCTTTGTTACCCGCAATCACAACCTGGCCTGGTGAGTTAAAGTTCACCGGAGAAACCACTTCGCCTTGGGCTGCTTCTTCACAGGCTTTTGCAATAGACGCATCATCAAGTCCGATGATGGCATACATTGCGCCGGTTCCAGCAGGGACCGCTTCTTGCATCAATTTACCGCGTAACTCAACCAGACGCACTGCATCTGCGAAATCAATGACGCCAGCACAAACCAGAGCGGAGTACTCACCCAGGCTGTGCCCTGCCATCATTGCAGGGGTTTTGCCACCCTTCTGCTCCCAGACACGCCACAATGCGACAGAGGCTGCCAGCAGTGCTGGCTGAGTTTGCCAGGTCTTGTTTAGTTCTTCAGCTGGACCTTGTTGAGTCAGAGCCCACAAATCATAGCCCAGCACATCAGAAGCTTCACGGAAGGTTGCTTCAACAACAGGATTAGCTGCTGCGATTTCTGCCAGCATACCAACTGCTTGCGAACCTTGCCCTGGAAAAACAAAAGCAAATTGAGTCATGGTTAAATCCCTAATAATCAAAAACGAACCAGTGCTGAACCCCAGGTAAAGCCGCCGCCGAAGGCTTCGAGCAATACTAGTTGGCCACGTTTAATCCGCCCGTCGCGTACCGCTTCATCCAGCGCTGCCGGAACAGAAGCCGCTGAGGTATTACCGTGACGATCAAGAGTAACGACTACATTATCGAGTGACATGCCAAGTTTTTTCGCAGTCGCGCTGATAATGCGCAGGTTAGCCTGATGCGGGACCAACCAATCAAGATCGGAACGATCCAGATTATTAGCCTCAAGGGTTTCATCAACAATGTGTGCAAGCTCTGTAACTGCAACTTTAAAGACTTCATTACCGGCCATCGACAGGTGAATCGAATTTTCAGGATTCACGCGATCGACATTCGGTAGCGTCAGCAGTTCACCATAGCTACCATCAGCATGCAGGTGGGTTGAAATGATACCAGGCTCTTCAGAAGCACTCAGTACAACCGCCCCTGCACCATCACCAAAAATAATAATTGTGCCGCGATCGGTAGGATCGCAAGTACGTGCCAGCACGTCAGAACCAATAACCAACGCATGTTTTACTGCGCCGGACTTCACATATTGATCTGCCACGCTTAGTGCGTAGGTAAAACCTGCGCAAGCGGCTGCAACATCAAATGCAGGGCAGCCTTTAATCCCTAACATTGCCTGTACCTGGCAGGCAGCACTTGGGAAAGCGTGAGTTGAAGAAGTTGTGGCAACGATAATCAGCCCAATTTCAGACTTATCGATTTCTGCCATTTCAAGCGCACGCGTAGCCGCAGCAAAAGCCATTGTTGCGACGGTTTCATCTGGTCCAGCAATTCGACGTTCACGAATACCTGTGCGGGTGACAATCCACTCGTCAGAAGTATCCACCATTTTTTCCAGGTCGGCGTTGGTACGCACGTGTTCTGGCAGATAGCTACCAGTACCAATAATCTTCGTATACATGTACGTCAGTCACTCTTGGGTAATACAGATTCCAGGCGGGCAGCAATCCGTGTAGGGACTTGCCGCACCACCGCCTGCACTGCCTGTTCTATCGCGACAACAAACGCTCGCTGATTGGCCGCTCCGTGACTCTTAATCACTGTGCCGCGCAATCCTAACAGACAGGCGCCATTATACTGGTCGGGGTTGAGGTGACTGAATCGCCTTGTCAGGCTTTTTTGTAACCAATGCTTCAATATAATTAGCCACCACGACCTTTTTTTCCCTTCGCCCTGTGATTTCAAAAGCGAGAGGAACATCCTTGCAACCCCTTCCATCGTCTTGAGGGTGACGTTACCGACAAAACCATCGCAGACCAGCACGTCGGTTTTTCCCGTCAACAACTCGTTCGCTTCAAGATAACCAATATAGTTGATAGAAGGCATTGTTTTTAATAAAGCTGAAGCATCGCGAATGCTATCAAGACCTTTAGTCTCTTCTTCACCGATGTTCAGCAATGCGACACGTGGAGAGTTGATGCCGAGAAGTTCCTCAGCCATCACTGATCCCATTATCGCAAATTGCACCAGCATATTACTGTCACAATCCACATTCGCGCCAAGATCCAGCACGACGGTTTTACCTTTTTGCTGATGCGGCAATACCGTCATCAACGCCGGTCGCTCAATCCCTTCAATGGGTTTGAGTAATAATTTCGCCAGGCCCATCAGTGCACCAGTATTTCCTGCACTGACGCAAGCTTCTGCTCGCCCTTCTTTTACTAACTCAAGCGCCACTCGCATCGAGGATCCGCGACTATTTCGGATCGCATGCGAAGGTCTTGCATCACTGGCAATAACCGACTCCGCAGGAACTATCTGCGCACGTGAGCGTTTTTCAAAATCAGCTTTGGCAAGTAATGGCGTGATGGCGTCGGGGTCGCCGACTAATAGAAGGTTTAGCTGAGAGTTAGAGTCCAGTGCCTGCAATGCTGCAGGCACTGTCACGGAAGGACCGAAGTCCCCACCCATGGCATCTAACGCAAGGGTTAGACGTCTCAAGGTATCGCCAATTACTTAGCGATAACCTTGCGACCGCGGTAGAAACCGTCGGCGGTGATGTGGTGACGCAGATGAGTTTCGCCAGAAACTTTGTCCACGGACACTGCTGCTGTGGTCAGCGCGTCATGGGAACGACGCATGCCACGTTTAGAACGGGTTGGTTTATTCTGTTGTACGGCCATGGACCTTACTCCTTAATTACTTATGCTTTAAACTGGCTAATACGGCAAATGGGTTTGGTTTCTCCGCCTCGGAAGGAAGTTTGCCAAAAACCATGTCCGCCTCGGACACTTCACAGTGTTCAGAATCATGCACCGGAACAACTGGCAAGGAGAGGATAATTTCATCTTCAACCAACGCCAGAAGATCGATTTCACCAAATTCGTTGACCTGAACTGGTTCATATCCTTCCGGGAGTGCTTCAGCCTGCTCGTCTTTGACGATCGGGCTAAAACAATACTGTGTGTAAACCTGATGGGCAAATGGCTTTCCGCAACGCTGACACGCCAATGTTACCGAAACTTTCGCATCACCAGTAATAACTGCGAGGCGTTGGTTATCGATGGCAAATGACATATCGCATTCCACATCACTGTCTACACTGACTACAAACTCGGCGACACGCTCCACCTGAATAGGGGTGTAAACACCCGTGTAATCAAGGCGTTTTTGAGCCGTACGAACCGGATCGAGAGTCAGGGGTAATTTTACTTTTTGCATAGGGCGCGCATATTAACTTTGTAACGTCATAGAGTCAAAGAAAAAGCCTGTAAACAGTGCCTTTTCTACTTATTCGCACACATTGCGGTGGCATAGTTTAAAATGCCTTTTCTCGGATCGCTATCATTAATGAAAAAAATATGACGCAAATTGTTCTGGCCTCAACTTCGCCATACCGTCGAGAGCTGCTTGAAAAGCTCGGCATGCCCTTTATCACCGCGGCTCCACTGGTCGATGAAACGCCAATTCCCAGAGAGGATGCCCGCCAGCTCGTCATGCGACTGGCACAAGCCAAAGCACAGGCATTGAGCAAGGAATATCCAAATCATTTGATTATTGGCTCGGATCAGGTCTGCGTATTAGATGCAAAGATCGTCGGCAAGCCGCACACAGAAGAGAAAGCATTCGAACAATTGCTGATTGCGAGCAACAGTATTGTTACTTTTTATACCGGCCTTGCACTTTATAATTCTTCCGTGGGCAATTTACAGGTGATTTGCGAACCCTTTGATGTGCATTTTCGTCATCTGAGTGAGCAAGAAATCCGCAATTACGTGCATAAAGAGCAACCTTTACAGTGCGCGGGAAGCTTTAAAAGTGAGGGTTTGGGGATCACATTATTCGAACGCTTGTCTGGAAAAGATCCGAATACGTTAGTAGGACTACCGCTGATTAGCTTGTGCGAAATGCTGCGTAATGAAGGGTGTAGCCCATTACTGATGTGAAAAAAGGGTGGAAAAGCGACAGCTTGATCCACCCTTCTTTATTTCGTCAACCGCAATGCTTAGCAAGTAGACAACAAACTAGCGTGCGTTACGCAACACATTAAGGCAACGTTTTAGCTTCTCATCCAGCGGTGCTTCAACTCGCATAATTTCACCGGTGCCTGGATGGGTAAAGCGCAAGGCCGCAGCGTGCAAGAACAAGCGATTCAGCCCCGTTCCTGCGAGTTGCTTATCAAACTCACGATCGCCATAACGATCGTCAAACGCAATCGGGTGGCCTGCATGCAGCGTATGCACACGAATCTGGTGAGTACGCCCGGTAATCGGGCTACAACGCACAAGAGTGGCAAATTCGTAACGTTCTTCCACTTTAAAACGCGTCTCTGAAGGTTTCCCCTCGCTATTTACGCGCACAATGCGCTCACCGCTTTGCAAAATATTCTTAAGCAACGGAGCCTGCACTGCTTTCACATGCGATTGCCATTGGCCACGAACAAGCGCCAGGTAGTCCTTCTGCATTCCTTTTTCACGCAATTGCTCGTGTAACGAACGTAATGCAGAACGTTTCTTCGCAACCAGCAAAATCCCGGAAGTATCACGGTCCAAACGGTGAACCAGTTCAAGGAAACGCGCTTCAGGGCGTAACGCACGTAAACCTTCAATCACACCAAAGCTTAAACCGGAGCCGCCGTGAACGGCTGTACCCGATGGCTTATTTAGCACCAGAATGTGGTCGTCTTCATAGAGAATCGCATCAGTCAATGCCGCCACTTTTTGCAGATGCGGGGAAACCGCCTCTTCTTCACGTTCAGCAACGCGAACTGGTGGGATACGAATTTCGTCACCATCCTGAATTTTATATTCAGGCTTGATGCGTTTTTTATTCACGCGCACTTCGCCTTTACGCAAAATGCGATAAATCATACTTTTCGGTACGCCTTTTAAGCGCGCGAGCAAAAAGTTATCGATACGCTGCCCGGCTTCGTCGGACGAAATGGCAACGATTTGTACTGAAGGAGTCTGAGTTTTCATGGTCGGCGATTCTAAATAGCGTGCGCGCATAGCGCCACTCATTTTTATGTGCTTAACTGAGAAATTGCCTGGTTTTAAGTCGCCTGACTCTCCTTTTTCAAATTTCTGCGACGCACAGCGAAAAAGTGAGTTAAAAAACTGTAAGAAACGAGGCATCAAAGGCAAAAGTCATCTTGCTATAATAAGGTTAGCAATGGAATAATGTTGCGGTTTTCCGTGTTGATACTTGTTAGAACAAGGAATTTTGCGGAATTACCAGTTTTGCCTGAATGTTCATCCACGCAGCAATGGCGTAAGACGTATTGTACTTTCAGGCAGTTAGCGGGCTGCGGGTTGCAGCCTGACCGGTAAAATGGAATCAACTCTTAAGATATTTTCTAAGGTTATTCCCACGATAATTGCGCTGTATTTCCGTATGAAATACAGGCTACCGACACTTTGCGCCTCTCAGCAAGCGACAACCGTGAGGTTGGCGACTTAATGCGTTTAGTCACGAGGCCATCGGTTCACTCCCGGTCAGCGTCACCATGCCCGTAGCTCTGTCACCAATGTAAGAATAATGAGTAAGTTACGATGAAAAGAATGCTAATAAACGCGACTCAGCAAGAAGAGTTGCGTGTCGCCCTTGTAGATGGGCAGCGCCTGTACGATCTGGATATTGAAAGTCCTGGACACGAACAGAAAAAAGCCAACATCTATAAAGGCAAAATCACCCGTATTGAACCTAGTCTGGAAGCGGCATTTGTAGATTACGGCGCGGAACGTCATGGTTTCCTTCCCCTTAAAGAAATTGCCCGCGAATATTTCCCGTCGAATTATTCATCACATGGTCGTCCAAACATTAAAGATGTTTTGCGCGAAGGCCAGGAAGTGATTGTCCAGATTGATAAAGAAGAACGTGGTAATAAAGGCGCAGCCTTAACCACCTTTATTAGCCTGGCAGGTAGTTATTTGGTACTGATGCCTAACAACCCGCGCGCTGGTGGTATTTCACGCCGCATTGAAGGTGACGATCGTACCGAACTGAAAGAAGCACTGTCTTCTCTTGAACTGCCAGATGGCATGGGTCTGATTGTACGTACGGCTGGCGTGGGTAAATCCGCCGAAGCACTGCAGTGGGACTTAAGTTTCCGTCTGAAGCATTGGGAAGCCATTCAGAAAGCGGCAGAAAATCGCCCGGCTCCATTCCTTATCCATCAGGAAAGCAACGTTATCGTCCGTGCTTTCCGTGATTATCTGCGTCAGGATATCGGTGAAATTCTTATCGATAACCCGAAAGTGCTCGAACTGGCTCGCCAGCATATCGGTGCTTTGGGTCGTCCTGATTTCAGCAGCAAAATTAAGCTCTACACCGGTGAAATCCCGCTGTTTAGCCACTATCAAATTGAATCGCAGATTGAATCCGCTTTCCAGCGTGAAGTTCGCCTGCCTTCCGGCGGTTCGATTGTTATCGACTCCACCGAAGCATTAACCGCAATCGACATTAACTCCGCGCGCGCAACTCGTGGTGGTGATATCGAAGAAACGGCATTCAATACCAACCTTGAAGCAGCTGATGAAATCGCACGCCAACTGCGCTTGCGTGACCTCGGTGGCCTGATTGTTATCGACTTCATCGACATGACGCCTGTGCGCCACCAGCGTGCGGTAGAAAACCGTCTGCGCGAAGCGGTACGCCAGGACCGTGCTCGTATCCAGATTAGCCATATTTCACGCTTTGGCCTGCTGGAAATGTCCCGTCAGCGCCTCTCCCCTTCTCTGGGCGAGTCCAGCCACCATGTCTGCCCGCGTTGTAGCGGAACAGGTACGGTACGTGACAACGAATCCATGGCACTCTCCATTCTGCGTCTGATTGAAGAAGAAGCGCTGAAAGAGAATACCCAGGAAGTTCACGCGATTGTTCCTGTACCAATTGCCTCTTACTTGCTGAACGAAAAACGTGATGCGGTAAGCGCGATTGAAACCCGTCAGGGTGGTGTGAAAGCTATCATCGTTCCTAACGATCAGATGGAAACTCCACACTATTCCGTATTGCGCGTACGTAAAGGCGAAGAAAGCAAAACTCTGAGCTACATGCTGCCGAAGCGGTATGAAGAAGAGATGGCTGTGACGTCTGAAGAAGAGTACGCAGAGCGTAAACGCCCTGAGCAACCTGCACTGGCAACCTTCGTGATGCCTGACGAGCCGCCAGCTCCGCCTGAGTCAGCTCCTGCAGCAACCGCGGTGCAAACTCCAGTTACTAAACCAGTAGATGCGAAAGTAGCAACAACTGAGCAGCCTGGCTTGCTTAGCCGCTTCTTCGGTGCGTTGAAAAACCTGTTCGCAGGTGAACCTACGACTGAAAGCAAAGAAGTTCAGGAAGCAAAACCTGCTGAGAGTGAAGGCCAACGTCAAAATCAGGATCGCCGTAATAACCGTCGCCAGAATAACCGTCGTGACCGTAACGATCGTGGCGATCGCAATAACCGCGATCGTGATAATCGTGGTGAAGGGCGTGGCGAAAACCGCAGCGAAAATCGTGACAACCGTGAGCCGCGTGAAAACCGCGACCGCGACGATAACCGCCGTAACCGCCGTCAGGGTCAGCAGCAAAATACTGAAGTGCGTGAAAACCGCCCGAACGTTGTTGTTGAAGAAGCTGAGAAGCCTAAAGTACGTGACGAGCAGCAGCCACGTCGTGAGCGCAACCGTCGTCGTAGCGATGACAAGCGTCAGGCACAACAAGAAGTTAAAGTTCTGCAACGTGATGAAGTGGTTGAAGTTGAAGCTGAGACCGAGCAGGAAGAACGCGTCCAGGTTATGCCTCGTCGTAAACAGCGTCAGCTGAGCCAGAAAGTTCGCTTTGAATCAGCTCAAGATTCTGCTGTTGAAGTTGTGGCAACGCCTGAAATCGCTGAAACAGTTGCAGCACCAGCTACCCACACTGAACTGGCAACTATTCCGTTACCAGCCGTTATCGAGAAGCCAGTTGTTGAGCAAGAAGACAACAACGATTCACGTAACGACTCTAATGGTATGCCGCGCCGTTCTCGCCGCTCTCCACGTCATTTACGTGTTAGTGGTCAGCGTCGTCGTCGCTATCGTGATGAGCGTTACCCTGCACAGTCGCCAATGCCGTTGACCGTAGCATGTGCATCTCCTGAACTGGCCTCTGGTAAAGCCTGGATTAGTTATCCGGTTGCCCGTTCGCAAGAAGAGTCGCAGTACGACCACGTTGAGCAAACTCCTGCGTTTGTTCCTCATGAGCAAGAGCCTGTAGCTGTGTATACCGAGCAACGTGTTGTTCAGGAAGTATTGGCAGCGCAACCAGTTGTTGAGACTGCACATGTTGAAACGACACACCCGGAAGTGATTGCTACGCCAGTCAGCGAGCAGCCACATCTGATTGCTTCTGAAGATGACGTTGTCGCTGAACAAGTGATTGACGAAGTTGCACCTGCACAAGATGAAGTAGTAAATGTAGAAACTCATCCGCAGCAGGTCGCTGAAGTTGCACAGGAAGCGCCGGTTGTTGTTGCAGAAACTGTGCCAATGGCTCCGGTTGAAGAAACAAAACCAGTCGAAGTGGTTGAAGTGCAAACTCCGGTTACTCAAGAAGCAGCTGTTCCAGAAACTGCCGCTGAAATTGTACCAGAAGTAAAAGCAGCGCCTGTACAAGTAGCCGTAGTCGCTCACGTCGTTAAGCATGCGACTGCACCGATGACTCGTGCTCCAGCACCGGAATATGCTCCAGAATCACCACGTCAAAGTGATTGGGTACGCCCAACTTATGACTTTAGTGGTCGCGGTTCTGCCGGTGGTAGCAGTGCAACTCACCAGGCAGCAGCACCAGCAACACGCCCGCAAAGCAATGACTAATCGCTAAGCGTTGCTAAAAAGCCGACCAGTTTCCTGGTCGGCTTTTTTATTTATGCGTGTGCTGTCATGTGGCAACCCTAATCCTACCTACAAAAACAATTTGTCTATTCATAGGGAAATTGCCAGCGATAACGTCCCCCTTACCCTCTATTTTCAGGCAAAAAAAAGCCCACTCTGGGGTGCAGAAGTGGGCATATAAAGCGTGCCCAGTTTCATGGCACACCCAAAATGGTAAAACTTATTTGTTTAGCTGGAACAAGGACATCCCCTGCATATCGCTGAACGCTTTATATGAAGCCTGAAGGGCTGCCTGTTGCATCACATAGGAAGAGATTGCTGAGTTCCAGTCAACATCCACCAAATCACTCATTTGCTGAGCCTGACCCAACGCGCGATCGCTACCTAACTCATCAAGCTTATCCAACTCGTTCAGTTGCGTACCGAGTTCAGCACGCACAGTCAGCACGTTATTGAGGGAGTTTCTCAACCCGCGGTTGGTTTTATCAATAGCCGCGCCCAAGTCAGCCCTCTGAGTGTCATCCAGGCCTTCTGTCGGTGTTCTCAGCGTCGCAATAGCTGAGTCAAGCATATTGAAAAGACTCTTCTCAGACGTACCGGTACCCGGTTCAGGCACCGCATTACTGGTCAGTGACTCGAAAATCTGTGAGCCCAAATGCCCTACGGTCATGGTACGCGATGCGTCTACAGACTGAGTTACCGATGTACTACCACCGGTATAAGTGATGCTGTTGGCCCCACCGCTAAACGGTGCCGAATCCGTTTTGTAACCCGCAAAAATATAGCGCCCGTTGCCATCCGTACTGTTGGCAAGGTTCAATATCTGATTGCGAATACCTTCCAGATCGGTCGCCAGTGATGCACGGTCATCATCGCTTAACGTACCGTTACCGGCGTTAACGATTCTTTCTTGTGCTGACTGGATGGCTGTTGTCACCTGCCCTAACACGTTTTCTTCCAGCGAAATCTTTTGAGTCGCAAAGGTACGCGCCAACGCATACTGGCTGTTTTGTGCCTGAGCCTGAGACAACACTACAGCCTGCGATGCAGCAATCGGATCGTCAGAAGGTTTAGTAACACGCTTACCGGTCGACATCTGCTCGCCATAACGCAACCATTCACTTTGCGAGTTGGTTATGCCGCGCATGTTCTGTTGGTACATCATTGCGGTACTGATACGCATACGCCAGATTCCTTAATTAACGAATGGACAGTAACGCATCAAACAGAGTTGATGCCGTCTGTAGTACCTGGGCATTAGCCAGATAATATTGTTGGAAACGCTGCAAGTTACCGTACTCTTCGTCGAGATTGACTCCCGAGATAGACTGCTGTTGGTTACTCAACTGCGTAACCACGTTATTTTGCGTTGTGCTGGTGACTTTCAGGGTGCTGGTCTTGTTACCAACATCGCTCACAAGGCTTGCATATGCATCGTTAAACGATTTGTTGCCGTTAACGAGTTTGCCGCTTTGCAAGTCTAGCATTGCCTGGGCATTACGGTTGTCGCTTGCGCCACCGCTGGTATTGCCAGTGCCACCATTAGGGTCACCCGCCAGGGCCAGCTTACTTTCGTCGGTAATCAGCACGCCCATGTTCACAACAGCGTCAGAAACAGGTTTAACTATGAAGCTGTCATTTTTGCTCGGCGCCGTACCGCTAATATCAAGTTTCAGGCCATCGAAGCTCATGCTTTTACCATCAGTGGAGAGCGTGGCTTTGAATTGCTTATTATCCGCCAGGCGTGTGACTTGCCAATCCTTACCGTCATAGGTCACTTTATAGTCGCTTGCCTGCACTTCCGAACTGTTCGTCATGCTTACTTTAAGCGAGGTATCTTTAGCGACATTGTTGGCGTTCCCCCAGGCTGTCGGCCCGCCGATTGAAAAGAAATCACCGCCAGCCTCCGGCGGGTCACCAGCATCAACCCCTTTGCCATGTTGCTGATTTATCGAATCGGCAAATGTCAGAGCCAACTGCCCCAAGCGGTTGCGAGCGCTATCCAGATCCTGAGAACGGAAGGTCAACATGCCGCCCAGCGTGCCGCTGCTCAGCTGGTTTTCCGGAATTTCCTTAGTGCCTGAAACAGGGTCAACATACGCAACTGTGGTACGTGAAGGGTCAGCGCTGGAAGCCACTGCCGCCAGTTTATTGGCTTTATCACCCTGTACCAGGGACAAACCATTCGCGATGGAGACGTTATATGTACCACCATCCTGAACACTGACTTCAACACCGACAATCTGGTTTAACTCGCTAACCAACTGGTCGCGTTGATCGAGCAGATCGTTCGGTGCTGCACCTGCCCCCACACCCGTCAGGCGCGAAATCTGGTTATTCAGATTGGCGATCTGGCTGGCGTAATTGTTGATTTGCTCCACGCTACTCTGGATTGCGGTATTCACCTGCTTATCCTGGTCGCGTAGATACTGATCGGTCACCTTAAACTGGTTAACCAAGCCGTTGGCATTTCCAAGCAATGCCTGGCGTGCCGCCGGATCTTCGGAGTTACTAACCAGAGTCTGCAAGCCGCTAAAGAAGCTCTGCATGGTTGTAGCGAGGGTATTTGTAGTGCCAGACAGAATATTGTCAATTTTAGACATCTGCTGGTACTGAGTATTCAGACCACTGCTTTGCGTTTGTGCCGCACGCAGTTGGTTAGTGATGAACGCATCATATTCACGTTGCACACCGCTGACCTGTACGCCATTACCAATCCAGCCACCTGCACCAAACGTACTTTGCGACTGCGACAACACGGTAGTCTGGCGGGTATAGCCTGTGACGTTATAGTTAGAAATGTTGTTACTGACAGTATTCAGTGCCGCCTGGGCAGCACCCAGGCCACTCATGGCACTGTTAATCAGGCTACTGGACATGAAATTTCCTTAGCGCGTTAATCACGATTCCTGTTGGTAAGTATCGGCAGCGTCTGGCAACACTTGAGGTGTTAGCTCTAAATAATTCGAGTTGCAGGAAGGCGGCAAGGGAGCAAATCCCCAGGAGCTTACATAAAGTAAGTGACTGGGGTTTGTGAGTGCAGCCAACGCACCTGCGGCTCGAAGTATGATGAGCTTCAGAATAAATTGGATAAGTCATTGCTATAAGCTTTCGCCACTTTCTCACCCATCGCCTTCATCTGCTGAATCATACCCGTCAGCTTGCGGGCATAGTTCGGATCGGTTGCGTAACCGGCATTTTGCAATGCCTGTGCACCCTGTTCTGCGGTATTGGCATTAGTGACTGCAGCGTATCGCGGGTTACGCGTCAGCAAGCCTACGTAATCAGAAAGTGCTTCGAGGTAAGAGCTATACACGCGGAACTTAGCTTTTACCTTTTTGGCTTCACCATTTTCATACTCCGTAGTGGTGATTTCCGTCGTCGGGCCTTTCCAACTTCCTGACGCCTTCACGCCAAACAAGTTAAAACTTGGTTCACCTTTTTCAGTGAGGATTTGCCGCTGGCCCCATCCTGACTCCAGCGCAGCTTGCGCCAGAATCAAGTGATGAGGAATACCGCTCTGTTCACTGGCAAGCCTTGCTGGTAACGAAAGCTGAGCCAGGAAGTCTTTGCTATCCCCGGTTAGCGGCTCTTCGTTAGAAGGCGCTTTCGGTATGGCCTGGCGCACCATTTGCGTTAACGCCTGGTTCTGGAAACTGGTCACAGTTTGTAGATCAAACTTCATCGGCACTTTGCCAGCATCTTCCGATGGGTCGGCATTGCCGCCCATTTGCTCCACCATCATATCGGCCAGACCAAGCCCTTTGGAGCTTAGCTGCTGCGCAATTTGCTGGTCATAGATGCTGGTGTACATGCGTGTCTGCTCGCTGCTAAACAAGCCATCTTTTGGCAGCGCCTCACGCATGCTTTTCAGCATCATTTGCACGAACATCCCCTCCACCTGGCGGGCAACCGATTTCATGTTGCCCTTTGGATCTTGCCCGGTTTTCGCTTTTAGCTCGTTAAGAGAGTTAGCATCCCATGCAGCATTCGCCAGTGACTGGGTATCGTTAAGCATCAGATGATTTCCACTTTGGCACGCAGACATCCGGCGGTTTGCATCGATTGCAGAATCGACATCAACTCCATTGGTGAAGCGCCCAGCGTATTCAGTGCACGAACCACATTATTTAGATTGGCGCTGGCGTTAACCCGTTGCAGCGCACCGCCGTTCTGACGCAAATCGATTTGGGTTTGCGGCGTGACCACTGTTTGACCGCCACCAAAAGGTGTATCCGGCTGGCTTACCTGCGCTGAGCGGTTAACCGTCACAGACAAGTTACCCTGCGCCACTGCACAAGTGTCCAGTGTCACTTCCTGGTTCATTACCACCGAGCCGGTACGTGAGTTGATAATCACTTTCGCGTCCTGCGCAGGCATGTTGACTTCAAGGTTCTGAATATCAGCCAACAAACGAACTTGCGAACTGTTACCGCTTGGTACACGGATCTGAATAGTGCGCGCATCTAAAGCTGAAGCACTGCCAAAACCACGTGAGCGGTTGATGGTGTCCGTTATCTGCTGCGCAAGAGTGAAATCATCGTTGTTGAGTTGCAGGCTAATCATATTCCCGGTGCCAAAAGTGCCCGGTAATTCACGTTCGATAACCGCACCGTTAGTAATACGACCGCCGTTAAGCTGGTTAACCTGAACGCTGCTACCGCCCGCCGAAGCCCCGGCGCCGCCAACCAGAATGTTACCCTGCGCGAGCGCATAAACCTGGTTATCAACACCTTTCATCGGCGTCATCAGCAAAGTGCCGCCACGCAGGCTTTTAGCGTTACCCATGGATGAAACCACTACATCAATATTCTGCCCGGAGCGTGCGAATGCCGGGTATTTTGCCGTCACCATGACCGCAGCGACGTTTTTAAGCTGCATGTTGGTCCCTGCAGGAACAGTGATCCCCAACTGCGAAAGCATGTTGTTGAGTGTCTGGGTAGTGAAAGGTGTTTGTGTGGTTTGGTCGCCTGTGCCATCGAGCCCGACCACCAGACCGTAACCAATCAGGGAGTTTTCACGCACGCCCTGAACCGTTGTCAGGTCGCGGATACGGTCAGCTTGCGCAAAGGTTGCCACCAGCATCAGTAATCCGAATAAATATTTGGTCATGAGTTTCCTCGCTTACATCGGCGATAAATTAAGGAAGAAGCGTTGTAACCAACCCATATTTTGCGCTTCGTTGATATAGCCATTACCGACATATTCGATGCGTGCATCCGCCACTTGCGTAGACGGCACGGTATTGGAGCCGCTAATAGTGCGAGGATTCACCACGCCGGAGAAACGAATAAATTCGGTGCCCTGGTTAATGGCTATCTGTTTTTCACCCACGACGTGCAGGTTGCCGTTTGCCAGCACCTGATCCACCGTCACGGTTAAGGTTCCGCTAAAGGTATTACTGGCGTTTGCCCCACCCTTACCGTTGAAACTGTTGCCGCCAGAGGCATCCACTGACGCGCGGTCGTTGCCGAATAGCCCCTCGAGATAACGAGGCGTTACGTCAAAGCCAAAGTTTGTTTTGCCATCACGGCTGGCATTAGCCGACGAGCTTTTACTGGCACTGACATTTTCCTGGAGCTGAATAGTCAAGGTATCGCCGACATTCCTTGGACGGCGGTCTTCGAACAAAGGCTGATACCCATAGTTCACCGGTTGCGCCGTCTGGAAAATTGAACCATTGACGATAGGCGCAGGGCCTGGCACTGGCTGGGCCGTTGTCGCCCCTTCCACCAGCGGTTTAGTTGGTATCAGCGCGCAGCCCGTTGAGGCGAGCACCAGACACATCACGATAGGACGGAGAACTATTGGGTTTTGCATTGCTTTCATCTTCAGGTCATTCAGATAAAGACAGCCGGTGCGAAACTGCACACCGGCAAACGCCTTACAGTTGCGTCAGTTTTTGCAGCATCTGATCGGTGGTAGAAACGGCTTTACTGTTGATTTCATAAGCGCGCTGAACCTGGATCATATTCACCAGTTCTTCAGCCACGTTCACGTTAGAGGTCTCAACGTACCCCTGGTACAAAAGCCCCGCGCCGTTAAGCCCTGGGGTGCTTTCGTTTGGCGTACCGGAGGACTGGGTTTCGGCATACAAGTTCTCGCCCAGGCTTTCCAGACCCGTGTCATTCATAAAAGTGGTCAAGTTAAGCTGGCCTACCTGCACGGGTTGCGCCTGACCCTGCTGAGTCACACTCACGATGCCGTCACGTCCAACAGTAATCGTCAGGGCGTTAGCAGGAATGGTGATAGCAGGCTGAACCTGGAAACCACCCGCCGTCACCAATTGGCCGTTTTGATCAACCTGGAATGAACCATCGCGCGTGTAGGCACTGGTACCATCCGGCAGTTGCACCTGGAAGAAACCCTGACCTTTGATAGCCACATCTTTACTATTGTTAGTCTGAGAAAGGTTACCCTGGCTATGCAGACGCTCAGTGGCGACCGGACGCACACCCGTACCAATCTGCAAACCTGACGGCAACGTGGTTTGCTCAGAAGATTGCGCACCAGGCTGGCGAATAGTCTGGTAAAGAAGATCTTCAAACACAGCACGCTGACGCTTAAAACCGTTGGTGGAGACGTTTGCCAGGTTGTTGGCAATCACATCCATGTTGGTTTGCTGGGCATCAAGACCGGTTTTGGCGATCCATAAAGAACTGATCATTTTGAATTCCTGTTAGTTTCGCGGCTGATTATCAAGTCATCGACAGCAATTGGTTGGCCCGTTGCTCGTTTTCATCCACGCTCGAAATAATCTTCATCTGCATTTCAAAACGACGGGCGTTGGAAATCATGTCAGCCATGGCTTCTACGGGTTTCACGTTGCTGCCTTCCAGCACGCCTGGCATCAAAGAGATGCTGGCGTCAGCTTGCAAGGTCGCGCCACGCGTAGCCTGTGCGGCTGGGCTCAAACGGAAAAATCCATCGTCACCACGTACCACTTCCAGGCCTGTCGCTTTCACCAGTTTCAGGCGGCCAATCGGTGCCACGGTATTAGGCTGGTCGCCCGCGTTAAGTGCAGAAATGGTGCCATCAGCCGCGATAGTTAGCTGTGCGCCTTGAGGCACGGCAATCGGGCCACCCTCACCCATCACCGGTTGCCCCCCGATGGTCAGTTGCCCGGCAGGACTCACCTGCATATTGCCGTTACGGGTATAAGCTTCTGTACCATCAGCACTTTGTACCGCCAGCCAGCCATCTTGTTGCAGGGCAACATCCAGCGGGCGTTGGGTGTAATCAAGCTGACCTTGAGACATATCAGCGCCAGGCGTTGACGCGGTCACCAGCGTACGCGTTGGCAAAGAAAGCCCTTCCACCGGAACTGCGCGCAAAGCCGTTAGCTGTGCACGAAAGCCGGGGGTTGAAGCATTCGCCAGGTTGCTGGCCGTCACCGCTTGTTGATTCAGCGTCTGACTGGCCGCGCCCATGGCGGTATAAATTGCGTGATCCATTAAGCTTTCCCGTCAGTGCTTAGCGCAGGTTAACCAGGGTGTTAAGTATCTGGTCCTGGGTTTTGATGGTCTGCGCGTTAGACTGGTAGTTGCGCTGTGCAACAATCATATTGACCAGTTCTTTACTCAGATCGACGTTTGAGGCTTCCAGCGCACCGTTAGTCAGCGTACCGAAGTTACCTGAGCCTGCCGTACCCAACAGCGCAACACCTGAAGCATTAGTCGCCGCCCAGACGTTGTTACCCTCAGAGGACAGGCCTTCCGGGTTCGCAAAGTTGGACAACACAATCTGCCCGAGCAATTGGTTTTGTTCGTTGGAGTAGTTACCGACTACGGTGCCATCTTCATTGATCTGATAGCTCACCAAATCGCCTGGCTTATAGCCATTCTGATTCGCGGCAACGATATTGTTGGAGCCGGTGTTTTGCTGCATGGAGTTGAGGAAGCTGAGATTGAATGTCGCAGGCGTTGCACCATTAATAGCCTCAGTCTTAAAATCGCTAGCGGTACCGTTGGTTAAGACACCACTACTACTGAACTCCAGAGATGTCCCTTTTTGAATCGGGCTCCCCGCAACGCTGCTGTCCTGGGTATAAACATCCCAGGTATTTGCCGTAGAAGACTTCACAAAGAAGACGTTCATATCATGGGAGTTACCCTGGCTGTCATAGACAGTGATAGAGCCTTTTTTGTTGTAACTCTCTGAATCTGCTGGATCAAAAGTTGTTTTGGCAGGCACCTTATCGGTAGAGTTCAGGTTAATCTGCATTGAGGCCGTGGTGGTGATTTTCGCCGCCATCAAAGTATTAGGAATTGAAAGCCCTACCGGGTTTGCCCCTTCCTGAATCGTTGGCGGTGTACCGGTTGCCGGATAACCCGTCAGTTGCATACCCTGCATGTTCACCAGATTGCGGTTTTGATCCAGTTTGAACTGGCCGTTACGGCTGTAATAGACCGAACCGTTAGTGTCCACCATACGGAAGAAACCATTCTGGCTAATCGCCACATCCAGGCCACGCCCGGTGTTGGTCGTAGTACCGTCGCCAAAGTCCTGCGTGATACCTGCGACTTTAACGCCCAGACCCACTTTAGAACCTGCAAACATGTCAGCGAAAGATACGCTGCCGGACTTAAAGCCATAGGTGGCTGAGTTGGCAATGTTGTTACCAATCACGTCCAGGTTGGTGGCGGCGGCATTCAGGCCGCTGACCGCTTGAGAAAAGGCCATGTCTTACTCCTGCAAAGGGTTATAGGCTTAAATAATCTGCCTGATGTCGTCGAGAGTGGAGGTGCCGTAAGTACCGAGGTCGAGCAAGGTCTTGCCATTACTGAGTGTCACACCGTTGACCATCGCAAAATTGAGCGGCTGAGCAACCAGTTGTGTCCCACCATTTGTGGCATTGATAGCGACGTTATAAGCACCGTCTGGCGCCGTCGAACCGTCCGTCATCGTGCCATCCCAGGTAAAGGTATGAACGCCTGCGCTTAGGCCACCAATATCGAGCGTGCGTACCACTTTGCCGGTGTTATCCGTGATCGTAGCGGTAACTTTATCGGCGGCTTGTTGCAGCTCCACACCAAATGGCGTGGTCGCCTCTTTGCCTGCCAGAATTTTAGAACCAGGGATCATCACGCCATGACCAATCAGGGCGCTTGCCTGAACTGACTGGTTATTGTTTAACTGGCCTGACACTGAACCGAGCGTGGTGTTGAGTTTTTCAATACCGCTCACGGTGCTGATTTGCGCAAGTTGCGTAGTCAGTTCGTTATTTTGCAGAGGGTTGGTCGGGTCCTGGTTTTTGAGCTGCGCAACCAGTAGCGTCAGGAAACTACTCTGAAGATCGGCAGCATTATTCCCGGTAATGCTGCTATTACCCGATAAAGTATTAACACCACTGGTCGTGGTGTCGTTCATATTAACGGCTATGCCCATCAGTCACTCCTTTACTGACCAAGAGTCAGGGTTTTCAACATCATGCTTTTCACAGTGTTGAGTACTTCCACATTTGCCTGGTAGCTACGGGAGGCAGACATGCTGTTGACCATCTCACCTACCACATCAACGTTTGGCATCCGCACGTAACCTTTAGCGTCAGCGAGCGGATTACCTGGCTGAAATACCAGCTTGTCTGGTGCCTGGCTCTCTTCAACGCCAGTCACTTTCACACCACCGGTTTCAGCACCAGGAGCTGCATCCACCTGGAAAATAACTTGCTTGGCACGGTACGGTTGACCATCGGGACCTGTGACGCTATCGGCGTTAGCCAGGTTACTCGCCGCCACGTTCATACGCTTGGACTGCGCGGCCATCGCTGAACCGGCAATATCAAAAATATTCAGTAAAGCCATCTATTAGCCACCCTGTTGCAGCACTGACATCATGCCCTTGATTTGGCCGCCGAGAACCGTCAGGTCTGACTGGTATTTCAGGCTGTTATCGGCAAATTGTGTACGTTCGCGGTCCATGTCGACGGTGTTGCCATCCATGGATGGCTGGTCAGGAATGCGGTAGAGGAGATCAAGCTGTGGGACAGTTTGAGTTTGTGCCGGAATATGGCGCGAAGAGGTAAGAGCAAGCGATACGCCGCTACCTTCAACACGTCCTCTGTCCATCACTTTTTTCATTTCACTGGCAAAATCTATATCGCGAGCCTGATAACCTGGGGTATCGGCATTAGCGATATTCCCTGCCAGAATTTCCTGACGCTGGGCGCGCAAATTTATCGCTTCTTGCTGAAATCGCAGCGCGGCATCCAGTTTGTCTAGCATGTTCCCTCCGCATAATTAGGATTTGTCCGACAGCTTAAAGCCCCTTACGCGTGCGTTATCGTTGGAATAGACACAAAATGCGTCGCTATTTGTCGCCTTGATCAATTCCGTGTGCGGTTAAAATCACTGCAACCTGAACAAGGAGAGACGTTATGAACGGTCTGAAAACCTGGAGCACGATTGCGCTTTTACTGGCATGCCCACCGGCATTCGCCAGTATTCTGGATGCACCTTTGAACCAGTTTTTTCAGCAGCGTCTGGCGGGAATAAGCGATGAAGTATCGGTAAAAGTGAAAACACCCGATGCACAATTACCCTCCTGCCCGCTTCCCGATTTTTCAATGCCGGGTAATGGTCGCCTGTGGGGAACCGTGAGCGTGTTAGCTCGATGTGGTGATACCAAACGCTTTATTCAGGCAGAAGTGCAGGCTATTGGAAATTACGTCGTTGCAGCCCAGGCGCTACCACGTGGCAGTGTCATTAATGAAAGCCAGGTACAACTTAAACGCGGGAGACTGGATCAACTTCCTCCGCGTGCCATGTTGGATATTCGCCAGGCAAACGATGCTGTAACACTGCGCGACATCGCACCCAATCAGCCAATTATGCTGTCGATGGTGCGCCAGTCATGGCGAGTGAAAGCCGGGCAACGAGTCCAAGTTGTTGCTGCAGGTGAAGGTTTTAGTGTGAATAGCGAAGGCAAAGCACTCAACAATGCGGCTGTCGCGCAGAATGCGCGTGTACGAATGGATTCTGGTCAGATTGTAAGCGGGACAGTAGATGTTGATGGGAATATTCTGATTAACTTGTAATATTCAACTGGCGATTAAGAAGGGTATAAAGGTTCTGCGGCGACTGCCGATAGTGTGTTAACAGATGATAGATATTGGCAGGCTCAAATGCTGCGAGCCACCTCGATGAGGATAGAATAATGAGCATTGATCGCACGTCTCCTTTGAAACCGGTAAGTACCGTACAACCACGTGAAACATCAGAAGCTCCGATTCAAAAGAGCCGTCTGGAAAAAAGTACCACGCCAACCAGCACCAACGTGACACTCAGTGACGCGCAGGCTAAGTTAATACAGCCAGGCAGCGGTGATATTAATATGGAACGCGTTGAAGCACTCAAAACTGCGATCCGTAACGGCGAGCTTAAAATGGATACCGGCAAAATCGCCGATGCATTAATCCAGGAAGCTCTCAGCGATACCCAAAATAATTTAAGTGGCGGGAAGGCGACCAGGCCGTAAGTCCCCAGGAGCATAGATAACTATGTGACTGGGGCGCACGGGTGCAGTCAACGCACCAGCAGCTTGAAGTATGACGGGTATATATCCAGAGTAAATAATTGCATGAATCGTCTGTTAGAAGTAATGGATCAAATGACTGTGGTGCTCAACTCTCTGAAAGAGGTGATGGACGCCGAGCAGCAACAACTATCCGCAGGCCATGTGAATGGCAGTGCGTTGCAGCGCATTACTGAAGATAAAAGCTCGCTACTTGCGACGTTAGATTATCTCGAACAGCTTCGCCGTGACGCACAGAAAGCCGAAAATACCAGCAGCACGGATATTACCCAGCGTTGGCAGACGATTACGCAGAAAACGCAGCACTTACGTGATATCAACCAGCATAACGGTTGGCTATTAGAGGATCAGTTAGCGCGTAATGAACAAGCGCTGGCGGTACTCAAACCGCATCAGGAACCTAATCTTTATGGGGCTGATGGGCAGGCGACCACGGTCAGTCGTGGTGGGAAGAAAATAACGATTTAGTGCCAGAAAGAATAAGGGCGGTTTCAAAGCACCGCCCAAGTAACGCGTTAAAGACCCTTCAGAATCTTCATTGTCGCTTCTACATCAATTTCATCTTCAGAAAAGATTAACGTTGTGCCCTGGAAAGTGGTCACTGCCAGCTTTTTCAAGGTACGCATCTGCCCCTGTTTCGGGTCAACCTTCGGACGAATGCTATTCATCAATGCGCCCACAGACAGCACCGCATTCTCTTTATCAATCTTGGTTTCGGCAGGCACTTCTTCGCTGTAAACCAGGAAGGATTTAATCGAGGTGATTTTCATGCGCTCGCCTGCGATATAAATGTACTTGCTGTCTGGTTCAACCTTCACAGAAAATGCCGACAGGCCTTTGTTGTTCGTGGTTGGCTCGAAAGTGACTGAAGCATCTTTCTTAATCAGTTCAGGGTTGGCGACCTTAATCACATGAAAATAACGATTGTCACCGTTTTCATCTTTGATAAAACCGAAACCTTTATCTTCAAACCAGGTTGTGATTGTCCCGTGCATCGCTATTACCGCCTAATTAATCGTTCAATAAGTCAAATTTTGCAGCGCGCAGTTTAATGCAGAATGCGCGTGCCGACTATGCCTTTGGCACGTGTCAGCACGATAAATTGCCATCACGCTACATTGTGCGTCGGGCAAAATCCTTCACTCTGAATCCCAACACCGTAAGCGTTGCGAAATAAGCTGCGATACCGGCCACGACAACGGCCATTAAGCGCAGTATACGATACGGCATGGTGCCCAGATCCCAGGCCGGCATAATGTGCATCATGCCAACCAATACCGCTGACATCACAATGACACCAGCAAACAGGCGCCAGAGGAATGCGCTCCAGCCCGGCTGAGGTTGGAAAATATCCTGTTTACGCAGTTGCCAGTATAGCAGGCTGGCATTCAGACATGCCCCCAGACCAATCGACAGCGACAGCCCGGCGTGCTTGAGCGGGCCAATAAACGCAAGGTTCATTACCTGGGTCAAAATCAGCGTCACGATGGCGATTTTAACCGGGGTTTTGATGTCCTGGCGCGAATAAAAACCGGGTGCCAACACCTTCACTACGATCAGCCCCATCAAACCGACGGAATAAGCCACCAGCGCACGTTGCGTCATAGAGGCATCAAAAGCGGTGAACTTGCCGTACTGGAACAGTGAAACAGTGAGCGGCTTAGCCAGAATCCCCAATGCAACCGCACTTGGCAGCGCCAGCAAGAAACACAGACGTAAACCCCAGTCCATCAGGCGTGAATATTCATCGTGATTACCGCTGGCAAAACTCTTCGCCAGTGAAGGCAGCAAAATGGTACCCAGTGCCACACCCAGCACCCCAGATGGGAACTCCATCAGACGGTCGGCGTAGTACATCCAGGAAACTGAACCGGAAGCGAGGAATGAAGCAAAAATGGTGTTGATGATTAATGAGATCTGACTGACGGATACACCAAGAATCGCAGGCCCCATCTGTTTGATCACACGCATCGCACCTGCATCTTTCAGGTTCACGCGCGGTAAAACCAGCATGCCAATCTTTTTCAGATGCGGTAATTGATACGCCAACTGCAACACACCGCCAACGGTTACCGCCCAGGCCAACGCCAGAATCGGCGGGTTAAAGTGCGGTGCGGCAAAGAGTGCAAAGCCAATCATGCTGAGGTTTAAGAATGTCGGAGCAAACGCCGGAACAGAGAAGCGGTTCCAGGTATTCAGTATCGCCCCACACAGCGAGGCCAGAGAGATCAGGAAAATATACGGGAAAGTAATTCGTAGCAGGCTGGAGGTGAGAGCGAATTTATCGGCCGTATCCGCAAAGCCAGGTGCTGTGACCAGAATAACCCACGGTGCCGCAATCATCCCGATAACAGTAACAACCGCCAGTGCAAGCGTCAGCAGCCCGGAAACATACGAGACAAATACGCGAGTCGCATCTTCACCCTGCTTACTTTTGTATTCAGCAAGAATCGGGACAAACGCTTGCGAAAATGCACCTTCGGCGAAAATACGGCGCAAAAGGTTCGGTAATTTGAATGCCACAAAAAAGGCATCCGTCGCCATCCCTGCCCCAAAAACCCTTGCCACAATGGCATCACGTGCAAATCCGAGCACGCGAGAAAACATCGTCATCGAGCTGACGGCGGCCAGCGATTTTAATAGATTCATTTATTATATGGTTCCACAAACATCAACGCCTGCAAGGCAGGCGTTGTTAAGGGCATTTCGATCAGGCGCTTAGTCTACCGATACCCAGCCGAATTACTACTATCAGATGTTACCGCATTATTCGCTCATCGCATCGCGCCACAGTTTCTCTACTACCCGCTGGGCCATTAACGCCTGCTCACCGGAAGTTTCAGGAACTGTCTGATTTGCCAGACAATCAAGGAAATGACGCGCACATCCAGCGAAACCGCGTTGTTCGAGTGTAGTTTGCCAGCCCGGGATTGGACGGTTCACCACGCCATTGCCGCACTCTTCACGCCATTCGCGCATATCTGTAACGTCGTACAAACCACCCTCTGTGACCGCCTGAACCCACTCACGTTGGCTACCCGCCCGGCGATGCATACTGGTGGTGATTTGAAGGTTGCCTCGGGCAAAGTGATGCTCAGCAAAAAGCATCTGCCCCTGGTCGTTGGTCAAGAGAGTCCCACTTTGCAATTGCGCTTCACCGCCAGACAGCCACAGTGCGGTATCAACCACATGCAGATAATCATCAAGCAAGGTAAAACGCAGGTCATTTGGACCAACGCTGTCTGCTCGATGTTTATCCATCCGTACTGATAAACCATTCGCCAGTGTCGCTTTCAGACCCTGGTACAACGGTGAAAAACGGCGGTTAAAACCAACCATCAGCGTACGCTTTTGACGTTGCGCCATTTCCACTAAACGTTCAGCATCGGCAAGGTTTTCAGCCAGCGGCTTATCCACACAAACATGGACACCTGCCTGCAATAACTCGCTCACTACCGCGTAATGACTGCTGGTCGCACTGTGAACGAACACGGCGTCACACTGTGCCGCCAGTTCAGCAATAGAAGGAATATAGGGGATACGCCAGGTGTCGCAGACTTTCTGAGCTTTCGCCTGTGTTGGGGAAAATGCGCCCTGAAGTGTCCAGTCGCTGGAGGCTCCCAGAACGGGTAACCATGCTTTTTGGGCAATACCCCCTAAACCGACAACGCCTACGCGAAGTTTAGTCATTAATTAATCTCCGAGATGAGCGAGCAGTGAATCCAGGCGTTGCTTAAGATCAGCAACTTCATTTTCGAGCTGTTCGACACGCGCTGTTAAATCACCAGCAGGGGCAATGCTGCTTTCCGGTGCTGATGATACAACCTGCGCCGCATCAACCTCACCGCTGAAAAGATGCATATAGCGGCTTTCGCGTTTGCCTGGTTCACGCGGTAAGCGCACCACAAAAGGACCGTCTTCACGATTGGCGAGATGTTCAAGAGTCGCTTCAACCTGCGCCATATCGCTGAACTCAAACATTCTTCCGGAGCGGGTACGCAATTCGCCTGGCGTTTGGGCGCCACGTAGCAGTAAGGCGGTGACCACCGCGACTTCTGCCGCAGAAAGTTTAAGGTCACCAAACTCAGAATTGCAGAAACGTTGCTCGTATTTAGTAACCCGATTGCCAAACCCACTGACGGTGCGCAAAAAGTGGCGTTTGACCAGAATATCCAACGTTTCCTGAACATCATGCTCTTTCAGATCCATCACCGGTTCGCGGTTGGTCTTCTGGTTACATGCCGTGACCACACCGTTGACCGACATCGGATACTGTTCGGGAGTGGTCACCTGCTTTTCCATCAGGCTACCTACAACTCGTGCTTCAACCGCAGTTAACTGATATTTCATTTATTGTCCTTAACGGCCAGGGGTCCATTCTTTGGTGGTCAGTGCGGTCAAAACATGATCCCGCCACACGCCATCAATCAGTAAATACTCTTTGGCATAGCCTTCTTTTTCAAAACCAAGGCGAGCGAGAAGGTCACCGCTGCGCTGGTTATGCGGCATGTAGTTCGCCATGATGCGATGGATATGCTGGCTACGCTGCATGTAGCGAATAGCCGTGGTCAGTGCTTCAAACATCATTCCCTGCCCCTGCCATTTCTCACCAAGTGAGTAGCCGAGATAGCAGGCATGAAATGAGCCCCGCACTACGTTTGAGAAGTTGGCAACGCCAAGGATCTCTTTCTCTTCCGGGTCGAGCAGCGCAAAGTAATAAGCACTACCGGTTTTATGCATTTCGCTAATCATGCCAAGCCGCGCCTGCCAGCCGGAAGGATAGCAATGGCTGTCATCACGAATGGGTTCCCAGGGTTTCAGGAACTGACGGTTTTCGGCGTAATAATCTGCCAGACGCCAGGCATCTCGCTCGTACACCAGACGCACCACCATGCGGTCCGTTGTTAAGCGTACTTTCGGCACGTTACTGCGGTAGCCAAACATGTTCACCCTACTCCTCACATCCCACGTATTTTTGAGCCAACGTAATTACTATACCTGCCCCTTGCGATGGAAGGAAAACAACAACATGCAGATTTCTCATTCGGCCATACTTTTTTCGATTAACGAGTTAAATCAAAGCGCCGGATTGATAAAAAAATATTGTCGCCGTACGCCCTGTCAAAAACCCTGAGAGCAGTGGAGAATAGAGGTTTGTCACACTTTTAAGTTCCCTGGAGGGGAGATGTCACGGGTCGCGCAGGCCAGGAGCCTGGGTAAATACTTCTTATTGCTCGATAATATGTTAGTTGTATTAGGCTTCTTCGTGGTTTTCCCTCTTATTTCCATTCGCTTTGTAGACCAAATGGGTTGGGCGGCATTAATGGTCGGCATTGCGCTGGGCCTACGTCAGCTTACTCAGCAAGGGCTAGGTATTTTCGGTGGCGCCATCGCCGACCGGCTAGGTGCCAAACCGATGATTGTCACCGGAATGCTGTTGCGCGCCGTCGGTTTTGCGCTGATGGGCATCGCTCATGAACCCTGGGTTTTGTGGTTATCATGTTTTATTTCTGCTATCGGGGGCACACTATTCGACCCACCTCGCGCAGCCCTTGTCGTCAAACTGGTGCGTCCACATCAACGCGGCCGTTTCTTCTCGATATTAATGATGCAAGACAGCGCTGGTGCCGTCATTGGGGCGCTGCTCGGCAGTTGGTTGCTACAATACGATTTTCGTCTGGTGTGCGGTGCGGGCGCGGTGATGTTTGTGATTTGCGCCATCGTCAATGCCTGGCTGCTTCCTGCGTATAAACTCTCTACCATTCGCACGCCAATGCTCGAAGGCATGGGACGCGTGCTGCGCGACAAACGTTTCATCACTTATGTGTTAACGCTGGCCGGATATTACATGCTGGCGGTGCAGGTGATGTTAATGCTGCCGATTATGGTGAACGAAATTGCCGGTACGCCTGCCGCAGTAAAGTGGATGTATGCCATTGAAGCGGCACTATCCTTAACGCTGCTCTACCCTATTGCACGCTGGAGCGAAAAACGTTTCCGTCTCGAGCAGCGGCTGATGGCGGGTTTGTTCCTTATGTCCCTGGCCATGTTGCCGATTGGCCTTGCCAATAACCTTCAGCAACTGTTCACGCTAATTTGCGTGTTTTATATCGGTTCAATCATTGCCGAACCTGCCCGCGAAACGCTGGGGGCATCACTTGCTGATTCCCGTGCGCGTGGAAGTTATATGGGCTTTAGCCGACTGGGTCTGGCGATTGGCGGCGCATTTGGTTACGCCGGTGGGGGTTGGTTATTCGATGCTGGGAAAAGTATCAACCAACCGGAACTTCCGTGGGTGATGTTAGGGATTATAGGCTTCATCACGCTCATCGCCTTGTGGTGGCAATTTAGCCCGAAACCGATAGACCCCTCTATGCTTGAACCCGGCAACTAGTTTGCAGCCCCTGGTATTCTCCTCCATACTCAAAAATTGACGGATTTTTCCTGACGATTGATATGGAGGAGTAACGTGAAGCTTTATATTTACGATCACTGCCCTTTCTGCCTTAAAGCACGAATGATTTTTGGCTTAAAGAATATCCCCGTTGAGCTGGTCGTCTTGCTAAACGACGATGAAGCAACCCCGACGAAAATGATTGGCAAGAAAATGGCGCCAATCCTGCAAAAAGATGACAGTCACTACCTGCCTGAAAGCATGGATATCGTGCACTACGTCGACAAAATTGATGGTGAACCACTTTTGACCGGCGCTGCTAATTCAGCTATCAGCGACTGGTTACGCCACGTCAATAGCTATGTCCAACACCTGTTATTGCCGCGTATTGCGAAAGCGCCTTTTGATGAGTTTGCCATACCTGCAGCCCGGGCTTACTTCGCACAGAAGAAAGAGGCAATGATCGGTTCTTTTACTGACCATCTGACGCATTCACCGGGTCTGACCAAAAAAATCAGCGATGATTTACGTAAGCTCGATAAACTTATCGTGCAGCCCAATGCCGTCAACGGTGAGTTGTCTGATGACGATATCCACCTCTTCCCACTGCTGCGTAACCTGACGCTGGTTGCCGGAATTGAGTGGCCGAGTCGTGTCGCGGCATACCGGGATAATATGGCCAAACAGACGCAAATTAACCTGCTGTCATCCCACGCCATTTAAAGATTGTTAATGGTTCTACGGCGGGTAAGTTAACCCGCCTTTATCTCATGGTTCAAAAACTTATTCTGTCGAATAAAAAATTAAGCCTTTTCCTGTAGCACGCCCGGTACTAGTACATCATGATGCTTTATGTCAGGATCTGTGACCGATGCAGCATGTTAAGGATATTCATGAAAAAAATAGTATTAGCCGCAGCCTTGATGCTCAGCGGATTAGTGGTGGGTTGTAACCAGCTAACGCAATACACCGTCAGCGAACAGGAAATCAACCAGGCGCTGCACAAACGAAATAATTTCTCTAAAGATATTGGCCTGCCAGGCGTTGCCGATGCCCATATTGTCTTAACTAATTTAGCCAGTGCGATTGGCCGCGAAGAACCGAACAAAATCACCCTGACTGGCGATGCCAAACTGGATATGACATCTTTGTTCGGCAATCAAAAAGCTAATATCAAACTTAAACTCAAAGCCTTGCCGACCTTTAATAAAGAGCAAGGTGCTATCTATTTGCAAGAAATGGAAGTGGTAGATGCAACCGTCGAGCCTGAGAAAATGCAGACGATTGTCCAGACACTGATTCCATATCTCAATCAGTCGCTACGCAATTACTTCAACCAACAGCCCGCTTACGTGTTGAGTGAAGATAATAGTGCAGGCGAAAAACTGGCGAAGAAATATGCCAAAGGGATTGAGATCAAACCAGGCGAAATCATTATCCCGTTCACCGAGTAAGCTCTGAAACACTGGGGAGGCACATCCTCCCCAAGAAAATCTCAACGAAAATGGTGCAAAGCTAAACGTTTGCGCTTATCCTTTGTGCCCGGCATAAATCATCGTTATTTCCTTCCTACGCCGGAGCACTTTCATGACCGTATTACCTCAGGTATTAAAAATTCGCCGCCCAGATGACTGGCATGTTCACCTTCGTGATGGTGAGATGCTTAAAACGGTTGTGCCTTATACCAGCGAAATTTATGGTCGCGCGATTGTGATGCCAAACCTGGCGCCGCCAGTGACAACGGTTGAAGCTGCCATCGCTTATCGCCAGCGTATTCTCGACGCCGTACCGCAAGGGCATAGTTTTGAGCCTTTAATGACCTGCTACCTGACTGATTCTCTGGACCCGAACGAAGTTGAACGCGGGTTTAATGAAGGTGTGTTTACTGCGGCAAAACTCTACCCGGCAAATGCGACAACTAACTCAAGCCATGGCGTGACCAGCACCGCCGCAATCCTACCTGTGCTTGAGCGTATGCAAAAAATCGGTATGCCGCTGCTGATTCACGGTGAAGTAACTCACGCTGACATTGATATTTTTGACCGTGAAGCACGCTTTATCGAAACTGTCATGGAACCGCTGCGTAAGCAACTGCCGGAACTGAAAGTGGTGTTTGAACACATCACCACCAAAGATGCCGCACAGTATGTGAAGGAAGGCAATTCCCTGTTAGGTGCAACTATTACCCCGCAACACCTGATGTTTAACCGCAACCACATGCTGGTTGGCGGCGTGCGCCCTCACCTGTACTGCCTGCCTATTTTAAAACGCAGTGTGCATCAGGAAGCGTTACGCGAACTGGTTGCAAGCGGATGCGACCGTGTGTTCCTGGGGACTGACTCCGCACCACACGCACGCCATCGCAAAGAAGCAAGCTGTGGTTGTGCTGGCTGCTTTAACGCCCCTTCTGCTTTGGGTGCTTACGCGACGGTATTTGAAGAGATGAATGCAATGCAGCACTTCGAAGCGTTCACATCCCTCAATGGCCCGCGTTTCTACGGTTTACCTGTTAACCAAGAGACTATCGAACTGGTTCGCACTCCGGTTGAAATGCCAGAAACCATCGAAACATCCGATGACAGCATCGTGCCATTCCTGGCCGGTGAGAAAGTAGCCTGGTCAGTTAAAGCATAATTTTTACCGCCCCCTGTTGCATCACTGGCGATATGACTGTATAAATATCCAGTATATTATTAACCCTAAATAATTCCAGTTGCATCGCGGCGGCAAGAGAACGAATCCCGATGAGCTTACATAGGCAAGTGATTCGGGTGAGTGAACGCAGCCAACAAAGGGGCAACTTGAAGTATGACGGGTTCTACAGGGGGCTGTTATGCGTATTGAAGTCACTATTGCCAAAACTACATCTCTGCCACCAGGCGCTATTGATGCGCTTGCCAATGAATTTTCACGCCGTATTACTCAACACTATCCTGAAAACGTTAACCACGTTCAGGTGCGTTATGCCGCTGCAAATAACCTGTCAGTTTTAGGGGCTACCAAAGAAGACCGCGATCGCATTAGCGAAATATTGCAAGAGACCTGGGAAAGCGCTGACGACTGGTTTGCTGCGGATTAAAAAACATAATGGGAATGGGCTGGCTTTAGATCATTTTGCCGCTCATTTCAGGTAAAAATTCCCTCGTTGTTATCTTTATACCGGGTGTCGCCATCCGGTTTTTTTTAATTGTATGAAATTCGCTCATTTAAATAATTTCCCTTCTTGTACATTACCCAGAATCATCTGATTCAATAAAGAATATCATGGCGGTTTATTGTGCAATTAAGCGCTTTGTTGTAAAAAAAGTGTTGCAGGGTATTTATTTCTCCGTCGAAATAGCTTAATCATTGATATACTTAACTGGCTTCACATTAAACAAGCATTAAACCTCACGAACCGTTGTCTCAAACACACGTATAAAAGGGGTTATGATGGAAAAAAATAGTGATGTTATCCAGACCCATCCCCTTATCGGATGGGACATCAGCACCGTTGATAGCTACGATGCGCTGATGCTTCGCCTGCACTACCTGACCTCGAATACGCAAAAGCACGACGAAACTGAAATCGGTCAAACTTTATGGCTGACCACGGATGTTGCCCGGCAATTTATTTCTATTTTAGAAGCCGGGATTGCTAAGATTGAATCTAGTGATTACCAGGTAAACGATTATCGTAAGCATTGATTGTCGATGCTACTCAAATAACGCAAGGCACCTAAAGGTGCCTTTTTTATTATTCAGGTTTCGCTCAATTGCCAGTCGGCCGAGAATTAATTAACCTGCTATATACTTTTTGCCAGAGAGAAGAGAAAAGCATCATGCATTATGACCTTATCATCGTCGGTAGTGGTTCCGTTGGCGCAGCCGCCGGATGCTATGCCACTCACTCCGGCTTAAACGTGCTTATGATCGACAGCAACCACCCTCCCCACCAGCAAGGTAGCCATCATGGTGATACTCGCCTGATGCGCCATGCCTATGGCGAAGGGGAAAAATATGTCCCACTGGTGTTACGCGCCCAGACATTATGGGATGCGTTGCAGGAAATTAGTGGTGAGAAAGTCTTTCATCGCACAGGTGTGATTAACCTCGGCCCTGCGGATTCAGCATTTATCTCAACGGTGCAAAGCAGTGCGCAAAGCTGGTCACTACCGCTTGAAACACTGACGGCTGAACAAGTGATGACACGCTGGCCACAAATTACCGTTCCAGAAAACTATCTTGGCTTATTTGAGCCAGATTCTGGTGTGCTGCGCAGCGAGTTGGCGGTGGAAACTTATATCCGTCTGGCAAACCAGGGTGGGTGCGCGCAGTTATTTAATTGCCCGGTGACGGACATCCGCCATACCGCAGACGGTGTGGTAGTCGATACCCCAGAAGGCGAGTTTACCGCCGATAAACTTTTGGTGAGCGCAGGAACCTGGGTCACTAAATTATTACCCGAACTGCCGGTTACGCCTGTGCGCAAAATCTTTAGCTGGCATCAGGCTGACGGACGTTACAGCGAAAAGAACAATTTCCCTGCATTCACGGCCGAGTTACCCGATGGTACCCAGTACTATGGTTTCCCTGCCGGAGAAGATAACGAGCTGAAACTCGGGAAACATAATGGCGGACAAGTCATCAGTGAACCGCAGCATCGCAAACCATTTGGCGCTATCGCAACCGATGGCAGTGAAGTATTCAGTTTCTTACGCCAGGTCATGCCGGGCGTGGGTGTCTGCATGCACGGCGCAGCCTGCACCTACGATATGTCGCCAGATGAAGATTTTATTATTGATACCCTACCAGGCCATGACAATACACTGGTGATCACCGGGCTGAGTGGGCATGGGTTTAAATTTGCATCGGTATTGGGGGAGATTGCCTGCAAGTTCGCTCTGGGCAAAGAACCTGGCTTCGACCTGACACCATTCTCGCTTTCGCGCTTTAATTAAAACCACGTAACGTCGGATGTCGCTTATGCTAATCCGACCTACGAAGTGCTTTTGGCAGGTGGATTCACATAAGCAACATCCACCAGAAAAGTTACTCGGGATCAGGGATCCCCAACGTGGTATTGAGCGCACCACGCGATTTATTGAAGATCTTATTACCGTTTTCACGACCAGCGCGGCGACGGCGCTGCTCTTCTGGTGACAGCACTAGCTCCTCGCGGCAAATGTCGCTGCAACAGCCTGCAAACTTCTCTGCACAGGATGGACACTGAATAAATAGCAGATGACAGCCATCATTTTTGCAGTTGGTGTGGCTATCACAAGAAACCCCACACTGATGGCAATGGGCAATCACATCATCGGAAATACGCTCGCCCATACGCTCATCGAAGACAAAGTTTTTGCCGACAAAACGCACCGGGATACCTTGCTCACGCGCGCGGCGCGCATATTCGATAATCCCACCTTCGATGTGATAGACGTTCTTAAAACCGTTGTGCAACATCCAGGCGCTGGCTTTCTCGCAGCGGATCCCGCCAGTGCAATACATGACAATTTTCTTTTCTTTGTCATCCTGCAACATATCTACCGCTTTCGGCAGCTGTTCACGGAACGTATCAGCCGGGATCTCTAAAGCATCCTGAAAATGGCCTACTTCATATTCGTAATGGTTACGCATGTCGATAAATACGGCTTCAGGGTCATCGAGCATGGCGTTGACATCTGCCGCTTTAAGGTAAGAACCGACATTGCTGGCATCAAACGACGGGTCATCAATCCCATCGGCAACAATACGGTCACGCACTTTCATGCGCAGCACCCAAAACGACTTGCCGTCATCTTCAAGTGCGATATTCAGACGCACGCCATTGAGCGCCGGATGGAAGGCATAAAGCGCTTCACGGAATACCTCAACACGGCTTTGCGGTACGCTGATTTGCGCGTTAATCCCTTCATGGGCGAGATAGACACGGCCAAAAACATTTAGCGCGGTAAAAGCCTGATACAGAGCATCACGCGTGGTTTTAGGATCTTCGATATGGAAATATTTATAGAATGAGATTGTGGTGCGTGGCTCGGTTTCAGCCAACATACGCACGCGCAGTTCATCATTCGATATACGGTTGTGTAACACTGGCATGGTGTTCGCTCGGCTATCGTTGATAAGAAAAAAACTGGGCAGCATCATAAAGCAATTATCGTTAATTTACATCCACGCATTTTGCGCTACATTTTCTTCATCTAGCCGCACCGCAATCAACAATTGATTGATTATCAGTCACTCCGCACCCGTTGATTTTGGCTGACTCTCAAAAAGTGTCACAATAGTCTTACTCAAGAAGATCCGGCATTTGCCGTCACAATAGGTTTTACATGACGAACTTACCGCAATTCTCGCGCGCATTGCTTCATCCCCGATATTGGGGAATTTGGTTTGGGATTGGCTTACTCTACTTAATTACTCTCCTCCCTTACCCTGTGATTTATCGACTTGGCCGTGGCCTTGGCCAACTCGCCAGACGCTTTATGAAACGTCGCGTCAGAATTACACGCCGCAATCTTGAGCTCGCCTTCCCGAACAAAACCGTCGAGGAGCGAGAACACTATCTGGAAAAAAACTTTGAGTCCGTAGGCCTTGGCTTGATGGAGACTGGTATCGCCTGGTTCTGGCCAACATGGCGTATCCAGCGCTGGTGCGACGTTAGCGGCGTCGACCAGATTCATGCGGTACAAGAAGCCAACCGCGGCGTACTCCTGATTGGTATTCACTTCCTGACGCTTGAATTAGGCGCGCGCATGTTCGGCATGAATACGCCGGGCATTGGCGTTTACCGCCCGAATGACAATCCCCTGCTGGACTGGCTGCAAACCTGGGGCCGCATGCGTTCAAACAAAAGTATGATCGACCGTAAAGATCTCAAAGGCATGATCCGGGCGCTAAAACAGGGCGAGATTATCTGGTACGCACCTGACCATGACTACGGCCCACGCGGTAGCGTTTTTGTACCATTCTTTGGCGTTGATCAAGCGGCTACAACCAGCGGTACCTATACTCTGGCTCGTATGTCGGGTGCAGCAATTGTCCCGATGGTGCCGCGCCGCAAACCTGACGGAAAAGGCTACGAGCTGATTATTCTGCCTGCGGAGTTTTCACCACCGCTGGAAACCCCGGAAGGCACAGCGCTGTGGATGAACAAAATCATCGAAGAATGCATCATGATGGCGCCTGAGCAATATATGTGGCTACACCGTCGTTTTAAAACGCGCCCTGAAGGCACGCCTTCACGCTACTAGCTATCCTTCATTAAAGTCATAAGGCGGCTTCTGGTCGCCTTTATTCGTTCTAAAATTGTGTTTCAGAAATGTTGCCACTCCAACGCCAACAGGCGCATAATTAGTAAGGTAATAATTCCCCGCATATCTTTTCTGCCCAATTTGGAGCGTTATGACTCTCGCCGAGAGCACCACCATCAACTGGAAACGAAATCTTACCGTCGCATGGCTTGGATGTTTTCTGACTGGTGTTGCATTTAGTCTGGTAATGCCATTCCTACCCTTGTATGTCGAACACCTTGGCGTAACAGGCCACAGCGCATTAAACATGTGGTCCGGTATCGTTTTCAGCATCACCTTTTTGTTTTCAGCGATTGCATCACCTTTCTGGGGCGGGCTTGCCGACCGTAAAGGCCGCAAAATCATGCTGCTGCGTTCAGCGTTGGGTATGTCCATCGTGATGGTGCTGATGGGCTTTGCGAGCAATATCTGGCAGTTTCTGGCGCTTCGCGCACTGCTAGGCTTGTTGGGCGGGTTTGTGCCTAACGCCAATGCGCTGATTGCCACACAGGTCCCACGCCATAAAAGTGGCTGGGCTCTGGGCACATTATCAACGGGAGGCGTGAGTGGTGCGCTTCTCGGGCCGATGATCGGTGGTTTTCTGGCGGATACTTACGGCTTACGACCGGTATTTTTCATTACCGCAGCCGTGTTGTTTACCTGCTTTGTCTTTACGCTCTTCTGTATTCGCGAACAATTCACCCCCGTGAACAAAAAAGACATGCTGCACGCGCGCCAGGTATTCACTTCACTTAAAAACCCAAAACTGGTGCTGAGCCTGTTTGTCACCACCATGATTATTCAGGTCGCGACCGGTTCGATTGCCCCGATTCTAACGCTCTACGTGCGCGAGCTGGCGGGTAATGTCAGCAACCTGGCGTTTATCAGCGGTATGATAGCATCTGTTCCTGGTGTGGCGGCGTTGATAAGTGCACCGCGCTTAGGGAAACTGGGGGATAGAATCGGGCCGGAGCGGATTTTAATCTGCGCACTGGTTATCTCAGTGCTTCTGCTCATTCCAATGTCGATGGTACAAACGCCATGGCAATTGGGCGTGTTGCGTTTCCTGCTCGGTGCCGCCGACGGCGCGCTATTGCCTGCGGTACAAACTCTGCTTATCTATAACTCCAGCAACCAGATTGCCGGGCGTATCTTTAGTTACAATCAATCTTTCCGTGATATTGGCAACGTTACCGGCCCGTTAGTTGGGGCGGCAGTCTCAGCCAGTTACGGCTTCCGCACGGTGTTTTTAGTCACCGCAGGTGTCGTACTCTTCAACGCGCTTTACTCATGGATTACCCTACGCCGCCCAACCGCTCGTACCCGTATTTTGGAAGAGTGACCCTCTAATCCTCGAAGTACGACGAGGATTAAATCTCATACTTGCAACTTTGCAAACAGCGTCAACAATTAACTTGAAATTGCGCTGTAGCGCGCTCCCTGACCTGTAACAAAAGGAGATGAATATGAGTCTGTACGCGACGCTGGAAGAGGCCATTGATGCCGCACGCGAGCTTTTCCTTGTAGATAATCCGGAACTTGAAGAAGAGAGTGCCAGTGTTCAGCAATTGAACATCCAAAAGTACATTCTTCAGGATGGCGACATTATGTGGCAAGCTGAGTTCTTCGCAGATGACAGCGAAGATGGCGATTGTTTACCGATGCTCAGTGGTGAGGCAGCCCAAAGTGTGTTCGACGGTGACTACGATGAAATCGAGTTACGCCAGGAGTGGATTGAGGAAAACACGCTGCATGAGTGGGACGAAGGTGAATTTCAACTTGAGCCGCCGCTGGATACCGAGGAAGGGCAAACTGCGGCTGATGAATGGGATGAACGATAAAACGTTTATTCGTATGGCCCATGGCTGGCATCAATGGGCAACAACAGTGTGTCGAAGACCAGCGAAAATGGTAAGTCGAGCACTGTAATATAGCGCCATGCACTGTCACGCACGTCCCACTGCACTCCGGGGTAATACTGATTACCATGTCCCTGCCCCGGAACTGCACGGCTGATAATACTGCCACAACCACTCAGCAAACACGCCATCATTACGACCACAATCGCTCTAAACAAATCTTCTCTCCTGATTTTTCCGGCTGAGTATAACTGCCCATCGCTTGAGCGCAAAAAAATGCCGACCCGAAGGTCGGCATTGATAACGCGTATTACCCGTTATTTAGTCGGCAATGCCTCAGGATTCAGACTAACCGTTTTGTAGTTATCAACCCATGAGGAATAACGCTGCGGGTTAGACCACACACGGTAATGCAGACGAGACATTGTTACCGGGTCGCTTAACAGCACCAAGCGACGGTCGCGGTTAAGTTTCTCAGGCGTTTCGTTAAGAGCTTGCTCAACGTGACGATCACGGGCGATTTCCAGCACCTGGCTGGCACGGTGACGCGCCGTTGCCATTGCGGTTGCCAGGGCATTAAACGACGGGTTAAACACCGCGTGCATAAAGCCATCATCCAGCGTACGGCTGCGGTTCAGCTTCAGGTAGTTGTCGGTATCCACCAGCACCTGTGGAGGAGAATACTCTTCCGGGATCAGGAACAACTTCCAGCGTTTGGTACGCAAACCGATGGTCGCACGGCTCGAAATCACCGACACAAACGGCGACAGAATCAGTGAGAACACGATTGGTGCAAGCCAGAACAGGAAACGTAAATCCAGCCACGCCATGCCGACTGCCCACACCAGACCCAGCAGAAGCTGAGAACCGTGGCGCATAAACGCTTCGCCCCAAGGGGTTGAATCGTCATCACGCTGTGGAGAGTTCCATACCACTTCCCAACCGAGGAACGCGCTCACCACAAACACGGTGTGGAACAGCATACGCACCGGTGCCAGCAGCACGGAGAACAGCACTTCAAGCAACAAAGAAGCCGTTACGCGGAAGAAGCCACCGAACTCTTTCGAGCCTTTGCACCAAATCAGAATGATGCTCAGAAGCTTCGGCAGGAACAGCAACACCATGGTGGACGCGAACAACGCAATCGCAAGCTCCGGACGCCACTGCGGCCACACCGGGAACAACTGGCGCGGTTGCAGGAAGTATTGCGGTTCTGTCAGCGCATGCACCACCTGCAAGGCAGTTGATAATGCGAGGAACATAAACCACAACGGCGCAGACAGGTAAGACATAACGCCCGTCAGGAACACCGCACGGTGTACCGGGTGCATACCTTTTACCAGGAACAGACGGAAGTTCATCAAGTTACCGTGGCACCAACGGCGGTCACGCTTGAGTTCATCCAGTAAGTTCGGCGGCAGCTCTTCATAAGAACCCGGCAGATCATAGGCAATCCACACACCCCAACCCGCACGACGCATCAGCGCTGCTTCTACGAAGTCATGAGAGAGGATGGAACCGGCGAATGAACCTTCACCTGGCAGCGGTGCTAACGCACAGTGCTCAATGAATGGCTTAACGCGGATAATCGCATTGTGGCCCCAGTAGTGGGATTCACCCAATTGCCAGAAGTGCAGACCCGCTGTAAACAGCGGCCCGTATACACGTGTCGCAAACTGCTGGCAACGCGCATACAGAGTGTCCATGCCTGACGCTTTTGGTGAAGACTGAATGATGCCCGCATTCGGGTTAGCATTCATCAGACGCACAAGGTTAGTCAGACAGTCACCGCTCATTACTGAGTCGGCATCCAGAACCACCATGTAGCTGTACTGATTACCCCAACGACGACAGAAGTCATCGATGTTGCCACTTTTACGCTTCACACGACGACGACGACGACGGTAGAAAATCTGCCCTTCGCCCTGCACTTCGTTGATGAGTTCCATCCACGCTTTCTGCTCGGCAACACAGATATCCGGGTTGTAGCTGTCGCTTAAGATGTAAACGTCGAAGTGCTGCTGTTGGCCGGTTGCTTTTACCGATTCCCACGTCGCGCGCAGGCCCGCAAATACGCGGTCTACGTCTTCGTTACAGATTGGCATAATCAACGCGGTGCGATGCGCCGGGTCGATTGGCTCATCACCCACTGTTGAGGCAGAGATACTGTATTTATCTTTGCCCATCAGTAGCTGGAGGAAGCCCATCAGCGCAGTCCAGAAACCGGCTGAAACCCAACAGAACAGAATCGCAAAAAGGATCAAAATGCCGGTTTGCAGCACATACGGCAGAAGCTGCATAAAGGACACCCAAAGATCCTGGCCGATCATGTCGGATGGATTGATCAGCGCCCAGCCCTGGTAAGGCAGAATTGTCTTCATATACCAGGTTGCAACCACCGTCTGAGAAATGGTCAGCAGCAGCAGAATGTAACGGCGGATTGTTCCGACGGTACGCCATTTCTGCTCAGCTTCAGCCTCTTCTTTCGACATGTAGCGAGGATTTACTTCCCGCCCGCGTAAACGATCCCAGAAACGACCAATCGGGTTGGTGCGCCACGGATCGGGGAACATAGAAGAACGCGTAGCTTTAGGCATTGCCTGCAGCTGGGTGCGCCCCTCTTCGTCCTCAATCAGTTGATCACCGCCCAACGATCCAGGCCAGCTTGCTTCAAGCCGGGCCTTTACCGAGGCTAAAGGGGAATCATCGGCTCTGTCATAGTGGTGCCCTTGCGCATCAAGCGCTTCATGCACCGCTTGCAGATCTGATGCAGGAAGAGCCGCCTTCTGCTCAGCAGAAAGCGGGAGTGCATCAATATAATCAGACGCGGTATCAGTAAACTTATTCATTGGCAGGTAGCTGGTAGCTCCAGGTTTCACTCAACGTTTGATCACCATTGACCAGCGCTGCACGCATTTCAGTCGGTTTCTTCTCATCTTTGACTTTCACACGTACAGTCAAACGCCAGCCTTTAGTGACCGGGTTGTAACGTACCTGGCTGTCAACGATTTCACCGTTGTCACCAATGCTGGTTTGCGCGGTAACCGGCGTATCTTGCGGCAGTTTTTTCATGTCCGCGCCGACGTAATCCACGACAAACGCAATAGTGCCGTCTGGCTGGCGAATCAGATTCGACTGCTTCACATCACCGGTTGAGCGGCGAGTCTGCGCAACGTATGCGTTATCAGGCGCATGCATTTTGTCTTCATCACGGCTGAAGGTAATAGTGTATTTGAAGTTCATCTCTTTGCCTGGTTCCGGGAGCTGATCCGGAGTCCAGTAAGCAACGATGTTGTCGTTAGTTTCGTCATTGGTTGGAATTTCAACCAGTTCAACGCGACCTTTACCCCAATCACCTTGCGGCGCAACCCATGCACTTGGTCGCTGATCGTAACGATCGTCAATATCTTCAAAACGAGAGAACTGACGGCCACGTTGCAGCAAACCAAAGCCAACTGGATTCTCGGTTGCAAACGAGCTCACCGCCAGATGTTTCGGGTTATTCAGCGGACGCCAAATCCATTCACCGTTACCGGCATGGATAGACAAACCGTTGGAGTCATGCAATTCCGGACGGAAGTTGGTGCTTGGTGACGGCTGATTTGGCCCAAACAGGAACATACTGGTCAGTGGTGCCACGCCCAGTTTGCCAACTTTATCGCGCAGATAAACTTTTGACTGTACGTTCACCACTGTGTCGCGCCCTGGGGTAATCACAAAGCGATACGCACCGGTTGCACGTGGGGAATCGAGCAACGCGTAGAGGGTCAGCGTTTTGTCGCCAGCTTTCGGGCGTTCAATCCAATACTCACGGAAACGTGGGAACTCTTCGCCAGATGGCAAAGCAGTGTCAATAGCCAAACCACGAGCAGACAGGCCATAAACCTGACCTGAGCCAATCACACGGAAGTAACTCGCCCCGAGCATGCTGACAATTTCGTCGTTCTTATCTTTGCTGTTGATCGGATAGAGCACTTTGAACCCGGCAAAGCCGAGATCTTTCACGGTGTCTTTATCGTGTTTCACATCACCGAAATTAAAGTAATCCGGGTTGTACTTGATCTTATGAACCGCAGTTGCCGTCACTTCATTGATAGCAACAGGGGTGTCGAAGTACATACCCTGATGATAAAACTCAAGCTTAAATGGGGTCTTTAACTTGCTCCAGTAGGCTTTGTCGTGATTGAACTGGATCTGCTGATAATCCGCATATTTCATGTCGCGGAAGAGCGAAGGCAGATTGCTTTTCGGTGCTTCGTAGCTTTTGCCCGCTAATGTTTTCGCTTGTTTTGCGACATCATCGATATTGAAGGCCCAAACTGAGGTGGTATAAAGTGACAGCATTACTGCAGCACCGAGCCCACACACTTTCATCATTTTTAGTTTATGTTTCATATTAACCAGCACATCCCCCTTTGTGTGCTTAAATCAATCCAATCCATTTTAATGGAAACTTCTGCTTTCCGACAACCAAATACCCGCATTGTTCAGCGCGCCGGCTCAGCCTTTAAGCAAAAAAAGACAACTGCTTACGCTTTCAGCATCCATCCTGGAGACAGGATGTCATGGTTAGTGTAGGGTTGCCACGGAATTGATACCGTTCGGGACTTTAAGCCTATTGGGATATGTTCTTAAGGATAAGGCGATTCGTCCGATAATGTTTGGAGTATTATGAGTAAAGCACCACAACAACGCGAGTTTTTCCTGGATTCTATCCGGGCCTGGTTAATGCTCTTAGGCATCCCGTTCCATATCTCGCTCATCTATTCAAGCCATCACTGGCACGTCAATAGCACCGAAGCATCGTGGGGTTTAACCCTGTTTAATGATTTTATTCACGCATTTCGTATGCAGGTGTTTTTTGTCATTTCGGGATATTTCTCTTACATGCTTTTTTTGCGCTACCCGCTTAAACGCTGGTGGAAAGTGCGTGTAGAGCGGGTCGGCATCCCGATGCTCACCGCGATACCATTGCTCACACTGCCGCAATTTTTAATGCTGCAACACGTTAATGACAAAGCAAAAAATTGGCCCGGCCTCACTCCCTATGAAAAATACAACACCCTGGTTTGGGAGCTGGTTTCTCATTTGTGGTTCTTGTTAGTGATGGTGGTACTTACAACCGTATGTTTATTTTTGTTTCAACAGATGAAAGCACGCATTGCTGAAAAATCAGAAAATATTCCATCTTCTATTACTTTAGGAAAGCTCTCAGTCGCCTTCCTGGGGTTCGGTATTCTATACGGCGTTATTCGCCGGACTATTTTTATTATTTACTCACCGATATTAAGTGATGGATTATTTAACTTCGTAGTGATGCAAACGCTGTTTTATCTACCATTCTTCATGCTTGGGGCTCTGGTGTTTGTACGCCCACAGTTAAAAGCGCTATTTACCACACCGTCGCCATGGTGTGCGGTAGGAGCGGCACTGGCATTTTTCGCCTATCTGCTTAACCAACGTTACGGTAGCGGTGACGCCTGGATGTATGAAACTGAGAGCGTGATTACCATGGTGCTGGGTTTGTGGATGGTCAACGTAGTGTTCTCCCTTGGCCATAAGCTATTAAATTTCCATTCAAAGCGTGTCACCTATTTCGTGAATGCCTCACTGTTTATTTACCTGGTGCACCATCCGTTGACGCTGTTCTTTGGCGCGTACATCACACCGCATATTGCTTCAAATGCGCTGGGCTTTATCACCGGGTTAATTTTCGTGATTGGTGTCGCGGTGATTCTGTATGAAATCCACCTGCGCATTGCGTTGCTGCGCTTCCTGTTCTCCGGCAAGCCGCAGAATGTGGCGGTTAAGGTGACGAGTTAGCGCTGAGGGTTCACTTCAAAATGGTGGATGTCGCTACGCTAATCCACCCTACAAAACCGAAACTGTAGGTCGGATTAGCGTAGCGACATCCGACACTTCTCATAAAAGCCATTCAATCGGTAGTCGATAAACCAACCTCACCAACACCCGCTGCCAAAAGCGGGTGTGCGGTTCTTTCTTCCAGACAATCTCTTTGCCTTCACTGTGCTCCACCCAATTCACTCGCCCCCACTTATCCAGACGCAGCGCCCAGGCATTCTCTTTCTGACTTTGGGTGAAACGCTGGTGAATATCCTGTGCCAGCGCCTCACTTTCAATCACAAAACCCATCTCGGTATTGAGCATTGCGGAACGTGGGTCAAAATTAAAGGAGCCGATAAACACTTTTTGTTTATCCACACTAAACGTTTTGGCATGCAAGCTGGAACCTGAATTCCCTGTTAAGCCACGGTCATGTGGTCTGCGCAGGACATCTTGTTCGGGCTTTAACTCATAAAGCTCGACCCCGTGGCGCATCAGTTTTTTGCGCCAACGCGCATAACCAGCATGAACTACCGCCACATCATTGGCGGCCAGTGAGTTAGTCAGGATTGCTATTTTTACCCCTTTACGCACAAGCCCCAAGATTTGCGCAATGCCAGCGCGAGTGGGCACAAAATAGGCTGAAATAATGTCTATCTCACGCTCAGGCATACCAATCACATTCATCAGGCGTTGCGGCAGTAACGTGTGGTTGCGGGCTCTGCCCTGCCCCTTACGCGGGTCATCGCTGAGTAAGCGTGTTTTCGCCCAATACATTTCCAGCGTGCGGGCGACCAGATTGGTGGCAAACTGGCTGGTTGTCAGTCGATCAAGATAACGACGCGCCGTCGGATCATCACGCCAGTCGTCAGGAAGTTGTACCCGCTGCTGTAAGGCATCGTTATCAACATCGAGCACCTTTTCCAAGGTTGAGACACACTGGCTGTTCCAGTAGCGCTCAAAATCCTGGCTGACATCCTCGACAACCGGACCCACGGCCAGCACATCTAAGTCTGAAAACAGCGGTTGTTTGCCCACACCAAAGTACGCATCCCCCACATTTCGCCCGCCAATAATCGTGGTTTCACCATCAACAGTGAATGATTTGTTGTGCATACGACGGTTAAGCCTGGCAAAGTCGGTCAAATAGCCAATGGCGCGAAACAGGCGAAATGAAAAGGGATTAAAAAGACGAACTTCTATCTGAGGATGGGCGTTCAGAAGCGCTAAAGTATCATCAAGGCCGTTGGTGTTGTTATCATCAAGCAACAGTCTAACTTTCACTCCGCGATCTGCCGCCGCCAATAATGCACTAAACATCAGCCGCCCGGACATATCGTCCTGCCAGATGTAGTACTGCACATCGAGGGTTTTCTCCGCCATCCCGCACAGCAGATAGCGCGCGGCAAACGCATCAAGGCTATCCGCAAGCGGATGAATCCCGCTAAGGCCTGGATGCCCAGCTGTAGCCGGGGCAATCGCTCGACCCAGACGAGTGGTGTGAGGATTATTCACTTTAGAGTTGGGCAAGTAGTTGCTCGTAAATATGGGTGTTTTCATCGTCAAAGCAGACAAAAACTACCTGTTCGGGTAACGGGCGCAGGCCGATATAACGGTAGACGGTATCAACGGCTATTTTCGCTGCCAGCTCTTTAGGATAACCATACGCACCGGTGCTAATCGCCGGGAACGCAATAGTGCGATAGCTATTAGCTGCCGCTAAGTCGAGGCTATTGCGGTAGGTCTGTTCAAGTAATTCAGCTTCATGTTTTTCACCGCCCTGCCATACCGGGCCAACTGCATGAATCACGGCCTTAACCGGAATATTTCCCGCCTCGGTAATGACAGCATGTCCTGGCGCGCAGTCACCCTGCTGGCGACGAATAACTTCACAAGCTGCCAACAAAGAAGGCCCTGCGGCATGATGAATAGCCCCATCAACACCACCGCCTCCCATCAAGGATGGGTTTGCGGCATTTACTATCACGTCAACTTCAACGCAGGTGATATCACCTTGTATCACCGACATTCTTTCACTCATTGGGAATTCTCCAGTTAGTCTTTGATAGTAGTCTAAACTTACCGAACAGCAGACGTATATCACTTCCTGAGGATTTCACGACATCACCTAACCTCTGATTTTTTCTCGTTATCTACTAAAAAGATCCGTTAGACCTGACACATTTTTTATCTGCAGCCGCATCTGTAGAAGGCGTTTTCGCTGCGAAAAATGGGATCTGAAATGTGCGTTTTATGCATTTCAGTAGTTACTTTCGTTTCAGGAGAGGTTCTATGGCTAGTGAAGCGCAAAAAGTCGGGTTGGTCCCGGTGATGTTAATGGTGGCAGGCAATATCATGGGTTCCGGGGTTTTCCTGCTTCCGGCAAACCTTGCAGCAACAGGCGGGATTGCCATTTTTGGCTGGATGGTGACAATTATCGGCGCACTGTCTTTGTCGATGGTGTACGCCAAAATGTCATCACTTGATGACAGCCCCGGTGGTTCTTACGCTTATGCCCGCCGCGCATTTGGCCCCTTCCTCGGCTATCAAACCAATCTGCTTTACTGGCTTGCTTGTTGGATAGGTAACGTCGCGATGGTGGTGATTGGCGTCGGTTATCTCAGCTATTTCTTCCCGATGCTCAACCAGCCCTGGCCGCTTACCGTGACCTGTATTGCCATTTTGTGGCTGTTTGTCGGACTCAATATTGTTGGCCCGAAAATGATCACCCGCGTGCAGGCAGTCGCCACTATTCTGGCACTGATCCCGATCGTTGCCGTCGCTGTGCTCGGCTGGTTCTGGTTTAAAAGCGACACCTATATGGAAGCCTGGAACGTCAGCGGCAAAGGCACTTTTGGCGCGATTCAGAGTACTTTAAGCGTCACGCTGTGGTCATTTATCGGTGTTGAGAGCGCCTCGGTTGCCGCAGCGGTAGTGAAAAATCCCAAACGCAACGTACCCATCGCCACCATTGGTGGGGTATTGATAGCCGCTGTTTGTTACGTGCTTTCCAGTACTGCCATTATGGGCATGATCCCTAACGCCGAGCTGAGACTTTCTGCGTCGCCATTTGGCGATGCCGCACGCATGGCGATGGGGCCAACTGCCGGGGCTATTGTTTCGTTCTGTGCCGCAGCGGGTTGTTTAGGCAGCCTCGGCGGCTGGACGCTACTCGCCGGGCAAACGGCCAAAGCCGCCGCCGACGATGGTCTGTTCCCACCTATTTTTGCCAAAGTGAATAAAGATCAGACTCCGGTCGCAGGTTTGCTGATTGTTGGCGTGCTGATGACCATCTTCCAGCTTGCCAGTATTTCACCTGATGCCACATCGCAATTTGCCGTCGTTTCGTCAGTTTCAGTGATATTCACTCTGGTGCCATATATCTACACCTGCGCGGCTTTAATGCTGGTCGGTCAGGGGCATTTGGGCAACCAACGTTTGCCGTTCCTGTTCATCACGCTGATTGCTTTCATTTACTGTATTTGGGCCGTCGTTGGCACTGGTGCGACCGAAGTGATGTGGTCGTTTGTCGCCATCATGGTGATTACTGCGATGTACACCGTTAACTACAACCGTCGTCATAAAAACCCCTACCCGCTGGATAAACCTGTGGTTAACGACTAACTGGAGAGCGCTATGCTTGATTTAGGCACGCATCAAAAACGTAAAATTCTGGTGGTCGATAGCAGTATTCAGGACGTTAACACCGCCAACGGGCGCGCAGTGGCAGAGCTAATTGAGGCTCTGGAAGAGAGCAACTTTGCCGTGATTTCAGCGGCAACATTTGAAGATGGTATCGCAACGGTCACCTCCGATGCCTCACTGTGCTGCATCTTTGTGGACTGGACTTCAGGCGGCAATGACGACGAATCCCACAGCCAGGCTTTCTCGTTGTTGCAAACTATTCGCCGCCGCAATAAGAGTGTGCCGGTGCTGTTAATGGCCGAGCACTCTTGCGTCGATACATTAACGCTCGATTCCATGCGGCTGGTGAATGAATTCGTCTGGATGCACGAAGATACTGCCGAATTTATTGCCGCCCGTGCACGTTCGTTGATCCAGCGTTATTACGAGCAACTGCTCCCACCTTTCACCCGCGCACTGTTTAATTACACATTGGAAAACCCGGAATACTCGTGGGCGGCGCCGGGGCATCAGGGTGGCGTTGCTTTTACTAAATCGGCGGTTGGACGAGAGTTTCTCGATTTCTTCGGTGAGAACTTGTTCCGCACAGATACCGGTATTGAACGCGCAGCCATGGGTTCGTTGCTTGACCACAGCGGACCAATTAAAGCCTCAGAAACTTACGCAGCCGAGGTGTTTGGTGCACATCAAAGCTATTCGGTGTTGAATGGCACCTCCGGTTCTAACCGCGCCATTATGCAGGCCGTAGTTGGCGAACTGGAGATTGCGCTATGCGATCGCAACTGCCATAAGTCCATCGAACAAGGGTTAGTGATGACGGGAGCGCTGCCGGTATATTTTGTGCCGACGCGCAACCGTTTTGGCATTATCGGGCCGATTCCTAAGCGCCAGTTCACGCCAGAAAGCATTCGTGCAGCCATTGATGCCAACCCACTCAAGCATGAAGTAGTGAGCGATAAACCCGTTTACGCCGTGGTGACTAATTGTACTTATGACGGTATGTGTTATCACGCCGAAGCGGCGCAGGAGTTGCTGGCGCAAAGCGTTGACCAGATTCACTTCGACGAAGCATGGTATGCCTATGCCCGCTTCAATCCGATGTACAAAGGTCGCTTTGCCATGCGTGGAGATCCGAAAGATTTTGACCGCAATGGGCCAACGGTTTTTGCTACTCACTCAACACACAAACTATTGGCAGCACTGTCGCAAGCCTCATACATCCATATTCGCAACGGCAAAAAGCCCGTCGAGCATTCGCGGTTTAACGAGTCATATATGCTGCAAGCCACTACTTCCCCGCTGTATGCGATTATCGCCTCCAACGAAATTGGTGCTGCGATGATGGATGGCGGCCAGGGTGAAGCGCTGACCCAGGAAGTGATCGTTGAAGCTGTGGATTTCCGTCTTGCGCTGGCGAAAGTGCATGCTGCGTTTGCCAAAAAAGGCGAGTGGTTTTTCACCCCGTGGAATGCACCAACCATTACCGATGCATCCGGTGCTGAAGTACAGTTTGTTCAAGCCTCACGTGAGCAACTCACCACCGATCCCGCCTGTTGGACACTGAAGCCTGGCGATAAATGGCACGGCTTTGAGCAACTGGAAGATGAATGGTGTTTACTTGATCCGATCAAAGCCGGGATCCTTGCTCCCGGGATGGGAGATGATGGCAACTTACTTGAGTCAGGTATTCCTGCCGCGATGGTGACCGCCTACCTTGGCGAGCGTGGGATCGTCCCCTCGCGTACCACCGATTTTATGGTGCTGTGCCTGTTCTCAATCGGCGTAACAAAAGGCAAGTGGGGCACGCTGATTAACGTGTTGCTGGAGTTTAAAGATGACTACGACAACAACACGCAACTCAAACGCTGCTTGCCCGACCTTATCAGTGCCGACGCCGCGCGCTATGCGGGTATGGGGCTAAAAGATCTGTGCGATGAGATGTTTAACTACATGAAAACCAGCCAGATGGACAAACTGCAGGCAGAGGCATTTAGCAATATTCCCGTTCCGGCAAAACGCCCGCGCATTGCCTTCCAACAACATATGGCAGGCAAAGCAGACCATTTACCTATCGACCAATTACCGAACCGTATTTCTGCCGTCGGGGTGATTCCCTACCCTCCGGGCATTCCGATTGTGATGCCTGGTGAAAGCTTCGGCGCAGCGGACGGTCCGTGGCTGAAATACATTCGCAGTATTGCCCAGTGGGGAGAGAAATTCCCAGGTTTTGAGAAAGAACTAGAGGGCGCAGAATTGATTGATGGGGTTTATCACATCTGGGCGCTTAGACAATAATCATTACGGGTGCAAAACTATCGGGAAACGGCTGCTCGCCGCAACACGCGATCAGCCGGTTTTCGACGCAAGCATGATGAAGATATCGGTCTGGCGGGCAAAGTGACTCCAGCGGTAAATTGAGCTGATTCATTTGCCAGACCGTTCCTCCACGCTGCTTGAGCACCGCCTCGTGCGCCGTCCACAAGCGCCAGAACGACACCATTTTTTCATCTTCAGGCAACGATTCTAGCCAATCACAAAGTGGCGCACCAAAACTATGCCGGGCAATCGCCATGAAACGCGCACGCGGGCGAATGAACTCAATATCGCAACCCACATCTCCTTCACCCACCAGCACCGCAACAGATGAACCCGTGTTACTGATATTAAAAGCAGGCAGTGCCGGATGAAACGGTTTGCCGTGAGCGCCCCGATCTAATTTCGGTAACGGGCCGTCATTGAGCAGCATCGCCAGCAAAATTCTGGCAGCCAGCCATTCTGCGCGGCGTAACCCCACGGGTGCCTCTTCCAGCAATTCAGGTGACATCCAGCGTGTAGCGAGTACATCACCCGCTAAACACGCCGCATCGGCAAATGCCAGGTGATAGCCGTTGACTACCAACGGCGCATCACCAGTGACGTGTTAATTCCACCAAAGGCGAAATTATTGCTCTGCACAAACTCAGTGTCGATTTTGCGCGCTCCACCCATGATGTAATCGAGCTCGCCGCACGCCTCATCAGGTTCAGTCAAGTTGAGTGTTTCGGCAAACCAACCTTCACGCATCATCTCGATACTCATCCACGCTTCCAGCGCACCACATGCACCGAGCGTATGGCCCAAATAACTTTTCAGTGAAGATATAGGCGTATTGGCACCAAAAATTGCCGCCGTAGCGTGACTTTCCGCAATGTCACCACGATCGGTTGCGGTGCCATGGGCGTTAATGTATCCAATGTCGCGAGCCTCAAGCCCAGCGGAAACCAAGCCGCGCTCGATACAGATTTGCATGGTTTCTTTCTGCGGCTGCGTGATATGTGCTGCATCACAATTGGTATGAAAGCCGACAATTTCAGCATAGATTGTCGCGCCACGTGCCAGGGCATGATCGAGATCTTCAAGGATCAATGTCCCCGCACCTTCACCAATTACTAGCCCATCTCGTTGTTTATCAAACGGGGACGGTGTGCTCTTTGGCCGATCGTTACGCTGGCTGGTGGCAAAAAGCGTATCAAATACCGCCGCTTCCGAAGGACATAACTCTTCTGCTCCCCCCGCAACCATCACTGTCTGGTAACCATGGCGAATCGCTTCCCAGGCATAACCAATCGCCTGACTACCTGACGTGCAAGCACTGGAGGTTGGGATCACCCGTCCACGCAAGCCAAAAAACAATCCGGTATTGACCGCCGCGGTATGTGGCATCATCTGCACATAAGTGGTGCCGGTAATATTACGGGTGTGTTTTTCAGTGAGCATGGTAGCGAACTCGCTCACCGGCCCGGTGCTTCCGGTCGAAGAACCGTAGGCAATACCAGTTTCGCCACTGGTAAGAATAGGGTCGTCGAGCAAACCCGCCTGAATTAGCGCAAGTTCCGTGGCCCTGGTCGCCAGCAGCGAAACGCGCCCCATCGCCCGTATACGCTTTCGCGTGTAGTGCTCCGGTAAAGTAAAATTATCGACCGGCGCACCGAGCATGGTGTTCAGCCCATCGTAAACCTGCCACTCTGGCATATGACGGACCGCGTTTTTACCAGACTTCAAGCCCGCTGCTACATCCTGCCAGTTAGTGCCAAATGCCGTCACGCCACCCATTCCGGTTACTACTACACGCTTAATCACAGCATACCTCCATTGATGGAGATAACCTGGCGCGTAACGTAGCCCGCAATAGGTGACATCAGGTAACGCGCAAGCCCCGCCACTTCTTCGGGTTGGCCCATACGTTGCAATGGAATCATACGCATTGCTTCAGTAAGCGCCGCCTCTTCCATCTCAATCATGCCGGTATCAATCAAACCCGGAGCAATACAGTTTACGGTGATTTTGCGCTTTGCCAGTTCTATCGCCAGCGCTTTAGTTGCGCCGATAATGCCCGCTTTTGCCGCGCTATAGTTCACCTGACCACGGTTGCCCATCAGGCCAGAAACCGAAGAAAGTGTAATAATGCGACCACCTTTGCGCAGACCAATCATCGGCATGACGCACGGCTGTATCACATTGTAAAAGCTGTCGAGATTGGTACGAATCACGCCGTCCCAGTCTTCATCGCTTAACGCCGGGAATGCGCCATCGCGAGTCATACCCGCATTATTGACCACCCCCCAATATGCACCGTGGGTTTCGATATCAGCCTCAAGGACACTGCGGCATTGGCTACGGTCTGAGCTATCAAACTGCATCACGCGCCCTTTTCCGCCCTGAGCCGTAATTTGCTCAAGCGTATCCAGTGCGCCCGCTTCGTCACGATGGTAATGCACCACCACCGCAAATCCATCGGCGGCAAGCCCCAGAGCAATCGCCTTGCCAATCCCCTTGCTAGCGCCGGTTACTAATACCGTCTGTGTCATCTTGCTATCCCATCAAAATAATTGTTTTAATTCATTATTATCAGGCTGATATGTATTAACTCGCCCGCTCGCCAGTACGTTGCCGTCCGCGAGAATTTGTCCTTCAAAACTACCAATCTTCTCATCACGCATCAGCAGCGTGACGTGGCATTCCAGTAGCGTACCTTGTGGGAAAATGCCTGCCGGGCAGCGTATTCCCCGCCCACCCAGCAGCATTCCAACCAGGCTTTCTTCTTCACCGTTTTTTTTCGCATGCCAGCCTGACCACACGCCGACCGTCTGGGCAATCAATTCAATAGCAAACCAGCCCGGTAAATTGCCTTCGGCATCTAGACAAGGTGCAAGCACACCAGGGTTTCTCACCGTGACCCGACAATGCGCACTTTCTTGTTCCACCGCCACTACCGATTCAAGCAAGCACATGGGTGCTTCGTGCGGCAGGTAGTGTTGTGGGGCAAGAAAATCAGTCATGAGAAACTCCAAAAATCAGGCAAGCATTATTGCCGCCAAAAGCAAATGAGTTCGATAGCATTATCGGTTTGAGGAATGGTTTTGGCGCGGTGAGTAGACCACAGGCCGCAAGGCTCATGTCTTGATGCGCGTCAGTGAAATCTTGTGCAGGCAGCAGTAAGTCGCGTGCTAGCAGCAAATAACAGAGCACCGCTTCACAAGCACCCGCAGCGCCTAGCGTATGCCCGGTAAGGTGCTTAGTGGAACTGGCAGGCACGCTTTCGCCAAAAAGTTGATTTACCACTTTCGCCTCGATTTCGTCATTCAGACGCGTGGCAGTACCGTGCATATTAATATAGCCAATATCATGCGCGCCGATTCTGGCCTCACGCAGCGCCATTTCAATTGCGCGAATAGCCCCAAGACCTTCCGGATGTGGGGCTGACATATGCCAGGCATCAGACGACTCACCCACTCCCAGTAAACAGACTTTACCCGGCTCTTTGGTCAGTAATATCAATGCACCGGCTTCACCAATGGTAATGCCGTTGCGCTCGGCGCTAAACGGCTTGCAGCGCACGTTACTTAATGACTCCAGGCTATTGAAACCGTTGATAGGCATGCGGCTGAGGGTATCTGCGCCACCCACAATCGCAGCATCCACCATTCCCGACTCAATTAGCCTTTTACCGGTAATCATTGCTCGCGCGCTGGAAGAACAGGCGGTTGAAATCGTCAACGCCGGACCAAACAGTTGCAAATAGTCGCTCAGAAAACGTGAGGGATCGCCAAGCTCTTGCTGGCCGTAATAATAAGAAGCGGGTGGAGAACCTTCGTGGCTGCCGCTGACCATACGGTCACCTTCATCAAGCCCTGAAGTACTGGTCCCCAACACGACTGCCACGCGCTCGTTTCCGTATCGTGCAATGGCGTCATCCACCTGCGGGCGAATTTGCGCCAGAGCAGCCAATAACAGACGGTTATTTCGGCTGTTGTACTGCGCCATTTCTGGCGCTATTTCTGGTAATTCTCCACAAACACGCCCGACCCAACATTCGCCCTGCTGCAACCAGTCATCGGTACCTGGCCCCATACCTGGTGCCGTGTTGACCTGCAAATTTGCTGCGATTTCGTCAAGGTTGTTACCTAACGCGTTGACCATTCCGGCAGCAGATAGAGTAATCATAATTAGCTGTCCAGATGCTGAATGCTGATGACATAACCGAAACGATGGTGGTGCACACTCACCGGCTGACGACTGCCGTTACGCATCAGATAATGGATTGTCTCAATCAACTCCCCCTGGTCATCTCGCAGTTCGCGGCGGGAATCGATATCCTTTAATGTCCAGCCTTTAGGTAACTGCGGCTGCCAGGCGCTTATCGGCCAGTAGCTCAACATAATATCGGCAAGAACCTGACTTGCTGGAGGCAATTCTGGCAGCGTCAATGACTGCTCGGTTTTCACGCCCTGACTGTCATAGGTCAGCCGGAATAAACGAATCCCTAACGGCGACAAACCAGCCAGCATGATTTTCTGCTGGTCGGCATTGAGCAACACCATCAATGATTGGGTTTTGCCTTTGACTTGCGCAGTCAGCAATTGTTGTTGGGTAATTGACGGCGAAATCCCAGGCGGGGGCAACGTCACTAAAGTGCCGGCTTTTAACCAGGCCTGCGGCCTTGAGCTATCTGGTTTTGTTGTGCTGCACGCACTCAATAATAAGGAGCCAAGCAACAATGCCAGTGTAGGTAGTATTTTCATTATTCTCTCTTTCCCTGAGTAGGTAGGGCTAAGGGGGCTGTCAGGAATGCACAGAAGATGCCGCAACTGAGCACAATGCCAAAGCTTGCGATGGCTTGTGTCTGGCTAAAGACCAACATGCCTAATGTGAAGAGTGTGGTCAGCAATGCCACACTTATTGCCAGAAGCGACGTCAACGGGGTGCCGCGTGGGTTACTAAAGAACAGCGTGTAATTGATGCCAATCCCGAGGACTAACACCAGCGCCAATAGTGAGAACAGGTTTAATGTATGTCCACTGAAGGCAAGTGCTGCAAGCCCACAACCCAGCGATAACAGCGAAGGTACAACACTTAATAACCCGCGTTTTACACCGAGTCGCAGCACATAGCTGATGGCAATCGCCACGACTGCCGCAGCCAGTAAAATAGTCAACAAACTACTGAAGTGGCTGAATAATTCATTAAACATCACTTTTCTGTCGACCCAACTTACGCCAGGCAACTTTGCTGCAATGTTGGCAAGTAATTCACTATTGTGAACGCCATTTACCGGCACTAGCGCGCCGCTTTTACCGTCAGGCAGCGATACCCACAACAAGCGCCAGCCGCTACTAATCACGCTTTTTTGCCAAAGATCCGGAGTCACTGCCATCTGCTGTAAATTAGGTGCAGTCACCGGAATGCCGCTTTCGGCAAGACGTTTTTGCAATATAGGGGCGGCTTCGCGCAGCAGAAGCAAATCCGCCTGTTGCTGCTCAAGAGAGGCTAAAGGAATCAGGCGATAGCTCTCGATAGCTTTTTGCTTTTTAGCCTCTGCAAGTTCAGGAGCCAGTTTTTCCAGGCGTTGCAGCGTTTGCTCGGCGGTATCGCCATAAACCACGAACCATTTCTGGTCCATACCCTGCCCGGTTAAAGCGGTAATGGCCTGCTCTTCACTTACCAAATCCTGCGGCAATGCCTGGAAACTGGCGATATCGTCATTGATTTTTAAGGAGGCAATTCCTGTGAGGCTAACCACCAACAAGGCGAGCGGCACGCCAACGCGCACTGCTTTTTTGTTCTGCCATGCATCAAGCCAGGCAGTAAGTAACCGGCTACAAGGCACAGCCTTAACCGGCAAGCCGCGCACCGCAAACGGGTACCAGCACACGACCGTCAGGCAGGAGGCAATTAAACCACTGGCGGCAAAGACGGCGAGTTGGCGAATGCCGGGGAACGGCGCGAGGATCATAATCAGGTAAGCAATAGCGGTTGTCGCCAGCGCCAGCAGTAAAGCAGGAAGCACTTTGCGTAAACTCGTGATGGGCGAGTTTTCTCGGCCATGCACCATGCGTTCAGTGAGATAATAGAGCGTGTAATCGGCCGAAACACCAACGATGCTCATGCTCATAACAAGCGTCATCAGGTGCAGTTCACCAAAGCAAAGTAGTGTGATAGCGGTGCCAGCCAGTGCTCCGATAGCAACCGATGTGGCACACAACAGTAGAGGCCGTACCGAGCGAAACACCGCAAGCACCAGTAGCAACACGCCAATCACCGTTGCCAGGCCAAGCGTTGAAACATCATGCTTTGCCTGCTGACTTGCGTAATCACTGTAGAAAAGTGTGCCACGCGACATCACTTCAGCCTGCGGGAAGTGCTGTTTCAGGTTTTGCTTCAAGGCTTGCAGTTGCTCAACCGCTTCGCGCCCCTGCTGCATATCAAACGATGAACCTTTTAGTTCACCGTGTAGCAAATACCAGTAACGTCCTTGTTTATCACGTGCCACCAGCCAGCCGTTCATCAATCGCATCTGACTGGCCGTTTGTTGCAGCGCCAGTTGTGACCCACGCACCAGCATCAACGGATCGTTTGTCAGCTCTTTACCACTGACGCCAGAAAACGCCGAGTAAAGTTGCGACAACACCCACTGAGCCTGGGCTTCGCCACCATTTTGTAAACGATCGCGAGTTTGGTTATCAACCAGGCCGTTGCGATGCTCGAAGTAGAATTTCCCCCACTCCTGCTGACCCTTTGCATCCATCGGCCCCTGCACACCCGCAAGGAATGGCTGCTGTTGCAGTTGCGTTTGCCACCATTGCGCGGCAGCTGGATCGGGTTGATTGCCGGGGCTGACCATCCACATCATTTGTCTATCGAGACGTTGCAAAAAACCGTTCTCGATTTGTGGCGGAACTTTACCGAGGCTGCTGGCAGGCAGCAGCGACAGCACACTGCTGTCGAGCCGAGCCTTTGGCAACAACGTTGCGAGCAACACCACCAGCACAGTGACTATCGCAAGCCAACCCCATGCCAGACGACGATGCATATTAGAAAGCGAAGCGCTGCTGCTCTTCATGAGTCAATTTTCGTGGATTTAGTCGGTGGTCGCTAAAGGTGATTTCCGTAAAATCGCCCTGCAAATCATTCAGCGCAATGCGATTAAGGTATTTATCGCCTTCCAGGGTAATCGTACTAAACAGCTTATCGAGCGGCGTCGTAGTCGGCGTTAAGACCAGTTGCCATTTGCCATTGCCCTGGTCGGTAAAAGCGCTGGAGAAGTTTTCATCAAGCACTTTACGGTCGGCCTGGAATAGAGCGCGTAGCAAATGATTGAACTGGAACATTTGCGGGTTGCTGTCTGCGGTAATGATTTGCGGGGCCTGACTGCCCATGACCTGCACCATGTGGCTATCATCAAGGACCAGCGTCATCGGGAATGGATGTTGTTGCTGCCACCACAAACCTTTGCTTTTAGCGATCAACACTTCACCGCTGGAATGCAGCGGTTGCGCCATCCCACTAATTTGACGGTCTTGCTGGAATTTAGCCCGCACCACCGGCTGCGATGCAAAGCTACGTTGCACGTCATCGAGGGTAATTGCGTTCGCCATAAAGCTGATACACAGCAAGGCCATTAAAATAATCTTATTCATGACTCAAGCCCATGCGTTCAAAAAGTATCTGAGGGGAGACGAAACAAAGTTCTCCGCTTGTTGCCTCAACGGCAACCTGGATGGTGTAACCCGAAGTCGCGCGTTTGCCAGTTTGGGCATCAACAATTTCATAGCCGATTTTTAGGCGGTTTTCATACTCGAGTACCGTTGCGCGCACCAGAATCTGTTGTTCAAATTTCACCGTATCACGGTATTTAACTCGAGTGTCGACAACCGGCCAGACAAAGCCAGACTCACTCATGGCACGATAGCCATAATCAAATTGGTTGAGCAATGCTTCGCGCGCCACCTCAAAGTAGCGGAAATAGTTGCCATGCCACACAACTCCCATCGCATCGACATCATGGAATGGGACTTTGATGCTGACCTCCACAGTAAAACGTGGGTCATTTAACATCCGGACTCCTTTTCTGGAGGTAATTGCCAGAAATCATAAAAATTAAACCAATCGAGCGGCGAACGCAGTGCATAACACTCCAGACGGCGCGCGTAATTATCAATATGTTCTTGTAGTGCTTGTTGCCGAGTTGCACGTGGCAACACCAAAGGATCGGCAAAGTTCTCAGCATGAATGCGCAGTTTGCCCTGTTCACGCAAAACCATCATCAAAATGACCGGGCATCGTAATGCGGCGGCAAGAATAAACGGCCCTTGCGGGAAAGGGGCCAGGTTGCCCATAAACTGGCTCCAGCATACGCGCCGTTCACCGCCACGTTGCGTATTAACAGCAACCCGATCACCGACGATCGCCACCCACTCTCCGGCATCGAGTTTTTCTTGTAGAAGCATGGCAGTTTCCGGGCCAATATGGCTAACCGGCAGCAGATTCACACCGGCCTGTGGAGCAATTTCTTCAATAATCTGACGAAAGCGTTGAGCGTTATCGGTGAAGACGAGCGCATTAATCACAAGCCCGGCCTCAACCTGAGCCAGTGCGCGGCTGGCTTCGATATCACCCAGATGTGCGGCGAGGATTAACTTCCCCTGCCCGGCCTGCGGTTGTAAAACTTCACGGCTGCCGGGGGCAAACTCGATATCACGCCCCCAGAGAATATCGCCGCGCCAGGCAGCAATTTTGTTTAGCATTGCATCGCCAAAGCGTAAGAAGTGGCGATAGCTGTTTAACCCGGCTGGCAGTGTAACGCCCAGGCATTGTGCCTGTTGACGAACCTGAGCTAGCCACTGCTGTGATGCCTTTCGCTGCGTGCCGCCGGTTAACCACATCCACGCCACCACCGGATAGAGCAATGCGTTAAATGCACGCCGCCCCAGACGTTGGTAGATATTCAGCATTAAGCGCATTCCCGCCAGCCCCTTACGTTCTGGCACTTGCGCCCAATGAGTGCTCTTTCGACGGCGCGAGAGTAATGCCGGAATGCGCGGTAACATGCCGAAGAAGAGTCTCGTATGCATCCACGAGATGCGCAGATTGTCGCGAAGTGCGTCAAAGTGCGACAGGCCATCTACTGGATAAATCACTCGCGTGCGCAAAAAATGGCTGTTGGTCCCAGCCCAATATAAACGCACCATAATTTCGGTATCGAAATCCATGCGTTTACCTGGGGAATGTTTCGCAATAACCGCAAGCGTTGCCGCCAACGGATAAACACGGAAACCACACATGCTGTCTTTTAAAGACAGTGACAGAGTTTCAATCCACACCCAAACGTGCGTGACATAGCGCCCGTAAAGACGCGATTTTGGAACAGAATCATCGTATTCCGGCATTCCAGAAATCAGGCAATCAGGATGCTTGCGCGCTTCATCTAAAAAACGAGGGACATCTTCAATGCAGTGCTGCCCGTCAGCATCAAGTTGAATAGCATGGCTAAACCCTGCCTGTGACGCCGCTTTAAGGCCGGTAATGACTGCCTCCCCTTTTCCCCGATTGTTTTCCAAATGGATAAGGGTGACGCCAGTTAACTGCGCCAGTTCCTGCTTGGTTGCAGCATCACTACCGTCATCAACAATAATCACCGGCAGTGCAAAAGGTTGCAGACGTTTCAGCACCACCGCCATTGTCGCGCCGTGGTTATAACATGGGATCACCACACAAGGGTGAAAAGCCGAGGCTGTTATGGACATAGCTTAATTTTCCCGCTGCTGGCAGCAACACCACCCTCTTCGCTTAACAGGGTATAAGTGAAACTCAACACACAGCGCGTAGCATCCCATTGCAGATTCAGCTCAAGTTCGCTTCCCGGCACAATCGGGCGTTGGAATTTAACGCTATCAATCGAACAGAAGCGCATTCCCGGCGCAAGTGTGACTCCATAAGCCATGACCCAATCGAGCTGCGCCACGCCAGGTAATAATGGTTGAGTGGGAAAATGGCCTGCGAACCAGCCTACCGTCGCCGGAACAGCTAAACGTAGGCACAGTTTTCCTGCTTCGGGCTGCGAGCGCTGTAACTCAACGGGTTTCATCAAATAACTCCTGTAATTGCACCCACGAACGCTTGCCTTGGCTATTGTGTGGAATAAGCTCGACGATGCGCCAATAACGAGGAATGGCTATTGGCTCAAGCCAGGCGCGGAGTGCTTCACGCCAGAGTTGTTTATTAGCCGTTTGTTCACAAGCAACCACGACCGCGCCCAGCGCAATTCGGTTACCACGCGTAATGGGAACGACAGCGGCATCCTCAATACCAGGGAGCGCCAGTAATCGGCGCTCAATTTCACTCAGTGAAATGCGCTTTTCTTCGATTTTTACAATGCGATCGCGGCGACCTAATAAGCGAAAACTCCCCTGCGGGCCAAATTCGAGAATATCGTCTAACTGCACGCATCGGTGATGAATCAATGCTGACTCAACCTGCCAGCCATCACCGTGCGGGGTAAAACGCACTTCCGGGAAGGGCTGCCATTCGGGCGAGATTTGCGAATGTTGCCGCCACGCCAGCACACCCGTTTCGGTGGTGCCATAAATTTCTGATACCGGTGTTTTAAGCCACGCTCGTGCATTTTTCGCGGTATCGTCATCGAGTTTCCCGGCGGCAGAAATCACGCTTTTAAAAGTCGGAGCCGTGAGGTTCGCATCGAGGCGTTTTAAAAATGCCGGACTGCTGATAAACAATAAAGGATGGGTCGAATGCGCCACCAGTTGCTCAGGGAAGTGAATCATTGCAGCATCACCGGCAAGACCAAGCGCCATTGGCAGCATCACACGGAAAGTAAAACCATAGAGATGCTGGTGTGACACCGAGCCCACCACGCGACAATCGCGAATCTGTTCGCCCCACAATGCCGCAAGCCAGGCGATCTCTTCATCCAACGCTTGTAGCGTTTTAAAAATCTGCGCAGGCTCACCAGTAGACCCCGAGGTAAATAGCACCACACCAGCATCGACAGGAACCGGTTCAAAGGGTTGGACTGCCGGATACGCCAGGGTTTGCGGGTTTATCACCGTACAGCTGAGGTTGAGTGGCACATCGCTAATGACGCCGCAAAAATGCATTTGCTGTTCGCGAAGCTGTGCTTCCCGGCAATGTCCAGGGATCACAGGTGTTTTACCCGCATGCAGTGTCGCCAAAAGCGCGGTAATAAAGGCGTAGCTGTTATCAAGGCAAAGCGCCCAGCGATCGCCAGGCTGCGTTTTTAGCCAGCCATAGATACGCTGAACATCATTGATTAAATCGGCCTGCGTCCGAAGCTGCGGCCCTTCAAACGCCACAATATGTTGCGGATGGCGACCGCTTAGCCACAGCTTCAGAGGTAAAGGATTATTCATAGCGACGTTTCACCCGCTGCCTCACCAACCATTCACCGGCAAATAACGCCCCCATCAGCAGGTAACTCGCCATTCCATTCCACAATGTCCACCAGTGAATGTTACCCGCAAGGCAGGTGAATAGTGCCATGCTGCCATTCAGGATAAAGAAAATGCACCATACTTGCGTTACGCGACGGGTATATCGCACACCTGCAGCCGGTAGATCCCCTTCACGCCAACGAGCCAGGCGTTCAATCAAAGACTGGCTACTCCACAGTGAGGCACCAAATAGTGCCAGCATCACCACATTGACCACCACCGGATACCACAACAACAGCTGTGCTTCACGCATCCAAATACTGGCAATAGATAACACCGCCCCCGCAATGGCCAGCCCTTTGAACGCACGACTCAAAGCACCCGTTTTGCCACGCAATGCGCACAAGCGCAGTACAAAGCACAACGCCAGAATAGGCAGCAAAATATGTAATTTTGGATACGAAAGGGCTAACCAGACGGCAAAGGGCCAACCTATTACGGCTAGCCCTCCGACAATACTTAGCGCACGTTTTGCCAGCACGCTTTAAGACCCGCTATGCAGACGCTCAACTGCGTCTACGACATCCTGTACGGTACGAACCGTTTTGAAATCTTCCGGTTTGATTTTTTTACCGGTGCGTTTTTGCAGATGCACAACCATATCTACCGCATCGATACTATCGAGATCCAAATCTTCGTAAAGACGAGATTGCGGGGTGATTTGCTCAGGAGAGAGTTCAAATAACTTAACCAGTAACCCGGTGACTTCCTGATAAATATCTTCTTTATTCATAGCGTACTCGTGGTTTCAATCAGGCGCTGTGCGCAGGGTTTTGACTATTAATAAATGCGGCCAGATTCGCGACCGAGTAAAAATGTTCACGCATCGTTTCGTTTTCTGCGGATAACACCACACCATAACGTTTTTTAACCGCCAGACCCAATTCCAGAGCATCGATGGAATCAAGGCCAAGGCCGTCGTTACCAAATAACGCAGCCTCACTTTCAATCTCATCGACACTTATCTCTTCGAGATTCAGGGTGTCGATAATGAGTTGTTTAATATCGGTCTCTAGAGATTGCATATCACCATCCGAGTCTTAGAGTCTATCTGAGTAGACTTTTAAAAAGGGTCAGGAACCAATTCCTGACTTAAATATTGGCTAAGACGGCGCGCCGCAATCGTGGGGGCATCGTCTTGATTTTCCATAAAGCTTTGGCTGTCGATCCGCTGTTTGACACTCACAGTAATCATCGGCTTGCGCTGAGGTATCTGGTACCAGCGGCTGTGTTTGTCCAGATAACGCTGGTCACAGTGAATATGCACCAAACGCAATTCACATCTACAACGCACAGCAATATTCGCAGCACCTCGCTGGATAACCAGCGGTTCACCCGGACGGGTACGCGTCCCTTCCGGGAAAATCAGAATCGCCTCCCCTGCCGCTATGCGTTTCTGGCTTTCAGGAAGTAATGTTTCGCCCTGACTATTAACCAGATAGTCCGCGGCTTTAATCACGCCGCGAAAACAGGGATTGTTCACCAGGCTTGCTTTCACCAGGCAACCAATATGCGGTGCCTGAGAAGCAATAAACACATAATCGAGCAGCGTCGGGTGGTTAGCGACTATCAAGCATCCATGGTCGTTTGCTAATTGCGCGCAATTTTCGAAGCGATAATCAAACACGCCCAGCCCGCGTCCGATGCGTAAAAATAGCCGGAAACTGGCGGAGATGCTACGGCGAGCAATCTGACGGCGTTTGCCATTATCGCGAACAAACAGTAACAACAAGTTAAACCATACCAGTGACAATACCAGGCCACCGCTACCAAATAGAATGAACAACCAACCGGTCATCAGCACGCGCCAGCACCACTCTATGCGCCCCCACATTAATGACGACTCCAACGCCAGCACAGCCGTTCACCAAGAAGAGTGAATGTCTGCTCGCCACTGAGCCAGCCGTGCAAAAATGCCAGCCCCTGCGGTAAACCTTGCGCACCAGGGGTTTGGCTCGGTGTTGTTTCACACTGGATCTGCGATCCAGCTTCCAGCAACAGTGCCACCGCAAATGGCATGCTGACCGTCTCACCTGGAAGATGAGAGTGATAAAAATCAGGAATCAGCCCATCGAAATCCACCAACATCACGCGTTGATACCCACAGTGATGCAGCGATGCCACTTCGATTAATGCCTGCGCAAAACTGTCAAAGCCTGCGGAAACAGAGGACGAAACCAGTGCTTGTTGGGCCGCAATCGTGGTATTCCCTACCGCTGAATTGTGTACTGACATCGCAAAATCAGTTGGTGAGAGACTCTCTTCGCACGCTAATGCAGTTAAAATCCGAAAATTTCGCTCCAGCTCACCATGGCGGCTGGAAAAGACCAGCGCATCAACATTTTGTCGGGACAAAATAGCAAGGGCACAGTCAACAGCAAGACGGCTACCTGATGCCAGACGGCGCGCGGTCATCATAGGTAGATGGCGACTTTTGGCAAGCGGGGATGAAACATCAATAATAGCTGCGGTTTTTCCCCATGCCTGCCAGTCATCATGTTCAGACAAACCTGGTGCACTGGCCTGCCAGTCGACAACGTTAAACGCTAACTTCATGCTCTGTACCATCAATCATCTGCGACGTCCCGTCAGATATATATCTTCGAATTTATGCCGACTATAAAATAAGTCTTAATTTTACGGGATTTTTCTTAAGCCGCTTATATTTTGCGCGCAATGAATTCATCAACGGCGGGGAATAGTATCAAAATGACTGGGAAATAAATATTCATACATCGATTCCAACGGCCTGCTAATCACAGGCCGCGGATTCTAACGGTATGTGATTTCCAGAACTGCCAGTTGATGTTGCGCGTCAATGTAGCGCATTTTGGTAGAAAACGGAGCATCGCCACCAGCCGTATAATTATTCAGCTTATTAAGTGCGATGGTCTGAACAACTGGCTCCCCGTTTTGGGTACAGGAAAATTTAACAGAATGTTCCTGATTCGATAAACGACAACCTTCTTCTACTATTGCCCCCTGAAAATGAATCACACCACCACTGGCATGAGCATTAAGTAAAGGGAAAGCAAGAACAAAAACAGGCAAAAGAAATGAACGTCTCAAGCTTACTGTTTTCACGCTACGGACTCCTCAACTGAAGTGGTATGAGGGTTATCGGCACAAAACGGTGAACGCTACAGTTAAAACCTGGTATATATAAGAAATAAAATCCACATAACCGCTACATTTATTAAACATTGCCCGGCGGAGCCCACTCTTTTTCCAGATGAATATCTTTTCCATCCGACACGGTCACCGTAATGGTCACATTATCTCCAGGAGAGATATTCATACTCATCCGTGTAAGCCGGGCAGGTTCATTCGCTTTTATAAAAATGTTCCCGCTTTGGCTGCTGTTGCTTTGCCCTCCTGAGCCGGAACGTAGCGCGGTAAATTTGTAGGAACACTGGCAGTCTTGAGTGAGCGTAGCGACAGGCACGATGGTGTACATATCTCCCTGCTGCTGAGTATCGAAAGCAAGCTGATTACTGAGCGCGACTAATAAAACTAATGTGTGCATGGTTTCCCCCAATAAAAAGAACAGGGCATAAAGGCCCTGTTCTTTTTTTGTCTAGTTTAGCAATTAGTGCTGATAGACATTGGCCTGATTACCCCAGCCAGACTGAGTTACAGCTGCCGAAGCGCCAGTTGTAGCTTGTGTCACATTGGCACCGTTAAAGTTGCCGAATTGTTTAACATCCAGGTCGGCACGAGTACTTGCCTGAACAAGATTAGCCTGGTTATTATTACCGCTTTGCAGTAGATCAAGGCTGCTGGATTTTGAACTTTGGTTAACGTTAGCGCCGTTAAAATTACCAAGTTGAGTAACAGTTAGACCTTGATTGGTATCGCCATAATTACCATAGCCACCACTACTACCATGTCCGCCCTGATAGATTTGACCAGCCAGTGCACTTCCCGAAACCACCAATGCTGCTGCGATTGCTGCTACTTTAATAAAGTTCATGGTGAAACTCCCATCGGATTGATAATTTAAGCCCAAATAGCTAGTGTATTATCTTTGGACAACACGGACTGCCATTTGTGACCTTACTTGCACTACAACTGCGGTATAACCAGTACCCGTTTGGATAATATTTGCTTTATTACCAGAGCCTATCTGTTTAATTAAAGCAGTATTACCCGAAGTTGTTTGCTCAATATTCGCATCGTTGGCACTGCCAACTTGTGAGATATAAGCAAGATTATAACTCCCTGATTGTTCAACATTAGCTCTGTTAGAAGAACCTGTCTGAGAGACCAGTGCTAATTGCTTGCTTCCATGCTGGTCAACGTTGACATTATTGTAATTGCCAGCCTGACCAATAATTGCTGCCTGATTTAGCGATGTTCGACTTAATTCGTTCATCGCAAAGTTATATTCTGATCTGGCAAGATCGGGATTATTTGCAAGAACATAACCAGGCGCTCCCAACAATGCTAACATCACAAGTAACGATCTGTTCTTCATGTTGTCACCCTGGGTCTAAATACTTCTACTAATAAAACTCACTCATCACACTTGCCGTTAACGTTGAGAAGAAATGTTATCTCTGCGTTACGGAAATGAGTATGTCCGTCGAAACATTTAAAATATCTCACCCGCATGTTGTATTTTTATATTTCCACTCATTACAAAGTATTAGTGGAATAAAAAAAACCAAATACAACAAAGGGTTCAAAAACGATTATTTTAATTAGCGTATGTTTTTTAAATTCATCACATTTATCAAGCATGGATTTGCCGTCTGGTTGGTTTGAAAGACTGCTATTTGGCAATTTTTAGCGTGCCCATGTCACGGTAATGAGTTTTCTTAAGACTGCTAACAACTGCGAATGTAATGCCAACAATTTACATGTGTTAAGTTGCAAAACGCATAAAGAAAAAAATATATAACCCATACAAATCAACGAAATAAAGTTATTTGTATGATTTTTAAAACTATGCAATTTATAATTTATGTACAACTTTAGTGCTAAAACTAAATAGAAAAAATCTCAAGCCGAAACATTTGAATATCTACAGTTACATTTTGTAACATCTTTAACACTTGCTTTAAGATTAGTAACCGCTAGATTGAAATCAGCAGTAACATTTTGTTTAACACATTAAGTCAGATCGTAACTTAACGATATTTGACAGTGTTATATTAATTTCAAACACAGCACTGCAGCACCTATCAGTACCTCTGGTGAATTAACTTTCTGTTAATTCAGCTGATTGATGCGCAAACTCGGACGGAGTTTCATCATGTTTAATGAAGTCCATACAATAAATAGTCAGGCGTTAAGTGCTCAAAGTTTATTGTTGATCACAAAACCCTCGCTACAAGCTACTGCGTTATTACAGCATTTAAAATCCTCACTATCTATAAATGGGAAACTTCATAATATTCAACGCTCTCTTGAAGATGTCGCTGGAAATGTTGTGGTCCTTTTCGATATGGTAGAGGCTGATAAAAAGCTGATTAACTATTGGCAAGATAACTTAAGTCGTAAACATAACAGCATTAAGTTGTTGTTATTAAACACTCCTGAAGAGTATCAATTCCGAGACATAGAAAACTGGCCACATATTAATGGCGTATTTTATATGTCAGAGGAAGAACCGCGCGTGGTAGAAGGTATCCGTGGTGTAATGGATGGGGAATGCTACTTCTCGCAAAAGTTAGCCAGCTATCTTATTAATCACTCAGGGAATTATCGCTTCAATAATGTTGAGTCCTCCCTTCTGACTCACCGTGAAAAGGAAATACTTAATAAATTGCGTATTGGTGCCTCGAATATCGAAATCGCTCAGTCGCTATTTATAAGTGAAAATACGGTCAAAACACATCTCTATAACCTTTTCAAAAAGATATCCGTAAAAAATCGCACTCAGGCGGTTTCCTGGGCAAACGATAATCTCAGGCGATAAGGCGATGAAATTACAAGCTGCTTTACTGCTGGCGTCAGTATTAGTCTGCGCCTCCGGGGGTGCTCGCGCCGTAGAAGTGGAAGTTCCTGGATTGTTGACGGATCACACCGTTTCATCTGTAGGGCATGAGTTTTATCGTGCCTTTAGTGACAAGTGGGAAAGCAGTTTTACCGGAAACTTAACGATAAATGAGCGGCCCAGTGCCCGTTGGGGAAGCTGGATAACCATTACTGTTGATCAGGATGTCATCTACCAGGCTTTTTTATTCCCCTCAAAACGTGATTTTGACCGAAATGTCACTATTGCATTAATCCAGACTGATGAAGCAATTAAACGCCGGCAAATTGATAAAGCATTATTGAGTACCGGTGATTTAACCAGCGACGAATTTTAGGAGGCTGTCATGCGTATCACTCATGCAGTTTTATCTTTACTGCTGATATCCCCTTTGTCCTGGGGAGGAAATATGACTTTTCAGTTTATAAACCCTAATTTTGGTGGTAACCCCAATAATGGGTCCTTTTTACTTAATGAGGCACAGGCTCAGAATTCCTATAAAGACCCTAGCTCAAGTGATTTTGGTTATACCGCGCCTTCCGCACTGGATAGTTTTACTTCCGCTATTCAGTCGCAACTGCTCGGTGGGCTATTGACCAATATAAATACCGGGAAACCGGGCAGGATGGTCACAAACGACTTTATCGTAGATATTGCTAACGTTGATGGGCAGTTACGACTTAACGTCACTGACCGTAAAACTGGCCAGGTTTCAACAATTGATGTTTCAGGATTACAAAACAACGCTACTAATTTTTAGTGGGCATTAAACGACAAAAAAGTATTTAAGGATAAACATTATGCAGCGCTTACTTCTCATCGTAGCAGTGTGTTTATTAAGTGGTTGTTTAACCGCACCACCTAAAGAAGCTGCGAAACCTACACTTTTGCCTCGGGCACAAAGTTACCGTGACTTAACCCACTTACCACCGACAAAAGGTAAGCTGTTTGTCTCGGTTTATAATATTCAGGATGAAACAGGGCAATTTAAACCCTATCCTGCAAGTAACTTCTCAACCGCGGTACCACAGAGCGCAACCTCTATGTTGGTTACTGCTTTAAAAGATTCACGCTGGTTTGTTCCATTGGAACGTCAGGGCCTGCAAAACCTGTTAAACGAACGTAAGATCATTCGTGCAGCACAGGAAAATGGCACCGTTGCAGAGAACAACCGTAGACCACTAGATTCTCTAATAGCGGCAAACGTGATGGTTGAAGGTTCAATTATCGGTTATGAAAGCAACGTGAAATCGGGCGGTGTTGGTGCACGCTACTTTGGTATCGGTGGCGAGACACAATATCAGCTTGATCAAATAGCAGTGAACTTACGAGTAGTAAATGTTAGTACCGGTGAAGTATTGTCATCGGTCAATACCAGCAAAACAATTTTGTCTTATGAAGTTCAGGCCGGGGTATTCCGTTTCGTTGATTATCAACGATTACTGGAAGGTGAAATCGGCTACACCACCAATGAACCTGTAATGATGTGTCTGATGTCAGCAATAGAAACAGGGGTTATTTATCTGGTTAATGATGGTATTAATCGCGGCTTGTGGGATTTAGAAAATCCAAAAGATATTAACAATCCGATACTGGCTAAATACAGAGAGATGTCCGTCCCTCCTGAATCTTGATGATCAACAGATAATAAAAAACCAGCCTCGGCTGGTTTTTTTTATTTATTCGGCTATCACTTGAGATTCAGACTTCGTTTTCCGTGCTGCAAGCCACAGTCCGCTATTTTTCATCGCAAAACCAAACACCAGACCGAGCAATAAAGAAGGCACGACAATCCGCCATTCACCCTGGTTTGCAAAGGTCGCGCAAGCACCAATAAATGTGCCCGGCACAAACGAGAGCAATACATGCCTGGCCTGAATACACATCAGGAATGCCACAACACCCGTAACCATGTAGCCCAAAATCTCCAGGTGAGGCGCTACCGCGCTACCGTGAATGATGACCTGAGCCCATAATACGCCGCTACATAATGTGCATGCAGAAATGAAAAGACCTTTGATACCGCCTTGCGGACACGCAAAATATGCGGTGCAACCAAGGAAACCTGCCCAACTGATTAAACCAAGACTCACCGCAACCCAACCCCAAAGGCCAGAGAGAATACCGGTGGTCAATGCAAGAGAGATAAGTATGTTCATAGCGGCACATCATAGCAGAGCCTTATAGTTCGACCACGATCTGCCGCACATTTTTTGTAAACTAAAAATCCAAGTTGCACTTTATATGTGATTTAAATCACATTACTCATCGTCGGATTCTTCAAGTTCATCGCGCATTGCCTGAATGGCTTCACGGCTAATTAACGCCAGTGTGCGGTAAAACGGCGTTGTAGAATGCGCTTCGACTTTGCCAAGGAAAGTGCCAGCCCACGGCATCAGATAGTCATCAAACAAGCGAACTTGCGCTTCAAACTCATCTTCCTGTGACTGGTCTTCAAGCCAGGAGGCTGCCAGCAACAAAGTACCAAAATGATCGGCAGGTGTTTCGGCAAGCGGCATGCCGCGCTGTTTTAGAAACTCGCGCACATCACCCTCATTACTGCCAGCTTCCCATACTGAGCGATAAGGCGGCACACTACACTCTTCACCAACAAACAGCGCATTGTAATCAGCAGCCAGCTGTTGAGGATCGCAGCTCTGTTGCAGACGAGTCAGTAACTCATCTTGCTCCAGCGGCCAGTGCTCTGCTAGTTTGCCTTCGCGGATCATCGTCAACAACGGAACCAGAAGCGGATCCTGAGGCTGACGATAATAAAGTGATCCTAAAATGCGGCAAATAATTGAAAACTCATTCATGCTAACGATCCATTTAGTAGAGATTAAAAACAGAAATTAAAGTGTGGCGAACTCTTCGATTGGCGCCATACCGCGAGCTTCGAGGAAGCCAAGCATACGGGCGACTGAAACATTCAGAATACGATCTTCCGGGAACTCAACTTCGTCCAGAATTTTGCGACACTCATCAAAATCCCCAAGGGTAAAGGCAGTGTGGGAATCTGAACCCAACGATAACCAACCACCGGCATCACGCACTGCGGCAGCAATCGCACGGCAGTTCGGGCCGCTGCCCTTACGTGAATGAGTAAATGAGGAGTTATTGAGCTCCAGCGCGACATTATATTTTGCTGCCGCCTGCGCTATAGCAGGAATATCGACCGGGAATTTCGGGTTGCCGGGGTGGCTAATGATGTGGACATTGCCACTCGCCATTGCAGCAATCATCGCTTCGGTGTGAGTAGCACTATCCTGAGGCGGGAAAACAGGCTCATGGAAACCAGCAATAATCAGATCCAGTGAGTCCAACATCGGCCCGGTGCAGTCAATTTCACCAGCGGTATTTTTTATATTAGATTCGATACCACGCAAAATACCGACACCATCGACCACTCGCGGCCAGATGCGCATATTCACAAAGTGCCAGTAATGAGGCGCATCAGCCATATCCGGGCCGTGATCGGTGATAGCAAACAACTTGATACCTTTGCTTTTAGCAATCGCAATGTAGTCATAAAGGGTGCTATAGGCGTGGGTGCTGGCGACGGTGTGCATATGCAGGTCAACGGGATACATGGCTCTCTCCTTATATGTCTTTCTCGCAAGGATAGCAGTTATCACCGTGGTTTTTTAGCCCGGCTCAAGCCGGGCTGTGCATTAATAACCGTGATGCAATGAAACCTGACCACTCGGCGACTCACCGTTTTCAATCTGGCGAATCGTTTTGGCAATATATTCCATTGCCTCCTGAGGACGGGTAACGGCTGCCAGATGAGGTGTTATGGCAATTCGCGGGTGTTTCCATAGCGGGCTTTCCGCAGGAAGTGGCTCTTTGGCGAAGACATCGAGCATGGCCCCTTTCACTTTTCCACTCTCAAGAGCGGCGAGCAGATCACTTTCAACCAGATGCACACCACGCGCAAGGTTCATAACGAAAGCCTCATCCGCTAGTTGATTGAGCAACTGGCTGTTGATAATGCCCACAGTTTGCGGAGTATTCGGCAGCAGGTTAATCAACACACGAGTGCCTTTAAGGAAGTCACCCAATTGTTCAGCGCCCGCAAAGCTGGTTACGCCCGGATACTCTTTTTTGCTGCGGCTCCAGCAACGCACCGGGAACCCCCAGGCCGCCAGGCTTTCTGCTACTTTCCCACCCAGTACACCCGCACCAAGCAGGCCGATAGTGAAGTCTTCACGGCGATAATCATCCAGCGGCTGCCATTTTGACTGCAGCTTTAATGCCTGATAATCATCGAACCTACGGAACCAGTGCAATACCTGACTCACCGCGTATTCCTGCATCTGCAGCGCCATACCGGTATCTTCCAGACGAAATAGCGGAACACCTGCTGGCAGCATATCCGGATGAGCCTGAAGCTTACTCAGAATGGAGTCTACACCTGCTCCCAATGCAAATACCCCTTTCAGCGTCTCGCGCCCACTGAGCATTTCCACCGGGGGATGCCACACCAGGGCGTAATCCGCAGGCTGGTTATCACCAGGATGCCATTGGCGAACCGTGGCTCCAGGAAGTTGCTGCTGCATACCTTCCAGCCAAAGTTGCGTATTAAATGTTGGGTGATGAAAAATAATGTCCATGCTTTCTCCATTTATTCTTAGGCTTACGCGCAGCCCTAAACAATACATGAGATGAATGTAATAAAAAATCAGCGTGTAATGCTGTTTTAAGAAGCAAGTTGCTTGAAGTTTGGCTGAACGCACCAGATTTACTCAAAAGTGAATTGACGCAGGCCGTTCTTTTCCCTACATTAGCGCCCGTTCCAGATGTCAGGGAACAACAAAACGGTGAGGTGTCCGAGTGGCTGAAGGAGCACGCCTGGAAAGTGTGTATACGGCAACGTATCGAGGGTTCGAACCCCTCTCTCACCGCCATATTTAAAGAAGAGCTCGCATGCAAATGCGGGCTTTTTTTTCGCCCGTAATTCGGCACTGCTAATATCGCGAATGAATGACGCTAACTTAAAGTCCAGGTATCGTTCACGCCTTGACCAAACGGTATAGAAACAGAAGATTAAACTTGACCGAATGCGGTCTACTCCCTATAGTAGCGCCCCGTTGCCCCATGATATTGGCAACAGATTCAAAACGGTGAGGTGTCCGAGTGGCTGAAGGAGCACGCCTGGAAAGTGTGTATACGGCAACGTATCGAGGGTTCGAACCCCTCTCTCACCGCCATATTTAAAGAAGAGCTCGCATGCAAATGCGGGCTTTTTTTTTCGCCCGAAACCCGTGGAGAGATGGGCGAGAACCCTCGACCCGAGGTTCGACAAATGCGCCAGCATTTGGACGTCAGGGATGCTTGCAGCCATGACGCCCGTAGGGCAAGCGCAGCGCAGTCAGCCCCTCTCTCACCGCCATCTTTAAAGAAGAGCTCGCATGCAAATGCGGGCTTTTTTTTTCGCCCGAAACCCGTGGAGAGATGGGCGAGAACCCTCGACCCGAGGTTCGACAAATGCGCCAGCATTTGGACGTCAGGGATGCTTGCAGCCATGACGCCCGTAGGGCAAGCGCAGCGCAGTCAGCCCCTCTCTCACCGCCATCTTTAAAGAGAAAGTCTGAACTCACGTTCAGACTTTTTTTTCGTCCATAATTTGTCATCCGATACCGCTTTGTCCATAAAAAAACCCGAACCTAAGTTCGGGCTAAGATCAACTGTCTACATCTTTCGCTGTACGAGTAAGCGCAGCACGCCACCCGCCAGATTAAAGTGAACTCATGCGGATTATAAATCCGCAAACGAACCCAACCGATAACCACGTTCCGCAATCGCATATTTTAACGACGCAGAAGTCAAAACATCCAGTTCAGCAAGACGCGGATAGCAATATTTGCTGTTAAGAATGGTGTTATCAATAAAGGAAGGGTGACTCATTATTTCTAACGATTGCTCATCACGCGCCATGGAGCGGTCGAGTGTATCGAGGAATAACGTTTCCGATATCGCCTCACCATAAAAACCACTGTCAAAACCTTCCGCCGTTTTTACTCCCCGGCACTCAAGCCCGCCAGCTATGGCAGCATCGTAATCAAAACGGATTGCCACGCCCTGCTCTTTCGCAAAGGCTTCAACTATCGGATAGATCTGCGGGATCATATGTACATGGTGATGGCTGTCGAGATGCGTAGGTTTGCGGCCAAATAATTCGATGAATCTCGCGAACTGGCACGCCAATTCTTGCTCAATTTCCGCAAGTGGCAGAGTGTCTTCTTCCGCTCGCTGCCAAATCCATTTACCCAATTTGCCCTTTTCATCAACCAGGCCTGGCATTGCAGATAACGGTCGACCCAACGTCAGTACAAAATGCATCCCAATAGCCAGACCTGCATGTTTTGCACTGAGTGCAACAGCATGTTCAATACCTGCGGCGTTAACCATCGCGGTGGTAGACGTCACTACACCGTTGGTGAATGCGTCGATAATTCCGTAGTTTTGCGCCTTACACAGCCCAAAATCATCCGCGTTAACAATTAATAACTTATCCATTGTCGCCTCGGTAAGCTGCCTTCCCTTTGCAGGGAAGGCCTCCAGTTATTTAAGTGCAGCGATAGCTTCTGCAAAGTTTGGCAGATTAGCTTCGTGAGCTAACAGCATATCGCGGGCAATTTTCTCGGCATCTTTATCAGAATGAATCAGCGGGCTTAGATTTAACGCCAGCAGAACATCATTAAAGTTTCCGCTAAGTGCGGCTTCACTGGCTGCCACTTCGAACCCTTTGATGGTGTAAATCAGGCCCAGCACTTTTTCATCAAAATGAGTGATGCGCGAGCTTGGGGTAGCACCCTCACGGCCGATGGTACAGGTCATTTCAACCGCCCAGTCAGCAGGAATATTATCAACATGCCCGTGGTGTGGCACGTTAACGTAATGCTCGCTTTGCTTGTCGTTATAGATATCGCTGATAACTTCACAAGCCGCATCAGAGTAGTAAGCTCCGCCACGCAGTTCCAACTCTTTTGGTTTCACATTCAGGGCCGGATCTTTATAAAGCTCGAACAGTTGCTTTTCGACTTTCTGAACAACCGTGGCACGTGCACCACCTTTGTAGAACTCGCCCATTTCGATGGCCAACATCTCTTTTTGCTTGAAGTAATAAAGCAAGTAAGAGCACGGCAACAGTCGAAGTGAACGAATCAGACCTTCACTGAATGGCAGATCAAAGATGTTTTTCACCGAACCTGCGGTTAGCGTACCGGACGCCACGCCATCAAGCAGTTCATCAAAACGGGAAGTCCCGTTAACAATGACATCTTTGATGAAGACCATGTGGTTCAGGCCGAACAGGTCAATGTTCAGTTCGTCCGTTGGTGCGAGTTTCAACACATCCTTAATGAACATTTTCATGCCCACTGGAATGTTGCAAACACCGATGAATTTTTTGAAGTCAGTGTGGCGATAAACTGCTTCGGTGACCATGCCAGCCGGGTTAGTGAAGTTGATAACCCATGCGTCTGGGCAGATCTCTTTCACATCATTAATGATGTCGAAAATCACCGGAATAGTACGCAGACCTTTAAACAAACCACCCGCACCGTTAGTTTCCTGGCCCAAATAGCCGTAGCTTAGCGGGATACGCTCATCAAGTTCACGGGCTTTAAGCTGCCCGACACGCAATTGCGTGGTAACAAAATCGGCATCTACCAGCGCTTCGCGGCGATCGAGGGTTTTATACAGTGCAATTGGCACTGCCGCGCGTTCAATCATACGCAAGCAGAGATCGAAAATAATATCTTGTTTCTCTTTTCCGGCTTCAACATCAACCAGCCATAATTCAGTTATCGGCAATTCTTCGTAACGTTTAATAAAACCTTCGAGTAATTCAGGGGTATAGCTGCTACCACCACCGATTGTGACGACTTTCAATTTTTTACTCATGAGGACTCCGGTACAAGTTTATTGCACTGTAAATTAAGACAGCGATATAGATGTATTATTGAAGGTTATATGCCGCACTAATAATATGGGGTATATTGACCAACCTTCACTAATACATTCACAATGGAAATGAATAATGACTATTTAATGCTGTATAACTGCTTCCGATAATGCTGCGGTGTAAATGACGTTAACTTCTTAAAGTTTTTAATAAACATACTGGCACTACTATAACCTGACTCGAAAGCAATGTCGGTGACAGAATAGTTGGTAATTTCCAGTTGCTTCTTAGCAAAATCAATTCTTATCTCATTAATAATTTGCATCGGTGTTTTGCCATAGTGGCGCTGTGTAGCACGGGTTAAGTACTCCTGTGACTTACCGGACAACTCCACCATATTCACTAATGCTTTATCGCCAAACATCAACTTGCCATGCATCTGCTCAACAGCATTTTTCAGCCAGCCAGGAATATCACCGCCGGACTCAGATTCTTTATGATGGCGCAGACGGTTCACAATATAAAACGTCACCATTTCAAGAAACTCATTAAACTCACCCTGACGGAAGTTTAATGAAGCAGTCACAGATTCAATATAAGTCAAAAATTCATTCTTAATTTGATAAACCTGTGACGCAATAAAATATGCTGGGAATAACGGTAAATAATGTTGTTCAAAAAAAGCCTTGCTAATACCAACATTCAAAATTCGGGTCGCACCAAAATCATAAAAACTTTGATGATAAGAGCCGAGTGGAATGAAAACAAAACTCCCTCTTTCCAGCAGCACACGTTTACCGTTGATTTCCTGATAATAACGCCCTGTCAGCACTACCGTAAATTCGTAATAATCATGCTGGTGCAGCCCGGAGACACTTTCGACTTTGTTGTGGATGAACATGTGGAAATGTTGACCATCAAAAAGCTGGCTCTCGCGTGCCGTGTTGATTTCCATACTGATTACCGGTGGCTGCATAGGGACTCCAACTTATTTTATTTTTTCGTGAAGCTCAATAAGTTCTGTAACCAACTCACGCGCCAGCATAGAAGTCATCAGGTGATCCTGTGCATGAACCAGCACCAGGCTAACTTTAGTTTTGCCTTCGCCCTGGTCACCTTCAATCAATTTGGTTTGCACCAGGTGCGCTGCATTCAGTGCTTCACGAGACTGCGCCATCAACTCCCTGGCTTTTTCAAAATCACCTGTTTTCGCGATTTTCAGTGCGCCGTATGCAAGGCTGCGAGCCTGACCTGAGTTAATGATTAAACCCATCACCACTTCTTCAAGATCGTCGGTATCCACTTCGTTATCGACTGCGCTATCCAAATCAAACATTTCAATCTCCCGGTATATTTAAAGTGGTTGGGGATAGGGGGCCATCCCCAACCAAAACTACTACCCTTCAGAGTTCAAGCCGCATGTGCGTTGGCTTCCTGCCGCTCGAATTATTTTGGGTACAAAAATTAAGATTAGAATTTCAGTGCGTTAGCAATATCTTCTTCGCTTTCTTCTTCTTCGATTACAGCCTGTGCTTTGTTAGACAGGATAACGAACGGTATGTAGACACATGTCGCGACACCTAAGTTGAACAGCGCAACTAACAATGCTGCGATACTACCGTTACTGTTGAAGAAGGCGCCCAGACCGGTAGGCATCGTCCATGGAGCAAGGTTGGTAACCGGTGGAATAATTCCCAGAGAGTAAGCCGCAAGTGTGATAGCTGCCAGAATCGGCTGAACCAGCACAAACGGGATGAACATAACTGGGTTCATGATGATTGGCAGACCGAACAGGATTGGTTCATTAATCTGGAAGATGCCTGACGGCAGTGCCAGTTTCGCAACCTGACGGTGGTCGGCGCGACGTGAAACCATGAAGATTGCGATAATTAAGCCCAGTGTCGCACCAGAACCACCCAACAGGATGTAGGAGTCGAGCATTGGTTTCGCCCAGAAGTGGAACTGTTTACCTGCATCAATCGCAGCCTGAACTGAACCATACTGGTTGTAGAGAGCGATGTTTTCCAACGCCCATGGGGTCATGATGCCGTTGTCCAGCGCGGTAAGCGCCAGCGAACCATGCACACCGAAGAACCACAGCAGGGAGTTGAAGATAACATACGCCCAGCCCACTACCGCACCCATCGAAGCCAGCGGCGTAGAGATGGAATCCATAATGATCTGGTGGAAGTTGCTACCATGATTCGCCAGCACCCAGGAAATAATCCCGAAAATAGACAGAATCAGGAAACCTGGAATTAACGCAGAGAATGAACGTGATACCGAAGTTGGCACACTATCTGGCAAAGTAATTACCCAGTTTCGGCGGATAACAAAAGTAAATAGCTCCGCGACAACCAGACCAATAACAATACCGGAAATAATATTCTGACCACCTAACCAGTTAGCGCCCACTGCATAAGCTTCACCTACGCTATAGGGTGTAACGGTCATAAATGCGGCAACGGATAATAAACCGGCCGCAAGAGGGTCAACTTTACGTTCCTCAGCAAGCGCCATACCAATGAAAAAAGGAGCCATTAGCGACATAATACCTAACGTACCGTTATATACGTTGCCGCCAATGGCTTTTAACCCATTAAGGGTTTCAATGGTTGAGGGATCTAAACGAATACCTAAAGAATAAAAAAATGAACCAGCGCCAAAACTCAGAAATACGTTATTGATTAATACAAACATGGCCCCGGCAAGGGTCAATGGCATTAATTTGATGAAACCATTTTTAATTGCGTTGACGTGCGGTTGCTTCCCAATTTTCACTGCGAAAGGAAGCAATATCTTTTCAAGTGAATCAATGACTTTACTCATTTGGAATTTCCTTTATTGCCGCAAGATTCTTGCGGCCAGGTTGTGTAAGGTCGTTCTTTGACGGAAAAATAAAACAAAATAAAAAATTAGTTGCTTGCTGCTTTCTTGATCGATGCGACTGCTGCTTTCAGCACGCCTAACCCATCAATTTTGCCGTACATTGCTGAATCAATAACTTCTACCGGTTTACCGGGTAATACTTTCTGAATTTCTGGCAGCATATAAGCGATTTGTGGTCCAAGTAATACCAGATCTGCATCCTTGCCTTTTTCAGCAGCCAGAGTTTCAGGCCAGGCTTCGATAATTACAGGCACTTCATACTTCTCTGCCTGCGCCTTCATTTTTGATACCAGCAATGAGGTGGACATCCCGGCAGAACAAAATAGGTAGATACGTCTTTTAGTCATAATAAATTCCTCACGTTGCAATAGCCTGCATGTCTGAAATCAGCACAACCCACGCCTGCAAAAGGGACTGATTGGAAAGTTCTGATTGTTTCTTGTTGAGAGAAGTATACGGCAACACGTCGGCGGGGAATAATATTGCGGAGCCCAAAATTGTCTCTCCTTGACTATCCGTTTTGATACCCTTCACATTTTGGGTAAATAATTCGCGCAAAGAAAAAAGCCCAAACAGAGTTTGGGCTTTACAATTCTTTCACACCGGAAATCAGTCGTAGGCATTCAATGCGCGCTGGCAAAGGGCCGAGCGCACACAATCTTGTTTGCCAAAGCGGACCACACCTACCATTTCATCTTCTTCAAAACGTTCCAGAGCATCACTCAGGCCGGACTTAACACCCCGTGGCAAATCGCATTGCGTGATATCGCCATTGACGATGACCGTCACGTTTTCCCCAAGGCGCGTTAAGAACATTTTCATTTGCGCTGCGGTGACATTCTGCGCCTCATCAAGAATAACCACCGCATTTTCGAAGGTACGTCCACGCATATAGGCGAACGGCGCAATCTCTACTTTGCCAATTTCGGGACGCAGGCAGTACTGCATAAAAGACGACCCTAAACGTCGCACCAGGATGTCATACACCGGGCGGAAATAAGGAGCGAATTTTTCCGAAATATCCCCGGGTAAGAAACCGAGATCTTCATCAGCTTGCAGGACCGGGCGGGTGACAATTATCCTGTCGACATCCTTATGTATCAGGGCCTCAGCGGCTTTCGCCGCACTGATATACGTTTTGCCGCACCCGGCTTCACCGGTGGCGAATATCAGCTGCTTTTTCTCGATGGCGTTAAGATAGTGCTCCTGAGCCTCATTTCGCGCCGCAATCGGTGAGTTATCACGGCAATCTCTTGCCATACCGATAGATTCAACGCCGCTCATCTGCACAAGCGTTGTGACCGATTCCTCTTCGCGTTGTTTATGGCTACGCGAATCCCGTCTCAGCACACGTTTTGCTTCGCGACGAGCTTTGATCACTGCTTTCTGTCTTCCCATGGATGGCACCTTACAGTTGGTTTCATTTCCCGCGCCACAACACAGTGCGCGATTATGTTCACTAACGGATGAGGTTTGGCTTCCTTTTAAGCCATGAACTGCCGGTTGAGAGGATGCACCAGTTAGACGAATTACGCCGCTTAGCGCATCGTTAATACATTGATTGGTTGTGGATTCAGGGTTTTTAGCGGTGAAGATAGCGAAGCCGGAGGAGATGCCTCCGCGCTGATTTGTGCGGGTAAGATGTTTGTTCAATCGGCCAGTACAGGACCCTACCATTCGCGATCTCCATTGTGATTAAGATTCACAGCCGGGAACTACCGCTCGTGCTTTAATTACATCAAAAATTATCTAAATTGCAACTTTTATTTTACTTTAAATCAACATTCGCGTTTCGTCATGCGCTTATCAAATTTATGACATAAAAATATTACACTTTTATATCAATGGGGTAGTCATATAGAAATTGAATGAATACCTGGCAGGCAAATAGTTAGCAAATGAAAAATTAGCAGGGGAAGAATTGTAGGAAAAAACGTGCTTCAAGTAAGCGTACAACGCCCCCTCTCTCAGATAGTCAGAAGAGAAAGTTAAGCATCTCCTTCTCATGTAGAAGAAGGAGATGCTTAGGATGAAATGATTTCGAGATTACAGAATTAAGCTTCCAGAAGCCCTTGCCCTAAATAGTGCTGCTTATCCACAACACCCGGCAATACAAAGAAGTACCCACCGCCAATTGGCTTCACGTACTCCTCCAGCGCTTCGCCGTTAAGACGTTGCTGCACAGCCAAAAAGCCCTTCTCAAGGTCATGCTGGAAGCAGACAAATAACAATCCCATATCCAGTTGCCCAGACTTTGATACACCCAGTGAATAGCTGTAACCACGGCGCATCATCAGGTTGGACTGCGTCTCTTTAGTGCGCGGGTTCGCCAGACGAATATGAGCATCCAGCGCAATCATATTACCGTCAGGGTCGGCTGCGTAATCGGGCTCGTCGTGCTCATTCTTCATGCCAAGCGGGGCACCACTGTGTTTATCGCGGCCAAAAATAGTCTGCTGCTCTTTTAGCGGCGTTCGATCCCAGGACTCAACATGGAACTGAATAATACGCACGGCCTTATAGCTGCCACCTACCGCCCATGCTGGTTCTTGCTGATCTGCCGTCACCCACACCACATCATTCATCAGCGGTTTATCTTCGCTGTTAGGGTTCGCCGTACCGTCTTTAAACCCTAACAAATTGATAGGCGTCTCTTTGCCGCGTGAACGCGCTGCATGGTTGGAGATAAACCCTTCGCGCTTCCAACGCACGCTTAGCAAATCCGGCGTGTGTTTGATGATATCTCGTAAGGCATGGATAACCGTATCCGCAGTATTCGCGCAAATCTGGAGAAGCAAATCACCATGACACAAGCTGGCATCCAACGAGTCATTAGCGAAGCGCTCCATCTTTTGCAGCTTTTTCGGCATCTGCCCTTTCAGCCCAAAGCGCTCATCAAACAACGATGTTCCCGCAGAGAGGGTGAAAGTCAGGTTATCCGGGTAAATCTGCGCACCAAGAATCCCTGAGTCCATCGGTGGCATCCGTGGATTAGGGGTATCCGGAGCAGGGCCACCTGTAGTGAGGAAATCGAAACGCGCAGACAGCAACTTGAATAAACGCTCAAGGTCAGCTTTATCACTGGCCAACACATCAAATGCAACCAACATCATGGCCGCTTGCTGTGGCGTCAGTACACCTGCCTGATGTTCACCGTAAAACGGTTGTTTTTCCATGCGCGCATCTGGTGGTAACGTGCCAGGAGAAGTCTCTTGTTTCGCCGCATGTGCCACTGGGCATCCGCCCACAACGGCAAGGGCGCCACCGAGCGCGCCCAAACCTTTCAGTAAGCGGCGGCGAGCCGGAATATGCCCGCCGTTTTTATTTTTATCTTCCATAAAAACTAGTCCAGACCTAGTACGCCACGCAGTTGTGACAAGTCTTCTGCCAGCGCCGTTACCGGCCCTTTCAGCGCATTGCGGTCTGCATCGGTCAGTTTGTCGTAAGTCTCGAAGCCGTCTTTAGTTCGGTATTTAGCAAGAATGGTGTCCACTTTCTTGAAGTTGGCATCCACTTTTGCCAGCAATGGCGCATTGTCTTTAGTCAGCAACGGGCGCAGCAAGTTAACAATTTTCTGTGCGCCATCAACGTTTGCCTGGAAGTCCCACAGGTCAGTGTGGCTGTAGCGATCTTCTTCACCACTGATTTTACTGGCCGCGACTTCTTCAATCAGGCCCGCAGCACCGCCGACAACTTTGCTTGGCGGGAATGCCAGCTCAGAAATACGTGTTTGCAGATCCAGCACGTCGCTGTTGAGCTGATCGGCATATTTTTCCATGCCTTTAGTGGAGTTGTCACCAAACAGCGCTTTTTCCAGACGGTGGAAACCAGTGAATTTTGGATCATTGGCTTTCTGCTCGTAATCATCTTCGCGGGCATCAATGCTGCCGTCGAGATCAGAGAACAGTTCAGCAATAGGTTCGATACGCTCGTAATGCTGGCGAGTTGGCGCATACAGAGATTTGGCTTTTTCGATATCGCCGGCTTTCACTGCGTCAGTAAAGGCTTTTGTACCTTTAACCAACTCTGCAACTTCCGCAGTCACATAAGCTTTGTATTCGGTGATTGGTCCGGCCAATGCCATCAGGTCGTTTTTCGGTGCAGTCTGATCGCCCGCCGCTTTAACGATAAGCTTGCCCTTAGGGTTGCTTAGCAAGCCACAGGTCATGTCGTATTCACCCGCTTGCAGGTTAGCCGTCATTTTCTGTGAGAAACCAGGTGCAATGTTCTCACGCTCTTCAACTACCATCACCCCTTTCAGAATTTCCCACTCCAGCGCTTTTTGACTGTTATTTTGAATGATGAACTGGGTTTTACCGGCGTTTACCGTAATGTTCATCGGTTCGCACTGTTTATCAGTCACAGTAACTTTTACCTGAGGAACATCAGCCGCCTGAACGGCAAAGGCAGAAGAAGCAAACGCAAACAACGCAGCATGCAAGGCTTTACGGCGAAAATGTGTAGTCATGACCAATCCCTATAAAACAAGAGTATGTTGTAACTAAGTGGCGATAATCTGCCGCAAGATATTTAACGAACGTTATTTGTCGCCTGAGCGCTCAAACGCGGTGGCATTAAGAACAGCACCAGCGCGGGGATCAGGTAAATAAAGTACATTCCTACTTCGCTTACGGTCGGTGTTTCCTGATATCCAAAAATACCTTCGAGCAGCGTACCGGTAAGAGAATGAGTGGTAAGAACATTACTGAGGTCAAAAGCGATATCCTGGAAGTGATTCCAAAGTCCCGCTTCGTGGAAAGCACGTACTGCACCCGCTGCAAGCCCTGCGGCCACCAGCAGAATAAACAGGCTGGTCCATTTGAAGAACACGGCCAGGTTCAGGCGGATACCGCCCCAGTAAAGTAAGAAGCCGAGCACAATCGCGGTACCCAGGCCAAGCATCGCGCCGAGTGGCGGCATAATGCCCACATCCTGCTGGAATGCTGCCAACAGAAAGAATACTGACTCCAGACCTTCACGGGCGACCGCGAAGAACACCATTAAAATTAGCGCCCAACCGTGGTTGCCTTTGCTGTGCAGCGCTTCGTCCACTTTCTGCTCGAGCTGCCCTTTCACATTGCGCGATACTTTGCGCATCCAGAACACCATCCACGTCAGGATGAAGACCGCGATGACTGCCACGATGCCTTCAAATAACTCCTGCTCTTTTTGCGGGAATTCACCGGTGGTTTCGTTGATGAAGATGCCCAGCGCCAGGCATAGCGCAGCTGCCGCCACAACACCAATCCACATGACGCCAATCCATTGGCCGCGTTGAGTACGCTTCAGATAGCTAGCAATCAGGCTAACAATCAGCGCGGCTTCCAGGCCTTCGCGTAACATAATGAGAAACGGGACAAACATTACTGACACCCCAACTGTGAACTCAGGTCAAATGGCGTAAAGAAAAGTAAACCAGAACGATTGTGATTATCATTACCGCAAAAATAAACACAAGCAGAGAATTTGGATATTTGTGTACAGCTGTAAAAAAGGCCGCGATAAGCGGCCTTCAATGGATGTTGTGAATTACTCAGGTTGTAATTTGCTTGGTGGCGCGGAGTGGTAAATTTCGTCCGCTTGTTCGAAGCGTTTTTGCATAGTCGCACTTGGCGCTTTGCCAAGCAGGCTGACCGCGACAATACCGATGCTGCCGAAGATGAAACCTGGGATGATTTCATACAGCCCCAACCAGCCGAACTGTTTCCAGACGATAACAGTCAGCGCCCCAATGATCATTCCTGCCAACGCACCATTACGCGTCATGCGTGACCACATTACCGAGAACAGCACAACCGGGCCAAACGCGGCACCGAAGCCTGCCCATGCGTAACTGACCAGGCCAAGCACACGGTTTTCAGGGTTAGCCGCCAGCGCGATGGCAATCAGAGCGACTAACAGCACCATAAAGCGCCCGACCCAAACCAGCTCTTTTTGCCCCGCATCTTTACGGAAGAATGCTTTGTACAAATCTTCGGTAATTGCGCTGGAGCACACCAGTAACTGGCAGCTTAACGTTGACATAACTGCCGCTAAAATTGCTGACAACAAGATGCCTGCAATCCATGGGTTAAACAGAAGTTGCGCCAGCTCGATAAATACGCGCTCGCCGTTTTGGTTTACCGCACCCGCAAGCGCCGGGTTGTTGTTGAAATACGCGATACCAAAGAAGCCTACAGCACACGCGCCCGCCAGGCACAAAATCATCCACGTCATACTAATGCGACGCGCTTTAACGATTGTGTGGTGTGAATCTGCCGCCATGAAGCGCGCAAGAATATGTGGCTGACCAAAGTAGCCCAGACCCCACCCCATCAAAGAGATAATCGCGACGAAGTTCAGCCCTTTGAGCATATCGATATTTTCAATGCTCTTTTGCTTGATAACCGCCATCGAATCGTCAAAGCCACCAACCGCAATCACCACCATGATAGGTGTCAGGATCAGAGCAAAGATCATCAAACTCGCCTGAACGGTGTCCGTCCAACTTACTGCCAGGAACCCACCGACAAAGGTATAAATGATGGTTGCCGCAGCACCCGCCCAAAGTGCGGTTTCGTAGCTCATGCCAAAGGTGCTTTCGAACAGACGCGCACCGGCCACGATGCCAGATGCACAATAGATGGTGAAGAACAGCAGAATCACTAACGCGGAGATAATGCGCAGAACACGGCTTTTATCTTCAAAACGCCCGGAGAAATAATCTGGCAGCGTCAGCGCGTTGTTGTTCACTTCGGTGTGAACACGCAGGCGTCCGGCGACCAGTTTCCAGTTGATATATGCGCCAACCGTAAGACCGATGGCAATCCAGCTTTCCGAAATACCGGAAAGGAAAATGGCACCCGGCAATCCCATCAGTAGCCAGCCGCTCATGTCGGATGCGCCCGCTGATAATGCAGTAACCACACTACCCAGGCTGCGACCGCCCAGAATGTAGTCATCAAAGTTTTTCGTTGAACGCCAGGCGATAAACCCAATCAATATCATGCCAAAGATATAGATAAAGAAGGTCACCAGCATTGGTGTACTCATGTTCATGCAAGTTCTCCAGATTATTTCCCCCGTCATCCTTCAAGCCGCAGATGCATTGGCTGCACCCGCGCGCTCCAGTCACATAGTTAACTATGATCCTGGAGACTTACGGCCTGGCCGCCTTCCTGCAACTTGAATTATTTAGGGGGGTTAGTATTTTTTATTCACAAGCGTTTTAACACACTATTCACAATAAATTCACCGTACAAAAAATAGCTTTTTTCACCAGGTTGCACTCGCTCACGCTTTTCACGGTTGCACCCTTAGAAAGTGTTAACTCTGTCAGTTAATTCACCCTGTCTGCGAATAATTAGCCCGCTTGTTTTCTAATTCCAAATTTAACAATTCAATCTATTTCCCAGCTTGCTATCTGGCTCACATTTAACAAGGTTGCACAAAGTTGCAACATGATAGATATTGCCCGATAACTTTTATCAACCCTTCAATATTTACCCGAGTGATAACGGGTATGGGAGTTACTGACATGGCCACCACCATGGGCGTAAAACTGGACGACGCTACCCGCGAGCGTATAAAAGACGCCGCTTCACGTATTGACCGCACACCACACTGGCTAATTAAACAGGCGATATTTAATTATCTCGAACGCCTGGAAAATAACGATGAACTGCCAGAACTTCCGGCCATGCTGGCTGGTGCCGCGAATGAAAGCGAAGAGGCTGCCCCGCACATTGAAGAAACACACCAGCCGTTCCTTGATTTTGCAGAACAAATTCTTCCTCAGTCCGTAACTCGCGCAGCTATTACCGCAGCCTGGCGCCGCCCGGAAACCGATGCGGTGCCGATGATTCTGGAACAGGCGCGTTTGCCTCTGAATATTGCGGAACAAACTCACAAACTGGCGTACCAACTCGCTGAAAAGCTTCGTAATCAGAAGAGCGCATCAGGCCGGGCGGGCATGGTACAAGGTTTGCTGCAAGAATTCTCACTTTCATCGCAAGAAGGTGTGGCGTTGATGTGTCTGGCCGAAGCATTACTGCGCATCCCGGACAAAGCGACGCGCGATGCGTTAATCCGCGACAAAATCAGCAACGGCAACTGGCACTCGCATATTGGCCGTAGCCCATCACTGTTTGTGAACGCTGCCACCTGGGGTCTGCTGTTTACCGGCAAACTGGTGTCCACCCACAATGAAGCGAGTCTGTCGACATCCCTGAACCGCATCATCGGGAAAAGCGGTGAGCCGTTAATCCGCAAAGGTGTGGATATGGCGATGCGCCTGATGGGCGAGCAGTTTGTGACCGGCGAAACCATTTCCGAAGCATTAGCTAACGCACGTAAACTCGAAGAGAAGGGTTTCCGCTACTCCTACGATATGTTGGGTGAAGCAGCACTTACTGAAGCCGATGCACAGGCTTATATGGTTTCTTATCAGCAAGCGATTCACGCGATTGGTAAAGCCTCTAACGGGCGTGGCATTTACGAAGGCCCTGGCATTTCCATCAAGCTTTCCGCACTGCACCCGCGCTACAGCCGTGCGCAGTACGATCGCGTCATGGAAGAGTTGTACCCACGCCTGAAATTCCTGACGCTGCTGGCACGCCAGTATGATGTCGGCATTAATATCGACGCAGAAGAGGCCGATCGTCTGGAGATCTCACTCGATCTGCTGGAAAAACTCTGCTTCGAACCTGAGTTGGCCGGCTGGAACGGTATCGGTTTTGTGATTCAGGCGTACCAAAAACGCTGTCCGTTTGTGATTGATTACCTGGTGGATCTCGCTACCCGCAGCCGTCGCCGCCTGATGATTCGCCTGGTGAAAGGTGCGTACTGGGACAGCGAAATCAAACGCGCCCAGATGGACGGCCTGGAAGGCTACCCGGTTTATACCCGTAAGGTTTACACCGACATCTCATATCTCGCCTGCGCGAAAAAACTGTTGGCAGTACCAAACTTGATTTACCCGCAGTTTGCGACACACAACGCCCATACGCTGGCAGCAATCTACAATCTGGCCGGGCAGAACTACTATCCAGGCCAGTATGAATTCCAGTGCCTGCACGGCATGGGTGAACCACTTTACGATCAAGTGGTGGGTAAAATTGCCGATGGTAAACTGAACCGCCCTTGCCGTATTTATGCACCTGTTGGCACCCACGAGACGCTACTGGCGTACCTGGTGCGCCGCCTGTTGGAAAATGGCGCGAACACCTCGTTTGTTAACCGTATTGCCGACAACACCTTGCCACTAGATGAATTGGTTGCCGACCCGGTTACCGCCATTGAAGCTATCGCGGTTAAAGAAGGCCAACTCGGTCTGCCACATCCAAAAATCGTTGTACCGAAAGAGCTATACGGCGCGAACCGCACCAACTCCAGCGGCCTGGATCTGGCGAACGAGCATCGCCTCGCCTCCCTCTCCTCTGCCCTGCTTAATAGTGCGGCACAAAAATGGCAGGCACTGCCGATTCTGGAGAATGCCGTCACACCAGGCGATATGGTGGCAGTGAAAAACCCAGCGGAACCGACAGATGTCGTTGGTTATACGCGTGAAGCCACGCACGAAGAGGTTTCACAAGCACTCGTGAGTGCCGTTAACAATGCACCAATCTGGTTCGCCACCCCGCCACAAGAACGCGCCGCGATTCTTGAGCGAGCGGCCGTGATGATGGAAGGCCAGATGCAGAAGCTGATTGGCGTTCTGGTGCGTGAAGCCGGTAAAACTTTTAGCAATGCCATTGCCGAAGTGCGTGAAGCCGTAGACTTCCTGCACTACTACGCAGGCCAGGTACGCGATGATTTCGATAACGAAACTCACCGTCCACTGGGCCCAGTCGTTTGCATCAGCCCGTGGAACTTCCCTCTGGCTATCTTTACCGGGCAAATTGCTGCAGCCCTCGCCGCCGGTAACAGTGTGCTGGCAAAACCGGCTGAGCAAACCCCGCTGATTGCCGCCCTCGGTATTAATATTCTGCTGGAAGCCGGTGTGCCTGCAGGCGTGCTGCAACTTCTGCCAGGCCGTGGTGAAACCGTTGGCGCACAGTTAACAGGCGATGCCCGCGTACGTGGCGTGATGTTTACCGGCTCCACGGAAGTGGCGACGCTTCTACAACGCAATATTGCCGACCGCCTTGATCCACAAGGTCGCCCGACGCCGCTGATTGCAGAAACCGGCGGTCTGAACGCGATGATCGTCGATTCTTCAGCGCTTACCGAACAAGTGGTGGTTGATGTGCTGGCCTCGGCCTTTGATAGCGCAGGCCAACGTTGTTCCGCACTGCGCGTACTGTGCATTCAGGAAGATGTCGCCGAGCACACGCTGCAAATGCTGCGCGGTGCCATGGCGGAATGCCGCATGGGCAACCCAGGCCGCTTAACCACGGACATCGGCCCGGTTATCGACGCCGAAGCAAAAGAGAATATCGAGAAGCATATTCAAACGCTGCGCAGTAAAGGCCGCAAAGTATTCCAGGCGGCTCGTGAAAACAGCGTGGATGCGAAAGAGTGGCAGAGCGGTACTTTCGTCGCGCCTACATTAATTGAGCTAGAAAGCTTTGATGAGATGCAAAAAGAGGTGTTTGGCCCGGTATTGCACGTGGTGCGTTACAACCGCAGCAACCTGGAAACGCTGATTAACCAAATCAATGCGGCGGGATATGGCCTGACGCTAGGTGTACATACGCGTATTGACGAGACCATTGGCCAAGTTACCGGTTCTGCACATGTCGGCAATATGTACGTCAACCGCAATATGGTCGGTGCAGTCGTCGGTGTGCAGCCATTTGGTGGCGAAGGTTTATCGGGCACCGGTCCGAAAGCCGGTGGCCCACTGTATCTGTATCGCCTGCTGGCAAACCGCCCGGACAACGCGCTGCAAACTACCTTTAACCGCCAGGATGCTGAGCTACCGGTGGATTCCACGCTTAAAGCCAGCCTTCAGGAAGCTCATCAAGCGTTCGCACAATGGGCGGTAAAAAAAGGCGAATTGCCTGCTATCTGCGCACGCTTCGCGCAACTGGCACAAAGCGGCACGTTACGCCAGTTACCGGGGCCAACGGGTGAACGTAACACTTACGCATTAATGCCGCGTGAACGCGTGTTGTGTATCGCAGATAATGAGCAGGATGTACTGGTGCAACTGGCAGCGGTCACAAGTGTGGGCAGCCGTGCGCTATGGGCTGATGACAAACTTCATCGCGAACTGGCAAAAGCGCTACCGGATTTGGTACAGAAGCATATCGACTTCGCGAAAGAAGATACGTTGCTGAACCAGCCGTTTGATGCGGTGATTTACCACGGTGATTCCGACCAGTTACGCGCATTGTGTGAAAAGGTAGCGGCGCGGGATGGGGCCATTGTTTCGGTGCAAGGCTTCGCACGCGGCGAAACTAACCTGTTGCTGGAGCGTTTATACGTTGAACGCTCACTGAGCGTGAACACGGCAGCAGCAGGCGGTAACGCCAGTTTGATGACAATCGGCTAAGGTTTCACTAAGCTTTCGGGAACAATTTGCAAGGTCTTGTAGGGGTGGATAAGCGAAAGCGTCATCCACCTCTACAAAGGCCCTTTTCTTCGAGGATTGATGATGAAACGCTTTTGTTTACTGATGATGGGCCTGTTGCTAAGCGCAAACGTTCTGGCCGATAGTTGCGACTCGGCAACTTCACAAGCTGGGCTCAACGAATGCGCCAGTAACGAATATAAAAAGCAGGATGATTTACTTAATCAGGCTTACAAAGAGGCGATGAAACTCGCCACGGACACACAGAAAACCCAGCTCAAAGCGGCGCAAAATGCGTGGATAGCGTTTCGCGACGCCGACTGTGCATTCTTAACCTCTGGTGCTGACGGCGCATCAGTCGCACCGATGGTTCACGCGCAATGTATGACGGATAAAACCCGCGAACGCACTGAACTGCTGAAAAGCACGCTCCAGTGCGAAGAAGGCGATGTGAGCTGTGTCTTCCATTCAAGCGCGAATTAACGCACTCGAATACCTTCAATAATCATCCGCTGCACGTTTTCCACCGTGCGGCGGAAAAATACTTCATTGTTTAAATTGCTACCTGCCACTGCTTCAACCTGGCTTGCGAAATCAGCATAGTGTTGTGTGGTGGCCCACAGCATAAAGATCAGATGATGCGGATCGACCGCCGCCAACTTCCCGTTCTCAACCCAACCGGCAATAATTGCCGATTTCTCATCAACCAGCGCTTTCAAATCGCCAGTCAATTCCTCTTTCAGCAATGGTGCACCTTGCAGCATCTCAAGGCAGAACAGACGCGAGGCTTGCGGGTAATCTCGAGAAACTTCCAGTTTTAACCGGATGTATTCGCCTATCGCCACCAGCGGCTGCAAATCCTCGCGAAATGCACGCAAAGGGGCAAGCCAGATATCAAGGATCTGCTTAAGCACTGCAATATAGAGTGCTTCTTTGGAAGGGTAATAATAGAGAAGGTTTGTTTTTGACACTTCCGCACGCTCAGCTACCTGTTCGATGCTGGTGCCGTGAATGCCAAATTGGGAAAAGAACTCCAGTCCTGCCGCCAGAATAGCCTGCTTTTTCGCCGCTACCGCTTTTGAACGCCGTCCGGTTTCTTTCGTTGCTGCCGCACCTTGTGCCATGCGCCCTCTCATCGTTCTGTTTTGCCCGACAGCATAGCAAAGACCACGCCAGAAGTGCGCGTTGTATGCACCCTGAACGCGCACGAACGCCTGTTTTTTGTGCACCAGTTTTGACCAAACAGTCTGGTTTTCATCACCTAAAAACAGTAACCAATAAATAACGCAATGATAACAAATGACTTTCTTAACCTGGCATCAGGTTTGCAAAGACTGAAATGACAAATCAATACCCATTAGCATTCGAGTTGCAGCAAGGCGGCAAGGACGATTGTCCCCAGGAGCTTACTTGAGTAAGTGACTGGGACGAGCGTTTGCAGCCAACGCAGCTGCGGCTTGAAGGATGATGGGTATATCACCTGTGATGAGAGGTCTGCGATGAAAATTGGCGTATTCATTCCTATCGGTAACAACGGCTGGTTAATTTCTACCACCGCGCCGCAATACATGCCCACTTTTGAGCTCAATAAAGCGATTGTGCAAAAAGCGGAATACTACGATTTCGACTTTGCCCTTTCGATGATCAAACTGCGCGGCTTTGGCGGCAAAACGGAGTTCTGGGATCACAACCTCGAGTCGTTCAGCCTGATGGCAGGCCTTGCAGCGGTGACCTCCAAAATTCAAATCTACGCCACGGCCGCCACGCTAACCTTACCACCCGCCATTGTGGCGCGCATGGCCTCGACCATTGACTCCATCGCCCCTGGCCGTTTTGGCGTCAATCTGGTCACCGGCTGGCAAAAACCTGAATACGAGCAAATGGGGATCTGGCCGGGGGACGAATACTTCGCACGCCGCTACGACTACCTCGCCGAATACGCCACCGTGCTGCGCGATTTGTGGGGAACCGGGCAAAGTGATTTAAAAGGTGAATTTTTCACCATGAACGACTGCCGTTTAAGCCCGCGCCCTGCTCAACCGGTAAAAATGATTTGCGCCGGGCAAAGCGACGCGGGGATGGCGTTCTCCGCCGAATACGCCGACTATAACTTCTGCTTTGGCAAAGGCGTTAACACGCCAACTGCTTTTGCCCCTACCGCCGCGCGCATGATGGAAGCGGCGGAGAAAACCGGGCGCGATGTCGGCTCCTACGTACTGTTTATGATCATCGCCGATGAAACCGACGAAGCCGCTCGCGCGAAATGGGAGCATTACAAAGCGGGTGCCGACGAAGAAGCGCTGGCGTGGCTCACTGAACAGAGCCAGAAAGACACCCGTTCAGGCACTAATACTAACGTGCGGCAAATGGCTGACCCCACTTCAGCGGTGAATATCAATATGGGCACCCTGGTTGGCTCTTATGCCACGGTCGCCCGCCTGTTGGATGAAGTGGCGACCGTGCCGGGCGCTGAAGGGGTACTACTAACCTTTGATGATTTCCTGAGTGGTATTGAAGCCTTTGGCGAAAAAATCCAGCCGCTGATGCAGTCGCGCGCCCATCTTTCCCCTTCCGCTCGCGAGGTGGCGTAATGAAAAACATCACCCTTGATGCACGCCCGGAAGCCATTACATTCGCACCTGAACAGACGGCACTGATTGTCGTGGATATGCAAAACGCTTATGCAAGCAAAGGTGGCTATCTCGATCTTGCCGGGTTCGATGTTTCGGCAACGAAACCGGTTATCGAAAACATCAAAACTGCTGTTGCCGCCGCTCGTGAAGCGGGGATGTTGATTGTCTGGTTCCAGAACGGTTGGGATAGCGATTACGTCGAAGCGGGTGGCCCAGGCTCGCCAAACTTCCATAAATCCAATGCATTGAAAACCATGCGCAAGCAGCCGGAATTACAGGGAACGCTGTTGGCAAAAGGCGGCTGGGACTACCAGCTGGTGGACGAACTGGTACCACAGGCAGGTGACATCGTTCTGCCCAAGCCTCGTTACAGCGGTTTCTTTAACACGCAGCTCGACAGCATCTTGCGTTCGCGCAGCATTCGCCACCTGGTATTCACCGGTATCGCCACAAACGTCTGCGTGGAGTCGACGCTGCGCGACGGGTTTTTCCTTGAATATTTTGGCGTGGTGCTTGCCGATGCCACCCATCAGGCCGGGCCTACTTTTGTGCAGCAGGCCGCATTATTCAATATCGAAACCTTCTTTGGTTGGGTAAGCGACGTCGGCACATTTTGCCAGGCCTTGCAGCCACAATCCTTCGCCCGCATTGCCTGATAAGGAATAACCCATGCCGAAATCCGTAATCATTCCGCCAGGAACCACAACGCCTATCGCACCGTTTGTGCCAGGCACCCTCGCCGATGGCGTGGTGTATGTCTCCGGTACGCTGCCGTTCGATAAACAAAACAATGTGGTGTATGTCGGCGACGCTAAAGCCCAGACGCGCCATGTGCTGGAAACCATTAAGTCGGTGATTGAAACCGCAGGCGGCACCATGGACGACGTGACGTTTAACTCCATTTTTATTACCGACTGGACGAACTACGCCGCCATCAACGAAGTGTATGCCGAGTTTTTCCCAGGTGATAAGCCTGCACGGTTCTGCATTCAGTGTGGTCTGGTGAAACCAGATGCGTTGGTCGAAATCGCAAGCATCGCGCACATCGGGAAATAGCTTATGCAGATTGAGCTGACTCAAGCGCCCTTCCCCAACGCCCCGGTCTTGCTGCTAATAGCCGGGCTCGGTGGCATGGGCAGTTACTGGCTGCCACAACGTGCGGCACTGGCTGAACACTACCAACTGGTGGTTTATGACCAGCGCGGCACTGGTGTGAATAAAGAGCCGTTGCCCAATGATTATTGCCTCGCGGATATGGCACATGAAATCCACACCGCCATGCTGCAACAGGGCATCGTGCATTACAACGTGCTTGGACATGCGCTGGGTGGTCTGGTCGCGATGCAGCTGGCGCTGGATTACCCCGCAGCCATCGACAAGCTGGCGATAATCAACGGCTGGTTGCAGCTCAATGCCCATACCCGGCGCTGCTTTGCGGTTCGCGAAACGCTGTTGCACGATAGCGGACCAGGGGCTTATTTGCAGGCTCAACCGCTGTTTCTTTACCCGGCAGACTGGATGGCCGCCAACCAGCCACGGCTGGAAGCCGAAGAAGCGATGCATAACGCGCACTTTCAAGGGCAAGAAAATCTTACTCGCCGCCTGAATGCGCTGAAGGCCGCTGACTTTCATGCCACAGCGGCACATATCCACCAGCCGGTGCTGCTGATTTGTTCCCGTGACGATCTGCTGGTGCCGTGGAATTGTTCTGAAGAATTGCACCACGCGCTACCAGACAGCCTGCTGGAAATCATGCCGTGGGGTGGTCACGCCTGTAACGTCACCGCGGCCAGTGATTTTAACCAGCGACTACTGAGTTTGCTGGCAACCGAACCTGCTTATCACAAGGAAATTGTATGAGTCATGCTATTACGTCCGAGGCACTGGAAACCTTGTTCACTGGCGCACATACCCACAGCGCGTGGCTGGATACCCCTGTGAGTGATGAACAAATTGCTGAGATTTATAACCTGCTGCGCCTTGGCCCAACATCAGCCAACTGTTCGCCTGCCCGCTTTGTGTTTGTGCGCAGTACTGAAGCGAAAGCGCGCCTGAAACCCACTCTTTCTGCGGGCAACATCGAAAAAACCATGACAGCCCCCGTCACTGCGATTGTGGCTTGGGACCCGGCATTCTTTGAGCAACTGCCGAAACTATTCCCTTACGCCGATGCCCGCGCGTGGTTTACCTCAAGCCCGGAACTGGCGCAGGAAACCGCGTTTCGCAATAGCTCGATGCAGGCGGCGTATCTGATTTCTGCCTGCCGGGCACTCGGTTTAGATACCGGGCCAATGTCTGGTTTTGACCGTGAAAAAGTGGATGCCGAGTTTTTTGCCACAAGCGGCTGGAAAAGCAATTTGCTGATTAATATTGGCTACGGTGACCCGGCGAAAACCCATTCACGCTTGCCACGTTTAGCATTTGAAGAAGCATGTGTTCTCGCCTGAGGAGTTAAAGATGATCGAAAAACAAGCCTTTCGCGATGCGATGTCGTGCCTTGGCGCGGCGGTGAATATCGTCACCACCGATGGTCCTGCCGGACGCGCCGGGTTTACCGCCTCGGCGGTATGTAGCGTAACGGATGAGCCACCAACATTGCTGGTTTGCCTGAATCGTAGCGCTTCCGTATGGCCGATTTTTAGCCGCAATCAGGCGCTGTGTGTGAACACGCTGGCGGCAGGGCATGAAGATCTTTCGAATTTATTTGGTGGAAAGACAGCGATGACCGAACGTTTTTCCGCGGCTCGCTGGCGGCACGGTGTAACCGGCTGCCCGCAACTGGAAGGCGCACTCGTGTCGTTCGACTGCCGCATTAGCCAGGTCGTCAGTGTTGGTACGCATGACATTTTATTTTGTGAATTAGTTGCCCTTGAACGTAACGACGATACCCATGGCCTGGTGTGGTTTGACCGTGGCTACCATCAACTGATGCGGCCTGCCTGTTAGCCGACACGATATCTGCTGGAGATAAATATGGCGAATACCTGGTTTCCACAATGGCATAAAAAAACTGCGGTAGAAGGTGGTGTGGTAGCTCCAGACGAAACACTCCCCCTCGGCCAGACGCTGGTGATGGGTGTGCAACATGCGGTAGCGATGTTTGGTGCCACGGTGCTAATGCCGCTACTGATGGGGCTTGACCCGAATCTGTCGATACTGATGTCGGGTATTGGGACATTGTTGTTCTTTGTGGTGACTGGCGGACGGGTGCCGAGTTATTTAGGCTCAAGTGCTGCGTTTGTTGGTGTAGTGATAGCCGTTACAGGGTTTAACGGGCAAGGGCTGAACCCACATTTGAGCGTTGCGCTCGGCGGTATTATCGCCTGCGGCCTGGTATATACGCTGATTGGTTTTGTGGTGATGAAGGCCGGAACAGCCTGGATTGAGCGCTTAATGCCACCGGTTGTTACCGGTGCGGTGGTGATGGCAATCGGCCTTAACCTCGCGCCAATCGCGGTGCGCGGCGTTTCAGCCAGCAGTTTTGATAGTTGGATGGCAGTCATGACGGTGTTGTGTATCGGGTTGGTCGCAGTGTTTACCCGTGGCATGATTCAACGCTTGCTGATTCTCATTGGCCTGATCCTCGCCTGCGCCATTTATGCGGTTCTGGCGAATGGGTTTGGCTTTGGCAAACCGGTCGATTTCGCCCTGTTAAGTTCGGCCGCCTGGTTTGGCATTCCGCAAATCACCTCCCCGACATTTAACGCACAGGCGATGATGTTGATTGCTCCCGTTGCAGTGATTCTGGTGGCCGAAAACCTTGGGCACCTGAAAGCCGTCGCCGGGATGACGGGAAAAAATATGGACCCATATATCGGCAAAGCCTTTGTTGGCGATGGCCTTGCAACGATGCTTTCGGGTTCCGTTGGCGGCAGCGGCGTAACAACCTACGCCGAAAATATCGGCGTGATGGCGGTAACCAAAGTCTACTCAACACTGGTGTTTGTCGCCGCGTCCGGCATCGCCATGTTATTGGGCTTTTCACCAAAATTTGGCGCACTGATTCACACCATTCCAGGCCCGGTGATTGGCGGTGCGTCTATCGTGGTATTTGGCTTGATTGCCGTTGCAGGCGCACGCATTTGGGTGCAGCACAATGTTGATTTAAGCCAGAACGGCAACCTGATTATGGTGGCGGTAACACTGGTTTTGGGCGCCGGAGATTTCGCCTTAACACTGGGCGGCTTCACGCTTGGCGGGATTGGCACGGCCACGTTCGGCGCGATTATATTGAACGCTATTCTGAGCCGCCGCCCGGTGGTTATCGGCCAAAGTACAGTCATTCCGTAGGCCGGATAAGCGAAGCGTCATCCGACACAACTGCCGTAGTGGGTGGATGGCGCAACCCTACAAAACTGATAACGATACCTCTTTCTTCTTACGTTTAAGCTTCAACTCACTCACCAGCACGCCCAACACAATCAATGCGCCGCCAAGCAGAGCTAAAACGGGTAAGCGCTCCCCTGCTATACGCCCGAAAATCCCCGCCCATACCGGTTCGCCGGTGTAAATCACCGTCGCGCGGGTGGGTGAAACACTGCGTTGCGCCCAGTTCATAGTCACCTGAATAATGGCGCTGAAAATGCCTAGCCCTAATGCAATCACCAGCAAACCGGGGGTAAACGATGGCACGCTTTCCCCAGCGGGGATCATAGTGGCAAACGCCACAATCGAGGCAGTAGCGAGCTGGACAATGGTGACACGCTTAATATCCACTTTGCCCGCCCAGGCGCTGATGAGGATAATTTCTGCGGCAATCGCAAGAGCGCTTATCAGCGTGATAATTTCGCCCGCACCGAGCGTGAGTGAGGTATTTTCCGGCCCGGCCAGGAAGACCAAGCCAATAAATGCCAGCACCACACCCACCCAGGACATCACCCCAGGCATTTTGCCGAGACAAATCCATTGCAGCACAGGCACCAGCGGGACATACATCGCCGTGATAAACGCTGATTTACTGCTGGGAATAGTCTGCAAACCCCAGGTTTGCATGCTGTAACCGATGGCAATAGAAACGCCGATAAATACACCTGCCTTCACTTCAAGCCAGGTCAGGCCACGCAGCGATTTTATTGACAGCAACCCAACAGCTAACGCGGCCGTCGCAAAACGTACACCAACAAAAAAGAATGGCCCGCTCATTGTCATTGCATATTGCACGGCGAGGAAAGTTCCTCCCCAGAACATGGTGATGAGGATCAAAATCGCTTCTTGAGGTTTAACGGATAGTTGGTAACGACGAAGTAAGGCGGACATGACATGACCTGGACGATATAAGCAAGCCGGATAGTGTGCGATGAGGTGCTGAGCCATGCAATGGGATAGTCAAAATAAAACCGCCGGTGAAAACCGGCGGTTGGGGTTAGTCTGGCGAGTGACTACTTACTGCTGCCTTTGCCGTGACTATTTTTGCCCCCTTTTTGGCCTGCTTCTGAGGCGCGTTGCGGGTCATTCTTGAAATTCCCGCCACTATGCTGGCCACCTTTACGACCTGCTTCTGATGCTCTTTCACGGTCTTCAGCGAAATTACCTGAACCACCACGATGGTTTGCCATTTCTAACCTCCGGATTGGTGAAATAGTTAAGTCATCATATTGCATTCAGTCAAAGAAGATTCTTTCACCGCGCAGCTTAAGTACCGCTACGTGGAACTAAGCTTAGTGCAGTCAGGGCAATTGACCAGTTAACCGTAATATTTTGCAACATGTAATCGCCAAAATGGGTGATTTTTTTGCCGCTTAATCCATAAGACTTTCTTATTTTTAATGAAATAGTCACCTAATGAAAATGTGACGTAATTTTACGAAAATAGGCCCCCCTCTTGTGCAGAATCAAGGAAACAGGTCTCTGAGTTGCACTCTGGGCCACAGCACATATCTTTAGATGAGTGCAGCAAATCGCTGCGTCATAGGTAGGAGTGAAGCGAAATGGCTAAAGTTCTGGTGCTTTATTACTCAATGTACGGACACATCGAAACCATGGCACGTGCTGTGGCAGAGGGTGCACAGAAAGTAGATGGCGTGGAAGTAACGGTGAAGCGAGTCCCGGAAACCATGTCAGGTGAAGCTTTCTTAAAAGCCGGGGGTAAGACGCAAAATACCCCGCAAGCCACACCGCAAGAGCTTGCCGATTATGACGCTATTATTTTTGGCACTCCCACTCGTTTTGGCAATATGGCCGGCCAGATGCGCACATTCCTCGACCAAACTGGTGGTTTATGGGCATCAGGCGCTTTGCACGGCAAGCTTGCCAGCGTGTTTAGTTCGACAGGCACCGGCGGCGGCCAGGAACACACTATCTCATCAACCTGGACAACTCTTGCTCACCACGGGATGGTCATTGTTCCCATCGGCTATGCCGCGCAAGAATTGTTTGATGTCTCTCAGGTTCGTGGCGGGACGCCGTATGGTGCAACAACCATTGCCGGGGCTGATGGTTCGCGTCAGCCAAGCCAGGAAGAGCTTTCCATTGCTCGCTATCAAGGTGAACACGTAGCGGGCCTTGCCGTTAAACTAAATGGTTAAATAATTCTGGAGGAGTACATGCAGAATCAACAATCAAAAGTTCATCACGTAGGTGAATGGGCGAGTTTACGTAACACCTCTCCTGAAATCGCTGAGGCTATTTTTGAAGTGGCTAAATACGACGAAAAAATGGCGGAGAAAATTTGGGAAGATGGCAACGACGAGGTACTGGCGTTGGCATTTGAAAAAACAGATAAAGATTCGCTATTTTGGGGCGAACAGACGATAGAACGCAGAAACGTTTAGTCTGCACTACCTCCCCCGCAGCACGCGGGGGAGACAGTAACTTCCCTACTTCACGCTCTGCGCCAATACTTGCGTAAATTTATCCCACGGACAAAAACCATTCGCATCAGTTGGACAACCATTAAGCTGGAGCGTAACCCGCTGCGGAGGCTGCTGCAGACTTAGCACATCAGCTTTACGTAGTTGTTCCGCGCTTTGATACACATATTCGACTTTCATCAATTCACGATTGTTATTCGTATCATGCCAGCGCTGGAACATAATTTTCCCGCCAATTGGCGTGCGTTCATACTGTTCAGGCAACTGATAAGGTTTGAAATCCAATGCCGTCAAAAGCGATGCAATATTCGAGTCATGCCCCACCAGCAAAGTGATTTTTGGCCCTTTATTATTACTTCCCGCCAACGCTTTCTGAATATATTTAATCAGCGGTGCCGCCACATTCTGAGCAACCTGTGGCGAGGTGAATAACGTGTCCTGATAGCTATTTTTCAACTGCGATAACACTTTCCACTGCTGATCCGTTTTGATTTGCCCCCAGGCAACCTGATCCAGTGGGAACCCTTCGTAATATTGCAATGTGAACGCATCTACCAGCGAGTTCCCCACTTTTAGTGGGCCACTGACTCCTGGCTCCTCAGTGGCATTAGCAGTGAATTTATCTTTTTCAGCCGTGAGATCGCATTGCTGCTTTTCTTTACAGCTCGGCGAGTCTTTAAAAGCAACTATTTGCTCAAGCAGCTGATAGCTGTCACCCAGTTTGTACTGCTCACGCTGGGTTTCCATCGCCTTCACAGCTGCTTGTTGAAACTCTGGTGAACCATTGGTGATGACCGGATTAAACGTTGGGTCCATCGTGCCCATTTTCTCCTGGTGATGGACAGGCACATCGCAACCAGGGAACGCACCAGTGATAAAGAACTGTGCTGTCGCAACGGTGCGTTGCAAACTGTTCGCGTAGGCATAAATGCTTTGTGGCGTTGGGCATTCACCGCTGGTCACCAACCCCTGCTCCGCAAACCATTCACGCAAATAATGGCCCATATACACTTCCAACACGCCACCTTTGGTGGTGAGTTGACCGCCTGGCACGTCCCACTCGGGCCATGATTGCGCAGTCGACTGTTCCAGTACGCTGCCATTATTGGCAAGCGGCGCACGCAGATTGTGACGACTCATCAGTAAAACCTGTTGAAGCTGGTAACCCTGTGGTGCTGTTTCGGCTTGAGCCAACGCAGGAGCGAAGTAAGCCATTGCCAGTAATGCCGTAATCGTTTTTTTATTCATCTCTTCATCCTCAAGATGCTATTGCACAAAAGTGCCGCATTCAGTTTGGCAGAAAAAACTGACACCGCCTTCCGGGCCGCTCGCAAAACAGTAAGTTGAAGGAAAACTACTCAAGCCCGGCAGGAGGTTTTATAATAAAACTAATAAAGGCCCTAAGCCTGTGGAGGATTAATGAAACGCAAAAGTATGGAGGGTAGCGTCTGCCCGGTTGCCCGTTCACTGGATATCATCGGTGACTGGTGGTCATTGCTTATCGTGCGCGATGCTTTAAACGGCCTGACACGTTTTGGTGAGTTCCAGAAAAACCTCGGCATCGCCAAAAACATGCTGACTCAGCGACTCAAACATCTGGTGGAACAAGGTATTTTGACCGTGCGTCCTGCCACTGACGGCAGCGCCTGGAATGAGTATGTGTTGACCGAAAAAGGACGAGCATTGCAAACCGTGCTGGTTGCCCTCGCCCAATGGGGAGGTGATTACTTGTTTGATAGCCATGAAAAGTGCAGCGTGCTTGTTGATGATGTACACCAACAGCCGTTGCGTAAACTCCAGCTACAAGCGCAGGATGGCCGCACGCTTGCGCCTGATGAGGTGATAGCACAGCGCCCTGAGTTAGTTTAAGAACGAGGTTTCCTGGGCGACTAGTGCAACGGCATCCACTATTCGCCGATTCCCTTTTATTATTAATCCCATAATCCACCAGCAAGCGTTCATCTCAATGCAGAAATAAAAAAATGCACGCAATGTGGTTGCATTATAGAACCAATAAGCCTAACTTTAATTTAGTTTCATTATGAAACCAAAAATCAACTTTCACGACGAGGCTTTACCATGACCACTTCCCCTTCTGTTGCAGTCATCACGGGCGCATCTTCAGGTATTGGTGCGATATACGCAGAGCGGTTTGCCGCTCGCGGTTACGACCTGTTATTAGTCGCACGCCGTGAAGAACGTTTGCGCGAACTGGCGAGTAAGCTTGAAGCTCTGCATGGCATCACCGTCCAGATACTGCCGGCCGATCTGGCGGCAGAAAGCGGTATTCAGGTGGTTGAAAAAGCGCTGCGCAGTAACGAGCGAATCAGTGTGCTGGTCAATAATGCCGGAACCGCGCACCTTGCTCCTTTCACCGCAGGCAGCGCTGAATTACACCAGACAGAAATAATGCTCAATATCACCGCGCTCACTCGTCTAAGCCTCGCCGTCCTCGGCCGTTTCCAGGCACAAAATAGAGGCACCATTATCAACATTGCCTCAGTCGTCTCACTCCACGCCATCGCGGGGAGCGCCGTGTATAGCGGCACCAAAGGCTATGTGCTGAATTTCACGCGTGGTTTGCAGCAAGAGATTGCGGGCAGCAATGTGCGCATTCAGGCGGTATTGCCTGCGGTCACCGCAACGGAAATCTGGGAAGTCTCAGGTGTATCAATGGATCATTTGGCCCCGGATTCTATTATGACCGCTGAAAATATGGTTGATGCCGCACTGGTGGGATTGGATCAAGGCGAGGAGGTGACGGTGCCACCACTGCACGATCTGGCTTTATGGGAAGCCTACGAATCTGCACGACTGGCGATTTTCGCTGCTTCCCGGACAGGAATTCCTGCTCCGCGATATCAGAAACAATAAGTGTAAAGCGCGGGATTCGTCCCGCTTTTCTGCATAATTTTGTAAAAGATGAGTTGTTTAATTGAGGTTGTAGTCAGATTGCTATAATTAGTATCAGTAATCCCTTATTACCAATAATGTAATGAAATTTTCAATTATTCTGCGATGGGCGCACTTGCCCTGGTTATCCTGCTATGGCTTGCAATACTTTTTGATACGGGCAATATTCTCCATCATATTTCTGAAAGCCTGCATTTGATTGAAAAGATGGTTAAAACCGAAGTTGATTAATTTTTACGCGATTAAGATAAATCTTTTCTGTTTATATTTTCCTGCACTCTAAATACCCAAAAAATCACCAGGGCCAGACCTCAATAATCCCTCCAGACATTGGCGAAAGCGCAACCTACCTGCTACAAATTGTAGTGTCAAAATAGAATTGGCTATAACAAATATTGTTCACAACACATACGATCCACTAATGGCACATCATGTAAGTGGTTACGATAAAATACATCATCTCTAATGACTGTTGATTAATGTTGTTTATCAATCCGCTGGCTTGAAGTACTAGCGCTATTACACTCACCTGAGATCCTCGCGAGGAGTTATGCCCACCTTATCTCTGGTTTACTAGTGTCAATTACAGTTATCAGTTCTAAACTTTAAAGCTGGGTCTGTTAGCAGGACTTTTATGTTTGCTTACTTCTGCCTGTCATGTCGTCAAGACCATCGGAGGCTACAAGTCACTTATGACTGTTCCGTTACCTGGCGCTCACATCCTGCTGGCGGCACTGCTGTTCAGCCCGGTTTGTTTTGCATTAGACGGCAATCGTCTTAAGCAGCGCGCAGATGCGGTTCTCACTCTAATGAGCTACACCGTTGTGCCCGACATCACCGCCAGCGATCTTAATATTGGCAGCGGTAACAACGAGAGCCATGAACTTTCCATCACCCAATTTGGGGGCGGAGCAACACTCAGTGAATCCTTTCCCCTTTATCTTGAAGGGGCGATGAGCTACAGCCGTTATGACCCGCAATTTATCCTGACCAACGGTGAAGAAAGCCGCAAGATCCCAACAAAATGGAACAGTGTTACCGCAAGTGGAGGTATTGGCTGGGATTTTCATCTTTATACCGATAAACGCGGGGGAAATCTGGTACTGCGCCCTATTGCCAATGTCATGCTGGGCACCATGGTGAGTGATTTACGGGTTGGCACTTACGTGCTTGAGCAGCGTAGAGATAATGATTTTGATTTTCTTGATGGTGGGCGCCTCAATGCGTATGGTCTGGGAGGCTCTTTGATGCTCGACTACGAGCTATTTTCCAGGCCTCAGGACATCGATATTGAATTGCGCTATTCCGGAATGAGCCTGCAAACCTTCGGTAATACCTCAAGTGCCGTCAAAGGGCACGCCAGCACGGAAAATCTGGGGCTTTATCTGCGTCGTCGGGCACCTTTATTTGACTGGACGTTACTTCAAAGCCCGGTTCGCTATGTGCTCGAAGGGGCACATACTGAATATCTTGGCGATCAACGCGGCCAACTCGGTTTTAATAGTCTTTCGTCTGTGGGGCTGGGCTTTGAACTTGATAGCAGTAAGTATAATGTTTTTATTACCCGAACTCGCGTGGTGGCTCGCTATATGTTCGGTAATAACACAACGGGTTATGGTATCGGCCTGGCTATGAGTTTCTGACTACCAGTAATTGTAAAATCCCCCGAATAGCCTCTCGCAATTAATATCGCAAACTAAGGTTTTAATAAGGTTAATCCTGTCTGATTAATAAAAATTAAAAGATGGGAGTTCATATGGCCATTAACCCTGATTTATATGTGAGAATTAATGATTGTTTCTCTGGTGACTTCACAACTCACCTCTTGCCAGAGTACAACAGTGTTTTTTGCATGATACGCTTCCCAAGTCTGTTTTCGTTATTTCCATTACGGCAGGTTATATGAAGCGTAGACTACCTTTTCAGGTAAAACTCTTTTTATCTCTGGTGCTCTTTTCGTGCCTGCTATTAGCTTTGCTGGGCGTGATGTTGTTCCACTTTATGGACCGGCAAATACAACATGACCTGGGTCAACGCGCACGTGTTCAGGCCAGTGAAATCGCACTGATACCGGGGCTGGCGGAAATGGTAGCAACCCGTGACATGGCTGCAATTGCCCGTTTAATCCAGCCATTACGTAAACAAAGTGACGCCAGTTACATTGTGATAGGCGATGCGCGCGAACAGCATCTTTACCACTCTGAATCCCCGGAACGCATTAACCTGCCAATGATTGGTGGAGATAACGCCGAAGTTTTGCAAGGCAAAACGATTATTTCTATGCGTAAAGGTGGCATCGGTGTTTCATTACGCAGCAAGGCACCAATCTTTAATGCTAAAAACCAAGTGATTGGTATTGTCTCTGTTGGTTATCTCACTTCATATATCGCCAATATTAATGCCAACCGGCTCTGGCAAGCGGGTTTATATGGTCTGCTGCTATTGATTCTGCTGTTTATTTTTTCATGGATATTCACCCGCAATGTCAAAAAACAAATGTTCTGGCTGGAGCCAAAGGATATTGCTCTGCTAGTGCTCCAACAAAAAGCGTTGCTCGAAGCGATGTATGAAGGTGTATTTGCCGTTAACGCGCAGAGGCAGCTGATATTAATTAACCGTGCCGCGCGCGAGTTGCTGGATATTCGCCAGCCTGAAAATGAACTACTCGGCAAACCACTCGAAGAGATATTACAAACGCCACCGACATTTTTTAATCAACATGGCGTGACAGAAAATAACAGCCATCACGATCAAATAACCGTGCTGAATCAACGGCAGGTGATTGTTAACCGTGTACCGATTGAACTCGAACCAGGGGCTGAAAGCGGCTGGGTTTTTAGCTTCCGCGACAAAAACGATATGAACACTCTCAGCAGCCAATTAAGCCAGGTGAAGCGCTACGCAGACAACCTGCGCATCATGCGCCATGAACAGTTGAACTGGACTGCAACACTCGCCGGTTTGTTGCAGATGCAGCGCTATGACGATGCGATACGCTATATCCAGGCGCAATCCGAGGGTGCACAGAATGTGCTGGATTTTGTCTCATCGCATTTCACCTCCCCTGCCCTTTGTGGCCTGTTATTAGGGAAATACGTCAGCGCACGCGAAAAAGGTATTGAGCTTAAATTTGACCCGGCCTGCCAGTTAACCCGGATTCCCGCGACAATGGGTGAAACTGAACTCATGTCGGTAATCGGCAATTTACTCGATAACGCCGTGGACGCCATGTTGAAAGCCCCAACACATTCAGCGCCTGTGGAGCTCTATATTTCAGACAGGAATCAGGAACTGGTGATTGAAGTAGCCGACCAGGGCTGCGGTGTGAATGACGAACTAAAACCCCACCTTTTTGAGCAAGGCGTCACCACTAAACCGTCAAGCATTCATGAGATGGCAGGCTCAGAACATGGCATCGGTCTATATCTGGTTGCCAGTTACGTCCATCAAGCTCACGGCAGTATCGAAATCACAGACAATACGCCGCAAGGTACAATATTTTCTGTTTTTATCCCCTTTCCGGTAAATGTTTGAGCAGGGTAAAACCATGAATAACAGCAACTCATTTGATGTCGTCATTGTGGAAGATGAACCCCACCTTGCTGGTTTGCATCGCGATTTCATTAAGCAAAATTTTCACCTGCGCGTCGTGGGAATTGCCGCGACACTTGAGCAGGCGCGATCCCTGCTTGAGTTACATCAGCCACGACTGATATTGCTCGACAACTTTTTGCCGGATGGCCAGGGGGTAAATTTGATAGACAGCCCGCTGCTTAAGAGCTTCGACTGTTCGGTGATTTTCATTACTGCTGCCAGCGATATGCAAACTTGCAGCCAGGCGATGCGCAGCGGCGCGTTTGACTACATCATTAAGCCCGTCTCATTTCACCGCCTGCGCAGTTCGCTGGAGCGCTTTATGCAACTGGTCAAAACGTTGCGTCATGTGAAGACGGTTGATCAGAATGCGCTGGACCGATTGTATAACCTACCCGCCATCAATGCGGCCTCAGCCCCTTCCACGAAGGGAATTGAGCCGAACACGCTGGAGAAAGTTCAGCGCATTTTTACGAGCAGACCTGATATCAGTTGGTCGGTAGAACAAGTGGTAGAAGAAGTAGGGATTAGTAAAACCACCGGGCGCCGTTATCTCGAGTATTGCGTGGAGATGGGTATTATCGGCGTCGAGATGCAATACGGAAATATCGGTCATCCGCGACGTCTATACCGCAAAATTGGTGGATAACGCCTACGGCCTATCCCACCGCCAACGGTGGGTAAATGCATATTTTTGTAGCGTGAATCAGCGTAGCGTCATCCGATATAGCCGCACGCATTCGCGGTTTTAATGGTGTTAATTGCCTAAAAAAAGCCCCGAATCACAATTCGGAAAGTTAAAAAACTCCCCCCCATTGTCTGTCAAACCCCATGCGCTATGTTGACCATTAGTTACCCAAACGCAGCTAAAGGTTAATAATAATGTTAAATAAAATACATCTCTCTGTAATCACTACCGCTGTACTGATGTCCTGCTCTGCAATGTCTGCACTTCCTCAAGGCTACCCGGCTGACTACCAAAAAGTCGTTGATGCGGCGACTAAAGAAGGCAAAGTGGTCATCTATTCAACCACCGATACCAAAGCCGCGGGCCCGCTGATTCAGGGGTTTGAGGCTACATACCCTGGTATTAAAGTTGAATATAACGATATGAACAGTACCGAACTGTATAACCGTTATATCAGCGAACAGGCAGCGGGCGGCACCAGCGGCGATGTGGTCTGGAGTTCTTCGATGGACACCGCGCTGAAACTAGCAGTCGACTATGCACAGGAATATAAATCCCCTGAGCAAGGTCAATTGCCGAAATGGGCTGTGTGGAAAGACAAAGCCTACGGAACAACTTACGAGCCGGTAGTGTTTATCTATAACAAACGTTTGATTCCGGCGAATGAAGTGCCAGATTCCCACACCGCTCTGGCAAAACTTATCGCCAGCCAGCCTGATAAATTCAGCAAAAAAGTCACCACTTACGACATTGAGAAATCCGGTCTCGGCTTCATGCTTTCTGTACAGGATTTCAGAGCCGACCCGAATTATTTCAAAACTCTGGCTGATATCGCTAAAGGCGGCCTGTCTGTGCAGTCGTCCACCGGCACCATGATGGAGAGGGTCTCATCAGGCGAAAACCTGATCGGCTTTAACATTCTGGGTTCCTACGCTGAAGCCCGCGCCAAAACCGACCCGTCTCTGGGAATTTCCTATCCGAAGGATTACACCCTGGTGCTGTCGCGCGTGTCGTTCATCAGTCAGCAAGCGCAAAACAGTAATGCCGCGAAACTGTGGCTGGACTACGTTCTGTCTGAAAAAGGGCAAAGCATCCTGGCCAATCAGGCAGACATCCCGTCCATCCGCAACGATATCGAAGGCAAAAATGATATCGACGGCATGACGAAAATGTTAGGTAGTGCACTCAAACCAATCCCTGTGGATGAAACGCTGTTGGAATATCTGCAACAGAAAAAACGTCTGGATTACATCAAACAGTGGCGCACTGCCGCAGCTAAGTAAATTTCCCCTACGCATTTCACGCTACAGGTGAGTTGTCTGCACTCGCTCACCCGAATCACTTACTCGAGTAAGTGATTCGGGATTTGCTCGATTGCCGCCTGCCTGTAGCGCGAATGACTGGGGTAAATCAGTCGTTGAAAAAAGGAAGTCGTATGAGTGCATTGCTAAGAAAGTGGCACAGCCTGCCACGCGGCATTGTGGTGTTAATAACAGCGCTGGTTATCTACATACCGCTGTCGTTCATCGTGATACAAAGTTTCCTCTCTGCACCGTTCTTTTCGCCGTCAAAAGAGTGGAGCCTGGAATCTTTTGGCTTCATCTTTACCGATCCTGATTTCTACAGGGCACTGAAAAGCGGATTTATTCTGGCCATCGGCCTTGTGGTTATTGCCATCCCGTTGGGTGGAATTCTGGCGTTCTTGATGGTGCGCACCGATTTGCCAGGCAGACGTTTGATTGAACCGCTGATCCTGGTGCCTATTTTTGTCTCGCCGATGGTTCTGGGGTTTGGGTATGTGGTTGCCGCCGGGCCGGTAGGGTTCTTCTCGCTGTGGGCCCAATCCATTCTTGGTTTCGTGCCGTGGAATATCTACGACATGTCGAGCATCGTGGTAATCGCCGGGCTAACGCATGTCCCACACGCATATCTCTATATTTCCTCAGCACTGCGCAGCGTGGGGTCTGATGTCGAAGAAGCTGCTCGTATAGCCGGTGCCTCGCCGTTACAGGTAATGACCGCCGTGAGTCTGCCGATGGTGCGCCCTTCTATTTTGTACGCCACCGTGTTGCTGTTCTTCCTTGGACTGGAAGTGTTCGGCCTGATGCTGGTGCTGGGCGACCCGGAAGGCAATATGGTTCTGGCCACTTACCTCTATCAGTTGACCAATAAACTCGGCACGCCTTCCTATCACCTGATGGCCGCGGTTGCCGTGGTGCTGATTTGTATCACCATTCCCTTGGTGATGTTGCAGCGTCGCCTGATGCGTACCGCTAACCGCTTCGTAACGGTTAAAGGCAAAGCATCACAGGCACGCGCATTGCCACTGGGGAAATGGCGCTGGGTAGCCGGTGCGGTAGTGGCATTCTGGCTAACAGTGACTATCGGTGTACCGTTAATTGGCGTAATGCTGCGCGCGTTTATTTCTAACTGGGGCGTAGGCGTATCCATCTGGGATGAACTGTCGTTTCAAACTTTCCGCACTATCTGGGAGCAGCCAAACCTGCTGCGCGCCATTGTTAACTCGATGGCGATTGGTGTTATTGGCGGCGCACTGGCTGTTGCCTGTTATCTGTTTATCGGCATCGCTATGCACCGCAAACCAGACAACATCACGCGTTTCCTCGACTACAGCGTGCTGGTGCCACGCGCGGTTCCAGGGCTACTGGCGGGTCTGGCATTCCTGTGGGTTTTCCTGTTTTTGCCGATGTGGCTCGACAATGCACTCAAATCCGGCTGGCTTTCCGGAATGCCGTGGTCGCAGTGGTTGCGCGATAACCTGGTGGTGTGGCTGCGTTCGTTGCGCAGTACCATTTTCAGCGTCTGGCTGGCTTATACCGTCGTATGGATGGCGTACGGTCTGCGGTTGATTTCCTCAACGTTGCTGCAAGTCGGGCCAGAACTGGAAGAAGCTGCGCGCAGCACCGGTGCGACACGCGGGCAAATCACTCGCCACGTCACTATTCCGTTATCGCGCTACGGTCTGATTGGATCCTGGTTGCTGATGTTCCTGATTTTTGAGCGCGAATATTCAACCGGCGTGTACCTACTTGCGCCAGGCACAGAAACCATCGGCTCAATGCTGGTTTCCCTGTGGGCCGCCGGAGCCATTGATATTGTTGCCGCTCTCTCGTTTATTAACATCCTGCTGGTGGTGGTAGGTCTGGGGATTGCCCTTCGTTTTGGAGTCAAATTGCATGATTGAATTAACGGTCGAGAACCTGCACTTAACCTACGGTGATAACCCGGTACTAAAGGGTGTTTCCATGAATCTGAAACGTGGCGAAGTGGTCTCTTTGCTCGGGCCATCAGGCAGCGGCAAAACCACATTATTACGCGCCGTTGCCGGGCTGGAAAAACCCACCCAGGGCACGATTACCATTGGGCAAAACAAAGTTTACGACGGCACACCGCGTAGCGAGATCCCTGCTGAAGAGCGCAACCTTGGGCTGGTATTTCAGTCTTACGCACTGTGGCCGCACAAAACCGTATTCGAAAACGTGGCCTATCCGCTGAAGCTGCGCAAAGTCGCTGCCGCTGAAATCACTCAACGCGTACAAGACGTGCTGAACCAACTTGGTCTTGGGCATCTGGGTAAACGCCATCCGCATCAACTCTCTGGTGGTCAGCAACAGCGCGTAGCGATTGGCCGAGCGCTGGTCTACAACCCGCCGGTGATTCTGCTTGATGAACCACTATCAAACCTTGATGCCAAATTGCGTGAAGAAGCTCGTGTATTCCTGCGCGAGTTGATTATCAAATTGGGCTTGTCAGCCCTCATGGTCACGCACGATCAGAATGAGGCGATGGCGATATCTGACCGAATTTTGTTGCTTAATAACGGCAAAATTGAACAGCAAGGTACTCCACAGGAAATGTACGGCTCACCAAAGACCCTATTTACCGCAGAATTCATGGGCAGTAACAACCGTCTGCACGGCAAAGTCACCGAGGTACGTGATGGAAAAGCGCGTATCGAAGGCAAAGGCTGGATGTTGTGGGGACAAGCTGGTGAAGGTGTGCTAAGTGGTCAGGAAGCGACGGCTGTTATCCGCGTGGAACGCGTAATGCTGGTTGACGGCCCTGGCGAAAACCAACTTGAACTCCCGTTGCTGACCAGCATGTATCTTGGCGATCGCTGGGAGTATTTGTTCCGTACTTCGGGCGATGATTTTGTCATTCGCGCCTATGGCACCAGCCTTCGCGATCCCCAGCACTGCCATCTGGCATTACCTGAGGAACATGTCTGGATTTTCCCTAAATCCTGATGCTTGCCGGGAGCAGTGATTAGCTGCTCCCGGCACTAATTAATTCTGTAGTCATAAGCTGCGCAAATTACTGCTGTATTAGAACGTCTCTATCAAGCTCATGTATCATCAGCAACTTACGCATTGCTTTTCATTTCGTTATTGGTTTAAATCACCGCGCAACAATCTAAAGCCGCGGCTAATTTATATTTTCCATGATGAAAACAAAACATTTTGTCAAAAAAATGTGAACACGATTAACAATAAAATGCTTTAGATAAACACATCATTACTTAATGAAACTTGTCTATATAAAATAAAACATCGTTAATGGCAGGATGTTTATTTTATATATCAACAAGTATTTCTTTTTGTGTGCAACAGGAATAAATGTGGAAATAAATCTCTTTCAGGTTTTATCAACGATCGCATTAGCGATTGAAACCAGTGCACCTGAATTGAACGGTCATCATAAACGGACGGCGTTCATCGCTAATGAACTGGCGGCTGAGCTCAAGCTAGTGCCTAAATACCGCGAAGATGTTTTTATTTCTGCATTGCTGCATGATATTGGTGGTCTGGTAAAGAAAGATTATTTAATCGCCATCGATGATCAAGAACCTTATAGCCACGCTCATGCAACCTATGGTGCTTCCATTTTTAAGATGGTTCCTTTATTGGCGGATAAAGCATCAATCATCCTCCATCACCATAGGAAATGGGGTTATGGGCAGGGTGAGTATCAGGATGATGAGCGCATTCCGTTCGCCAGCCATATCATTTACCTGGCTGACCGCATCGATATTCAATATCTTAAATTAAGAAATAGTGGGCATGAGTCGCCAGTTGAACGCTGCGTTGAATTGATAAAAGATGAAGTAGAAACACGTTTTCATCCGTTAGTCGTTGATGCATTTCTTCGCCTGGCAAATAAAACCTATTTTTGGCTGGCATTAACCAGACCATTGCCATTACATCTCTTGAGAATGTACTCACCGATAGCTGATAAAACAATCAGCCTCGATGAGCTAATGGATTTTGGCTTATTGCTGAATACCATTATTGATATGCATTGTAATTTCACTTGTCGCCACTCACTGCACGTGGGAATTGTTGCCAGATTTCTTGCTGAGAAATGCCATTATTCTGAAGTTGAGTGTAAGAAAATTGAATTGGCAGGCTATCTGCATGATATCGGGAAACTGGCCATTCCGATGAGTTTATTACACAAAGAAGGCAAACTTGATGATGCAGATATCGCGATATTAAAAAGCCACAGTTATCATACCTTTGAGCTGCTTTCATCCATCGGCGCTATCACTGATATAGCGCGTTGGGCAGCACTACATCATGAGAAACCCAACGGTTATGGTTATCCATTTAGTCTGGCTGGTGATGAGATTGGGCAAGAGTGTCGGATTATTTCGGTAGCCGATGTGTTTGTGGCACTCACTGAAAACCGCCCATATCGCACTGCAATGCCTGCGAAGAGAGTGAGCGAAATCCTTCATCAGGAAGCCGAAAATAATTCTCTTGATAGCGAACTGGTTAATATTTTACTAGAACACCGACAAGAAGTGATGACTCTTACTGATAATATGGATTTGGAACATTCGTATTGATAGAGTAAATAGCGCCCATACTGTTAACTGCCAGATATATCCAGCTAGCTTAAATATGGGTGCAAGCAATATTACGCCTGCAATTACAGCCTGACTATAAATTGCATATATATCTTAGCGATTCAATATTTCTTGCGGAATTGGTTCGCCATGATACTTTTCGTATATAGCATTTAACTTTCCATTTTTAATATTGGTTTCAATCCACGCATTAAGTTTTTCTTTTAACTCAGGCTGGTTTTTTTGCAGCCCAATCGCCAAATCAAAAACGGTCAGCGTCATCTTTGGTTCAAAATTCAGTTTTGGATTCTGTTTTTTATCTGATTGACGAGAGTCGCTGAAGTTGCAACGGCGTATGCTTGCCCGCTGACGGCTGCGGTGACCAACGTTGCATCGTCATCATAGCGCTGAACGGTTAGCATCTTTGCTTAGCATGGAGTCCTGCGTCGCGCCGCGATGACTGAACGCAAACCAGCATACGCACTGGTGCAATCAATGACTTCTGCTCGCTATGGCGTGACTAAAAGCGTCGATGTAACAATATCCGCTTTACCCGTTTGTAGAGGATTTAAAAAGTGCTGGTTGCAGGACTGGTGGGTGGAGCGTTGATGATGAAAGGGTAAGTCTGGAGTGATAAGCGACAGAAATGAAAAAGCCCCAGCTTATTTCTAAGCTGGGGCTAAAATGTTGGTGGAAGCGTAGAGATTCGAACTCTAGAACCCTTTCGGATCGCCGGTTTTCAAGACCGGTGCCTTCAACCACTCGGCCACGCTTCCAACGAGGCGAACTATAAACATACCCAAACTGCATGTAAAGAGTGATTTTGTTCGTTCGCCTGAAAAATCATCAAATATGGTTTATTTGTTTGAAACACCAACAAACAGAAACGAAAAAGCCCCAGCTTATTTCTAAGCTGGGGCTAAAATGTTGGTGGAAGCGTAGAGATTCGAACTCTAGAACCCTTTCGGATCGCCGGTTTTCAAGACCGGTGCCTTCAACCACTCGGCCACGCTTCCAACGAGGCGAACTATAAACATCCCCATACTTCATGTAAAGCACGATTTTGTTCGTTCGCCTGATTAATCACCAATTCGGTATTGTTTGGGTAAAACTCCAACAATTTGATTGGTTTAATAGCAGGTTTACAGCGACTTTATCGTTGGTCCTGCCCCACCATCAGTGCTTTTTGATGTACATATCCTTAGTAAAGTACTGGCCGAGGTTGTTTGGTGCGTATCCGCCAACAAAAGGTTTCACTAATTGGGCTAAAACATAGTGATAAACAGGAATGGCCGGCACATCTTTCGCCAGCAGGTCTTCGGCTTGCTGGTAGAACTTGCCGCGATCTGCAAGATTGTCTGCCTTAGCCGCATTATTCAGCGCCTCATCGTAAGCCGCATTACTATACTTTGAGTTATTCTCGCTATTACCGGTACGGAAGGTATTTAGGAAGGTGGAGGCATCGTCGTAATCAGCAACCCACGCATAGCGCACGACGTCAAAAGTCCCGTTGTGCATGGTATCGAGCATGGTTTTCCATTCCTGATTTTGCAGCTTCGCTTCAACACCCAGATTTTTGCTCCACATCGAGCTGACCGCAATGGCTATACGCTTATGGTTTTCAGAGGTGTTGTAGAGCAAATTAAAGCTCAATGGATGCGAAGCATTGAATCCCGCCTCTTCAAGCAGCTTTTTGGCTTCGGCAACGCGTTTCTCATGGGTCCAGCTTGCGTACTCAGGGGATTTTATCTCCACACCGCCAATTTTCTTCTGGCTAACCACCCATGCTGGGATTTGCCCCTGTCCTAATACTCTTTCGGCAATAATGTCTTTATCGAGCGCCATGTTCAGTGCCCGGCGTACACGCTGATCATTGAAAGGCGCTTTGGTGGTGTTGAATTCGTAATAATATGTCGCCAGTTTGGGCGTAACGTGAACCTGGTCAGGAATGGATTTTTTTAACGAGCCGAACTGTGTTTGCGACAAAGTATAAACAATGTCTATCTCTCCCGCTTTATAGCGATTGATATCCGCAGTTTCAGACGCGATCGGCAAATAAGTCACTTTATTGATGACTGTGTGGCTGTCGTCCCAGTACTGCTTGTTACGCAAGCCAATAACTTTTTCGTTCACTACCCATTGTGAAAGTGTATATGCACCGCTGCTAACGAAATTACCCGGCTGCGTCCACTTATCACCAAACTTCTCAACTACCGTTTTATCGACTGGTACCAAAGACGGGTGCGCCAACATGGCGAGGAAAGCAGCCGTCGGTTGTGTCAAAGTAATTTGTAGCGTGTTGGTATCGAGCGCTTTAACACCCAGAGTATCAGGAGTTTGTTTTCCCAGTGCTATTTCCGCAGCATTCGCGATATGCATACCACCGAGATAGCTGGCATATGGGGAGGCTGTTTTTGGGTCAGCCAGGCGTTGCCAGCTCCAGACTACATCTTCGGCAGTAATCGGCTCACCGTTGGACCATTTAAGGCCTGGCCGAAGATGGAACGTCCAGACGGTGTTGTCTTTCTCTTCCCATTTTTCAGCAAGCCTTGGTTCAATCGAACCATCGTTACGCACGGCCACTAGCCCATCAAAGAAGTCACTAATAAGATTGAACTCAACATCACTTTCGACTTTATGAGGATCAAGCGAGGCGGGCTCACTGCCGTTGTTACGAACTAATTCCTGTTTTGCTGCCAACTCTGTTCCTGCTGGCACATTGGCAGCCCAGGCTCCAGAAATTGCACACGCTACGCCAATAGCGACAAACGATCTGATAATTGTGATGTGGTTATTTGCTTTCATTAAACACGCCTTATTTGAGTTATTAACGACGGTACGGTTAACACTCTTAGCATTCGAAATGATTAAAGCAATAATTTTCAGCCACATATAAGTGAGTTTTATGACAGATATCGAATCTGTGAATTAAATCAGAGCAAGGTAAAGATGGGTAAAAGGGCTTCCTTGCAATAAAGGAGGCTATTATTCTCAGTCACCATATACACCTGTAATAAGAGAGAGTTTCTGAATGGATCGCATAATTACTTCCTCGCGTGACCGTTCGTCACTGCTAAGTACCCACAAGGTACTGCGTAATACCTATTTCTTGCTCAGCCTGACGCTGGCGTTCTCTGCGATTACCGCAACCGCAAGCACCGTGTTGATGCTGCCATCTCCAGGTCTGATTCTGACGCTGGTTGGTATGTATGGTCTGATGTTTTTAACTTACCGTCTGGCTGATAAACCGACGGGTATCCTTGCTGCCTTCGCGTTCACCGGGTTCCTGGGGTACATCCTCGGCCCAATGCTTAATTCCTACATCTCTGCCGGTATGGGCGATGTGATTGGGATGGCATTAGGCGGTACGGCGCTGGTGTTCTTTAGCTGCTCGGCTTATGTGCTGACCACCAAAAAAGACATGTCCTTCCTCGGCGGTATGCTGATGGCAGGCGTAGTCGTGGTGTTGGTGGGTATGGTTGCGAACATCTTCCTGCAACTGCCTGCTCTGCATCTGGCAATCAGCGCGGTATTTATTCTGATCTCTTCTGGCGCGATTTTGTTTGAGACCAGCAATATCATCCGCGGCGGTGAAACCAACTACATCCGCGCAACGGTGAGCTTGTATGTTTCCCTGTACAACATCTTTATCAGCCTGTTGAGCATCCTGGGCTTCGCAAGCCGCGACTAATCGTTGCTTGTTCCCTATCCAAAGCCTCGCTATCGCGGGGCTTTGTTTTTTCTGATACTCCAAAATTTGCTACACTGCCGCCAGTTTGTCTGGAGCAAAGAATAATTATGTTGATGTTTGAAGGCCGAGAAATAGAAACAGATGCCGATGGCTATCTGAAAAACAGCCAGGAGTGGAGTGAGCCGCTTGCCGAAGCAATCGCCGCCAATGAAGGTATTACCCTTGCAGTTGAACACTGGGAAGTAGTGAGATTCGTGCGCGAGTTTTACCTCGAATTTAATACCTCCCCGGCGATTCGTATGTTAGTCAAAGCGATGGCTAACAAATTTGGCGAAGAGAAAGGCAATAGCCGCTATCTGTACCGTTTGTTCCCAAAAGGGCCGGCTAAGCAGGCAACAAAAATTGCTGGCCTGCCAAAACCAGTGAAGTGCATTTAGTAGCGAATACTGAAATCGCTCCATTGGCAATCGGGTTGATGCGGCTCAGTCAGCACTTTATCGACCCGAGCGCTGCGTGGCCCTCCCGCTTTTAGCCACGCGATAAGTTTATCAACCTGCTGCGCTTCGCCGCAGGCTAATATCTCAACGCTACCATCATCCATGTTACGGGCATAACCGGTTAATCCCAGTTTTAACCCTTCACGCTGGGTGCTGTAGCGGAACCCAACCCCCTGAACCAGGCCGTGGACCCAGGCAAGTGTGCATACTGTGGCCATAACTTCCTCCGTTTCGGGTTCTTGCGTTGCATTTAGCCGGTCTAACCCGGAAAATGGCGCCAAATTCTTAGCAAGAAAGCATAGCAAATTATGAGTGTACGTTTAGTGTTAACCAAAGGGCGCGAAAAATCGTTATTGCGCCGTCATCCGTGGGTGTTTTCTGGTGCTGTTGCACGCATGGAAGGCAAAGCCAATCTCGGTGAAACAATTGATGTTGTCGACAGCAATGGCAAATGGCTGGCACGCGCCGCTTATTCACCATCTTCGCAAATTCGTGCACGCGTCTGGACTTTCGATGCTAATGAAAGCATCGACATCGATTTCTTCACTCGTCGTTTGCAGCAGGCACAGGTCTGGCGTGAATGGCTCGCGGCTCGTGACGGACTGGATAGTTATCGTCTGATTGCTGGCGAATCTGATGGTTTGCCAGGTGTGACGATTGACCGCTTCGGCAACTTCCTTGTGCTGCAATTACTTTCCGCTGGCGCGGAATATCAACGCCCTGCGCTGATTGCTGCTTTGCAAAATCTCTATCCAGAATGCGCTATTTACGACCGTTCCGATGTTGCGGTGCGTAAGAAAGAAGGAATGGAACTGACGCAAGGTCCAGTAAGCGGTGAACTCCCACCTGATTTGTTGCCAATCGAAGAGCACGGCATGAAGTTGCTGGTCGATATTAAAGGCGGCCATAAAACGGGTTACTACCTTGACCAGCGCGATAGCCGCTTTGCAACTCGCCAGTACGTGAAAGATAAGCGCGTGCTGAACTGCTTCTCTTACACCGGCGGTTTTGCAGTTTCCGCATTAATGGGTGGCTGCAGCCAGGTTGTCAGTGTTGATACATCTCAGGATGCATTAGATGTTGCGAAGCAAAACGTTGAGCTGAACAAACTCGACCTGAGCAAAGCTGAATTCGTGCGTGATGATGTATTCAAACTGCTGCGCAAATACCGCGATCAGGGTGAGAAGTTCGACGTTATCATTATGGATCCACCAAAATTCGTCGAGAATAAGAACCAGCTGATGGGTGCCTGCCGTGGCTACAAAGATATCAATATGCTGGCAATTCAGCTGTTGAATCCGGGTGGCATTCTGATGACGTTCTCATGTTCTGGTTTAATGACGACAGATTTATTCCAGAAAATCATCGCTGATGCCGCCGTAGATGCCGGGCGTGATGTACAATTTATAGAGCAGTTCCGTCAGGCCGCCGATCACCCAGTGATCGCCACCTACCCGGAAGGGCTGTATCTGAAAGGGTTTGCCTGTCGCATCATGTAACTTGAATTACAAAAACTTGCCCGCACATTAATGGCAGGTAATGTTTCTCAGGAGGTGACTATGATTGCCAGCAAATTCGGCATAGGCCAGCAAGTACGACACTCTTTGTTGGGTTATCTTGGGGTAGTGGTCGATATCGACCCGGAATATTCTCTGGATGAACCGGCAGAAGATGAACTGGCCGACAATGATGTCCTCCGTAGTGCCCCCTGGTATCATGTAGTGATGGAAGATGATGATGGCCAGGCCGTGCACACCTATCTTGCTGAAGCCCAGTTAAGTGGGGAGTCACAAGACGAGCATCCCGAACAACCGTCGATGGATGAATTGGCGGCTTCGATACGGCAACAGCTTCAGGCACCTCGCCTGCGTAATTAGCAAAAACCCCGCAATCGCGGGGTTTTTATTATTTAGCCAGACCTAGTCTCGGGATTTCAATCGCCGGGCATTTATCCATCACCACGTTTAAACCGGCATCTTGTGCAAGGACAGCAGCTTGCTCATTAATCACGCCTAACTGCATCCATAACGTTTTGGCGCCAATGGCTATCGCTTCGCGTGCTACTTCCCATGCTGCTTCCGAATTTCTGAACACGTCGACCATATCAACTTTCTTAGGGATTTCCGCAAGTGAGCCATAACCTTGCTGCCCTAGCAGGGTTTTACCCGCCACTTTTGGGGACACAGGGATCACTTCATATCCTTGATCGAGCAAATACGCCATCACCCGATAGCTTGGGCGATCTGGCTTATCACTGGCACCGACCAGCGCAATTGTTCGGGTATCTTTTAGAATAGTTTCGATATCAGCCTGTTTCATCACTCTCTCCGCTGGGACTCAGTAATCAAAAGTGTATGCCATCCGTTACTGTCTCACCATCTTTCCCATACGCAGGTAGTAGAGCAATTATTGGGAATATGTCTATATGTTAATGAGGCACCCGTATGAAAAATTTTGAAACATTCAGTAAGGGATGGTCCTATTTACCCTCAGGCAGGAGAAATTGATGAGAACCGTGTTCTTAATCGCACTATGTTGGGTCCTTCTTTTGCCTTGTGAATCGAGGGCGACAACTCTGCGCCTATCAACAGAGATCGACTTGCTGGTACTGGATGGGAAAAAAGTTTCCAGTTCTTTGCTAAGAGGTGCTGATAGCATTGAGTTGGACAATGGTCCGCATCAGTTAGTATTTCGTGTAGAAAAAAATATCAGAACTAATACGCGAGAACAGCGCCTTTATATTTCCCCACCTTTAGTGGTGAGTTTCGATACCAAAGAAGTCAGCCAGGTAAATTTCAATATTCCACGTATTGAAAATGATAAAGACAGCGATGAATTTGACCTGGCACCTCATCTTCAGCTGCTCGATGGTGATGCTGGAGTCATCCCATCGAAAGTGGATATTTTGCCGGTTAAAAACGCATCACAGGGAATCGACTACGAGCGGGATACTCAGGTTTACAACAAATCGGGGAAAACGGCGGCGGTAAAAGGATTCGCCACGATGATGGCAGACGACAGCGAACTACTCTCGAAAACATCTGAACTCGACGCTCCGCCTCGTCAATCCGATACGTTAATCGAGCAGCGCCTCAGATATTGGTTTCTACAAGCAGATAAACCTACCCGCGACCGTTTCTTGCAATGGGCAAAAGATAATCCAACGCAATAATTGGCTTCCAAACCCCGCATTTTTGACACCCTTCTCTTGCAGCATCAGTGGCTTCCAGTAAGCTGTAGCCAATATAAATCAATCAGGATTAACCAATGGAATTAACGACCCGCACCCTGGGGGAAAAAAAACATATTGCGCTGGTTGCACATGACCACTGTAAAGACGCCTTATTGAAATGGGTGGAGCGCCATAAAGTTAATCTTTCACATCACGTGTTGTACGCGACCGGCACCACCGGAAATCTCATCCAGCGTGGCAGCGGTCTTGATGTCAACGCTATGCTTAGTGGCCCGATGGGCGGCGATCAGCAAGTCGGTGCGTTGATTTCCGAAGGGAAAATTGATGTGCTGATTTTCTTCTGGGACCCGCTTAATGCAGTTCCACACGATCCTGACGTTAAAGCATTACTACGTCTGGCAACTGTGTGGAACATACCTGTTGCAACTAACTTATCAACCGCCGATTTTATTATTCAGTCGCCGGGCTTTAATCAGGCAGTTGAAATTTTAATCCCCGATTACGCACGTTATCTGGCAGAACGACTGAAGTAATTACGGTCGGTTTGCTGCGGGCACGCCAAGATGTTTCAGGATATCGACAAAACTGGACGGCTCCTGTTTGTTGAATAAAAGCCAGACTCGATGACGGGCCCGCGTCATCGCCACATACAATAATCGCCTTTCTTCAGCATCTGGATAATCTTCCGGCTGCGGCAATAATGCTTTTTCCATTACCGATTCTCGAGCCAAAGCCGGGAAACCATCTTTACCCTGCTGTAAGCCTAACACCACAACGTAGTCAGCCTGCTGCCCTTTACTGGCATGAACAGTCATAAAATCAATGGCGAGTTTTGGCCAGCGTGTTGCTGCCTTTTCCAGAATCGCCGGGCGTAAATGATGGTAACGGGCCAGAACGAGAATGCGCTGCTGCGGATTCACATACCCGCTCATCTTATCCAGCAGCGCTTCGAGCTGGTCATCAGCCAATAATGTGACGGATTTTTTATCGCCTTTAGATAGACTATTTAATGGCTTAGCCAACTGATGCGGATTTTGCTGTACGAACAGATTCGCTATTTCACCTATACGATCGTTGAAGCGATAAGTGGTATCTAACGCACACTGGTCTGCATCGCCAAAATGGTGAGCAAAAGCGGTGGTCAGCGACATTTCTGCACCACTGAATCGATAAATTGCCTGCCAGTCATCACCCACCGCATATAGAGAAGTATGCGAGTTTTGTTTTCTGAGTGCCTCCAGCAGTGCTGCACGCTGCGGCGAGATATCCTGAAATTCATCCACTAAAATATGCTTCCACGGGCTAATAAACCGCCCCTTTTCCAGCACATTAATAGCCTGATGTATCAAGCCTGAAAAATCGACTGCTTCTTCAGCTTTCAGCGCAGTTTTCCAACTTTTCAGTAAAGGGGCCATCAGCTTGACGCGTTTGGCAAAGAGATCGCGGATCTCTTCAGGCGCCTCGGCAATCATTTCTGCCTGCGAACCACCATGCATACGCATTAATCCCAACCAGCGATCTAACCGGCTTGCCAGACGCTTTGCCAATCGTTCATCTTTCCAGTATTCCCCTTCCGGCACGTCCCATTGCAGCTCGTCTCGTAACCACTCACGCCAGCCTTTTGCCTGCGCTTTTTTCTCACGACACTGCTGTTGCCAGCTTTCAATTAGCAATTTGTGACGTGCCGAAGTATCGGATTCCAGTTCGCTAACCCGCGGTACTTTTTTACTACCTTGCTGAATGATATGCAGTGCAAGAGCATGAAACGTACGAGCGGAGATAGCATCGGTATTCAAGCGTTCGGCAATTCGCTGATCCATCTCCTGCGCAGCTTTGCGCCCAAATGCCAGCAACAGGATTTGCTCTTCACTGGCTTCGCCGCGTTGTAATAGCCAACCGGCACGTGCAACAAGAACGGAGGTTTTGCCACTCCCCGCCCCCGCGAGCACTAATAGCGAATCTTCGCCATTGACGACAGCACGAGCCTGAGAAGGATTCAGCGGAGAACTTTCGATGTGCTGGAAAAAATCAGCATACTTTTCCAGCATGTGATTGGTAAAAGCGGTATTGCGTTGATGGCGGCGCGTATCACCTTGTTCAAGCCAGGCTTTACAATGAAACCAAAGTTCGCGGCAATTTTCGAATTCATCAAGCCGTGCTAATGGCAGCGGTAGCGCTGAAAACGCAGCGCGAACATTTTGCTGTAACGCCTGCATATCACTGCGTTTAAACCATTTCTCTTGCTGAACCCTGCGTGTTATTTCGGCATATTGCTGTTGTAGCACCTGAGCTGCCACTTCGCTCATTTCAGTGCTCCAGTTCTGCCACAGTTCGTTCAGGTGATGATAGAAGTGTTGCGTTTCACTCCATTCCGTACCATGCAAACGCACGACTTTATCATCGGGCAAGACAAATTCCAGCTCGCCCCAAACCAGACCGCGCTTGCAATTAATTGCGATTAACTGATTGAATGGAATAAGGTATTCATGACGATCACCCTTTACCTCTACACTCGCAGTCAGTAATCTCACCCGATTGTAGGGATGTTGTGCTAAATGTTTGCCAAGTGAGGTCGCTTTCAATTCCATTACGCTTTGCCTGATCCAAAAAATGGTTGTGGTTAAGTTTACCCGCCGAAGGAATGACGCTCCAGAGTAAAAACGCGTTACAATTGCTGTGGTTATTCATTTATCAACATTCATACCAACAAAGAGTGATTATGCGTACAGTCCTTAATGTATTGAACTTTGTACTGGGTGGTTTTCTCACCACTCTCTCTTGGTTGCTGGCCACTCTCGTCAGTATCATTTTTATTTTCACTCTCCCGCTGACTCGTTCCTGCTGGGAGATAACTAAACTCTCATTCGTTCCGTACGGCAACGAAGCTGTCCATGTTGATGATCTCAATCCGCAGGGTAAAAGCGCCATCCTGAACACCGGCGGTACGCTGCTAAACATTCTTTGGCTGGTGTTTTTCGGCTGGTGGCTCTGTGTGCTGCACATCTGTACCGGGATTGCACAGTGCATCACTATTATCGGCATTCCTGTAGGAATCGCTAACTTCAAGATAGCAGCGATTGCACTTTGGCCTGTGGGTCGCCGTGTCGTTTCTGTAGAAACTGCACAGGCTGCGCGTGAAGCTAATGCACGACGTCGTTTCCAGTAAATTTGACAAGAATAGTGAGTATTAATGCTTAGCCCAATTTTGCGCCGCTATACCTGGAACAGCACCTGGCTCTATAACTTACGTATTTTCATTGCGCTTACAGGCACTGCTGCGTTCCCATGGTGGTTGGGCGAGGTCAAGCTAACTATTCCGTTAACGCTTGGCGTTGTTGCAGCAGCTCTTGCAGATTTAGATGACCGTCTCACCGGCCGTTTACGTAATCTTCTGATTACTTTGGTTAGTTTCTTCATCGCTTCCGCTTCGGTGGAGTTGTTATATCCATGGCCTGTGCTGTTTGGTATTGGGCTAATGGTTTCTACCAGCGGGTTCATTCTTCTGGGTGGGTTAGGTCAGCGGTACGCCACTATCGCATTTGGGGCGTTGCTTATCGCCATCTATACCATGCTCGGCATTTCTTTGTACGATCACTGGTATCAACAACCCATTTTGCTGCTGGCAGGTGCCATCTGGTACAACTTACTGACGCTTGCCGGGCATCTTATATTCCCAATTCGACCGCTTCAGGATAACCTGGCTCGCTGTTATGAAAGCCTCGCGCGTTATCTCGAAGTCAAAGCAACCCTATTTGACCCGGATATCGAAGAAGAAAGCCAGGCACCAATGCTTGAGCTCGCGATGGCAAATAGCCAGCTTGTGACAGTGCTGAATCAAACCAAAGGTTCGTTGCTGACACGCTTACGCGGAGATCGTGGACAGAGAGGCACTCGGCGGACTCTGCACTACTATTTTGTCGCTCAGGATATTCACGAGCGCGCCAGCTCTTCCCACATCCAGTACCAAGCACTGCGCGATAAGTTTCGCTACAGCGACATTATGTTTCGCTTTCAACGCCTGTTAACTATGCAATCTCAGGCCTGCTTGCAGCTTTCACGCTCCGTTTTATTACGCGTGAAATATCAACATGACCCACGGTTCGAGCGCGCGTTTACCCATCTTGACGCCGCAATTGAGAGATTAAAAACGGATCAGTATCTGGCGAGTGAATTAAAAGCACTTGGCTTCCTGGTGAGTAATTTGCGCGCCATTGATGCTCAGTTAGCCACTATTGAATCTGAACAAGCCCTCGCCGCTCCGCACAGCGATATTGAAAACCGCCTGTTGGATGATCGCTTAACTGGCTTTGGAGATATCTGGCAGCGATTAAAACGCAATTTAACACCAGAATCAGCGTTATTCCGCCATGCGGTGCGCATGTCCGTTGTACTGTGCGTCGGCTATGCATTTATTCAATTCACCGGGTTAAAACATGGCTACTGGATACTTTTGACCAGTCTCTTCGTTTGCCAACCTAACTACAGCGCCACTCGCCGACGCCTGGCTTTGCGTATTATTGGTACTTTGGTGGGTGTGGCCGTCGGGCTTCCGGTATTGTTCTTTGTGCCATCAATTGAAGGACAGCTTGTTTTAATTGTGATTACTGGCGTGCTCTTCTTTGCTTTTCGCAATGTGCAATATGCGCACGCCACCATGTTTATCACCTTGCTGGTGTTGCTCTGTTTCAACCTGTTGGGCGAAGGATTTGAAGTCGCAATGCCACGTATCTTCGATACCTTATTAGGATGTGCCATCGCCTGGGCCGCCGTAAGTTTCATTTGGCCTGACTGGCGTTTTCGCCGGTTGCCATTAGTGGTGGAGCGTGCATTTAACGCTAACTGCCGTTATCTGGATGCGATTCTTGAGCAATATCACCAGGGTCGTGACAATAGGCTTGAGTACCGTATTGCACGCCGGGACGCACATAATAAAGATGCTGAACTGGCTTCAGTTGTGTCGAATATGTCGTCTGAACCGCGTGTTTCAGCGGAGATGCGGGAAACAGCATTTCGCCTATTGTGTCTGAATCACACCTTCAACAGCTATATCTCAGCGTTGGGTGCACATCGTGAAAAACTGATCAACGAGGATATTTTGCTACTGCTTGATGATGCTGTGTGCTACGTCGACGATGCACTTCATCACCTGCCAGCAGATGAAGAGCGAGTACAAAAAGCACTTCAGGGACTATCTGAACGTATAACCACACTTGAACCGCAACCAGACTCCAAAGAGCCACTGGTGCTTCAGCAGATTGGTCTGCTGGTTGCGCTATTACCAGAAATATCGCGCCTTCAACAACTTGTGTCACAACAACACAATTAACGTCTTTGGCGTTTCTCGTAATGATGTCCCCACTCGACCAACTCCTGGCGTGTTGCCGCCGGGAGTGCGGCCTCATGAATTCCGCAAATAGCGCCAGCTAATGCCAGCAATACCTGTACGCCAAGCCCTTTCTTAACGCCTCTGAGCTTTATCCAAGAGCGCTTTGCGCCGAAGGCATGAAGGGTACGCACATCAGCAATACCGACTTCCCACAACATCATCTCCAGACTGTGCGTTAAATTGGGTAAATCTTTAAGCCTTTGCTGAGCACGCTGCCGGGATTTTTCGCGCCGGGCACTGAATAGAGCATCCATTGACAGTTGAACTAACTTTTCACGATCGCTCCACAACCCCTCATCAACGCGGTAATAATTGAGTTCGATAGTACGTCCACGTTTATTGTAAAGCAGAGGCTGCGAGGCTCGTTTAACAAAATAGACTTCCGTTTGTTCACATGCTCGCAGATAAAGCTCCCCTTCTGAAACCATGGCAAACACAACGTTTTGTACCATCAAGCTATACCCACCAAATAGTGACCGGCAGCCAATTTCTCCCAGTGGGGATAAGTATTCTTTAGATTGATGAATCCTCGCATAAGATCTTCTTTTCATGAATATATCCTTAAATATCATGCAGTAATTTATCGATACGGTTTATTAGCGCTCCCTGTAATACGAAAATAAGTAACCTAATCACTCACCGCAATCACATTCTCACTTTCCGTCGAATTACATGATGAAATTGCGAGACACTTTCCGAAATTTAGATTGATCTTTATCCAAACAGGCATTACTGTATATCCATACAGTAACCCATCAGGCGGGATTAACGATGCATTCACATAACGTTCGAACTCAGGTTGCCACTGTTACAAATGCTGTGCCTTCTACGGCCCAGTCATCTGCGGGTAACAACATTAAAGGGTTGATCAGTGAAGTGATCTACAGCGAAGATCAGCCATGGGTTACACAACTGGTTTTATTGCCACTGCTTCAACAACTGGGGCAACAGTCACGTTGGCAGCTGTGGCTAACACCACAGCAGAAATTAAGTCGTCAGTGGCTACAATCGGCAGGTCTTCCGCTGGCAAAAGTTATGCAAGTGAGCCAGTTAGATCCACTTTTCACCGTAGATGCTATGGTAAAAGCATTGCAGACAGGAAATTACAGCGTTGTTATCGGTTGGTTACCTGAAGAATTGACGGATGAAGAGCATTTGCAATTGTCATCTGCTGCCGAAATGGGGAATGCAATCGGCTTCATTATGCGACCGACCCGTATCTCGGAAACAGGGTGTCGACCACGAAGTGAGCTAAAAATTCATTCTAGTTTGTATCATTAAGTAAATTTAAGAGAATTCTTGGAACTTTTTATGAACCCTTGACAATTCATTGTGAATTATCAAGAATCCGCGTCCCAAGCCGCTCCAGGCGGCCTTCCAGCAAATCTTTAGAGTGTGAATTACGCGCAAAAATGTTAGAAAATGTGTATACAAGTCGTTTTTTTTCATATGCCTGACGGACTTCACACTTGTAAGTTTTAAACTACGTTGTAGACTTTAGCTCGCCAGGGTTGCTCTTCATAACACCGATTGATCGGTAGAGTAACAAGTGAGCATAAACTCGGGCGAAGGATTTAACCCTGGGCTTTAGAGCGATTTTAAAGCTCATGGCCTTTTTGGATGATAATGAGGCGCAAAAAATGAAAAAGACAGCTATCGCGATTGCAGTGGCACTGGCTGGCTTCGCTACCGTAGCGCAGGCCGCACCGAAAGATAACACCTGGTATGCAGGTGGTAAGTTGGGTTGGTCCCAATTCCACGACACCGGTTTCTCTAACCAGAACGGCTATGATAACGGCATCGGTAATGGCCCAACTCATGACAGCCAACTGGGTGCTGGTGCGTTCGGTGGTTACCAGGTTAACCCGTACGTTGGTTTTGAAATGGGTTATGACTGGTTAGGTCGTATGCCATATAAAGGCAGCGTAGAAAACGGTGCTTTCAAAGCGCAAGGCGTTCAATTGACCGCTAAACTGGGCTACCCAATCACTGACGATCTGGACATCTACACTCGTCTGGGTGGTATGGTATGGCGTGCAGATTCTACAGCTATGAATGCTGCTGGTAACCGTGTAAGCGATCACGACACTGGCGTATCTCCATTGGCTGCTGGTGGTATCGAGTGGGCAGTTACCCGCGATATCGCTACCCGTCTGGAATACCAGTGGACTAACAACATTGGTGACGCTGCTACCGTTGGTACTCGTCCAGACAACGGCTTGTTGAGCCTGGGTGTTTCTTACCGTTTCGGTCAGGGCGAAGTTGCAGCTCCAGTAGTAGCTCCAGCTCCAGCACCAGCTCCAGAAGTACAGACCAAGCACTTCACTCTGAAGTCTGATGTTCTGTTCAACTTCAACAAAGCAACTCTGAAACCAGAAGGTCAGCAGGCACTGGATCAGCTGTATACTCAGCTGAGCAACCTCGACCCGAAAGATGGTTCTGTTGTAGTTCTGGGCTTCACCGACCGTATCGGTTCTGACCAGTACAACCAGAAACTGTCTGACAAACGTGCACAGTCTGTTGTTGATTACCTGATCTCTAAAGGTATCCCAGCTAACAAGATCTCCCCACGCGGTATGGGCGAATCTAACCCAGTTACTGGCAACACCTGTGATAACGTAGCTCCTAAAGCTAAACTGATTGATTGCCTGGCTCCAGATCGTCGCGTAGAGATCGAAGTTAAAGGTATCAAAGACGTTGTAACTCAGCCTGCGGCATAAGTTACCGTTATAAAAAAACCCCGCTTAGGCGGGGTTTTTTGTTTTTATTCTTTGGTGAATGCACAGAACCGAAAAGCAGAGCTCAGGGTCAATACAACCGCCCCTCTACTCTTTGCCTAGCAAAGCCTGGAGATCCTGTTTGAGCGATGACATCTGATTGGCGTATTGCTCTTTACGCTCAGCATCTTCAATCAATTGCACAATAGTTTCTGAGAGGGTACACCCTCGTCGATGAGCAAGCCCTGCTAACCGCTGCCAAACCAAATATTCAAGGTCGATGGACTTCTTACGGGTATGTTGATGCTCGGCATTAAAGTGCCTTTTACGCCGCGCGCGGATAGTTTGCTTCATACGATTATGAAGCTCTGGATTCATATGTTTCTCAATCCAGCTCAACACATGCACAGGTTCATTTTCGAAGCGTAACAGTTCATCAACGGCTTCTTTCGCCGCACTAGCTTCGATGTAACGTGTAATTAATTCGCCTTCGCGGTGTTTTTTGACCAGATACTTCCACTTCCAGCCGCTCTCGAGATTTTCCAACTGTTGATATTTCATTGCGATCTCAGTGTGACCGTGTAACTCATTTCAGAATAACAGTTTTTTTTATTTTCGCTTACCTGAAAAATGAAAGCTGTGAGCTAAGTAAACTTGCCGCTCCGCATAAACCGTGTGCTACCTTCCCTATTCTTGTATAATCGCGCCTTTGACATCTAATTAATAAATAGCGACTTTGACGACTAATCGACTTGAATGGCGTGCTCTTGTACCTGATACCGAAAGCTATCAGGAAATTTTCGCACAGCCTTATGATTCCGAAACTGCCCCTTTCTCCGCTGTGCAACCCCGTCTGTCGTACGGACTGGTGCAGCTCAGCCAACCGGTAGCCTCGGCCGATCTGATGCTGGTAAAAGCCGCTGAAGAAGCCGAATACCTTAATCTTATTACCGAAGCAGCACGTGAGTGCTGGTCGCAAGACAACGCTCTGACGGGCGGCCACTACCTAGTAGAAGGCAGTCAGGCAACGTTACGGCCGGCCGAGTCCGCAGAAGACAATTTTGCAGGACTGTCTGATGTTGTCGCTGCCGACTGGATTGAAGCGGACCAGCTGTTTGGCTGCGTGCGTCAGTTTGCAGGTGAAATTACTCTGACTCCGGGCCTGGTTCACCGTGCCAACGGTGGCATTCTGGTGCTATCGTTGCGTAGCGTATTAGCACAACCGCTGTTGTGGCTGCGCCTGAAGCAAATGGTCATTCAGGGTCGCTTCGACTGGATTTCACCCGACGAAACGCGTCCTCTTCCAATCAATATTCCTTCGTTACCATTGAGCCTGAAACTGGTTCTGGTTGGCGAGCGCGAATCGCTGGCAGACTTCCAGGATATGGAACCTGAGCTGGCTACTTCGGCGATTTATAGCGAATTTGAAGAAAACCTGCAGATTGCTTCTGCTGACGATATGGCGTTGTGGTGCCAGTGGATTTACGCAGTCGCCAAATCAAAATCTCTGCCTGCCCCTGCAACTGATGCATGGCCAGCGTTAATCCGTGAAGCCGTGCGTTATACCGGCGACCAGGAAACGCTGCCACTGTGTCCATCATGGATAAGCCGTCAGTTGCGCGAAGTCGCAGCCTTCACTGAAGAAGACAGCTTCGGTGCTGAAGAACTGACGCAAATGCTGGCACAGCGTGAATGGCGTGAAGGTTATCTTGCTGAACGCATGCAGGATGAAATTCTGCTTGAGCAAATCCTCATCGAAACCGAAGGGGAAATGGTTGGCCAGATCAACGCCTTGTCGGTGATTGAGTTCCCAGGGCATCCACGTGCATTTGGTGAACCTTCCCGTATCAGCTGTGTGGTGCATGTCGGTGATGGTGAATTTACTGACGTTGAACGCAAAGCTGAGTTAGGCGGCAATATTCATGCGAAAGGCATGATGATCATGCAGGCATTTTTGATGTCTGAACTGCAGCTTGACCAACAAATCCCCTTCTCTGCATCTCTGACTTTTGAACAGTCTTATAGTGAGGTGGATGGCGACAGCGCCTCAATGGCCGAACTGTGTGCATTAATCAGTGCGCTGGCGAATGTACCGATTTATCAGCACATCGCAGTGACGGGTTCAGTCGACCAGTTTGGTCGTGTACAACCGGTTGGCGGCCTGAATGAGAAGATTGAAGGTTTCTTCCGTATTTGCCAGCAACGCGAGTTTACCGGCAAGCAAGGGGTGATTATTCCTGTTTCCAATGTGCGTCACCTTTGCCTGCACCAGGACGTTCTGGATGCTGTAGAACAAGGGCAATTCACCATTTGGGCCATCGATGATGTCACTGATGCACTACCCTTATTAACAAATCTGCCATGGGATGGCGAAGGGCAAAATACACTCATGCGCGCGGTACAAGAGCGAATCGCTCAGGCATCCGCGCAAGATATTCGGCACCGCTATCCATGGCCACTGCGTTGGCTCAATTGGTTCAATCAAAACTGATCGGACTTGTTGAGCGTACACGTGTTAGCTAACATGCGTGCTTCATTACAATAAGGCTTACTGTAAACATGGTAGATAAACGCGAATCCTATACAAAAGAAGATCTTCTTGCCTCTGGTCGTGGCGAACTGTTTGGTGCTGAAGGCCCACGTTTGCCTGCGCCATCCATGCTGATGATGGACCGCGTCGTCAAGATGACCGAAGACGGCGGTAACTTCGATAAAGGTTACGTTGAAGCAGAATTAGATATTAATCCTGACCTGTGGTTCTTCGGTTGCCACTTTATCGGCGATCCAGTAATGCCTGGTTGCCTGGGTCTGGATGCGATGTGGCAGCTGGTAGGTTTTTACCTCGGCTGGTTAGGCGGTGAAGGTAAAGGCCGTGCACTGGGCGTGGGTGAAGTTAAACTCGCGGGCCAGATCTTGCCTACAGCGAAGAAAGTCACCTACCGTATTCACTTCAAACGCGTTATCAATCGCCGCCTGATTATGGGCCTGGCTGATGGTGAAGTGCTGGTTGATGGCCGTGTGATCTACACCGCGACCGATCTGAAAGTCGGTCTGTTCAAAGACACTACCGCTTTCTAGTCCTCTATACCCGTTAGCATTCAAGTTGCAGATAGGCGGCCAGGGAGTTTATCCCGATGAGCTTACTTAGGTAAGTGATTCGGGTAAGTGAGTGCAGCCAACACCCCTGCGGCTTGAAAGATGACGGGTATAAACGCGAAACCTCCGCTATGCGGAGGTTTCTTCTTCTAAAGAGACAGTGATTACGCGGTAACCGCCCTGTCTTCCATGGCTTCTCGCCAGCCTCCCATCCAGTACGACCTTTGATTCAGTGTCTGATAGGGACACATCTCTTTGGAGCGTCCGACGATACCTGCTTGATAACCACGTTGATGAGCCCGTTCCAGGCGATCTCGTTTTTGTCTCTTCATGCCTCGTTTCCCTCATTTCTATATAATCTGGTGGAAAGAAAACAGTGGCCACAAAACGTGCAACCACATATAAGCAATAACTCCTAAAGGCTCTATCGTCAATGCGCAAAATTCACGCCAATGTCATAAATGTGAGCTACAAGAGTTTTGTTTTGTACAAAAAGTGTGAGAACGCATGGCTAACAAATTAATGCCAAAAGAAAAGCTGCGTTCCGCTTTGTAGGCGAATGACGCAGCTTTTTTGTGCTACTGAGATGATTAGTTAAAGCGAGTCAGCTCACCAGCGATACTTTTCGCTTCTTGCTGCCAGGCCTGAGCTAAGGTTTTCACCATGGCATCATAACCATCAGCTTCTTGCTTCAACTCAACATGGAACGGACGTTTAATCAATTGCCCCTGATGTTTGAGCAACCACTCGCCACTTACAATTACTTTCCCGTCATAACGTCCGTGAAAACCGGTCACGTTAACATTCAGAGTATCCTGATCGTTGCCAAGTGGTTGTGATGCCACCACCCAACCAGGTAACGCGCTACTCAGATTGCTGACAAGAGTATTTCGCAATTGCTGATCCAACGGACTTGCCCACAAATTGCTGGAGGCAATGACGTACTGCACCTCACTGGTCTGATAAACCACGCCATTGCCGGCGAGGTAATCAGGAACTGCAACCTGCTCTACCCACAATAAATGAGTTCCAGGCTGGCTCACAGCCTGCATGGCAGGTGCGGAGCTCTGAGGTAGCTGGTAATAGGTCTTTCCATTATCGCTGCTGCTACAGGCCGTTAGAGCCAATGCAGCAAAGAGTGGGAGCCATTTTTTCATTCTTTCGCCCTCTTCGGCTGGGGATCTTTTTTATCCTTCGCTTCAAAGACCAGCGAATTGCTCTTATCGTTCAACGTGCGCAGTACAGGTTGCAATTCACGCAGAACCTGGTCAAGACGCTGCATATCGGCCACCATCTTGTTGTAGGCCGCAGAACCCGGCTGGAAGCCCTGCATACTGCGATTAAGTTCACGCAGTGTTGACTGCATATCTTCAGGCAAAGATTGCATAGACTTATTCGCGGTAATCTTATTCAGATTATCGAGCGTCTGCTGCAAGCGCTTCATGGTTCGCTGACTTTCCGCAAGCGAATTGGTGGTTTGTTCAATCATCGGATTGAGCGGCAAGTTGTTAATCTTATCCAGTGTCTCCAACAAGCGTTGTTGGATTTGCGCCAGTCCACCACTCATCGTTGGGATTATCGGGTAACCCGCAAATGTCGGTAATTCGGTTACCGGCGGCGCTTTAGGATTGAAATCCAGGTCGATAAACAGTGCCCCGGTAACAATGCTTCCCGTTTTCATAGACGCTCGTAAACCACGTTTAATCAGGGCTGTCATGTTGTCCTGAATGTGAACATCATCACCGACCAGATTTTGCAAACGCTCAGGTTCAAGACGGATCAGAACCGGAATACGGAAATCATCATTGATCTTCTGGCGCATCCCATCGGTAAAGAATGGCACCTTAGCCACGGTTCCCAATCGAATACCGCGGAACTCAACTGGTGCTCCTGGCTGCAGGCCACGCACTGAATCTTTAAAGAACATCAGGTAGTCAATATGATCGGTATACAGAGAATCCTGAATACTTTTTTGATCGTCGAAGAGGTTGAACTCGCTACCCGGTTTCGCAGGTTTACCAAGCTCCCAGCCTTCTGGTACGTCAAAGCTTACACCGCCGCTAAACAGCGTTGTAAGAGACCCCATCTCTACGCGCATACCTTGCGAAGACATATCAACGGCAATACCGCTGTCTTTCCAAAAGCGTACGTTACTGGTCACCAGGCGATCGTTCGGCGCACTGATGAATAGCTGATAACTGATGCTACGTTTCGCCGCATCAAAGGTACTCGTTTCTACTGAACCAACTCTGTAGCCACGGAACAGCACCGGGTCACCTGGAGAAAGCTGCCCTGCTTTATTACTGTCGAGGGTAACGCGAATACCTTTAGCATCAGGTGGTGCCAATGGAGGAGCATCCAGCAAATCATATTTAGCAGATTGCGACCCCTTATTGCCCGGTTGCAGTTCGATATATGCACCGGAGAGCAGAGTACCAAGCCCGGAAATACCTTCACGCCCGACTTGCGGCTTAACGACCCAAAACACCGAGTCATTATGCAGAAGTTTTTCCATGCCCGAATTCAGCCGGGCTGTAATTTCGACATGAAGCAAATCGTCTGACAGCACCGCGCTTTCCACCACGCCCACATTAACACTACGGCTTTTAATCATGGTTTTCCCACCTTCGATGCCTTCGGCATTAGTGGTAATCAGCGCGACTTCGGGCCCTTGATGGCTGTAGTGATAAAATAAGATCCACGCGCCGATTAGCACGGTTACGATAGGGAAAATCCATACCGGGGACCAATTTTTCACCTTTGCTACTTTTGCTTCCCCGCTTTTATTTTCCATGCTCAGACGACTCCTCATGAGTTGAATCCGGTGCGCGATCCCAGGACAAGCGAGGGTCAAAGGTCATCGCTGCAAACATTGTCAAAATCACTACTAATGCAAACATCACGGCTCCGATCGCCGGGTAGATACTCATCAATCCTCCCATACGCACCAGGGCCGATAATACTGCTATAACGAACACATCGATCATTGACCAACGCCCGACAAATTCGACCACCTCGTAGATCAAATGCATTCTTTCACTGTCACGCCGACCGTGGCCTTTAGCATCCCAGCACAACCAGGCAATCGCTAACATTTTCAGTGTCGGAACCAAAATACTGGCGATGAAAATAACTCCAGCCACTGGATAAGAGCCTTCGCTCCACAACAAAATAACCCCGGCAATAATCGTCGACGGGATTTTGCTGCCCAGTACTTCAGTTATCATGATGGGCAATATATTTGCGGGTAGGTAAAGCATAATTGAAGTCAGCAGCAGAGCGAGTGTCCATTGCAAGCTATGACGGCGACGAACATACCCTTTGGTTTCGCAGCGCGGACAAATTTCCTGATCCTCTGGCACGATTGCTGTGCAGCATGAACAAGAACGCAACCCCTGACGAAGGCCTGATACACCGACTTTAAGCGGCACCGAAATCGCCGGCTCAGGCGCAATATCATCCCACAGCCAACGCCGGTCCACACACTGGAAAGCCCGGAGTTGCAACACACAGAACAGGCACCACGGAATAAAACTGCTCCCGACACCAATATCGCCATAAGCCATTAATTTGACGAAACTCACCAAGACGCCAGCAAGAAAAATTTCGGCCATACCCCAGGACTTTAGCTGGAATAGGATTCGTGCCAGGCGCTTTTTAAGAGTTAGTGGTAATGCCACCTGGTTAACTAATAACAAAATCGTGATTAAACAGAACGTAGGCACCGCCTGCACAAAGACCATAAAGAAAGTGCCGAGGCTCGCGTAGTCTTCATTGAACATGACGCCTGGAATTTCAAGCAGCGAAACTTCACTGCTGAGTCCTGCTACTTTCATGTTGATGAAGGGAAATAGGTTGGCAAGTAGCAACATAAACAGAGCTGCCAGCGCATAAGCTGTAGGACGTTGACGTGGTGAGGACCACTGAGTAAGAAGTGTTGTACCACAACGTGGACAGACGGCCTTATGGCCGTCCTCCAATACTGGTAGCGCGACCAGTAAGTCACATTGTGAGCATAATATGTGTGAACGATGATGATGCGTGGCACACATATCGTGTCTCCTTGTGTTACGCGCCGTTTTTCAGAGCTTCGAGATATTCCCAGCGTTCAAAAGCCTCTTCCAGTGCTTTTTCTGCCGTGGTCAGGTCGCTCAATGTTTTTTGTGTGACATCGTGTGGCTGGTTAAAAAAATCACCATCCCCGACCTTAGCCTGGATAGCTTCCAGTTCCGCCTCAAGTTGTTCAAGACGTTGTGGTAATTGCTCTAATTCACGTTGCAGGTTATAGCTTAGCTTGCTACTTGCACGTTTAACAACTTCCGCCTTTGCAGGCTGGTTGTTTTGCGCCTTATCTGCCACAGAGTGGCGTAAAGTTTGCGCAGATGCCTGTTGGCCTTTGGCGTCATGATAACCACCGACGTAACGACCAATCTTGCCTTCGCCTTCAAAAATCCAGCATTCGGTAACAGTGTTGTCCACAAATTGACGATCGTGGCTCACCAACATAACCGTGCCCTGGTAACCATCAATCAACTCTTCAAGTAATTCGAGCGTTTCGACATCCAGGTCATTCGTCGGTTCATCGAGAATCATCAAGTTGCTAGGTTTTAGGAATAACTTCGCCAGTAAAAGACGGTTACGCTCACCACCAGACAACGCACGAACCGGAGTCATGGCGCGTTTCGGGTGGAAAAGGAAGTCCTGCAAGTAACCCAGTACATGGCGTGGCTTGCCGTTCACCATCACTTCTTGCTTACCTTCCGCCAGGTTGTCCATTACCGTACGATCAGGATCAAGCTCCGCGCGGTGTTGGTCAAAGTACGCCACTTCAAGCTTGGTACCGCAATGCACGCGCCCGCTGTCCGCTTTCAACTGATCTAACATCAGTTTCAACAATGTGGTTTTGCCACAGCCGTTTGGCCCCACCAACGCGATTTTGTCGCTGCGCTGTACCTGGGCTGAGAAATCCGACACCAGGTTTTTGTTAGCGATCTGGTAAAACACGTTTTCCATTTCAAAGACTATCTTGCCGGAACGCGCCGCTTCACCAACTTGCATTTTGGCGCTGCCCAACACTTCACGACGAGCACTACGTTCGTTACGCATCGCTTTCAAGGCACGCACACGGCCTTCGTTACGCGTACGGCGTGCTTTAATGCCCTGACGGATCCACACTTCTTCCTGCGCAAGTTTGCGATCAAACTCGGCGTTTTGCAGATCCTCAACACGCAGTGCTTCTTCTTTTGCCAATAGATACTGATCGTAATCGCCAGGGTAAGAAACCAGTTTGCCGCGATCAAGATCGACGATACGCGTCGCCATATTGCGAATAAATGAACGGTCGTGCGAGATGAAAATAATGCTGCCCTGGAACTCTTTCAGGAAACCTTCCAGCCAGTCGATAGCTTCGATATCCAGGTGGTTAGTTGGCTCATCAAGCAACAGAACGCGTGGAGAACTCACCAGCGCACGGCCCAGTGCCGCTTTACGCAACCAGCCGCCAGAAAGTGCCGACAGTTCAGTGTCAGCTTCCAGACCTAATTGTTCGAGCACTTCATTAATGCGGCTCTCCAGTTGCCAGAGATTCTGGTGATCAAGAATCTCCTGGATACGCGCCATTTCATTGAGGTTTTTATCGCTCGGGTCGGTCATCACTTTGTGGGAGATATCGTGATAGGCCTTGAGGTACTCGGCCTGCTCTTCCACGCCTTCTGCAACGAAGTCGTAAACCGTGCCCGCGACATTACGCGGAGGATCTTGTTGCAAACGCGCGACAATCAAATCCTGTTCGTAAACCATGCGCCCATCATCAAGCGGCACTTCACGGTTGAGGATTTTCATCAGTGTGGATTTACCTGCACCGTTACGGCCAACCAGACAGACGCGTTCGTTTTCTTCGATATGGAGTTCGGTGTTATCTAACAACGGTGCGTCGCTAAACGACAACCAGGCACCGTGCATACTAATCAATGACATGACAATTAATCCTTGGCTACGTGAGTAACGAGCCAGCAGTTATGAATTTGGCGATTACGGGCAAAATCTGGTGACAAGGTTTTCTGCGTGATTTCCTGAGCACTCAGGCCCAGATTAGCCAGCCCGTCAAAGTCCATTTTGAAGCCACGTTTATTGTTGGAGAACATAATGGTGCCGCCCTGGCGCAACAGACGCTTAAGGTCTTTCATCAACACGATATGGTCGCGCTGGACATCAAAAGATTCTTCCATACGTTTTGAGTTTGAGAACGTCGGTGGATCGATAAAAATCAGATCAAACTGTTCATCGGTTTCACGCAACCAGCCCAGGCAATCAGCCTGAACCAGGCGGTGTGCACGGCCACTCAAGCCGTTAAGACGCAAGTTACGCTCAGCCCACTCCAGGTAAGTACGAGACATATCGACGGTGGTCGTCGTTTTAGCACCACCTAAACCTGCGTGAACTGTCGCACTGCCGGTATAAGCAAACAGGTTAAGGAAATCTTTCCCTTTGCTCATTTTGCCCAGCATTTGGCGCGCAATACGGTGGTCGAGGAACAAACCGGTATCAAGATAGTCAGTCAGGTTGACCCATAGACGAGCGTTATATTCGCTCACTTCCATGAAGTCGCCTTTCTCATCCATTTTCTGATACTGACTTTTCCCTTTCTGGCGTTCACGGGTTTTCAGGATCAGTCGGTTGGATGGCAATTCCAGTACAGACATTGTTGCAGCGATCACGTCAAACAGACGCTGACGTGCTTTATTGGCATCAACCGTTTTAGGCGGCGCGTATTCCTGAACCACAACCCACTCGCCGTAGCGGTCAACAGCAACGTTATAGTCTGGCAAATCGGCATCGTAAATTCGGTAGCATTCGATGCCTTCCTGACGCGCCCATTTATCGAGTTTTTTGATATTTTTGCGCAGGCGGTTCGCGTAATCATCAGCGATCTGGCCTGATTGCGCACCCGTGCTGGTGGCAGATAATTGATAGTTTTTCTGAACACAATCCAGCGGGCCGTTCTTCGCTTTAAACTGGCGTTCGGCACGCAGTTGCAGGCAGCTAAGCAAATCCGGAGATGCGCTAAACAGTGACAAATTCCAGCCGCCAAAATGGTTTTTCATATTGCGGCCAAGCAGGCTGTGCAATGCAATCAGCGCAGGTTCGCTATCCAGACGCTCGCCGTATGGCGGGTTACTGACAACCGTACCAACCGGGCCTTCCGGCAGCGGATTGGTTAATTTAGCCACGTCTTTGACTTCGTAACTGATGATATCGCCCAGACCCGCACGACGGGTATTGGCACGAGCGCGTTCGATAACGCGTGAATCGTTATCCGAACCATAGAAACGCGAAGTATATTCGCCAAGGCCTTTGCGAGCGCGAACCTGTGCTTCGGTGGTGATCTCTTTCCACAGATCGAAATCATGGTTCGCCCAACCAAGGAAGCCCCAATGTTTGCGATGTAAACCAGGCGCACGATCGGTGGCGATCATCGCAGCTTCAATCAACAGCGTGCCGGAACCGCACATTGGATCGAGCAGCGGAGTACCCGGCTGCCAGCCTGAACGCATAACAATAGCTGATGCCAGCGTTTCTTTAATAGGAGCAGCACCAGTGCTATCGCGGTAACCGCGCTGATGTAGACCTTCGCCGCTTAAATCCAGCGCGATGCTGGCGGTATCTTTGTTCAGCCAAACGTTAATGCGCAGATCTGGTTGTTCACGTTCAACGTTCGGACGCGGCAAGTTTTTACGGGTGAAGGAGTCAACAATCGCATCCTTCACTTTTAACGCGCCATACTGACTGTTACGGATAACGTCATTCAGACCACTGAAATGCACTGCAAATGTGGCATCCGAGCCAAACAATGCAGGCCAGTCGATGGTCTGTACACCCAGATATAAATCCAGGTCGCTATAAACACTGCATTCATTTAATGGCAGCAAAATGCGGGACGCAAGACGGCTCCACATCAAGCTTTGATAGAGCAGACGTGAGTCCCCCTGGTAATGTACGCCGCCCTGAACCACCTGGCATGCTTGCGCACCAAGGCCCTCCAGTTCAGTTTTTAATAGCTCTTCAAGCCCACGCGCCGTACTGGCAAACAGAGAATTCATATCGTCACTTAATCAGGTATAAAAAGAAAATTGTGGCGCATTATAGCCAATCCGCCACGCATGTCATAAAGTTGGCCTCTTATATTCTCTTTTTCTTCATTTATGCAAGGAGCGCGTGCGTATCATGATCACCCTATCTCAGCTTTATATTCACCCGGTGAAATCGATGCGCGGCCTTGCGCTCTCCCATGCTCAGGCAACTACCAGCGGTTTAGCTTTTGACCGCATCTTTATGGTGACAGAACCTGACGGCACTTTTATTACCGCACGCCAGTTCCCGCAGATGGTGCTATTTACTCCGGCCATTATTCACGATGGTCTATTTTTGAGCGCGCCAGACGGCAGTTCCGCCACAATACGCTTTAGCGATTTCCGGCCTGAGGCCGCGCCAACGGAAGTCTGGGGAAACCATTTCACCGCGCAAATTGCTCCCGATGATATCAACCAATGGCTGAGCGGTTTTTTCTCACGCCCGGTACAACTGCGCTGGCTGGGTGAAAATTTAACGCGCCGCGTTAAACGTCATGAAGAGGTACCACTCTCTTTTGCCGACGGTTTCCCATTCTTGCTGGCAAATGAAGCATCGCTGCGCGATTTGCAAAATCGCTGCCCGGCGAGTGTAAAAATGACACAATTTCGCCCGAATATTGTAGTCACCGGCGCACAAGCCTGGGACGAAGATAGCTGGCAAGTAGTACGGATTGGCGGCGTAACATTTGATGTCGCCAAACCTTGTAGCCGCTGTATTTTCACCACCGTCAGCCCGGAGCGTGGCCGAAAACACCCGAGCGGTGAACCTCTCGCGACATTACAAAAATTCCGGACCGCACTGGATAATGGTGATGTCGATTTCGGCCAAAATCTGATTGCCCGCAATAGCGGTGTGATTCGTGTGGGTGATGAACTCGAAGTACTGGCGACAAAACCTGCGAAAGTTTATGGCGCAGGAGTGACCGAAGAAACTCTTGAGCCTTTAGAGCAGCAAGAAAGCATGGTGGCGATTGACTGGCAGGGCCAACAATTTCGCGGTAACAACCAACAAATTTTACTAGAACAACTCGAACAACAAGGAATTCGCGTGCCCTATTCTTGTCGGGCCGGGATTTGCGGCAGCTGCCGGATAAAGTTAGTCAGTGGGGAAGTCAAAGCGTTGAAGAAAAATGCTATCAATGATGATGGCACAATCCTTTGCTGTAGTTGTATTCCTGCAGGAGATGTAGAGTTAGCGGGAAACTAAACTGCCTGATCAAGGTTAAGGGCGAGACTTGTTGGTTGCGGCCTTAATCTGTCATTCATCACTTTAATCGCATCACCGAGCTGCATGGTACGGCCAGCAAGTTGCAAGCCTGGCTGCGCTAATAAACAAAGTGCAGCGTTATCACCTGTTTCTACCACCAGCAGATTCACCTGCTGCATATCGTCACTTAACCACACACAGGCTGCATCGCCAGGTATTGGCTGCCAGCATTCCCCATGAGAGAGAAAGTGCCAGCTTTTTGGCATCTGCGGCTTGAGATAACGAATCGCTACGAGTGCATTTAATACCAGTTCAGCGCGCTGCTCTTTGCTTAATATGAGATCACGACATTTTTCTTCGAAAGAGAAAAATAGAGCTGCATCATCAACACAAAACCCAGTATTTTCAAAGGCATCGGGAGTAAGCATTTTACGAGGGAAACGGGAACGGAAAAGCATGCCATTGGCTAAATCGAGCATCATACGATCATGCTCCTCATCATAATACCAACGCCAATTATCGTCCGGTTTAATCCGCATAATTATTTGCCCTTATCCCCATATACCTGCGATTAGAAATATCCTTATCACCGCTTCGTAAATGAACACATTAATAAAAGACCAATATGTTCAAATTAGCAACAATGACGGAATATAAAACAACCGGGACTCAAAATAAAGCCCCGGTTGTCCGAAAGTAAAACATTCAGAGATTACAAACCTGAAATAATTTCTTTAATCAGAGGTGGGCCTTTAAATATGAACCCGGAATATATTTGTACTAAAGAGGCACCCGCTGCCATCTTCTCGCGTGCAGCAATCAATGAATCAATACCGCCAACGCCAATAATCGGCAAGTGACCATTTAATTCTTGCGACAAGCGGCGAATAATTTCTGTGCTTTTTAACTGAACCGGACGGCCACTTAAGCCACCCATTTCATCGCAATATTTCATGCCCTGAACCAGGCTGCGATCCAATGTCGTATTGGTCGCAATTACCCCATCAATATTATGGCGTACCAAACTATCAGCTACCTGGATCAACTCCTCTTCAGAAAGATCCGGCGCGATCTTCACCGCCACAGGTACATATTTATGATGCAATTCCTGAAGCGCTTGCTGCTTATTTTTGATTGCAGATAACAGATCATCCAGCGCATCGCCGTATTGCAGCGTGCGTAATCCAGGGGTATTTGGTGATGAAATATTAATCGCTATATAACCCGCGTACGGATAAATTTTATCCATGCAGATCAAATAGTCATCTTTGCCTTGTTCAACTGGAGTGTCTTTATTCTTACCAATATTGATGCCAAGAACCCCATCAAAATGGGATTTTTTGACATTCTCAACCAAGTTATCAACACCGTGGTTATTGAAACCCATACGGTTAATTAATCCTTCAGCCTCTACAAGACGAAAGATTCTTGGCTTGTCATTTCCAGGCTGTGGGCGAGGCGTTACAGTGCCAATTTCAATGGAGCCAAAGCCCATTGCACCCAACGCATCTATGCACTCACCATTTTTGTCCAGACCTGCAGCCAGGCCTAATGGGTTCTTAAAGGTCAATCCCATACAAGTGACAGGTTTCGACGGCACATTTTGCCGCACCAGCCATTCGAGAGGTGTACCTGATACACGACGCAATTGCTGGAATGTCACTTCATGAGCGCGCTCTGGATCGAGCTTGAATAGGGCTTTACGAACGAAGGGGTAGTACATGAACTCTCCTGGATTCCCGGTATGCAAACCGGGGCCGTATTATCGTCGATAACGTCATTGAATGGAATTGACCTGTGACAAAAAAGGCTGAATCAGCGCAATCGTTTCCCTTACGCCCTGTTGTTATGCGTTTTTTAGCAATTCTTTTCCAGATAAATCATTTAGTGGAATAAGAGTTCTGCGCGAATATCACAGTCAATTGTTATCAATGTTATCTAAAAGCAAACAATTAGTTATAAGGAAACGATATGCGTGTGATTACCCTTGCTGGAAGCCCGCGCTTCCCATCCCGTTCTAGTGCACTGCTGGAATATGCCCGCGAAAAACTGAGCGCTCTGGATATCGAGGTGTGTCACTGGCATCTACAGAATTTCGCGCCTGAAGATTTGCTGTACGCACGTTTCGATAGTCCGGCTCTTTTAGCGCTCATTGAGCAATTGCAGCAAGCCGATGGCGTGATCATCGCAACACCTGTTTATAAAGCTTCATTTTCTGGCGCTCTGAAAACGCTGCTCGACCTGCTGCCTGAACGTGCACTGGATAAGAAAGTCGTTCTGCCTTTAGCCACTGGTGGCACGGTGGCGCACATGCTGGCAGTAGATTACGCATTAAAGCCTGTCCTTAATGCGCTAAAAGCTCAGGAAATCCTGCATGGCGTGTTTGCTGATGACAGCCAGATTGCGGATTACCAGCACAAACCGGTGTTCAGCAACAACTTACAACAACGCCTCGATAACTCGCTGGAAACCTTCTGGCAGGCTCTGCACCGCCGGGATTTCATTGTCTCCTCCCCTTTTAAGACGCAAGGAGTTGCTCATGTTTAACTTTCTGAAACGAACCGCTCCGTGGCTTGCACTCGCAGGAACATTAAGCCTGAGCGCTACACTTCATGCGGCTGATACTGGGCCTGAGCAGCTACGCATTGGTTATCAAAAAGGCTCGGTCAGCATGGTGCTGGCGAAAAGCCACCAGCTGCTGGAAAAAGAGTATCCAAACACAAAATTCCAGTGGATTGAATTCCCGGCGGGCCCGCAAATGCTCGAAGCGCTGAACATCGGCAGCATCGATCTCGGCAGCACCGGCGATATTCCGCCAATCTTCGCGCAGGCTGCGGGCGCAGATCTGGTGTATGTCGGGTCTGAGCCGGCAAAACCAAAAGCCGAAGTGATTCTGGTGCCGGAAAACAGCCCAATAAAAACCGTGGCGGACCTTAAAGGGCACAAAATTGCTTTCCAGAAAGGTTCCAGCTCCCACAACCTGGTGCTACGAGCGCTGCAAAAAGCTGGGCTGAAATTTACCGATGTCCAGCCTGCTTATTTAACGCCAGCGGATGCGCGTGCCGCATTCCAGCAGGGCAACGTTGATGCCTGGGCAATTTGGGACCCCTACTATTCTGCAGTCTTGTTAAACGGTGGCGTGCGCGTGTTAACCGACGGCAGCGAGCTGAATCAGACGGGTTCTTTCTATCTTGCTTCACGCCCTTATGCCGAACAAAACGGTCCGTTCCTGCAACACGTTCTGAAAACATTTAGCGACGCCGATGCGTTAACCCGTAGCCAACGCGATGCAAGCGTTGCGCTGCTGGCAAAAACCATGGGGCTGCCGGAAAACGTGATTGCCACCTATTTCGATCACCGCCCCCCAACGGTGATTACACCTGTCAGCGCCGAGACTGCGGCAAAACAGCAGCAAACCGCAGATCTGTTTTATGACAACCATTTAGTGCCTAAGAAAGTCGATATTCGCACCCGCATCTGGCAACCCTAACCACAGAAATACCCGAATAATTCGAGTTGTATCGCGGCGGCAAGAGAACGCATCCCAATGAGCTTACTTAAGTAAGTGATTAGGGTGAGTGAACGCAGCCAACAAAGAGACAACTTGAAGTATGAAGGGGATTAAGGAAATAAATCATGAGTTTAAATATGTTCTGGTTCCTACCTACCCATGGCGATGGCCACTACTTAGGCAGCAATGATGCAGCGCGCCCGGTTGACCACGGGTACCTGCAACAGATTGCGCAGGCTGCGGACAGACTTGGCTTTACCGGCGTACTCATCCCAACAGGCCGCTCTTGTGAAGACGCCTGGCTGGTTGCCGCATCTATGATTCCCGTGACGCAGCGTTTGAAATTTCTGGTCGCGCTGCGTCCAAGCGTGACCTCGCCAACCGTGGCTGCACGCCAGGCCGCAACGCTCGACCGACTTTCCAACGGGCGCGCTTTATTTAACCTGGTTACTGGTAGCGACCCTGAAGAGTTAGCTGCAGACGGCGTGTTCCTCAATCATAAAGAGCGTTACGAAGCCTCCGCAGAATTTACCAATATCTGGCGTCGTTTGCTGGAAGGCGAAACGGTAGATCACGAAGGCAAACATATTCAGGTCAAAGGGGCAAAACTGTTATTCCCGCCTGTGCAACAGCCTCGCCCACCGCTTTACTTTGGCGGATCATCGGATGTAGCGCAGGATCTTGCCGCCGAACAAGTGGATCTCTATCTGACCTGGGGCGAGCCACCGCATTTGGTGAAAGAGAAAATTGAGCAAGTCCGTGCGAAAGCCGCAGCTCATGGCCGCACGGTACGTTTCGGCATTCGCTTGCATGTGATTGTGCGTGAAACCAACGAAGAAGCGTGGGATGCCGCTAATCGCCTGATTTCTCAGCTGGATGATGAAACTATCGCCAAAGCGCAGGCAGCATTTGCGCGTACCGATTCCGTCGGCCAGCACCGCATGGCGGCGTTGCACGGCGGCAAACGCGACAACCTGGAGATTAGCCCGAATCTATGGGCAGGCGTTGGCCTGGTGCGTGGCGGTGCGGGTACTGCATTGGTAGGTGATGGCCCAACCGTTGCGGAGCGCATCAACGAATACGCAGCGCTTGGTATCGACAGCTTTATTCTATCGGGATACCCGCATCTCGAAGAGGCTTATCGTGTTGGGGAGTTGCTGTTCCCGCATCTGGATGTCGCGATTCCACAAATTCCACAACCGCGCCTGGTTCATGAAAGGGGCGAAGTGGTAGCCAATGACTTTATTCCGCGCAAAGTGGCGCAAAGCTAAGGAGCAGCCAATGACCCCTTCAACGCATAAACTGTTACTGAGGCTGGCACCGTGGTTTTTGCCGGTTGCGGTTATCGCAATCTGGCAACTATCTTCGAGCGCAGGCTGGCTTTCGTCGCGCATCCTCCCTTCTCCGGAAGGGGTGGTAATTGCATTCTGGAACCTCTCAGCCAGCGGTGAATTATGGCAGCACCTGGCTATCAGCTCATGGCGTGCGGTGATTGGTTTTAGCATTGGCGGTTCTCTGGGGTTAGTGCTCGGGTTGATAAGCGGCCTGTCTCGCTGGGGAGAGCGCCTGCTGGACAGTTCGATTCAGATGCTGCGTAACGTTCCGCACCTGGCACTGATTCCGCTGGTGATTTTGTGGTTCGGCATTGATGAATCAGCGAAAATTTTCCTGGTAGCACTCGGCACGCTGTTCCCGATTTACATCAATACCTGGCACGGCATCCGTAATATCGACCAGGGTTTGTTGGAGATGGCCCGCAGCTATGGGTTGTCAGGCTTTAGCCTGTTTGCCCAGGTGATTCTGCCCGGTGCGTTACCTTCGATTATGGTCGGTATTCGTTTTGCGCTCGGCTTAATGTGGCTGACCTTAATCGTGGCCGAGACTATTTCTGCCAACTCAGGAATTGGTTATCTGGCAATGAACGCCCGTGAGTTCTTGCAAACCGACGTCGTCGTCGTCGCTATTATTCTTTACGCCCTGCTCGGCAAACTCGCTGATATCAGCGCGCAATTACTCGAACGTGTCTGGCTACGCTGGCATCCGGCTTATCAGTTGCAGGAGGAGAACGCATGAATACTGCCCGTTTAAACCAGGGGACTCCCCTGCTCCTTAACAGCGTGACCAAACGCTACGGTAATAAAACGATTCTTGATGAGCTGGAGTTACATATTCCTGCCGGGCAATTTGTTGCAGTAGTTGGGCGCAGTGGCGGCGGTAAAAGTACGTTGCTGCGTTTGTTGGCAGGGTTGGAAAATGCCAACGGTGGTTCGCTGATTGCCGGAAACGCACCACTGCGCGAAAGCCAGGATGAAACGCGCTTAATGTTCCAGGATGCGCGACTGTTACCGTGGAAGTCGGTGATTAACAATGTCGGTCTGGGTCTGAAAGGAAACTGGAAAGAATCGGCAATGAAAGCGCTGGAAGCCGTTGGGCTTGCCAATCGCGCTACCGAATGGCCGGCTGCCCTGTCCGGCGGCCAGAAACAACGCGTGGCGCTGGCTCGAGCGCTAATTCATCGCCCACGCCTGTTATTGCTTGATGAACCATTGGGTGCGCTGGATGCCCTGACGCGTATCGAAATGCAGGAGTTGATTGTCTCTTTGTGGCAGGAACATGGCTTTACGGTATTGCTGGTGACGCACGATGTTAGCGAAGCCGTTGCGATGGCAGATCGAGTGTTACTGATTGAAGAAGGAAAGATCGGTTTGGATCTGACGGTTGATTTGCCACGTCCCCGTAAGCTCGGCTCTGTCCGGCTGGCTGAACTGGAAGCTCAGGTGTTAGAGCGAGTGATGAAACGGCAGGTTATAGAAGAACCGGCACGCGTGGTGCGCACCGGTTAAATTATGTCGGATGTCGCTTACGCTAATCCGACCTACTCAAACTTTTGTAGGGTGGATTAGCGGTAAGCGACATCCACCTTATAAAAGTGATATTAAGCTAACGCTTTAGAAATCTTCTCGAACAGATCGCCTGACAAATTCTCCAGCCCTTTCAGCTGTTCCAGCGCCGCACGCATCATTTCCTGACGTTTTGCATCGTAACGCTTCAGTCGAATCAACGGCTCAATCAGGCGTGATGCAACCTGCGGGTTACGGTGGTTAAGCTCGCTGAGCATTTCCACCATAAACTGATAGCCGCTACCATCCAGTGCATGGAACGCAGCCGGGTTGCCCGCAGCAAATGCACCAATCAGAGAACGGACCCGGTTCGGGTTACCCATGCTAAACGAACGGTGGTTCAGTAACTCACGCACTTTGCTTAACGTGTCTACTGCCGGGCTTGTGGCTTGCAACACAAACCATTTATCCATCACCAGACCGTCCTGATGCCATCTCTCATCAAATGCGGCCAGCAGTTCTACACGGCAAGGCAATTGCGCCGCAACCGATGCAGATAAAGCAGCAATAGAGTCCGTCATGTTATCAGCGCTTGCGAACTGGTTACGCACCAGTTGCTCAGCAAGCTGTTTCTCGCCGAAGGCCAGATAACGCAGGCAAGTATTACGCAGCGCGCGTTTGCCGATATCCGCATGTTCTACGCGATAAGCATCAAGTTTGTTGGCGTTATAAACTGCCAGGAACTCATCAGCCAGCTCATTTGCCAGCGTGCGCGTTAAGGCTTCATGCACGGCGGCAATCGCCTGCGGGTCGATTTTCTGGAACAGTTCGGCAATTTCATTCTGTGATGGCAGCGTCAGAATCTCTGCCGCCAGTGCCGGGTCGATTTTCTCATCCAGCAAAATCGCACGGAACGCATCAGCAACATGCAGCGGCAGCGACAACGGCTGGCCCTGTTGGCTACGATTGACGTTCAGCTTGATGTACGTCGCCAGCAGACTTTGCGCAGCATCCCAACGAGAGAAATCGTTACGCGCATGGCGCATCAGGAACGTCAGCTGCTGGTCGCTCCATTTGTATTCCAGTTTCACTGGCGCTGAAAACTCACGCAGCAAAGACGGAACCGGCTGGAAATAGACGTTATCGAAAACAAATGTCTGCTCTGCCTGAGTCACATTCAGCACATGGTGAATCGGGTGACCATTTTTCTGCAACGGAATCACTTTGCCTTCGTTGTCATACAGTTCAATGTCGAACGGAATATGTAACGGGTGCTTTTCCTGCTGCTCAGCAGTTGGCGGCGTAGTCTGGTTGATGGTCAGTGTATACAGCTCGTTTTCCGGGTCGTAATCATCATGCACGGTGACTACTGGCGTACCGGCCTGGCTGTACCAACGGCGGAAGTGCGATAGGTCAACGTTCGACGCATCTTCCATCGCCTGCACGAAATCATCACAGGTTGCTGCGCTGCCATCATGGCGTTCAAAGTACAGCAGCATCCCTTTCTGGAAGTTCTCTTCACCCAGCAAGGTGTGCAGCATACGGATAACTTCTGAACCCTTCTCGTACACCGTCAGTGTGTAGAAGTTGTTCATTTCAATGACTTTGTCCGGGCGAATCGGATGCGCCATCGGGCTTGCGTCTTCAGCAAACTGCGCAGCACGCATGGTGCGCACATTCTGAATGCGGTTTACTGCACGTGAACCAAGGTCAGAACTAAATTCTTGATCGCGGAAAACAGTCAGCCCTTCTTTCAGGCTTAGCTGGAACCAGTCGCGGCAGGTCACGCGGTTGCCGGTCCAGTTATGGAAGTATTCGTGGCCAATAACACGTTCGATATCGAGGTAGTCTTTATCGGTCGCCGTTTCAGCACGTGCCAGCACATATTTGGAGTTAAAGACGTTAAGCCCTTTGTTCTCCATTGCGCCCATATTGAAGAAGTCGACAGCAACAATCATATAGATGTCGAGGTCGTATTCGAGACCGAAACGGGTTTCATCCCATTTCATCGATGCTTTGAGCGAGGTCATCGCCCAGCTTGCACGGTCGAGATTGCCGCGATCGACGAACAACTCCAGCGCGACATCGCGGCCAGAACGCGTTTTAAAGGAATCACGTAATACATCGAAATCACCCGCCACCAGCGCAAACAGGTAGCACGGTTTCGGGAATGGATCTTGCCACTGAACCCAATGGCGGCCGTTATCCAGTTCACCTTCGGCAATGCGGTTGCCGTTAGATAAAAGGAAAGGATATTTGGATTTATCGGCAATGATTTTGGTGGTGAAACGTGCCAGAACGTCTGGTCGGTCGAGATACCAGGTAATGTGGCGGAAACCTTCAGCTTCACACTGAGTGCAAAGCGCATCGCCTGAAAGATAAAGCCCTTCGAGCGCGGTATTAGTTGCCGGGCTGATTTCATTAACGATGGTCAGCGTGAAGGCTTCTGGCAGCGATTCAAGAATCAATGCGCCCTCTTCCTGGCGATAATCGTCCCAGGTAGCACCATTGACATCAATTGAAACCAGCGTCAGATCTTCACCATCAAGACGCAGCGGCGCACCAGCGGCGCCCTGGCGGGTAATCTGGCTAATGGCAGTGACCAGGGTTTTTGTGGCATCAAGGTCAAAGGTCAAATCGATATCGGTAATCGTGTAATCCGGCGCACGGTAGTCGTGGCGGTATTTGGCTTGTGGCTGTTGTGTCATAAAAAACCTTATACATCATCCGTAAGTTTGCGGTGTTCAGTCTATACCCTGTTGCCTGAATGTTGCTATGCAGAATCTTCAACTTTTCTGGGCAATTCACTCGAATTGCTACATATATATAACAAGTGGCACGAATCGCCATCGACCAGATTCCCAGCGTATGTTGTGATCCAGGTTTAATAAACAGATAATCAGGGTATACTCCTGCGTCTTTTATCTGCTTAGCCCTTGATGGAAACGCTCCTGTGAGAGGATGCTGCAACGCGCCATGACACGATACGCTTCCCCGATTTTGCAAACGCTTCTGGATACTGACGCCTATAAGCTTCATATGCAGCAGGCGGTTTTCCACCGTTATCACGACGTGAGCGTCGCGGCCGAGTTCCGTTGCCGCGGTGACGATCTGCTGGGCATTTATGCAGATGACATCCGTGAACAGGTTGATTTAATGCAGCACCTCGCGCTGAGCGACGAGGAATTTACCTTCCTGGAAAGTCTGCCGTTCTTTAAAGCAGATTATCTTGCGTGGCTGCGTACTTTTCGCTACGACCCCTCGACAGTCCATATCCGCAATAACAATGGTCATTTAGACATTCGTCTGACCGGCACTTGGCTGGAAGTGATTATGTGGGAAGTGCCGCTGCTGGCCGTGATCAGTGAGGTGGTGCATCAACACCGTTCACCTGGCGTCACGCCGCAAATGGCGCTAGAGAGTCTGGAAAGTAAGCTGGTTCAATTCAAAGAACTGACAGCGGATATCGACCTTTCCACATTCCGTCTGATGGATTTTGGGACCCGCCGCCGCTTCTCGCGTGAAGTGCAGGAGGCTATCGTCAGCCGTCTGCAACAAGAAGCGTGGTTTGTGGGCACCAGCAATTACGATCTGGCTCACCGCCTGGATTTAACCCCAATGGGTACTCAGGCACATGAGTGGTTCCAGGCACATCAGCAAATAAGCCCGACGCTGGCGAACAGTCAACGTGCAGCACTTCAGGCATGGCTTGACGAGTACCCTGACAAACTCGGTATCGCATTAACGGATTGCATCACTATGGATGCCTTCTTGCGCGACTTTGACCTCTCGTTTGCCAGCCAGTACCAGGGATTGCGCCACGACTCCGGGGATCCGGTCGAATGGGGCGAAAAAGCTATCGCTCATTATCAGAAACTGGGTATCGATCCTAAAACCAAAGTATTGGTGTTCTCTGATAATTTGGATTTGCCAAAAGCTATTGAGTTGTATCGCCACTTCGATGCGCGCATCAATTTAAGTTTTGGTATCGGTACTCGCCTGACCTGCGATATTCCACAGGTGAAGCCGCTGAATATTGTTATCAAGCTGGTGGAGTGTAACGGCAAGCCGGTGGCGAAACTTTCTGACAGCCCGGGCAAAACGATTTGCCATGATAAAGCGTTCGTCCGCGCATTGCGTAAAGCCTTCGATTTGCCACAGGTTAAGAAAGCCAGTTAGTCCTGATAAAACCCATAAACAATATTCAACTTGTTTATGGGTTCCTTTCTTTATTGTATTTCTTCATCTCCTTTGATTTTTCTGCTTGTCTGTAGGCTCGCTACAGGTAACATAGATAACCCCCCGTTTGTGGGTAATTATTTTTTGCCACTGACTATTTAATAGAGAGAAAAATATGAGCGTTGTGCCTGTAGCCGACGTACTCCAGGGCCGTGTAGCCGTTGACCAAGAAGTCACCGTGCGCGGATGGGTGCGTACTCGTAGAGATTCAAAAGCTGGTATCTCCTTCCTTGCCGTCTATGACGGTTCCTGCTTCTCTCCTGTACAGGCCGTCATTAATAATACTCTGCCTAATTACAATGAAGACGTACTGCGCCTGACCACTGGCTGTTCAGTCGTTGTCACAGGTAAAGTTGTAGAGTCTCTCGGTCAGGGTCAGAGCTTTGAAATTCAGGCAACTGAAGTTGAAGTGACCGGTTGGGTTGACGATCCTGATACATACCCGATGGCGGCAAAACGCCACAGTATTGAGTATCTGCGTGAAGTTGCCCATTTGCGTCCGCGTACCAACATGATCGGTGCTGTTGCACGCGTTCGTCATACTCTGGCCCAGGCGCTGCATCGCTTCTTCCATGAGCAAGGATATTTTTGGGTTTCTACACCACTGATTACTGCCTCAGACACCGAAGGCGCAGGCGAGATGTTCCGCGTGTCTACGCTGGATATGGAAAACCTGCCACGCACTGACGCAGGCAAAGTCGATTTCGATAAAGACTTCTTTGGTAAAGAAGCGTTCCTGACCGTATCGGGTCAGTTGAACGGTGAAACCTATGCGTGCGCGTTGTCCAAGGTTTATACCTTCGGCCCAACCTTCCGTGCTGAAAACTCTAACACCAGCCGTCACCTGGCTGAGTTCTGGATGTTAGAACCGGAAGTCGCTTTCGCAAATCTGGACGACGTAGCAGGTCTGGCTGAAGCCATGCTGAAATATGTCTTCAAAGCGGTGCTTGATGAGCGCATGGATGACATGGAGTTCTTCGCAGAGCGCGTTGACAAAGATGCAGTAGAACGTTTACAGCGTTTCATCGATGCTGACTTTGCCCAAGTTGATTACACCGACGCAGTTACAATTCTCGAGAATTGTGGCCAGAAATTCGAAAACCCAGTTTACTGGGGTGTTGACCTTTCTTCCGAGCATGAACGTTACCTTGCTGAACAACACTTCAAAGCGCCAGTAGTTGTGAAAAACTACCCGAAAGATATTAAAGCGTTCTATATGCGCCTTAACGAAGACGGTAAAACCGTTGCCGCAATGGACGTATTAGCTCCGGGCATCGGTGAGATCATCGGTGGCTCTCAGCGTGAAGAGCGTCTGGATGTGCTGGATGCGCGCATGGCTGAGATGGGTCTGAATAAAGAAGACTACTGGTGGTACCGCGATCTGCGTCGTTACGGCACCGTTCCACATTCGGGCTTCGGTCTTGGTTTTGAGCGCCTCATTGCCTATGTAACCGGTGTTCAGAACGTTCGTGACGTGATTCCATTCCCACGTACACCGCGTAACGCAAGCTTCTAAGTAGTCGTTTTTCTAAGGCCAGCATTGCTGGCCTTTTTTCTGCCTGTCGTACAAACGTCTTTTTTCTTCAACGAAAGTTAAACAAACGTCAATTTCAACCCCTTCCTGCAACTTGCCCGTTACCAATTGTGTCCATGAAACAGACAAACACAAAATAACCTTACTTTCCGCTTGCATCCTCATTCTGATGTTTGACTTAGCACATTCGGCCAAAATTTACACAGGCGTCTGGACATCCAAAAAACACTCGAGAAATGTGCAAATGTAAGCGAAGAATTCACTAAGTTTCTCCTTATACGGATTAAACATAAGTAATTCATATATATAGGAATGGAAAGGTCGAATTTCATACGAAGCGGCTAAGAAGTTTGAGTTAGTTCACAAAGTTCCATGAAATACACATTTAGTTACACATAGTTTCTTATTGTAACTCACTCTCGATGTTTGTAGCACTTTCAGACTAGCGAAACGGTTTCATGGATGGAAAGATGCCTGACAGATACAGAAAGACACCAAACTCTCATCAATAGTTCCGTATAGAATTATTGACGGCAGTGGCAGGTGTTACAAAAAAACCTAATGAGGGTAATAAATAATGATGAAGCGCAATATTCTGGCAGTGGTAATCCCTGCTCTGCTGGTAGCCGGTGCAGCTAACGCTGCAGAAATCTATAACAAAGACGGCAACAAAGTTGATTTATACGGTAAAGCGGTAGGCCTGCATTATTTCTCTAAAGACAATGGTGCAAATAGCTACGGAGCCAACGGCGACAAAACCTACGCACGTCTTGGCTTCAAAGGGGAAACCAAAATCAACGACCAACTGACCGGTTTCGGCCAGTGGGAATACAACTTCCAGGGTAACAACTCTGAAGGTGCTGACGCGCAGAATGGCAACAAAACCCGTCTGGCCTTCGCTGGTCTGAAATTCGGTGATGCAGGCTCTTTCGACTACGGTCGTAACTACGGTCTGGTTTATGACGCAATCGGTGTTACCGATATGCTGCCAGAGTTTGGTGGCGACACCAGCGGAAGCGATAACTTCTTCTCCGGTCGTACAGGTGGCTTGGCTACATACCGTAACAGCGACTTCTTCGGTCTGGTTGACGGCCTGAACTTCGGCGTTCAGTATCTGGGCAAAAACGAACGTACTGACGTGAACCGTGCAAACGGTGACGGCTGGGCAACTTCTTTGAGCTATGACTTCGAAGGTTTCGGTATTGTTGGTGGTTACGGCGCAGCAGATCGCACGAATCGTCAAGAAGCTGATGGCCTTGGTCAGAAAGCTGAGCAGTGGGCTACTGGTCTGAAGTACGATGCGAACAACATTTACCTGGCAGCACTTTACGGTGAAACCCATAATGCAGCCGTTGTTAACGACAATTTTGTTAACAAAACTCAAGACTTCTCTGTTGTAGCTCAGTACCAGTTCGATTTCGGTCTGCGTCCATCCGTTGCTTACTACAAATCTAAAGCGAAAAATATCGAAGGTATTGGTAGCGAAACTTACATCAACTACATTGAAGTAGGCGCTACTTACTACTTCAACAAAAACATGTCTACCTATGTTGATTACATCATCAACCAGATCGATGACAACAATAAACTGGGTGTAGCTTCTGACAACACCGCAGCAGTTGGTATCGTTTACCAGTTCTAATTATCCGGCAACGTTGTTGCAAGGATGATTTAAAAACAGGGCTTCGGCCCTGTTTTTTTATGCCTGAAAAGTAGAAAAACTTATCTTGTGACGGGGGCTGTTTCTTTTTGTTGCAAACGGTTGGCATTTGCTAAAACAGCAGTTAACCTGAGAGCGTTACTCCCTCGATATCACAATGGAAACTCGTCATGTTTGAGAACATTACCGCTGCTCCAGCTGATCCAATTCTTGGTTTGGCCGATCTGTTTCGCGCCGATGACCGTCCGACAAAAATTAACCTCGGCATTGGTGTTTATAAAGATGAAACGGGTAAAACTCCGGTTTTAACCTGTGTTAAGAAGGCGGAGCAGTATCTGCTGGAAAATGAGAACACCAAGAACTACCTCGGCATCGACGGTATTCCAGAGTTTGGTAGCTGCACCCAGGAATTGCTGTTCGGGAAAAACAATGCTCTGAGTGCTAACAAGCGCGCTCGTACGGCACAAACCCCTGGTGGTACTGGCGCGCTGCGTGTTGCCGCTGACTTCCTCGCTAAAAACACCACAACCAAACGTGTGTGGGTGAGCAACCCAAGCTGGCCGAACCACAAAAGCGTCTTTAACTCCGCTGGCCTGGAAGTGTGCGAGTATGATTATTACGATGCACAGAACCACTCTCTGAATTTCGATGGCCTGGTCAACAGCCTGCAAGCTGCACAAGCTGGCGACGTGGTGTTGTTCCACGGTTGCTGCCATAACCCGACCGGTATCGACCCAACAGCTGAGCAATGGAAAGTCCTGGCACAGATGTCTCTGGCCAAAGGATGGTTACCGCTGTTTGACTTTGCATACCAGGGCTTTGCCCGTGGTCTGGAAGAAGATGCAGAAGGCCTGCGTATCTTCGCAGCAAGCCATCAAGAGCTGATTGTGGCAAGTTCCTACTCTAAGAACTTCGGCCTCTACAATGAGCGTGTAGGTGCCTGTACGCTGGTTGCTGCTGATGCAGATACCGTTGACCGTGCATTCAGCCAGATGAAATCTGTGATTCGTGCGAACTACTCTAACCCACCAGCTCACGGTGCATCGGTTGTAGCAACGATTCTTAGCAACGATGCCCTGCGTACTCTTTGGGAACAAGAGCTGTCCGACATGCGCCAACGTATTCAGCGTATGCGTCACCTGTTTGTAAATACCCTGCAAGAGAAAGGCGCTAATCGCGACTTCAGCTTCATCATCAACCAGAACGGCATGTTCTCGTTCAGCGGCCTGACTAAAGAGCAGGTACTGCGTTTACGTGAAGAGTTTGGTGTGTATGCAGTAGCATCCGGCCGAGTAAACGTAGCAGGTATGACGCCAGACAACATGGCGCCACTGTGCGAAGCGATTGTCGCTGTACTGTAAGCCAGAATAGATAAAAAAAGAGCCGCGCAATGCGGCTCTTTCTATTTCTCCGGCCTGATTTACCAGACAGGTAATTCGTCTTGCAAGAAGGGGTTGTGCAGGCGTTCGTAACCGAGTGTCGATAATGGCCCATGACCGGGAATAAACGTCACACCATCGCCCAGTGGCAATAGCTTACGTTTAATTGAGTCGATGAGTGCTGCATGATTGCCCTGCGGGAAATCGCTACGCCCCACTCCACCTTTGAAAATCACATCACCGGAAATCAGTAACTGGGATTGAGCATCAAAGAAAACAACGTGGCCAGGTGTATGGCCCGGGCAATGCAGAACCTGGAGGGACACATTCCCTACCGACACCGTGTCGCCTTCGTTCAGCCAGCGATCTGGCGTCAGCGGCAAACACTCTTCGAGGCCAAACATTTGGCTTTGTGCCGGCAAACCCTGCAACCAGAATTCGTCTTCTTTTTCCGGCCCAACCACAGGAACACCATAATGCTCAGCCAGTTCAGCAGCGGCTCCAACATGATCAAGATGGCCATGAGTTAACAGGATCTGCGTAATTGTCACGCCTTTCGCAGTAACTTGCTGTTTGATCTTTTCGGCTTCACCGCCTGGATCAACCAATGCTGCCTGCTGAGTTTCTTCGCACCAAATCAGAGAACAGTTTTGGGCGAATGCGGTGACCGGAATAATGTGATAATTCATGACGCTCCAATACCGGCAACACTCGCCGGATTCCGTTGTTTTACCAGTTCCTTAGTGGCCCGGTATCAATATGCACAAAGTTGCTGCTTGGGTAGTATCCTACACCACCAGCGCGCATAGATAATGCTGCTTTGCGAACATTGCTTAACGAAATCCCTTCAATATGAAAATCCATTGCTTGGCCTTTGGTGTGATAGCTCTTTTTAGCTACACCTCGGCTGTGGGCACGTAACTCATTGTTCGTGTCCAGGGAGCGATAACCAGATACCAGTTGCACCGGTTTGTTGGTTCCTAACAAACCTTGCAGGCGATAAAGTTGGTCAAATAATTTAGGGTCGATGGATTTGATTTTGTTTGCGCGATAATCACGGAAGAAATGATTAAGCCTTGCTAATTCATCCTGAATATAGCCTTTACCATCGAAAAATTCAGCCTTCAATGACTCCCCGGTATGCAGGTTATTAAGAGTCAGAATGCGTGGGCGCGGTGTTGATAGCATGGCAAACGCTTGTGTTGGTAACAGCGAGGCACCTAAAGCCACGCTACCCAACGCCAGCAGCTTGCGGCGGTTTGCGTCAAATTTGTCCATGATGTCCAGGTCTACAGGTAAAAAACGATCGAATAATATGCACTTTGGGCGCACTGCTGGGCACCTTAACCGCCAAAACAAAGCGAGTCAAGGCGTGCAAAACCCAGTAAAACCGGGCCCTGTAGAGGACCCGGAAGGGCTAAGCAATTATTACGACCGCTAATTCATTAGAATTACTGCATTTAGCGTATTAATAGTTCAGCTTTTGAAAGGATTTGTGCGCCTGATCGCGCGGTGAGATCATAATTGTAAATATCTGTACGGAACTGTGTGCGTCCGTCGTCACCAACAAAAGCAGTCAGGTAATAGAGACTCACCGGGATGGTTTGACGAATATTCACGTATTTAGTATTGCCATCTTTCAGTTGACTTGAAATCCGGGCATCGTTCCATCCTGCGTCTTGCAACAACATGCTTGCCAGCTCAGAGGCTTTGTTGACTCGTACACAACCTGAACTCAACGCTCGCGCATCTTTCTGGAACAAGGTGTGGTTTGGCGTATCATGCAAATAGATAGCATCAGAACTCGGCATATTAAACTTGTAACGCCCTAACGAGTTATGTACCCCAGGTTTTTGCTGGAAGCGGAAAGGCAAGTTGCTGGCAGTAATAGTTTCCCAATCAACATGCCATGGGTCGATTGCTTCTGCATTATTACTCCAACCGCGAAGCACACTGTAACCATGACGGTCGAGATAGCCTGGGTCCTGGCGCACTTTGGGCAAAATATCGTTGCGTGCAAGTGTTGGTGGAACATTCCACGGCGGGTTAACGACCACATTATTAAGCGCACTGCTCATCATTGGCGTTTTGCGATCAGGTCGCCCAACAATCACCCGCGAAGCCAATACTTCACTACCGTTAAGGTAATAGCTCAACGAATAGTTAGGAATATTGACCATAATGCCAGTATCGAGTTTCTTCGGAAGTAAGCGCAAACGTTGAATATTTAACGCCACCAGCGACGCACGTTGTTGCGGTGTGACGTTCAGCCAGTCGCGTGTTAATTGCCCGATTGAGCCATCAACACCCAAGACTTGCCACTTCTGGAAACGTTTTACACCTTCAACCAGCTCTTTGCTGTAGGCACTTCGTACCGCTGGAGTTGATTTCTTTTTCTTCCCAGCCACTGCATCTGGCGTCTGTTGCGTGGTTTGCTCGCCGTCTATCTGAATAGCTGACGGGCTAACGGCAACCGCATTCTTAGAAGCACTGTCGCGCTCAGGAAGGGGAATCGAAGGTTCGGCCTGCAACATGCCAGTACGCGCGAGTATTTCCCGTAGCGCTGGAACATCATTGCTCCACTGGCCGGGACGCAGAGTTTCAGCGCTGGTCAATTGAGGCCATGGGCGCGAGTCAGTGAGTAAGTGCACCAACGACTGGTGCAGCTTGGCGTATTGCGGATGCTGAGGGGCTAGCGTTTCAACAAAACTGACTAGCGTCCCTTGATCTACCGCCACTTGCCATTGGTTAATTACCGAGATAGGCGGGGTTTGCAGCTTGTAAGGCTTAGCGCTGTACAACCAGCGATTGCCTTCCGTCGGAATGCCATAAACAAATTGCAAATAACCCATCATCGCATCAGACAATACAATATCGCGCGATAACCCCGTGACAGACGGATCGGTAAGCAGTTCTACCCAAGTAGTAAACTGTGGTTGGATGCCAGAAATGGCAACTTCGGCAAGTTGCTGCTGGAAGGCCTTCACGGCATCGCGATTCTCCCACATCGGTTTCATCTCGCGGGCAGCGTAAAATGCAGACAACGCATTTAGATAAACCGGGGTGTAGCCCGCAGGTAAATGCGCCACGAGCTGAGAACGGCTTTGTGCGGCAGACATGCCGGTAGAATTTAGCGGCAACACTCCCACCATGGTAGCGGTAGCAGCAGATTGCGGTAATGGTTGGTCTGGCGAGCTGGTAGGTTCAATGCTCACAGCAGAGCTGTCAGAAGGAACGACCGCTGGCTCATCGGCCTGCGCCATAAACAGTGGAGCGAAACTCAGTGCCAGCCCGTAACCGAGCGCTGACAGCTTAAAACCGTGCAATTTTGTTAGCAACATCCCTTGCCCCCTGTTTATACCTGTTTTTACATCACCCAGCTTTTGTCGCTGGGTTTTAATAATCAGTATATAAACAGCGAATATTATTTGCCCGTATAAATGTAAATAAAATTAAAGATTAAGAATTCTGAGAAAAGAAAACGCGGGCCGTAGCCCGCGATTTTTATGATGCCTCTATTGTGCCGGCAACCGGCTCGGGAGGCGGTGGTGCAAAGCCCCTGAGTCCTACAACATGGACGTGTTCATGATTCTGAACAACCTTACGTACCAACTTGTAGGTGGTGCCTTTTTCCGGGCTGATGTTCTCTGGCGCTGCAATGATCAGTTGCATTTCAAGTCGCTCACACAGCTCAAACAACGTAGCAATTGACTTCGCATCCAGTCGTGCCGCCTCATCGAGGAAAAGTAAACGGCATGGGGAGATATCTTTACCACGCAGTCGGCGCGACTCTTCTTCCCAACTCTGAACAACCATTACCAGTATAGACATACCGGTACCGATAGCTTCACCGGTCGACAATGCGCCACTTTCCGCACGCAACCAGCCATCTGAACCACGGTTTACTTCAACTTCCATTTCCAGGTAATTGCGATAATCGAGCAGCTCTTCACCAATAGTTTGTGGCGTCCGCTGGCCCATATCAATTTGCGGATTCAGGCGTTGATACAGTTTCGCTAATGCTTCCGAGAAGGTCAGACGGTTGCTGTTAAACAGATCCTGATGTTGCTCATGCTGTTCTGACAGTACATCCAGTAATGTTGCATGCGTTTCACGCACGTTCACATTTAAACGCACGCTGTTTACCTGGCCAAAGGAGACGCTTTGCAACCCTTGGTTAAGCATACGGATACGGTTCTGCTCGCGCTGAATCGTCTTGCGAATGATGTTCGCCGCACTGCGCGAACTGATTGCCAGTTTTTGCTCACGAGAGGTCAATTCTTCCGTCAGACGGCTCAGCTCAATTTCCATCTGCTCAATAGCTTCGACAGGATCATCGGTACGGATAATATCCTGACGAATACGTTCGCGCAGATGCTGATAAACCGCGACAAAGAACTGAATTTTGCGCTCAGGTCGTTTTGGATCTTCTGACATACGAAGCACATCGCGCAGGTGTTCGTTATCCGCAACAGCAAGGCGCAAAGCACCCAACGCTTTATCCGAGATTGAACGAAGCTCGTCGCCGGTGACATAGGCCAACTCGCGGCGATGCAAACGACGCTCTACGCCATTTTCTTTCACCATGCGCATCACGGCACACCAGCCTGCTTTCGCGGTGACAACATGCTCACGCATTTCGAAATAGCTGCGCTCAAGTTGCTTGAGCTTGCGGATCAGGTTGTTCATTTCCGCTTCACACATGGTCAGCGCTTTTTCGAGCTGATTACGGCGTGAACGGTTATTGCTCAACGCCGTGTGCAGTTCATCTCGGCGGGCGCGTGCACGTTCTTCTGCCCCGATATCCGCACGAACGCCGATATCCTGCAGCTCTTTATGCAGGTCGGTTAACAGCTCTTTTTTGGTGTCAAAGGAGCTTTTCAACGACGCCATTAACTGGCTGAACTGACTCAGTTGCTGTGCATGGCTACGTAGTGCCTCACGCGAACGGGTACGCTCAGCTTCAGCATGCTCAAGGCGGTTACGCAGTTTTTCATTCAAATCGCTATTGCCATCGAGCATAGCGGCTGAGTCAGAGTAACCAAAGTGCGCACGACGCTGCACCACTTCGGTCAATGCGAACGCCTGCTGGCGCGCATCGCGCTGAACTTGTTGCGCGTACTGATAATCTTCTTTTAGCTGTTCGAACTGCTCAGGGTCACTTTGCAATACCGAAGCCACAGCTTCGAGTTTAACCAACTGATTACCGAACTGATGGAGGAAACGCGCAGCTTCATCTGCTTCATCCAGACGTTCACGAATTTCGTCACAGCGATCGGCCAGAGTTTCGTCATTGAGCAAACTGATACGAGGCAACAGACGGTTAAGTTGATCAACCCCTTCTTTAGCCTGTTCAAATTGCTGACGCTGTTGCTGATTTTCATTTTCGTGGTTGTTGATAGCGCGTTCAACTTCACCACGACGAGTGTTGAGCTGACGAATTTCCACTTCTGGATCATCATCAAATGCCACACCCAAATGTTGCCCAATAAAGCGGCTAAATGACTGGTGTAAACGCTGAGATTTCTGAACATCAAACGACAAAGTCGCGAAACGTTCCGCCAGGGTTTCACGCTCGGCATGGAGGTTTTCAAGGCGATTCTCACGTGCTGCACGGCCAAACAGAGGCAACACTGGCAAACGAGAATAACGCCACTGGCGCTCGGCAGTTTTTACCAGAACAGCAGCATTAAGCTCTTCAACGGTAAACACGCTGTCATCGAATGAAGATGGGTCCCCTTCAATCAGATACAGGTCTTCCGGGCAATCTTCGAGATTATCCAGTTGATCACGAACCAGTGACAAATCTGGCACCACGATTGCGTGACGCGATGGGCCATACAACGCAGAGAAGTACGGTGCGTCATCGATGCTAATGTCGTCATAAATCTCTGACAACAACACGCCGTCAAAGCGTTCAGCCAAGGCATTTAAACGTGGATCTTCAGCGCCACCAGGTTGGCTAAGACGTTCAATTTCATCGTCGATAGCACGTTTACGCGCACCAACTTCATCACGCTCAACCGTAACTTCACGCTCACGCTCAAGCAGTTGCTGCATGTATTCAGTAACTTGCTGGCTGCTTTCAAACTGCTCATGGCTCTGCTCGCACAACTGTGTGAGGCTGGTTTGTGCCGCAAGCCAGATTGGCGCGCGGCTTTGGAGGCGTTTAATACGAGACTGAATCTGCTCTTGTTCCTGACGCAAGTTGGCACGCTGGTCGCTGGCGTCAGAAACGCGTTGCTGTAATGTCTCGATGCGTTCAGAAAGTTCTTCGTGCAACACTTCCAAATCTTCAGGATCGAAGTGTTTGCCCTGACGCTTGCAGAACTCAGCAAACATGCGTTCGGCTTCTTGCTGTTCGCGCAGGCGTTGTTCAAGTTCATTAAGGCGCGCTCTGAGCGGCTGAACTTGTTCCATCAGGTGACGCTGGTTATTGCTGTCACGTAGTAATTCACGCGCAACATTCCAGGCTTCACTACGGCTCACTGGACCATTAATAGCAGTGACTAGCTGATAAGCATGCTCAAACTGGCTATGCGCCGTTTGTGCCACACTCATTTTCTGCTCAAGTGTCAGAAGTTTTTCAGTTGTTTCCTGCTCTTTCGCCTGGAATGTTTCCAGCCACTCTTCCGCGCTTTCAGCAGTCAAATCTGGCAAGTGACAAAGCGCACGCGCGCGTTCAAGTGCTTGCAATGCTTGCTGGTATTGAATAGCACGCGTCTGCTGCACATCAAGTGCTTGCTGGTAATCGGCCAGTTGGTTTTTCAGCTCGTCGACTTCCAGCTCGGCAGCTTCCACGCGGGCTTCGTTCTCTTCTTGCTGCTCTGAGGCTTCGGCAACAATTTCATTTTGTTCTTCGAGGCGCATCTGCAGTTCATCGAGATCAGCTTCGTAACGCTCGATTTTTTCCTGCTGGCGAATCGCCGTTTGCACCAGATTCAGGTGGTCACTGGCCGCCTGGTAATCTGTTTCCAGATCCCCTTCCGAGCCGCTGTGTTCAGCAAGCTCACGCGCCATCTCGACATGTTTGTATTGTTCAGCAGCCAGTTGCTTACGGCTGGTCAACAATTCACGGCGGAATTCGAGCGCCTTATCTAAATGAATGCGGCGTTCGTTGGCATGACGCATGTAGTCCGCAGCCACATAGTTGGTGGCTTCAGAAATCAAATGCTTAAACAGGTCACGGTCAGACTGGGTGACGCGAATCGCTTCAAGCGTCATACGGTTTTCACGCAAAGCCGCTTCCATATCCTGGAAGGCTTTACGCACACCGCCGTTTTCTGGCAACAGGTAGTCACGCAGTGAACGAGTAATGGCACTGGAAATCCCGCCATACAGCGAGGCTTCAATCAGGCGATAGTACTTGCTACGGTCCGAGGCACTGCGCAGACGACGCGCGACAATACCCAAATCGAACATCAGCGAGTGGTAATCAGTAATCGAGTTGAACTGTTTAAATTGAACGCCTTCGATGGCTTCCACTTTATCTTTCAGTTCTTGCAGACTCAGAACGCGAGCCTGACGTTCGTTTAGCGTTTCCGTCAGCAACTGAGTCGGCTGAATAGAGGACGGTAAACCTTGAATCGCAAACGGCTTAATATCGACTTTACGGTCGCGGCCAGCCACTTGTTGCAGACGCACACCGACCACAACACGCTGATTACGTGAGTTGACCACATCGAGCAAGGAGTAGCAGACACCAGCTTTTAACTTTCCGTGCAGACCTTTATCACGTGAACCTGATGTAGCCCCCGCTTCGGTGGTGTTACGGAAGTGCAACAGTGTTAAGTCCGGGATTAGCGCAGTTACAAACGCCGCCATAGTAGTGGATTTACCGGCACCATTACCGCCAGAAAGCGTGGTCACCAGTTCATCTAAATCAAAAGTACGCGCGAAGAAACCGTTCCAGTTAATCAGCGTTAGTGAGCGAAACTTACCGCGTTCAATCATTCCTGTTCATCCTCCGCGTTATCTGAAGCCAATTGCGACTCTTCAGTTTCATCATTGAGTTGCAAACGAGTCTCTACCGGCATCGCTTCACCATCACGGATCATGCGGAGTTGCGCTTCACGCGCATCGTCGCCAGCACGTACATCGGCACCAAAGCGGAATACTGATTCGGTAATGCGGAATTTGCTGCTGTCATGGCCCATAAACCAGATCATACCAAGACGGCGTAAACGCGTTAATGAGGCACGGACTTTTTCTTGCAGCTTTTGACGGTCAAGATCTGAGCCAGTAGAACGGTTATTCACAAGCTTAAGCAGCTTGTTTTCATCCGCAAGCGTCAGCAGCTCATCGTACAGCTCAGCCTGCGTAAAAATACCTTCGTTCGCCAGACGTTCCGGACTCAAATAGAGGTAACAGAGAATCTTACCCACCATCATGTCCAGCTCAGATAGCACTGAGCGCGGGATCAATGTGGTGGAGCGCGGACGCAAATAGAAGAAACCTTCCGGCGCGCGAATCAACTCCACGTTATAACGGGTATAGAACTCTTCCAGTTCATCCTGGAAGTCCATCAAATAAGCATGATTATCCAGTTCATCGAGCCCAACATGGCGACCTGCGCGCAGTTGGCTATCGAGTGCTGGAAATAACGGATTGGCCAACGCCTGTGCCAGTTTTACTGGCATCACTTTTTCAATATTTGTTGATGACATGCGCCTGTACCTTGGCTCCGTAATCGTTAATTGCCTGCCACTGTGGCGGCAAGCCAGTAAAGTCTGCTTCAGCCACACCCAGACGTACTGCCTGGTCGACTACGATTCTCGCCACATCAAAATGGCGTGCGCGTGGGTATTGCGCCAGATAGTCCCGCATGACAACGCCTAAATCTAGTGGCACTTGTCTGGTTTTGTAGACCTGAAGTGCAGCCTCGATCATTGCGGCGAGTTGTTCACGGATTTCATTGAACTCTTCAAATTCCAGATCACTTGGCAGTTCGCCCATAACTTCATCGTCACGCAACGTCATTTCTTCATCGCGCATATCCAGCAGACGATCGGCGTTAGCGTAGGTCAGAGCCCATGGCGCATCGAAATAGTTTTGAACCGACACACGCAGGCGTTGCGCAAAGACGCGGTTTTTATCCATATCGATGGCGGTACGAATGAATTTATGAACATGGCGGTCATAGCCAATCCACAGGTCGATAGCCTGCTGGCCCCAACTGACGATGCGGTCGAGTTTGCTTTGCAGATCAAACACCAGACGGTCAACAAAGTGCAGATCGTCGCGGCCCAGAATCGAATCTTGAATACGCAATAAATTTGCCTGCAATTTATCGCCCGCAGCTTCCAGGGTGTCCTGCAACTCACGCAACGTGCCAGAAGTTTCCGACAACAGCATTTCGCAGCTGGAGATGGCCGCACGCCAGTCTTTGTTCAGCAGTTGCGCGATATCATCTTTAACCTGTTGCTGGTGTTCATCCATGATGCGCTGTGTGAGATCGATGCTGTCAAAAATCTCGGCGACGGAATATTTCAATGGCGCGAAAACGTTGCGGTGCCAGTGGAACTCATCACCGCCTTCATCCGCAGAGTCGGCTGCACGTTTCAATTCGCCTGCAACTATCGACAATTGCATAGATAAACGCAGCGTTGAAAACTCACGCTGGCGGATGTAGTAATCGGTAATGCCAATACCGAGGGGCGTAAGGCGATAAATGGCATTGCCTTCATTGATTTCACTGACGAAACGGTTGATCAAACGCTGGCGCACCATGTCATTGATGGCGTTGTTGGCACGAACGTTAATTGTTTCGCTGGTCTGATCAAAGCCTTCGCTCACGTAACGGAAAGCGTCAATCAGCTCGCCTTCACTCATTTCGCCGTCTAGCCGCTCACCGTTTAGGGTCGCGATCGCCAACAGAAACGTCAGACGCTCTGTAGGTAGCGAAATCGAGTAGTCATTTTTCCTGGCCCAGGCAACCAGCTCCGGCACTGTCTGGGAAACATCACTCATAATTTTTCCTTGGCTCAAGCGGCTTGATTGCTGTCACGTGGATATAGCGGCCGAGGCTAACAAAAGGTTCCTGGCGGCAATAACGCGTTTCCAGTTCAAGCAAATTCTCAAAACCATCGTGTTGTTTATGCTTATCACGCAAGTAATCGTGGAATACTCGCACACCGGTTTTACCGGTAATCTGCCAGCCAATTTGCTCCAGCCAGTGATAGACCTGTTCTGGCTGTAGCGGATTGTCAGGCGAAAGCGTTTTCCGTTTGTTCTTTTTCATACCCTGAAGAACATATTCAAAGTTGCCGACAAACATGTTCCGCATCAGCAAGCCGTTAGCATTGTAGAACATCAGGGATAATGCACCGCCGGGTGCAAGGCAATCCCATAATGTTTTGAGTACGGCTTGCGGATCTACGACCCATTCCAGCACCGCGTGAAACAATATCAGATCAACCGGTTTTTCCAAATGTTGGCCAATATCTTGAGCGGAGGAATGAACGAAATGCATGTTGTCGCTCACACCTTTCTCTTCGGCCTGAGCCTGAGCCCGGGAAATCATCTCAGCGGAAACATCACAAAGCAGAACTTCGTGGCCCCGCTGCGCAAGACCACACGCCGTTTGCCCTTCGCCGCCACCCGCATCCAAAACGCGGATTTTTTCAGGCATGGTTGCCAGCAAAGCATCAAGGTCTTGCCATAAGATGGCTTGGCGGAGCTGTCCTTTGGTTGTACCGTAAATGTTGCGTGAGAACTTCTCAGCAATATCATCAAAATTGCGGTCACGCACGGGTACGGCTCCATGGGGGAAAAGGGTTCATACGAGAAAGTGGGTATTTTGGCACAGCTGCGCCAGGAATGAACCCGTCTGGTGTAATATCACCAGCGTTTGCCTACTATATGGCTAAAAAGGACCCATAATTCATGCTTTTTATCCTGAAAAAATTTATTGGTGGGCTACTGCTGCCTCTCCCTTTTTTATTATTGATGATGGGGGTGGCACTTTGCTTGTTGTGGTTCACTCGTTGGCAAAAAAGCGCCAAAGCGCTATTAAGCGTGAGCTGGTTAGTTTTACTGCTAATTAGCCTGCAACCGGTGGCCGACAAAATGCTCAAACCCATAGAAGATACCTACCCAACCTGGCGTGGTTCTGAGAAAGTGGACTATATCGTGGTACTCGGCGGCGGCTATACATGGAACCCAGAATGGGCACCAAGTTCCAATCTCATTAGCAATAGTTTGCCTCGTCTGGCCGAAGGGGTGCGCTTATGGCAGGCAAATCCAGGTGCGAAAATGATCTTCACGGGCGCCAGAGCAATGACCAACCCGGTGAGTACCGCTGAAGCGGGTGCGCGAGTTGCCGAAAGTTTAGGTGTACCGCGCTCGCAAATAATTACCCTTGATGAACCAAAAGATACTGAGGAAGAAGCCGCTGCGGTGGCAAAAACGATTGGCCAGCAACCATTCTTATTGGTGACTTCAGCTTCCCACCTACCAAGGACGATGATTTTCTTCCGCAATGCCGGTTTGCACCCTATTCCTGCACCAGCTAACCAATTGGCAATTGAATCACCGCTAAATCCTTGGGAGCGCATAATTCCATCGCCAATTTGGTTAATGCATAGCGACCGTGTTGGCTACGAAACCCTCGGTCGCATATGGCAGTGGTTGAAAGGGCCGTCAGGCGATCCAGGGAAGTAAGTTTTTCGCAGCCACATCGAAGGCGGGTCGATTAAGTCGGCCCGTCTGTAGTAATTGCGCTACGCCATCCCACAGAATATACAACCAACGTCGCCACAGAAATGACTCCGCAACCGGAGCTCGTTGTAAATAATGCCACAGCAGGCTTTCTGACTGGCCGGGCTCAAACAAACGAAATATTTCATATTCACGCGGCGCCCAAAGCATGGTTCCAGGATTGACGATCGCCAGAAGCTGATCGCTACGCCCATCTTTTAACATACTGCTAAGCGTAAAGTTGCCATGCACCAGTACACAGTTGTCGTTAAAGTCTTCGAATAAACGCGGCAAACACTCGCGGGTGCGGAATAAAATGCGCCTGTCTTGCATCGTCAGGCCATTATTGGGGTATTGATTGATGGTTGCCCACAATGTTTCAACATGCTGCCGATACCATGATGGCCAGATATTTTCTTGTGTGTTGTCGACGTTGCCGACACATCCACGGCTATCGACGCGATGCCAGGCGAGAAGCCCTTCAACAATTTGATCTTTTAGATGATCCCAACGATCGGGGGTGCGAGTTGGCGCTTCAACAGGAACACCCCGTAGACGCTCCATTAACAGCACATCTGGCCCCGGCGTCTCGTCATGAGTCACCACGCCATAAACCACAGGCATGCGAATCGTTCCGGAACGCGCTAGCATGGATATTTTCCAGGCTAGCTGAGCTGCGAGCCCCGGAGTACTAAAACTTTTAGCCAGCAATGACATCGCATTGCCGTCACTGTCATACAGCGACCACAAGGTGCTATTTGGCTGTTCATTGATACATTCAATCCGGCTTAGTTTTTCACCCAGCAGATGACTCAATTCCTTGCGTAGCAACTCCATGACTCATTACCCCTGACAACACTGGTGGTTTTATAATGAGCCTGCGCACGAAAGTTGTCATCACCTCAGATCAATATGCCTTCAGATAATAAAAAACCGGCGCTCAGCACCGGTTTTTTTCTAAGCATTGATACCTGCAGATTAAATCATCGCTTGTCGTACACGTTCTAAATCTTCCGGCGTATCAACACCAATACTCGGGACTTCTTTCGCAACCGCAACATGGATTTTTTCACCATTCCACAGTACGCGCAACTGTTCGAGCATTTCGATTTGCTCAAGCTGGCTTGGCTCCCAGGTCACGTAGCGGCGGATGAAACCTGCGCGATAGCCGTAGATACCGATGTGACGTAAAAGGGAATCACCGATCTGTTCACGCGATTGTGCAAAGCGGTCTCTGTCCCATGGAATGGTCGCACGAGAGAAATAGAGCGCGTAACCCTGCGCATCCATCACCACTTTTACTGCATTCGGGTTAAACGCTTCTTCAGCGGAGTCGATTGGCACAGCAAGCGTTGCCATACCCGCCTGACTGTTCGCAAGATTGCTGGCAACCTGGCTAATGATCGCCGGTGGGATCATTGGCTCATCGCCCTGCACATTCACAATCACGGTGTCATCGCTAAAACCGCATTTTTCAATGACTTCAGCAAGACGCTCGGTGCCGGACTGATGATCAGCGCGAGTCATACAAACTTCGCCGCCCGCGGCTTCCACTGCACGAGCAACATCCTCATGATCGGTTGCCACAATGATACGTTCAGCACCCGATTCGCGAGCACGTTCCATAACGTGAACGACCATCGGTTTGCCATTGATATCTTTTAGCGGTTTTCCCGGCAAGCGTGTAGACGCGTAGCGAGCAGGAATTATGGCCACAAAACTCATGGATTTTTCTCGTCAGAGGTCAGAACTCGAGCTTCAGTCTCCAGCAGCACTGGAATACCATCGCGCAGTGGAAACGCCAGATGATCAGGTTTGCAGATAAGCTCCTGCTTTTCCTGATTAAAGTAGAGCTTGCCGTTACAAACAGGACAAGCAATGATTTCAAGTAATCGATGATCCATGGTTACTCCAGAATGGCTGCCATCAAAGGCAGCAGAATAACATAACTTACTCGCTCTCCGGGCTAATTTCCCAGCCTTCACCCCAGGATGCCGCTAACGTGGCGGGAATATTCCCGAGGCGAATCAAGGTTGCACCCTGCCAATGAGCAAAATCGTTTAGTGCCTTGTGTAAGCCGTTAATCAATGATTGCTCAGGCTTAATACCTTCTTCAAGATAGAGACTGATAATTTCCAGCTCGTCACTCTTGCGATGCATTTTGGCGTCCATTCTTCCCACCAACGCGCCTTGATGTAACAGCGGCAGGACAAAATATCCGAACTTGCGCTTAATCGCCGGGGTATAACATTCGAGGCGATAAGAGAAGTTAAACAGCACTTCTGCACGCTTGCGGTCCCAGACGACAGGATCGAACGGCGATAGCACCGCACTATGAGTGGCGCGCAGGGTATTTTTCTCAGCTTTTTCCAGCAAAGGCCATAGATCGCGGTGCAACCACATTTCGCCAATTCCCTCGACATCAACGGGAATGACGATGCCCTTTACCTGCCATTGAGCTAGCAGTGGCTTGATTGAGACATGCTTCAGGCGATAATAATCAGCCAGCCATTCAGTACGAAAAATGCCAAGGCTGCGCGCGCTGTTTTCCAGCATTTGCTGTTCGGCATCGGCTTGCTGTATGAGGTGCAAATCGTCATTCCAGTTCGGCATCACCCGTGAGGTAAGATCGTATACACGCTGGAAATTGCGGCGCTCGACCACCATCACTTTCCCTGCGGTAAACAGGCCTTCAAGATGCTTTTTATGCGGTTTCCATTCCCACCAGCCGCTGGCACCTTTGCGAGGGTGCTCAAAATCGACAGAACGCACCGGGCCATTGATCTCGATGTGTGTTAAGAGTTTTTCGATCTCATCGGCGTGCACCACCATCCATTCCGCGCGGTATTTCCAGCCCATTTTTTCGGGATTGAGCATGCGGTGGCGTATCAGCGAAAAATCTTTTCTCGGTAAAAAACAGGCTTCATGCGCCCAATACTCCATCAAATAACCATTCACCAGCGCATCATCAAGCCAGGTTTGTGGGTAACTGCCTAATCGGCTGAACAGCACCAGGTAAGGGCTGCGCGCAACAATATTGATGGTATCAATTTGCAGAAGGGACATGCGGGAAATAGTGGCAACAACATCGGCGGGTTTAGCACGGCGACGAGGCTTTACTAATAAGCCTTGTGCCGCAAGGTGCAGATGACGTGCGGCACGTAAAGTCAGTTGCGGTACAGACATGGAGGATACCTGTCGTCAGCAAACTCAAATGCTGATGCAGTAACGTAGACTTATCGCACCAGCGCCAATAGTAACTGCAATAATTCGTCGGCCTGGGGTTGTGCAAGATGTGCGTCGACCGGCAAATACCACCAGTTATCGTGCCCTGTAACGAAAACACGGCATTTAACTGCATCTTTTTCAGTCATCAGTAAGGTTTGCCCCGGCTGGACTAATTTAACCACATCACTTTCACTCAGAGCCTGATGGTCTGCGAGGCTAACCGTATTAACTGGAGTCACGCCACATTGCTGCAAAGTAGCAAAAAAACGAGGCGGATGGCCAATTCCTGCCATGGCGACCACGTTTTCCAGTGTGTGTACAGGTCGGTGCTCACCAGTAAGTAAATTAACCGCATCGCCCGGGCGCAGCGTCATGGCTATTTCACCAGCCTGAGCATTGCCACCATTGGTGATAATTGCATCGACAGAAGCAAGGCGCCCCGTTCTCTCACGCATTGGACCGGCAGGAAGCCACCAGCCGTTACCGAACCGCCTGACACCATCAACAACCACAATTTCTTTATCACGCCCGAGGGCGTAATGCTGCAAGCCGTCATCTGTAATAATCAGCTGTGGCTGTACTTTTTCCACCAGCATTTGCACAGCATCATTTCGACGGGGCGCAACCGCTACAGCAGCACCAGTGCGTTGATAAATAAGGATGGGTTCATCGCCTGCCTGCAACGTCGTCGTGTTCTGGTCAAGTAACAACGGATAATGCTCAGATTTACCGCCATAACCGCGAGAAACAACACCAACGCGAACTCCGCGCTCCTGTAGCTGTTCGACAAGCCAGATAACAACCGGCGTTTTACCGTTACCTCCGGCAGTCAGGTTACCCACGACCACCACAGGTACCGGCGCACACCAGGTTTTTTTAAAACCTAATCGATAACTAAGACGAATAGCACCGCTCACCAGGCCATAAAGCCAGGAGAGCGGTAAGAGCAAAAGGTAGAGAGGAGATTTCCCCGACCAAATGCGCTCTATCATTGGCCGAATTGCATCCTGTGCAATTGCGCGTAAACACCGCGATGCTCAATCAGTTCTGCGTGTGGGCCACGTTCCACGATACGGCCATCTTCAACAACCACGATCTCATCAGCCTGTTCGATGGTTGATAGGCGGTGAGCAATAACCAGCGAAGTACGGTTTTTCTGGAGTTCATCAAGTGCCGCCTGAATAGCACGTTCTGATTCAGTATCCAGCGCAGAGGTCGCTTCATCCAGAATCAGGATTGGGCTATCACGCAACAATGCACGGGCAATAGCGATGCGCTGACGCTGACCACCTGAAAGCAACACGCCATTTTCACCAATGACAGTATCGAGGCCATTTTCCATTTTATTGATGAAGTCCATGGCGTAGGCCATGCGCGCGGCATTCTCGATATCGCTACGGCTATACTGTTCAGTACGTGCGTAAGCAATGTTGTTGGCAATCGTGTCATTAAACAAATGGACGTTTTGTGAAACCAGAGCAACCTGGTTACGCAAAGAAGATAAGGTGTATTCACGAATATCTACGCCATCAATGGTAATGCTACCTTCCTGAATATCGTAAAAACGCGTCATCAGGCTGGCGATTGTTGATTTACCTGAGCCGGAACGCCCCACCAGTGCCACTGTTTTACCAGCTGGAATGGTCAGGTCGATTTTACGCAGAGCAGGTATTTCACGACCAGGATAGGTAAAGGTCACGTCACGGAATGCAACATCACCTTTCGCACGTTCAATGACGCGAGTTCCTTCGTCTTTCTCTTGCTCGGAATCGAGAATTGAGAACAGAGTCTGGCATGCCGCCATACCGCGCTGGAACTGGGCGTTGACGTTAGTCAGCGATTTCAGTGGGCGCATCAGGGCAATCATAGAAGAGAACACAACGGTGATAGTACCCGCTGTCAGCGTTTCCATGACACTTGGGAAGCTTGCCGCATAAATCACGAACGCCAGCGCCAGAGATGCAATCAGCTGAATAATCGGGTCAGAAATAGACGAAGCAGATACCAGTTTCATACCCTGGCGACGCATACGGTTACTGACTTTGTTGAAACGCTCGGTTTCCACTTCCTGACCGCCAAAAATCAATACTTCTTTGTGGCCTTTCAGCATCTGCTCTGCACTGGTCGTTACCTGCCCCATCGTGTTTTGCATATTTTTGCTGATATTACGGAAACGTTTGGAGACCATGCGAATAGCAAAGGAAACGATAGGCGCAAGGACTATCAGGATCAGCGAAAGCTGCCAGCTATACCAGAACATCAGCACGAATAGGCCAATGATGGAGGCGCCTTCACGTACAACTGTTATCAATGCGCTAGATGAAGATGACGCAACTTGTTCAGAGTCGTAGGTAATACGGGAAAGCAGTGTACCTGTGGACTGTTGATCAAAGAACGAAACTGGCATTCCCATCATATGGCTGAACAAGCGACGACGCATGTTCATTACTACCTGCCCTGAAACCCAGGAAATGCAGTAGCTTGAGACATAGCTTGTGATACCGCGCATCACCATAAGCCCGATGACAACCAGTGGCATCCATAACAAAACGGATTTATCCGTTTTACCAAAACCATCATCCAGTAACGGTTTGAGCAGCGATAACATAAACGTATCGCTGGCTGCGTTGAGGATTAACGCAATCCCAGCCACGATCAGACCAGCTTTAAAAGGCGCAATCATCGGCCATAGACGGCGGAAGGTCTGCAATGTGGAGAGATCTTTATCGTTCTGCATTAAGTCGAACCAGCATTTGATGAAATAGCCGCATATTCTACCCATTATCCCGAGATACACCAAACCACTGATGATACCAACGGGGTGAAATTTGTGCTCTGAAGCTATTGATTTGCCATTTATCACTATTTATGTCGATAGTGAGTTGGCCCGATTGCGCGGTGTCATACCATTTGTACCCCTGCGACTGGTAACGTTGAACTACTTTTGCAGATGGCAAATGCCAGGCGTTATAGCGCGATGAAGAAGATAACGCAGCACTTCCAGCGACGGCACGTAACAAAGGTGCACTCGAAGATGTACGGCTACCATGATGAGGGACCTGAATAATATCAGCATATAAGGTACCCCATCGCCTCTTCAGCATAGCTAATTCCGCTTCCGCTTCCACATCTCCGGTTAATAAAATGCGAACGTTACCGTCACTGACCATCACCACGCATGAACCATTATTACCTTTCATGGCTGGCTGTGCAGGAGGCCACTGGACGGTAAATTGTAAACCCTGCCATTGCCATTGATCCCCTTGAAAACATGAGTGATGCCCTTCCCAGCGCAGCGGGCTGCGAATTTTTAGTGCTGGCCATGCACGTTGCAAACTGGGCAAACCACCACGGTGGTCAAGATGTTCATGACTGATGACCACTTGTTCGAGCGATAAATGGTGCCAGCGCAACCAGGGAATAATAATTTGCTGGCCTACGTCACCGTCAGGCCAGGCGTTGCCGGTATCGTACAGAAATACTTTTCCCTGCCGGACAATAGCAATTGCCAGCCCATGCCCTACGTCCAGCATAGTGACTTGCCACGAACCATCTTTTTCTTCTGTTCGCAAAGTGGGCATAACCAATGACACCATCAGAGCCATTATTGACAGGCACGAACTGCGCCACAAGGCTAAACGATGAATAACAACAGCTAGCCAACCACTCAAACTCAGAACCTGAAACCGTTTATCAACGTCCAGCCAACCTTCAGGCAGCAGAGAAAGAGCCTTGAAAAGTAGAGCCAGCAAGCGATCGACGCCCCACCAGAGATATTCTCCTGCCCACGGAATATCGGTAATGACCAGGCCTGCCAGCAACGCTGGGACCACGGCAAATGAAATCAGTGGCACTGCGAATAGGTTCGCGATCAATGCGCTAAGACTCATCCCATGGAAAATTAATATCTGCAGCGGCATCAGTAAAAACATGATGCCAATTTGCAGATGCAATAAGGCTAATGGATATCGATAAAACCATTTTGCGGTCTTCAGGCTTCTAGGTAGTGGTATCCACTGATACCAAAAAATCAGTGCGGCTACGGCCAGTGCCGATAACCAAAAGCTATCTGACAAAACCGTCAGTGGGTCGGATATCAAAATCCCGCTTATGCAGCAGAGCCAGACCTCCCAACCAGACCAGTTTCTGCCTTTTAGCCGGAGCAATAGCCATATGATTACGCCAATGAATGCCCTTATCGCGGGTGGGTTTCCTCCTGCAAGCCAGGTATAAATCCCTGCGGCGAAAACACTGGCGATTAACGGTAACCTGAAATGAATACGGTGCGCCGGGAAACTCAGTTGCACTAAACGTGCAACTAACCACCCCATCATCGCTGCCAGTGAAATATGCATCCCTGAAATAGCCATCAGATGTGCGGTTCCCGTCTGGCGCAACAGGTTCTTTTGCTCGTCGCTCATTCCAGACCGCTCTCCAAATACCAGCGCCAGAATGATGCCCTGATAAGGCAACGACTGGGTTATGGCGGTGACATGAGCAAGCCAACGGGCACGCAAATTACAGCTTCCTGTCACGCTTTGGGCCGAGATAATACGCGCACTGAGCGGTTGGCGCTGAGCAAGCGCATAGCGTTGACTATCAAAACCCCCAACATTGAGTTGCCCGTGCACAGGGCGCAGATGCACTTTCATGCGCCAGCGCTGTCCTGCGCATGTGCTATTCGGGAAGTATTCTCCCCGAACTCGAATACCAACAGATGGGAAAACTCTTAGCCCTTCCAACGATACTATTCTCAACTCATGATTCTCTTTGCCATCGCTGCGGTCCATAACCGCCTCCACAGTTACGGGTTTGCCTGTCCACTTTTCGAAGGGTGCCAGGCTTTCTTTTGCATTGATTAGCGCCCAGCAAAAGCACAGCAGAATAAACGCGACATAACGCGCTAAGCGGTACGGAATAAAGGCAATGCATAAAGAGGCAGCGAGCAGCGCGGCTATAACTGGAAATTGTGGGATAGCGGCTAACCACATTAATGGCGCGATGCCGATAATTGAGCAAAAGCAGAACCCTGTTAGATTCCTCACATGCACCTCCTTGTTACAAGGAGTTTGAGGCATCCTGGTATTGGCGTCTGTAGGGGGTTCTTAACTCTACGAGAAGGGTTCCAGAGCTTTAATGCTGGATGAAAAAATATTACAGAGTTTTGCGAGTGGCCTCGAAAACAGCCCATTCAGATATAAAAAAACGGCACCCGAAGGTGCCGTTCTTAAGAATCAAATCCGAAGATTTAATTGCCGTAAATGTTGGCGCGGTCACGTAATTCTTTACCTGGTTTAAAGTGCGGAACGTATTTGCCTTCCAGATCCACTTTATCGCCAGTTTTAGGGTTACGTCCGGTGCGAGGTGCGCGATAGTGTAAGGAAAAACTGCCGAAACCCCGGATTTCAATACGCTCACCTTGGGCGAGAGTAGAGGCCATATGCTCCAGCATCTCTTTAACTGCATCTTCTACAGCTTTCGCAGGGATGTGAGATTGCTGAGTTGCAAGTCTTTCTATCAATTCTGACTTGGTCATGATTCCTCCGGTTTCCTTTCAGGAAAATTAACTTACACCTATCAATCGAACAAGGGCGGCCGTAGCCGCCCTGATTTAGTGCTCGGACGATTACTCGCCTTTAGCTGCTTTGAATGCTTCAGCCATAGCGTTAGAGAAGTTCGGTGCATCTTCCTGTTTGTTGTTAACAGTAGCGATTGCATCTTTCTCGTCAGCTTCGTCTTTAGCACGAACAGACAGGCTCACAACACGGTTTTTACGGTCAACGCCGGTGAATTTAGCTTCAACGTCGTCGCCTACGCTCAGAACCAGAGTTGCATCTTCAACGCGGTCACGGGAAGCTTCAGAAGCACGCAGGTAGCCTTCTACGCCATCTGCTAATTCAACTGTAGCACCTTTCGCGTCAACTGCTGTTACTTTACCAGTAACGATAGTACCTTTCTTGTTCAGTGCAACGTAGTTGTTGAACGGATCTTCTGCGAGTTGTTTAACACCCAGGGAGATACGCTCACGTTCTGCGTCAACTTGCAGAACCACAGCCGCGATTTCGTCGCCTTTCTTGTATTCACGAACTGCTTCTTCGCCTGCAACGTTCCAGGAGATATCAGACAGGTGAACCAGGCCGTCGATGCCACCGTCCAGGCCGATGAAGATACCGAAGTCAGTGATAGACTTGATTTTACCTTCAACGCGGTCGCCCTTGTTGTGGGTTTCAGCGAACAGCTGCCATGGGTTAGATTTGCACTGCTTCAGACCCAGGGAGATACGACGACGTTCTTCGTCGATATCCAGAACCATAACTTCCACTACATCACCAACGTTAACAACTTTGGATGGGTGGATGTTTTTGTTGGTCCAATCCATTTCGGAAACGTGAACCAGGCCTTCAACGCCTTCTTCGATTTCTACGAAGCAGCCGTAATCAGTCAGGTTAGTCACGCGACCAGTCAGTTTGGTACCTTCTGGATAACGCTTAGCGATTGCGACCCATGGATCTTCGCCCAGTTGTTTCAGACCCAGAGACACACGAGTACGCTCACGGTCGAACTTCAGTACTTTAACGGTAATTTCATCGCCAACATTCACGATTTCGCTTGGATGCTTAACGCGTTTCCATGCCATATCAGTGATGTGCAGCAGGCCGTCAACGCCGCCCAGATCAACGAATGCACCGTAGTCAGTAAGGTTCTTAACGATACCTTTAACTTCCATGCCTTCTTGCAGGTTTTCCAGCAGTTGATCACGTTCTGCGCTGTTTTCGGATTCGATAACTGCACGACGAGAAACAACAACGTTGTTACGCTTCTGGTCCAGCTTGATGACTTTGAACTCAAGCTCTTTGCCTTCCAGGTGCAGAGTGTCACGTACCGGACGAACATCTACCAGTGAACCTGGCAGGAACGCACGAATACCGTTCAGCTCTACAGTGAAGCCACCCTTAACTTTGCCGTTGATGATACCGACCACAGTTTCAGCTTCTTCGTAAGCTTTTTCCAGCGTGATCCAAGCTTCGTGACGCTTAGCTTTTTCACGGGACAGCAGAGTTTCGCCAAAGCCATCTTCAACAGCGTCCAGAGCAACATCAACTTCGTCACCAACCTGGATTTCCAGTTCGCCAGCAGCATTTTTGAACTGCTCAATCGGAATTGCAGATTCAGATTTCAGACCGGCGTCAACCAGTACTACGTCTTTATCGATAGAAACTACAACACCGCGAACGATGGAACCCGGACGGGTTTCGATTGTTTTAAGGGATTCTTCAAAGAGTTGAGCGAAAGATTCAGTCATGTTGTTAATCTTCAAGGTTCTTTAGTTTAACGTCCATTTAGCATCCCGCCGAATGGGGTTGTTTCACATACCCCGCCATTGGCTCCATGCCGACAGGGTTTAGGTTACAGGGGTAAAAATCTACCCGATATGTCAGGATACCACTATGGCAATATCATGACAAATATGACAAAACAGACACCAGCACAATATTGACTATTGAGCTGGTGTTAAAATTTTCTGCGCGTATGTCAGCGCTTGTTTGATGACTTCGTCAATTGACATGCTGGTTGAATCCAGCACCAACGCATCTGCGGCTGGCACTAACGGTGCTACTGCACGGTTACGGTCACGATCATCACGTTCTTTAATTTCTGCCAAAAGGCGCTCAAAGTTAACACTAAAGCCCTTCTCCTGCAACTGCAGCATACGCCTTTGGGCACGCTCTTCAGATGAGGCATCAAGGAAGATTTTTACCGGTGCATCAGGGAAAACGACTGTTCCCATATCACGTCCATCAGCAATCAGGCCAGGAGCCTCTCTGAACGCACGCTGACGGCGTAACAACGCCTCACGTACACGAGGAAAAGCGGCAACCTGAGAAGCTGCATTTGCCACGTCCTGCGTACGGATTTCCGCGCTGACGTCTTCTCCTTCAAGAATGACTTCCAGCTCGCCATTGTTGGCAACAAAGCGCACATCAAGATGTGCCGCCAGTGGAACCAGGGCATCTTCAGATGTAACGTCAACCTGGTGATGCAAAGCCGCTAATGCCAGAACTCGATAAATGGCTCCAGAATCAAGAAGATGCCATTGCAACGCTTCCGCCATGGCCTTACAAAGCGTGCCTTTTCCTGCGCCGCTTGGGCCATCAATCGTTATTACCGGGGCGGGTGCCGTCATCGTACTCTCCTCTCGCTGGAATTGCGGATCTAAAATATCAACGCCGCATATTATACGCCGCCAGATTACTGACCGTTATCTTTCCTGCCAATTATCGTAGTTAATGAGGCTGAGTGTAGAAGAATTGCGCAACTTGAGGTGGGGCTGGAAAAAACCAGCCCCAAATTCAGAGAGGTAGTTTATTTTTTATCTGCTGCTATGCGGTCACGGACATGTTGCGCACGTTCAGCTGATGGTGGATGTGAATCAAACATAGACTTCGATGTACCACCATCAAGCGTTGCAAGCTTATCAAAACTGCTTGCCAGTCCTTGAGTATTGATTTTGCGTTTTTTTAGGAGATCATATGAGAAATCATCAGCCTCTGACTCTTCACTGCGCGAGAACGTCGCATTAACCGCCGCTTCGGCTAAATCACCAAGTTGTGACTGAGATAACTGTGATGCCACTCCGCTGGTTGCAGAAACTGCGTCCTTGGCCGCCATAGTGGCATAGGCCGTTTGCAGTTTTTCCTTTGAATGACCCAAGGCTACGTGACCCATTTCATGACCAAGAACACCTTCAACTTCGTTATCGGTCATCATGTCCATTAAGCCGCTGTAGACACGTACACAGCCGTTGGCCATCGCCCAGGCATTTATATCGCTGGTCAAATACACTTTATAATTTACTGGTGTACCGTCGACCTGATCCCCAAGGGCCTTGGCAATTTTGTTCAAGCGTTTGGCATATTTGCTGGATTTACCCGCGAGTTGGTTTTCACTATCTGCTTGTTTACAGGACTGGTTTGCCACTGCCTTAACATCCGCATCGCTGAGTGTTGCGGCTTTGAAGGCCGACATTCCGGACGATACCAGTTTATCGCCATTCATGTTCTTACACGCTACCAAAGATCCCACCATTAACACTGCCAATACTACCTTTTTGAAAGTCTTCATAGTTATCTTCCGTTGATGAGCTATACATGAAACAAATCATCGATTTGTTGATCAAATCGGACGTGAGATTAACAGTGGTACAAGCAGGTGCAATAAAAGCGGAGGTACGAAAACGGAGTTGATCTTATGCGGGATATTGAGAATTTACTCCGGCACTCAACGTTACCGGAGCAAATGGTGGTGCATTACTTGAGGGTGCTAATACGCGCTAACTGCTCAAAATAGTCCGGAAAAGTTTTCGCGGTACATTTCGGGTCAAGGATAGTTACTGGTGTGTCTGACAACGCCACCAGCGAGAAACACATCGCCATACGGTGATCGTTATAAGTGCCGATTTCAGCAACTTGGAGCTGAGCAGGTGGCGTCACAGTAATGTAATCTTCGCCCTCTTCCACCACCGCTCCGACTTTACGCAACTCTGTTGCCATCGCGCTCAGGCGGTCAGTCTCTTTCACACGCCAGTTATAAATATTACGCAGCGTGGTAGTGCCTCTGGCAAACAAGGCCGCCGTTGCGATTGTCATCGCAGCATCTGGAATATGGTTCATATCCATATCAATGGCGTTAAGTTCCCCGCGCTCACAGGAGATGAAATCATCGCCCCAGGTAATTTTTGCACCCATTTTTTCCAGCACATCAGCAAAGCGGATATCGCCTTGTACGCTGTTACGGCCAATACCCGTGACTTTTACCGTACCGCCTTTAATTGCACCAGCCGCGAGGAAGTAAGAAGCAGAAGATGCATCGCCTTCCACCAGATACGCGCCCGGTGAAATGTACTGCTGGCCGCCACGAATAACAAAGCTGCGGTAATCACGGTTTTCGACTTCAACACCAAAAGTTTTCATCAGGTGTAGGGTGATATCGATATACGGTTTCGATACCAGCTCACCTTTAATGGTGATTTCGGTGTCGCTTGCCGCCAGTGGAGCAGTCATTAACAGCGCCGTCAGGAACTGGCTGGATACACTACCATCAACCGAAACCTGGCCGCCGCTAAAACCGCCACGCAAACGCAGCGGCGGGTAATTCTCCTGCTCCAGATAATCAATCTGAGCACCACCCTGACGTAATGCATCAACCAGATGACCAATTGGACGTTCTTTCATGCGCGGTTCACCCGTCAGCACGATGTTATTGCTGCCCAGACACAGTGCCGCCGCCAGTGGACGCATCGCCGTACCTGCGTTTCCTAAGAACAGTTCCATCTCGCCTGACGCTTGCAGTGGACCACCCATGCCAGTCACTTCGCAACGCGTGCGGTCAGCAGAAAGCGTATAGTTCACGCCCAGTGCTTTCAGCGCGTTAAGCATATGACGCACATCGTCGCTATCCAGCAAATTAGTCAGTTCAGTGGTGCCATTAGCCAGCGCTGCCAGCAACAGAGCTCGGTTAGAGACACTTTTTGAACCAGGAAGATTAATTGTGCCGTCGACAAGGGCGATGGGTTGTAACGTCAGGGATTCCAGCATGGGGAAAATACTCTCAACTCAAACAGAATAAAAACCCCGCGAAGCAAGTCGCGGGGAGAATAACAACGAGCAACGATTAACCGTGGCGACGTTCGAAGTCGACCATAAAATTGGTTAACGCTTGTACGCCTTCGAGCGGCATCGCATTGTAGATGGATGCGCGCATTCCACCCACAACACGGTGGCCCTTCAATGCATGCAGACCAGCGGCAAACGACTCTTCCAGGAAGACTTTATCAAGTGCGCTATCAGCTAACTGGAACGGAATGTTCATGCGCGAACGGTTAGCTGAAGCAACATCGTTACGGTAGAAGTCGCTTTTATCGATAACACCATATAACAACTCAGCTTTTGCTTTGTTGATTTTGTCCATTACTTCGACGCCACCCTGCTCTTTCAGCCACTTAAATACCAGGCCGGAAAGATACCAGGCAAACGTAGGTGGGGTGTTAAACATGGAGTCGTTTTCGTTTAGCACGGTGTAGTCAAGAATTGACGGACACGCTTTATGCGCCTTGCCGAGCAAATCTTCACGCACAATAACTAACGTCAAACCCGCAGGACCAATGTTTTTCTGCGCGCCTGCGTAAATCACACCAAAGCGGCTGACATCCATTGGATGCGATAAAATAGAGGATGAGTAGTCAGCTACCACGACTTTATCGCCGAAATCCGGCGTTTCATGAGTCGCGATACCGTCAATAGTTTCATTCGGGCAATAGTGCAGGTAGGCACTGTTTTCAGAAACCTGCCACTCGCTCATCGGTTTGATGGCACGCAGGCCGTCGATGGTAACTTTGGCATCAATAACATTCGGAGTGCAGTATTTATGCGCTTCTTTTACAGCACTGCTCGCCCAGTAACCGCCATCAACATAATCAGCGGTAGTTTTGTCGCCCAGCAGGTTTAACGGTACACCAGCAAATTGGCCGCGACCACCGCCGTGACAGAACAAAACTTTGTAGTTTGAGGGGATTTGCAGGAGATCACGAAAATCTTTTTCAGCTTCTTCAGCGACCTCAATAAACTCTTTACCACGATGGCTAATCTCCATTACGGAGGTGCCTAAGCCTTGCCAGTCGCAGAGTTCAAGTTGCGCACGACGAAGCACTTCAGCCGGCAGCATTGCCGGGCCGGAACTAAAATTGTATACCTGAGCCATTTCCCCTCACCACGCTTAAAGCAATAAGTTTTATCACGCTATCGGTTTTATCACTCAGATGCAGAGGCTGCAACGGTTAATCAGGCATGGCTGGGTAATGTGCGCAAAATCACACAACATAATCAACTAGTGGCTGAATTAAATGCCCGATAACCACCCGTCACGTCACTCGCGTGGCGGTACAGGCTTTGACCCAGAACTTGTGTTCACAACGTGGGCAAGGCGTTTCATCCCCGGCATTAAGTGTCACCACTTCGCTGCAGTGAATACAGGCGTAATCTGCATCTTCAGGGACTTTAAGAAACCGTTCGCAGCAGGGTTCGGGTAAAATAGGTAACCCCGGCCTGACGAGTTTATCGGGGAAAAAGTAGACGCTGATTTGACCGTTAGTTTCCAGTATGGCTAGCCGTACCTGCCCAAGATGTTCAACACCCACCAATCGTAGTTCCATAAAGAACTCAAATTCAGTCATGTTTTGCGACTTCATTTTTTCCCAGGCAAACTCGCCTTCTTCAATCAGAACCGAAGGTTTGCCTTCAAGCAGGTTTTCAAGTTTTTCGCTGTGGCTCATCAACCACATCACCAGGCGATAAAGCAGCCCCAGCGTGACGAACACAATCAAGACGGGCAACATGGGGACATCATGATAAAACGCCACATCGCCTGCCGCAGAGCCGAGTGTCAGAATGATCAATACTTCAAATAGCGACATCTGCCGAACACCGCGCCGCCCCGTTATCTTCAAAAATAGAAATACCAATATAAAGGTGTAGAGACTGCGTAAAGCGACTTCCCAAAGAAAATCGAGGGGAACGTCATTTAATGCCATCCGCTGGAGATCAAAGGACTTCATTTATACCGCCATAACAGTAGGTTACTGACAATAAGCATAGCCTGTTATGCTAGAACCGCCTGCATGCTGCTGACGATGGCGTCAGTCTGCTAAAACCCGTATCATTGCGCGCTTTGCGTACGACAAAAGTGAAACCTCATGACTCAAACCTTTATTCCTGGCAAAGATGCCGCTCTGGAAGACTCCATCGCTCGCTTTCAGACCAAACTCGCCGATCTTGGCTTTAATATAGAAGAAGCCTCCTGGTTAAACCCTGTACCGAACGTCTGGTCAGTGCATATCCGTGATAAAGACAGCGCGCTGTGCTTTACCAATGGTAAAGGTGCAACTAAAAAAGCTGCTTTAGCTTCAGCACTGGGTGAATATTTCGAACGTCTCTCGACTAACTATTTCTTTGCTGATTTCTGGTTGGGCAAAACCATCGCTAATGGCCCATTTGTGCATTATCCAAACGAGAAGTGGTTCCCAATCCCAGAAGATGAGCAACTGCCGGAAGGTATTCTCGACGATCGCCTGCGCGCGTTTTACGATCCAGAAAACGAAGTGACTGCAGGTATGCTTATCGACCTGCAATCAGGTAATGAAGAGCGTGGGATTTGCGCGCTGCCATTCACCCGCCAGTCAGATCAAGAAACCGTTTACATTCCGATGAACATTATCGGCAACCTGTACGTATCAAACGGAATGTCCGCAGGTAACACTGCCAATGAAGCGCGCGTTCAGGCACTTTCCGAAGTGTTCGAGCGCCACATCAAGAACCGTATTATTGCCGAAAGCATCAGCCTGCCAGAAATTCCACAAGAAGTGCTGGCTCGTTATCCGGGCGTGGTTGAGTCAATTGCTACCCTTGAAGCCGAAGGTTTCCCAATCTTCGCGTATGACGGTTCATTAGGCGGCAAATACCCCGTTATCTGTGTGGTATTGTTCAACCCAGCTAACGGCACTTGCTTTGCATCGTTTGGTGCTCACCCTGATTTTGGTGTTGCGCTGGAACGTACCGTGACAGAACTGCTTCAGGGCCGCGGTCTGAAAGACCTGGATGTGTTTACTCCACCAACCTTTGACGACGAAGAAGTGGCTGAGCATGCAAACCTGGAAACTCACTTCATTGATTCCAGCGGTCTGATCTCCTGGGATATGTTCAAGCAAGATGCTGACTATCCATTTGTTGACTGGAGCTTCTCCGGCACAACAGAAGAAGAGTTCGCCACGTTGATGGCAATTTTTGATGCAGAAGACCAGGAAGTCTACATCGCTGATTATCAGCATCTGGATGTTTATGCTTGCCGCATCATCGTGCCAGGCATGTCCGATATTTACCCGGCTGAAGACCTGCTGCTCGCAAACAACAATATGGGCTATCACCTGCGCGATACGATTCTGGCTCTGCCGGGTAGCGAGTGGGAGAAACAAGATTATCTGGGCCTGATTTCTCAGTTAGATGAAGAAGGCCACGATGACTTCACCCGTGTGCGCGAATTGCTGGGTCTGGCGACAGGTAAAGATAACGGTTGGTACACGCTGCGTATTGGCGAGTTAAAAGCCATGCTGGCTCTGGCTGGCGGCGATACCGAACAAGCGCTTATCTGGACTGAATGGACAATGGAATTCAATGCGTCTATTTTCAGCGCCGAACGTGCAAACTATTACCGCTGCCTGCAAACATTACTGCTTTTGGCAATGGAAGAAGACCGCCAGCCGCTGCAATACCTGAATGCCTTCGTACGCATGTACGGTGCAGAAACTGTTGAAGCGGCGAGTGCTGCCCTGAGTGGCGAAGCTGCATTCTATGGCCTGCAAGCTGTAGATAGCGATTTAAAAGCCTTCCCTGCTCATCAGGCGCTGTTAAGCGCGTATGAAAAATTGCAACGCGCAAAAGCGGCATTTTGGAAATAAAGTAACAAAAAGAAACTCAAAGGTGCGTAAACCATAATGTTTACGCTATATTACGGGGCGATTTTTATCGCCCCGTGTATTTATTGGCAGCGTAATAATTTCACTTGTGACTCAATAGTTAAATATTGGTGAAATATTATTAAGTGAAACTACAAATAATGTTGCCAAATTACTGAAATACTCCATTCTAATTAATCAAACACAGGAGCTTCGAGGTTAAATATCAAATTACACTATAAACTTTAAACTTTATTTTTATCATAAAAATCAATAATCTGAACTGAAAAATAGCTAAAAACCTGCTTTTTTCAGGCCTATAAGCTTGGCGAGATATGATCCATATCAAATTTTACTCTATAATGCTTTGTTAGTATCTCGTCGCCGAATTAAATAAGAGAGAGTTAGTGTGAAAGCTGACAACCCTTTTGATCTATTGCTCCCAGCTGCTATGGCGAAAGTTGCCGAAGATGCTGGCGTCTATAAAGCAACAAAACACCCGCTAACCACGTTTTATTTAGCGATAACCGCGGGTATGTTCATCTCGATTGCCTTTGTCTTTTACATCACTGCTACTACCGGTACTGCAACAATTCCGTTTGGTATTGCAAAACTGATTGGCGGTACTTGCTTCTCCTTAGGACTTATCCTGTGTGTCATCTGCGGTGCAGACCTTTTCACTTCTACAGTGTTAATCGTTGTTGCTAAAGCCAGTGGACGTATCACTTGGGGTCAGTTAGCCAAGAACTGGGTTAACGTTTATATCGGTAACCTGTGCGGCGCTTTGATGTTTGTGGTGTTGATTTGGTTGTCAGGCATGTATATGACAGCAAATGGTGCGTGGGGTCTGAATGTGCTTCAAACCGCGGACCACAAAATGCATCACACCTTTATTGAAGCTGTGTGCCTCGGTATTTTAGCTAACCTGATGGTCTGTCTGGCTGTCTGGATGAGCTACTCCGGTCGCAGTTTGATGGACAAGATGTTTGCTATGATCCTCCCGGTCGCCATGTTTGTTGCTAGTGGTTTTGAGCACAGTATCGCAAACATGTTCATGATCCCTATGGGTATCGTAGTACGCAACTTTGCAAGCCCGGAATTCTGGACCGCAGTTGGGTCGTCTCCGGACAATTTCACACACTTGACCGTGTTGAACTTCATCACCGATAACTTAATCCCCGTAACTATCGGGAACATCATCGGTGGTGGTTTACTGGTTGGGTTGACGTACTGGGTAATTTATCTGCGCGGTGGCGATAAGCACTAAGTGCTAACTGTCGTGTAGGGAATAAGAAATCCACATTAGAAGGTAGGTGTTAAATGTCCGAACTTAATGAAAAGTTAGCCACCGCTTGGGAAGGTTTTGCTAAAGGCGACTGGCAGAATGAAGTCAACGTGCGTGACTTTATTCAGAAAAACTACACCCCTTACGAGGGCGACGAGTCCTTCCTGGCAGGTGCTACAGATGCAACTACCGCTCTGTGGGACAACGTTATGGAAGGCGTTAAACAGGAAAACCGCACTCACGCGCCTGTTGACTTCGACACTGACCTCGCATCCACCATCACCTCCCACGATGCTGGTTACATCAACAAGTCCCTCGAAACTATCGTCGGCCTGCAAACTGATGCTCCACTGAAACGTGCAATTATTCCGTTTGGTGGCATCAAAATGGTTGAAGGTTCTTGCAAAGTATACGGTCGTGAACTTGACCCAATGCTTAAGAAGATCTTCACCGAATACCGCAAAACTCACAACCAGGGTGTGTTTGACGTTTATACCAAAGACATCCTGAACTGCCGTAAATCAGGCGTAATCACCGGTCTGCCGGATGCTTACGGTCGTGGTCGTATCATTGGTGACTACCGTCGCGTAGCACTGTACGGTATCGACTTCCTGATGAAAGACAAATTCGCTCAGTTCAACTCTCTGCAGAGCAAACTGGAAAACGGCGAAGATCTGGAAGCAACAATCCGTCTGCGTGAAGAAATCTCTGAACAGCACCGTGCTCTGGGTCAGATCAAAGAAATGGCTGCTAAATATGGCTGCGATATCTCTGGTCCTGCTAAAAATGCTCAAGAAGCAATTCAGTGGACTTACTTCGGCTACCTGGCTGCGGTTAAATCTCAGAACGGCGCTGCAATGTCCTTCGGTCGTGTTTCCACCTTCCTGGATGCATTCATCGAACGTGACCTGAAAGCAGGCAAAATTACTGAGCTTGAAGCACAGGAAATGATTGACCACCTGGTCATGAAACTGCGTATGGTTCGCTTCCTGCGTACCCCTGAGTATGATGAGCTGTTCTCTGGTGACCCAATCTGGGCGACTGAATCTATCGCCGGTATGGGTGTAGATGGCCGTACTCTGGTTACCAAATCTAGCTTCCGTTTCCTGAACACCCTGTACACCATGGGGCCGTCTCCGGAGCCGAACATCACTATTCTGTGGTCTGAAAAACTGCCACTGAACTTCAAGAAGTTCGCAGCTAAAGTTTCCATCGATACCTCTTCTCTGCAATACGAGAACGATGATCTGATGCGCCCTGACTTCAACAACGATGACTACGCAATCGCATGTTGCGTAAGCCCAATGATTGTTGGTAAGCAAATGCAGTTCTTCGGTGCTCGCGCTAACCTCGCGAAAACCATGCTGTATGCAATCAACGGCGGCGTTGATGAAAAACTGAAAATTCAGATCGGTCCTAAAGAAGCGCCAATCATGGCTGACGTTCTGGACTACGATAACGTTCTTGACCGTCTTGATCACTTCATGGACTGGTTGGCTAAACAGTACGTCACCGCGCTGAACATCATTCACTACATGCATGATAAATACAGCTACGAAGCGTCTCTGATGGCTCTGCATGACCGTGACGTTGTTCGCACCATGGCTTGTGGTATCGCGGGTCTGTCTGTTGCAGCTGACTCCCTGTCTGCAATCAAATACGCGAAAGTTAAACCTGTTCGTGACGAAGACGGCCTGGCTGTAGACTTCGAAATCGAAGGCGAATACCCAATGTTCGGTAACAACGATTCTCGCGTAGATGATATCGCTGTTGACCTGGTAGAACGTTTCATGAAGAAAATTCAGAAACTGACTACTTACCGTAACGCTATCCCGACTCAGTCTGTTCTGACCATCACCTCTAACGTGGTTTATGGTAAGAAAACCGGTAACACCCCAGACGGTCGTCGCGCTGGCGCTCCATTCGGTCCAGGTGCTAACCCAATGCACGGTCGCGACCAGAAAGGTGCTGTTGCCTCTCTGACTTCCGTTGCTAAACTGCCGTTTGCTTACGCTAAAGATGGTATCTCTTACACCTTCTCTATCGTTCCTAACGCACTGGGTAAAGACGACGAAGTTCGTAAAACTAACCTCGCGGGTCTGATGGATGGTTACTTCCATCACGAAGCGTCCATCGAAGGTGGTCAACACCTGAACGTGAACGTAATGAACCGTGAAATGCTGCTGGATGCGATGGAACACCCTGAGAAATATCCTCAGCTGACCATTCGTGTTTCTGGTTACGCTGTACGTTTTAACTCCCTGACTAAAGAACAACAGCAGGACGTTATTACCCGCACCTTCACTCAAACCATGTAATTCACGGTTTGTCTGAAAAGGCGTACAATGAAGGCTCCACCTCGGTGGGGCCTTTTCTTATGTCAGAACCAGTTTTGCAAGATAACTGCTACGTTTAGGTTATCTCGCAAAATTGATTCGACGCGGCAAGACTCTATTCGACCGCGCTCAACCTGGTTCCTGCTTTTAAGGCATGGACCAATACTGGAGAGAACACCGCAATGTCAGTAATTGGCCGAATTCATTCCTTTGAATCCTGCGGTACCGTGGATGGTCCCGGTATTCGTTTTATTACCTTTTTCCAGGGCTGCCTGATGCGCTGCCTGTATTGCCACAATCGTGATACATGGGATACGCATGGTGGCAAAGAGGTCAGTGTTGAAGAACTGATGAAAGAAGTGGTGACCTATCGCCACTTTATGAATGCATCTGGTGGTGGTGTAACGGCCTCAGGCGGCGAAGCTATTCTGCAAGCAGAATTCGTACGTGACTGGTTCCGGGCCTGCCGTAAAGAAGGGATTCATACCTGTCTTGATACCAACGGTTTTGTGCGCCGCTACGATCCGGTAATTGATGAATTGCTGGAAGTGACCGATCTGGTCATGCTCGATTTAAAACAGATGAACGACGAAATTCACCAGAATCTGGTTGGCGTCTCTAATCATCGTACGCTGGAATTTGCACGCTACCTTTCTGATAAGAACGTTAACGTCTGGATTCGCTATGTTGTGGTACCGGGCTGGTCTGACGATGACGACTCAGCACATCGACTGGGTGAGTTCACACGTGATATGGGTAATGTAGAGAAGATCGAATTACTGCCTTACCACGAGCTGGGTAAACACAAATGGGTGGCGATGGGTGAAGAGTACAAACTTGATGGCGTACACCCGCCGAAGAAAGAGACAATGGAACGCGTAAAAGGCATTCTGGAACAGTATGGTCACAAGGTGATGTACTAAGTTTTAGATATCCGATTCGTCGCTCAATGCAAAAAGCCCCTTCGAGGGGCTTTTTTGTATCTTCAATTTCAGGCGTGGGCAACTGGTGTTGAATGAGGCCCTGCTTTGCGTAGCAGCATGAGTAAGTAGACAAACGCGACGCCTGCTATCATAACGAACAGCAAATTGTCCGAGAAATTTTGCATCAACATTGAGGTAAACGTTGGGCCAAGCAAGCTACCTACGGTATAGCTGAGCAGGAGAGCCTGGTTCATTGCTACCAACTGATGGTGCTCAACTTTCTCACAGGCCCAAGCCATTGCTACTGGATAAAGAGTAAACCCTGCCGCGCCTAGCACAAACAACGTAGGCCCCATCGCCGCATTGCTTAGCATTGCCAAGCAACCCAGAATCACAATAAATACCTGAACACGCAGCACCAGTAAACGGCCAAAACGATCTGCCAGGCGCCCTACCGGCCACTGTCCGACAATACCTGCACTGACCATCACCGCCATCCAGAAACCAATACCGGCATCGCTGACGCCCTGATGGTTTAGATACAGCGGCATCAACCCATAAAGGGAGCCGAGTACGATCCCGGAAATAATGCAGCCGTTCACGCCAAGACGTGCATGTCGCAGGCGCAGCATTGGCCAGACAGGCGTCACTTCCTGGTTTTCACTCCGATCATTCACAATGCGAGTAAACAACAGCGGAAGAATCGCGGTTAAAATAAGCGCCGTCACCCATGGTAGGACGCTGGCTAAATCGGTCGGCATTTTGCTGATCATCAATTGGCCTAACACCGTGCCAACGTAATAAACCATCATGTAGGCTGCCAGCAAGCGCCCACGATTGTGAGAAGTGCCGCTGCACATCAAGGCGCTTTCAACCACCACCCAAATCATCGCACAGCCGATACCCGCGATGAAACGCCACATCATCCAACTCCAGAAACCGGTCATCAGCCCCAATCCTGCACAACCCGCAGCAAAAATCAGCGAGGCAAGATAGTAGCTACGGTTGAAACCCTGACGTTTAATTAGCCATCCGGTCAGCAAAGTACCCACCAAGTTTCCAGTAAAGTACGATGAACCCACCATCCCGACTTGCCAGGTTGGAAGATTTTCGTGAGCTAACCAAAGTGGAACCAGCGTATTTAAAACCGCTATCGCCAGGGTCAAAAGCATCAGACCACAGAGCAAAAGCATCACTGGCCGGGTATAGGTGGACATGTAGAAACCGCGAGGAAGAGAATAATTTGTGCGCATCATGCCACTGGAAAAATGATTGTCAATCGAGTGCTGACGGGGCCTGGCACGATTTGAAAACTGTCGATTTGAAAAACTTATCTTACTTGTGAGCAAAGCATATAGACGAAATGCTATCTCTCTGTTTTTGATGGGATCAGGTATTGGGAATCGAAGCGGGTTGGATGAAAAATTTCATGGTAAATTGCATGATATTTTTTATCCGAAAAGATTAAATGCGCCCGAAAGCGCATTTAATCGCGATGGCATTAACTTGCGATAGCCATACCAACCGTCATATGCAGACCGTAGAACACACCGCGGCCTATTAGCTCACCAACAATAACCAACACGAAGGCGAATGTCAGAACTGCAGGGTTTGCCTGGCCACCTTTAAGTTGCGGGATAATCCAACAAGCTAATGCAAGCGCCAGCACCAACAAGCGCCATGACATCAATGCACCATATTCAGGAACCAGTGCAGATGCCTGCATGATTGAGCTGTGGATTGTCGCTAAATCCATACCCTGTAACATCACAACCACGGTACTTATTACAACAGCCAGCAATGAAATTGCAGGAAGAAGACGCATTCCCCAACCCGTTACGCCTGCAACGCGTAGCAGTAAGTAACCGAGCAGCGGCCCACCTATAAACATCGTCAGGAAGAAACTGAGCGGAGTATAAACACTATACCAGGTTGGTACGGTATCAATCAGGTAGACCTTACACATCATCCAGACAAAGAACACACCCAGAATCATCGTCAGCATCATCCAGATTTTACCCAGTGCCTGCGGCATTTTGCCCAGCACGGTAACCAGCCACCAGAAACCACCCACCGCGAAGAAGACTGAGCCGCTGGCAATTTCATTACTGAGTGCTGATTCCCCGATGCGATTAAGCGAGTTGAAGGCGCGTAGTGGTGAGCCGAGATGCAGTACTGAGGCCATAAAACCAATGCCCATCAACACCCACAGCACGATCATTGCCCAATGCACACGCTTTTGCTGTACACGGTCGGAAACACCGGTCAGCAATGCTAATGCCATAACAATAAAACCACCCGCGACGCACTGCCCTAAAACCGTAAAGACCATTAGTGGCCATTCATGCCATCCGTTACCCATCTCACACCTCCTTCGGGTTTGCCAGATAACCGGTTTTATCCCCACATGGGCGGCTGTTGGCGTTAGGTTTAATGACAATATTTGGCTTAGTGAAATGTGCTGATGGCAGCGGAGCAATGGCTGCCTGTTCACCATACTTCGCGCGTAGTTCAGCAATCGGTGCCATATCTAGCGCACGTAATGGGCAGGATTCGACACAGACAGGCTTCTTGCCCTCAGCAATACGCTCATGACAGCCATCACACTTAGTCATGTGACCTTTTTCAGCGTTGTACTGTGGTGCGCCGTATGGGCAGGCCATATGGCAATAGCGGCAGCCAATACAAACATCTTCATTAACGACCACAAAACCGTCTTCACGCTTATGCATCGCACCGCTTGGGCAGACCTTGGTACAAGCCGGATCTTCACAATGGTTACAAGCAATCGACAGATAGTAGGCGAAGACGTTTTGCTGCCAAACCCCGTTGTCTTGTTGCCAGTCACCGCCAGCATATTCATAAATGCGACGGAAGCTGACGTCCGGGCCTAAATTTTTGTAATCTTTACAAGCCAGCTCGCAGGTCTTACAACCAGTGCAGCGGCTCGAGTCTATATAAAATCCGTATTGGGTAGTCATCAGCTATTCCTTACGCCTTCTCGACCTGGACGAGGTTACTGTGGGATGGGTTGCCTTTTGCCAGTGGCGACGGCCGCTGCGTGGTTAACACGTTAATGCTACCCGAGTGGTCAACTTTATTGGCATCCGGGCTATACCAGGCCCCTTCCCCCATCGCGACAACGCCAGGGATTATGCGCGGTGTCACTTTCGCATTGATTTGAACTTCCCCACGCCCATTGAAGATACGCACTATGTCGCCGTTCTTAATCCCACGTTGCTGTGCATCAATTGGGTTGATCCACATTTCCTGACGACAGGCTGCTTTCAACACATCCACATTGCCGTAGGTTGAGTGGGTACGCGCTTTGTAATGGAAGCCCGTCATCTGCAATGGCCATTTCTCGGCCAGCGGATCGCCAAAGTTTTCAAAGCCCGCACTGTAAACTGGTAGCGGATCGATGACGTCTCCTTCATTAAGTTGCCAGGTGGCTGCAATTTCGGCTAACTGTTCAGAATAGATTTCAATTTTCCCTGATGGTGTCGTCAGTGGATTCGCCGCTGGGTCTTCACGGAAGGCTTTATACGCCACGTGGTGGCCTTCAGGGTCACGCTGCTTGAAGATGCCAACTTTTCGGAATTCATCAAAACTCGGTAGGTCAGGAATCGCTTCCTGAGACTGCTGATAGAGATGACGCATCCAGCCTTCTTGCGTGCGCCCTTCTGTGAACTGTTGCTCAACCCCCATGCGTTTTGCCAGTTCAGTAGTCATCTCATAAATAGTTTTGCACTCAAAACGAGGTTTAATCACCTGATCGGCAAAAATCACATAAGCCATGTTGCCGCATGACGCATCGAGGCAGAAGTCCATCTGTTCAGATGCGGTGCAATCAGGCAGCAATATATCTGCGTATTTAGCAGAGGAAGTCATGTGGTTATCGATCACCACAATCATTTCGCATTTCTTGTCGTCTTGTAGGATATCGTGAGTACGGTTAATTTCTGAGTGCTGGTTAATCAGGCAGTTACTGGCATAGTTCCAGACCATTTTGATTGGCACATCGAGATTATCTTTGCCGCGCACACCGTCACGAGTTGCGGTCATTTCTGGGCCGCGCTCGATGGCATCCGTCCACAAGAACATCGAAATACTGGTTTGCACCGGATTTTCCAGCGTCGGCATACGCACAAATGGCAGGCTATAAGAGCCTTCGCGTGCGCCGCTATTACCGCCATTGATTCCCACATTACCCGTCAGGATCGACAACATGGCGATGGCACGTGAAACCAGTTCACCGTTTGAGTGGCGTTGTGGCCCCCAGCCCTGGCTAATAAAAGCAGGTCTCGCGGTGGCGATTTCACGAGCAAGTTTAATAATGCGGTCGGCAGGAATACCGGTAATTTGGGCCGCCCATTGTGGCGTTTTGGCCTGGCCATCGGCTCCTTCGCCAAGAATATAGGCTTTGTAATGTCCGTTAGCAGGAGCCGTTTTTGGAAGAGTTTTTTCGTCGTAACCGACACAGTATGTATCGAGGAATGGCTGATCAACCAGATTTTCAGTGATCATTACCCATGCTAAAGCTGAGATAAGGGCGGTATCAGTACCCGGACGAATTGGAATCCACTCATCTTCACGCCCGGCACCAGTATCGGTGTAACGAGGATCGATGATAATCATGCGAGCATTAGATTTTTCGCGAGCCTGCTCAAGATAGTAAGTCACCCCGCCGCCACTCATACGCGTTTCGCCAGGGTTATTGCCAAACAGCACGACTAATTTGCTGTTTTCAATATCAGATGGGCTATTGCCATCCGCCCAACCGCCGTAGGTATAGTTCAGGCCAGCGGCAATTTGTGCAGTTGAATAGTCGCCATAATGATTGAGATAACCGCCGCAGCAGTTCATCAAACGGGCGATTAATGTTGACCCTGGTGGCCAGGAGCGGGTCATGGTGCCACCCAGCGTACCGGTGCCGTAATTCAGGTAAATAGCTTCGTTGCCGTACTCTTTGATAATGCCTTTCATGCTATTGGCGATGGTATCGTAGGCTTCATCCCAACTGATTTGCTCAAACTTCCCTTCTCCACGCGCACCAACACGCTTCATCGGATATTTCAGGCGGTCGGCATTATAGACGCGACGACGCATTGAGCGACCACGCAGGCACGCGCGGACCTGATGCAACCCTTCGTAGTTGTCATCACCGGTGTTGTCTGTCTCAACATATTTGATTTCGCCATCCGCCACATGCATACGAAGTGGGCAACGGCTACCGCAGTTTACTGTACAGGCGCTCCAGATAACTTTCTCAGCATCTGTTTGTGTATCAGCGGCAGTCTGTGCAAAAGCCAGGCGGCTAAAGGGAAGTGTTAATGCTCCACTCGCAGCAGCAAGACCACCGATAGCTGTAGTTTTCACCAGCTTACGGCGACTCACTTGTGCGGTAAGGACCGCATTAGAAGTTTTCTCTTTCATAATGACCCACTTGTTTAGTGCTCACATTTAAACAAGCTGGCAACGGTTGCTGACTAAATTGCGGCATGCGTATCCATTGCTCAGCCCAAAAGAGAAAGGAGTGTATTGGTTTATGTCAGGGCCACAATTGGTAGTCCAGTTACATCATGTAATCTGAAACCATCAATTGATAAGGACGCCGAATGAATTGTATTAATAATCACCACTCTCTTTCTGGGAGAGATAATACTCATATAGGGGTATTTGTTATTGTCTGGTGTCAATAAAGGCAGATTATCTATGGGAATGAGAATATTTACGGCATAAAAAAAGCGCCCGCAGGCGCTTTTAAGCAATTAAATAGCACTAATACATTAGCCGATGTACTCAAGCCCTTTCATGTAAGGACGCAGCACTTCCGGAACTTCGATACGACCATCTGCTTGCTGGTAGTTTTCAAGTACCGCAACCAGTGTACGACCTACAGCCAGACCAGAACCGTTCAGGGTATGCACCAAACGAGTTTTCTTATCTGATTTGCTGCGGCAGCGAGCCTGCAAACGACGCGCCTGGAAATCTCCGCAGTTGGAGCAAGAGGAGATTTCACGGTAAGTATCCTGCCCAGGCAACCACACTTCCAGATCATAAGTTTTGACCGCGCCAAAGCCCATATCACCAGAACACAACAAAACTTTGCGGTATGGCAGATTCAATAACTCCAGCACTTTCTCCGCGTGGCTGGTCAACTCTTCCAGTGCTTCCATAGAGTCTTCCGGACGCACAATCTGCACCATCTCAACTTTATCGAACTGGTGCTGACGGATAAGACCACGCGTGTCACGACCGTAAGTACCCGCTTCAGAACGGAAGCATGGGGTATGTGCGGTCATTTTCAGCGGCAGAGCATCTTCATCGAGAATTTCATCACGCACCAAGTTGGTCAACGGCACTTCTGCGGTTGGGATCAACGCGTAGTTGCTTGCATCAGCTTCTTCTTCCAGCGGACGAGTATGGAACAAGTCACCAGCAAATTTAGGCAATTGGCCTGTACCATAAAGCGTGTCGTGGTTTACGAGATACGGAACATAGTTCTCAATATAACCATGCTGCTCAGTATGCAGGTCAAGCATGAACTGGCTCAGGGCGCGGTGCAGACGAGCAATTTGCCCTTGCATCACAACAAAACGAGCACCGGTCAGTTTAACAGCAGATGCGAAATCCAGACCTTTAGCCATTTCGCCCAGCGTCACGTGGTCACGCACTTCAAAATCGAATTTACGCGGCTCACCCCAGCGGCAGATTTCAACGTTTTCGCTGTCATCTTTACCCATCGGCACGCAATCGTCCGGGATATTAGGCAACGTCAGCGCGATGTCGCGGATCTCTGCAAGCAGGATATCAAGTTCAGTTTTCGCTGCATCCAGCTCTTCACCCAACTGGTTGACTTGCAAACGCAACGGCTCGATATCTTCTCCACGCGCTTTCGCCTGGCCAATGGATTTCGATCGCGAGTTACGTTCAGCTTGCAGATTTTCAGTTTTCACCTGCAATACTTTACGACGCTCTTCTAAAGAGCGCAGCGTTTCTACATCCAGCTTGAAGCCTCGGCGTGCCAGTTTTTCAGCGACTGCGTCTGGCTCTGTACGCAGTAGATTGGGATCGAGCATGCTTATCCTGTGCTTATCGAATTAAATGAAGGGGATGCGGCCACAGATTGCAACCACAGTGATAGTTTTCCTAACCTTACCGCAACGTCTGCTTTAGCGGTAGCGTTTTGTCGGGCTATTTTGATCCTGTTCAGCAAGCCAGGCCAGCTTTTCGCCAATCTTGCCTTCAAGACCTCTGTTTGTCGGCCGATAATAGCGCGTTTGTGCCATTTCCTGCGGGAAGTAGACCTCGCCGGAAGCATAGGCATTGGTTTCGTCGTGAGCATAACGATACTCCTGACCGTACCCCATCTCTTTCATCAGCTTGGTTGGTGCATTGCGAAGATGGACAGGAACGTCATAATCCGGGCGTTCACGGGCATCCGCCATGGCCGCCTTGAATGCTGTATAAACCGCATTACTTTTCGGCGCACAGGCCAGATAAACAATTGCCTGAGCGATAGCACGCTCACCTTCGGCAGGGCCTACGCGGGTAAAGCAATCCCAGGCAGAAATAGCGACCTGCATGCCACGAGGGTCAGCATTACCGACATCTTCCGAGGCAATCGCCAGCAAACGGCGAGCGACATATAAAGGGTCGCCACCCGCGGTGATAATACGCGCATACCAGTACAGAGCTGCATCAGGTGAAGAACCCCGCACCGACTTGTGTAAGGCGGAGATAAGATCGTAAAAACGGTCGCCTTTATTATCAAATCGCGCACTGCGTTCACCAGCAATTTCGGTCAAAAGCGCAATTTGTAGAACGCGGTTGCCGCTCGCATCGGTTTCAGCCATATCAGCCATCATTTCCAGCGTGTTCAATGCACGCCGGGCATCACCGTTGACCAGTTCTGCAATAGCAAGACGCGTGTCATCGGGCAGGACAATGTTTTGCCCGCCATACCCACGCGCAGAATCGCTCATCGCCTGGCTCAAGACTTTTTCAATGTCTTCAGTGGTCAGCGATTTAAGCAAATAAACGCGTGCACGCGAAAGCAGTGCTGAGTTCAGTTCAAATGACGGGTTTTCTGTGGTTGCGCCGATAAACGTAATCGTGCCGTCTTCAATGTGCGGCAAAAAAGCATCTTGCTGGCTTTTGTTGAAGCGATGGACTTCGTCGACAAATAGAATCGTTCGCCGCCCCGCGTTGCGATTCTGGCGCGCACGCTCTATGGCTTCGCGGATTTCTTTGACGCCTGAAGTGACAGCCGAAATGCGTTCTACATCGGCGTCAGCATAGTGAGCAATCACTTCAGCAAGCGTAGTTTTGCCCGTACCTGGAGGTCCCCATAAAATCATCGAATGGAGATGCCCCGCTTCGATTGCTTTAGGAAGCGGTTTGCCTGGAGCGAGCAGATGTTGTTGGCCGATGTATTGCGCGAGGTTCTCTGGCCGCATACGCGCAGCCAGAGGTTTGAAGGTATTCTCAGAAAAATCGAGCGACAGGTTGCTCACTCATACCTCTACTTACGTTGGTCGTCCACCGTCACGCCAGCAGGCGGGGTAAACGTAAACTTGCTCATATCAACCGCACCATTTTGCTGGGTTTTCAGCGCATAGCTGCTGCGTTGATCGTCTTGCTCAATCGCGCTGAATTGATGGATAGTGCCATCGCTTCCGACATTAATAGTGAATTGCTTGAGATTGCCGGCGCTGGTTTTTGGAGTCAGTACAAAATCATCACCGCTTTGTTTAATGTTGTATTGCTGCCAGTCACTGCTCTGGTTGCGCGCAATCAACATAAACGGTGTATTACCGGTGGCATCTTTCAGCCAGGTCGCACTGACTTGCTCAACAAACGGGTTGTAGAACCACAATGTTTTGCCGTCAGAGACCAGAATACTTTCATCAGGTTGAGTCATGTGCCAGTTAAAAAGGTTTGGACGTTTAACCCACAAATCCCCCTGGCCTTCCTGAACAGCCGCGCCACTACCATCGGTCACTTTCTGCGTGAAGCTGGCGTGGAAGCTGCTGACCTTATCCAGACGCGTTTTCAGGTCGCCTGCGGCATCAGCCCAGGCAGCGGTTGCGGTAAGAGCGGTCAACAAAGCACAAGTAATAGCGATTTTTTTCATTATGATCCCTTTAAATACACGCACCACAAAACGAATACACAGTGGCATTTCTGCTGCCCACTCTAGTCGAGAGCCATTCTGTAGCAACAGAAGAATAAGCTGATTTTCCGGTAATTTACCCATCTTTGCAAAAGAGTCTCAATCACTACTCTTTTGCACAGGGTTACTCAAATGGCGGTGGCGCAAGCACTTCGCGGTTACCATTATGCCCCTGTGGACTCACGATACCCTGCGCTTCCATCTGCTCAACAATTCGCGCCGCACGGTTATAACCAATGCGGAACTGGCGCTGAACACCAGAAATTGAAGCTTTACGCTTTTCAACCACAAACGCGACAGCCTGATCAAATAACGGGTCGAGTTCTTCATCACCGTCAAGACCGCCACCTGCACCGCCTTCACTTTCGGTATCTGAAGTAATACCGGTGATATATTGTGGGCGGCCACGTGCTTTCCAGTCCTGAACAACTGCATGCACTTCCTGATCACGAACAAACGCACCATGCACACGCACTGGCAGCGTAGAGTTTGGCCCGGAATAGAGCATATCGCCCATCCCCAGCAGTGACTCAGCACCGGCCTGGTCAAGAATAGTGCGGGAGTCAATTTTGCTCGACACGGTAAACGCCACACGCGTAGGAATATTGGCCTTAATCAAGCCGGTAATCACGTCTACAGATGGGCGCTGAGTAGCCAGCACTAAGTGAATACCCGCAGCACGCGCTTTCTGCGCCAAACGAGCGATCAACTCTTCCACTTTCTTGCCGACCGTCATCATCAGGTCGGCAAACTCATCTACCAGCACGACGATATACGGCAGTTTCTCAAGCATTGGATGAGAAACTTCCATGCTGTCGCCCGGCTTCCAGAATGGATCTGGGATTGGGCGACCCATAAGTTCAGCTTCCAGCACGCGTTCGTTATAACCCGCCAGATTTCGCACGCCTAGCGCGGACATCAGCTTGTAACGACGTTCCATTTCGTTAACGCTCCAGCGCAATGCATTGGCAGCATCTTTCATATCTGTTACGACTTCAGTTAACAGATGTGGAATGCCTTCATACACTGACAACTCAAGCATTTTCGGGTCGATCATAATAAAGCGCACTTCGTCAGGTGTGGCTTTATACAACATGCTGAGGATCATGGCATTAACGCCAACGGACTTACCGGAACCGGTCGTACCAGCTACCAGCAAGTGAGGCATTTTTGCAAGATCGGCAATCACCGGCTCGCCGCCGATGTCTTTGCCCAACACCACTGTTAGCGGCGAAGTACTTTCACGGAATTTGGCACAATCGAGCACTTCGCGTAGGTAAACGGTCTGGCGCTTTTTGTTTGGTAATTCCAGGCCCACGTATGGTTTACCCGGAATAACCTCTACAACACGCACCGCGACAGTCGACAACGAACGCGCCAGGTCACGAGACAGGTTAGAAATACGTGCAGCTTTAACTCCCGGCGCTAAATCAAGTTCAAAGCGCGTGATTACAGGGCCTGGAGAGTAATCCACCACATCGGCTTTAATACGATAATCCGCAAGACGAGCTTCAACCAGACGCGCCATTTGCTCAAGAGCAAAGGTATCTACTGGCTCAATTTCCGCAGGTGGAGACGTCAGCAAGTCCAGAGATGGCAACGGCGTGGTTGGGCGCTGCAACGGACGGTCATCACCATTACGCATCAAGAAAGGATGGATCAAACTCTCTTTGAATGACGGGGCGGTAACTGGTGCAGGTGTCGGTTGTTGTTGGACATGCGGCTGCGGAACAGCCTGCCAATTTTGCGATTGCTGCACAGGAACCGGTTCTTCAACGTGACCCGGCGTAAACAATGGCTCACTAGGTCCATCGTTCACTAACGTTTTCATTGGCGAGAAATCAAAATCATCCAATGAGAACGGAACATTATTTGGCTGTTGTTGATTCGGTTGCTGCTGGGGTGCTGAATAACGCTGTTGCTGTTGTGCAGCGAACTGGCGCGCTAATTCAACCTGCTCAGCCTCATCTTCGTCTTGCTGCAAAGAGTCGTCTTCATACTCTTCGCCGTAACGCTGTTGTTGCTGGGCTGCAAACTGGCGAGCAAGTTCATGCTGTTCCATTTCTTCGGCATCGTCAGCATAGTCTTCTTCAATATCCATACCATTCTGGCGACGCGCTTCTTCTTCAGCCATACGCTGCGACGGTAACTTAATTCCGTAAGAGGCGAGTTCACGACGTGTCGGCACACGTACACGATTTGGACGTGGTAACTGAGGGCCAATCCCCTCTTTAATCTGAGGGCGCGGCGCATCGCTGGCAATGCTGAATACCGGACTAAAGGCAGCCACAGCACTCGCAACTTTTGCCGCATCTTTGACACTTTGAGGAACAGATGGAGCCGCTACAACAGGAATCTCAGGCAAAACGCCAGAGAAGCCCTGAGGAATAGCTGTCGCTTCAAAGCGTGAAGAATCGGTTACAGACGTTGAGGCAAAAGCAGGAGAGCTGTCATAACCGTAAGGATCAGGTTTTGGCTCATTAACCGGTTGATACCAGGCAGCTAGTTGTTCACGCTCACGAGCACGTTTCGCTTCGACTTCTTCAAAATGATAGAGAGGCGGGCGAACGGCCGGTTTTATCTCTTCAACCGGCTCAGGCTCAACAATTGGTTGCGCTGGGGTTGGATCATAATAAATTGGCTGAACCGGAGCTTGTTCAACAACAGGCTGCACCATTTCTGGCTCTGACCAATGGCTGGTCACCTGTTGAGGGTTGTATTGTTCCGCGGAGCGAGGCGCTTGATAACTTTCAGGTGTCGGCGCAAGCACAGGCTCAGGTGTTACCGTAGTCGGTGCCGACTGCCAGGCAATAGCCGGAGTCTCTACTACTTCCGGCGCAGGCGTAGCAACAGGAGATACGGTACCTGTCGGCATCACCGGGGCGGCGTAAGCTGGGTTCGCCATAGCGGCCGCAGCAGCGACTGGCGCAACGATAGACTGCCCGTGTAATAACGGATCGTACTCATCGCTTTCCGGCAGCGTTGCTTTATTACCAGAGAACAGTACGTCATCTTCCGGCTGAGTGGCTTTGTTGGACGAGAACAGAACATCATCCTCGGCATCATCCATACGCTTACCAGAAAACAGCGCTGAATCTGTTTTGCGTGCGTTTGGATTAGCGAATTTTTCTGAGATGCGTTGCTTGCGGGCCAGTGCGCCACGCAAAATACGCGCACGACGAGACTCACGCTTTTCTACTGCTGGCGCGTGTTCGTCATCATTTTCTTCTTCGTCGCCGTAATCATCGTCCTGCCAGGTGTTATCCCGACGAGTGCGGTTGCTGGCAAACGTCAGCACGCTTAAAGTCGCGCTACCAATTTTCTCAGCGATCCCGACCCAAGACCAACCAGTAAACAACGTTAACCCTGCCGCCCACACGCACAACAGTGCAATAGTGCCGCCACTGCTGTTAAGCAATGGCATCATTGCTGTACTCAGCAAGCTACCAATTACCCCACCGGAGGCAAAATACCAAATATCATCGGCGTTAATTGCAGCAAGGCCGCAGGCGGTAAGAACCATAGCCAACACGCCTATCAGGCGTAAGGAAACGGCAAAATAATCAATAAACTCTTCGTTATCCCGATTGCGGAAAGTAAACCAACACGCACCGATAATGATAACCGGGATGGTGTAGGCCATTACGCCAAAAATAAACAGCAGTGTATCGGCCAACCACGCACCTGGCATCCCACCTAAATTATGGATAGGTTCATGCCATGCGGTTTGTGACCAACTGGGATCGGAAGGATTAAAACTGAGCAACGCCACCATCAAATAGACGGCAAAAATGGCAACAAGGAGCAGTAAGGCTTCTAATGCCCGACGCCCGCTGCTGAGTTTCCTCAATGTAACTTCTTTTTCTTCGGTGTATTCCTGGCTCAAGTAAGACTCTCCAGGTCCTTAATAACTATGGAGAGCAACAGTGCCGGGCATTCCCGGCACTGTTGCTGTATGAATTACCAGGAGTGTAACCAAAATACGCAGATTTTGCACCTGGCCCGTGTTAACGGGTCTTAATAACCAGACGATTGCTCTGTTTGACCTCTTCCATGACCACATAGGTACGGGTATCGTTCACACCCGGCAGTCGCAACAAGGTTTCGCCTAGTAATTTGCGGTACGCTGACATATCAGGTACGCGGGTTTTCAACAGGTAGTCGAAATCACCGGATACCAAATGACATTCTTGAATTTCTTCAAGTTTTTGAACAGCGGCGTTAAATTGCTCAAACACATCTGGTGCGCCACGATTCAGAGTAATCTCAACAAAAACCAGAAGTGATGCATCCAGATAATGCGGGTTCAGCAGAGCTGTGTAGCCCTGAATGAAACCCTGTCGTTCCAGGCGACGCACGCGCTCAAGGCACGGAGTCGGTGAAAGCCCTACTCGCTTCGAAAGCTCGACGTTGGAAATACGTCCATCCTTCTGCAGCTCGTTTAGAATGTTACGATCGATGCGGTCGAGATCTTTGCCAGGGCGCTTCTTACTATCTACCATTATTATTGTCTCTCTGTGTTCCTTCCTTCACCTGCCATAACCCGGGCAACGTCAATGTTCCGAGTGTACGTGAGAAGACCGGTGCCCAATGGCCGCCATCGACATCACTTATGGCGTCTGTCCACGCCATGAGTAGATTTCAATAACCCGGTAAAATTGCATCAGGTATGCGTGATTATTTTGCAGCTCTCATACCAAATGTTTTTCTTCCTCGAATGTTTTCGCAAATGCTTAGCGGATTGTCAAAGCAAAACATCGAAATTTAGTGGAACGTGCCATATATCCGGGACAGTTGACGATTATTCATCACTTTACCTGCGTGACTAATTACCCTGTTCAGATGGATTTTTATGCGCTTTCAGTGAATTGTTCTACGGCTGATTGAGTACAGCTATTGCACATATAGTTAACAAAATCGCTGCACCCTTTTTTTACCCCGCCAAATTCCCTACAATCCCTCGATTGTCTGCCAACGAACAATGAGGATCTCATGGGCACCGCTAAACACAGTAAATTGCTAATTCTTGGCTCCGGCCCTGCGGGCTACACCGCAGCAGTCTACGCGGCGCGCGCCAACCTCAAGCCCGTTTTAATTACCGGGATGGAAAAAGGTGGCCAATTGACCACTACGACTGAAGTCGAGAACTGGCCGGGTGATCCAAATGACCTGACTGGCCCAGCTCTGATGGAGCGCATGCACGAGCACGCAACCAAATTTGAAACCGAAATTCTGTTTGATCACATCTCTAAAGTTGATCTTCAGAATCGTCCATTCCGACTGACGGGTGACAGCGGTGAATACACCTGTGATGCATTGATCATCGCAACCGGCGCCTCAGCACGTTACCTGGGTCTGCCTTCAGAAGAGGCATTTAAAGGCCGTGGTGTTTCTGCCTGTGCTACCTGTGATGGTTTCTTCTATCGCAATCAAAAAGTGGCGGTCATCGGTGGTGGTAACACCGCAGTTGAAGAAGCGCTTTATCTGGCAAACATTGCCTCTGAAGTGCATTTAATTCACCGCCGTGACAGCTTCCGGGCTGAGAAAATCCTGATTAATCGACTGATGGATAAGGTGAAGAACGGCAATATCGTACTTCACACTAACCGCACGCTGGATGAAGTAACTGGCGATCAAATGGGTGTTAGTGGTTTGCGTCTGCGCGATGCGCATAATACTGACCAGACGGAAGAGTTAGAAGTTGCGGGTCTGTTTGTTGCTATCGGTCACAGCCCGAACACTGGGATTTTTGACGGTCAGCTAGAGTTGGAGAATGGTTACATCAAAGTGCAGTCCGGTATCCACGGTAATGCCACGCAAACCAGCATCCCTGGTGTATTTGCAGCTGGTGATGTTATGGACCATATCTACCGCCAGGCAATTACCTCTGCAGGCACAGGATGTATGGCTGCATTAGATGCTGAGCGTTACCTGGACGGACTCGCTGAACAGAATAAGTAACTCTCGTAACCCATAGCGACAGTTTGAAGATACGTAAAGGCGACTGAATAAGTCGCCTTTCTTTTGCCTGCGTTGTAACATTGCCCGCAAATTTTGCCTGATAATTCATCATTTACCTGCACTGGCAACCATGAATAAAACCCGTCAACAAGAACTTAGCCGCTGGCTAAAAACACAAAGCATTATCTCGCGCCGCTGGCTGGGGCTTTCCCGTTTTTTGGGTTTGGTCAGTGGGCTGTTGATCGTTGCACAGGCCTGGATTTTAGCCAGGATGTTGCAGCATATGATTATGGAAAACATACCGCGTGAAGCTTTGCTTCTGTTGTTCGTTATCCTGATTCTGATTTTTGTATTACGAGCCTGGGTCGTATGGCTGCGTGAAAAGGTCGGTTTCTATGCCGGGCTGCACATTCGGCAGGAAATACGCCGTAAAGTGCTCGATCGCGTTCACGAAGCAGGGCCTGCCTGGATTCAGGGTAAACCTGTCGGCAGTTGGGCAACGATGGTTCTCGAACAGATTGAAGATATGCACGATTATTACGCCCGTTACCTGCCGCAAATGTCGCTTGCAGTGATGGTTCCGGTACTAATTTTAATCGTAATTTTCCCATTTAACTGGGTCGCCGCATTGATTTTGCTCTGCACCGCACCGCTAATCCCGCTGTTTATGGCGATGGTAGGTATGGGCGCTGCTGATGCGAACCGCCGTAACTTCCATGCGCTGGCTCGCCTTAGTGGCCATTTCCTTGACCGCCTTCGCGGCATGGAAACCTTGCGTTTGTTTAACCGAGGCCATGCAGAAACAGAGAATATCCGCGTTGCTTCGCAGGATTTCCGCCAGCGGACAATGGAAGTATTACGCCTTGCGTTCCTCTCCTCCGGCGTGCTGGAGTTTTTCGCCTCGCTGTCTATTGCCGTGGTCGCGGTTTACTTTGGTTTCTCCTACCTTGGCGAGCTGAACTTTGGCCATTATAGTACTGGCGTGACGCTGTTTGCGGGTTTCCTGGCGCTGATTCTGGCACCTGAATTTTTCCAGCCGCTACGCGACTTAGGCACTTTCTATCACGCTAAAGCACAAGCCGTGGGAGCAGCTGATAGTCTGATGACATTCCTCGATGCGCCATTGCAGGAACGTAAAAAAGGCAGTGCGCAATTTAATTGCAACGAGCCAATCTGCATTGAAGCGCGTGATTTAGTTATCCTGTCGACCGAAGAAAAAGTTCTTGCAGGGCCTCTGAATTTCACCCTTTCAGCCAACCAACGCGTCGTTTTGGTTGGGCAAAGTGGTGCTGGTAAAAGCTCACTGCTCAATGTGTTATCTGGTTTTTTACCTTATCAAGGGCACTTGCTAATCAACGGTGTTGAGCTTTCAGAGCTTGACCCTAAATGGTGGCGCGAACAACTCAGTTGGGTTGGGCAAAACCCACAACTTCCGGCTCTAACCATCCGTGAAAACGTGCTGTTGAGTGCTCCAGATGCGAGCTCTGAACAATTAGCTACTGCACTGGAAAAAGCCTCTATCAGCGAATTCCTGCCGTTGTTACCGCAAGGTATTGATACACCGCTTGGCGAAGCCGCAGCGCGCTTATCGGTCGGCCAGGCACAACGTGTTGCCGTAGCACGAGCCTTGCTGATGCCATGCGGATTGTTACTGCTGGATGAACCAGCCGCAAGCCTGGACGCTCACAGCGAGCAGCGAGTGATGGATGCTTTGAGTGACGCTTCCCGCCAACAAACGACGTTAATGGTAACGCACCAATTGGACTACATCAGCGACTGGGATGAAGTGTGGGTGATGCGTGAGGGTCGTATCGTGCAACAAGGAAATTACGCAACGCTTGCCTCTCAGGAAGGCCCGTTTGCTACGTTACTGGCTCATCGCCAGGAGGAGATTTAATGCGCGCTTTACTGCCCTATCTGGCGCTTTATTGCCGTCATAAATGGCTACTGACACTTGGCGTGGTGCTGGCGATTATCACACTGCTGGCAAGCATTGGGCTGCTTACGCTTTCAGGCTGGTTCCTCTCCGCGTCGGCTGTGGTCGGCGTTGCAGGTATTTATAGTTTTAACTATATGTTGCCTGCCGCGGGTGTACGTGGTGGCGCAATTACGCGTACCGCAGGGCGCTATTTTGAACGCTTAGTCAGCCACGATGCGACGTTCCGCGTGCTTCAGCATCTGCGCGTTTCCACTTTTAGCAAACTGCTTCCACTCTCCCCTGCTGGGCTTGCTCATTTTCGTCAGGGTGAATTGCTTAATCGCCTAGTTGCGGATGTCGACACCCTTGATCACCTTTACCTGCGCGTGATTTCGCCGATGGTCGGTGCATTTGTCGTCATTGCCGTTGTCACGTTTGGTTTGAGCTTCCTGGATGTGCAGTTAGCTCTAACGCTCGGCGGTGTTTTGCTTGCGACATTACTCATATTACCGCCCTTATTTTATTACGCGGGAAAATCAACCGGTGAGGCGATTACCGTCCAACGTGGACAATACCGTCAGCAACTCACAGCATGGCTACAGGGCCACGCAGAATTAACCATTTTTGGTGCTACCCAGCGCTATCGCCAGCAACTCGAAGCGACTGAAGACAGTTGGCAAGAAGCACAGCGCCGCCAGGCGGAGCTTACAGCTCTTTCACAAGCCGTTATGCTGCTTATCAGCGGTGTTGCCGTCATATTGATGCTGTGGATGGCTGCGGCTGGTGTAGGTGGAAATACAACACCTGGTGCGCTTATTGCGTTGTTTGTGTTCTGTGCCCTGGCCGCCTTTGAGGCACTGGCCCCGGTGACCGGAGCGTTTCAACATTTAGGTCAGGTTATCGCATCCGCGTTACGCGTAACTGAAATCACCAGTCAAAAACCAGAAGTCGTTTTCACCGAACAACCTCACTCCATCCCTGAAAGCGTAGCTTTGGATATTAACAACGTTAGCTTTGCCTATCCTGAACAGTCTCAAATGGCGTTGCGAGACATTTCTCTCAGAATCGAGGCTGGGCAACATGTCGCGATTCTCGGGCGCACAGGCTGTGGTAAATCAACGCTGCTTCAGTTGCTTACCCGTGCATGGGAACCACAACAAGGCGAGATCAATCTTAATGGCGAAGCGTTAAGCCAGTTTGATGAAACGGCTTTGCGTTCGGCTACTAGCGTCGTCTCTCAGCGAGTCCATCTATTTAGTGCCACGCTGCGCGACAACCTTTTGCTCGCTGCCCCCCAGGCAAGCGATGAACAACTGAGTCGTGCCCTGACGCGTGTAGGTCTTGAGAAGTTGTTAGACGACGCGGGCCTTAATAGCTGGCTTGGCGAAGGTGGCAGGCAGTTATCAGGTGGTGAGTTGCGCCGTCTGGCGATTGCCCGAGCCTTGCTGCATGATGCCCCGCTGTTTTTACTCGACGAGCCGACCGAAGGTTTAGATGCGGAAACTGAACGCCAGATACTTGATTTGCTGACTGAAGTGACTAAAGAAAAAACCGTGCTGATGGTGACGCATCGCCTGCGTGGGCTGGCCAATTTCGGCAGCATAATTGTGATGGATAACGGGCAAATTATTGAGCAAGGTAATCACCCGGATTTGATGGCCAGCGGTGGGCGTTATTATCATTTCCATCAGCGTTTGTAGTCTATGTAATGAATGCCATCCCAATAGGCGTTATTGTTGCAGTCAGTTTGAACAGGGACAGCGCGCAGGAACATTCTGAGCACAGCCTAGTTTCAAAATGGCAAATTAAATAGCCCTAATGGGATGAGCACTTAGTCTATTATCAATAATTATTGCTGTACTGCGGAGTTCACAAGTCATGCGCCTTATTCAGCTTTCCCGTGACTCAATCGCCTTCCCTTCACCGGAAGGCGCGTTGCGTGAACCTAATGGGTTACTGGCGCTCGGGGGCGATTTGAGCCCGGCTCGTTTGTTGATGGCTTACCAGCGGGGCATCTTTCCCTGGTTTTCACCAGGCGACCCTATTTTATGGTGGTCGCCAGACCCGCGCGCGGTGCTTTTCCCGGATCAGTTTCACCTGAGTCGCAGCATGAAGCGTTTCCACCGCAACTCCCCGTACCGAGTGACGCTGAACCACGCATTCGAGCGTGTTATCGCCGAGTGCGCAGACGATCGCGACGAAGGAACCTGGATTACACCTGAAATCATCGACGCCTATAAACGACTCCATGAACTGGGCCATGCTCATTCGATAGAAGTCTGGGAAGATAAAGAATTGGTGGGTGGAGTATATGGTGTAGCGCAAGGCTCTCTGTTTTGTGGAGAGTCAATGTTCAGTCGCCGGGAAAATGCATCAAAAACGGCGCTGCTGGTGTTCTGCCAACACTTTCTAAGTTATGGCGGCAAACTTATAGATTGCCAGGTACTTAATGCCCATACCGCATCGCTAGGAGCAATTGAAATTCCTCGCCGTGAATATCTGGAACATCTGTCCATATTTCGTCCACAACAACTTGCATCTTATTGTTGGGTGCCACAAATCCTGTCGTAACGATAATGTTTACGGCACATTACTGTTAAGAGTGTTATAATTAGCCCCGCAGAGTGAGCTCTGCTCATTACCCCGCCGCCGTTTGGGATTAGCTTTAACAGGGACAACCCATCGTTTATCTCTTCGCAGCCCTCATCCTAAGCGCCATTAGTGCAGCTTTTGAGTGGGTTTTGGGTAATGCGCAAATTGCACTTTCGCTGGTGATTTCACCAACAATTCTTTACATGATACGTGAACTTGGGCATTATCTTGCCGGTTCAAAACTATGGTAGTGATACCCTCGAGGATTAGATGGCCAAAGAAGACAATATTGAAATGCAGGGTACCGTACTTGATACGTTACCTAACACCATGTTCCGCGTTGAGCTGGAAAACGGGCACGTGGTTACCGCTCATATCTCCGGTAAAATGCGTAAAAACTATATCCGCATCCTGACGGGTGACAAAGTCACTGTAGAGCTGACCCCGTACGACCTGAGCAAAGGCCGCATTGTCTTCCGTAGTCGCTGATAGTTTTATTTAGCGCTGCGGCAACAACAGGCGGCGTGAACAATTAAGTACAAATTAGTAATAGAAAGGCCAGGTCGATGACCTGGCCTTTTTTTATTCCGTCATACGGATAAATTAATGAGCCGCTTCCGGTTTATGTTTCTGCGCACTATGGAAATTATAAATCAGTTTCTGATTCTCTTTATCCAGTGCCACAGATACCTGGCCCCCATCCACCAGTGAACCAAATAACAGTTCGTTAGCGAGTGGTTTTTTCAGGTTGTCCTGAATAACACGCGTCATTGGACGAGCGCCCATTGCACGGTCGTAGCCTTTTTCTGCCAGCCAATCGCGCGCTTCCTGGCTCACTTCCAGAGAGACACCTTTCTGATCCAACTGCACCTGTAGCTCAACAATAAACTTGTCGACAACCTGGTGGATCACATCGGTAGACAGATGGTTGAACCAAATAATGTTGTCCAGACGGTTACGGAATTCCGGGGTAAAGATCTTTTTGATCTCTTCCATTGCATCAGTGCTGTTGTCCTGACGAATCAGGCCAATAGACTTACGCTCGGTTTCACGCACACCGGCGTTGGTGGTCATCACCAGAATCACGTTACGGAAATCCGCTTTACGCCCGTTGTTATCTGTCAGCGTACCGTTATCCATCACCTGCAATAACAGGTTAAATACATCCGGGTGCGCTTTTTCGATTTCATCAAGCAACAACACAGAGTGAGGATGTTTAATGACCGCATCCGTCAGCAGGCCGCCCTGGTCGAAACCAACGTATCCTGGAGGTGCACCAATCAAACGGCTCACCGTATGGCGTTCCATGTATTCCGACATATCAAAGCGCAGCAGCTCAATACCAAGCGATTTCGCCAACTGAACGGTCACTTCGGTTTTACCGACACCCGTAGGCCCGGCAAACAGGAATGAACCCACTGGCTTATGATCATGCCCTAAACCGGCACGGCTCATTTTGATGGCTTCGGTTAACGCCTCAATGGCTTTATCCTGGCCAAACACCAGCATTTTCAGGCGATCGTCAAGGCTTCGCAGTGTGTCACGATCGCTTGCTGAAACACTCTTCTCCGGAATACGCGCAATACGGGCGACCACGGTTTCGATATCAGCAACATTGACCGTTTTCTTACGCTTGCTCACCGGCATCAGGCGGCTGCGAGCACCCGCTTCGTCGATAACGTCAATGGCTTTATCTGGCAAATGACGATCGTTGATATATTTCACCGCCAGTTCCACCGCGGCACGAATCGCTTTTGCGGTATAACGCACGTCGTGGTGCGCTTCGTACTTCGGTTTCAAGCCGTTAATAATCTGAACGGTTTCTTCAACGCTTGGCTCAGTAATATCAATTTTCTGGAAGCGACGCGCCAAAGCACGGTCTTTTTCGAAGATATTGCTGAACTCCTGATAAGTGGTAGAACCGATAACGCGGATCTTGCCACTCGAGAGCAGCGGCTTAATCAGGTTTGCGGCGTCAACCTGCCCACCCGATGCAGCACCCGCACCGATGATGGTATGAATCTCATCAATAAACAGGATGCTGTTCTGATCCTGCTCAAGCTGTTTAAGCAGCGCTTTGAAACGTTTTTCAAAGTCACCACGGTATTTTGTGCCCGCCAGCAGCGAACCGATATCCAGCGAGTAAATGGTGCAATCGGCAATCACTTCCGGAACATCGCCCTGCACAATACGCCAGGCAAGCCCTTCGGCAATCGCGGTTTTACCGACACCCGATTCACCCACTAACAGCGGGTTGTTTTTACGACGACGACACAGAACCTGAATGGCGCGCTCGAGCTCTTTATCGCGACCAATCAGCGGATCGATCCCTCCCACGCGTGCAAGCTGGTTGAGATTGGTGGTGAAGTTTTCCATACGTTCCTCCCCGCCTGCTTGCTCTTCATTGACCGGATTTTCTGCACCGGGTGCCTGATTAGGTTCGTCTTTACGTGTACCGTGAGAGATGAAGTTCACCACATCAAGGCGGCTGACTTCATGTTTACGCAGCAAGTACGCTGCCTGGGATTCCTGCTCGCTAAAGATAGCCACCAGCACGTTTGCGCCAGTCACTTCACTGCGACCAGAAGACTGGACGTGGAACACCGCACGTTGCAGCACGCGCTGGAAGCTAAGCGTAGGTTGAGTGTCACGCTCTTCTTCACTGGCTGGCAGAACCGGTGTGGTTTGTTCGATGAAGGCCTCGAGTTCCTGTCGCAGCGCCACCAGATCTACGCTACACGCTTCCAGCGCTTCACGAGCCGATGGGTTACTGAGCAAAGCCAGTAACAGATGCTCGACAGTCATAAACTCATGTCGGTGCTCGCGCGCTCTGGCGAAAGCCATGTTTAAACTGAGTTCCAGTTCTTGATTGAGCATAGGCACCTCCCCCAAATTTTGCCTTCTTCAGGCTTTTTCTAGCGTACACAGCAGCGGATGCTCATGCTCCCTTGCATACTGGTTCACTAACGCGACTTTGGTTTCCGCTACTTCTGCAGTAAAAATGCCACAGATAGCTTTACCCTGATAGTGCACAGTGAGCATCAATTGCGTCGCACGTTCTACATCATAAGAAAAGAACTTTTGCAGCACGTCAATAACAAATTCCATCGGCGTGTAGTCATCGTTCATTAACATTACTTTATACATGGAGGGTGGTTTAAGCGCTTCGCGCAGTTTATCACCCACTAGCTGGTCAAAATCCAACCAATCGTTCGTCTTACCCATTGCAAATCGTCATCATGTTAAATCGCCCGTTATCATTAAGGCGAAGCCCATAGGTTGAGTGTAATACGCTTTCAGTTAACGTGACTCATTGAGTTCAAAAGGGACAGTAAATCGTGATCGAGAGCTGTGTCACATTAATCACAATAGCGTTAACTGCTTCAAATTTTTGATTCATTTTCAATCGATCCCCCCCGTGCAACGCTTGACGACATGGTTAAATTATCTACATTGTACAAGCGTGAGTTGGCGAGGTTTTGAACAGCCCGCCCTCACCCACCGGTTCATTCCATCTCACTTATAAGATTTTCGAAGGATGTAGAAGCATGGAGACGGGTACAGTTAAATGGTTCAATAACGCCAAAGGGTTCGGTTTTATCTGCCCTGAAGGCGGCGGCGAAGATATCTTCGCTCATTACTCCACCATTCAGATGGATGGTTACAGAACGCTTAAAGCCGGGCAAACAGTCAGGTTTGATGTACATCAGGGGCCAAAAGGCAATCACGCTAGCTTGATTGTACCTCTGGAGCTCGAAGCCGCGGTCGCCTGACCTTTTGTTTCATTGTGTACATGCCTAAATCAAAATGCCAGCTTGTACGCTGGCATTTTTATAACCAAACGTAATACCTCAGATTAAAATCATTCACGCGCCAGCGCATCAATCGGGTTCAATCTTGCGGCATTTCTCGCTGGCAGCCAGCCAAAAATAATTCCCGTCGCAGTCGAACAGGCAAATGCGGTTAACAATGCCATCGGCGAGAAACCAATTTCCCAGCCCGGTAACACCAGTTGCAGCGTAAAGGCAATCAGCAGAGATAACGAAATCCCTAACGCACCGCCCACCAGACACACCAGCACCGCTTCAATCAGGAACTGCTGCAATACATCGCTGGCTCGTGCGCCAACCGCCATGCGAATACCAATCTCTTTGGTGCGTTCGGTTACCGACACCAGCATGATGTTCATCACGCCAATACCACCTACCAACAACGAAATGACCGCCACCAAAGTCAGGAACATCTGAAGAGTACGTGTGGTCTTTTCCGCCGTTTTCAATAGGCCGTCCATATTGTAGGTAAAGAAATCCTTCTTACCGTGACGTAACTGCAACAAACGATTGAGCTGCTGCTCAGCTTCATGGCTGTTGTAGCCTTCCTTGACGCGCACCGTGATAGAGTTGAGCCAGCTTTGCCCCATCACTCGCCCGGCCATGGTGTTATACGGCAGCCAGACACGCAGAATTTTACTGCTGCCAAACATCGACTGCTTCTCTTGCGCTACACCAATTACCGTCGCGGGCATATTCCCCACCAGCACGATTTCACCCACCACTTTGGCTTTATCGGGGAACAACTGACGTTTGGTGTTGCTGTCGAGCACCACCACCTGTGCGCGCCCTGCCAGCTGCTCTTCGTTAAAGGTGTTACCTTCACTGAAAGTCATGCCGTAGACGTTAAAATACTGGCTGCTGACACCGTTCACGCTGGCGGCAGCATCAACATTGCCATAACGTAAACGTAAGTTGCTTGAAAGCGCAGGTGTGGCTGAGCTGACCCACGGTTGCTGGCTTATTGCTGCCAGATCGTCATATTTCAGCGCCTGCTGATATTGCGGGTCATCGTCGCCAAAATCTTTACCAGGATAGATATCAATCGTATTGGTGCCTATCGAACGAATGTCCTGCAACACCATCTGCTTTGCCGCATCCCCGACAATCACAATCGACACCACCGAAGCGATGCCGATAATGATCCCAAGCATCGTCAACAGCGTGCGCATTTTGTTCGCCGCCAGCGCAAGCCAGGCCATGGTAAATGCTTCACGGAAACTACTTAGCGTTTGCTGAAATGCCGAGTTTACAGGCTGAGGTTTCACCTCTTTCGGCGCGCCTGCCTGTTGGACCACAGAAGGAGGATTGCTGATAATCTCCCCATCACGAATTTCGATAACACGCTGTGCTTGCGCGGCTATCGTCGGGTCATGGGTCACAATAATGACCGTATGCCCCTGCTCACGCAGTTGCTTGAGCGTCGCCATCACTTCTTCACCCGAATGGCTATCGAGTGCACCAGTTGGTTCATCAGCAAGAATAACTTGCCCGCCATTCATCAGCGCACGGGCGATACTGACGCGCTGCTGTTGTCCGCCTGAAAGCTGGGAAGGTAGGTAGTCAACGCGCTCAGCAAGCCCCAGACGCATCAGTAACGCTCGTGCGCGTTGCTGGCGATAAACCCGCGCCGTACCGGCATACACCGCTGGCACTTCGACGTTTTGGGTCGCATTAAGATGCGAGAGCAAATGGTAGCGCTGGAAGATAAAACCAAAGTGCTCACGGCGTAATGTGGCAAGTGCGTCGCTATCAAGCAGCGCGACATCCTGCCCGGCCACTGTGTAGCTGCCACTGCTGGGTTTATCGAGGCAACCAAGAATGTTCATCAGCGTGGATTTGCCAGAGCCTGATGCCCCGACAATCGCCACCATCTCACCGGCTTCAATAGTGATATTGATGCCCTTAAGCACTTCAACTTGTTCGTCTCCCGACGGATAGCTACGGCGAATATCCCGTAGCTCAAGCAGTGCTGTCATGGCGCACTCCCGGCGGTGCTTTTGCCGATCACAACTTCTTCACCTTCGGTGAGGCCTGTGGCAACCTGCGCCTGGGTATCGTTACGCATACCGAGGGTGATTTCGCGGTCACGGGTTTCACCATTACGTAAAACCGAAACTTTATAGCGGTTATCGCCAACCGGCTCGCCTAGTGCGGCAAGTGGAATGGTTAACACGTCTTTCACGCCACCAAGCTGAATATGCACCTGCGCCGTCATTTCCAGACGCAGCACACCTTTAGGGTTCGGGACTTCGAAACGGGCGTTATAAAAGATCGCGTCGTTGACCTTAACCGGCGTCGGCAAAATATCAATTAGCAGCCCTTCATAGCGCGTTAGCGGATCGCCAAGCACGGTAAACCACGCTTTTTGGCCGGGCTTCAGGTGAATCACGTCAGCTTCAGAAACCTGAGCTTTCACCAGCATTGTGCCGAGATCGGCAAGTGTCAGAATGTTCGGCGCTTGTTGAGCAGCAATCACCGTCTGACCTTGCTTAGTGGTGATTTCCGTCACTTCACCCGCCATTGGCGCCACTATTTGCGTGTAATCAAGGTTAGTTTTTGCCGTATCTAATGAGGCCTGATTACGTTTAATTTGCGCATCAATAGTGCCGATTTGTGCCTGCCTGACTTCCAGATCGGTCGCGGCGGTGTCCAAATCCTGTTGTGATATTGCCTGTGTTTTGGCCAGTGCCTGCTGGCGGCTTAACGTCACTTGCGCGAGTTTAGCCTGCGCCTGTGCCTGGCGACGCTGAGCACGCAGTTCCATTAACGTCGCTTCTACTTCTTTAATTTGGTTTTGTGCTTGTTCGGGATCGATAACTCCCAACAGCTGATCTTTCTTCACTTTATCGCCGATATTTACCGACAACGTTTTGAGCTGCCCACTCACCTGAGCACCCACGTCAACTTTACGCAAAGCATCGAGTTTACCCGTTGCCAGCACACTTTGTTGCAGCTCGCCTTTGCGCACAATCATGGTCTGATAAACCGGCGCTGGCGCATTCAGAAATTTCCAGAGCCAAATGACGAACAGCAATACCAACAGGCCCAGAAGCCAATAACGTTTTTTTATTTTTCCCTTGAATCTCATAGGTATCCTGCAAACTGACTGGCTAATTAAATAAAGTCTCAACAAAAACCGCGAGTCTACGGCTCTATGGCTACTGATTGAACATTCATTGAACTTAAGAGTGGTGAAATTACACCATTCTTTATCAACCAGGTTTCAATCATGTCGCCAATTACCGTAGACGAACTTATTTCAACACCGCAACTTAGTGGATGGCAGCTATTTCTTTGTCTGGCAAAGGGACAGTGGACGCCTGGTAGCGCGTGGAAAAATCCGGCTTACCGCCGCAAGTTTGTCCTGCGGTCGCTGGTAAATCCATGGGCTACGGCACGTTTACTGAGCGATTTATCTCATCAGCCCTGGCTTGAAAAACTGCTTAACGTGCAGCCTGGTTTACCCTGCCAAACCCATCGCCCTTATTTAACAACGAATTTTAACCGCAAGGCTGTGGCGAATGCATTGTCTTTCCACTACAACGAGCTAACCAATGCCTTGCCTGTAACCCTACTACAGCAGCACTTTTCAGAAAAAGGTGCCCACCTGGCAACCATAATGGGTAAAGATGAATGCTTCTACTACCTGAATTTTTGCGCCATCGCCAATCTCGACAAAGAAGGTGAAGCGACGTTGACTTTCACCCGTCAGGATGGGATTGCGCTTGCTGGATTAACCTTCACTTTGTGCCAGCATCAGGGCCAAAAGACACTGTTTATCGGCGGATTGCAGGGCGCCCAAAGCGACATACCCCATGAATATATCCAGGTCGCCACGAAAGCGTGTCACGGATTGTTCCCAAAACGCCTGGTTCTTGAAGCTGCCTGCCAACTTGCACGCCATTTGGGAGCGGAAAAAATCCTGGCGGTGAGCAACAGCTCGCATATCTATCGCTCATGGCGTTATGCGAAAAAGAAGAAAGATAAAATCCATGCTGATTACGACAGCTTCTGGCAATCAATGAGCGGTGAGTTATTGCCAGAAGGTTTCTTTAGCATGCCTTTGAGCGTGGCGCGCAAACCCCTTGAGGATATCGCCAGCAAAAAACGCGCGGAGTATCGCCGCCGCTACAGCTTGTTAGATGAGATGACAACGCATATTGAGCAGCAGTTTTATTAAGCAACTGCCGGGCTAATCAGCCCGGCCACGTGCCAGCCATAACACGCGTGAGAACATTTTTCGCAACAACGACGGCACGGCATCAACGCCACGCCTGCCCGCCTCCATCGCCACTTCAATAGCTAAATCAGGCTTAGAAGAACGGTGGATGGCTTTTACAATAATGCGCCGCATATTCATCGGCACGTTTTCCGGAAGCTGTGCCACACGGTGAAAAACATCAGCAAACCCCTGGCGGTACATAAAATGCTCCATGTCCATCGCAGGCAATGTCGTCAGATGGTCGCGTTCCTGATCACGATCATTTTCAAGAATGCCGCGCACCACAGACGCATATTTTTTGCCCGCTTCATCGCCATCAACCAGCACGTGCCATTCAATACCCATACGCCTCGCAAATTTAATCAATGGGCGCAGGCCAGACTGTGCAAACTCAATGACCTTCACCCCTTCGGCGTCAAAATGGTGCCCACACTGGCGCGCCAGTTCGTTCATCACCCACACCTCTGTTTCCCCTTCGACTAACAACCAGCAGCGAGCAAACAGTGATGAGGCCCGATTAAAACGGATGTGAAACGCAATGCGGCGGCTATCTTCAGCATTCATTCCGCCAGGACCGAGCCGCCAGGCGGCAACTTTCGAAGATTCACGCACCAGGCGACAGACATTCTCAACCGGGGTGAGTGATAACAATTCACCAGAATTGGTGGTGGTGATTTTTTGCAGCGGCAGCAGGTTTAATAAATGCCAGGCCACTGACAACATAATAGGGTGCAGTCGCGTTTCGGGATCTTCCACCAGCAACAGGGGCCGCGCGTCTTTATCCAGCGCTACGGTACCTTTTGCTTGCAGAAGTGTTGAAAACATTCCCAGTAATATCATGCGATGAGCACGACTATTGGGTTTGTCTATCATGCGGTTGATGACATCCAGATAACGCCAGCTTCGTTGCTCATCGTGCGAGCGACGTCGTAACAGGCGCTGATGTGCGGCAGCACCCTGCTCGGAAAAATAGTGTTCAAGCAATTGCACCATGGCCGACAACCCCTGGCGCAACTGTGCATCTGTGAGATTTTGCGGGCGAGACACCAGTTCACGAGCGAGGAAATCAAGCTGACGGGCCGTCATCTCAGTGTCTGGCATTACCGGGATGCTATCGTTGCGCAGGCGGCGCATAAATCGCGCATCACGTAAGCGTAACACGGGGTTAAGACGGATAATTTGCCGGGCAAGCGTATCAATATCATCAAGCTCAACGGAGTGGCCGTTGTTATCAAGGAAGCTGCGTAGCGTCAGAATTGTGCCATCTTCAGCAAGCTCACCGACCAGACGATACATGATGCGATGGAAGCCATCATTCCCTTCCACCCATACAGGCGCCAGAGAGCGGTAACGCCGTCCGAGATGATGACCAGGTGCTGTTTCCCGAAAGGTCAGCACAATATGTAAATGGTGTTCCCGGCCTTGTAAATCGCCCGGAGGGAAATAGAAATCGTCACGACCGAAGTGATAGAGATTTTCGTGCGGTGACAGCAACAAAGTGAGCGCATCCAGCAAGCTGGATTTACCCCATGCGTTTTCGCCAATCAACACGTTATTTTGCTCAAGCATTAACGATAGACGGTTAATACCCCTGAATCCGACAATTTCTACACGCTCGAGAAACATATTCCCTCCAGATTGGTTAATGCTTTCCTTTAGCTACACGCCACAGCCTGCATAGCTCGAGTATATACCCTTCCCCCTCTGGCGACAGGTTAGCCCATCGAGTTATTTGTGGCATAGCAGGATAGTATTAATTTTTCCATTTTTATTCGCTCCAAAAATAAACAAATAATTTTATTGCTATCACTTGTAATTCCACCAACTGATAAAAAGTGCGTTTAATACAAGACAATTCTTACTTTATTAAAAACTCTTCTATACTTCCAACGTGTTTATTCTTGAAAGGAATGCCATCTCATTGCCCTAAATCAATTTTTTAGGATTTTATAGTGTGGCTCTAACTAAGTGAAATCATTAACATTGCTGCTCTTTTATTATTTACGTTACGTCTTAAACGGTTGTAACAAACAATAATCGGGTAGATGCCTTTATTTACATCACCCGGGATTCACTGTTTTTGAAATGCAGAGGTGGTTATGTTTAGGAAATTAGCGGCAGAATTCTTTGGCACATTCTGGTTGGTATTCGGTGGTTGTGGGAGTGCAGTGTTGGCAGCGGCATATCCTGAGCTAGGGATTGGTTTTGTCGGTGTGGCATTAGCATTTGGTTTAACCGTATTAACTATGGCTTATGCCGTAGGTCATATTTCCGGCGGCCACTTTAACCCAGCAGTCACTCTGGGCTTGTGGGCTGGCGGTCGTTTCCCAGCTAAAGATGTTATTGGTTATATTGTGGCGCAAGTGATTGGCGGTATTGTTGCAGCCGGTATTCTTTATTTAGTTGCCAGCGGCAAAAGTGGCTTTGATGCAGCGGCAAGCGGTTTTGCTTCTAATGGATATGGTGAACATTCGCCAGACCATTATTCCATGCTGTCAGCAATCATTATTGAAATCGTCTTGACCTGCGGCTTCTTGATTGTGATCCATGGCGCAACTGATAAGTTTGCACCAGCGGGCTTTGCACCTATTGCTATTGGCCTTGCGTTAACCTTGATTCACCTGATTAGCATCCCAGTCACCAATACCTCTGTGAACCCAGCACGTAGTACTGCCGTTGCTATCTTCCAGGGCGGTTGGGCATTACAGCAACTGTGGCTGTTCTGGGTGATGCCAATCATTGGCGGTATCCTGGGTGGCGTTATCTACCGGACATTGCTGGAAAAACGTAACTAATTTGATTCAAGCGTCACTGGCTTCAATTTGGCTGGTGGCGCTGTATTTACTTGCCCTACTCCAAATTCTCAACCTGCATAAAAATCCTTTTTTTTCGTAGCTTTACTCATTCTCTTTCTTTGGGTAGTGTGACATACGCCGTTACTTCTATCGCAAGGATTGTCCGCACCATGTTTTCGGGATTGTTAATTATCTTAGTGCCGCTGATTATCGGTTATCTGATTCCTCTGAAACAAACCAGTCTGTTAAAGCTCATTAATCGCCTATTGAGCTGGATTGTGTATGTGATTTTATTTTTCATGGGCATCAGCCTCGCATTTCTCGATAACCTGGCAAGTAACCTGCTGGCAATCCTTCATTACGCTGCGGTCACTGTTGTGGTGTTATTGCTCTGCAATGCTGCTGCACTGCTTTGGCTTGAGCGTTCCATGCCATGGCGACACAATCACGAGCAAGAAAAACTCCCTTCACGAATTGCGATGGCGCTGGAATCACTAAAACTATGCTTCGTGGTGATAGCTGGTTTTCTGCTTGGCCTGACTGGCTGGCCAATTCTGCATCACGCGACCGACGCCAGTGAATACACCCTTATATTCCTGTTGCTGCTGGTCGGTATCCAACTGCGTAATAGCGGCATGACGTTAAAACAGATTGTGCTTAATCGGCGCGGTATGATCGTGGCTGTAGTCGTGGCATTGAGCTCACTTGCCGGTGGTGTTATCAACGCCTTTATTCTCGACCTACCGATTAAAACTGGTTTAGCGATGGCATCGGGATTCGGCTGGTATTCACTGTCGGGTATTTTGATGACGGAATCCTACGGGCCAGTAATTGGTAGTGCAGCATTCTTTAATGACCTGGCGCGAGAACTAATTGCCATCATGTTGATTCCCGGACTGGTACGCCGTAGCCGCTCAACCGCCCTCGGGTTGTCTGGCGCAACGTCGATGGACTTCACCCTGCCTGTTTTACAGCGCAGCGGAGGGCTGGAAATTGTTCCAGCGGCGATTGTTCACGGGTTCATCCTCAGCTTACTGACCCCGCTTCTCATGGCATTTTTCGCCTCCTGATACCTCATTGGCGGTAGGTTTCTGCCGCCAAATTTGCGCTAAATCAATCTCCTTTTAAGTTGTATAAGAAATACCTTTTCCCTGTGTTGCACTGAGCATAACCTTAAACATGTATATCAAATATAACTTTAAAAGGTACGATCATGTTTTGTGTGCAATGTGAACAAACAATCCGCACCCCTGCGGGCAACGGCTGCTCTTATGCTCAGGGCATGTGCGGGAAAACGGCTGAAACATCAGACCTACAAGATTTGTTGATCGCAACACTTCAGGGTTTATCCGCATGGGCAGTGGCCGCACGTGAAGTTGGCATTATCAGTCATGAAATTGATCACTTTGCACCGCGTGCCTTTTTCTCAACGCTGACCAACGTCAACTTCGATTCCCCACGCATCGTTGGCTATGCCCGCGAAGCCATAATCGCGCGCGAAAGCCTGAAAGCTAGCACCCTCGCGATTAACCCAAACATTACCGTCACCAATCCAATGGCTGAACTGCAACTTGTCAGCAACGATTTGGGCGACCTGCAACGCCAGGCGGCTGAGTTCGCGCCAAACCGCGACAAAGCAGAAATTGGTGACGATATTCTCGGCCTGCGCTTGCTGTGCCTGTACGGCCTGAAAGGTGCTGCTGCCTATATGGAACACGCCCACGTTCTCGGCCAGTACGACAACGACATCTACGCGCAATACCACAAAATTATGGCGTGGCTCGGCACCTGGCCTGCTGACATGGGCGCACTGCTTGAGTGCTCCATGGAAATCGGCCAGATGAACTTCAAAGTGATGAGCATTCTGGACCGGGGGGAAACCGAGAAATACGGTCACCCAACACCTACGCAAGTTAACGTGCGCCCGGTCGCAGGCAAATGTGTTTTGATTTCCGGCCACGATCTGAAAGATCTGTATAACCTGCTGGAACAAACTGAAGGTACCGGCGTAAACGTCTATACCCATGGCGAAATGCTGCCAGCCCATGGTTACCCGGAACTGCGTAAATTCAAACATTTGGTCGGCAACTACGGCAGCGGCTGGCAGAACCAGCAAAGCGAATTCGCCCGCTTCCCTGGCCCAATCGTGATGACCTCAAACTGCATCATCAATCCGGAAGTCGGCTCCTACACTGATCGCATCTGGACGCGTAGCATTGTCGGCTGGCCGGGTGTAAGCCACCTCGAAGGCGATGATTTCACATCAGTCATCACCCAGGCTACGCAAATGGCGGGCTTCCCATACAGCGAAATCGAACATCTGATCACCGTGGGCTTTGGTCGCCAGACTTTACTGGGCGCTGCCGATACCCTGATTGACCTGGTCAGCCGTGAAAAACTGCGCCACATCTTCCTGGTAGGGGGTTGCGACGGTGAACGCGGCGAGCGTAGCTACTTCACCGATTTCGCCACCAGCGTGCCAAAAGACTGCCTGATCCTGACGCTTGCCTGCGGTAAATACCGCTTTAATAAACTGGACTTCGGCGATATCGAAGGCCTGCCGCGCCTGATCGATGCCGGTCAGTGCAACGATGCATACTCAGCAATCATTCTTGCTGTAACGCTTGCTGAAAAACTCGGTTGTGGCGTGAACGACCTGCCGCTGAGCCTGGTGCTTTCCTGGTTTGAGCAAAAAGCGATTGTTATCCTGCTGACCCTGCTGTCGCTCGGTGTGACCAATATTGTCGCCGGCCCTACTACACCGGCCTTCCTGACGCCAAATCTGTTGGCTGTGCTCAATGAGAAGTTTGGCCTGCGCGCCATTACCACCGTTGAAGACGATATTAAACAGCTGATGGGCGCATAAGGAGAAGTCATGACAATGCCAACGCCACTGTGCCCGTACCGCATGCAGGTGCATCATATTCATCAGGAAACGTCGGATGTCTGGACGCTGTCGCTGATCAATCACGACTTTTATCCTTACAAGGCCGGGCAATATGCGCTGGTGAGTATTCGTGATAGCGATGAAACGCTACGGGCTTACACCATTTCATCCACGCCAGGACTCAGCCCATTCGTCACGCTGACTATCCGCCGTATCGAAAATGGCGTTGGTTCGCAATGGCTGACCCAGGATGTAAAACCTGGCGACTACCTGTGGCTGTCAGAAGGACAAGGGGAATTTACCTGCGAAAACCTGCCGACAGACCACTATCTGTTGATGGCTGCTGGTTGTGGCGTAACGCCAATTATGTCGATGCGCCGCTGGCTGGCAAAGCACCGTCCACAAGCCGACGTGCAGGTTATTTATAACGTTCGAACGCCAGAAGATGTGATTTTTGCCGATGAATGGCGTGATTACCCGGTGACACTGGTGGCCGAGAATAACGCGACGCACGGTTTCATTTCCGGGCGCATCGCTCGCGAAATTCTGGCTTGCGTGCCGGATATTACCTCGCGCACCGTCATGACCTGCGGCCCTGCTCCGTATATGGAATGGGTGGAAAAAGAAGTTCAGGCATTGGGCGTGAGCGCGTTTTATGCGGAGAAATTCTTTACGCCGGTCGCCGCACCTGTCGAAAGTGGATTGAAGTTCACGACGCTAAAACCGCTGCGCGAGTTCTACGCGCCGGTGGGCAGCTCGCTGCTGGCGGTAATGGAAAGCAATAAAGTGCAAGTGAATGCAGCTTGTCGTGCTGGTGTGTGCGGCAGCTGTAAAACCAAAGTTGAGTCCGGTGATTACATCGTAAGCAGCACCATGACATTGACCGACGCAGAAGTTGCCAACGGTTATGTGCTGGCTTGTTGCTGCCACCCGCAAGGGGACTTAGTTCTCGCTTGATCCACTCATGCCACTCAGACTCTGAGTGGCACTTTCTGCCCAGCCTCTTCTGTTTCCTTGACTAAGCTTGTTTACGTTAACTGAATCGTGACAAGGAGAACCAATGAAACAGACCGTAGCAGCTTACCTGGCAAAAACACTTGAAAGTGCAGGCGTAAAACGAATCTGGGGCGTCACGGGCGACTCCCTCAACGGACTAAGCGACAGTCTGAACCGCATGGGCACTATTCAATGGATGCCGACACGACATGAAGAAGTTGCCGCTTTTGCCGCAGGCGCAGAAGCCCATCTATCAGGTGAACTGGCGGTGTGTGCGGGTTCCTGTGGCCCCGGTAATCTGCATTTAATCAATGGCCTGTTCGACTGCCATCGAAATCGCGTTCCGGTACTGGCTATTGCAGCGCATATTCCATCAAGCGAAATTGGTAGTGGCTATTTCCAGGAAACCCACCCCGAAGAGTTATTCCGCGAATGCAGTCATTATTGCGAGCTAGTGTCATCCCCGGAACAAATTCCACAGGTACTGGCGATTGCGATGCGTAAAGCGGTATTGAACCGTGGCGTTTCGGTCGTGGTTTTACCCGGCGATGTGGCGCTTAAACCTGCCCCGGAAACCGCCAGTACCCACTGGTACCCGGCACCGCAGCCGATTATTGTGCCACCACATGACGAACTCAAAAAACTGGCACAGCTGCTGCGTTATAACGACAACATCGCGCTGATGTGCGGCAGCGGTTGTGCGGGTGCGCATGAAGAACTGGTGCAGTTTGCGGCCACGCTTAAAGCGCCGATTGTTCACGCGCTGCGTGGCAAAGAACACGTTGAATACGATAACCCTTACGATGTTGGCATGACCGGGCTAATCGGTTTTTCGTCAGGTTTCCATACCATGATGAACGCCGACACGCTGATCCTGCTCGGTACCCAATTCCCCTATCGCGCCTTCTACCCGACCGATGCAAAAATCATTCAGATTGATATCAACCCCGGCAGTATCGGCGCGCACAGTAAAGTGGATATGGCGCTGGTCGGCGATATTAAAGCCACCCTTGCGGCACTCATTCCGCTACTGGAAGAAAAAACCGACCGCAGTTTCCTTGATAAAGCGCTGGATAATTATCGCGAAGCGCGTGAAAGCCTCGATGAACTGGCTCAACCCGGTGACGGCAACGTCATCCATCCCCAATATGTCGCGCAGCAAATCAGCCGGTATGCTGATGAAGATGCCATTTTCACCTGCGATGTTGGCACACCCACCGTGTGGGCTGCGCGATATCTGAAAATGAACGGTAAACGCCGCCTGATTGGTTCGTTTACCCACGGTTCAATGGCGAACGCCATGCCACAAGCGCTGGGCGCAAAAGCGACGGCACCCGACCGGCAAGTTATCGCCATGTGCGGCGATGGCGGTTTCAGCATGTTGATGGGAGATTTTCTCTCGGTCGTGCAGATGAAACTGCCCATCAAAATTGTGGTGTTTAACAATAGCGTGCTGGGTTTTGTGGCAATGGAAATGAAAGCTGGCGGTTACCTGACAGACGGCACGGAACTTCACGATACTAACTTTGCCAGTATCGCCAATGCCTGCGGAATCACTGGTATTCGGGTGGAAAAAGCCGCCGATCTCGACAACGCCCTGCAACGCGCTTTAAGTATTGATGGCCCGGTGTTGGTGGATGTCGTGGTGGCGAAAGATGAGCTGGCGATTCCACCGCAAATCAAACTTGAACAGGCCAAAGGGTTCAGTCTGTATATGCTGCGCGCCATCATTAGCGGGCGTGGGGATGAAGTTATCGAACTGGCGAAAACGAACTGGTTCCGGTAAAAGTAAGGATAATTTTGAACAATAATAAGGATCCACCGTGATTGACTTGCGCAGCGACACCGTAACCCGCCCGAGCGAAGAAATGCTCAAACGCATGATGGCAGCACCCACTGGCGATGACGTTTACGGTGATGACCCAACGGTCAACGAACTACAAGATTACGCCGCCAAACTCAGCGGCAAAGAAGCCGCGCTATTTCTGCCAACCGGCACTCAGGCAAACCTGGTGGCGCTGCTGAGCCATTGCGAACGTGGTGAAGAGTATATTGTTGGGCAACTTGCGCACAATTATCTCTACGAAGCCGGTGGTGCTGCGGTTTTAGGCAGTATTCAGCCGCAGCCTATTGATGCCAACCCGGACGGTTCGCTGCCGCTTGATAAAGTGGCCGCGAAAATCAAACCTGACGATATCCACTTTGCACGCACCAAATTGCTTAGCCTCGAAAACACCCATAACGGCAAAGTTTTGCCGCGTGAGTATTTGAAGCAGGCCTGGGAATTTAGCCGCAATCACAACCTGGCTTTGCACGTTGACGGTGCGCGTATCTTTAACGCCGTGGTGGAATATGGCTGCACGCTTGAAGAAGTGGTGCGCTATTGCGACACCTTCACGATTTGCCTCTCTAAAGGTCTGGGAACACCGGTTGGTTCACTGTTAGTCGGCAGCCATGAGTACATTAAGCGTGCGACGCGCTGGCGTAAAATGGTCGGTGGCGGCATGCGTCAGGCTGGAATTCTGGCGGCAGCGGGTTTATACGCGCTGGAGAATAACGTGCAGCGCCTGAAAGAGGATCACGACAACGCCCATTGGCTGGCAGGCGAGTTGCGTGAAATCGGTGTTGATGTCTCTCGTCAGGATACCAATATGGTGTTTGTACGCGTGCCGGTTGAACAAGCAGAAAGCCTCGGTAAATTCATGAAAGAACGCGGTGTTTTGATGAGTGCAGGCCCGGTAACTCGCCTGGTGATTCACCTAGATGTGAACCGTGATCAGTTGGCCGAAGTGGTTTCTCACTGGCAGACTTTTTTACAACGCTAAACAGAGGTCACGGACGATGACACAGCCACAAAACATTCTGGTGCTCGGTGCTAGCGGCTACATAGGCCAACATCTGGTGCCAAAGCTTGCCGCTGCCGGGCATCATGTTACTGCTGCGGCAAGACGTGTCGAGTGGCTGGAGAAACAACCCTGGCCGGGGGTCGTTTGTCGCCATGTCGATTTACAGTGGCCAGGAACGCTTCCCGCACTTCTGGAAAACATCGATACCCTTTACTACCTGGTACATAGCATGGGCGACGGTGCTGATTTTGTTGCCCATGAACGCCAGACTGCGCTCAATTTGCGTGATGCACTACGAGAACATCCGGTAAAACAGCTTATCTTTCTGAGTTCACTGCAGGCTGCCGAAGGTGACGGTGATTCCGCACACCTTCGTGCTCGCCAGCTCACCGCCGATATTCTGCGTGATGCAGGAGTTCCGGTAACTGAAGTTCGGGCTGGCATTATTGTTGGCGCAGGTTCTGCCGCCTTCGAAGTCATGCGCGATATGGTTTATAACCTACCGGTACTCACGCCCCCACGCTGGGTACGCTCACGCACCACACCAATCGCACTCGTAAACTTGCTGCATTATTTAACTGAACTGCTCAATCATCCATCACAGGAAAATCGTGTTTTCGAAGCCGCGGGTCCGGAAGTACTGAGCTATCAGCAGCAGTTCGAGCGCTTTATGGCAATTAGCGGTAAACATCGCCCACTTATCCCTATTCCGTTACCCACCAGTTGGATCTCAGCGTGGTTCCTCAACATGATCACCTCGGTGCCACCAACGATTGCTAAAGCGCTGATCCAAGGGTTGAAGCACGATCTTCTGGCCGACGATCGTGAACTTCGCGCGTTGATCCCGCAAAAGCTACTTACCTTTGATGATGCCGTTCGTGCAACGCTTGAAGATGAACACAAACTCGCTAACTCGCAGGACTGGGGTTATGACGCCCAGGCATTTGCGCGTTGGCGACCAGATTACGGTTACTTCCCCAAGCAAGCGGGCTGCACGCTAAAAACAAGCGCTGAGTTGGCAGATTTGTGGCAAGTAGTTAATCAGATAGGTGGAAAAGAGGGGTATTTCTTCGGCAACGCTCTGTGGAAAACGCGCGGCTATATGGACCTGCTGGTGGGCCACAGGCTGGCAAAGGGTCGCCCTGAGCGGCCAATGCTTGAAGTAGGCGACCATGTAGATAGCTGGAAAGTGATTATTGTTGAGCCACAAAAAGAGCTTACATTGCTGTTTGGTATGAAAGCGCCAGGACTTGGGCGGCTTTCCTTCACGCTGCGTGACCACGGTAAGTATCGAACTCTGGATGTTCGTGCCTGGTGGCACCCCCATGGAAGCGCAGGTTTGTTCTACTGGTTGATAATGATCCCCGCTCATCTGTTCATTTTTCGGGGTATGGCCCGCCGGATTTGCCAGGTTTGCGAACAATTGTCAGAGAAACATCGTTAACTCCTCCTAATCTTTGGCTTTCCCCATTGCAAGCGCCGCCATTTCACGGAAAAATGCGCAGCGTAAATCTCAATTATCATGAGTTGGTCGACATGAAGGTACTGGTAACGGGCGCCACCAGCGGTTTAGGCCGAAACGCGGTCGAATTTCTTCGCGCAAAAGGCATCAGCGTCCGGGCAACTGGTCGTAATGAGGCCATGGGCAAACTGCTGGAAAAAATGGGTGCAGAGTTTGTTCATGCGGACCTAACCGATCTGGTTTCTTCGCAAGCCAAATTGATGCTGGCCGATGTCGATACGCTTTGGCACTGTTCAAGCTTTACTTCTCCGTGGGGAACGCAGGAAGCATTCGATCTCGCCAATGTCCGCGCCACTCGCCGTTTAGGTGAATGGGCCGTTGCCTGGGGCGTGCGCAACTTCGTGCATATCTCCTCGCCGTCGCTCTATTTTGATTACCATCACCATCGCAATATCAGCGAAGAGTTTCGTCCGGTGCGTTTTGCTAACGAATTTGCGCGCAGCAAAGCCGCCAGCGAAGAAGTGATTCAACTGTTAGCGCAGTCAAACCCCCATACACGTTTCACGATTCTGCGCCCGCAAAGCTTATTTGGCCCGCATGATAAAGTCTTTTTCCCACGCCTGGTGCAGATGATGCGCCACTACGGCAGCGTACTGTTGCCACGCGGCGGCGAAGCGATGGTTGATATGACGTATATCGAAAATGCGGTGCATGCGATGTGGCTTGCCACGCAGTGCGAAACGCAACCGTCAGGCAGGGCGTACAACATCACGAATATGGAAGCTCGCCCGCTACGCGTTATCGTGCAGAAACTGATTGATGAGTTAGAGATTAAGTGCCGGATTCGTTCTGTGCCCTACCCTATGCTGGATGTCATTGCCCGCAGCATGGAGCGTCTGGGTAGCAAGTCAGCAAAAGAACCGGTGCTGACTCACTACGGTGTGTCGAAGCTGAATTTTGATTTAACGCTGGATACGAGTCGAGCTGAAACCGAACTAGGCTATAAACCGATTGTCACCCTTGATGAAGGTATTCGTCGTACGGCGCTTTGGTTACGTGACCACGGTACGCTGCACCGCTAGATCCACCATTCTTCGAGTTGCTGCCAGGGACTAACCCTGGCCGTATTTCTCGAGCAACGCTTGTGCAATGGATTCAGTTTGCGCATCCGGCAGGCCCGAATATTCTTTTGGCCGGAAGTGCATCTGGAAAGCCTGAATCACTCTTTTTTGCTGTTCCGACGACATTTCAGGCGTCACCTGATAACCATAACGCGATAGCAAATCGAGCAAACCTCGCTTATCCACAGGCTGGTATGGTCCACGGCCATTCAGATAAAAGGCCACTCTGTTAGCATCCGGCCAGGCACCTACACCCTGCTGCGCCAGTTCTTGCCACGGGAATAGTGGGCCAGGATCAACTTTACGCTGCGGGGCAATATCCGCATGTGCGACCACGTTTTGCGGTTGGATTTGATAACGAGCGATAATCACTTTCGCCAATCTCTCCAGCGCCGAGATCTGCGCCGGGTTGAACGGATAAAACTGCTTTACGCGGCCCTGGCGCGTAAAACCTTTATTCTCCAGTTCAATACCAATCGACGTGTCATTAATCCGCGTCGCGCCACGCCAGAAACTCACCCCGGCATGCCAGGCTAACTCACTTTCAGGCACCAGTTGCCAGATAACCGGTTTGCCGCCGGAGGTGGGTGGTGTATCGGGGATCAAGTAGTGGGAACTGACATTTTGGTCAGTCAAAGTGGATAACGAACCGGCAAAATCATCTGCCGTATAGTGAATAACCAACACTTTCACACGTGGATAGGCAGCCCGTGCAGTGTGGCTGGTGTCGACTTTAAAATCGCCTTTGTCGACAACGGTTTTTTCAGCAACTTCAGGCTTGCTGGCACACCCCGCGAGCAAAAGCGCGATTAAAAATGCGGCTAGGCGACCTTTCATCGACTCGTTTTCACCGCAGTGCCGGTGACGCTTACCATCAACATGCTGCCATCTTTGCCCACTGTTTCGTAGTCGATATCAATACCCACCACGGCGTTAGCTCCCAGGCTTTCTGCCTGCTCCTGCAATTCTCTAAACGCTATCTCACGCGCTTTGCGCAACTCTTTTTCGTAAGCACCGGAACGGCCACCGACGATATCGCGCACGCCAGCAAAAAAATCACGGAAAATATTGGCACCCAGAATCGCTTCCCCAGTCACCACGCCACAATATTCCGTGATGCTCTGCCCTTCAAGCGTAGGGGTTGTTGTAAATTGCATAAGCCTCTCCTCTCTTTGTATCAACATCTTAGCGCATAAACCCGCCACGCATTTTGACAGCGATACGCTATGCTAAGTTAGTCCTCCTGAGAAGATAAGGAAATATAAATGCGCAGCTCAGTTTTGGTTCTTCTTCCGTGCGCGATGTTACTCACGGCCTGTACCACCAGCGTCACTCCCGCTTTTAAAGATATTGGCACCCGCAGCGGCCCTTGTATTGATGGTGGCCCGGATAGCGTGGCGCAACAGTTTTACGATTACCAAATTAGCCATAAAACCCAGGGCAGCAGCGCGATTACCGGCTTACGTCCTTATATGAGTGACGCGTTGGCACAACAAATGCAAAAAGCCAGCGCCTCACCGAACGCGCAGAATGAGTTTATGCGAAGCAATATGTTCACCAGCAATGCCGATGGCGCAGACAGTGCCGAAGTTGCCTCCGCATCAACCATTCTTAATACTGATGCACGCAATATTCCGCTGCGTGTAAAACTCACGAAAGGCAGTCAAAGCTGGCAAGACGAAGTGCTGATGATTCGTGAGGGCCAATGTTGGGCAGTTGATGACGTGCGTTACTTAGGCGAGAACAGCCATGCGCCTTCAGGCAGTCTGCGTCAGGCGATAGAAACAAACTAATATTTACATTCACCATCTGGCGGGAAAGGTAACCCTTGTAAATAGTCTGGAATTTTTGCATAACTCCGACATTTATTCTTGCCTCCCTCCCGCCTCGCTATATTGTGCTACCTTTAATGCATGGGAGTAGTTATTTTTAGGTTTTAACGCACAAAGATTGCATAACTATTCTGTTAAAGGTACCCTTTGCGGCTTCAATTGCTATTCAACTTATGCGCATGAGTATTCAACTAAACGGCATTAATTGTTTTTATGGCGCTCATCAGGCGCTGTTCGATATCACCCTTAGTTGCCCACAGGGCGAAACGCTGGTGCTGCTTGGTCCAAGTGGCGCAGGTAAAAGCTCGCTTCTGCGCGTACTCAATTTGCTTGAGATGCCGCGCTCTGGGCAACTCACCATTGCAGACAACCATTTTGACTTTGCAAAAGCGCCTGGCGATAAAGCCATTCGCGAATTACGTCGCAACGTTGGCATGGTGTTCCAGCAATATAATCTTTGGCCTCATCTCACTGTGTTGCAAAACCTGATGGAAGCGCCTTGTCGTGTCCTGGGTATCAGCAAAGATGAAGCACGCGTTCGTGCCGACAAACTGCTTGAGCGTTTACGCCTGAAACCTTATCAGGACCGTTTCCCGCTCCACCTTTCTGGTGGTCAGCAGCAGCGTGTCGCGATTGCACGAGCATTGATGATGGAACCACAGATTCTGCTGTTTGATGAACCGACCGCAGCACTGGACCCGGAAATCACCGCACAAATCGTCAGCATTATTCGTGAGTTGGCTGAAACCAACATCACTCAGGTCATCGTTACCCACGAAGTGGAAGTTGCGCGTAAAACCGCAAGTCGCGTGGTGTATATGGAAAATGGCCACATCGTCGAACAAGGTGATGCGAGTTGCTTCGCAAAACCACAGACCGAAGCGTTTAAATTCTATCTGTCACACTGATGTATCCGGGAAAATAACCATGAAAAAAGTTCTGCTTGCCACATTATTAGCCAGCCTGAGCCTTTCCGCGACGGCTGCACAAACTATTCGTTTCGCAACGGAAGCTTCTTACCCTCCGTTTGAATCTATGGATGCCAGCAACAAGATCGTTGGTTTTGATGTCGATTTGGCTAATGCGCTGTGTAAAGAGATTGATGCTACTTGCACATTCTCCAACCAGTCTTTTGATAGCCTGATCCCAAGCCTGAAATTCCGTCGTATCGACGCAATCATGGCGGGTATGGACATCACTCCTGAGCGTGAAAAACAAGTTCTATTCAGCAACCCTTACTACGATAACTCAGCTCTGTTTGTCGGTCAGAAAGGCAAAGTGGCTGATATCGCTGCCCTTAAAGGCAAGAAAGTTGGCGTGCAGAACGGTACTACGCACCAGAAATTCATCATGGATAAACATCCAGAAATCACCGTAGTTCCTTACGATAGCTACCAGAACGCGAAGCTGGACCTGCAAAATGGTCGTATCGATGCGGTATTTGGTGATACAGCTGTGGTGACTGAGTGGCTGAAAGCAGAACCTAAACTGGCCGCGATTGGCGACAAAGTGACAGACAAAGGCTACTTCGGTACCGGTTTGGGCATCGCGGTTCGTCAGGGCAACACTGATTTGCAGGCGAAGTTCAATACCGCGCTGGAAAAAGTGAAGAAAGATGGTACATACCAGACCATCTACGAAAAATGGTTCCAGAAGTAATCTGAATGAACGAAATGTTTCCTTTAGCGAGCGCCGCCGGGATGACCGTCGGCCTTGCCGTTTGTGCGCTGATCATCGGCCTGGCTCTGGCGATGATTTTTGCCGTATGGGAGTCTGCGAAATGGCGTCCGATAGCCTGGCTGGGTTCAGCTTTGGTTACGGTGCTACGCGGTCTGCCTGAAATCCTGGTGGTGCTGTTTATTTATTTCGGCTCCTCCCAGTTATTGCTGATTCTCTCAGATGGTTTTGTCCTCAACCTCGGTTTTGCACAAATTCCTATCCAATTGCAGATTGAGAATTTCGATGTCAGCCCGTTCCTGTGCGGCGTCATTGCCCTTTCCCTGCTCTACTCGGCTTACGCCTCACAAACTTTGCGTGGCGCACTTAAAGCCGTGCCAGTTGGGCAATGGGAGTCTGGCCAGGCATTAGGCATGTCGAAGGCGGCCATTTTCTTCCGCCTGGTGATGCCGCAAATGTGGCGCCATGCGCTGCCAGGTTTAGGTAATCAGTGGTTGGTATTGCTCAAAGATACCGCGTTGGTATCGCTGATAAGCGTTAACGATTTGATGCTACAGACCAAGAGTATTGCCACTCGTACTCAGGAGCCGTTTACCTGGTATGTGGTTGCCGCCGCGATCTACCTCGTGATCACCCTCATAAGCCAGTATGTTCTCAAACGTATTGACCTGAGAGCGACGCGTTTTGAACGGAGACCCGGCTGATGCTCGAGTATTTACCGGAGCTGTTTAAAGGCCTGCATACCAGTCTGACACTCACCGCGGCATCTATAGTGGTCGCGTTGGTTTTATCGCTGCTTTTCACCATCGTTTTGACGCTGAAAACACCGGTACTGGTTTACATTGTGCGTGCCTATATCACTCTCTTTACCGGTACGCCGTTGCTGGTGCAAATCTTCCTGATTTACTACGGCCCGGGTCAGTTCCCGTCCATTCAGAACTACCCTGTTCTGTGGCATCTGCTTTCTGAGCCATGGCTATGTGCGTTGATTGCGCTGTCGTTAAACAGTGCGGCATACACTACTCAACTGTTTTACGGAGCAATCCGTGCCATTCCTGAAGGCCAGTGGCAGTCATGCGGTGCATTAGGGATGAGTAAGAAAGATACGCTCGCCATTTTGCTTCCTTATGCATTTAAACGCGCACTTTCTTCTTATTCGAATGAAGTGGTTCTGGTGTTTAAAAGTACCTCACTGGCGTACACCATTACGCTGATGGAAGTGATGGGCCACGGGCAACTGCTATATGGTCGCACTTACGATGTGATGGTGTTCGGGGCTGCGGGCTTGGTTTATCTGGTGGTTAACGGACTATTAACGTTGTTGATGCGTGTGATAGAACGCCGTGCGCTGGCATTTGAACGCCGTAACTAAAACGTAAAAATCAGTCGAATCAGGCGGGGACTTCCCCGCCTTTTTTACGCCCGTATAAATATAATTATACATTTTTATTGCATATAAATTCACTTGGTGGCATGCTTTTTTGACGCCGGGAAACGGCGAATACAACAAAACATGACAGACGGGAGCAACACACATGAAGAAGTTTATTTTGGCCGCAATGTTCGCTACAGCCGCATTCAACGTGGCTGCCGCAGACAAAATCAACTTTGGTTCTTCGGCCACTTATCCGCCATTTGAATCACTTGATGCCAACAATCAGATTGTCGGTTTCGATATCGATTTGGCTAAAGCTTTATGCAAACAAATTCAGGCAGAATGCACCTTCACTAACCATGCATTTGACAGTTTGATTCCGTCGCTGAAATTCCGTAAATATGACGCGGTAATTTCAGGTATGGATATTACGCCTGAGCGTAGCAAACAAGTTTCTTTCACCACGCCGTACTACGCTAATTCAGCCGTCGTCATTGCCAAAAAAGGTGCATTCAAATCCTTTGAAGAGCTTAAAGGCAAACGTATTGGTATGGAAAATGGGACCACGCACCAAAAATATCTCCAGGACAAACATCCGGAAATTAAAACCGTCTCTTACGATAGCTACCAGAATGCGATTATTGACCTGAAAAACGGCCGTATTGATGGGGTATTTGGTGACACTGCAGTGGTAAACGAGTGGCTGAAAACAAACCCGCAATTAGGCACAGTTGGCGAGCATGTTACTGATGCAGAATACTTTGGCACAGGTTTGGGTATTGCTGTACGCCCTGACAACCAGGCTTTGTTGACCAAATTGAATACCGCGCTGGCAGCGATTAAAGCTGACGGGACTTATCAGAAGATTAGTGATCAGTGGTTCCCGCAGTAAATATTGCCCTTACCCTGCCCTCTCCCACAGGAGAGGGAGATACCAGACAGTTCCCTCTCCCTGGGGAGAGGGTTAGGGTGAGGGGAAAACTACCCGCGCACCAGCAACGTCAAAACCTCGTAATGCGCCGTGTGCGGGAACATATCGAATAACTGCACGCGCTCTACACGATAACCCGCCAGTGACGAGATATCTTGCGCCATGGTCTGCGCATTACAACTTGAATAGATAATGTATTTCGGGGCCATGTTATTGAGGAAATAACACAGCGCCTGACCGATACCGCGCCTTGGCGGGTTCACTAAGACCAGGTCAGGAATATCTTGCTGCTCGGTGGCAAATTTCGTTGAATCCAGCGCCTGAAAATGAATATCCGTTAACCCGAGTTTTTCCGCCGACTGGCGCGCACAAGCAATCGCTTCTGGCGCAATTTCAATACCCGTTAGTTTCATTTCCGGCGTGGCGCAATGCAGGCCAAACCCGCCTACTCCACAGAACAAATCCCACATATGTTTGACTGGCAATTCGCGCACCCAGTCACGTGCAGTTGCATACAATGAAGCAGCAACGGCCGGGTTGGTCTGGAAGAAACTTTGCGGACGGATAAACAGCGGCACGCCGTTGAATTGTTCTTCCAGCGCCTGCTGCTCAGTAAATGGGATCTCCTGCTCGCCTTCCAGAATCGCCATATGCACTGGCTGGATGTTGGCAGAAATCACTTTGAGCTGCGGAAGCTGCTGTTGTAACCAGGGTATCGCTGCACGCAGTTGTTCCAGCTTAGCTTCTGATCGCAGAACAAAACGCAGCATCATGCCACCATCTATTTGGCTTTCAGTCAGCAACAGGTATTTCAACTCGCCACGTTTGCGCGACACGTTATAAGGCGTCAAGCCAGCACGGGCGATAAAAGGCTTCAGTACGGCAAACACCGTCTGGAATGAAGCAGGATAAAGCGGGCACTCGGTTAAATCTTCCGGTGTTCCATCGCGATGCAGCATCCCCAGCAAGGGTTTTTCTACGCTGCCGCTGACCACCATTTTGGCTTTATTGCGAAATGCCTGTTCAGGGCCACTCATCGGCTCACGCCAGTCATGCACCACAATACCCTCCAGCAGGTGCTGAAGTTCGTTCATTTTGGCGGTGAGCTGTTCGGAAATCGGCTGTTCAATCCACTGACAAGAGCGGCAGCGATTTGCCTGATAGAGCGCGCAATACATAATTAAGTCCTGGAAACCGGGGGCACAGATTGTAGCACTACGCGGTTATTGAAGTTTAAAAAAAAGCCGGCTCCGCGTGGGGATAAACAGCAGAAATAGCACTAACAGGTCGGGAAGTTTTTGCGTCATCAACGAACGGAATATTTCACGCTTTGATTCACCAGGGATACTGAATAGCTCGGGGTACCCCCAACCAAGCGACGCCGACCACAGATATCCAACTGCAATAACTTGCGTGGCAAGAAATACCCAGCGCCCCCAATTACGCCCTTTCATAATGACAAACGCACAACGTAATTCGATACACAGCATCACCAGACTGCCGAGAAAAATCAGCGTCAAGTTCCACGTTTGCACACTGCGGTGAACAAAATCAATAACGCCACGAACCCCGAGCATGTTGAAAAGCAACATAAGATCGAGGACACGCGTTGAAAGAATAGCAATTGCCGCCACCAGCACTAAAGTGGGAGCGTTCAATTTAGCTTGTGTTTGACTTCGTTTCCTGAGAATTTCCGCAAACCTCGTGTTCCATACGACATAGTGCCGCGTCTGACGCGGCACTATGGGAATTATCGCTGCAGATTTTAAGTTGCAAGGGTGCTGGCTGCAACCCGAATTATCTAAGCTGTACGCCTTGCACGCTGGATATCACGCAGACGTTGCTTTTCTGCTCGAGCCATAAACCACCAGGCTATTAAACCAATAACCCCGACGACTCCCAAAATTATAGACGCCAATGCGTTAATTTCAGGATTCACTCCCATTCTTACGCTTGAGAATACCAGCATCGGCAAGGTTGTTGCCCCTGGCCCAGAAACAAAACTGGCAATAACCAAGTCATCAAGGGATAAAGTGAATGCCAACAACCAACCAGAGATAATCGCTGGAGCTATCATCGGAACGGTTATCACAAAGAAAACTTTCAGCGGTGTCGCCCCTAAATCCATCGCTGCTTCTTCGATAGAGTGGTCCAGCTCTCTTAAACGCGAGCTTATCACCACCGAAACATACGCGGTACAGAAGGTAACATGCGCAAGCCAGATGGTTAGCATGCCCCGATCGCTTGGCCAACCAATAGCGTGACCCAATGCCACAAACAGCAGCAGCAATGAAAGACCGGTGATGACATCAGGCATTACCAACGGTGCCGTGAGCATGAAAGCAAACCCCGTCGAGCCACGGAATTTACCAAAACGCACCATTACCACTGCCGCAATTGTTCCGAGAATAACCGCCGCCGTGGCCGCAGCCGCCGCAATGGTCAAACTAAGCCCAACGGCGCTCATCATTGCTGAGTCCTGGAACAACTCAACATACCAACGCGTTGACCATCCCGCCCATACCGTCACCAGTTTTGAGCTGTTGAATGAGTAGATCACAAGCATCAGCATCGGCGCGTAAAGGAAGGTGAAGCCGATCACCAAAATCAAAATGCGCCAGGGTGAGCGCACTATCGGTAAATTGTTCATGCGTGGTCCCCCGCCGTTTTATTCTGGTATTTGTGGAACCACATAATCGGCACAATCAGCAAGATAAGCATGGTGATCGCCACCGCTGACGCCACCGGCCAGTCGCGGTTATTGAAGAACTCCTGCCACAATACGCGACCAATCATGATGCTATCTGGCCCTCCGAGCAGTTCTGGGATAACAAACTCGCCTACCGCCGGGATAAATACCAGCATCGAACCGGCAATAATGCCGCCTTTAGTCAGAGGTACGATGACGCTGAAGAACGTTTTCAACGGACGTGCGCCCAGATCCAAGGAGGCTTCCACTAATGAATAATCGAGTCGTGTCAGCGCGGTATAAATCGGCAATACCATAAATGGTAAGTAGGCATAAACGATACCGATGTAAACCGCCAGATTGGTATGCAGAATCACCAACGGTTGATCGATAACGCCTAACCACATCAACACATTGTTCAGGACACCGTTATTTTTCAGGATCCCCATCCATGCGTAAACGCGGATCAAGAACGATGTCCATGAAGGTAAAATAACCAGCAGCAACAGAATATTGCGGGTTGATGGCTTACTGTGGGCCACCGCCCATGCCAAAGGATAGCCCATTAGCAAACAACAAATGGTAGAAACACCTGCCACTTGCAGCGACTGCAAATAGGCTTCGGCATAGAGCGGATCGTCGGTTAACTGGAGATAATTCGCCAGATTAAGTACGAAGGTTATCTGATCGTCAGCCCAGGTGATTAAGTCGGTATAGGGTGGAATTGAACGGGCTATTTCACCAAAGCTAATCTTGAAGACAATCAAGAATGGCAGCATAAACAACAAAATCAGCCAGAGATAAGGCAAAGCGATAACCAGCTTGCGGCCATGGCGCATCTGCAATTTCCCCAGCCACAATTTAAAACTGCTTGCCGGTGGCTCAGCCGGGCGTTCCGTGATCGTGCTCATTTCGCCCCCTTAAACAGTCAGAACGACACAACTTTCAGCATCCCAACACAGGCGAACTTCATCGCCCCATGTTGGCATCCCTCTACGATTGCGGTTCTCGTTTTGTAACTGTGCGCTGATCATCTGGCCGCTTTTCAGGCGCACATGATAAATCGACAGATCGCCAAGATAAGCAATGTGTACCACTTCACCGACCGCGAAGTTGAAACCGTCGGCAGGCGGTTCTTCGCACAGCATGACCTTTTCCGGGCGCAGGGCGACGTAGACCGGCACGCCATCGACAACAGAAATATCAGGGTCAACTTTTAGCGGATGTACAAGCCCTGGGCTATCAATCACTAGACCATCGTCCTGGCGGTCTTTAAGCAACCCTTCAAAGACGTTCACCGAGCCGATAAATTCAGCGCTGTAGCGGGTTGCCGGGTACTCATACACTTCTTCCGGTTCGCCAATTTGCTCGAACTTGCCGCGATTCATGATAGCAATACGCCCCGCCATGGTCATCGCTTCTTCCTGATCGTGGGTTACCATGACGCAAGTTGCCCCCACGCGCTCAAGAATATCCACCACTTCGAGTTGCATACGGTCGCGTAATTTTTTATCCAGTGCGCCCATTGGCTCATCAAGCAGCAAGAGTTTTGGCCGTTTTGCAAGGCTCCTTGCCAGCGCCACACGCTGGCGCTGCCCGCCAGAAAGCTGGTGTGGTTTACGTTTCGCGTACTCTTGCATATGCACCAGCGCCAGCATTTCCTGTACGCGCTGAGTGATTTCACTTTTCGGGAGTTTGTCTTGCTTGAGGCCAAACGCAATGTTCTGCTCCACGGTCATATGTGGGAAAAGCGCATACGACTGGAACATCATATTGATCGGACGCTGGTACGGCGGCACGTGCGATAAATCCACGCCATCGAGCATGATTTGCCCGGCACTTGGCTGTTCAAAACCTGCCAGCATGCGTAACAACGTGGATTTGCCACAACCAGACGGCCCGAGCAGTGCAAAAATTTCGCCTTTATAAATAGTGAGATTGACATCATCAACGGCATGTTGCCCGTCAAAGGACTTAGTGAGGTTGCGAACTTCAAGCAGCGGGGTGAGCGCTTTACGCGTTTTCGCATGCGGACGAGGAGTGACGTCGTTCAATTATGTTGCTCTCCGGCATAAACAAAAAGATGTACGACCCGGTTGCCGTACCAATGACGTGACAGAGGCTTGTGCCTCTGTCCGTGTTGGGGCGCATGCACTATTTCGGTGCGCCGCTGCGTTGCAAATCTAATTAGATAACACTTATACCCAAAATAATTCGAGTTGCCCAAAGGCGACCAGGCCGTAAGTCCCCAGGAACATAGATAACTATGTGACTGGGGTGCACGGGTGCAGTCAACGCATCTGCGGCTTGAAGTATGACGGGTATTATTTGCCTGTCTTAACCTTAGTCCACGCGCGGGTAATTACACGATCAACTTTTGGTGATTGCACGCCCTGAGTAAACAGCTTGGCGCGCACATCAGCCGGTGGGTAAATCCCCGGGTTGTCACGAATCTCCGCGTTCAGCAATGGCAGCGACTCTTTATTCGCGTTCGCGTAATAAACGTGGTTACTGATATTCGCCACCACATCCGGGCGCATCAGATAGTTCAGGAACTGGTACGCTTCGTCTTTGTTTTTCGCATCAGCCGTCATTGCGAACATATCGAAGTACACCATCGCCCCTTCTTTAGGAATGGTATAAGCAATATTCACGCCATTTTTTGCTTCTTTGGCGCGGTTTGCTGCCTGGAGAATATCGCCGGACCAACCGATCGCTACACAGATATCGCCGTTAGCCAGGTCATTGATATATTGAGATGAGTGGAAATAACGAATAGACGGGCGAAGTTTCAGCAGCAGATCATTCGCCGCACCGGTGTAATCTTTCGGATCGGTGCTGTTAGGATCTTTGCCCAGGTAATGCAACACGGATGCGTAAACTTCGCTTGGTGCGTCAAGGAAGGAAACGCCGCAGCTTTTCAGCTTCTCAAGGTTTTCTGGTTTCAGGATAAGATCCCAGCTATTAACCGGAGCGTCTTTGCCCAATGCCGCTTTCACTTTCTCGACGTTATAGCCGATACCTGTGGTTACCATCATGTACGGAATGCCGTATTTATTGTCGTGGTCGTTATGGGCCACCAGCTTGAGCATTTCCGGATCGAGGTTTTTATAGTTCGGCAGTTTGCTCTTATCGAGAGGCTGGAAAATACCGGCCTGAGCCTGGCGCTCGAGGAATTGCGAAGACGGTACCACTAAGTCGTAACCGGTGCTCCCCGCCATCAACTTCCCTTCCAGCACTTCGTTAGAATCGAAAACGTCGTAAACCACTTTAATGCCAGTTTCTTTGGTGAAGTTTGCCAGCGTATCCGGCGCAATATAATCAGACCAGTTATAAACGTGCAGCGTCTTTTGTTCCGCAGCAAATGTGGTAGCAGAAACAGCCATTAGCGCTGTCATCAGCGCACCTGCCACCACACCCGACAACAATTTTTTACGTTGGGTAAACATATGTGATTCCTTCTGAAAAAGTCTAATTCCCGCTTTCGCGAGCATAATTTACTCAATCATACTTTTACGCATTTTCTTCTCGCTTCTGGCACATGCAAGAATCATGCATCTCTATGCAAACTGCAGTAAAAAAAGTACAGACGCCTTGCTGCAGATGTTGCACGCTTGTAGCGTCCCGCAAGAATAACTGTAGCCAGACTTCGAGACTATAGCCCAAGCAGAAAAGTGACTTTTATCAATTTTTTAACCATAAAACATCTATGGTATGGCGCAAAACTGGCAGGAGTGGCGAGAATAATTCTGGTCGGAGGCTAAGAAGGCAGAATAAAAAAACGTGGAACGCAGCGGGTATAGTAGCCGCTGCGGTTAAGAATGAAACAATTAGTGAAGAAAGTGAGTTTGAATAATGGTGCCGTCTTGCTCTTCTTCTTCAGAGATATAGAGCAGCTGGTTTGCGCAGGCTTCCAGAATCACCATCGAGATTTGCTCTTCGCTCTGTTTCACAAAAGCCGCAAACTGTTCGCGGGTAATTCCCACCGACGCCTGCAATGACTGGCAAACCACTAATTTTGGCAGGTTATCATCCTGAATATCTAAAAACGCTTTCACGGTTAGCGAGCTTGCGTTAATTGATGACAGATCGGATGCCAGTGGCAGTAAAGCAGATGGCTTTACTTCAGCCAACGCTGAAAACAAAACGATATCGTCGACCAGATCGATTTTGGCATCATAGACACCATCGAAATTCTGCATATGCGGCAGATGGAGCGCCTGGCAAGTATCGCACTCGAAAATGGTCACACCGATTTCATCAAGCCAGCGGCGTAAGATGTCCAGAGTAGGGACAACGAGTGAATCCATAAATGCCGTAGCCTCTTTAAAGGGAGTGATTAAGTCGCGCCATAGCTTACGCAAAAATGGCGGCTCATACTAATTTTATGCGCCCAATGGCGCATTCGCTCGAATTTAGCCGCCAGTTTTCAGGCAAAATCCTGGCTGTGCTTGCTGCTCAATCCACTTGATCATCAGCGTCGCGATATCCACGCCACTGGTTTTTTCAATGCCTTCAAGACCCGGTGAAGCGTTGACTTCCATCACCAGCGGGCCACGTTCAGCACGTAAAATATCCACCCCTGCGACATCCAGACCCAGGGTCGCCGCCGCATGTAAGGCGATTTCTCGCTCACGTTCCGTAATTGAGACCTGATTCGCTACCCCACCACGGTGCAAATTGGAGCGGAAATCTCCCGGTTTTGCCTGGCGTTCAATTGCGGCAACGACTTTATTACCCACTACCAGGCAACGAATATCCCTGCCTTGCGCTTCTTTTATATATTCTTGCACCAGAATATGGGCATTCAGACCGCGAAACGCGTCTATTACACTTTCCGCCGCCTGGCGCGTTTCGGCTAACACCACACCAATTCCCTGGGTGCCTTCCACCAGTTTCACCACCAGCGGCGCACCGCCTACCATATCAATTAAATCGCTGGTGTCATCTGGAGAGTGAGCAAACCCTGTGACCGGCAGGTCAATCCCCTGACGCGCCATCAACTGCAACGATCGCAACTTGTCACGCGCGCGCGTAATGGCAACTGATTCGTTGAGCGGGTAACTACCTAACATCTCAAACTGGCGCAATACCGCCGTGCCGTAGAAAGTGATCGCGGAGCCGATACGTGGAATTACCGCATCGTAATGGGGAAGCTGGCGACCTTTATAGTGCACTGATGGTGCAGACGGATTGATGTTCATGTAACAAGAAAGGGGATCGATAATTTCGACTGCATGACCACGGCGTGACGCCGCTTCACGTAGGCGTTTACAAGAATAAAGCGTTCCATCCCGGGATAAAATGGCGATTTTCACCCTGCACCTCAGCGTTTCCAGTCCAATAATGACAGCGCAACTATCATATCACTGCCATCTGGTTTCAACGAACGGGCAATGTGTCTGGCGACTGCTTTAACACGTCGATTAAATGACGCGTTGTAGATGCCAGATGATGCGGATCGTACACCACATAAAGATCTGCCGGGATCGCTTTTGTCAGCGGACGGAAGGTGACGCCCGGCCAACTCATCTGCGCGTAACTATCGGCCATAATAGTCAGCCCTATGCCGATGCTGACCAGCGCCAGTACGGTCTGCGGCTCAACAGCTTCTCTGACAATACGAGGCGAAAAACCCGCTTCGCGACAGACACCTTGCAAAAAAGTCCAGTCAGAATGCACCGCAGTCATAGTGACAAATGGCTCATGACGCAGTGACTCAATATCAATGGCGGATTGTTTCGTCAGCGGATGTTTTTCTGGCAAAGCAACGAGGAACGTAGCGTCATGTAGTTTTTCACTTCGTAGACCCGGGGGAGGATTGGTTTCCATACGCCAGATACCGGCATCAATTTCGTGACGCTCAATCAAGGAGATTTGATCTCCCGGCGACTTCTCGCGAAATAGAATATCAATGGCCGGAAAATCGGCGATAAACTGTTGTAACCCAAGACGTAATCCACCCCAAATCGCCGTACCAACAATTCCCAGATGAATGCGCCCGCCTTCACCACGCCCAATTTGTTCTACCCGGGCCAATGCAAGGTTTGCGCTGTCGAGCAATCGACGGGTCTCTTCAAGCAAGATTTCTCCCGCATGTGTCAACGCAACACTCCGTGAATGACGAATAAACAAAACGGTACCGAGTTGAGACTCAAGCTCTTTGATATGAAAACTCAGTGGTGGCTGGGACATGTTTAGCCGCAAGGCCGCTTTGCCAAAGTGCAACTCTTCCGCCACTGCCTGGAAATAGCGCAGAAGTTTTAAGTCGGTACGGTAAGTTCGCTGTGAAATAGTCATGGGGCTCCCTATGTTCTGGCAGCCCCATACGTTATCACTCCTGCTGCTCGATGTAATCCGGCCGACTGTTAATGTGCGACCGGTGCCGAAGCCTTAAGCGTTGGGTTATGGCGATACTGGAAACTAAAGTGGAAGATAACCGCCAGTACTAACGCATATCCGGCAAACACCAACCAGATTGTGGTCCAGTCTTTGACTCCATCAACGCTGAAGTAGTCGACGACATATCCGCTGAGAATCGCACCGAGATAGGCGCCAATTCCGTTGACCATTGTCATAAACAGCCCCTGAGCACTAGCACGTATGCGCGAATCCACTTCTTGTTCTACAAACACAGAACCGGAGATATTGAAGAAATCGAAGGCACAGCCGTACACCACCATCGAAAGCAGCAGTAATACAAAACCAAACGCCGATGGGTCACCCCAGGCAAAGAGTGCAAAACGCAGCACCCAGGCCACCATACTCATCAACATCACCTGCTTGATACCAAAACGGCGCAGGAAGAACGGAATGGTCAGGATAAATGCCACTTCCGACATCTGAGAAACAGACAACAGAATCGACGGATATTGCACCACGAAACTATTGGCAAACTCAGGGTTGCGGGCGAAATCATGCAGGAACGGATTGCCGAAAGTGTTCGTTATCTGTAGTACTGCACCTAACAACATGGCGAATAAGAAGAAAACAGCCATGCGCGGGTTCTTGAACAATACAAAAGCATCAAGCCCCAGACGGCTTACCCAAGTACGAGAGATCCCACCTTTCACCACTGGAATAGTTGGCAAAGTTAGTGAGTAGAGAGCCAGCGCTAATGACGCCCCAGCTGCGATATAAAGCTGAATATTGCTAAGTTCAAAGCGCATCAGACTCACGGTCCACATTGCCGCAATAAACCCAATAGTGCCAAAGACGCGGATCGGTGGGAAATGGCTGACAGTATCCAGCCCTGCTTTTTCGAGGCTGGCATAAGAAATAGTATTCGACAGTGCAATTGTTGGCATAAACGCCATGGCGTTGCCCAACATAACCCAGAACATCAACCCCGGCTGATTAATGCTGGCCGCCCAGGCAAGCATTAGCGCACACACCAGGTGGCATAGAGCATAGACACGATTCGCGGGCAGCCATTTGTCGGCAATAATACCGACAATACCTGGCATTAATAGCGCAGCAATACCCTTGGTGCTATACACCATGCCCACATCAGCCCCTCGGAATCCGAGGGTATTAATCATGTACGAACCCAGCGTGACCAGCCAGGCTCCCCAAATGAAGTACTGCAAAAACAACATGATTTTCAAGCGATGTTTAATCGCCATAGAGTTAATAGCCATGTGTTTTACCCGGTGTGTTGGAAGTGCCTCAGGCGAGTTTGCCTAGGAAACCGCAAATCAGATTGATAAAGTTCTGGCGTGATAGTGCCGCCGCCGCCAGTGTTTGCGCGTGGGAGAGCTGCACACTGCCAAGGCCTTCAGCGAGGTTAGTAATTGCCGAAACCGCAACAACTTTCAGGCCGCAATGGCGCGCGCTGATAACCTCAGGCACCACAGACATACCGACCACATCGCCTCCGATGATTTGCATCATGCGAATTTCTGCTGCTGTTTCAAAGTTCGGGCCAGGGTAAGAAACAAACACACCCTCAGTCAACGGGAAGCCCTGCTCTTTTGCCACGCTTTGCAAAACACCACGGTAGTCCGCGTCATAAGCATTCGCCAGCGAGAAGAAGCGCTCACCAAAGCGGTCATCGTTCGGACCAACCATCGGTGTGCCAGGCATGGTGTTGATATGGTCGTTCAGCGCCACCAGTTGACCAGGGCCAACTTCAGGGCGTAATGAACCGGCGGCGTTAGTGGAGAACAGAATTTCACAACCGAGCAGTTTGAATGTACGAATCGCGTTGGTCATCACCGACATACCGCGCCCTTCGTAGAAGTGACCGCGCCCCTTCATGCAAGCGACAGGAACACCCGCCAGCGTACCGACAACCAGCTCACCCGCATGGCCATGCACGGTGCTAACCGGGAAACCAGGCAACTCATCGTATGGGAACACAACCGCCTGTTCGATTTTCTCAGCCAGCTCGCCAAGGCCAGAACCCAGAATGAAAGCCACGCGTGGCACAAGCCCGTTAATACGAGAACGAATAATATCTGCGGCGTAATACGGGGAGTTATCAAGTGTTGTCATCGGCATCGGGAGTTCCTTATCAGAAGGTCGAAGTAACAGAGTAAAAATTCTGAAACTGTTATACCGACTGATAAGTACCCTCAACCAATACCGTTTAGGCGGCTGATTGATAGTGAAAATGTATTGATTAGCGGTGGCAGGTGCCACCGCTTAATGATCTAGCGCGTTGCCCAACCCTGCTTATGCAGATAATCGAGAATGAAAGGACGGTTTTCTTTAATGATGGTGCGACGAATATGGTCACTCCACGTGTCGCGGCGCGTGTTACTGCCACGTGAGAGATAATACTGCGCCATCTCTTCGTCGTACTGAGCCAGAACGTTTTCATCCACTGGTTGATAGCTGTTCTCATGCATTAGCATCGCGGCTGGCATACGCGGTTTGATACCGTGATCTTCATCAGGCCAGCCAAGACACAGGCCGAATAGCGGCAGCACGTGCTTTGGCAAAGCCAGTAATTCCGTTACGGCTTCAATGCCGTTACGAATACCACCAATGTAAACGCCACCTAAACCCAGCGACTCAGCTGCAGTAAACGCGTTTTGTGCAAGCATTGCTGTATCAACAACGCCAAGCAGCAACTGCTCTGCAAGGCCGAGCTGCGCTTCGGGGCAAATTTGCAAATGGCGGTTAAAGTCGGCGCAAAATACCCAAAACTCTGCCGCTTGTGCCACATGCTGTTGGCCACCGGTCAGCGGAACAAGTTGCTCACGCAGCGACTTATCCGTGATGCGAATAATCGACGTGCACTGTAAAAAACTGGAACTCGAGGCCGCCTGGGCACTGGCAACAATCGCTGCACGCTGCTCGTCTGTAATCGGCTCGTCGGTGAAGCGACGAATGGAACGGTGTGAACGCAGCAGATCAATGGTCGGCGTCATCGCGTTTATCCTTTGGCTTGTTTGAATGAGATTTATCGAGTGGGGCCTGGCGTTTGGTCAGCAGCGGCGCAACGTTTTGAGCCATCGCCCAAACCATAAATGCTGCCGCCGGGAGCATCAGCGCAATGCCTAAAAATACCATGATGATAGCCGCCGTGGCATTCCCAAAGGGTGCGGGTAAAGTCACGTAGCTGTTCAGGGAAAGATATGACAGCAGTAAAAAAGCGATACCGATAACTTCGAGGATTAACACAGGTTTCGGTAACGCACCGAGTGAACGCATCCACTTGTCTCCAAAGCAATTATCGATTCATTATACACCCGACATATTTCAGGCTGCATCTTTGTAATCTACATTTTATACCCTAAATAATTCACGATGCGGGCAGGCGGCAACGCAGGGAATCCACGGGAGCTTACTCAAGTAAGTGACCGTGGTGAGCGAGGACAGCCAACGCACCAGCAGCTTGAAGTATGACGGGTATATAGGCGAGGAATATCAGACTAACAGGTAAGACCTTCTTTCCATTCGCAACAGTTAGCGGCATTATAGTTGCCATTCGCCGGTACGTATCGGCCACAAAAAATAAAGGAGATTCCATGTTTGCAGTAATCTTTGGTCGCCCTGGCTGCCCATATTGTGTTCGTGCTAAAGAGTTGGCTGAGAAATTGACCGCTGAGCGTGACGACTTCAACTTCCGTTATGTTGATATCCATGCTGAGGGCATCAGCAAAGCCGACCTGGAAAAAACTGTTGGTAAACCTGTTGAAACCGTACCGCAGATTTTCCTCGACCAGAAACACATTGGCGGTTGCACTGATTTTGAAGCGTATGCTAAAGAACACCTAAGCTTGTTCCAGAACGCGCAATAAGCTGAAAAAATTTAGATATAAAAAAACCGGCTCAATGAGCCGGTTTTTTTATCGCCGCTGACGGCGGAGCACACTACGTACAAATAAGTAGCACAATGCTCCAAGAGCACACCAAAACACAGCACTAAACATCCAGGCCATTTCTTGCCAGAACGTTCGCGTTGGCGACAACCAAAAATGAATGATTAACAGACAAAATGGTGAAGCCAGCACTGCGCCCATCAGCGGTTTGATCACTCGCCCATGGCGTGAAAACACGCTAGCAATGACACCCGGCAGGATAAAAAATAACAATCCCCACTCGGAATGTCTGTCACCCGGGTAGCTGCTGGCAGCACTTAGTTTCTGCGAGAGAAATACGCCAACAAACAACACGAAGCAGCAAATGACTCCAAACCAACGTTGTCCACGCATGAACACACATCCCCCTGACGATCGCTTGTATCGAACTTAAATTTTCAGCTCCGCACGCCGAACCTTGCCCCAGTCAGATAAAGTCTCAGCCATCCCTGCTAAAAAAATAGATAGTGTAATTAGCACAATATTCTTACTAGCCGTAAAACTTCATAAAGATTAAACTAACGGCTATTATCAGGTCTGCGCACTGGATATTTTAATGCACTAGAAATACATTAAATTGCGTCGTAATTAGTAGAAACCCTAACGCAAAAAACCATTTCTTTCAACAAGTTACTAGTAAACAAGAAGTTATCCTTCGTGAATATAAACGTCGCAGATTTGTTAAGCGGGAATTACATCCTGTTATTATTTGTTGTTCTGACCTTAGGTTTATGCCTGGGTAAATTACGCCTTGGTCCAGTCCAACTGGGTAATTCCATTGGTGTTTTAGTAGTCTCTTTATTACTCGGCCAACAACATTTTTCCATTAACACAGACGCCCTAAATCTGGGTTTTATGCTGTTCATTTTTTGTGTCGGAGTGGAAGCTGGGCCAAACTTTTTTTCAATTTTCTTCCGCGATGGCAAAAATTACTTGATGCTGGCACTGGTGATGGTGGGAACCGCCATGTTGCTTGCCTTAGGGTTGGGGAAACTCTTTGGCTGGGATATTGGCCTCACGGCGGGGATGCTCGCAGGCTCAATGACCTCAACGCCAGTGTTGGTCGGTGCAGGTGATACCTTGCGCCATTCCGGTGCTGCCGGAGCCCAGTTAGCCACATCGCTCGACAACTTGAGCCTCGGCTACGCACTGACCTATCTTATCGGCCTGGTGAGTCTGATTGTTGGCGCACGCTACCTGCCAAAACTCCAGCACCAGGATTTGCAGACCAGCGCGCAGCAAATTGCTCGCGAACGTGGCCTGGACACCGATGCCGCACGTAAAGTTTACCTTCCTGTTATTCGCGCCTATCGCGTAGGTTCTGAGTTGGTTGCATGGGCTGATGGTAAAAACCTGCGTGAGCTGGGAATTTATCGCCAGACCGGTTGCTACATCGAACGTATCCGCCGTAACGGCATCCTTGCAAACCCGGATGGTGACGCCGTGCTGCAAAAGGGTGATGAAATCGCACTGGTAGGTTACCCGGATGCGCATTCACGCCTCGATCCAAGTTTCCGTAATGGTAAAGAGGTTTTCGACCGCGACCTGCTGGATATGCGCATCGTTACTGAAGAGATTGTGGTGAAGAACCACAATGCTGTCGGCCGCCGTCTTGGGCAATTAAAGCTGACCGACCACGGCTGCTTCCTAAACCGTGTTATCCGCAGCCAGATTGAAATGCCAATAGACGATAATATCGTGCTGAACAAAGGTGATGTTTTACAGGTCAGCGGTGATGCCCGTCGCGTGAAAACCGTTGCTGAACGTATTGGCTTTATCTCGATTCACAGCCAGATAACTGACCTGCTCGCCTTCTGTGCCTTCTTCATTATTGGCCTGATGATTGGCATGATCACCTTCCAGTTCAGCTCGTTCAGTTTTGGCGTCGGCAACGCCGCAGGCTTGCTATTCGCAGGTATCATGCTTGGCTTCCTGCGAGCCAACCACCCGACATTCGGCTATATCCCGCAAGGTGCGCTGAATATGGTGAAAGAGTTTGGCCTGATGGTGTTTATGGCCGGCGTCGGCCTAAGCGCCGGTAGCGGCATTGGCAACGGCCTGGGTGCCGTTGGCGGGCAAATGTTGATTGCTGGACTTATCGTAAGCCTGGTGCCCGTTGTTATCTGCTTCCTGTTCGGTGCATATGTTTTACGTATGAACCGCGCATTGCTATTTGGGGCAATGATGGGTGCACGTACCTGCGCACCAGCGATGGAAATCATCAGCGACACTGCGCGCAGCAACATTCCAGCACTTGGGTACGCCGGGACTTACGCTATCGCTAACGTGTTGTTAACGCTGGCGGGGACGCTTATCGTAATCATATGGCCCGGTTTGTGATCGGTGCCGCAGACAAAGAAAAAAGATTTTTTTATGACAGTGCGAACTTTTTGCCTGGGGCAAAGTCTTAATTAGTGCCACTGCTTTTCTTTGATGTCCCCAATTTGTGGAGCCCATCAACCCCGCCTCTTTGGTTCAAGGTTGATGGGTTTTTTATTGCCTGAAATTTGAGTTCTCTTTCAAATCAATTTCTTACCATCCTCTGTTCCATTCACGCTTTAATCACCACCAAATTTAAATCCATCGTTCATAATTTGAAGATTGAGAGTTGATGAGCGAGGATTCGTGATGCTACTTAAAAACAAAATCGTGGTGATCTTCGGTGGTAGTGGTGCCATCGGCAGAGCGGTTGCGCATGTGATAGCGCGCGAGGGGGCGCATGTATATTTGGGCGCACGCAGCCAGGAAAGGTTGCACCAGATTGCTGATGATATCCGCGCAGCGGGAGGTAGCGCCGAAACATTCAATATCGACGTGCTCGATGAACAATCAACTATCGAGCGAATTGCACAACTGGCCCAGCAGACCGGTGGCTTTGATGTGGTGATAAACACAACCGGTTTTGTGCATGACCAGGGAAAGAGTGTTATTGAATTATCCCTGGCGCAATTTAGACAAGGGTTTGACCCGTTCCTCACAGCTCAATTCAACATTTCAAAAGCAGTTGCTCCGCATATGGGTGGCGAACGAGCGGGAAGTATCCTGACGGTTGTCCCTCCCGCAGGCGTAATGGTGATTGCGGGTCACTCTGGCCATATTGTCGGCTGCGCGGGTATTGAAGCGTTTGTCAAAGCTCTTGCCTGCGAACTTGCTCCCAAAAATATTCGAGTTCTCTGCGTGCGTTCGCATGCGCTTGTCGGCGCGGTTGAGGCAGGTTCCTACACCAACGAAGTGTTCGCTTCTAAGGCGCAAGCAATGGGGTTAACCGTGGAGCAGTGGGTGGGAGGTGCGGCGCAAAGCACCATGTTGAAACGCCTGCCAACGCTTTCACAAGTAGCGGAACTTATGGCTTTTCTGGCGTCAGATCATGCAGGTGCAATGACAGCAACGGTGATCAACATGACGGCGGGCACAACAACGACATAACGGGTTTGAAATTCAAACTCTAGCCTACAATTTTCGCCAGCATTCTTCTGAGGTCTTCACGACTCAGCGGATTCCTGTCGGTCACATAATGTAGCGTCATACCTTCGATAAAAGCATCCAACGCGCGCGCGGTAATCGGGTCAAAGAAGGCTTCCAGCACTTGTTGGCTGCGGCACATCCAGTCCTGCATGATGATTTTTAGCGCCGGGTTGCGGTTGGCGTAAGCGTAAAGCTGATACATCACCTGCATGTTGTACGAAGTGGCAATTTTCTCCCCGCAAATCATATCGACTATCGCCTCGCAGGCTTCATCACGATTGCGGGCTTGTTCCATGCGGTGACGGTAATCGTCCGACATCTGATATGCAAACTGCGTAAACGCTTCACTTAGTAGCGATTCGATGCCGTCAAAATAATAGGTCATTGACCCTAAAGAAACGCCCGCTGCTTCGGCAATTTTACGGTGCGTGATATGGCTAATACCGTGTTCTACCAGCATATCCAGCGTGGCTTCCACAATGCGGGCTCGCCGGTCTGGATCGTTGCGCCTTGGGGCTTTGCTCATCATTTTCGCTCGGTAATAACTAACTAAAAGAGTTTACCAGGCAATATGTACAAATGTACACAAACTTGCTAGTGTAATTTGTATTCACCGCCAACCGGTATTTCTATGTCCGCCGCCATTAGCCATCGCAAAGCCACTCAACTTCGCACCTGGGCGCTGTTCGCCTTCTTCTTTCTGCCCGGTCTGGTTATGGCCTCCTGGGCCACACGAACTCCAGCCATTCGCGACACGTTAAGTGTTTCGACTGCGGGTATGGGGATTGTGCTGTTTGGCCTATCGGTGGGCTCGATGAGCGGAATTTTATGCTCCGGCTGGCTGGTTAAGCGTTTTGGGACTCGCAATATCATCCGCAGTGGTATGACATTAATGGTAACCGGCATGCTGGTTATGGGCATTGCGCTATACCTTTCCTCACCGGTGCTATTTGCTCTGGGCTTAGCCATTTTGGGAGCCGGACTTGGTTCAGCGGAAGTGGCGATGAACGTCGAAGGTGCCATTGTTGAAGGGTTGCTGAAAAAGACCGTGTTACCGATGATGCATGGTTTCTATAGCCTCGGCACTCTTGTAGGCGCGGGTATCGGCATGAGTTTAACTGCCCTCAATTTCAGCGCCTATGGGCACTTATTGGTCATTGGCCTGCTCGTCATTACGCCAATTGTTATTGCCATTACCGCCATTCCGCATGGAGTAGGTAAGAGCAACACAGCCTTAGATGCAGAAAACCCGCACGAGCCCCACCCGCCCTTTTATAAAGATCTCCAACTGATATTAATCGGCACCATTGTGCTGGCGATGGCGTTTGCCGAAGGCTCAGCGAATGACTGGCTGCCGCTTTTGATGGTGGATGGCCATGGCTTTAACCCAACATCTGGCTCGATGATTTATGTCGGCTTTACTCTGGGCATGACAGTCGGGCGTTTTACAGGCGGCTGGTTTATTGACCGTTATAGCCGCGTGACGGTAGTGCGGGCCTGCGCGTTGATGGGCATTTTGGGTATTGGTCTAATCATCTTTGTCGATAACGCCTTTGTGGCGGGTATTTCTGTCATTTTATGGGGATTGGGCACCTCGCTCGGTTTCCCATTAACCATTTCGGCCGCAGGCGATACCGGCCCAGATCCGGCGACTCGCGTAAGCGTGGTTGCTGCATCGGGTTATATTGCATTCCTGGTGGGGCCACCGCTGCTTGGCTTCCTCGGTGAGCATTACGGCCTGCGCCTTGCCATGTTAGTCGTATTAAGTTTGATGGTCGTCGCAGCCCTGGTCGCGAAAGCGGTCGCAAAACCTACAGACCTTGTTACTAACTCGCTTGAAGGGAGAGTTCGATGAGTGTGAAATTAATTGCCGTCGACATGGATGGTACGTTCCTGAACGATAACAAAGAGTACAACCGCGCACGCTTTGCTGAACTTTATGCACAGATGAAAGAGCAAGGGATTCGTTTTGTGGTCGCTAGTGGCAACCAGTATTTCCAGTTGATTTCATTTTTCCCGGAGATTGCCCACGAGATCTCGTTCGTTGCCGATAATGGCGGCTGGGTAGTGAGTGAAGAAAAAGACACCTTCAATGGCGAGCTAACAAAGCAACAATTCAATACGGTTATTGACCACCTGCTGACACTGCCGCATGTGGATATCATCGCCTGTGGCAAACGTAACGGCTATACCCTGAAAAGCTATGACGATGCCTTTATCACCATGGCGCGTAGCTACTATCACCGCCTGGAGCTGGTAGAAAACTTCGCGAATCTTGACGATGTGTTCTTTAAGTTCGCGCTGAATCTGCCTGATAGCCTATTAGATGACACCATGAACTCCCTGTCTGAAATTCTTGATGGTGTGATGGTCCCAGTCACCAGCGGTCACGGCTCGATTGATCTGATTATTCCAGGTATTCATAAAGCCAATGGCTTGCGGATATTGCAGGAAAAATGGGGTATTGATGACAGCGAAGTCGTGACCTTTGGCGACGGCGGCAACGATATAGAAATGCTGCGCCAGGCCAAATATGGTTTTGCGATGGCAAATGCCCCTGAAAAAATCAAACAAATTGCCTCTTTTCAGGCTGGGCATTGCAACCAGCAAGGTGTGCTGGATGTGATTGAAAAAGTGTTGAAGAAAGAAGCGCCGTTTAACGCGTAATACGAAGCGAGGGGCGGTAAAGCCCCTCTCCTCTGCCGCCCTACAGTTGTTTTAGTAGCACCAGCAGACCGTAACCTACCGCAGCCGCCCACAACAGCATCGGCAATGAATAGTAGTGAAAGCGTATCCAGATGCGGCGATCGTTAGCCATGCGCAGAGCTATCAGATTTGCCAGCGAGCCCGGTAGTAGGCCAAAACCGCCGATGTTTACCGCAAAAGCGAGTAACACCGAGGCCGGAACGTAATTGAGCAGTAAAATGGTCGATGGAACATTGCTAATAAATTGCGATAAACCTATGCCCAGAGCAAACAACCCGCCGCTTGAAAGCTGATTAATCCCCGCCAGCGCATGCTGTAACACCGGCAACTGCGTTATCAGGTAAACGTCGATAAACATCACCATAAACACCAGCAGCAAACTCCAGTCGATACTCAGTAACACCCGGCGCGCCAGTAGCAAAAAGCCTACAGCCACCACAGCCAGTCCCCAGATCTCCTGCTTTAACTCCAGTGAAACAATAAATACAACGTAAAGTACCAAGCAGCTCAGCACTAATCGCGGCTGCCAGTCATGGCGTTTATCGTGAGTCTGATAGATAAGCTTTTTAGTGGGGAAGCAGAACCAGCACAACACAAGCAAACTGGCCATTATCGCCAGCGCCAGCGGGGCCATTTGCCAGGTGAATTCGCCAAACGATAAACCCGACCGCCCCCACAACAAAATATTCTGCGGATTGCCAATCGGTGTGAGCAGCGACCCGGCATTCACCGCCAGGGCTTCAAATATGATGAGCCGACTGGTCGGTATCGCACATAGTTTCTTCAACGTAATGGTCAACGGAACAATAATAAACAGAGCGACATCGTTAGTCAGAAATGTAGAAAGCAGAGCCGCTGCGCTGACCAAAAACATCGCCAGGGTTCGTTCGTTATCAAAACGCTTCACCATGCGGCGGCCCAGCACATCGAAATAACCGCTTAGCTCCACGCCTTTGGTCAACATCATTAAACCTGCGAGCGTAATGATGGTGTGCCAGTCGATAGCATGGACCCAACTCTTCGGCTGAAATGGCGCAACAAAACTCAGCGCCACACCGACAAGCAGCAATAGATGAAGAAAGCGGTCGCGCGCAAAGGGACGAACCAGGTTGAGCAACATTACTGCGTGAACCCTCGCTTCTCACTAAACAGGCGAAATGCTTCCAGCGTCTCTTCACTAACGTGGTGCTCAACACCTTCGGCGTCAATTCTTGCAGTTTCTGCACTAATACCCAGCGCGAGGAAAAAGTTTTCGACGATCTGATGACGTTCACGACTCATTTGCGCCAGTTTCTCCCCTTCCGGAGTCAGAAACACACCGCGCCATGGAATTTGTTCAATAAGCCCAACCGAGGCGAGTCTTTTTAACATTTTTGCAACCGTAGGTTGGGAGACTCCCAGACGTGCGGCCATATCAACCTGGCGCACCTCTCCAACCTCGCGAATTAAATCAGAAATCAGCTCAACATAATCATCAATTAATTCACGGCGATGCGCTTCCCGCACCTGCCTAAAGCCTTCGACATGCTCTTCAACATTTACCAACGGCATCACTTTCTGTTTATTTTTTTGGCCCGTAGTACGGCTCATGATGCTTCCTCTAACAGTGGCACGGCATCGTCCAATGACGACATTTGGCCCCATTGTAAACCAGCAGCTCGGAAGCACAAAAATTTAACGAATTAGCAATAGCTATACAATATAGCCTATGCTATATCTGTATGTAATGCAGTCAGCCTTTAAAGGATCTAAGGGCAGCAGATGTTAAGAGGAGGAAAAAATGAACGAATTTAAGAGGTGTATGAGCGTGTTTACACATTCCCCGTTTCAAGTGCGGCTAATGCTGCTCAATATGTTGTGTGATTGGGTTTCCGGGAAACCACAGCAGGGCGAAAAACCGAAGTCGTAGGCAGTCGCCCTGCCTTCTTCTCCTTCAGTCTCTCTGAATGGTTTCTTTCGCCTGTTTGTCATTTTTCATTTAAATAGATTCAGTGAGTATCCCGCGTTTTCGGGCTTTAACCCTATCATTTGTCGGATTTGTTACCGGCTTCGCAAAACACATTTCGCTTATCAGTTGATCTTCTTATCGTACCGCTCTATCTTCTTGCAGCCCTGAACATGAAGCGGCCCGCAGATGCGGTCCAGTTTCCTTTCTTTTCCGTCTGTCAGGCAGGTTCTTACCCTCGTCGCCAGGGTTTTCGCATGGCGTTTAGTAGATCTCGATAAACATGAATTTAACGGTTAAAGATACCCTGACGACCCGCGCAATTGCGCTCAATCCGTGGACTGGCTTTTATTTCCTGCAGTCATTACTGATTAACTTCGCACTCGGTTATGAATTTAGCATTCTCTACGCAGTCGCATTTAGTTGCGTATTAATGCTGTTGTGGCGCAGCGCGCCCAAATTACAAAAAGGTTTGCTGGCGATTTGCAGCCTGATTGCTGCAATGTATTTCCCTTTTGGTCAGGCCTACGGCTCGCCGAACTTTAATACCCTGCTTGCCCTGCATTCGACCAACTTCGAAGAATCCACGGAATTGATGACTATTTTCCCGTGGTACAGCTATTTGGTGTCGGTGTTTATTCTGGTGCTCGGTGTTATCGCCGTACGGCGCAAAGTCACACCGAAAAAAAGATCATGGTGCCATTTCGACAGTTTATGTCTGGTGGTGAGCGTGGTCTGCTTCTTTGTCGCACCAGTACAAAACCTGGCTTACGGTGGCGTGTTCAAAATCAAAGACTCTGGTTATCCAGTATTCCGCTTTGTTAAAGATGTAGTGGTTAACAACCAGGAAGTCATTGACGAACAAACTCGTATGCAGGCCTTCTCACAAATGAAGGACACCTGGAATGTGCTGGCGGTTAAACCAAAGTACCAAATTTATGTAGTGGTGATTGGTGAAAGCGCGCGTCGCGATGCGTTAGGTGCATTCGGCGGTCACTGGGATAACACCCCGTTCGCAAGCAAGGTGAATGGCAATATCTTCATGGATTATGTATCGGCCAGTGGTTCCACACAGAAATCGCTGGGCATGACGCTTAACCGCGTCATTGATGGCAAACCGCAATATCAGGACAACATTATTACGCTGGCAAACCGTGCTGGTTTCCAGACCTGGTGGTTCTCAAACCAGGGGCAAATTGGTGAATACGACACTGCCATCGCCAGCATCGCCAAGCGTGCTGATGAAGTACAGTTCCTGAAAAGTGGGGATTTTGAAGCGGATAAAAACACCCGTGACGAAGCGCTGCTTAAGATGACGGCACAAGTATTTGCCACCCCGCGCACCACTCCACAGCTGATTGTGTTGCATTTGATGGGTTCACACCCACAGGCTTGCGACCGTACTCAGGGTAAATATAAAGATTTCGTTCAGTCGAAAGAGACCTCTTGTTATATCTACAGCATGACGCAAACCGACGACCTGCTAAAACAACTCTATCAGCAGCTGCAAAATAGCGGTGAAAGTTTCTCGATGGCTTACTTCTCCGATCACGGTCTTGCCATCAAAGAACGCGGCACCAAGGTGCAATATCTGGCGCATGATGATGAGTTCCAGCAAAACTTCCAGGTGCCGTTTATGGTGCTATCAAGTGATGATAAAGAACATCGCCAGATAAAAGCACGGCGTTCAGCGAACGATTTCCTGAATTTCTTCTCAGCCTGGACGGGGATTAAAACCAAAGAGTTAACGCCAAAGTACAAGTTCATTTCTGAGCAGAACGCGGGGCCTGTCTACATCACCAACTTTAAGCTTAAGAAGGTGGACTATACTCATTTGCAGACGGATGTGTTTGAAACTAAAACGCGCTAACTCAAATTGCAGAGATAAAAAAATCCGCCACTATGGGCGGATTTTTATTTTCACTAGTTAAAGTGAAATTAGAAGCGGTAACCCACGCCTGCGATCCAGGTGCCAACATCAACATTACGGATGCGGCTCTGCTCGTAGGAAACGTCCAGAGCAACGTTTTCAATTGGGTTGAACTGCATACCTGCGCCGTAGGAGAAACCGTAGTCGCTGGTGTTTGTATCAGTTGCGCCAGTAGTCTGGAATTTACCGTAACCAACACCGACTACACCGTAGATGCTTGCCCAATCGTTGATGCGGTAAGCTGGACCAGCAGTGATGCCGTAGTATTGTGATTTGTTATAAACGTCAGCTTCGCTACGGTTTTTCTCGGTGTAAGTGAAAGAACCGATGTAACCCAGCGGGGTGTCGTTTTCATAACGGTATTTCAGGTTGAAACCGCCAGCTTTGTTAGCTTTGCCCTGCATATCGCTTTGTGCGTAGCCACCAGTTACGGTGCTAGCTGCAGATGCGGTACCAACGGAAACGGCCAGAACACAAGCCAGTGCTGAAAGACATGCAATTTTTTTCATAATCCACCTCAAATGTGCTTCAAGTAACTTCTAAGTTTTTAATATATCAAAATTGTGTAAGAAACTCTGCGACATTTACGTTGTCTAACGATTCCTTTCCTGTAACAGAACATTTCCATTACATCGTAGTCCCTTCAATTTGCAGCGCTTTTAACCAAAAACGCGCTAATTATTGGCATGAATCGCAACATCGTCATCCAGATAATTCTTAAACTCACCTGAACAAAACTTACGCAATCAGGCTGTTATGGTACTGCATCAGACAATTATTTTTTTCAATGAATTCTCAACCAGCCATAACTTATTCATTTACACTGGGGTTACTTTTATTTTCTTGACCGAATTAGACACTGACTGACAGGAAGCAGGATGCCGCTATCGCCACGTAAAACCCCAGTTTGGTTACCCATCGTCGTTCTTTTAATTGCTATGACCTCAATTCAAAGTGGCGCTTCACTTGCGAAATCTTTGTTCCCATTGGTTGGTGCGCCAGGTGTTACAGCACTGCGTCTTGCGTTGGGTACGCTAATTTTGGTGGTGATTTTCAAACCATGGCGTTTGCGTTTTAAAGCAGAGCAACGTTTCCCCTTGCTGATGTATGGCCTGGCTCTTGGTGGAATGAACTACCTCTTCTATTTATCTATTCAGACTGTTCCCTTGGGTATTGCCGTCGCCCTGGAGTTCACCGGCCCGCTTGCCGTAGCGTTGTTTGCTTCGCGCCGTGCCGTTGATTTTGTCTGGGTAATTCTTGCGGTGTTGGGTTTGTGGTTCCTGCTGCCGCTCGGGCAGTCGATTTCGAGCGTTGATTTAGCGGGGGCCGCTTTTGCTTTGGGTGCAGGTGCTTGCTGGGCGATTTACATTCTATTTGGCCAAAAAGCGGGGGCCGATCACGGCCCGGCAACAGTGGCTTTCGGGTCGTTAATCGCGGCTGTTATTTTTGTCCCAATTGGCGCCTGGCAGGCGGGTGAAGCGCTTTGGCACTGGTCACTAATACCGCTCGGTCTGGGTGTCGCGATTTTATCGACGGCTCTGCCCTACTCTCTGGAAATGATCGCTCTTACACGCTTACCCACACGCACTTTTGGTACGTTGATGAGCATGGAGCCTGGACTTGCGGCGCTGTCTGGCATGCTCTTCCTTGGTGAACATCTGACGCTTGTACAATGGCTTGCACTACTGTCAATTATCGCAGCGTCCATCGGTTCAACACTGACCATCAAACGTGAAGCTCAGATTACCAGCGTTGACGTAAATTAATTACCCATATTATATACCGTGGTTATTGTGACCACGGTAAATATTCTCTCGCAATCAAGTATTAATATTTAGACTTATTCTTAGATACAAACAAAAATTATTCCCATTTAATAATCACGCTTTGTTTATTTAAGTAACGCCTTGCAACAATAAGTTTAAAATCCACTACTAACAATCAGTTACTAAAATCCATCCTGAAAATGCTATTTGTCTGATAGGTATAACCTGCTCCATTAAAATCAAAATCCGGTGCTATACTTATTTCCGGTAATTCAATTAGACATAACATCAAGAGGAAGAAAGATTATGACTACCGCTAAACTGGTAAAAACCAAATCTACTAACCTACTGCATACCCGTAATGATGTTGCAGACAGCGAAAAGAAAGCTACCGTTGAGCTGCTTAATCGCCAGGTCATTCAGTTCATTGATTTGTCGTTAATTACCAAGCAAGCGCACTGGAACATGCGTGGTGCTAACTTTATTGCCGTTCATGAAATGCTCGACGGCTTCCGTACAGCACTCACAGACCACCTTGATACCATGGCAGAACGCGCTGTTCAGCTCGGTGGTGTCGCACTGGGTACCACACAGGTCATTAATAGCAAAACCCCGCTGAAGAGCTATCCGCTGGATATTCACAGCGTGCAAGATCACCTGAAAGAGTTGGCTGACCGTTACGCGATTGTGGCAAACGATGTGCGTAAGGCAATTAGTGAAGCGAAAGACGAAGATACTGCCGATATTCTGACTGCCGCATCGCGCGATTTGGATAAGTTCCTGTGGTTTATCGAGTCAAATATCGAATAATTGCTAGCAGTTTGTTACTCCATCCTCCTTTTTCAAGGAGGATGGTTGCACTATTTTAGCGCATGAAATTGTTTATCCCTGCCGCATAAGTTACTAAATTGTAATAATCACTTCACACAATCGTTAACGGGCGATTGTTTTGCCGCCTTAATATGCGGTAAAACTACACTTCGCCCTCTCGCAATACTTCACGCACCATAATTGGGCACCATTACGGTGCGCTGCAACCCGCTTGCAACCCTTATTGTGCAATGTTACATATTCACATCCTTGCAAAAACAGTAGGTTGAAAACCTGGCATGATTTTTCCATGTTGCGGCTTACTGATGCAGGGGATTGCCCCATGGATAAACAAGGAAATGCTATGAAGTCGATTTTGAAAGTTTCACTGGCTGCACTCACCCTGGCTTTTGCGGTTTCTTCCCACGCTGCTGAGAAGCAACTGGTCGTTGCGACCGACACCGCATTCGTTCCTTTCGAATTTAAACAAGGCGACAAATACGTCGGTTTTGATATCGATTTATGGGATGCAGTAGCAAAAGAATTAAAACTTGATTACACCCTCAAGCCAATGGATTTCAGCGGCATCATTCCTGCGCTGCAAACTAAAAATATTGACCTGGCGCTGGCGGGTATCACCATCACTGAAGAACGTAAAAAAGCGATCGAATTCTCTGACGGCTACTACAAAAGCGGCCTGTTAGTGATGGTTAAAGCTGACAACAACACTGTTAAAAGCGTCAAAGATCTCGACGGTAAAGTGGTTGCAGTGAAGGGCGGCACCGGTTCTGTTGATTACGCGAAAGCCAACATCAAAACTAAAGACCTGCGTCAGTTCCCGAACATCGACAACGCATATATGGAACTGGGCACCAACCGTGCTGATGCAGTTCTGCATGACACGCCAAACATCCTGTACTTCATCAAAACTGCAGGCCAGGGCAAATTCAAAGCTGTTGGTGAGTCTCTGGAAGCACAGCAATATGGTATCGCCTTCCCTAAAGGCAGCGACGACCTGCGTGTGAAAGTTAACGGTGCATTGAAAACGCTGAAAGAGAACGGCAAGTACAACGAAATCTACAAAAAATGGTTCGGCACTGAGCCAAAATAATAATTCTAAAGTTTTATGAGTAACTCAGGGGCGACCATTTTCGCCCCTGCTATTTTTGAACCACGGTATAACAACCCAAATAATTCGAGTTGCATCGCGGCGGCAAAAGAGCGAGTCCCGATGAGCTTACATAAGTAAGTGATTCGGGTGAGTGATTGCAGCCAACAAAGTGGCAGCTTGAAGTATGAAGGGTTAACAATAGGAAAGAATCATGGAGTTCGACTGGAGTGCCATTTGGCCTGCAATCCCGCTTTTGATTGAAGGCGCCAAAATGACTTTGCTGATTTCGGTCATCGGGTTGTTTGGCGGTCTGATAATTGGTCTGGTCGCTGGTTTCGCCCGTACTTACGGCGGCTGGATTGCCAACCACATCGCATTAGTTTTCATTGAAGTGATTCGCGGCACGCCAATTGTGGTGCAGGTGATGTTTATCTACTTCGCCCTGCCAATGGCCATCCCCGACTTGCGCATCGACCCGTTCAGCGCAGCGGTTGTCACCATTATGATCAACTCCGGTGCCTACATTGCGGAAATTACCCGTGGCGCGGTGCTGTCGATTCATAAAGGTTTTCAGGAAGCAGGCCTGGCTCTCGGCCTATCTAAGCGCGAAACCATTCGCCACGTGATTATGCCGCTGGCGCTGCGCCGTATGCTGCCGCCATTGGGTAACCAGTGGATTATCAGCATTAAAGATACCTCGCTGTTCATCGTTATTGGTGTAGCTGAGCTGACCCGTCAGGGGCAAGAAATCATTGCCGGGAACTTCCGTGCACTGGAGATCTGGAGCGCCGTTGCGGTCTTCTATCTGATTATTACTTTGGTGCTGAGCTTCGTGCTGCGTCGCCTTGAAAGAAGGATGAAAATCCTATGATTGAATTTAAAAACGTCTCTAAGCACTTTGGCAAAACCCAGGTGCTACATAACATCGATCTCGATATCAAACAGGGCGAAGTGGTTGTCATTATCGGGCCGTCAGGCTCAGGTAAATCTACGCTGCTGCGTTGCATCAACAAACTTGAAGACATCACTAGCGGTGACCTGTTTGTTGATGGCCTTAAGGTCAACGATCCGAAAGTTGATGAGCGCCTGATTCGTCAGGAAGCAGGAATGGTGTTCCAACAGTTCTACCTGTTCCCACACCTGACTGCGCTTGAAAACGTCGCCTTTGGCCCGATTCGTGTGCGTGGCTTAAGTAAAGATGCCGCCGATAAACTGGCGAAAGAGTTGCTGGCAAAAGTGGGTCTCGCAGAGCGTGCACATCACTATCCATCAGAGCTTTCCGGTGGACAGCAACAGCGTGTAGCGATTGCTCGTGCGCTGGCAGTTAAGCCAAAAATGATGCTGTTTGATGAGCCAACCTCAGCCCTTGACCCTGAACTTCGTCACGAAGTGCTGAAGGTTATGCAGGATCTGGCTGAAGAAGGTATGACGATGGTTATCGTGACTCACGAAGTGGGCTTTGCCGCCAAAGTTGCTTCACGCCTGATCTTCATTGATAAAGGCCGCATCGCTGAGGATGGCAATCCGCAAGAGCTGATTGATAACCCGCCAAGCCAGCGTTTGCAGGAATTCTTGCAGCACGTTTCCTGAGTTTTCTCCCTCACCCTAACCCTCTCCCCCAGGAGAGGGCCGGGGTGAGGGGCGACCCTCCAGATAATTCCTGTTTTCCCGACCACAAATCCCCGCGCTCTATACTTATTCCTTTGTCTGACTTTTCAGTTCGGAGGAACGCCGTGCCGCTACTCTTGCTACTGCTGTGCATGTTTAGCTTTCAAACGCAGGCCGTCACTCTACCGGCTGCGGCAGTTGCTGCGTCTGCTCAACAGAACGCGACCACCCCGCCCGCTGAACCCAATCTCGAAGAAAAAAAGAGAGCCTATTCAGCCCTGGCCGATGTGCTGGATAACTCGCAGTCGCGTGATGAACTGATTGGGCAATTGCGCAAAGTGGCCGCCACGCCACCGCCAGAACCCGTGCCCGCTATCGTTCCACCAGAACAACTGAGTGAAGACAAAACCGTTCTCGAAAATGTGACCGATGTAAGCCGCTATTATGGCGGTGAGCTTGCCCAACGCTTCGCTCAGCTGCATCGCAATATCGCAGGCGCCCCGCACAAAGCATTTAACCCGCAAACTTTTTATAACGCCCTGACCCACTTTACGATGCTGGTTGTCTCGGTCTTTGCCTTTTACCTGCTGATTCGCGCCTGCATGACGCCAGTCTGGGCGCGTATGGGGAAATGGGGCCGCAAAAAGAATCGCGACCGCTCAAGCTGGTTCCATCTGCCGCTCATGATCATCGGCGCGTTTATTATTGATTTGTTATTACTGGCGCTGACTCTTTTCGTAGGGCAAATATTTAGCGACATGATGAACGCGGGCAATCGCACCATCGCCCGTCAGCAAGGGCTGTTTCTGAATGCTTTTGCGCTGATCGAGTTCTTTAAAGCGACGCTGCGTTTGATTTTCTGCCCACGCTTCCCCGACCTGCGCCCATTCCCGGTGACCGACCAAAGCGCAAAATACTGGAATATTCGCCTCGCGGGCTTAAGCAGCCTGATTGGTTACGGCATTCTGGTCGCGGTGCCGATTATCTCCAACCAGGTGAATGTGCAGGCAGGTGCAATCGCCAATGTGGGGATCATGCTGTGCATCACGCTCTGGGCGCTGTATCTGATTTTCCATAATAAACGCCAGATCCAACAAAACCTGATCCAGTTGGCCGACCGCTCAATGGCGTTTTTTAGTCTGTTTATTCGAGCCTTCGCGCTGGTGTGGCACTGGCTGGCAAGTGCCTACTTTGTAGCGTTGTTTTTCTTTTCGTTATTCGATCCGGGAAACAGCCTGAAATGGATGATGGCGGCGTCACTTCATAGCCTCGCCATTATCAGCATCGCCGCCTTTGTCTCTGGCATGCTTTCGCGCTGGCTGGCGAAAACCATCACGCTGTCACCACAAGTGCAGCGCAACTACCCTGAGCTGCAAAAACGCCTCAACGGCTGGATATCTGCCTCGCTGAAACTGGCGCGAGTGCTGACGGTTTGCGTGGCGGTAATGTTGCTGCTCAACGCCTGGGGGCTGTTTGATTTCTGGGCGTGGATTGCCAACGATACCGGTGAGAAAACTATCGATATTATGATTCGTATCGTGCTCATCTTACTGTTTTCAGCCGTTGGCTGGACATTGCTGGCAAGCCTGATTGAAAACCGTCTGGCGTCGGATATTCATGGCCGCCCGATGCCCAGCGCGCGTACCCGCACGCTGTTAACCCTGTTCCGCAACGCTCTGGCGGTGGTTATCAGCACCATCACTATCATGATTTTGCTTTCAGAGATTGGAGTGAATATTGCCCCATTACTAGCCGGGGCTGGCGCATTGGGTTTAGCCATCAGTTTCGGTGCGCAAACCCTGGTGAAAGATATTATTACCGGCGTCTTCATACAGTTTGAAAATGGGATGAATACCGGTGACTTAGTCACCATCGGGCCGATTACCGGTTCCGTTGAACGTATGTCAATTCGCTCCGTAGGCGTGCGCCAGGATACCGGTGCTTATCACATCATTCCGTGGTCCTCGATAACCACCTTCGCCAACTTTGTGCGAGGTATCGGTTCGTTTGTCGCGAACTATGATGTCGACAGGCAAGAAGATGTCGATAAAGCCAATCGTATTTTGAAAGAAGCCGTTGATGAGCTGATGAAGCAGGATGAGATTCGTATGCTGGTGATTGGAGAGCCGTCATTTGCGGGTATTGTCGGGCTGACCAACCAGGCCTTTACGGTGCGCGTATCGTTTACCACCCAACCACTGAAACAGTGGACGGTAAGATTTGCGTTAGATGGGATGGTGAAAAAGCACTTCGATGCGGCGGGGGTTCGCCCGCCCGTGCAAACCGTGCAGGTGAAACAGCCTGGCGGCGATGCTGCTCAGGCGCTTCAGGAGTCACAGGCAGCGGCGGGGATGCTGCCGCCTGCCAACCCTACAATTTGACTACTTGTAACGCGTAGCAGCCCAACGAGCGCGTTGTGCGTCATTCATAAAGGTCCAGGCGACGAAGCGGCTTTGCTTCTGACCCTGGGCCATCTCTTTCTTCACGACTTTCTCAACACCTGCTTCCTGCAACGCACGATAAATCAACGGCAGGTTTTCGCCGCGAGAAACCAGCGAGGTGAACCATTGAACCTGGCGAGCAAATGCTTTGCTTTCTTCAACCATCTGATTGACGAATGCCACTTCGCCGCCTTCACACCACAGCTCTTGCTCGCGGCCACCAAAGTTCAGCGCGCCATCTTTAGCCTGGCCAAGGTTGACGCGTTTACGTTCGCTGCCACTGCGTGCCGCCTGCGCGGAATCGTGGAACGGCGGGTTACACAATGTGGCATCAAACATTTCATTTTTATGAATCACACCTGGCAAAATGGCGCCTGGGGTTTTCTGGCGACGCAAACGAATCAGGCGTGTAAGCCCTGGGTTGGCATCAATAATTGCCGTTGAATTGGTCAGCGCTTCAGGATCCACATCTGTTCCGGTGAAACGCCAGCCGTATTCGTGTTGACCAATCAGCGGATAAATACAGTTTGCGCCAACACCCACGTCCAGCACTGAAGCCTGAGAAGGCACCACACCGCCATTACTGTCAGCCAGCAAATCAGCCAGATGGTGAATGTAATCAGCACGGCCTGGAACGGGAGGGCAAAGAAAACCTTCAGGAATATCCCACTGTTTCACACCATAGAAATGCGCCAGCAGCGCCTGATTAAGCGCTTTCACCGCCAGAGGATCGGCAAAATCAACCGTGGTTTCACCGTGAGGGCCTGGGCGTAAAAACGCGCCGAGTGCCGGGCTGCTTTGTGTCAGCGCGGGGAAATCATAACGGTCACGGTGACGGTTGCGTGGGTGCAAACCTGGTTTAATGGTGGCAGGGGTTTTCATTGCGGCTTCTCCTTGTGTGGGCGCGTAAGATACTCTGTGAACCCTGCGGGGTAAATACACCGCGTGATTTTCGCCTGAGATAAATCAACATAAGGTGCACTATGTCTAAACGCTATTACTACGAACCTGCCGATGGGCACGGTTTGCCACATGACCCGCTTAACGCCATTATCGGCCCACGCCCTATCGGCTGGATTGCTTCATACAACCAGCAGGGCGTGCGCAATCTTGCACCGTACAGTTTCTTTAACTGTTTTAATTATCGTCCACCGATTATCGGTTTTGCCAGCAGCGGCTGGAAAGACAGCGTGCGCAATATCGTTGAGACAAAAGAGTTCGTCTGGAACCTCGCCACGCGTGAACTGGCAGAGCAGATGAATGAAACTTCTGCCTCAGTACCCCACGGTGAAGATGAGTTTCTCCGCGCAGGGCTAACCGCCGTTGCAGGGCGTAAAGTCAAAGCAAGCCTCGTTGCCGAAAGCCCGGTCAACTTTGAATGCCGTTTGTCGCAGTGCATTCAGCTTACAACTGCCGACGGTACGGCAATTGATACCTGGCTGGTACTTGGTGAAGTGGTCGCGGTTCATATTGATGAATCACTGCTTAAAGATGGCATTTACCAGACCGCGCTGGCAAAACCCGTGCTACGAGCGGGCGGACCATCAGCTTATTACACGATTGATGAGACTCACCGCTTCGATATGATTCGCCCTGACGCACGATAAAATCAGCAAAATCATGAACCTGTATCTCACTGATCTGTAAGTATTTCGTCAAGTTTTGTTGTTCAAAAAACAAGCACAAGTCCATCAGTTTTTTGCGGCTATTGTTTACCACATTGCACCTACACTTTTAGTGCCGATGGTTTTTAAATCGGCTCCCAAAAGCGATGAGGATGTGATTATGAAAAAATTTCTGTATTTTTCTGCGGTTGTCACCCTTGCGGCATTACCGTTTGCAACCATGGCAGCCCAGGAATTGTCTGCGGGAAACACTGGTCAGCTTCGCCCCGCAGGAACAGTCACTGTTACCGGTGCAAGCAACCTTGACGATCTACAAACCAAGCTTGGAGAGAAAGCGAAAGAAGAAGGGGCAAAAGGCTTTGTTGTTAACTCAGCTAGCGGTCAAAATAAGATGTTTGGTAGCGCAACTATTTATAAATAGCCCCAAACGATTATCTCCGGGATATGTTCAATAACGGTTTCCTTTACAGGAAGCCGTTATTATTTTAGTGCAATTACTATTCGCCTTTCCCCAGCCATTAATAAATACACAACTATTTCCGAGCATTCCATTCGAGCATTCCTTGCTTTTGGACGATAATCACACACCCTCACAAATACCATTTCATTGTAATTATTAGCATGCTTAATAAATTAATGCGTCAGAACACAAAAACAGGATTATTCGCATATAAAAATCAAAAGTGTGAAGTCAGTCCTTCATAGATATCGGACAAATACAATAAGCTGTCATACAGCAATGCATGTAACGACTACATTCATCATTTCAATTTTGCAGGGAGCTATTTGTTATGAAATTGTCATCATTATCTCGCCATCTACTGGGTGCTTCATTATTAACACTGTGCGCTAGTGGCGCTATTGCCGCTGAAAAAGTGACCTTAAAACTCGCTCACAACCTGGACCGCAGCCATGTCGTCCATCAAGCTTTTGAAGAAATGGCAAAAGAGGTCCAACAGCTTTCAAACGGCAATATGCGCGTTCGGATATATCCAAGTAGCCAAATGGGCAGCGCCCGAGAAACTCTGGAACTGTTACAGAACGGCGCTTTGGATATGACCAAAGGTTCAGCAAGCGATCTGGAATCATTCGATAATACTTACGCGATTTATAATTTACCGTACCTCTTTAAAGACCAGGCACATTTTAATCGAGTGGTCTTCGGTGAAGTCGGAAAAGAAATTATGGAATCGACCAAGGAGAAAGGTTTCTTTGCTATTTCCGCATATGTTGCCGGCACGCGTAGTTTCTATGCAAAAAAACCTATTACCAAACCAGAAGATTTAAAAGGGCTGAAAATTCGTGTTCAGGCGAGTCCAACCACACTGAAAATGGTTGAGTTAATGGGCGGCTCCCCGACACCAATTTCATTTGGCGAAGTGTACACCGCTATGCAACAAGGCGTTGTCGATGGCGCAGAAAATAACGTGCCATCATGGGTTCAGACCCGTCATATTGAAATTGCCAAAGTGTTTTCTGAAGACGAACATACCTCCATTCCGGACTTCCTGGTGATCTCCACCAAAACCTGGAACAAACTCACGCCAGACCAGCAGCAAATTCTGATGAAAGCCGCCAAAGATTCAGAAGCCTATCAGCAAAAACTTTGGGAAAAAGTGGACAGCGATTCACGTGCTCAGGCCAAAGCCATGGGTGCCACCATCATCAGTGTCGATAAAGCCCCGTTCCGTGCCGTTGTGAAGCCGCTGTATGACGACTTTGCGAAAGATCCGAAACAGGCTGCGCTGCTCGAGAAATTTGAAGCCGCCGCACAATAACCCTTAAGTTTTTAGTTTGAACATGTCGGGCGTGCAGTAAGCGCCCGGCATAACCAAAAGCTCGTTTTCAGGTAAACCAAAATGATACTTAAGCCCATAAAGCTTGCGGTAGACCGGACTATTGCCACTATTTCAGTATTGGTGATGATAGCCCTGGTGGTATGCGTAGTCTGGCAAGTTTTTAGCCGTTATGTCCTCAGCCAACCCAGCACACTGACCGATGAACTCGCCCGTTTTCTGATGATTTGGGTCGGGTTATTAGGCGCGTCCTATACCGTGGGGGCGCAGCGCCATTTGTCCATCGATTTCCTCAACATGATGCTTCCTGATGGGAAAAAGCCACTGTTGAATATTCTTATCAATACCCTGATTTTGCTTTTTTCAGGTCTGGTAATTGTTAATGGCGGACTGAAACTGATTGATAAGACATTGGCGACCGCGCAACTTTCCGCCGCCATGCAAATTCCGATGGGATATGTCTACATCGTGCTGCCTTTGAGCGGAGCCATCATGATGTTTTATTCATTGTACTTTATCTGTAGCGACGTCCAGACATTAGCTGGCAAAGGGGTCAAATAATGGAAAGTTACATTGCCCTCACCCTCTTTGGTGCATTCTTCGTACTGGTATTTATTGGCCTACCAATCTCCTTCGCCATCGGTATTGCGACTGTTGCCTCGATGCTTCTGATGTTCCCGTGGGATGTTGCCATCATTACCGTGTCGCAACGCCTGGCAAACGGTCTGGATAGCTTCGCGCTGCTTGCAATTCCGTTCTTTATCTTTGCCGGAACACTGATGAACAGCGGGGGAATTGCGATACGCTTAATTAATCTGGCCCAGATTATGGTTGGCCGTGTGCCTGGATCATTAGGCCACGTGAATGTGTTAGCTAATATGATGTTCGGTTCCATTTCTGGCTCAGCGGTGGCAGCAGCCGCAGCTGTTGGCGGCACACTTTCGCCGATTCAGAAAAGAGAGGGTTACGATCCGGCATTTTCAACGGCGGTTAACGTTTCATCTTGTATTACCGGTCTGCTGATTCCGCCTTCTAACGTGCTGATTGTTTTCTCGTTGACTGCCGGCGGTGTTTCAGTAGCATCACTGTTTATGGCAGGTTACCTGCCTGGCATCCTGATGGGTTTGTCTATCATGGTGGTATGCTGGATTATTGCTAAAAAACGCGGTTATCCGGTATCAGAACGCCCAACTTGCAAGCAAGCGGCGATAGCCTTCCTCGATGCTTTGCCAAGTTTATTGCTGGTCATTATTGTGATGGGCGGCATTCTCGGAGGTATTTTCACCGCTACAGAAGCATCGGCAATCGCGGTGGTTTATACCTTTGTGCTTTCGGTTCTTATCTACCGTGAAGTGAAATGGCGCGATTTACCGAAACTCATTCTTGATTCTGTCGTCACGACATCAATTGTGCTGTTACTGATTGGCTTCTCCGTCGGCATGTCCTGGGCGATGACCAACGCCGATATCCCGTACATGATTAGCGACACGCTAATGGGCATTTCAGATAATCCACTGATTATTCTGCTGCTTATCAACATTGTCCTGCTGATTGTCGGCATCTTTATGGACATGACCCCTGCGGTATTGATTTTCACACCAATCTTCCTGCCGATTGCCCAAGAGTTGGGTATGGACCCGGTTCATTTCGGTATCATGATGGTGGCAAACCTTTGTGTCGGGCTGTTGACGCCGCCAGTGGGTAGTGCGCTGTTTGTCGGTTGCTCCATCACTGGGGTTAAAATCCAGAACCTCATTAAACCGCTGTTACCCTTCTACGCTGCCCTATTCGTCTCACTGATGATGATTACCTATATCCCGGAAATTTCCTTGTTTATTCCTAAACTTCTGGGATTGATGTAATCGTACCTTCTGAAAGCGACTTACGGGTCGCTTTTACTCGTTAACCCAACATAAGCAATCACCTGATACTTTTATTAATCATCTGTGAATTAACTCACTTTATTAGCCGCTAACAATGTCTACTGTATGCAGCACAAGAATTGTCTCTTGTGATGACTTACGGAGCGGTAACAATGAAAAACCTGATGGCCGCAATAGAAGCAAAGCTGATGCCACTTGCAGGGAAAATGGCGCAACAGCGCCACCTCGGGGCCATTCGCGATGCGTATATCTCGTTTATGCCTTTTATTATTGTCGGTTCAATACTGCTGGTTATTTCCTCTTTCCCAAGCACTGCCTATCAACAATTTATGGCGTCGATTTTTGGTGAGGGTTGGTCTGCAACTATCGAAATCCCGTTTAATGCCATCTTCTCGACTATGGCGGTGTTCATTAGTTTCCTGGTCGCTTATCGTTTGGCGGAGCGCTATGACATCGACAAAATGTCCGCCGGGATTTTGTCTCTCTCCTGCTTCCTGATTCTTACCCCCTTCGCTAAAACCCCGGAAATTGGCAACCTAATTCCGATGGAATGGCTGGGTTCAAAGGGTTTGTTTGTCGCGATGCTCGGCGCGATTGCCAGCACTGAAATATTTGCGTGGATGCTAAGCCGCAACTGGGTGATTCGTATGCCGGATGGCGTGCCACCTGCGGTACAAAAATCGTTCGCGGCTTTGATTCCATCACTGCTGATTCTGGTGATTGCGCTCGCGATTCGCGTGCTGTTCGCCCGCACGGACTACCACACTATTCACCAGTTTGTTTACGAAGTGCTGGCTACACCAATTCGCCACTTCGGGACCTCTTATGTTGGCGCGTTGTTTACTTGCTTTAGCATTACCAGCCTGTGGTCAGTAGGGATTAACTCAGGATCGATGGTCAACGGCATCCTGCGTCCATTCTGGATGGAAAACCAAATGGAGAACCTGACCGCAACACAGGCAGGTTTGCTGCCTCCGCATGTGGTCACTGAGCAGTTCTACGACATGATTTGGATGGGTGGCGCGGGAGCCACCTTGTCTCTAGTGATTGCTATGCTGTTATTTGCCCGCAGCCAGCATATTAAGAATGTTTCGCGTCTCGCTGCCGGTTCTTCCATTTTCAACATTAACGAGCCGGTACTGTTTGGCCTGCCGGTAATCATGAACCCGATAATGCTTATCCCATTCAACCTGGTACCGCTAGTGCTCGTGACGGTGCAATACATCACCATGTCGATTGGTTGGGTCGCCACCACCACCGGGGTATATATCCCGTGGACGCTGCCGCCTGTATTAAGCGGATTTATCGTTACAGGGCACCTCAGTGGCGCTGTTATTCAGCTCATCAATCTTTTGATTGGCGCCATCATCTACCTGCCGTTCCTTAAAGTCGTGGACAAGCAATACCGTGCAAATGAAACCCCGGAAATTTCTGTCACCACTAAACCCGCCGCGGAGTAAGTAAAACATGACGTTATCGAAAAGTTGGGGCGTGATAGCGACCTGGCGTATGGCCTTGGAAGGAGTCAGTGAAGCCGCGCAGTTATTGCAAGGGAACAGCGACGCCAGTGGCGCTGCGGTTCGCGCAGTAACCTGCGTTGAAGATTACCCATTCTATAAATCAGTTGGTTACGGCGGTTTACCTAACGAACAAGGTGAAGTTGAACTAGACGCCGCGTTTATGGACGGTTCAACGCTTGCCATCGGTGCGGTCGCCAGCATTCGCGACATCGCCAACCCAATTCTTGTGGCCCAAGCGCTGAGCCGTGAGCGCTTCAATAGTTTTATGGTCGGTGAAGGTGCTCAAACCTGGGCGTTCGCGCAAGGTTTTGAGCGCAAAAACATGCTGACTGACCGTGCCCACCAGCATTACCTGAAACGTAAACGTGAAACCCTCGATCGCGGTCTCAGTCCGTATACCGGTCACGATACCGTCGGCGTTATTACGCTCGACCAAAATCAGCAAATGTGTGTCGCCACCTCCACCAGCGGGTTGTTTATGAAACGCCCTGGCCGAGTTGGTGATTCCCCGGTTTCTGGCTCCGGTTTTTATGCCGACAGCCAGATTGGTGCAGCAACAGCAACGGGCCTTGGCGAAGATCTGATGAAAGGCTGCATCAGCTATGAAATTGTCAGCCGCATGGGGCGTGGAATGTCACCGCAACAGGCGGCTGAATCAGCAGTTTACGACCTCGAAAGCCAGTTGATTGCTCGCTATGGTCGCGCCGGTGATTTGTCGGTGGTGTGTATGAATAACCGTGGTGAATACGGTGCAGCCACGACCATTGATAACTTCTCGTTTTCCGTCGCCACGACAACACAAACGCCAGCGGTATTTTTGACGACACGCGAAGGAAAACACACGCTGATTCGCCCAGCAGACCAGGCGTGGCTTGAGGCCTATATCGAACGTATTACCGCCGAGGTGATCGTATGAAATGCCAGTTAACAACCCATACGCAATGTCCGACAGATGCGCATTTAATATTGTGGAAAACTCACGCCAATGCGTGGCCGCAAGCGCTGCGCCCGCTGCTTGATGAAATGGCGCTCTCCAGTGAATCGCAAACCACCACCTTCGGTTTAAGTAGCCTTTGCCAACAACTGACGCTTTTATCTTCGGCTGACATCGAACGCCCCGACGTGCTGCGCCAATTGACGGAATATCTGAATGCCGTTTTGGTAAGCCCGGCTTCACATCCTATCGCCATTGATATTTCCGGTTTTGATCTGGCAAATCGTTTCGTGTTTGCCCGCCTACGCACGCTTTTAGTGGCGGTGATCAACCGTTTCTATCAACTGCCGCAGTTGGGTTACAAAGCAAAACAACCCGTCAGCAACCGGCAACTTTGGTTATTAACCGCAGAGCACAGCCCGCAAGCAACTGAACTGGCGGCACAAACCCAGGCCATTACTCAGGGCATGTTACTTTCCCGCCGCCTTGCCGATACGCCAGCCAACGACTGCCGCCCGCAGGATGTCGCGCAGCAGGCCGCAGACTGGGCTTCCGCTCATCCACAAACGCACTGTGAAATCCTCGATGAAAACGCCATCCGTGAATTGGGTATGGGTTGCCTGGATGCCACCGGGAAAGGCAGCCATAACCCGCCACGCCTGGTGACTCTGCGCTGGCAAGGTGCGGCGCAAAGCGCACCGACTTACGCATTTGTGGGCAAAGGCATTACCTTCGATACCGGCGGGATGTGGCTCAAAGAGGGCGAAGGGATGCGCACCATGAAATATGATATGTGTGGTGCGGCGACGGTGTTCGGGCTGATGGAGACAGTCAAAACGCTGCAACTGCCGCTCAATGTTGTGGCGGTAATGGCGCTGGCCGAAAATATGCCGGGCGTTGACGCGATGCTCCCCGGCGACGTTGTGAAATCCCATGCTGGGCACAGTGTCGAGATTATCAATACCGATGCCGAAGGCCGCCTGGTACTGGCCGACGCCCTTAGCTATGCCGCCACACGCTTTAACCCGGCGGCATTAATTGACGTCGCCACGCTGACGGGAGCGGTAGTGAAAGCGCTGGGTTACGATATCTCCGGCCTGATGAGCAATAACCCGGCACTCAGCCAGCAACTGCAACAGGCTGCCGACCTTACTCAGGACAGAGTCTGGCCGCTACCGCTGGATGAAAGTTTTGATCCCCAGGTTAAAAGCCATATTGCCGATCTCACGAATACCCCACCGAATAACGCGGCAATCGCCGTGTCCGCTGCCCATTTTTTAAGTAAGTTTTGCCATCAGGTAGCGTGGGCACATCTGGATGTCAGTGGAACCGCGCTAAGCCGTGGGAAATTTACCCAAGCCAGCGGCCGCCCTGCTCTGTTACTGACGCAATTCTTACTCGACATCAGTAAAGGAAAGACAAATGAAAAAAATTCTACTGGTATGTGATTTAGGCATGTCGACCAGTCTGGTCGTGAAACGAATGCAGGAAGCGGCGGTGAAACGCCAGCTTGAAGTGGAGATTCAGGCGAAAGGAATGAGCGATTTTAAAAATGCGATTACTACTTTTGACTGCGCACTGCTTGGCCCGCAAATCGCCTATAAGCTCGCAGACTGCAAACAGATTGCCGCGCCGCTTAATAAGCGCGTGGAAACCATTAATATGATGGATTACGGCATGGTCAACGGGGAGAAAATCCTCGACCATGCGCTGAGCCTGATTAACTAACGAGTTTTTAGCCACGCAGCCGGGGTGAGATTCTTTAGTCGGCTGCGGATAATTCTCTTGTTCAGCAAATCTTCAAACTCCAGTAAAACCGCACCAAAACCCAAACGCTTATCATAACGCTCGCCGTTAAGAAGTTGCTCCAACGGCCGCCCCCACTCACCGTTCGCCGCCTGCTGTTGCCAGGCTTCTGACTGTGGCTCATAGAGCGGAACCCCGAGTTTTTCTGCCAGGTGTTGAGAAAGCGGCGTCGTTTTTGCCGTGATGGAACGCACCTGCAACAACAAACCCTGCTGCAAAAAGCCCACCAGCGCATCAAGCGACTGTTCATCATCACGCTCACGCAGCGCTACGGCAATAAAACCCGATACCGGGTCGCTAAACACCAGCAAAGCGCCGTGCTTATGGCTAATGCTTTGTGGCAGCGGGAAGACATCCAGACGCAAATGGCCGACAGGTTGTTTCAAATCAGGTTTTGATAAACGGGATTGCTGCCAGTTTTGCAGTGTCCGGCTGACACTTGCTCGGGAAATCCCTTGCTGCACCAGCAGCTGTGCTGCTTCCAGCAGTTCATCGAGGGAAAGTGACAAACGCACGCGCAGAAAAACTAACATCGCCTCCTGCTCATGGCTCAAAGCACGATGAATGGTATTAGGCCGATGAGATTTGTCAAAACAGTCATCTCGCTTACGCCAACGCCTGACGGTATCGACAGATATATTCAGCTCCTCCGCCAGCTCACTGTCGGATTTATCAGATTTCTGAATGTACTTGCGAGTTCGCGGCGTGGTGGTGGCGTTGGAGTGCAGCTTAATCTCCATCTAACCTCTTCTGGTATCCGGTTAAGTAACGTCTTCATTATAAAAGCAAGTTAGCAGGCGAAAAGGGTAAATCCCAAATTAATAACAAAAACTACGCGCAAGCGATTGCACAACAGAGCTCACCAGTGATGGCAAAAAAGAGTAGCAAAAGATGCGAAAAGCGAAGCGGGATTTGTGTCACATAAACATGGATGATAATTCGCGTGCTAATCATTACTCATTTCAATGAGTTAGCTTAGATTCAAAAATTTTGAATAAGGTGGTCAATTCTATTCGATTTATTATTCTGCTCAAAAGTGTGACCATAATCACATCGACGGAACAACGTCACCTTAAACAGAATAACCTGCGAGAATTAATTATGAAAACCATCAAATATGCTTTAGCGGCCATCGCCCTTTCTACTCTCTCTTTCGGTGCTTTCGCTGCACAATCCATCAACCCATCTGAAGCTCAGAACTTAAATAAAGTGGGTGTGGTTTCAGCGGTTGGCGCAACAACACTGGATGGCCTGGAAGCAAAACTGGCTGCAAAAGCACAAGAAGCTGGTGCAAGTGCGTATTCCATCACTTCAGCTAACACTAACGGCAAAATGAGCGGTACTGCGGTTATCTACAAGTAAGACTGCTGTATTGCCCTGATACACCCTCATTTTGGAGCTCTGCTCCACCCTGTTTGACTCTGTTATGACCCTTGTTGCCCGCGACCATTTATCGCGGGCTTTTTTTTTGTCTTTTTTCTGTCAAACAACCATGAATCAGAAGAGCTGATTAACGCGGGTTAAACCTTCCTCATATGTCACAGCTTCACCCGTTGCCACAAGACAACATGCCATTTGTGTTTTTAATGACTGCGGTACGGGTTCAACGCCTGCAACGCAACGTTCAATCCAGCGGGCGGTCACTTCCGGTTCTTTCCCAGTAGGCAGCATCACTTCTTCGTCGCTGACTTCCGTCTGACGCTCACTCACTACGCGCGAGCCGAGGCTGTCGATAAGCGTTATCTGCGGGCAGCGTTGCGGGTTGGCATACACTTCCCCTTCTGTACCGTGCATCAGCAAGCCACGGCCGCCAATATCGGCAAAGAATTTTGCTACTTTCGGGACATATTCAGGATGAGAAACGCTGGCAAGACGTAATGCGGCGTCTTCTTCAAAGGGTGTCGCGAGTTTGGCAAGTGTATGCGCGCTGTTACGTACACCCATACGCCAGCGCATCGCGAGTTGATCTTCCATCGGTGGGCAAAGCGCACTGACAGGAATATAAACCGGGTGATGTAAATCCAGTTTGGCTTGCGCCTGACCCGCATGTAACGTTGGTTCAATGCCCATCAGTGTAAAAATGATTTCTGTTAATACACGAGTTGGATCGTGGCTAACGCCGTGTACAACCACCGGAAATCCAAGGCGATTAAGCAAAATAGCCAGCAATGGCGTGAGGTTAGCTTGTTTGCGCGCACCATTGTAAGAAGGAATAACAATTGGCATCGGTTTGTTGGCAGGAGGCGTAAGTGAAATCATGTGGTGCTTCATCGCGTCATAGAAACCGAGCATTTCCGCCTCGCCTTCCCCTTTGATGCGCAATGCAATCAGCACTCCACCCAGCTCCAGTTCCGGCACTTCTCCCCTGAGCATATGGGCATATAAGCCGCGAGCGGTGTCAAAATCCAAATCGCGTGCGTGGTTTTTACCGCGCCCGACTTCTTTAATGATCTTACGGTAATCCACTCAGAGTCTCCTTTCTATTTCTTGCTCACACGTTTGCGCCGCACCGTCTTTTTCGGCATTGTATCAATCAGTTTAGCTGCTGGCGCCTCGGGTTGACTGATCGGAAACACCGGTAACGCACCCAGTAAACGTTGACCATAATTTTTGGTCAACAGGCGGCGGTCATAAATCACTACCTCACCATAACAGCCATGGCTACGAATTAAACGCCCAACTTGTTGGATAAGATTAAATGAAGCACTTGGTAAACTCTGTACTTCAAAAGGATAGCGTTTCAGGGTTTTTAACCATTCCCCCTCAGTCAGCACCACTGGGCTGTCGATAGGTGGGAAAGCGATTTTATGGATGTGTACCTGACTGAGTAAATCACCCTTTAAATCAAGCCCTTCAGCGAAGGATTGTAAACCAACCAGCACGCTGGTTTCGCCCTGTTCAACACGTTTACGGTGCAGTTCCACCAGCCTGTAACGTGGCATATCCCCTTGCACCAGTAATGTGAGACGCAAATCGGTGACGTGTGTCAGGAACACCTGCATTGCGCGGTTGCTGGCAAATAGCACCAGCATGCCTTTATGCTCGCCTTTCGCCAGTTCAGCACGGAAAAATGCGGCCATCTCAGCCAAGTGTTGAGCTTCATTTTCCATGGTCGGTTCAACGGTTAACTGCGGGATAACCAGCTTACCCTGCTCGACATGGTTAAATGGGGAATCCAGCGCAATAAACCGATCGCCCGCATCTTCATCCAGCCCGCTCATCTCTTGCAGTCGGTCGAATTTATTCAGCGAGCGCAACGTTGCCGAGGTCACAATCACATGTGGAACGTTGCGCCAGACCAGTTTTTCTAACTGATCGCAAACACGAATGCCCACACAATGGAAATACAGATGTGGCTGCCCTTCGCGGATTTCACGCGTCACCCACTTCGACACCGGCGCTCCCGATGCCTTTTCCATTGCCGAAAGCCGCCACAATTTGCTCTGCGTTTCGAAATAGCCTAACGCCCGGTTCATGTGCAGCAGTGAACGGTGCAAACGCACAATATCGTGCGTTCCGGTTTTTTCGCCAAGATCGTTAAGCAAGGCCTCTGACAGGCTGCGCAGCCCTTCCATCAGCTTCGCCAGTCGCTTACAGATCACCATAATTTCTTCGGGCAGCACACCCATTTCAAAACGATGCTCAGCCTCTTTTTCGCCCGGCAACCACAATGAAACAATGCTGTTAAATGAGCTGAGCAGCTCAAAAATTTCGTCACAATGATTGGTCAAACGTTCTGGATTAGTCAGCGGCGGTGGACTTTTTGGGCGGAACTGCGCCATGCAGGTTTCGACCAATTTGGTGAAGAGATCGAACTGCAAACGGCTATAACCCGGCGTAACTTCGGCACTCATTTCCAGCGCGTCACGCGCCACATCCGGCAAATGGTGGCCTTCATCTAAAATCAGCAGCAGGTTTTTGGCTTCGGGCAGCACCGCATCACTTTCCATCGCGGCCATCACCAGCGCGTGGTTGGCGACCACCACTTCGGCGTCGTCTATTTCACGGCGAGCCACAAAGAACGGGCATTCACGATACCAGTGGCAATTGCGCCCCAGGCAACTGGCCTTGTCAGTGCTTAGGCGCCGCCAGAGATCGTCTTCAATATTTTGCGAAGTGTGGTCACGCAACCCGTCCCATTTATAGGCATCAAGGTCGGTTTTCAGTTTTACGCAACGCTGCTGTTCGTCTTTGCTGGTCGGCGCCATCTCGTCCTCGAGAAAAGCCAGCAAATCGCCCTGTGAGGCGTTGTCTGTCGCCAAAGCGGCAAGGTTGCGCGGGCAAACGTAACGCCCACGGCCAAACGCGGCGGTAAATTTCAGATCGGGAATGATTTTGCGCAGCAGCGGCAAATCTTTGCTGAATATTTGATCCTGAAGGGCAACGTTTGCCGTACTGACCACCAGGGTTTTTTGCTCGCCGCGCGCAATAGCGATACCGGGGATCAGGTATGAAAGCGTTTTCCCCACGCCGGTGGGAGCCTCGATCGCCAGATGTCGCCCGGCTTCACCCGCAAGCGTTTTTGCCACTTCGGCAATCATTTGCCGTTGCGGTGGGCGCGGAATGAAGTCTGGGATCTGCTGTTGTAGCGCCTTATACCAGGCGGCGATTTGCTCTTTTTGAGCGGAGGACAAGGCCATAAAAACCACTTCTACTATATAAACAGCCACTATTGTCCCACTTTTTACCGTGAGGCTGTATTGTTTTTTCTAAGCCCTCTTACCGCTTGCCTTGACTCATGACAAGGCGGCCTGTAGCCGCTCTTCTCTATAATCGAGCCCGTTTATCCTCCACTGGTATCAAAAAATGGATTATCAACTTAATTTAGACTGGCCTGAGTTCTTAGAGAAATACTGGCAAAAAAAGCCGGTCATCTTAAAAAATGCGTTTCCTGATTTTGTCGATCCGATTACCCCGGATGAATTAGCCGGTCTTGCGATGGAAGCAGAGGTGGATAGCCGACTGGTTAGCCATACCAATGGTCAATGGCAGGCAGCCAACGGTCCTTTCGAGAATTTTGACAATCTCGGTGATACCGGTTGGTCATTACTGGCGCAAGCCGTGAACCACTGGCATGCGCCTTCTGCTGAACTGGTGCGCCCATTCCGCGTATTGCCAGACTGGCGTTTAGACGACTTGATGATCTCTTTCTCCGTACCTGGTGGCGGTGTTGGTCCACATATCGATCAGTACGATGTGTTTATTATTCAGGGCATGGGGAGCCGTCGCTGGCGAGTGGGTGACAAACTGCCAATGCGCCAGTTCTGCCCACATCCCGCGTTGCTGCACGTTGATCCGTTCGAGCCAATCATTGATCAAGACCTGGAACGTGGAGACATTCTGTACATTCCACCGGGCTTCCCACACGATGGCTTCACGCACGAAACTGCACTCAACTATTCCGTTGGTTTCCGTGGCCCAAATGGCCGTGATTTGATCAGCAGCTTTGCTGATTACGCGTTGGAAAACGATCTGGGTGGCGAGCACTATAGCGATCCTGACTTAACCGTCCGCGAACATCCTGGCAAAGTTGAAGGCTACGAGCTTAATCGCCTGCGTGACATGATGATGGAAGTCATCAGCCAGCCTGAAGATTTCAAACAGTGGTTCGGCCGCTTTGTTACCACACCGCGCCACGAACTGGATGTTGCTCCAGCAGAGCCGCCATATCAGCAAGATGAAATCCTTGATGCGTTACTGGGCGGTGAAAGCCTGACACGTCTGAGCGGTTTACGAGTGCTGAATGTTGACGGTGAGTTCTTCGTGAATAGCGAAGCAATGGAAGCACCTGTTCCAGCAGCAGCGGACGCATTGTGCCGTTACACCACCCTTGGTCAAACAGAGCTGGGCGATGCGTTAGAGAACCAGGAATTTGTTAACGTATTGACTGAGCTGGTTAATCAGGGCTACTGGTATTTCGACGACTAAATAATCCTGCAAACCTGGGTCCACTGACTACAGTTATACGGGGGCTTCCCGGGCAGACAGTGGATTTAACATGGCGCTTTATACCATCGGTGAAGTGGCTGTGCTTTGCGATATTAACCCCGTGACATTGCGTGCCTGGCAACGACGTTACGGGTTATTAAAACCTCAGCGCACGGATGGCGGGCATCGCTTGTTTGATGATGACGACATCGAACGTATCCGTGAAATCAAACGCTGGATTGAAAATGGCGTTCAGGTCGGCAAGGTGAAAGCCTTATTGGGCGGCGAGCGCCAGGATCTGGAAAGTGGTTGGCGTGAGCGCCAGGAACTGCTGCTCCACCATTTGCAAAGCGGCAGCCCGAACCGATTGCGTACCTGGATGGCTGACATTGGCCGTGATTACCCCGCAGAAACCCTCGTCCACCAGCTTTACACTCCCCTTCGTCGCCGCCTGCAATGCCATCAAGTCACATTGAATACCTTACTTAGCCTACTGGATGGCGCACTGATCAACTACATTGCACTATGCCTTGCCTCAGCGCGCAAACGCAGCGGAAAAGATGCGTTACTTGTAGGTTGGGACACGCCCGATACCACACGCTTGTGGATGGCTGCGTGGATGGCAATCCAGCAAGGCTGGCGGATTGATGTGCTGGCGCACCCGCTGCATCAACTGCGACCTGAGCTTTTTGCTCAACAGACATTGCTAGTGTGGTGTGGTGATACGCCGACCACCAATCAGCTCGACCAACTGGAGCTTTGGCGCTGTGCAGGAATGCAAATTTTCCCACTCATGAGCAACGGGCAGTCGACTGAACGCGCATAAGGCAAAGTTAATAGTTCATTAACAAGCCCGCTTCATCTTATAATCGCCTGCGTAACGTATGGAGCGGACATAAAGATGAAACTAAGTAAAATAGCCTTGGTAGGCGGCATGCTGGTAATGGCTATCGGCGGAATTGGCGGCGTGATGCTGATGGGTTATATCGTCATCCTTCATAACGCGTGATGTAGCGCAAAAGACGCTCAAACAGGCGGTCAATAACAATTGCCGCCATCGCGACCAGCAGAGCCCCCTGAATCACATAAGCGGTGTTAAAACCGCTCAAGCCAATGATTATCGGCGAGCCCAACGTGCTGGCCCCCACGGTGGATGCAATCGCCGCAGTACCAATATTAATAATCACCGAAGTGCGGATCCCTGCCAGAATCACCGGCGCTGCCAGTGGCAACTCAACTTTTCTCAACATCTGCCAGCGGCTCATTCCGGCACCCAACGCAATCTCTTTAGTCGCTTCCGGCACTGAGCCAATTCCAGCCAATGTTCCTTGTAAAATCGGCAGCAAGCCATATAGCACCAGGGCGATGATCGCAGGCTGCTGACCAAACCCCATCACAGGAACCGCAATAGCCAGTACCGCTACCGGAGGAAATGTTTGCCCTGCAGCAGTAATGGTTTCGACTAATGAACGAAATTCAAGCCCCGCCGGACGAGTCACAACAATACCCAAGCCTACACCCACGGCAATCGCTACTACGCTTGAAACCCCGACCAGCAGGAAGTGCTTTAACGCCAGCGCAATAAAACTATCTTGCTGATAAAGCGGCCTTTCCAGCTCTGGAAACAGCCAACTGAACAACGCGCTGCTGTATGGCATCAACACCAGCAGTGCGATAAAGAGTGCAATCAGCCACAGTAGCGGGTCACGTAACAGGCGCATTTTCACCTCGCAGCTCTTCACCACGCACTAAATCACTAAAATGCAGTACGCCACAGGGCTCGCCTTGCTGATTAACTACCGGCAACTGTTGGCACTGGCGGTCAACAAACAACGATAGCGCCTCACGCAGAGTGATCATTTCACTGATCGGTTCGCCCTCTAAACGTTCCTGCGTTCGTACGCGGTCCGCAACCTGGCGCAACGATAGCAACCGCACGCCTGACTCGCTTCGCCCAAAGAAGTCGCGCACAAAATCTGTCGCTGGGTGAGTTAGCAACTCCAGCGGTGTACCTTGTTGAATCACCTTTCCCCCGTCCATTAGCACAATGCGGTCAGCCAGCGTCAGTGCCTCATCGATATCGTGCGTCACCAGCACGATGGTGCGTCCAAGCAGTTGGTGGATGCGAATAATCTCCTGCTGAAGCGCACCGCGTGTTACCGGGTCCAAAGCACCAAACGGCTCATCCATCAGTAACACTTCCGGGTCGGCGGCCAGCGCACGCGCTACCCCCACACGCTGTTGTTGCCCACCGGAAAGTTGATGTGGGTAACGGTCACGAAATTGCTCCGCTTCCAGACCGAGTAAAGCAAGTAATTCGTCGATACGCGCACTGATACGTGCTTTCGGCCATTTCAGCAGCTGCGGAACGGTGGCAATATTCTGCGCAACGCTCCAGTGAGGGAAAAGCCCAATAGACTGAATCGCGTACCCCATACGGCGGCGCAGCACTTTGGCGTCAAAGCTGCGGATCTCTTCTCCCGCAAAGCGAATGCACCCGGTATCGTGTTCAACCAGGCGGTTAATCATCTTAAGCGTGGTGGATTTTCCGGAACCGGAAGTGCCAATCAGTACCGTAAACTCGCCTTCCTTGATGTTTAGCGTCAAGTCACTCACAGCGGCTTCACCCTGGAAGAACTTGCTGACATTTTCAAATTCGATCATGGCTGTTTTTCCTCAAGTAATGAGATAAACAGTTTAAAAAGCGCGTCGAGTATGACCGCCAGCGCGATAACTGGGATCACACCGAGCAAGACCAAATCCAGCGCACTACTGAGTAATCCCTGGAAAATAATCGCCCCAAACCCACCGGCACCAATCAGAGCTGCAATCACCGTCATACCAATGGTTTGCACGCAAACAACACGCAAGCTACGCAGCAAAACGGGCAACGCCAGCGGCACTTCGGCCCGCCAGAAAATCTGCCAGCGTGACATGCCCATACCTTCGGCACTTTCAATGATATTGCGCGGGACATGCTGCAAACCTGCGACGACACCACGCACCAATGGCAGCAGTGCGTATAAAACCAGTGCAATGAGTGCCGGAGCCACGCCAATCCCGCTCACGCCAAGCGAGCTGAGCCACGGAGCTAACTTCACAAGCCCTGCCAAAGGTGCAATTAACAGCCCGAACAGTGCAACAGACGGTACCGTCTGAATCGCATTAAGCACGGAGAACACCGAAGACTGCCAGCCCGGACGGGTGTAGCACAGCACGCCCAACGGCACGCCAATTATCAGAGCGGGTAGCAAAGTCCCTAGCAATAAAGCCAGATGGCGAGTTAGCGCATCATCAAACACATCCTGGCGATTGGCATACTCTTTAAGCAGCGAAAGATCGGCAAAGTACCCGCTCCACAGCAGCGCTACCGGTACGATCCAGACCTGCAAATTGAGCAGTAAACGCCAGAGCGCTGTGGGCGTCAGGCGGTTGATGGTATCGGCACAAAGCAGCAGGCACAGAGTTAAAGACAGCCATAACCCGCTACCGGGAGACGTTCGCGCAAGCGCGCTCCCTTGTTCAGCAAATTGCGAGGCGGTGTGACCCATCACCCACAATATGGCGATAAACAACAGCTCGCCCGTGATAAGCGTCAGTGTTAATGACAGTCGCCGGGAAGGTGCCAGAGTCAGGCATGCCAGAATAAGTACTGGGAGAGAGAGAATCAGACCAACATGTTCAGGAAGCCGGCTAAGCGCGATAGATTCCCCGGAAACCAGGCGGTTGGGTGCAAAGTTGATAAATGGCAGAACTGCGCCTGCTACCACCAGCAAAATCACCAGCAGTAACAGGACGCGATTATGAATTTTGAGCAAACAGACATCCTGTAATTATTGTCTTGCCGGATGGTGCTTGCGCTTATCCGGCCTACTTCAACCTGTAGGGTGGATTAGCGTAAGCGACATCCACCAGAAGATCAGTAACCTACTTCACGAAGCCTTTTTGCTTCAGGTAATCCGCAGCCACTTTTTTGGCATCCAGCCCTTCGACTGCAATGCTGGCGTTAAGCTGCTGCAAGGTTTTCTCATCAAGTGATGCAAATACCGGTTTTAGCCACTCGTCCATCTGCGGATAAGCCTTTAGTACCGCTTCACGAACAACAGGCGTTGGCGCATAAATTGGCTGCACACCTTTCGGGTCGCTCAGCGTTTGCAAGCCAAGTGCCGCCACCGGGCCATCAGTGCCGTAGGCCATTGCCGCATTCACGCCAGAGGTTTGCTGCGCCGCAGCTTTTATGGTCACAGCCGTGTCGCCGCCAGCCAGCGAGAGCAGTTGCGGCTGTTCAAGTTTAAAGCCATAGGCTTTTTCAAAGGCAGGAAGCGCATCGGAGCGTTCGATAAATTCGGCGGAAGCCGCAAGTTTGAATTCACCGCCTTTTTTCAGGTACGCGCTGAGATCGTCAAGCGAGGTGAGCTTGTTTTTTTCGGCCATATCTTTGCGTACTGCGATGGTCCAGGTATTGTTCGCGGGAGCAGGAGTCAGCCACACGAGATGATTTTTTTCAGCATCGAGCTTTTTGACTTTCTCATAACCTTGCTGCGCATTTTTCCATGCAGCATCTTTTTCATCTTTGAAGAAAAATGCCCCGTTACCGGTGTATTCCGGGTAAATATCCAGTTCACCCGCCGTAATCGCGCCACGCACGACCGGGGTGGTGCCTAACTGCACTTTATTGACCGTTTTGACACCGTGGCTGTCCAGTACTTGCAAAATGATATTGCCGAGCAGTGAGCCTTCGGTATCAATTTTTGAACCTACTTTCACCGGCTCCGCAGCTTGTGCCCCTGCGGCCAGTAAGACTAACCCCGCCATGCCCCAACGCGCTGATACGTTCATCGTGCTTCCTCACTGTTTTTCTTTGCTTAAAAATCATGAACTCGCAAAAGTTTAGACGAGAATTGACAGGTTGGTGAGGGATGAGGTGCAGAATAAGAAAAGAGCCGGAAAACCGGCTCTTGATGGGGGGTGTTATAGCCATTACCCAAAATAGTTGGAGTTGCGGCAAGTCCATAAATCCCCAGGAGCATAGATAACTATGTGACTGGGGCGAATGGGCGCAGCCAACGCAGGTGCAGCTTCAAATATGAAGGGTAATTACTTGAGTTCAAACTCGCTCTGTTTCACACGGGCAGAATCCAGACCGATAAACACATTAAACTTGCCAGGTTCGGCAACATGTTTCATCTGCGCGTTCCAGAACTTCAGCGCTTCAACATCAATCGGGAAGCTTACAGTCTGCGATTCACCAGGTTTGAGTGAAACTTTCTTAAAGCCTTTCAGCTCTTTGACCGGGCGGCTCATCGATGCGGTGACGTCCTGCAAATACATCTGCACCACGGTTTCGCCTGCGCGGTCGCCGGTGTTTTTCACTTCAACAGAAGCTTCGACTGTGCCATCCGCTTTCATTGATGGTGCAGACATTTTCACATCAGACACGCTGAAAGTGGTGTAGCTCAGGCCATAACCGAATGGGAACAGCGGGCCGTTCGCTTCATCAAAGTAGCGAGATGTATATTTGTTTGGTTTTTCCGGATTGTACGGACGCCCTGTATTCAGGTGGCTGTAATAGGTTGGGATCTGCCCGACAGAACGTGGGAAGGACATCGGCAATTTGCCTGACGGGTTGTAATCGCCAAACAGGATATCGGCCACCGCGTTCCCGCCTTCAGTGCCGCTATACCAGGCTTCCAGCAGCGCATCAGCCTGTTGATTTTCTTTCACCAATGCCAGAGGGCGGCCGTTCATCAACACCAGCACCAGCGGTTTACCGGTCGCTTTCAACGCGGCAATTAAATCACGCTGGCTTTGTGGCAGCACCAGATCGGTACGGCTAGAGGCTTCGTGCGCCATCCCCTGAGCCTCACCAACAACAGCTACAACAACATCAGCAGATTTCGCAGTATTAACCGCTTCATCGATCATCGCCTGTGCAGAACGGGTATCAACCGTAACGGCTGGTTCGTACTGGTTCAGGAAATCAACAATGCCTTTTTCATCAGTGACGTTAGCGCCTTTGGCAACCACGATTTTGGCTTTGTCACCCACGGCACTTTTGATGCCCTGAAGTACCGTGATGGTTTGATCGGCAACACCTGCAGCTGACCAACTCCCCATCATGTCACGTTTGCTGTCAGCCAACGGGCCAACCACGGCAATGGTGCCGGATTTTTTCAGTGGCAATACGTCCAGACGGTTTTTCAGCAACACCATGCTTTCACGTGCAACTTCACGAGCATCTTTACGGTGCAGGCGGCTTTCAGCGTTGGTGTCTTCAGGGTCAGATTCTTTCGGCCCTAAGTGGCTGTATGGGTCATTAAACAAGCCCATATCATATTTCACGTTAAGCACATGGCGCGTGGCATCATCAAGTTCAGCCATTGGCACATCGCCGCTTTTCACCAGCTCCGGCAAGTACTTGCTGTAGTACTCATCGCTCATACTCATGTTGATGCCGGAATTCAATGCTATGCGCACTGCGTCTTTCGGATCGCTCGCCACACCGTGTTTAATCAGCTCTTTAATGGCACCGTGGTCTGAAATGGTAATGCCTTTAAATTTCCACTCATCGCGCAGCAAATCTTTCAGCAGCCATGAGTCGGAAGAGGCCGGAGTGCCGTTAAGGGAATTGAGCGCCACCATCACACCACCACTGCCGGCATCCAGTGCGGCTTTGTATGGCGGCATATAATCGTTGAACAGTCGCTGCGGGCTCATATCAACGGTGTTGTACTCTTTGCCGCCTTCAACTGCGCCATAGGCCGCGAAGTGTTTCACACTGGTCATGACCGAATAACGGTCTGCCGGGCTTTTGCCCTGCATCGCTTCAACCATGGTGCGACCCATGATGGAAGTCAGGTAAGTATCTTCACCAAAACCTTCGGAGACACGGCCCCAGCGTGGGTCACGAGACACATCCACCATTGGTGCCCATGTCATGTTCAGGCCATCATCTGCAGCTTCATAAGCAGAGACGCGGCCCACCGTTTTCACGGCGTCAAGATTGAAAGAAGAAGCTAAACCGAGGCTGATTGGGAACACAGTACGTTGGCCGTGAACCACATCGTAAGCAAAGAATAATGGGATTTTCAGGCGGCTAAGACTCATCACCTGGTCTTGCATGCTGCGGATGTCATGACGAGTCACGGTATTGAAAATCGCCCCGACCTGCCCATCTTTGATCATCTCGCGAATGGCTTCTTTCGGGTTATCTGGCCCAACGCTGATTAACCGCAACTGGCCGATTTTCTCGTCGGTGGTCATTTTCTTCAGCAAATCAGTGACGAATGCGTCACGCGCCTCAGGTGTTAACGGGTGTGGACCAAACATTTCGTTAGCCAGCGCGGGTTGCAGCGCAAGGCTAACTGCAATACTTACAGAACAGAGCCATTTCATCGACATTACTCTCTTGCTCAAGCCGCCACAGAGGGCCGCACGAAGTGATAAGACGAGCAGTGTGCCACAAGGTTACTGCTGTAAGAAGTGTCGCTTCGGTGTTATGTGCTGATTTTTCGAACCTTTAAGACGATTCATTATCGATTTGCGAGCTATGCTTGTAGTCGTCAATATTTTCCCAAGGAGCGGATAAATGTCTAACCCTACGCCATCCCAAAAACAAACATTTATAAATGAGCTGAACCGTCTGGTGGGCAGCCAACATGTATTAACCGATGCGGCAAAAACGGCACGTTATCGTAAGGGTTTTCGTTCAGGCCAGGGCGATGCGCTGGCAGTAGTGTTCCCCGGAACACTGCTTGAGTTATGGCGTGTTCTGAGCGTTTGCGTCAGCACCGATAAAATTATCCTGATGCAAGCCGCCAATACTGGCCTGACCGAAGGCTCAACGCCGAACGGCACCGATTACGACCGCGAAATTGTCATTATCAGCACGTTGCGCCTGGATAAATTGCAGCTGTTAGATGGCGGAAAGCAGGTGCTGGCCTTCCCTGGAAGTACGCTCTATCAATTAGAAAAAGCCCTAAAACCATTAGGTCGTGAGCCCCATTCAGTGATTGGTTCATCGTGCATTGGCGCGTCGGTAATTGGCGGGATTTGTAATAACTCCGGTGGTTCACTGGTCAAACGTGGCCCGGCATATACCGAGATGGCGCTATATGCCCGTATTGATGAACAAGGCAAATTAACGCTGGTCAACCACCTGGGAATCGACTTGGGTGTGACGCCTGAACAAATCCTTGGCAAGCTCGATGATGAGCGCGTCAAACCTGAAAATGTGCTCCATGACCAACGCCAGGCCTCTGATAAGGATTATGCCGAGCGTGTACGTGATGTAGACGCTGATACCCCATCGCGCTTTAACGCCGACCCAAGCCGCCTGTTTGAAGCCTCTGGCTGCGCCGGAAAGCTCGCGGTATTTGCTGTGCGCCTCGATACTTTTGTGGCAGAAAAACAAAACGAAGTGTTTTACATCGGCACCAATAAACCAGAAGTGCTGACTGAAATACGCCGCCATATTCTGGCCAACTTTGAAAACCTGCCGGTGGCGGGTGAATACATGCATCGCGATATTTACGATATTGCCGAAGTGTATGGCAAAGACACCTTCATGATGATCGACAAACTCGGCACCGATAAAATGCCGCTGTTCTTCACCCTGAAAGGCCGCACCGATGTGTGGATTGAAAAAGTCCCGTTTATAAAACCCCACTTCACTGACCGCGTATTGCAACGCCTGAGCGGCTGGAGCCCAAGCCACTTACCTCCACGTATGAAAGAGTGGCGCAGTAAATACGAACACCACCTGTTATTGAAAATGTCTGGGGAAGGCATTGCCGAGGCCCGTAACTGGCTGGAGAGCTATTTCGAGCAGGCTGAAGGTGGCTTTTTCGTCTGCACACCAACCGAAGGGGCGAAAGCCTTTTTACATCGTTTTGCCGCCGCCGGTGCCGCCGTGCGTTATCACGCAGTGCACGCCAATGAAGTGGAAGACATTCTGGCACTCGATATTGCCCTGCGTCGTAACGACCAGGATTGGTTTGAGCATCTACCGCCAGAAATCAGCAGCCAGATAAGCCACAGCCTCTATTACGGCCACTTTATGTGCCATGTTTTCCATCAGGATTACATTGTTAAGAAAGGGGTTGATGCTCATGCATTGAAGGAGCAGATGCTTGAGTTGCTGCGTACACGTGGTGCGCAATATCCGGCAGAACATAATGTCGGACATTTGTATGAAGCACCTGAAAGTTTAAAACAATTTTATAAGGCGAATGACCCGACCAACAGCATGAACCCAGGGATTGGCAAAACTACAAAGCACAAGTGGTGGGAAGAGCAGGCTTGTAGCCATACGCATCACCACGATCCCCATTAAGTGAAGCTGTCAACTGCCAGAACTCGCGCTGTTTTTCGCTTGTTTTTCGTACTAAATTAAAATACGAAAAGTGGTGTGACCTCATGCCACTTTGATTTTTTACGTACAGGAGCGAGAAATGTCTGTCCTCGAAACAATGCCGTCCGCTCGGATACAGATTCGTGATGCCACTAACGATGATATCCCATCCATCACTGCTATTTATGAATGGCACGTCCTGCACGGTCGGGGATCTTTTGAGGAGTCTCCTCCAACATTCAGCCAAATGGAAGAACGTTTGCAAGCCATACGCAAGCAGGAACTTCCCTGGCTGGTGGCACTGTATAGCGGAATTGTGGTGGGTTATTGCTACGCAACTGCCTATCGCCCTCGTCCGGCGTATCGTTTCACAATTGAGGATTCAGTGTATATCGACGCCAGCATGACCGGGCAAGGTATTGGACGCGAACTCTTAAGCCATCTTATAGAGCGTTGTGAAAATGGGCCGTGGCGGCAAATGGTGGCGGTAATTGGCGATGGCGAGAACAATACCGGTTCATGTCGCCTGCACAGTCAACTCGGTTTCGAAGTGGTCGGTCAATTACGTAGTGTGGGGTTTAAGCTTGGCGGATGGCGGGATACGATAATTATGCAGCGTCCGCTCAATGCAGGAGACAGGACGCTGCCGAAATTCCCTTCATAGTTCAAACTGCTACTGCGTTGGCTGCGTTCATTCGCCCAAATCACTTAGTTAACTAAGCTCATTGGGACTCTTTCACTTGCCGCCTCGCCGCAACTCGAACTATTTAGGGAATGATTTTAAATGCCTTAATCGTCGATCGCGTTGCCTTGAATACTGTTACTCGCCATCTGCGCAGCCTTTTGCTTTTTATACGCTAATGCCGAGCCTGGAACTGGGGTCACCTTGCCAGTTTCCAGGTAGGAACGCAGACGGTTTGCATCCGCAAAGTGCGTATATTTTCCAAACGCATCCAGTACCACCAGCGCCACCGGGCGATTGTTAATCATGGTGCGCATCACTAAACAATGTCCGGCATTGTTGGTAAAGCCGGTTTTGGTCAGTTGGATATTCCATTTATTGTTATAAACCAAATGGTTGGTATTACGGAATGGCAGCGTGTATGGCGGATTGCTGAAAGTAGCCATATCTTCTTTAGTGGTGCTCAACTGGCCGAGCATCGGATATTGCTTCGAGGCAATCAGCAGCTTAGACAAGTCACGTGCCGTAGAGACGTTGTGAATCGAAAGCCCGGTCGGCTCAACATAACGTGTATGTGTCATGCCAAGAGATTTCGCTTTAGCATTCATGGCGCGAATAAATGCGTTATAGCCACCAGGATAATGGTGTGCCAGGCTCGCTGCCGCACGGTTTTCTGAAGACATTAATGCCAATAGCATCATGTCTTTACGGTCGATTTTACTATTCAGGCGCACGCGGGAATAAATTCCTTTCATTTCCGGCGTTTGGCTAATATCGACACTCAGCATTTCATCCATCGGTAACTTCGCATCAAGCACTACCATCGCCGTCATCAATTTGGTAATTGAGGCAATCGGGCGTACCAGATCAGGATGGCTGGAATAGAGAACTTTATTAGTTTGCAGATCGACGATCATGGCACTGCCAGAGGCGATCTCTTGCCCGGCACTGACCTGTTGTACGGTGGTATTATTCGCAGCCTGGGAAGCGAATGGTACGGCAATCATCAGCGCAAGGCTGAGCAACGATAGACGGATTTTTGTCGGCATGGTGACACTTCTGTAATTATTCAAAAAAATAATGTGTCCTTCGAATCTCTTCACAGCGCGTATGAATAGATGAGGCGCCAGCATAATACGCTGACGCCCCTGAAAACTGCCACTATTGATTCGTAAACAAGTATCAAAATAGACGGTAGCCATAACCCCAAAGAATAACACTCAGGGCTAACAGTACCTCAAGCACCAGCACGCCAATGGCGAGTGTTGAGCTGGAAAAGCTCATCCCCTCTTCTTTGTTGATGCCAAGGAACTCAGGCACCCCTACATACAACAGGTATCCGGTATAAATAAGGGCTGCGGCCCCTACCAGCACGCACAACCACACCAATGGATACAATGCGACTAAGCCGCTGATAAACAGCGGAGTTGCTACGTAACCTGCAAACACCATGCAACGAGCAAGCGACGGACGATGCGGGTAGTTACGCGCCATCCACCAGATGACCCGCCCCATGACGGCCACACCAGCCAGCATCAGGGCATAAAACAGTACTCCTAGATAGAAGCCGTTAAACATCGTTAATTGAACGAAGGTACCATCACCAAAATTCCAGCCAATTTGGGTTGTGCCGATAAACGCACAGATAACCGGAATGGCTGCCATGATTAATACATGGTGAGTGTAGTGATGCGTTACCGTTTCGTTCTCGCGTTTTATGTCCTGCATTTCACGATTAGGATGGGAAAAAAGCCCCCAGACATGACTCATAACGCCTCCTGACATGTCAAAAAAATCGATTGAGCACAGTCAAAGTATAATGCACAGCGGCTTGATTGTTTTTTAATCATCTGAAAATATCTGCATGCTGCAAATAGCAAAATTTATGCCGCCACGTTGACGAAACGGCGAAAGAGTCATATTTAAATAACACCGCCCAATAATGCTTTATCAGGACAGCTCCCCAATGTAATTCCGTAACCAATAAGCCTGTATCTACACGATGACTTTGTCATTTCTCACCTCTGTTGAGAAATGTGCACTTATTGGATTATTACGGAAACAATCATGCTAAAAGCACTATACCAGGCCCTGGCTGACAAGCCGTGGCTACTACTTCTTGGGTTCTCTTTTGTTGTTTCATCTATCGGAAATGGCATAACCTACATCGTCATTTTCAGCGAACTCATTCGCCTGGCAGCACCGACAACCTCACTAGCCCTCGCCTACGTTCTTTCTACCGTTCCTGGTTTAATTGGCAGCAAAATAGGCGAGCGCTACTGCCAAAGTGCAAACCCCTTCAAGATTCTGATAGTGGGGGAATGTTTGGGTATGCTAGGTCTTCTCGCGCCACTCAGCGCTGTAATGACGGGTTCTATTCCGCTGTTTCTCATTGCTCAGACCGCCTCAGCATTCACTATCGGGATGACATTCCCGGCAATCAGTAAGATTTTTAAAACGGGACTGACCGAGAAAGAACTGCCGGTTGCCACCACACTCGAAACCATCATTTTCGCCTGCTATGTGATTTTTGGCGTTTGCCTGGGTCTGTTGCTGCTAGGGCATATCAGCGTAATGTCACTACTGGCTCTCGATGCTTTAAGCTTTGTCATCGCACTAATATTGTTAAGATTGTCGCAGTCACGTTTCGCTAAAACCTTCATTAAAGTTTCCCCCTCACAAGCGCAGATTAATTGGCGAACATTGTCAGGCGTACAGCGGCGTGGGATTTTACTTTTACCCCTGCTGGCGTTAGCTGCAGCCCCTGCCATGGCACTGCTACCCGCACTGGTTCCACCAACATTTTCAGGTTCTGAAGCGCAAAGCATGGCACTGGCGTTACTTTTCGCCCGTAGTCTCGGGCAGTTAGCGGGCCCATTAATCTTAAATCCTGAGAAATTTGAGAAAAACAGTAGCAGTAATGTGCTGATGGTCAGTTGTCTGTTCGCCTTTATCATCTGCTACGGTTTAGTCCCCTTTTCACCGTCAAAATATCTGGCGCTGGCGTTCATTTTTATGGCTCACCTGTTCTCAAACGTGGTGTTTTCATTGGCGATTTATACCATCCTGAAGAAGTTTGATGAGGTTCATATCTCGGCCGCAATGGCAAAAAGTTACCGGTTACAAATGATGGTAACGGCATTGGTTTCCATAGGTGCAGGTTACTGTGCGCAGTATTTTGGCGTGGTTTATTCACTGTATTTATTCAGCGGAACGGGGTTTGTATTGATTGTTATGCTTTCTTTAGGCGAGCGTTGGCTAAAACAAAAGTCGGTAAATTTCCGACCTGAGCAGCAATAAGCAAGAAAGCACGCCGCCTGTCGTGGCGGTGTGCCTTATCAGGTGATGACATATTCCCCAGAATAAGCATTAGCGACAACGAAATAGCCGGAACATAAGTCACCGGCTGCACACAGATGTGGCGCAACAGCCGCTATACTGATGTTGTAAAAGAACAAGGAGTTAGATTCATCATTGTGGATATTAATAATCTGATTGAGCATTACGGCTATGCCGCACTGGTTGTGGGTAGCATGGCGGAAGGGGAAACAATTACGCTGCTAGGCGGTGTTGTAGCACACCAGGGGCTGCTCAAATTCCCGCTTGTGGTGCTGTCTGTCGCACTCGGCGGCATGATTGGCGACCAACTGCTATATCTGGTTGGCAGGCGTTTTGGTGGCTCAATTTCACAGCGTTTTAAAAAGCATCAGAAGAAAATCACTAAGGCGCAGAAGCTGATTAACCGCCACCCTTACTGGTTTGTGATAGGTTCGCGCTTTATGTACGGTTTTCGTGTGATTGGGCCGATTTTAATCGGAGCCAGCCGCCTTCCCCCGAAAATTTTCCTGCCTCTTAATATTGTTGGCGCATTAATTTGGGCAACGCTTTTCACCACCCTGGGTTACGTGGGCGGTGAAGTTGTTGGCCCATGGCTGCATAACCTGGACCAACATATTAAGCACTGGATTTGGCTGCTCGGCGTGGTCGCCTTAGTGTGGCTGGTGCGCTTGTGGTTTAAACACCGCGAGAATAAACAGCAAGACTAACCTTTCGGTTTAAAATGCGGGTTGGCAAACATAAAACCACCGTCGACGATAAACGATTGCCCGGTGGTATAGCTGGCGCTTTCTGAACAAAGCCATGCAACCAGGCTGGCTATTTCCTCGGTATCCCCCGCTCTCCCTAGCGGGATTTCCGGGATTTTGCTCCCCGCGCCGTCACCTTCTTTCATGTCATTCATCGGCGTGGCGACGGCTCCAGGCGCCACGGCATTGACCAGAATTTTATGGTGAACCAACTCCATTGCCATTGATTTAGTTAACCCACCCAACGCATGTTTTGCCGCCGTGTACGCGCAGGCTTCAGGAAGCGGCGTGTGCTCATGAACAGAGGTGATATTCACGATTCGCCCACCCTCACCTTGCGAAATCATCGCCCGTGCCACTTTTTGCGAGCAGAGAAATGCGCCGTCTACATCGACAGTAAAAAGCTTACGCCACTCTTCGAGAGTGACATCAAGGAAAGGATTTTTGCTCATCGCTCCCGCATTATTCACCAGCGCGTCGACACGTCCGAAGCGGCTAATCAGCGCATCAATACCTGCGGCTCCGTGTGGGAGGTTGGCTAAATCAAGCTGCACCGTTTCGGCTCGTCGCCCAAAACCTCTGACCATCTCTGCTGTTTCTTGCGCGCCCTGTTCATCGGAATGCCAGGTAATACCCACGTCATAGCCCTGCTGCGCGAGAAGCAACGCGCATTTTTTGCCAATTCCTGAATCCGACGCCGTGACGATAACGACTTTATTAGCCCCAGACATCACCACCTCCAGACTACTTTTTGACCTGTACGTAATTATAGGAGGTGGAGAAAAATATGTGTTCGTTACGCTTTTCCTGCTCGATAACCACCACCTAATGCAGAGACTAACTGCACATCAGCGTTCAGCCACTGGCCGTGGAGTTGAATGGCTTTAGCCTGCTCGGAGAGATCTGGAAGCAACGCGGCACTCATCTTCGCACCGGAAATAATACCGGCTTTATAACGAGCTTGAGCTAGCGTCTTGAGTTTTTGCGTGTCTTGCAAAACGGTAACCTGATGCTGGTTTTCAGCTGCAATAGCATTTAATTGGCTGGCTGCTTTCTCCACATCGTTTACCGCTCCAACAACAGCTTTGTTGTAGCTGGCAATCGACAAATTACTTTCCGCGCGCACAATATCGAGGTTGGCATTGAGACGGCCGCTGTCGAAGATTGGCAGCGTAAAGCCCCCTATCACGCCCATTTGCTGAGCGGAACCGCGGAACAAATCACTCAAGTGCAGAGCATCATTTTGCAAGAAGGCACTCAGGTTTACATCCGGGTAGAAAGCGGCTTTTGCTGCATCAACACTACTCAGTGAGGATTCGATGTACCAGTGCGCCTCCTGAAGATCTGGGCGACGTGCTAACAGTTCATAACCCATGTGATCAGGTACGTGGCTTTTCACGCTCGGCAACGGTACCCGTTTAATATTTGATGCGGCATGGGCATCACCGGTAATTGCGGCGAGCTGCGCTTTAGCCATGTTGAGACGCCCATCTATTTCATCAATCTGCTGCTGAGTTTTCACAAAATCGATATTGGGTTCTACGCCGTCCACAGATGAGTTAATCCCTTCGGCATACAGACTTGTTTCTACATCTACTATCTTCTTCTGCGCAGCAAGCATTTGTTGTTTCACATCTTTTAATGCCAACAGGGTCTGCATATCCCAATACAAACGCACGACATTTGCCGAAATAACCTGTTTCGCCTGGGCCAGTTCCGCCTGTTTCGCCCTCATAACCCCCACTTTAGCTTCCACTTCCGAGCGGTTCTTACCCCACAAGTCCAGATCCCAACTGGCGGTCAACCCAAAGTTACCGTTGGTGTAGTACGGGCCTGTAGTACCCGCGGCGGGATCAGTCAGGGCAAATGGCCCCATCACCCCCTCCTGAGACATTTTCTGGCGCTCAATGTTGGCTGAGAAATCCATCTGCGGCCCGTCGCTTGCCTCCTGCATTTGCGTCTGAGCCTGGGCAAGTTTAATGCGCTGATGCACCACGGCGAGGTCTGGTGAGTCTTTGAGTGAGCGTTCTACCAAACTGTCTATCTGGCTGTCGTGGTAACCACGCCACCAATCGCTGCCCGGCCAGCCGTGAGCCAACTCAGGCGGAAGTTTAGTATCTAGCTGTTGTGGAGGAGTTTTTTGAGCGAGAGGTGCATCGTCATCATGCATTGGCGCGCAGCCAGACAAAACGAGCATTAACGCGACGCCAGTCGCCGCGAGAGGGAAACGTGAGGAAGTCATAATTAGCCACAGAGTAATAGAAAGGGCTCAGGTTACGTATTCCGGGAATGAAAAGTTTAGGTATCAGTGGCAATACACATAAGGTTAATAAGGGATACAATTTGAAATTGATTTATGTCACTTATTATTATCATGCTAAATATAATTATAGTTACTACATCTTCTTTATGCGCTGTCTGCGGTTTTGACCACCAGGCGTCTGTGGCAGTCTCCCGCCTCGAGTTTTTTCCCCCGAGCGGAACGTACTTCTAGTGGCAAAATGGTCTGCTCAAGCTCGTTATCCAGCAACACAGAGTGCGTCTCTCCTTTTTCGAACATGTAACGCTCGCCCCACTGGCGCATAGCGACAACGATAGGAAAGACGGAACGTCCGCATTCTGTGAGCACATATTCTTTATAGGCACTACCGTCTGAAGCTGGACGTATCTCAAGCACCCCAAGTTCGACCAACTGCTTCAACCGCGCAGCCAGAATATTTTTTGCCAGACCCAGGTTTTTCTGAAACTCGCTGAACCGGCGAACATCGTCAAATGCCTCGCGAATTATCATCAAACACCATCGCTCGCCAATCGCCTCTAAAGTCCTTGCGACAGGGCATTCGCTGCCTGTGAGTGATTCCTGTTTAGCCATTTGAGCTTCCTTTTAATCGCCTACTTATATTTCGAGAGCATAATCGCATAACAAACTGGTTGCAAAATAAAACCACCACTGATAAAAACAAATAATCTGGTTGCTAAAAGCAACTACAATGTCACTGGAAACTAGCTATGAATATGAAACCAGTCGTATCAGTCATTAAAAAAGAAATAACAGCTGGCAGTACTGTTTCTAAAACAAAAAATAATAGTCAAAATCACGCGCTGGCTGCTCCTTTGTTAACACCAGCTCTAACATTTCTCTTTTCATTGACGTCTGCGCTTGCCGTCGCGAATGTTTATTTTGCGCAGCCTCTCCTCGAATCTATGGCAAAAAGCTTCAGCGTACAGTCAGCTGCGATCGGTATGGTTGTGACAATGACTCAGGTCGGATATGGGGCTGGCCTACTTTTTATCGTTCCCCTTGGCGATATCGTTAATCGTAAATATCTCGTCATTACCCAGATGGTGCTTTTAGCGACAGCATTATTCATTGCTGGTTTCTCTCAAAACTGGGCAACATTTCTGGGGGCGATGGTTTTTGTCGGATTAATGGCAGTGGTCGTTCAGATAGTCGTGGTCTATACGGCTTCGCTGGCGGCAGCACATCAGAGAGGAAAAGCCGTCGGTACTGTGACAAGTGGCGTGGTACTGGGCATTCTCCTGGCTCGTTTTACATCAGGTGTCATTGCCGACCTTGCTGGGTGGCGTGCCGTGTATTTGAGCGCTGCCTGCCTCATGCTGATGATGGCTGGCGTACTTTACAAAGCAATCCCCTCCTTGCCACAGCCACGGGTTAAGAGTTCTTACTGGGTGCTGATAAAGTCAGTATTTATGCTTTTTATAACTGAACCAACGCTAAGAGCCAGAGGGATATTTGCCCTGCTTATTTTTGCCGCTTTCAGCGTATTGTGGACATCCATGGTATTACCGCTAAGCGCGCAATCGCTCTCACATACTCAAATAGGTATGTTTGGCCTGGCAGGTATTGCTGGGGCATTAGCTGCGTCAAAAGCCGGGAAGTGGGCCGATCGGGGCATGGGACAACGTACTACGGGGTTATCACTGATCTTATTGCTGCTTTCCTGGTTACCCATTGCATTCGCCGAAAGATCCCTCCTGTTACTAATTGTTGGTGTCATAGTTCTGGATTTCGCCGTACAAGCGGTACACGTGACAAACCAGAGTCTTATATTTTCCGCAATACCTAATGACACAGCAGCCTGGTCGGGGCCTATATGTGCTTTTATTCTTTGGGCAGCGCACTGGGCGCCATTGCCTCAACCCAGTTTTACTCGCTTTCGGGTTGGTACGCAGTATGCGCGTTAGGTGCAGGAATCAGTGCGGCAGCTTTGCTATTCTGGTTATGGTCACAGAAAGAATGAAATTACACCCAGAGGCATGGATTTTCTAAAGGTATAATTTGAGCAGTTCAATGTCTCACTATCAGCTCAGCAACGCAGATTTCTACCTGCTGATAGCCTGCCAATCACGGCTTTGCGAACAGGAGTTGCAATGACACAAAATATCTATGATAACCCGGCTTTTTTTGAAGGATACGCCACGCTCGACCGCTCGATTAAAGGGTTGGATGGCGCACCTGAATGGGCAGCAATGCAAATACTGTTACCTGAATTGCAAAGCAAATCGGTGGTCGATTTAGGTTGCGGTTACGGCTGGTTTTGCCGTTACGCACATGACCAGGGTGCCACAAAAGTACTGGGGCTGGATGTCTCCGTAAAAATGCTGGAGAAGGCTCGGGAGATGACAACTGGCGAAGGTATTGTGTATCGCCGTGAAGATCTCGAACAGTTGCAGCTTGAGCCACAAAGTGTCGATCTGTTTTACAGCTCACTTGCCCTGCATTACCTGGAAAATATAGACGCGCTGTTTGCAACGCTTCATCAGGCGCTGGTGCCCGGTGGCATGCTGGTGTTTTCAGCAGAACATCCAATTTATACCGCACCAATGCAACAGGGTTGGCTGGCTGACCAGAGCGGGCAAAAATCCTGGCCAGTGAATCACTATCAGCAAGAAGGCGAGCGCATTAGTAACTGGTTTGCCGACGGTGTTAAAAAGCAGCATCGCAAACTTTCGAGCTGGATAAATACGTTGACCGCTCGCGGTTTTGTCATCGAGAAACTTGATGAGTGGGGCCCGAGTGCCGAGCAAATCGCGCAAAACCCAGCGCTTGATGAAGAAAAAGAACGCCCGATGATTTTTCTGCTGGCGGCGCGTAAACCACTTATCTAATTGCCTTCAACTATTCTCATTTTCCGCTCAAGGGGAGGTCACTCCCCCCACGTTTTCCATCCTTGCCTATACTCTTTAAACACGAGTCATAAAATAGGAAGCATTGATGAAAATTATTCTATGGGCAGTTTTGATTATCTTTATTATTGGCTTACTGGTCGTGACTGGCGTGTTTAAAATGATTTTCTGATATCTGCGGGTGCCACCATGGTGGCACCCCTTTGCTTATCCCTTCCTTCGATTTAAATCCCCCGCACTTGCGAACTCTGGTGGCGAAGCATTATTATCACTCCAATTGATTGGAGAAATAATGACTATCAAAGAAAGTGATTTTCGCAAAATTGACCTCAACCTGCTGATTGCCTTCGCGGTTTTATTTCGCGAACAAAGTGTCTCGCTGGCGGCTGATAAGCTGCACCTGGGGCAGCCTGCGGTGAGCGGCTCGCTCGCTCGTCTACGTGAGATGTTTGACGACCCACTATTTATTCGTAGCGGGCATCGCATGCAACCAACTGCACGGGCCACAGAACTGCACACCGAGCTGATGCCATTGCTGGAGCAATTGCAGAGCGCACTGTTCCAACAGGCAGAGTTCAACCCTGCGCATGCGAAAGCAACCATTACCATCGGCATGAACGATTGGGTAGAGATGTGGCTGATGCCGCAACTGGTTCCTGCGTTGCGCGAGCATGCCCCGGGCGTGCGCCTTAACGTGGTGGCAAGCGATCCTTTCACTGATGCACAGCGTCTGGAAGGTGGCGAACTGGATATGATCATTAGCGTGGCGAATCAGTCAGCGCGATGGATGGAGCGTGAACAGTTGAGTGCAATGGAGTTTGTCACTCTCTGGAATCCCACTCAGCTACAGCTTGAGGCACCGCTAAGCGCTGAGACATATGCCGCGCAACAACATGTCCTGGTGAGTTACCGTGAAGCCTCCAGTAGCCATATCGACACATTGTTAGCCAGGCAGGGTCTAAAACGTGAGATTAGCTACACCACACCACATTTCTCCGCATTACCGGGTTTGTTAAGCATGATGCCTGTGCTTGCGACCGTGCCGCAGGGGCTTTGTGAGAGTTGGCAGAAAACATGGGGATTATGCAGCAGCCCAGTTCCGCTGGAGATGGCCCCGTTTGATGTGGCATTGCTATGGCATCAGCGCCATAACAGTGACGCGGCGCTGATGTGGGTTCGTGGGTTTATTAAGCGCCTGGTGGGATAAGTTTATTTAAAATAAGTGCCATCCGCCAAATGTCGGATGGCACTAGCTTATCCGGCCTACTTCAGACTTGCCCCATTACTGGCAATCACTTCTTTATACCAGTTGAAGCTTTTCTTACGGCGGCGCTCAAGGGTACCGTTGCCCTGGTCATCGCGATCGACATAGATAAAGCCATAGCGCTTAGATAACTCGGCTTTCGATGCGCTCACCAGGTCAATTGGCCCCCAACAGGTGTAGCCCAGCACTTCCACGCCATCTTCAATTGCTTCACGCACTTGCACCAGGTGGTCGTTGAGGTAGCTAATGCGGTAGTCGTCATGCACTGTGCCATCGGCTTCGAGTTTGTCTTTAGCACCGAGGCCGTTTTCAACAATAAACAGCGGTTTCTGATAACGATCCCACAGCTTGTTGAGCAATATACGTAGGCCAACTGGGTCAATTTGCCAGCCCCACTCAGAACTCGGCAGGTGCGGGTTTGGCACCATATTGAGGATATTGCCACGCGCCTTCTCATTCAGAGCTTCATCAGAAGTGACACAACCCGTCATGTAATAGCTGAACGAAATAAAGTCGATGGTGGTTTTCAGCGCTTCGCGGTCGCTATCTGAGATCTCAAGCTTAATGCCGTTGTCACGGAAGTAACGCAGCATATAGCCCGGGTACTCGCCCCGGCACTGCACATCACCAAAGAACAACCAGTTGCGGTTTTCCTGCATGGTTTCCAGCACGTCTTCTGGCTTACAGCTCAGTGGATAAACCAGGCCACCAAGCAGCATGTTACCGATACGCGCATCAGGAATGATTTCGTGGCAGGCTTTCACGGCCAACGCACTGGCAACCAGTTGATGGTGAATCGCCTGGTAAATTTCTGCTTTGCTGCTGCTTTCACTTAGCCCAACACCCGTCATTGGCGCATGCAGTGACATGTTGATTTCGTTAAAGGTCAGCCACAGTTTTACTTTGTTTTGGTAACGAGTGAACACTGTGCGGGCGTAACGCTCAAAGAATGTGATGACTTCACGATTGCCCCAACCGCCATAATTTTTCACCAGGCCCCACGGCATTTCATAGTGGGACAGCGTCACCATTGGCGTGATGTTATGTTTCGCCAATTCATCAAACAAACGGTCGTAATAGGCAAGGCCCGCTTCATTTGGCTGAGTTTCGTCCCCTTGCGGGAAAATACGCGTCCAGGCAATAGAGACGCGCAGGCAGCTAAAGCCCATTTCTGCGAACAGCGCGATATCGTCTGGATAGCGGTGGTAGAAATCAATGGCGACATCTTTAATGCCAAAATCACCTGGTTTGCGTTCGGCGACATCACCAAATACGCCATGCGGCTGAACGTCGGACGTTGAAATTCCCTTCCCGTCTTCCTGCCACGCGCCTTCTACCTGATTTGCGGCAATCGCGCCGCCCCACAGAAACTTCTCAGGAAATGCTTTCATCTACTTCTCCTTTGTTTAGCGAGTGGCCGTCAGGAACGGCATACCCGAATCAATTGAATGGCTATTAGTTAAGCGTGTCACTGCTGTGTATTCATCGCTATTGCTGATAATCACCGGCGTGGCCAGGTCGTATCCAGCATCCAGGATAGCCTGTCTGTCGAATTCAATGAGCAGGTCGCCTGGCTTAATTTTGTCCCCCACTTTCACATGGGTCGTGAAGTGCTGACCATTCAGTTTTACCGTATCAATACCAATGTGAATCAGTACTTCAATACCGCTATTGCTAAGTAAACCAATGGCATGACGTGTCTGGAATAGCGAAGCTACTTCACCATAGAAAGGTGCGATAACCTTGCCAGTGAGTGGAATGATTGCCGCCCCCTCACCGAGCAAACCACTGGCGAAGGTAGAATCAGGGACCTGATCCATCGCCAGAACGGTGCCGCTCATTGGCGCAAGAATGTCGTTTTCACTCGTGTTCGTCGCGACATTCTCTGTGGCTTCGCTGCGAGGTAATCCCGCAATATAGGTCAGCGCGCAAGCCAGCACCAAAGCCAGAACCATCCCAATAACCGCGCCCCAAACGCTGGCATCAATACCACCTGGCGGAATCATTTGCGCGATGGTGAAGATATTGGCAAAGCCAAATGAGTAGACGTTACTGTGGCTGAGCCCAACGATGGCACCACCACACGCTCCTGCTACACAGCCAAAAATAAACGGGCGACGATTCGGTAGCGTGACGCCATAAACTGCAGGTTCAGTAATACCAAAGATCCCGGCACTCACCGCTGAACCCGCCAGCATTTTCAGGCGTGTATCATGAGTTCGCAGGAAGACACCGAGACATGCGCCAACCTGGCCCATAATCGCCGGAAGCAGTAGCGGCAACAGTGTGTCGTGCCCAAATACCGATAAATTGTTAATCATCAGCGGCACCATGCCCCAGTGCAGGCCGAAGATAACGCACACCTGCCAGATAGCACCCATCACCGCACCTGCAAGCCAAGGGGCAAAGGCGTAAATCGCCTGATATCCATGCGCCAGCATCTGGCTAAGCCAGGTTGCCGCCGGGCCAATCAACAGGAAAGTCAGCGGTACGGTAATCGCGAGGCAAAACAGTGGGGTAAAGAAATTACGCACTGCAGAAGGCAGTAGCTTGTTGCCCTGCTTTTCCACCCAGCAACTTACCCATGCAGCAAAAATAATGGGAATAACAGATGAGCTGTAGTTAATAAAAGTAATGGGTATGCCGAGGAAATATTCAGTCGCAGCACCCGCATCTAGTGCCTGCATCACCACCGGGTGGGTTAACGCACCACCAATGGCCATGGTAATAAATGGATTTCCGCCAAATTTCTTGCCTGCCGTATAACCGAGCACCAGCGGGAAGAAATAAAACAGTGCGTCACTTGCCGCAAACCACAGTTTGTAAGTACCGCTGTCGGTCGCCAACCAGCCGAACACCACCGCCATAGCCAGTAAGCCTTTGAGAATACCGGAGGCCGCCATCACGCCAATAAACGGGGTGAAAACTGCCGAGACAATATCAATCAACCGGTTGAGCAGAGTGACTTTTTCACCTGATTCTTGTTCTTGTTGGGCCGTATCTTCCGTAATCCCCGCTTCAGCGCAAACGGCGTTGTAAACATCATGGACGTGGTTACCAATCACCACCTGGAATTGCCCGCCGCTTTCCACCACCATAATGACGCCAGGATTTTTTTTGAGCGCCTCCGCTGCGGCTTTTTTCTGGTCTTTTAACTTAAAACGCAGCCGTGTAGCGCAATGCACCAGGCTTGCTATATTCTCGCGCCCACCAACATGGGTCAGAATGTCTTTGGCAACCTCTTGATATCCCATAATGCTTTCCTTTCACCTTTCGGCATGTGTGTCTTGAGTAAAAAAAAACCTGAGACCAGCCTCCCGTGAAGGGAAGCCAGTGCTCAGGTTTTGCCTGCCGCAGCAGTAACAATCCGTTTTTATCACACGTCTTACGACGCGCTTTTATGAAGCTTTAAGGCTCTCTTTACGCACTCGCTCAATGTGAATAGCGAGAAACATAATCTCTTCCGTCGTCAGTTCGCGCTGGTATTCAGTCACCAAATGACGGCTAATTTTTTCAGCACAGCGCCATGCGTGGGGATAATTGTCTTTCACCGCCGCATGGAGGGTTAAGTCATCATCTGCCACCACGTTACGACTTAGCATCCGCTGGGCGAAAAACTTAAGATGCGTAACAAAGCGCTGATAACTCAAACTATCTTCGTCATACTCAAACCGTAGCTGGTATTTTACGATTTGCAAAATCTCCTGCATGACCCGGGTAACATGCATCACTTCGGGCATTTCGCTGTTTAGCTGCGCGGTGACCAGATGCAGCGCGATAAACCCGGCCTCATCTTCAGCGAGCTGCACATTAAGCCGTTTTCCAATCAGCTCTACGGCTTCCTGACCCAGCAAAAACTCTTTGGGATAAAGGCGCTTAATTTCCCAAAGCAGCACGTTACGGATTGTCACCCCCTTCTTTTGCCGCTCGATGGCAAAATGGCAGTGGTCGGTCAACGTGATGTAGAGGCTATCTTGTAACTTCCCCAACTTCTGGCGCGAAAGCTCGATGATGCGATCGCAGGTAGTCATCACTTCCAGCGGGATTTGGCTTAACAGCTCACCTAAACGCGCTACCAGTTCATCACTTTTCAGGGCAAACACTTTCTCTATCTTGTCGTTTTCCAGGGTGTCGCCGATATGCTTCTGAAAGCCCAGACCACGCCCCATAACCACTTGTTCACGTCCGTGTTCGTCAAGAATCACCACTACATTGTTATTGAGTATTTTGGCGATTTTCATCAGTACCCCAGAAACAAAAAAACCTGACATCCGGCAGGAGCCAGAAAATCAGGTTTTGCCTGCCGCAGCAGTAACAATCCAACTGGGACACTCTATCAGCTTCGAAATATCACTCAAATGAATGTATTGAAAATCGTGACGAAGATCGCGGCTTAATGCCTCCCTGTAGGAACACGGTATATCAGATCTTAAGCTTTGTTTTCGTCAGAGCATTCATAACATTGACAAATGGTTAGCGTGGTAATAATATCTCAATCAAATTAGAAGCCAACTAATCAAATTGAAAAGCGATTTTTAGCTTGACTGGAGTTGTAGTGATGTCCAGACGAAACAACGATGCAATGACAATTGATTGCATTTTGGATTGGATAGAAGAGAACCTGGAAGCTTCAATGTCAATTGAAAGGGTTTCAGATCGTTCAGGCTATTCGAAGTGGCACTTGCAAAGGATGTTTAAAAAAGAGACTGGCTATTCATTAGGCCAATACATCCGCAACCGTAAACTGACGGAGATAGCCCGCAGACTCAAACAAAACGATGGGTCAATTATCCATTTAGCCTATCTTTATGGGTTTGAATCACAACAATCTCTCACGCGCGCCTTCAAAAACTTTTTTTCCGTACCACCGCACAGATACCGTATTGCGCACGTAGAACGCGCAGAGGAAATGTATTTCCTCCGCATACCACATTCAATGCATTCCATCGCTTAAGCGGTAGATAGAAAGAGGGGTTATGAAAAGTTTTGTTTTGTTTGTCATTCTTCTACTGACATCGAATAACATTCTGGCGGAACAACCCAATAACTTTAACGCCTCCCAAAGTAACGAGGGAGAAATGGTTATTCCGCACACTGATGATCCTTACGATATCAATGCGCTCCATAATTATAGTGATAAATCTGAATCACTCTCTTCACCTTATTATAATGACAACATTATTTAATACTTTCATTGATAAAGAAAAATCCAGCATTTTTAATATTAATCCCTGGGGTAAGATTTCTCTCCCTGTACTTTTTTTACAACTCACTCTCTACAAATAAATCCGCTGAATTTTTACCTATTTGTGGTGGTAATACGCGAGTTAAAGGTTATGACTTACCCGAACCCTTTGGCGTTGGTGTGAACTATATTAACCGGTGACAGAATATTATTGTTGATGGGTGTGCAGTATGGAGTCATTCGCAATTTCAATTTTATTACAGAAGGTTTCATTGCCGAACGTATTAGTTTTATGCACCGGGATAATTCCGGTTTTAATATGCGGAATTATTGATTATGAAAACCCTTAATTTATATTCATCACTAAGAGCTAACCAACTCTCCCAGGCTATAAGAAATTTCATGCTGTATGCCCTTGATTATCTTTCTGCATGGAAAATTCATTGCAAATAAAGGTATTAACCATGAGCAAGCTTAACCATACCCACTGCAATCACTTTTGCCCGATTGATGGAACTAAAGGTCAATGCCAATTAAGCGGGAATATCATCATGAATAACGATCCGCGTTGCAGAAACTTCAGCGAGAGATTGTGCTGTAGACATTGCTACCATTTTTGTGATGCAACAGTACCCGCACTATGCTCAGGTCTAACAAAACTGAGCATAGTCGATGCCGACACCCATGCCGAACAATGCAATGCCTTTAAACCTTATTAGCCGATTAATTCTGGTGATGACACCAAAGCGTTAATGCCATAAACATTTCGTTTTCCAGGGTCTGCAATGCTAGTCACAATTATGCTGGATACTTCAAATACAAATCAAAGCCGTTGAATAGATGATGCAATATCTTTCGATGTTTTCAATGTGCGAATTTCAGCAAAAACATCCGTCGCTTCAACATATTCTTTACGCAAATACCCCAGCCACTGCTTGATGCGCGCAACGTGATACATACCGGTGTCGCCCTGCTTTTCGAGCTGGCTATATTTTTGCAGAAGTTTCACTACATCCGGCCATGGCATACGCGGCTCGTTGTATTTAATCACGCGGCTTAAATTGGGGATATTCAACGCGCCGCGGCCGATCATCACGGCATCACAGCCCGTTGCCGCCATGCAATCTTGCGCACTTTGCCAGTCCCAGATTTCGCCGTTGGCAATCACCGGAATCGATAACCGTTTGCGGATTTCACCAATTGCTGCCCAGTTAATACGCTCGGCTTTGTAGCCATCTTCTTTGGTACGTCCGTGAACAACAAGTTCAGTAGCACCGGCCTGCTGCACCGCATCGGCAATTTCAAACTGCCGCGCATCGCTGTCCCATCCGAGTCGAATCTTAACGGTTACGGGTAAGTGCGCAGGCACGGCCTCACGCATCGCTTTCGCACCACGGTAAATCAGATCGGGGTCTTTGAGCAGTGTGGCACCGCCGCCGCTACCATTCACCAGTTTGGATGGGCAGCCGCAGTTAAGATCAACCCCCCAGGAACCTAGCTCCACCGCACGCGCAGCGTTTTCAGCCAGCCATTGTGGATGTTGCCCCAGGAGTTGAATACGCACTAACGTACCGGATGATGTACGGCTCGACTGATGAAGTTCTGGGCAAAGTTTATGGAAGGATTTTGCCGGCAAAAGCTGGTCGACCACACGCAAGAACTCGGTGATACACAAGTCGTAGTCATTGACCTCTGTCAGCAGTTCACGAACCAACGAGTCGAGAACCCCTTCCATCGGCGCGAGTAGTACACGCATAGCGTTTTTCCGGTAAAAAAAGAGGCGCTATGTTAGCGCCTCTTTATGAGTTGGCAAAGCCTAATTAATTATGCGGACGCAGGCTTACGAGCTGGACGGCGACGGCCGTTTGCACCAGCAGGTTTAGCGGCACCATCACCCTGTGGGCGTGATGGGCGACGTGGTGCGCTGCTGCGATCGGATGATGCACCGGCATTGCCACCACGACGTTGACCCTGGCCCTGACCACCGCCGTTGCCACGACCGCCACCACGTTGCTGCTGGCGACCGTTAACGATAGGCTCGGCTGGAATGGATGGGTCCACTTCATAACCTGGCAGCGCCATACGCGGAACTTCACGTTTAAGCACGCGTTCGATATCACGCAACAGTTTGTGTTCATCAACACAAACCAGAGACAGCGCTTCACCCGTTGCTGCTGCACGGCCAGTACGGCCAATACGGTGCACGTAATCTTCCGGTACGTTTGGCAGTTCGTAGTTCACAACATGTGGCAGTTCTTCGATATCAAGACCACGCGCGGCGATGTCAGTTGCCACCAGCACACGAATGCCACCGTTTTTGAAGTCAGCCAATGCACGTGTACGCGCGCCCTGGCTCTTATTACCGTGAATAGCCGCTGCGGTGATACCGTCTTTGCCCAGCTGTTCTGCCAGGTGGTTTGCACCATGTTTGGTACGGGTAAACACCAGCACTTGCTGCCAGTTACCTTCACCAATCATCTGAGACAGCAGTTCTCTTTTACGTTTCTTATCAACGAAATGAACGTGTTGAGTCACTTGCTCGGATGCGGTGTTACGACGCGCAACAGACACTTCTTCTGGATTATGCAGCAGCTTTTCAGCAAGACCCTTAATCTCATCAGAGAAGGTCGCGGAGAACAGCAAGTTCTGGCGACGCGCAGGCAATTTAGCCAGCACACGACGGATATCGTGGATAAAGCCCATGTCCAGCATGCGGTCAGCTTCATCCAGCACCAGGATTTCTACCTGATCGAGTTTCACAGCGTTCTGGTGTTCCAGATCTAACAGACGGCCAGGTGTTGCCACCAGTACATCTACACCGCTGCGCAGTTTCATCATCTGCGGGTTAATGCTCACGCCGCCGAAAACCACCAGCGAACGGATATCTAAATACTTGCTGTAGTCACTCACGTTTTCGCCAATCTGAGCGGCAAGCTCACGAGTTGGCGTCAGGATGAGCGCACGAACCGGGCGACGACCTTTGGCATGCGGCTGATTGTCGACCAGGCGCTGCAAGAGCGGCAAGGTAAAGCCAGCTGTTTTACCGGTGCCGGTTTGGGCACTGGCCATCAGGTCACGACCTGCTAAGACGACCGGGATCGCCTGGCGTTGAATAGGGGTAGGCTCACGATAGCCCTGCTCTTCCACTGCACGCAGAATATCGGCGTTCAGGCCGAGAGAATCAAAAGACATAGGTACTCCAGAATCGCCCTGACCGCGAGGTGCGGTGTAGTTTCCAGGGGTTCATATGACGCCAGTCATTCTGGCGCGAGAGAGGGGCACAAACCACGGTGCCGTAAGCCGCGCAGTGTAACAGGTTTTGTGACTTTGCGCACAAATTCTATTTTTCGACACATTCACAAGATAATTGTTGGGAACTGGACACTTGGGTATCAGGAGCCTACTCTTAATCAATCGATTGATTAACTTCTTAAGAGGTCGGTATGAATGCAACACCGACGCCTGCAACTTCCCGCGGCGAGCACGCAAAAAATACGCTGATTGCTTCCGCTATCGCCCAGTTTGGTGAGTATGGTCTACACGCCACCACTCGCGATATTGCCGCCCTTGCCGGGCAAAATATTGCCGCCATCACCTACTATTTTGGTTCAAAAGAAGAGCTGTATATGGCATCCGCGCAATGGATAGCCGACTTTATTACGCAAAATTTCAAGCCTCATGTCGAACGCGCCGAGGCTATTCTCAACCAGCCACAGCCCGATAAATCACAAATTCGCGAGCTCATTCATACAGCTTGCGAACATATGATTGTCCTGCTGACCGCCGATGAAACACTAAACCTCAGCAAGTTTATTTCCCGCGAACAGCTCTCGCCGACTCCCGCTTATCAACTGATTCACGACCAAGTGATTGCACCAATGCATACGCATCTGACATGCCTGGTCGGGCGATATACCGGGCGCCACCCGGATGATACTGAAACAATTCTGCATACCCATGCGCTGCTCGGACAGATACTGGCTTTTCGACTCGGGCGAGAAACCATTCTGCTGCGCGCCGGGTGGCCAACGTTTGATAAAGAGAACGTGAAACAAATCAGCGATGTGGTACGCAGCCATATCGATTTCATTTTGCAGGGGTTATCAATGGAACGAGGAAATGCCAGCAATGAAAAGTAAAATGCCAATAATTATTGTGGCGCTGGTGGCGCTTATCGCGGCGGGACTTGGCGGTTGGTACTGGTACAAAAGCCAGCAAGACCAAGGCCTGACACTGTATGGAAACGTGGATATTCGCACCGTTAATTTGAGCTTCCGCGTTGGCGGGCGTCTTGCGGCGTTACAGGTTGACGAAGGTGATGCAATCAAAGCCGGGGAAACGCTGGGCGAGTTGGATCAAGGGCCGTATCAAAACTCATTGCTGCAAGCGCAGGCGAATGTCGCAGCGTCCCAGGCAAAATTTGATTTGATCATCGCCGGTTACCGTGACGAAGAAATAGCTCAGGCCGCAGCGCAGGTAAACCAGGCACAGGCCGCTTTTGATTACGCGCAAAACTTTTATCAGCGCCAGCAAGGTTTGTGGGCGCGCCGGGTTATTTCTGCCAACGAACTTGAAAATGCCCGTTCATCAAGCGACCAGGCGAAAGCGACGCTGAAAGCCGCGCGCGATAAGTTAAGCCAGTACCGCACCGGTAACCGCCCACAGGAAATTGCCCAGGCACAAGCCAGCTTGCAACAGGCGAAAGCGCAGCTCGCTCAGGCGCAACTGGATTTACAAGACACCACACTCATCGCGCCATCTGACGGCACGCTGCTGACCCGCGCGGTTGAACCTGGCACCATGTTGAACGCCGGAAGCACCGTGTTAACCCTCTCCCTCACCCGCCCGGTTTGGGTGCGGGCTTACGTCAACGAGGTGAGTCTGAATCAGGCAAAACCAGGCACAGAACTGCTGGTTTACACCGATGGTCGCCCGGATAAGCCCTATCACGGCAAGATTGGCTTTGTCTCCCCAACAGCTGAATTTACTCCGAAAACTGTTGAAACACCTGATTTACGCACCGACCTGGTTTATCGCCTGCGAATTATTGTCACCGATGCCGACGACGCCCTGCGCCAGGGAATGCCGGTCACCGTGAAATTCAATGACGAGAAAGCACATGAGTAGCCAGGACGGTATCATTCGCCTGCAAGGGATAATGAAGCAGTTCCCCGGCCAGGAAAAACCGGCTGTGGCACGCCTTGAGTGCGAGATTCATACTGGTTCAGTGACAGGCCTCGTCGGCCCAGATGGCGCGGGGAAAACCACGCTGATGCGCATGCTGGCGGGGCTGTTAAAACCAAGCGAAGGGAATGCCAGCGTAATCGGCCTCGATCCCATAGAAGATGACCGCGCGTTACATGCGGTTCTGGGATACATGCCGCAAAAGTTTGGCCTGTACGAAGATTTAACCGTGATGGAAAACCTGACGCTGTACGCCGACTTACGTGGTGTAACCGGGGAGGAACGCGAAAAAACCTTTAAGCGGCTGCTGGAATTTACCGCCCTTGGCCCTTTTACCACGCGGCTTGCAGGGAAGCTCTCCGGCGGGATGAAGCAGAAACTCGGCCTCGCCTGCACACTAGTCGGCCAGCCAAAAGTACTACTGCTTGATGAACCCGGCGTTGGCGTCGACCCGATTTCACGCCGTGAATTGTGGCAAATGGTGCATGAACTGGCAGGCGACGGCATGCTGATTCTTTGGAGTACTTCATACCTCGACGAAGCCGAACAGTGCCGCGATGTGCTACTGATGAACGAAGGCGAGCTGTTGTATCACGGTGCCCCTAAAGAACTGACGCAGCAAATGGCTGGACGCTCGCTGCTGATAACTCATAGTGATGAGAATAACCGCAAGTTGCTGCAACGTGCGCTTAAATTGCCGCAGGTCAGCGATGGCGTGATTCAGGGCCGTTCGGTGCGTCTGATACTCGCCAAAGACGCCTCCGTTGAACAACTCACCCAGGCGCTGAATGTGCCGCCAGAAAATATTTCACAAACCGAGCCACGCTTTGAAGATGCGTTTATCGACCTGCTAGGCGGCGCGGCAACCCAGGAATCTCCGCTAGGGAAAATTCTGCATACTGTGGAAGGAAAGTCTGGGGAAACCGTTATCAAAGCCGAATCACTCACCAAAAAATTCGGTGATTTTGCTGCCACGGATAACGTTGATTTCACCGTCCAGCGCGGGGAAATTTTTGGCCTGTTAGGGCCAAATGGTGCTGGAAAATCCACCACTTTTAAAATGATGTGTGGCCTGCTGGTGCCAACTTCAGGCAAGGCTCTGGTGCTGGATATGGACTTAAAAACCAGCTCAGGAAAAGCTCGCCAGCATCTTGGCTATATGGCACAGAAATTTTCGTTATACGGCAACCTTACCGTGGAACAAAACCTGCGATTTTTCTCCGGCGTGTATGGCCTTCGCGGCAAAGCTCAGGAGGAGAAAATTAACCGAATGAGTGAAGCTTTCAGTCTAAAACCCATCATGAACAGCTCAACAGATGCGCTACCCCTCGGCTTTAAGCAGCGTCTGGCGTTGGCCTGTTCGCTGATGCACGAGCCAGATATTTTGTTCCTTGATGAACCAACATCGGGCGTTGACCCAATCACCCGCCGTGAGTTCTGGCTGCATATCAATAGCATGGTGGAAAAAGGCGTGACCGTTATGGTGACCACGCACTTTATGGATGAAGCCGAATACTGTGACCGCATCGGGCTGGTGTATCGCGGTAAGTTAATAGCCAGCGGCACACCGGATGACCTGAAAGAACAAGCCGCCGACGACGAGCAAACTGACCCAACTATGGAGCAGGCATTTATTACGCTTATCCATCAATGGGATAAGGAGCACGAAAATGAGCGAGCATAATCAAGCCGTTTCCTGGCGGCGCGTACGCGCTCTGTGCGTGAAAGAAACACGCCAAATCGTGCGTGACCCAAGCAGTTGGCTGATTGCAGTGGTTATCCCACTGTTGTTGCTGTTTATTTTTGGCTATGGCATCAACCTCGACTCCAGCCGTCTGCGGGTTGGTGTGCTGTTGGAGCAGCAAAGCGAAGAAGCGCTGGATTTCGCCCATACCATTACGGCCTCACCCTATATCGACCCAACCATTAGCGACAACCGCCAGCATCTTATTCAACTGATGCAGGCAGGGAAAATTCGCGGTCTGGTGGTTATCCCTACTGATTTTGCGCAGAACATGGCACGAGCTGGGGCTACGGCACCTGTGCAAGTGATTACCGACGGAAGCGAGCCCAATACCGCCAACTTCGTGCAGGGATACATGGAGGGGATTTGGCAAATTTGGCAGCAACAGCGGGCGGAAGATCGCGGTGAAAAGTTTGAGCCGTTAATTGACGTGCAACTACGTTATTGGTTTAACCCGGCGGCTATCAGTCAGCATTTTATTATTCCTGGAGCCATTACCATCATCATGACGGTGATCGGCGCGATCCTGACCTCGCTGGTGGTAGCGCGCGAATGGGAGCGCGGCACTATGGAAGCGCTACTCTCAACCCAAGTGACACGCACCGAGTTGCTGCTGTGCAAACTGCTGCCTTATTACGTGCTGGGTATGCTGGCGATGCTGCTGTGTATGTTGGTATCGGTGTTTATTCTTGACGTGCCTTTTCGCGGTTCGCTGCTGATTCTGTTCTTTATCACCAGCCTATTTTTACTGAGCACGCTTGGCATGGGGCTGCTGATTTCCACGATTACTCGCAACCAGTTTAATGCAGCGCAGGTCGCGTTAAACGCCGCGTTTCTACCGTCGATTATGCTGTCTGGCTTTATCTTCCAGATTGACAGTATGCCGGCGATTATCCGCGCGGTGACTTATATCATTCCGGCGCGCTATTTCGTCAGTACGCTGCAAAGCCTCTTTCTGGCGGGAAATATTACGACCGTGTTAGTCATCAACGTGTTGTTTTTAATTGCCTCGGCGGTGATGTTTATCGGCCTGACGGCACTTAAAACCAAGCGCCGCCTTGATTAGGTACAACTGACTAAAGGCGTAATTGTTGCAGCCAGTTTGGGCGCGGACAGCGCGGAGGAACCGGAGCGTACATGAAGTACGTGAGGATTCCGAGCACTGATCAAACCCAAAATGGCAAATAAAATAGCCTGTTAATGGGGAAAGTGATGCTATATCGACTCTGGACACTGATTCGCAAAGAACTGCAATCCCTGCTACGCGAACCGCAAACGCGAGCGATCTTGATTTTGCCTGTGGTATTGCAGGTCGTACTGTTCCCGTTTGCCGCAACGCTTGAAGTCACTAACGCTACTATCGCGATTTATAACGAAGATAACGGCAGCCATTCGGTTGAACTCACCCAACGCTTTGCCCGTGCTAAAGCATTTAGCCATGTATTGCTGCTGAAAAGCCCGCAGGAGATCCAGCCGACAATCGACAACCAAAAAGCGCTGCTGCTGATTCGCTTCCCGGCAGAGTTTTCACGCGATATCGCCAGCCAGCAACCGGCAAAACTACAAATTATTCTCGATGGGCGTAACTCCAATAGCGCGCAGATTGCGGCAAATTACCTGCAACAGATCGTCAAGAATTACCAACAGGAACTGGTCTCTGGGCAGCCAAAACCGAATAACAGCGAATTGGTGGTTCGCAATTGGTACAACCCTAATCTGGATTACAAATGGTTCGTGGTGCCGTCGCTGATTGCCATGATCACCACCATCGGCGTGATGATTGTTACCTCGCTTTCCGTGGCTCGCGAACGTGAACAAGGCACGCTTGACCAACTGCTGGTTTCCCCACTGGCAACCTGGCAAATATTTGTCGGCAAAGCGGTGCCTGCGCAAATTGTGGCGATTGGCCAGGCAACCATCGTGCTAGGGGTTGGGATATGGGGTTATCACATTCCGTTTTCCGGCTCGCTGCTGCTGTTTTACTTCACGATGCTGATTTATGGCTTGTCGTTGGTGGGGTTTGGTTTGCTTATCTCGTCCCTGTGCTCAACACAACAGCAGGCATTTATCGGGGTATTTGTCTTTATGATGCCGGCGATTTTGTTGTCAGGCTATGTGTCGCCTGTCGAGAATATGCCAGTGTGGTTGCAGAATCTGACATGGGTAAATCCGATACGGCATTTCACCGATATCACTAAGCAGATTTATTTGAAGAACGCGAGTTTTGACATTGTGTGGGGAAGTGTGTGGCCACTATTGGTTATAGCGGCCACAACGGGTTCAGCGGCGTACTGGATGTTTCGGCGCAAAATCGCCTGATGCCTTATCTTTAACCAGCAGTGAATAAATAATCGGCCCGGCAATCATTGCCAGGCCTGCGCCTGCCAGCAGAAATTTGTTTTCGACCACGCGTGATAATAGCCACAGCACGATCATCGCATTGCCGAAATACCAGGTGGTAGTCAGCTCTTCAAGAAAATCACCAATGTCACGTAACCGCCCAGAGCGTACACGCTGGAGGGCGAACATTAAAATTACTGTTGCTGCATACAGCAAACATAAGCCAATCCCGACCGGTATGAGGGAGGCAGTTTTCCAGCCAACGAGCAGTAAACAAAGCACAGAAAGATGCAGCATTATCTGCCAGCAGCTTAGGCCTGTTGTCACTTGTACACGTTGTTGCCATTTCATTATTTCTCTCCTGGCCGCTATTTCCTGTCATTCAGAGTACCGCAGTATGCGGAAAATTCCGTAACCCGGCACCTATTTGTGACAGAGACTACACTTTATTTTCATCAGGATGTTAACAATGCCGGGAGAAGCATGAGTAATAAGTCTCAGCACCTATCCTTTAAAGTGCTCACAATTAATACACACAAAGGCTTCACCGCACTCAACCGACGTTTCATTTTGCCGGAGTTGCGTGATGCAGTACGTGCAGTTTCTGCTGACATTGTCTGTTTGCAGGAGGTGATGGGGGCTCACGAAGCACACTCACTGCATGTTGATAACTGGCCGGATACCAGCCACTACGAATATCTCGCCGATACAATGTGGAGCGATTTTGCCTATGGTCGCAACGCGGTCTATCCCGAAGGCCATCACGGCAATGCCGTATTATCTCGCTTCCCTATCAGCCAGTATGAAAATCGCGATATTTCTGTAGAAGGCCACGAAAAGCGCGGCATGCTGCACTGCCAGATAAACCTACCGGGTGCCAATATTCGTGCGCATGTTATTTGTGTGCATCTCGGTTTGCATGACGCTCACCGCCAGGCGCAACTCAATATGCTCTGCCAACTGGTGAATGAACTGCCAGAAGGCGAGCCAGTAATAGTGGCTGGCGATTTTAACGACTGGCAGCAACGCGCTAACCGGCAATTAAAGCAAACCGGATTGGATGAGGTATTTACCCGCGCATCTGGCCGCCCGGCACGCACCTTCCCTGCCCGCTTTCCGCTACTTCGCCTCGATAGAATTTATGTGAAAAATGCGTCCGCGAGTGAACCAACGGCGCTGCCATTGCGACAGTGGCGGCATCTCTCCGACCATGCGCCATTAGCCGTGGAGATTCATATATGAAAAATAACTGGCGTGACGGGAACCGAATTACATTACTCGAAAACGGTGACCAGTTTTTCCCGGCGGTATTTAAAGCCATCGAAAATGCACGCAGCAAAGTGATCCTCGAGACATTCATCTGGTTTGAAGATGATGTTGGAAAGCAATTACATGAAGTTTTGCTTACTGCTGCCCGTCGTGGCGTGAGTGTCGAAGTCTTGCTTGATGGCTATGGTTCGCCAGATTTAAGCGATGATTTTGTCAGCCAACTGACTACCGCCGGAGTGATGTTCCGCTATTACGATCCGCGCCCGTTGGTGTTTGGCATGCGTACTAATTTGTTCCGTCGTATGCACCGCAAAATCGTGGTCGTGGATGGCATCATTGCATTTGTCGGCGGTATTAATTATTCCGCGGAACAGATGAGTGATTACGGCCCGGAGGCGAAGCAAGATTACTCGGTCAAAGTTGAAGGACCGGTGGTGGATGATATTCACCAGTACGTGATTTCTAACCTGCCCGGCCACGACAATAAACGCCACTGGTGGCGACGCCGCCGTAATCCGGCACAAGAAAACCTGACGCCCGGTGAAGCACAAGCGTTGTTTGTCTGGCGTGATAACAACCAGCATCGCGATGATATCGAGCGTTATTACCTGAAAATGCTCAGTAAAGCGAAGCGTGAAGTGATTATTGCCAACGCCTATTTCTTCCCAGGCTACAGGCTGCTTCACGCAATGCGAACTGCATCTCGTCGTGGCGTTTCGGTGAAATTGATTGTGCAGGGCGAGCCTGACATGCCGATTGTCAAAGTCGGCGCACGCCTGTTGTACAACTACTTAGTGCGTTCCGGTGTGAAAATCTTTGAATATCACCGCCGCCCCCTGCACGGCAAAGTCGCCATCATGGATGACCATTGGGCAACGGTCGGCTCCAGCAACCTTGACCCGCTGAGTTTGTCGCTAAATCTTGAAGCGAATTTGATTATTCACGACCGCACATTCAATGACACGCTGCGTGCCAATCTAACCGGGTTGATTGCCGAAGATTGCCACCCGGTTGTTGAGTCGATGCTGCCAAAACGCACCTGGTGGAATTTGGGTAAGAGCGTGCTGGCATTCCACTTCTTGCGCCACTTCCCGGCGATGGTCGGTTGGTTACCCGCACATACGCCAAAACTTGCGCAAGTGATGCCACCAGCGCAACCACATATGGAAACGCAGGATCGGGTTGAGACAGATAATCCGGGGGTGAAATACTGATGTCGCACTCGCATCCCAAATGGCGCAAAGCGAAGAAGATACTCACCTGGCTATTTTTCATCGCCGTTATCGTGCTACTGACGGTGTATGCAACGAAGGTTGACTGGGAAGAAGTCTGGAAGGTTATCCGCAACTACAACCGCCTGGCACTGTTTAGCGCAGTCGGTCTGGTCATTTTGAGCTACCTGATTTACGGCTGTTACGATTTACTGGCGCGGTCGTATTGCGGGCATAAACTGGCAAAGCGCCAGGTGATGTTGGTATCTTTTATCTGTTATGCCTTTAACTTAACGTTGAGCACCTGGGTTGGCGGCATTGGCATGCGCTACCGGCTCTATTCACGGCTTGGTCTGCCCAGTGCCACTATTACGCGCATTTTTTCGTTAAGTATTTCGACTAACTGGCTCGGTTATATTCTGCTGGCCGGCATGATTTTTACCGTCGGCGTGGTGCAACTACCGGAGCACTGGTACATCGATGAGACGACATTACGGATTTTAGGTGCCGTTCTACTGGCGATCATCGCGGTGTATTTGTGGTTCTGCGCCTTTGCTAAACATCGCCATATGACGATAAAAGGCCAGCGCCTGGTGCTGCCATCATTTAAGTTTGCTCTGTTGCAACTGGCAATTTCAGGTGCCAACTGGATGGTTATGGGCGCGATTATCTGGCTATTGCTTGGTCAGGATGTGAATTACTTCTTCGTGTTAGGCGTGCTTTTGGTCAGCAGTATTGCCGGGGTAATTGTGCATATTCCTGCCGGGATCGGCGTGCTAGAGGCGGTGTTTATCGCGCTACTGGCAGGGGAGCATGTTAGCAACGGCACTATTATTGCCGCCCTGCTCGCCTATCGAATGCTCTATTTTATCGCACCACTGCTGCTGGCGATTGTTTGCTATTTAGGGCTTGAGAGTCGGGCGAAGAAGATGCGAGTGAAGAACGAGAAGAATATTCAGGAGAGTTCGTAAGAATTAGGGTGGATGTCGCTTACGCGCATCCACCCTACATAATCATCGAAATTAACGGCGGTTGCCGAAAATACGCAACAACATCAAGAACAAGTTGATGAAGTCGAGATACAGGGTCAATGCGCCAAGAATTGAATATTTGCGCATAGTTTGCGTATCACGGGTATCAATTTGTTCACCGATATTTTTCAGCTTCTGGGTGTCATAAGCCGTCAGACCAACAAAGACAATCACGCCGATATAGGTTACAGCCCACATCAGCGCCGTGCTTTTCAGCCACATGTTCACCAGTGAAGCCAACACAATACCGATCAGCGCCATAAACAGCATATTGCCAAAACCGCTGAGATCACGCTTGGTGGTGTAACCGTACAGGCTCATGGCCCCGAACATCCCGCCTGCGACGACGAAGGTGCTGGCAATGGACGAGTAGGTATAGACGATAAAAATGCTGGAAAGCGTCAGGCCCGTTAATGCCGAATAGAGCATAAACAAGCTGGTTGCCATACCTGCGCTGAGCTTATGCACCATGCCCGAGAGCACAAACACTAAACCCAACTGCACGATGATAAGCCCGAAGAAAGTGATTTTACTGGAAAAAACGAATTCCATTACTGCTGGGGTATTCGCCGCATACCAGGCGACAAATGCCGTCAGTAACAGGCCGCAGGTCATCCAGCCATAAACTTGTGCCATATATGCCTGCAAGCCGGTACGGGCCTGCTGCACGATGGTGCCATTGGAGCGTGGGAATCGATCCATGATGCTTCCTTAAGTGAATTACGTTGACCGAATTTCAGGCTTTAAAGCCTGTGCCTTAAGATTAACACAACTGCGCGAAGGTGCCTGTTACCAGCGTTTTGCCGCTTGCTTGTCAGTCTCACGCGCTTCGACCCAACGATCGCCGTCAACTGTGGCTTCACGCTTCCAGAACGGCGCTCGCGTCTTCAGATAATCCATAATGAATTGTGCAGATTCAAACGCTGAGCTGCGATGAGCTCCGGTAACACCGACAAAAACAATTTCGTCGCCAGGCCATAATTCCCCGATGCGGTGAATCACGCTTACGCGTTGCAGCGGCCAGCGAAGGCGCGCTTCTTCGATAATTTCAGCCAGCGCTTTTTCCGTCATACCCGGATAGTGTTCGAGAGTTAACGCACTCACGCTATCGCCAAGATTATGATTGCGCACTTTGCCGGTGAAGGTCACTACCGCACCATCTTCATCGCACTGAGCAAGCCATTGGTACTCGTCGCCAACGTTGAAGTTTTCATGGCTTACGCGGATTCGGGTGTTTTCCATTTCAGCCTCCGGTAACCGGTGGGAAGAAAGCGACTTCATCACCGTCGGTAAGTGGATGGTCGAAACTCACCAGCGTCTGGTTCACGGCGGCGAGCAATTTCCCCGACTCCAGAGCCAGCGCCCAGCGTTCGCTTTTGGCTGCAAGGCTCTCACGCAGCTGTTCAACATCGCCAAAAGTGGCGTCTAGCTGCAGTTGGTCACAATCGACCAATTCACGCACCTGGGCAAAAAACAGGACCTTAATCATTGCTCTCAACCTTAAAGTCGCCAGACTTGCCGCCACTTTTTGCCAGCAAACGCACCGGGCCAATCACCATATCTTTTTGCACGGCTTTGCACATATCGTAGATGGTTAACGCAGCGACCGATGCGGCAGTCAGCGCTTCCATTTCCACGCCGGTTTTACCCGTCAAACGGCATACAGATTCAATGCGCACGCGGTTATGTTCTGGTTCAGCGGCTAAATTCACTTCGACTTTGCTGAGCATCAGCGGGTGGCAAAGGGGGATTAAATCCCAGGTGCGCTTCGCAGCCTGAATCCCGGCAATACGCGCCGTGGCAAATACATCACCTTTGTGGTGACTACCTTTAATAATCATGGAGAGCGTTGCAGCTTCCATAGTGATAAACGCTTCAGCACGTGCTTCGCGCACCGTTTCAGTTTTGGCGGAAACATCAACCATGTGCGCTTCGCCTTGCGCATTAATATGAGTCAGTTGCGACATAGTTTATTTCTTGAGATGTGGGTGGAAATTACAAGGGCGCACGCGGGCATCCAGCTGTGGCTGAATGATATTTTCCCACGCGGTATGACATGCTTTGGTTGAACCTGGCATAGCAAAAATCAGCGTACGGTTAGCGATGCCTGCCAGCGCGCGCGATTGCAGCGTTGAGGTGCCGATTTCTTCAAAAGAGAGCATGCGGAACACTTCACCAAAACCTTCGATTTCGCGGTCAAACAGCGGCAGTAATGCTTCTGGAGCCTGGTCACCATCGGTAAAACCAGTGCCACCGTTAATCAACACCACCTGAACTTCATCATCAGCAATCCACTGGGAAACCTGAGCGCGAATCGCGTAACGGTTTTCTTTCACAATCGCTTTGGCAACAATGTGGTGGCCGGCGTCAGTTGCCGCTTCACGCAGATAATGACCGGAGGTGTCGTCTTCTTCGCCACGGCGGCTTGAGACGGTCAGAATGGCAATATTTACCGGGACAAATTCGCTACTTATCTGGCTCATTGTTATCTTCCTTTTTATACCCAAAATTATTGGGGTACAGCGGGTTTTAGCCGCCGATATAAGACAGGTTTTGAGTGATGCCGGTATCACCGTCATGCAGGAAATGGGTCTGTTTCTTGTGCGTTAAAGCTTCAGCGATGCGCGCCTCAAGCTCGTCGATTTGCCCGTCATCCGCTAATAGGTCGCGCAGGGAAATGCCCTGTTCGCCAAACAAACACAGATGCAAATTGCCGACCGATGACACACGCAGACGGTTGCAGCTGGCACAGAAATCTTTTTCATACGGCATGATCAGGCCAATTTCACCCTGATAATCCGGATGGCAAAAGACCTGCGCCGGGCCATCGCTGCGGCTGCGAAGCTGGTGAACCCAGCCGCGAGTCAGAAGCTGGTCGCGAATGGTTTTGCCCGAAATGTGGTGTTTACGAAACAGATCGCCGCCGTCGCCGGTTTCCATCAGCTCGATAAAGCGTAGCTGGATTGGACGGGTTTTGATCCACGCAAGGAAGGTATCGAGTTCGTGGTGATTTACATCGCGCATTAGCACGGTGTTCACTTTTACACGTTCAAAACCTGCGGCAAAAGCGGCATCAATGCCATCCATCACCTGGCGGAATTTATCCTGCCCGGTAATGGCGTGAAACTGGCGGGCATCGAGGCTATCGACGCTAACATTCACCGCAGTCAGTCCGGCATCACGCCACTGCTGAATATCACGCGCAAGGCGATAACCATTTGTGGTCATCGCAATCTGGCGAATACCGGGGTTTTCACGCACAGCGGCGATAATGTCAGTGAAGTCTTTACGCAAAGAGGGTTCACCACCTGTCAGGCGTACTTTTTCAGTACCCAGGGCGGCAAAAGCGCGGGTTACACGGCGAATTTCATCGACGTTGAGGAAACTTTTGTTCGCCACACCATGAGGCTTGTAGCCATCTGGCAGGCAATAGTTGCAACGAAAATTGCAAACGTCGGTAATAGATAGACGCAGGTAAAAAAACTTACGAGCGAATGCATCGGTAAGTTGGCTAGCCATGTACACCTTCCAAATACGGGAGATGCAGTCATTTCTTTCTGCACCCTGGTGACTCAAGGTCACGGCCAAAGCACCGTATCTTTCGACTTAGGTCCAGAGGCTTAGTGTGTTTAGAACGATAGTAGCGCGTGGGGCAATTATTCGCCATAGCAGCTTTCGTTATATAAATATATATATAGCGAGCTAATCGTTCAATTTCGCCACAGACTACGCGAAAAGTGAACTTTTGCTTTGATATACATCATTATCCTCCGAGGCTGAATCGTATTCCGCACTCTTTTGCGCTACCTTATTTCGATAGTTCGTCATAAGGAATAGTTATGCGCAATCGTACGTTTGCGGATTTAGACCGGGTGGTCGCCCTTGGCGGTGGGCACGGTCTGGGCAGGGTTATGTCATCCCTATCCTCTCTTGGTTCACGCTTAACCGGCATTGTTACCACAACCGATAATGGTGGCTCGACAGGTCGTATCAGGCGCTCTGAGGGAGGCATTGCCTGGGGCGATATGCGCAACTGTTTAAATCAGTTAATTACTGAACAAAGCGTTGCTTCTGCTATGTTTGAGTACCGTTTTGGCGGTAATGGTGAACTTTCCGGGCATAACCTAGGAAACTTGATGTTAAAGGCATTGGATCACCTAAGCGTAAGGCCTTTAGAAGCCATTAATTTAATTCGTAACCTGCTAAAAGTGGATGCGTTTCTAATCCCGATGTCTGAACACCCTGTGGATTTGATGGCAACAGACGCAGATGGCCATTTTATTTATGGTGAAGTGAATATTGACCAGCTTTCTTCACCTCCCCAGGAGTTATCGCTATACCCAAAAGCGCATGCTACCCGCGAAGCTGTTCAGGCTATCTCCGAAGCAGATCTTATTCTGATTGGCCCCGGTAGTTTTTACACAAGCTTAATGCCGATACTTTTGCTGGAAGATATGGATCAAGCATTGCGCAGGACTCCTGCACCAGTAGTGTTTATCGGCAATCTGGGTAAAGAACTAAGCACCGCGGCCGCCAGCCTGTCGCTTGGGCAGACACTGGACATCATGGAGCAGCGCATCGGGAAACGTATTGTTGATGCGGTGGTGGTTGGCCCGCAGACCGACGTATCTGAAATTACCGATCGTCTAGTCATTCAAGAGCCGCTGGAAGCGGTTGATATTCGTTATCGCCACGACCGGCATCTGCTACGCCAGGCGTTGGAAAAAGCTATTCAGCAGCTCGGATAAAACAACGCCTTCTTCACGAAGGCGTTTTTACTACGACGTTGCAATAAACAACTGCCGCAACTGATGGAGCTGGTCACGGATCTGCGCGGCCTCTTCAAATTCCAGGTTTTGCGCATGCTCCAGCATCTTCCCTTCCAACTGGTGAATTTTCTGCTGCAAGGCTTTTGGCGTCAGGATGATTTCATCATCTTCAATCACGCTGCGAGCTTTACTCTTCATCCGGCCTTTGGTTTTCGCCATGCCTTCACCAAGCTGAAGGACATCGACGACTTTCTTGTTCAGTCCTTGCGGCGTAATACCGTTTTCTTCGTTGTAACGCTGCTGTTTTTCACGGCGACGTTCAGTTTCACCGATAGCCTTAGCCATTGATGCTGTGATTTTGTCGCCGTACAGAATCGCTTTCCCGTTGATATTACGTGCCGCACGGCCAATGGTCTGAATTAGCGAACGCTCGGAACGCAGGAAGCCCTCTTTATCGGCATCCAGAATCGCTACCAGCGACACTTCAGGCATATCCAACCCCTCACGCAGCAAGTTGATGCCCACCAGCACGTCGAACTCGCCAAGGCGCAAATCACGGATGATTTCCATACGCTCTACGGTATCGATATCTGAGTGCAGGTAACGCACCCGCGAGCCGTGCTCTTCGAGATATTCGGTTAAGTCTTCGGCCATGCGCTTGGTAAGCGTGGTGACCAACACGCGTTCGTTAACCTCAACGCGTTTGCGAATCTCAGAAAGTAGATCGTCAACCTGAGTACCGACCGGGCGAACTTCGATAATCGGGTCTAATAAGCCAGTTGGTCTGACGACCTGATCGACAACATCGCCGCCCGATTTTTCTAACTCGTAATGGCTTGGTGTTGCCGAAACATAAATTGTTTGCGGTGCCAGAGCTTCAAACTCTTCAAATCTCAGCGGGCGGTTATCAAGTGCTGATGGCAAACGGAAGCCATACTCCACCAGTGTTTCTTTGCGCGAACGGTCACCTTTGTACATTCCGCCGATTTGCGGAATTGTCACGTGGGACTCGTCAACAATTAGCAAACCATCTGCTGGCAGGTAATCGAAAAGCGTAGGAGGTGGCTCGCCAGGACCGCGCCCCGAAAGGAACCGCGAATAGTTTTCGACACCAGAACAGTATCCCAGCTCGTTCATCATCTCTAAATCAAACTGGGTACGTTGCGAGAGGCGTTGCTCCTCAAGCAATTTGTTATTCGCCAGCAGCACTTTTCTACGATCTGCAAGCTCAACTTTGATCTCTTCCATGGCTTGCAGAATACGTTCACGCGGTGTGACGTAGTGCGATTTTGGATAGACTGTGAAACGCTGGATGGCCTGGTCAACCTGCCCGGTCAGGGGGTCAAACAGCGACAACCGTTCTACTTCTTCATCGAATAGTTCCACGCGTAATGCCAGGTCGTCTGATTCGGCCGGGAAGATATCAACCACTTCACCGCGCACACGGAAAGTACCACGCTGGAATGCCTGGTCGTTGCGGGTATATTGCAGTTCAGTCAGGCGACGTATTATAGAGCGCTGATCGATGATCATCCCTTTGGTCAGGTGAAGCATCATCTTCAGATATAAATCCGGGTCGCCCAGGCCGTAAATTGCCGACACAGACGCCACCACAATCACATCCCGCCTCTCAAGCAATGCTTTGGTTGCCGATAACCGCATCTGCTCAATATGTTCGTTAACCGAAGAGTCTTTCTCGATAAATGTATCGGAACTTGGGACGTAGGCTTCTGGCTGGTAGTAGTCGTAATAAGAGACGAAGAACTCTACCGCGTTATCCGGAAAGAACTCTTTCATCTCACCATACAGCTGCGCGGCCAGCGTTTTGTTAGGAGCCAACACCATAGTGGGGCGTTGTAAATCAGCAATCACATTTGCCACGGTAAAGGTTTTACCAGAGCCCGTCACACCCAATAAAGTCTGATGGGCAAGCCCGTCTTCCAGACCTTCTTTAAGGCGACGAATGGCCTCTGGCTGATCGCCAGAAGGTTTAAATGCTGAATTTAATTTGAACGCTTTACTCATGAAGAGGCTACCTGATGAAGAAACGAGCGGGCCGGAGGATAATTTTACTCGGCACAGAAAATTTTGCCAGAAAATAATACTGGATGAAAAACCAGTTCCTCACTAGCGCGTTTAAGATACTTCCCCGCTTTACCGTCTGGTTTGCCGGTAAAATACTCTACTCACAGATATTTCAGCTGACCAAAATGGTTATCCCCAGATTTTTTTACCTTTTAACATTTGTCAAGCAGTGTCATAAAAGCGTAAGGAACATCTGTGGCACTTTTATTGCAACGATTGATTTTATTCAACTGATTGATTTAAAGCAGTTATTTAAGAAAGTCTGGTTTCGCGCCAATTCATGCGCAACCCGCGCCGGCTCTCGCTTACCACAAGTTTTCTAACTCTAATGCACATGGTTATCCACAGGAATAGTGGATAAGTGCTCTCAGCCCTTTTGCAGCGCACACCGCAAAAAACCATAAATTCTCTGTGCCGGGGCCCAAAAATATTTTTCATCATTATTTTTACTCTTTTTGGACTTACCTGATGCCTGCCATTTCTTATGATCCTGCTCACGAATTGCGCATTTCTATGGAGCAGTAGTCTGGTGTTGCACCAAACACACCAAAAATCAGGCACCGACAAAGTGCATTCTGATTTCCGAGTCGTAGAAGCCGAAGGCTTATTCAACCATTTTCATGAGGCTTTTCTCAAAGTTGCATTGTTCTGGTCAGCAAACGAGTTAATGGCAAGGTAATTGCAAAGTTTGTAACTCTTGCTTCGTGTTGCAGAAGCAGCCTGGGTCGTTAACCCTGCCAGAAGGAGAATGTCGATGTTGAGCCTGCGTGCTGTTAATCAGTTTTACGGTGAAAGCCATATCCTGTGGAATCTGGATCTTGAGCTGGCACCTGGAGAGTGCACCTGTGTTCTTGGCGCACCAGGGATGGGGAAAACAACGCTTGTAAACTGTATTACGGGTTACTTGCCAGTACAAAGTGGCAGTATGACCTGGCTTGAAGCAGGCCATCCACCACAGGATCTTCTCACCCAACCTATAGAAGGCCGAGTCGCACTGGGAATGAGTTATGTCGCGCAGGACCGCCGAATATTCTCCCAACTAAGCGTTGAGGAAAACCTGCAAATTGCGCTATTGGCTGCTCGCGTGCGTTCCCGTAGCATTCCAGGCATGATCTATGAACTGTTCCCTGAACTGTACAGCTTAAGGCACATGCGCGGTGGGGAGCTATCAAGCGATCTTCAGCAGCAACTGGCATTGGCAAGAGCGCTGGTGACAGAACCAAAACTGCTGATTCTTGATGAACCCACTTTTGGCAGCGGCCAACGTTTTATCAATGAGCTGGGCAATATTATCCGCCGTCTGAGCCGTGATTTTGGCCTGACAATATTGCTGGTAGAGCAACGCTTATCGTTCATTCGCCGTGTGGCGGACCGTTTCTGCTTACTACACCGGGGCCGTAATGTTGCTCAGGGAAATGTCGCGCTTCTGGATGATAAGCTGGTATCCAGTTGGATAGATCCATGATGGTGCGCCGAACGACGGCATGAACAGCCTCTCAGGTTCTGCCGTCACAACTTACCAAGTTGCTTCTGCATATTTCTATCAAGACTGGCGAGCTCCCGTTGTAAGTTGCATTGCCGGGTTACAGCAGATAACTCCACCAGTGGCAAAGGTACTTTTGAAACTCCTGTTTCACGCATCCAACGCAGCACCGGTTCCAAATGCCAGATAGCGGTTTTACCGTCATGTACTGGTTGCGGAAAAGCCTCGCGGCTTACCATCACTTTGCGAATATACTGCCGTGAAAACCCCAGCAACTCAGCAATATCTGTTAACCCAACCAGATCTGGCATCACTTCGACCAACGCAGTACCTGGAATAATGCGTTTTACATCCTGAATCGCTGAAACAACGGCTAGTTTTGCATCCGATGCTTCGCGGATGAAATTCAGTGCAATTCGCCCTGTGACACCCACACCAACCAGCGCGTCATCGCAACCTTGCGCACCCAAAGCTTCAATCCATTGTTCCGGATTCTGGCCATTTTCTGGCAGGGTGAAAATCAACGTGAAGCTAAATTCTGACATATTCTGCTCCTTGAAAATTAATGTCTGATGGCAGGTGGCGAGCCTTGCTGGCTACAGTTATCGACGACACGACGTATCTGCCTTGCATGGTTATAAGCACTGCGCGGTGTGCTCCAGATGCAGCTAATGCAAAACTCACTGCAGCGGCAGGCTTTGTCGTTCCACGGACAATACATTTTCCCCCAACAATGTGCCCCACCGGGCCGCACTTGCCAGCCCTGACATTCGGCATAACTTAATGCTGCTTCAATGTCCTTATTGGGGTGTATACGCCGCTTCATAAAACCTCCTGTCCATACTCGCAAATAAGTTGTCATATGACAACTTTAAATTGAGAAACAATTTACCTGCGAGGTATTTTTCTTCAAGGAGAAGATTTGAAAATTAGCGGTATCTGGAAGAGCGCCCGCAAGATTTATCGGGCGTTACAAAAATGAGCTGTGGATTTGCGAATTACTGTGAAAGAAGGGAGATATCCAGGTGACGACCGAGCGAGGTTTCATCGTCTATATGCGGATAGAACGGGATTTCACCTAACATGGGGGCTTTTAAAACATCACGTAACGTTGCGAGATACTCAGCATGGCGCTTCCCGGTAGGTTGAACGTCATTAGCAATCCAGCCCGCCAGGCGCAGACCCGCATTTTGCACTGCATGCGCAGTTAACATGGCATGGTTGATACAGCCGAGTTTTACCCCCACGACCAAAATTACAGGCAACTGCTCTTGTATTGCCCAATCTGCAAAAGTTGTTGTTGCTGAAAGTGGTGTAAACCAACCTCCCGCCCCTTCAACCTGTAACCAGTCGACCTGAGAAGCAAGCGCTTCAAGGCCTGCTGACATCTGCGAAAATTCGATGGGCTGCAATGCTTCCGCACTAACGATATGCGGCGATGTTGGCTCCAAAAACGCAAACGGGTTGACCTGTGCATAGCTTAATTTGACGTTACTGTTGCGCTGTAGGGCAAGCGCATCACCGTTACGAATACCCTGAGCAGTCATTTCACTACCAGAGGCCACCGGCTTATATCCTGCAGTACGGTAACCCGCATCTCCTGCGGCCTGAAGCAAAGCACAGCTGGCAATAGTTTTACCCACTTCCGTATCCGTTCCGGTTACAAACCATTTTTTAATCACGTTCAATCACTCCACAAACGAGTTGCCAGGTCAGAGGGAATTGACCCTGTTTCTGTGGCCAGGCGAGACTTAATTTTTGTAATTGTTGGCGGGTCATCAGCGATGCTTTACGTCCATCATGAAGATGTGTCGCACCAATACCTTTTAGCGATTGCATGGCACTCAATACGCTATCGTAAGACTGGCTGATTTCATGAATTTCTAGACTGTAGCGCCACCCTTCGCACGCATCCTGAATCTGCTCAAATGTCATAAATCGGTTGGCATGAGACCGTTCATCTATCACCTGCCAGGCGGTATGCAGTTCGCAAAGTGAATTTGCCGCAAGCGTAGTAAATGCCAGGCAACCGCCCGAGCGAGTGACACGGTAAAGCTCACTTAAACCACTGCGCAAATCATTGCACCACTGCACCGCGAGGTTACTCCATGCAAGATCCACCTGCTGGTCGGCAAGGTTGATGGCTTCAATATCGCCTTCGAGATAGTTATCAGCTGAACCTTGAAGTGCAGCATGGTTCAGCATCGCGGGGGAGAGATCCAGCGCCGTAACATGGCAGCCTTTTTCACGCCAGGCGCGGCTATACCAACCCGTACCGCATCCAGCATCCAACACGTTGCTGATTTGACGGCCTTCAAGCATTCTCAGCAGCAAGTCTCCGCTGGTGCGTTGCAATTCGGCGTGGCTGTCGTAGGTGCTTGCCGCGCGGCCAAATGCTGCGGCAATAGCCGCTTTATCAACGAGTCGCGTCATACAGCGCCTCCAAAAGCTTGTTGATGTCTTCGCTGGTGTGGCTTGCAGTAAGCGTCACACGCAACCGCGCCGTACCAGGTGGCACGGTTGGTGGACGAATCGCTGTTAGCCAGAATCCGCGTTCGCGTAAGGTAGTGGCAAGGTTCACCGCAGGCTGATTTTCCCCCACGATCAATGGCTGGATGGCTGTTTGTGAGGCCATTAATTGCAGCGGTAGCTGTGCGGCTCCCGCACGGAAATGGGCAATATTGGCGTGTAATTGAGCACGCAGGGAATCCTCACGGCGGATAACATTCAATGCTGCCGATAACGCACACGCCTGTGCAGGTGGCATAGAGGTGCTGTAAATAAGATGCCGGGCGGATTGCAGCAGATAATCAGCCATCGATTCACTACACAGAACTGCGGCCCCACTTGCACCAAATGCCTTGCCGAACGTTACGACCAGCAAGTCTGGTTTGACGTGTTGCTGGTAGCAGCTACCGCGCCCTTCTTCACCTATCACGCCAATGCCATGGGCATCGTCAACCATCAACAAGCCCTGTGCTTCCCGGGTAGCCTGCGCAATTCCAGCCAACGGAGCGGCATCTCCGTCCATGCTGAAAATTCCTTCGGTAATAACCAGTTGTTGACCGTCAGTTTGCGAGGCCAACAGCGTTTGCAACGATGCGATATCGTTATGGGCAAAACGCCGTAACTGCGCTGGACTGTGCATTGCGGCTTCCAGAAGTGAAGCATGGCTAAGTTTATCGGCAACAATCCGGTCTGATTTTTCAGTCAGTGCCGCGATAAGCGCCTGGTTAGCCGCGAAACCTGAAATAAACAGTAATGCGCGCGGATAACCCAGCCAGTCAGCTAACTGCTGTTCAAATCGCTGATGGGCTTCGTGATACCCGGTGACATGCCCGGAACCACCACTCCCAATACCGTAAATCTCAGCACCCTGCTGCCAGGCATTAACCACTTCAGCATGGTGACTGATTCCCAGATAATCGTTACTGGAAAAATTTAGATAACGGATATCGTTTTGAACAAGGTAGCGCCCGCTACCTTGTTGGTTGGCCTGCCTGGTGCGAAAACTGTTGTTTTCCCGCCGCCTGGCAAGCGCGCTATCAATGCGTTGCTGCCAGGTCATACAGCCGCCGCGTTGTAGTAATTCTCCGTATCCGCGTTGAGCAATTGATCGGTTAGTTGTTGTTGCTGCTCGTTGTCGCCTGCATGAGTGGTTGTTTGCTGCGGATTAAGCCCAAGCTTGCGGAACAATTGCAGGTCTTTGTCTTCTTCCGGGTTTGGCGTAGTCAGTAGTTTGCAGCCATAGAAAATCGAGTTTGCACCAGCCATAAAGCACATGGCCTGAGTCTGCTCGCTCATCTGTTCACGCCCGGCAGAAAGCCGTACGAAAGAGGTCGGCATCATGATACGCGCGACAGCAATAGTGCGAATAAAATCAAACGCATCGACGTCCTCGTTATCTGCCATCGGGGTACCTTTGACTTTCACCAGCATGTTGATTGGCACGCTTTCTGGTGGCGTTGGCAAATTGGCTAATTGCAGCAGCAACCCGGCACGATCGGTTACCGTTTCACCCAAACCGACAATTCCGCCCGAGCAGACTTTAATCCCGGCATCACGCACTTTATCGAGCGTATCAAGACGTTCCTGATAAGTACGCGTAGTGATGATATTGCCGTAGAATTCTGGCGAGGTGTCGAGATTATGGTTGTAGTAATCAAGCCCTGCTGCCGCCAGGCGATGTGCTTGCGTATCGGTTAATGTGCCGAGCGTCATACAGGTTTCAAGCCCCATCTCGCGCACGCCCTGCACCATTTGTTCAAGGTACGGCATATCGCGATCGTTAGGGTTTTTCCAGGCAGCGCCCATGCAGAAACGAGTAGAACCCGCATTTAACGCTTTACGTGCGGAGTCCAACACTTGCTCAACTTCCATCAAGCGCTCGGAAGCCAGCCCGGTTTTGTATCGCGCACTTTGCGGGCAATATTTGCAGTCTTCTGGGCATGCGCCAGTTTTAATCGACAGCAGCGTACTGACCTGAACGTGGCGGGGATCGAAGTGCTGACGATGCACCGTTTGTGCTTCAAACATCAGTTCGAGGAAAGGTTTTTCAAATAAAGCAGTGACCTGCGACATTGACCAGCGTGCGTGGTGAGCCATGGGGCGTCTCCAAAAAGGGTGTTGTTAGCCATTGATTGACGTTATACTTGTAAACCTAAATCTTTTTCAAATGGTTTACAAGTCACCCTATGACCCCTGCTGATTTAGCGTTCGACCAACAACATATCTGGCACCCTTACACCTCCATGACTAAACCGTTACCGGTTTATCCGGTTGTGGCGGCAACAGGCTGCGAACTACAACTTGCTGATGGTAAAGCCCTTGTTGACGGGATGTCGTCCTGGTGGGCGGCAATTCATGGCTACAATCACCCGCGCTTAAATCAGGCAATGAAAGACCAGATTGACCAGATGTCGCACGTCATGTTTGGCGGGATCACGCACCCACCCGCAGTGGCATTGTGTCGTAAACTGATCGCCATGACGCCGGAAAACCTCGAATGCGTATTTCTTGCAGACTCCGGTTCTGTCGCCGTAGAAGTCGCAATGAAGATGGCATTGCAGTACTGGCACGCCAAAGGCGAACCTCGTCAGCGTTTCCTCACTTTCCGCAACGGTTATCACGGCGATACTTTTGGTGCCATGTCGGTGTGCGATCCGGATAATTCGATGCACAGCCTTTGGCAAGGTTACCTGCCTGAGCACCTGTTTGCTCCCGCGCCAAATTGCCGTTTTGACGATGAATGGGATGAGATGGACATCGTGCCATTTGCACGTTTAATGGCCGCTCATCGCCAGGAAATTGCAGCAGTGATCCTTGAGCCTATTGTTCAGGGGGCTGGCGGTATGCGGTTCTATCATCCGGAATGGCTAAAGCGTATTCGCCGCATGTGCGATCGCGAAGGCATTTTGCTGATTGCCGATGAGATTGCGACCGGCTTTGGCCGTACAGGCAAGCTGTTTGCCTGTGAACACGCGGGAATTTCACCGGATATTATGTGCCTCGGCAAAGCGCTGACGGGCGGCACAATGACACTTTCTGCAACTATCACTACCCGCCTGGTCGCAGAAACCATTAGCGACGGTGAGGCCGGATGCTTTATGCATGGCCCAACGTTTATGGGCAACCCACTGGCCTGTGCTGTTGCGACCGAAAGCCTTGCGTTACTCGAAGATGGCCACTGGCAGCAGCAGGTCAAAGCGCTTGAAGAGCAGTTGCTGGAAGGGCTGAAACCTTTACGCGACTGTGAACTGGTGGCAGATGTTCGCGTGCTTGGCGCCATTGGCGTGGTAGAAACTCTTCATCCGGTAGATATGGCGGCCCTTCAGGCATTCTTTGTTGAACAAGGTGTCTGGATTCGCCCGTTCGGCAGGCTGATTTACCTGATGCCGCCGTACGTTATCAACCCTGAGCAACTGGATAAATTGATCCAAGCCGTAACGCTTGCGGTACAAAATCCGGCATTTTTCAGAAGCTGAGAGCCAGCAAGCCTTACGGGTATGCACTACACTTCGAGGATCTTTTCACGTCCCAAACAGGGAGATTCAGATGAAAATCCTCATGGTTTTAACCTCGCACAATCAGCTCGGCAACACCGGTAAACCCACAGGCTTTTGGCTTGAGGAGTTTGCCGCGCCGTATTATGTCTTTCACGATGCCGGGTTGAAAATCACCCTTGCTTCACCAAAAGGTGGGCAACCGCCGCTTGATCCCAAAAGCGATGAACCGGATGCGCAAACCGACGACACGCGCCGTTTTCGCAGCGACACCGCCGCACAAAAACTGTTAGCCAACACCGAAAAGCTTGAAAACATCCATGCAGATGATTTTGACGCGGTGTTTTATCCTGGCGGCCACGGCCCGTTGTGGGATCTCGCCGAAGATGGCCATTCCATCAAACTGATTGAGCAATTTTGGGCCGCTGGCAAACCCGTTGCTGCGGTGTGCCATGCCCCTGGGGTTTTGCGCAAAGTAACAAAACCCGACGGCTCACCGTTGGTCAAAGGCAAACGGGTCACCGGCTTTACCAATAGCGAAGAAGAAGGTGTAGGTTTAACCTCAGTGGTGCCCTTCCTGGTAGAAGATGAACTGAAGAAAGCAGGTGGCTTATATGAGCGCACCGATGACTGGGGCGAGTATGCTGTAGTCGACGGGCACTTAGTTACCGGGCAAAACCCGGCATCTTCTGCGATTGCGGCCGAAGAGTTGCTGAAGTTACTGAATATCTAAACGCGAGGAGTTGAGATGAAACTGGTCAGTCAGGATTTCAACGATGGGGATAAACTCCCATGGCGTCAGGTACTTAATGGAATGGGTTACGATGGCAATAATATTTCGCCTCACTTAGCGTGGGATGATGTTCCTACGGGAACCAAAAGCTTTGTCGTGACCTGCTACGATCCTGACGCACCAACTGGTTCAGGTTGGTGGCATTGGGTGGTAATCAATTTGCCAGCCGATACACGCGTTCTGCCGCAAGGTGCAGGTTCAGGCCTGTCTGAACTGCCAGAACCTGCTGTGGAGACACTCACCGACTTTGGTAAACCGGGTTATGGTGGTGCAGCACCACCGAAGGGTGAAGTACACCGCTATATTTTCACAGTTCACGCGCTTGATGTTGAAAAGCTAGAGGTGACGGAAAATGCATCCGGGGCAATGGTGGGCTACAACGTCCATTTCCATTCATTAGGCAGCGCTTCAATCACCGCGAAGTTTAATTAACCCTATCTTTTTATACCCAAATAATTCGAGTTGCAGGTAGACGGCAAGAGAAAGAGTCCCGATGAGCTTACTTGAGTAAGTGATTCGGGCCATTGAGCGTAGCCAACAACCTTGCAACTCGAAGAATGACGGGTATATGAAGCCGATTTGCACAATCGGCTTCCAGTTTCCCCCAACTTAGTATAAAAAAGCAGGCTTTAAGATCCCCTTTTAAATTTGCACTGCAAGGAGCAACCCTTGAACACCTTCTCTGTTTCTCGTCGGGCAGCTGTGCTCGCTTTTGCTGTGGCGCTATCGGCTTGTAGCTCTACACCGCCAGAAGATAAACCGTCCACGCAAGTGGCACCAGGCACCCAATCTCGTCCAGTTTTATCGTCCGATGAAGCCCAGAACTTTGTTCAGGCACGTTACTTCTCATCTAAAAATAAAAATGAAGCCCCCTGGACTCCGTCATCCATTCGTATTCCGCAGCAGCCTGACTTTGTTGTTGGTGCAGCCGGTGGCGAAGGTGTGACCCATACATCTGTCCAGGCTGCCGTTGATGCAGCCATCATGAAACATAGCAACACCCGTCAATACATCGCTATTCAGCCAGGTGAGTATGTTGGCACAGTTTATATTCCGGCCGCTTCTGGCAGCGTAACGCTGTACGGCACCACCGATAATGCAAGTGATGTGAAAATCACTATGCCACTGGATTCTGAAATCGATGCGAATACCTGGCGTCGTGCAGTTAACCCAGGTGGTAAATATATGCCGGGTAAACCTGCCTGGTACATGTTTGATAGCTGCCAGAACAAGCGTAATGCCACCGTAGGTATTATGTGTTCTGCTGCTGTCTGGTCTCAGAACAGCGGCTTGCAGATGCAAAACCTGACTATCGCTAACACTCTGGGTGACAGCGTAGATGCCGGTAATCATCAGGCTGTAGCACTGCGTACTGATGGCGATAAAGTACAGTTGAACAATGTTCACCTGTTGGGCCGCCAGAATACCTTCTTCGTCACTAACAGCGATGTGCAAAACCGCCTGTTAAATGACCGCCAGACACGCACATTAGTGACTAACAGCTACATTGAAGGTGATGTGGATGTGGTTGCAGGTCGTGGTGCTGTGGTGTTCGAAAATACCGACTTCCGTCTGGTTAACAGCCGTACAAAAGAAGGGACCGTGTTTGCGCCAGCTACACTGCCGAATATTTATTACGGTTTCCTGGCGATCAATAGCCGCTTCACTGCAGCAGGCGATAACGTCGCACAACTGGGCCGCGCCTGGGATGTTGAAGCAAGTGAAAATGGTTATACCGCAGGCCAGACCTCTAACGGTCAGGTTGTTATCCGTGACAGCGTGATTAATGAAGGTTTTAACAGTGCAAAACCTTGGGGCGATGCCGCTGGTTCTAAGCGTCCATTCGCTGGCAATATCGGTACTAAAGGCGAGAAAGGCGAAATCCAACGCGATTTGAATGATGCGAATGCTAACCGTCTATGGGAGTTCAACAACCGTGGCGTAGGTAGCTCGGTGGTTGCCGAGTAAAATCAGCGCTGTGCACAAAATAAAAAACCTCGCAATCGCGAGGTTTTTTTTATCAGCATAATTATAAATTTATACTGCGTTTACCACAACCCACATCGGCCCTTGCCCTACTGCATAACGGCCTTTCTCTTCCAGTAAACCTTGTTCACCGGTAATTTGATAAACCGCGATGTGATGCGATTTCTGGCCTGCTGCAATCAGATATTTACCACTGTGATCTACATTGAAGCCACGTGGTTGCGTTTCAGTCGGCTGATAGCCTTCCACCGCAAGAACGCTACCATCTTCTGACACGCTAAATACCGTGATGATGCTGGCAGTACGGTCACAAGTGTAGAGATGGCGACCATCTGGTGTAATGTGGATATCTGCGCCCCAGCGCGTATCTGAGAAGCCCGGAGGCATCATGTCCAACGTCTGCACGCATTCAATTTTACCGTTAGCGTTTTTCAGTTCCCAGACATCAACAGAACCATTGAGCTCATTGACGCAATAAGCATATTTTTGATTTGGATGGAACGCCATATGGCGCGGACCAGCCCCTTCCACGGTGGTGACTTCTGCCGGGGTCTGCGCCACCAGATGGCCATCGTCAGACAAGGTAAACTGGCAAATGCGATCTTGTTTCAGTGCCGGAACCCAAAGTGTGCGGTTATCAGGGGTGATATTGGCTGAGTGGCAACCTTCCAGCCCTTCCATTACATCAACAACTTCACCTGGCAGGCCATCATTGGCAAGACTAACAACGCTCACGCTGCCTGAATTATAAGAAGCGCTGAACAGGTAGCGGCCCTGGTGGTCGGTAGAAATATGCGTTGGGCTGCCTAGAATGGCAGTGACACCCGCCTCGGTGAGCGAGCCGTCATCTGGTGTAATACGATAGGCGATAACGCGAAACTCAGGGCGCACACCCACGTACAGGTAACGTTTGTCAGGGCTAATAACCATTGGCTGAACCTGGCCTGGGACATCAACGACCTGCACAAGCGTAAGCTCACCACCTGGGTTAAGCTGCCAGACGTGAATTTGCTGGCTTTCCGGGCTGGCGGTATAGACTGTTTGTTTCATGAAATCTCTCTCCTCCCAACGTCTTGAGTAATAGTCACAAGGGTAGTGCGTGTTGCCATTTTGAACAACGCGGCAAGCGGTGTAACATCGACACAAGCCTTATGATTCTGAATTTGACTGGAACCCTAAATGACTTATCGTGTAATCGCCCTTGATCTTGACGGCACATTGCTGACACCGCAAAAAACCATTCTTCCTGAATCACTGACAGCTTTACAACGCGCACGTGACGCTGGCGTGAAAGTTGTCATCGTGACGGGCCGTCATCACGTTGCCATCCATCCTTTTTATCAGGCACTGACCCTGGATACACCTGCAATTTGCTGTAATGGCACTTATTTGTATGATTATCATGCGAAAAAGGTTCTTGAGTCCGATCCATTACAACCGCAGCAGGCCAATCAGTTGATTGACTTACTGGATACCCACAACGTTCATGGGCTGATGTATGTTGATGATGCCATGCTGTATCAAGAGCCAACCGGCCACGTTTTGCGTGCCGAAAACTGGGCAAAATCTTTACCTGAATCGCAACGTCCTGTGTTCCGCCATGTGAATTCACTGCGCGAAGCGGCTTATGAAGTTGATGCAATCTGGAAATTTGCACTTACCGATGAAGATACGGTGAAACTGCAAAACTTTACCCAGGTCGTTGAGCAGCAGCTTGGACTGACGTGCGAATGGTCCTGGCACGATCAGGTCGATGTGGCGCAAAACGGTAACAGTAAAGGCAATCGCCTGGCGAAATGGGTTGAATCACAAGGTTTATCTATGAGTCAGGTGATGGCTTTTGGTGACAACTTTAACGACCTGAGCATGCTGGAAAGCGCAGGTTTGGGTGTGGCGATGGGTAACGCTGATGACGCGATTAAAGCACGCGCGGATTTGGTGATTGGTACTAACCTGGAAACAGGCATTGCCGAGACGATTTATAAGCATTTGATTTAGTTTTATGAAAAGGGTGGATGACCCTTTCGCTTATCCACCCTACAAAACAGTCTCGTCATTCGACAAAATCACGCGGTTATCGAAACACTCTTAATTTGCGCGTACAACCACTGGCCTGGCTTAATCATTAACTCATCCCGCGCCCACGGGCTAATACGCGCCCAAAGTGTTCTTGAACCCACTTCCAACTGCACTTCAACCTGCCCCTCATCGTCGTAGCACTGTGCAACCCTGGCACGCAGCACGTTACGAATACTGCTGTTGACCGGCGGCTGGAGAATCAATGAAACATCTGACGCCTGAATGCGAATGCGCAATGTTGCCTGCAATGGGCTTTCCAGTTTATTCACCCATAAATGCTGGTCGCCCAGCGCCAACGCGCTCATCGCGTAATGCGGATGATGTTCCAACACTGTCACTTTCAGCACGCTACTTTGCTGCTCTTTTGGCAACCATGGGTGCATAACACTGCTACCCCATACCTCCTCCAGATTGCCAAACGCTTTCACTTCTCCGCCGTCGAGCACCAGTACTTTATCCGCCAGATGAAGGATCTCTTCCAGCGAGTGGCTGACATATAGCATCGGAATGTTAATTTCACGCGCCAGGCGTTGCAGATACGGCAGCAATTCGCGCTTACGCGGGATATCCAACGAGGCGAGCGGTTCATCCAGCAGCAGCAACTCTGGCGACGTCAACAGAGCGCGGCCAATCGCTACACGCTGTTTCTCGCCACCAGACAAACTCCAAGGAAAGCGCTCCAGTAAAGGTTCAATACCCAGTAAAGCGACTAATTTATCAAACTGCCCGGCGGCGGATCGGTGCATACCGTATTTCAAATTGCCGCGCACACGGTAGTGCGGGAACAAACGCGCATCCTGAAAAACATAGCCAATGCGACGTTTTTCAGGAGCCAGGAAACGCTTGTTTTCGGCATCACTTAACACGCGGTCATTAAGAACGATTCGCCCCTCTTGCGGGCGAGTCAGGCCGCTAATGGCGTTAATCAGTGAGGTTTTCCCCGCGCCTGAAACGCCAAATACCGCAGTAATCCCCTGTCCCGGCAAGGTTTCGTTAATCGCCAGACGATGGTCGCCCAGCGTCTGAACAAAATTCAGCTCCAGCATTAGAATGCCCCTATCCGTTTACGGCTCTGTCGTGCCAGCCATTCGGCTACCAACAAAGAGACCAGCGCCAGCACGATGGAAATCACACACAATCGCGTCGCTGCATTTTCGCCACCAGGGGTTTGAATCAGGGTATACATCGCCGAAGGAATGGTGCGCGTTTCGCCGGGGATGTTTGAAACGAAGGTGATTGTGGCACCGAATTCACCGAGTGAACGCGCAAATGCCAGCACGGTTCCGGCAATAATGCCGGGTAACGTCAGAGGGAGCGTAATGGTGCAGAACACTCGCCAGCGCCCGGCACCTAATGTGCGAGCAGCCTGTTCGAGTTTCATATCTACACCTTCAAGCGCAAGGCGAATCGCTCGCACCATCAGCGGGAAGGACATCACCGCTGCGGCAAGCACCGCACCGCGCCAACTAAACGCGAAGGTGATACCGAAAACATCGTAAATCCAGGCGCCAATCACGCCACGTCTACCCATCGCAATCAGCAATAAATAACCAACGACTACAGGGGGGAGAACTAATGGGAGATGGATAATACTGTCGAGTAAAGCTTTACCCGGGAACCGGCAACGCACCAGCACCCAGGCAAAGAAGATCCCAAAAGGAAGACTAAATAGCACCGCAAGGGTGGAGACTTTCAGGCTCAGCAGTACCGCCTGCCATTCGGGATCGGTCAATATCATTTGATAGTCGTAAATCCGTAACGTTGGAAGATAGCCGCCGCTTCCGGTCCTTTCAGATAGGTGTAAAACGCGCTAACGGTTGGGTTGTCGTGGCCTTTTACAATGGCAATTGGGTATTCAACTTTCTTGTGGGAGTCTTCCGGGAAAGTGCCCACTACTTTCACGCCTTTGCTGGCAACCGCATCGGAACCGTAAACGATACCAAGTGGTGCTTCATCACGTTCAACCAGAGCCAGTGCGCCACGAACATCTTCTGCCGGAGCTAATTTTGGCGATAGGGTATCCCACGCGCCTAACTTTTGCAGCGCTTCTTTAGCGTAAATGCCAGCAGGAACATGGTCAGGATCGCCAACAGCAAGACGGCCACCTTTCAGTAATGAAGCCCAATCGGTTTTCGCGTTAATGGCTACATCACCAATTTTACTGGCTTTCGGTGCAACGACCACAAGGCTGTTGCCGAGCAGCGTTTCGCGGGTGTCAGTTTTGATAGCATCTTTACTTACTGCGTAATCCATCCATTTCTGGTCAGCAGAAATGAATAAATCAGCAGGAGCACCCGCTTCAATCTGGCGCGCGAGCGTTGAAGATGAGGCGAAAGAAGATGCGATTTCAACAGTCTTACCTTTCTGATATTGCGTAGCAATATCCTGCATCGCATTGGTTAAGGATGCCGCGGCGAAAACGGTAATTTTGCTGTTATCGGCAAATGCCTGCCCTGCCATTGTGACGCTCAACGCGGCACCTAATGCCAGACGTACCCATTGCTTAGCCATTTGTTACTCCACTTGGTTTCGTTATGTAGCGCATAATATAACGATGCTAAGGCGGAATTTACAGATCTTATCGGCAAGATGGGCGGAAAGTTTACCCACAGGAGAAGTTCAAGTGGCTGTGGCTACAATAAAAATATTGTCGCCAGCCCCAGGAATATAAAGAAACCACCGGTGTCGGTGATAGCGGTAATCAGCACGCTTGAACCGACAGCCGGGTCTTTGCCCAGACGCATCATGATCATCGGGATCAGCACGCCCATTAGCGATGCCACCAGCAGATTGAGTACCATCGCAAGCGTCATCACACCGCCCAACGCCATATCGTCGTAAAGCAGCCAGGTCACGCATCCCATTACACCGCCCCAGATAATCCCGTTAAACAAGGCAACGCCCAGTTCACGTAACACTAAAAAGGAGAAGTTCCCCGGCTGGATATGTTGCAGCGCCAGCGCCCGCACAATCATGGTGATAGTCTGGTTACCGGTATTACCGCCGATACCTGCAACAATGGGCATCAGAGAAGCCAGTGCCACCAGTTGGGAAATGGTGTGTTCAAACAAGCCGATAACGCGTGAGGCGACAAACGCGGTACACAAATTTATTGCCAGCCACGCCCAGCGCGCTTTAACCGCTTTACTCACCGGGGCAAACACATCTTCTTCTGCGCTCAAGCCACCCATCCGGCGCAAATCATTGTCGGTTTCTTCGTAAACCACATCAACGATCTCATCAATCGTCAGGCGACCAATCAGTTTGCCGCTGCTGTCGATGACCGCCGCACTGACTAAGTCATCACGTTCAAAGGTACGCGCCGCAACTTCGTCATTGTCTTCGGGAGCAAAGCAGGTTGGGTTGTCGTCCATCACGTTCATGACCAGCGTCTGCGGAGCATGCAGTAAGATGGTGGTTAACCCCAGCTCCCCAAGCAGCGTTTTATCCCGCGTGGTGACAAAAACTTTATCCGTGTTTTGCGGCACTTTGCCGCGTAAACGCAGGAATCGTTGTACCACCGCAAGCGTTACATCCGCCCGTACGGTGATCACTTCGAAATCCATAATCGCGCCAACACTGTGCTTTTCGTAGTGCAACACTTGCCTGACTCGGACGCGTTGTTCCTGTGGCATGGTCGCCAGCAAACGCCCCATCAAGTCGCGAGGCAGATATTGCGCAAGGTAAATTTGGTCGTCGATATCCAACGGGCGAATGATATTGAGCAGCGCTTTATCGCTCATCCCTTCAATCAGGTCATCCCAAACAGTTTCCGAGGCTTCAATTAATATCTTGCCGCGCTGATCATCTTTGAGCAGTCGCCATAACGCATGGCGTTCTTCCGTCGGTAAGGCTTCCAGGACGTCAGCAAGATCGGCCGCGGGCAGTCTTGCCACAAGCGTGGCTACCTCTGAAATATCCTGTTCGGGAGTGTGGGCATCAGGTTGCGGCAACCTGCCCAGAATGCCTGTGGCAACGGCTTTATTGGTTAATAGAATTTGGAGGATGCGGGCTCGGTCTTGCGCACGTTGTTTAGTGCTGTACTTTGGAGTGACAGACATCTGGCAATATTCCCTGAGAACGACGAGCTAAGTTATAGTCCTTTCAAGCCCATAAAACAAAAAACCAGCAGATTAAGGCTGGTTTTATTGATCAGTTGACCGTTCGCGCGACGGCATCGCGCGAAGCATGCTCTCGCTCGTGGCCGGTTAACTCACCGAGTTGCCCGTGGCGCATTTCCAGTAACCGATCCGCATGAACAAAATAGTGATCATCATGACTGATGGCAAAAATGGTTTTGCCCATTTGCTGCATTAGCGGCAATAGCGTCTGGTAGAACTCGCGGCGGAAATGCGGGTCCTGGTCGGCGGCCCATTCATCTAACAAAATAATGTCGCGCTCTTCAGCTAACGCCAGCAGTAAGGCCACGCGTTTTTTCTGCCCTTTCGACAGTTTCAGATTGAGAATAGTGCCGTTTTCCAGCTCGAGCTTGTCGCTCATTTTCAGGCGCTCAATCCATTGCGTAACCAACTCTGGGTTAGCCTGTTCACCCTGCGGCCCGAGCAGGCGGTCAAACAACCAGACATCGGTGAACACCGCAGAAAACAGCTTGCGATAATCGTCCTGATTACCGGCATCAATCTTTTTACCGTCCAGATAAATAGCGCCAGATACTGGATGATAAAGCCCGGTCAGCAGCATCGCCATGGTCGATTTTCCGCTACCGTTGCCGCCAATGAGGAACAACAATTCGCCACGTTCAATTTTGAGATTCAGCGGCCCAACGGAGAAGCTGTTGTCACCGTACTGGAACACCACATCGCGCATTTCGAGGGTTTGCCAGTGGGCAGGTTCAAGGCTTCGTGGGAATGCGGCATCGTAAGGTGCAAGATGGAATTTGTTCAGTTTGTTGAATGCCACCTGAGCGGTAAGTAACGTCGGTAATGCGCCAATCGCCGACAACATCGGCGTGCGTAAGAACAGAAGTGTCAGAGAAAACGTGGCGGCAACGTTGGTATCAGACCAACCGAGGCTGTTTGCCATCCAGAACACCAGGCCAATCACGCCGAGCATCATAATATTCGACCAGTTCACCGCACTCAGATGGTAGGTATCCGCGCGAATAATATGGCTGCGATAATCGTTAGCATGAGGAATATAAGTGTCTTCATAGACGCGTTCAGCACGTTCGCGGTTTAAAGCCAGTTCTTTGCGCCCTTCAATCACGGTCTGGTAATCGTTGTAAAGCTGGTCTTCAATTTCGCGCAGTTGCGCAAGGTGCTTGTAAACTCGCGCCACCAACACATAGCCGCCATAGATGGTTACCGCGACCCAAATCGCCGTGACACCCAGCATTTTTGGTGACAACCAGGCCAGATATGCCGCTGAACCAAAGGTCAAAATAATGCCCTGCACTAGTTCCGGCAGGCGCACAAAGGCAATGGTAATATTGCGCACATCACTGGTTAAACCCGCCAGCAGTGCCGCATTGCCGAGTTGTTCAACCCGTTCCACGTGCGTGTCCATCAGGCGTTTAATAAATTCACTACGCAGGCGGAACACAAAATGGTGGCCGAGTGTGGTCAACGCAAGCTGCGAACCTAATGTCACTGCCATTAATAGCAGCAACAGGCCAAGAAATTCAGGTAGCACCGAAAGGGAGAGATCGGGCGTTTCAATCAGCCGCAAATTAATAAAGGCAATTAAGCCGATACCTAACGCCGCGCTGAGCAGGCTTAATGCCATGACTGTCAAGAAAGGCCAGCGATACTGCCGGTAAACCACACGTAAAAGTTCCATCACTCACTACCCAAAATCGAAAACAGCGAGCAGTTTAAACGGCAATTACTGTACAGCAAGAATAATTCTTATTTATATTCGTGTTACCGGGTGCGGCGGAAAGTGAGATTGTAGCGAAACTCGTCAGTAGCAGGATGATGGCCCGGTTTAAGCGGTAAAATACCATGATAAAACAGCCTTGATGACCCGCCCCAAACCACGACATCACCGTGTTCGAGCATCACTCTTTTCAGCGGGTCATTGCGCTTAAGCCCACCAAACTGAAACACGGCGGGTAACCCAAGCGACACCGAAACAATTGGCTGTTGCAGATTTAGCTCATCTTTATCCTGATGCAGCGAAAGTTTAGCGCCCGGTGCGTAGCGGTTAACCAGGCAGGCATCAGGATTAAAATCAGGATACCCCGCAGCCTTTGATGCGGCATCGGACAACTGGCGAAAAACGGTCGGTATCGCGGGCCAGTGTTGTGACGTCAGCGGGTCAATCGGGGAATAGAGGTAGCCGTGAGCGTTAGTCGTCCAGCCGACTTCGCCGCAGTTGGTCATCGCCACCGACATCGTGTACCCGCCTGGCGTGACCATCTGGCGAAAGGGGGAAAATGCAGCAACTTCCTCAATTTGCGCGATAAGCAGCCGTGCATCCGCGCAGGCAAAGCGGCGCAAAATAACCGCGCCATCAGCCAACGGCTCTAGCCACGGTGCTTCATCGGCAAATAAATCGAGCATCACTCACTCCCCCTGCTGTTCGGCTTCGATCTTAAGAAGTTGGCGTTTACGCTCAACGCCCCAACGGTAGCCAGAAATCGCACCGTCATTACGCACAACACGGTGGCATGGAATAATGACCGCCAGTTTGTTTGCGGCGCATGCTCCGGCCACTGCACGTACTGCCTGCGGCTTGCCGATGCGTTCGGCAATGTCGCGATAGCTCGCAGTCTGCCCAGCAGGGATGTCACGCAACGCCTGCCAAACTTGTTGCTGAAATGCGGTGCCCTGAATATCCAATGGCAAATCAAACTGCTGGCCTGGGCGCTCCAGTAAACTCACCACCTGCGCGACATTTTGCGCAAAGAGTTCGTCGCCGGCCATTAATGCAGAGTGCGGGAACAGCGTTTCCAGTTCGGCAATCAGCGTTTTGGCCTCGTTACCTAACAGTATGGCGCAAATACCTCGCTCGCTCTGCGCGACCAGAAACGCCCCCAAACGACATGACCCCACCACAAATTGAATCACGGTGCGGTCACCTCCCTGGCGGTATTGTTTCGCCGTCATCCCTAAGACTTTATCCGCCTGCTGGTAATAGTTGCTTCCTGACTGAAAACCAGCGTCGAAAACAGCCCGTGTGACTGGCTCACCCTGGGCCAACTGCGCACGTAACCGTTTTGCCCGCAACGCCTTTTGCCACGCGTGAGGCGTTAGCCCGGTGACTTGTTTAAACAGACGATGAAAATGGAACGGGCTCATTGCTACTTGCGAAGCTAAGTCGGCAAGAACGATTGAATCGTTGCTGGCTTCAAGGATTCTGCAGGCCTGCGTGATGCGGTCAATACGTTGTTGCTCAGGTGCTTGTTTGTCCGGCTGGCAGCGTTTGCACGGGCGAAAACCGGCATCAACGGCGGCGTCAACGCTTTCAAAGAACAGCACATTTTTGCGTAACGGATGACGCGCGCTGCAAGAAGGACGGCAGCAGATCCCGGTAGTTTTCACCGCAAAGACAAACTGCCCATCAGCGCGACTATCACGGGTTTCCACAGCCTGCCAGCGGCTTTCATCGTTGGCTTTATCAAAAAAATGATTCATGACTGGCTCCTGTATTTTGCTGTCATGGTATGACTTTGACAGTTTGAGGACGCTGGGGAACCCGCAATCTTGCTTTCTAATTTTACTCGCTAAGTAAGAAGGTTTTAAACTGAGGAGACATCCAGGTGGTAAAACTATCGCCCTCTTTGGTTATTAAATAAACCGCCAGCCCCTCTTTTTCAGCCACCTGTTTGGCTTTTTCAGTTCCAAGCACCATCAAACCAGTATCCCAACCGTCGGCTTCCATCGCCGTTGGTGAAATCACCGTCGCGGAAACTAATTTATGCTGAATCGGTTGGCCTGTTTGTGGGTCAATCACATGGGACAAACGCTTGCCATCAAGTTCATAATAATTGCGATAGCTGCCGGAGGTGCTTATCCCGTGCCCGTTGAGATCAACCACCGCCTGCACCGCGTTTTCGCGATCGGTCGGTTTCTGAATGGCGACGCGCCAGGCTTTGCCATCGGCATTCGTGCCACGCGTGACCACCGCCCCACCAACGGAAACTAAATAACGGCTGATGCCATTTTGTTCCATTAAACGCGCCAGATGATCGGCAGCATAACCCTCACCCATCGTGGAAAGATCAACATACAAACCCACAAGATCTTTCTGTAACCACTGTTTCCCGGCCTGGTTTATCACCGTGAGATGATGCAAACCGGTCAGCGCTTTCGCAGCATCAATCTGTGCCTGATTAGGCGTTTTTATCGGTTGTTTATCTGGGCCAAATCCCCACAGATTCACCAACGGACCGACGGTGATATCCATCGCGCCATCGGTCTTCGCGCCAATGCGCAAAGCCATAGTCACAATATCGCTCATTGCTTCAGCAACGGGATAAGGTTCCGTCGAAGAGGACTGGTTAAAGCGCGATAAGGCAGAATCTTTTTTGTAGGTCGACAAGAGGCGATCGTCACCATCTAGCTGTGTCTGAATTTTTTCCCGCAGCTCAGTCTGTCTTGCATTATCCACACCCGCGAGACTTGCACGCCAGTATGTCCCCATGGTTTTGCCTTCCAGCACCATGCCAGTATTACCTTTTGCTGCTGGGTTATCGCAGCCTGCCAAAGCACCCAAAACTATGGCAAACAGGCCATAGCGTAATAATCGTAAGTCCATTGTTTCTCTCTCCTGTTTGAGCGCAAAAGGGTACACCAACTGGCAAAGAATTGGATTAAAAGTGAAGGATTGTTGAGAGTTCAGACGTAAAAAAGGCGCCCTAAGGCGCCTTTTATAACGAACACTGCGAAAGCAGGAATTAGAACTGGTAAACCAGACCAACACCTACGATATCGTCAGTACCAATGCCAGCGGCTTTGGTGAACTCGTTCTCGTCCAGCAGGTTGATTTTGTAATCAACATAGGTGGACATGTTTTTGTTGAAGTAGTAAGTCGCGCCAACATCAACATATTTCAGCAGGTCCTGGTCGCCGTAGTTGGTGGCGCCATTGTTGATGTCCTTACCTTTAGATTGCAGGTAAGCAATGGATGGACGCAGACCGAAGTCGAACTGGTACTGTGCAACTACTTCGAAGTTCTGTGCTTTATCAGCAAAACCGTAAGCGTCGGAGTCAGAGCTGCCGCCGAAACGAGTTGCGTTATAAGTCTGAGTGTACTGTGCAGCCAGGTAGACATTGTTGGCGTCATATTTCAGGCCACCGGTATAAGTCTCAGCACGGTCGCCGTTACCATAGATACCAGCTTCGCTGTTCTGGTCAGCAGTACGTTTGGAAGAAGACATCGCTGCACCAGCACCGAAACCTGAACCCAGATCGTAAGTTACAGACATACCGTAAGCATCACCGTTCTGTTTCAGAACGCTGCGGCCGCCAAAGTCTTCACCGCTGGTGCTACCGTTTTTACCCTGGTATTGCAGAGCAAAGTTCAGGCCATCAACCAGACCGAAGAAATCGGTGTTGCGGTAAGTTGCAACGCCGTTAGCACGGGATTGCAGGAAGTTATCTGCACCATAAGTGTCGCCGCCAAATTCTGGCAGAACGTCGGTCCAGGATGTTACATCGTAAACTACGCCGTAGTTACGACCATAGTCGAAGGAACCATAATCGCTAACGCGCAGACCAGCAAACGCCACACGAGTCCATGCATTGTTTTCGCTTTCAGAGGTGTTGCCCTGAATCTGGTATTCCCACTGGCCGTAACCGGTCAGTTGGTCATTTACCTGAGTTTCGCCTTTGAAGCCCAGACGCATATAGGTCTGATCACCGTCAGCGCTTTTGTCGTCGGAGAAGTAATGTAAGCCATCTACTTTACCGTACAGATCTAATTTGTTGCCATCTTTGTTATAAATTTCGGCCGCATGAGCGGTGCCTGCTACCAGCAATGCTGGAACCAGGAGGGACAGTACTTTAACTTTCATGTTATTAACCCTCTGTTATATGCCTTTTTATATGCCACTGCTTACTGATTAATTTACTAATCAGTCGGCTAACCCATTCTCCAAAACAAATACAGATTAATCCAATCCGAATATGATACTAAAACCACAGAGATGTTTCATTTGTCTATATACGTGTTTCAAAATGTAAATATGATGGAACTTTTTTCCGCACAAAAAGACAATGATATAAGCACTAATCGTCAAAAAAATTAAAATAATCAACAAAATCAATTTGATGGATTAAATAAATATACGTAGCACTGAATGATAAAACACACTCAATATTTATATATAAAATAACTCCCGCTATCATCATTAACTTTATTTATTACCGTCATTCAGCTTCGAATGTCTGTTTACTAGTATTTTGGACCGGATGCTTGCATCCGGTTTTTTTTACGCTTCTTTACGTAACTTTAATCATTTTGTGCTACTCCCTTCAAAAAATAACGTCTATTAACAAATTGCCGCTTCGCTTACAGACAAATCTCACTTCTCATGCGGGAACTTTCTCAAAAAAGAAAACCTAAATAGACAATCATTTCATATTAAATAATTGTACAAATGAAATTAATTTGTACAGAAACACCGCGAAAGATTGGTTAAAATACACTCCGTTTAATGGCGTTATTTCGGCTAATTATCAACAGCCTGGAAATATCACGATTTCGAATTATACTCGTTGAGTTTTAAGACACAGACGATGACGCCAACGCCTGTTGCAGGTATTCTTAATCTGGATATGTTGGTTTACTTACTAACAGCTATAACGCCTGCTGGCTTGCCTTGCAGAGCAGTGGATTTTTTTAAGTGGCGAATGCTCGCCGGGTTGCGCGCTAACAATGAGTCAGTCAGACCGAATGATCCCTAATAAATTTTCGCTTATCCCCAGCAATATCACGCGCTTCTTCCTGCTATTGATAGTCGTGCTACTGGTTGCCATGGGGGTCATGGTGCAAAGTGCCGTCAACACTTGGCTCAAAGATAAAAGCTATCAGATTGTCGACATCACCCATGCGCTTCACAAAAGGGTCGATACCTACCGTTACGCTACCTGGCAAATCTATGACAACATCGCCGTCTCAACGGCGCCAGCAAGCGACGGCCTGCAAGAAACGCGTCTACGCCAGGATGTGTATTATTTAGAGAAGCCGCGTCGTAAAACCGAAGCCCTGATTTTTGGCTCACATGACAGCTCAACACTGGATATGACACAACGTATCTCTACTTATCTTGATACGTTGTGGGGTGCTGAAAACAGCCCATGGTCGATGTACTATTTAAATGGCCAGGATAACAGCATGATCCTGGTCTCGACCTTGCCACTTAAAGATCTGTCTTCCGGTCTTAAAGAAAGCGGCGTCGGTTCCATAGTCGACTCACGCCGCGCTGAAATGCTTCAGCAAGCAAACGCACTGGATGAGCGCGAAAGCTTCTCTCAACTACGCCATCTTGCGTGGCAAAACGGTTATTACTTTACCCTGCGAACAACCTTTAACCAGCCAGGCCACCTGGCAACGGTCGTAGCGTTTGATTTACCCATTAACGATTTGATTCCACCAGGGATGTCACTAGACAGCTTCCGTCTGGAAAATAACGATGCTCCAATGGCGGCTAACGGCATAGAAAAAGAAGATCCGGATAGCATCTCCATTAATTTTAATGGCGCGAAGATTGAAATAGCTTCCCCGCTTGCTACAACCCATATGCGGCTGGTCTGGCAGGTTCCTCTCGGCACTCTGCTGATGGACACCTTGCAGAATATTATATTACCTCTGCTACTCAATATCGGCCTGCTGGCGCTGGCGCTGTTCGGCTTCACCACTTTCCGCCAACAGGCAGCCCGTCCCGTAGAAGTGCAAAACGGCAACGGCGAATTACAAATTTTACGTGCACTTAACGAAGAGATTGTCTCGCAATTGCCACTAGGCCTATTGGTACATGACCTGGATTCAAATCGCACAGTCATCAGCAATAAAATTGCCGACCATTTGTTGCCACACCTTAATCTGCAAAACATCATTGCGATGGCCGATCAGCATCAAGGTGTAATTCAGGCAACTATCAATAATGAACTGTATGAGATTCGCCAGTTTCGCAGCCAGATTGCGCCGCGCACGCAGATATTTGTGATTCGGGACCAGGACCGCGAAATTCTGGTTAACAAAAAGCTCAAGCAAGCTCAGCGTTTATATGAAAAAAACCAGCAGGGACGAATTACGTTCATGCAGCATATTGGTGAAGCGCTACAGCTACCGGTGAAAAATATCGCCGAACACGCCAGTGCACTAAATACTCCAGAGGGGCATGCAGTTGCCAATGAAGCCCAAAGCATTGTGCGCCTGGTGGATGAGATTCAGTTGCTGAACATGCTGGAAACCGATACCTGGAAAACTAATGCAACGCTGTTCGCAATCCAGCCACTGATTGATGAAGTTGCACTTGAGATGTTGCCCATTATCAAGCGTAAAGGTTTGCAGCTGCTGATTAACAACCATCTGGCAGCAGATGAAGAGCGTCATGGCGACCGGGAAGCACTACGTAAAGTGCTGCAGTTATTGCTGCATTATTCGGTAACGACTACCCAAATTGGCAAAATCACCCTGGATATTACTGAAGAAGAGTCCGGGCCTGACCGTCTACTATTCCGTATTTTGGATACCGGTGAAGGCATCAGTAGTGGTGAAGTCGATAATCTCCACTTCCCTTTCCTCAACGAAACCAGTGAAGATCGTTACGGGCGTGCTAATGGATTAACATTCTATTTATGCGATCAGCTTTCACGCAAACTCGGCGGGCATCTGAATATCAAGACCCGAGAGGAAATTGGTACACGTTACAATTTGCACATCAGAATGACAGCCGAACCGCAGCAGGAAGAGCAGGAAGAGAAACTGCTCGATGATGTGGTGGCGATGATTGATATCACCTCCAATGAAGTCCGAAATATTGTCACTCGCCTGCTGGAAAACTGGGGCGCGCAGTGCATCACTCCGGATGAAAGACTGGCAAGTCAAGAGTTTGATATCTTCCTGACAGATAATCCGTCTAATCTTACATCTTCGGGTTTGCTTTTAAGCGATGATGAGAACGGAATGCGGAAGCTAGGCCCGGGCCAGTTCCGAGTTAACTTTAATATCAGTAATGCTATGCAGGATGCGGTGCTGCAGCTGATAGAAGAGCAACTGGCGCAAGAAGGTATTTCAGAATCACCATTGGGTGGCGATGAAAATGCACAACTTCATGCCAGCGGCTATTACGCGCTGTTTGTCGACACAGTACCGGAAGATGTTAGGAGATTGTATACTGAATCAGCGGCGCACGATTTCGCAGCATTAGCACAAACAGCTCACCGCCTGAAGGGAGTGTTTGCAATGCTCAATCTGGTACCCGGCAAGCAGTTATGTGAAACGTTAGAGCATCACATTCGTGAAAGTGATGCTACCAACATACAAAAATATACCAGCGATATTGACACTTACGTCAAGAGTTTGCTGTAGCAAGGTAGCCTATTACATGAACAGTATGAACGTAATTATTGCCGACGACCATCCGATTGTCCTGTTCGGCATTCGTAAATCACTCGAGCAGATCGAGTGGGTGAATGTTGTCGGTGAGTTTGAAGATTCCACAGCGCTTATCAATAACCTGCCAAAACTTGATGCTCATGTTTTGATAACCGATCTCTCAATGCCTGGCGATAAATACGGCGACGGCATTACGCTTATCAAGTACATCAAGCGTCACTTCCCTAGCATTTCTATCATCGTTCTGACGATGAATAACAACCCAGCTATTTTGAGCGCGGTGTTAGAACTGGATATCGAAGGAATTGTGCTCAAGCAAGGCGCGCCAACTGATTTACCAAAAGCGCTGGCAGCACTGCAGAAAGGCAAAAAATTCACACCGGAAAGCGTATCTCGCCTGCTGGAAAAAATCAGCGCCGGCGGTTACGGTGACAAGCGTTTGTCTCCGAAAGAGAGCGAAGTTTTACGTCTGTTCGCCGAAGGTTTCCTGGTGACTGAGATTGCCCGCAAACTGAACCGCAGCATCAAAACCATCAGTAGCCAGAAGAAATCAGCAATGATGAAACTGGGTGTGGAAAATGACATTGCGTTGCTGAACTATCTTTCGTCGGTAAGTCTGTCTCCGGCCGACAAAGACTAATTCAATGTCGGATGACGCTGCGCTTATCCGACCGACAAGAAAGCAATCGTAGGGTGGATTAGCGTAAGCGACATCCACCATTTTTTTATCTGCCGCTACGCACCCTTGCGGCATACAGATCGACCGTCGTTTTCAGAATATCCAGCGTGACCGGTTTCGACAGGCAGCTATCCATTCCCGACTCAATACAGCGTTGTTTCTCTTCTGCCAGCGCATTTGCCGTCACTCCCACCACCGGCAAAGTCAAACCGAGCTGACGAATCCGTTGTGTCAGACGATAACCATCCATATTCGGCATGTTGACGTCGCTCAGCACAATATCAATGTGATTTTTACTCAACACATTCAGTGCATCGACACCGTCGTTTGCCGTTTTACATTGATAACCCAATGATCCCAGCTGATCTGCCAGCAAACGTCGGTTGATAGGATGATCATCGACAACAAGAATCATCATATCGTCATTTTTTTCATTGCTATCAACGACTACCGGTTGGGTGGAGTCAGTCCCTGGCAGATTAACCGTAATGCTGTAAATGCGCCCAAGGAGCAGCAATAAATCATGGGGTGCTGCAAGGCTATGCAACCAGCAACCCGGCGAGGCTTCAATTGGGATCCCGATATGGCGACGGCAGAAGATAATGGCGCCGCGCCCTTCCCAGGCATTTTCCAGCTCATCATCGGTTATCAAAATATCGTCGTTATCCGGCCTCTGACCCTGATACTGCTGAACATCGATTTGGTTACGAACAAGCACAGACTCGAGATATTTACTCAGCGAAGCATTACGCACCGCCAGCCAGCAGCGTTTATTAACCAACCCTTCGACCTGGGATTGCTCGGCGTATTTTGCAGCGTATAAAGGAATACGGATCGTAAACTGGCTACCCATCCCCACTTCAGTATCTACGGCAATATCACCATCCATCATGCTAATTAGCTTCTCGCAGATGGCCAGCCCAAGCCCTGTACCCTGGAAGTTGTGCTGCACGCCTGTGCCCACCTGGAAGAATGGGTCAAATAAGCGCGTGACTTCTTTAGCCGGGATACCCACGCCGGTATCACGCACACGCCAGGAGAGGTAGTCCCCTTCCACACTGACGTGAAGAACAATACAGCCAATATCGGTAAATTTGATGGCGTTACTGAGCAAGTTGGAAATGACCTGCTGCAAACGCATTGGGTCGCCTTGCAGCGTCAACGGCACATCCGGTTCGATAAAACAGTACAGTCCGAGCTGTTTACGCACCACTAGCGGCAGGTAGTTTGCGGTGATATGGCTCATCACTTCACGTGGTGAGAACTCATGCGGCTCTATTTTTAACTGCTCGGATTCAATTTTTGAGAAGTCGAGAATATCGCTGATGATTTTCAGCAACAGGCTCGATGAGTTGTTCATCGCCGTCACCAGGCGATCGACCCCTTTCGGTAGCTCTTTAGTTTGCAATAAATCCAGGTTACCGATGATGCCATATAGCGGTGTGCGCAGTTCGTGGCTCACGGTGGCTAAGAACATGGATTTTGACTGGCTCGCCTGCTCTGAGGCTTGTGCCATTTCCTGGAGCGACTCTTCCATCTTGACGCGCGCACTGACATCCACCAGCACACAAATTGCGACGTTTTCATTACGATAACGCGAATGGACAAAGCTAATCTGCAAGTTGGTGTGGCTACTGGTCAACACATCGACAAAGTTAACCTGCTGGCCACAGATAATTTGCGTTAACCGCTGTCGGTCTTCATGTGTCAGCATATTGAGATAATTGTGCGCCAGTTCGTTACTCAGAATGTTTGTCCCATCCTGAGTGCGCAAAATACAGATACCGACCGGCGCTGAGGCGACAATTTTACGGTTGAACTGCTCGTGCTCTTCGAGGCGCAGGGCATCATTTTCCGCCGGAATAAAGATCCGTTTTTCATACATACGCGCCAGAGTAAACAGCACAACTCCAACCAGGATATTCAGCAGCACCGCATTGAGAATCAACATGCGAATGCGTTCCAGCACCATATCCACAGGTACGGAGTACACCACGCTCATCGATGACGGCGGCAAGTTTTTCTTGAGAATAAATTGCTTATATCCGGCGGTATAGCCAAACCAGGAACGTTCCTGAAGCCATTTTTCATCAGGCTGAATGTTTGCTTCCGGGCCGGTAAGTGAAATCAATGGATGGCTATTTTCATCGAGAATTGTCACGCCAATTGGCATTGAACCCGGTGAAAGGAAGTTCTCCATACGAATGGTTTGCTCAACCCCCAACAGAGCCTGCAAGCGGTTAGCCAGATACACCGGCGTAAGAGTATAGAAATACCCGACTCCTGGGCGTGAACCCTGACCAATCCAGTAAATACTATTGCTGCGCTCATCCTGTGGTGCATTGCGATATTTCATGATGCGCTCATGCAGCGTTTTCAACGCTTTTTCACGCTCAAGGGGCATTTCACGTAGGCCGAAATCCGCCATGCAAAGATTGTCACCGCCAATTAAAAAGACGCGATTGAGATCGTAGGCCGCTGAGAAATTGTCTCGCCAATAGCGTAAAAACCACGCCAGGGATTGCAAAGAAGAACGCCAGGTTGAGCTGACAGCTGAACAGTCAGAGTCGGGGAACAACGGCATGAAACTCGGTGGGTCGACTCTGTTGTCATCATTTTCCACGGACGGCAACACGCCATTAGCGGCGGTCAGGCGATTTTCCGCAATGTACTTGAGCTCTTTCACCACATCAGACGTACGCTGGATATAACGCTGAGCCTGGTCAAAGCTGATATTAAATTCCTGGCGAATTTCTGACTCTTTTTCGTGTAGGGCATTCATGATGTAGAACACCGAAAAGAGCGCAATCAGCAGCCAAAGCAATAAAGCCAGTGCCCGAAACAGGTAGCGGGAGACTTTTAGTGTGGCGCGAAAGGAGACAAGATATTTCAAATTGAGCCTGGTCGTGGAAATAGCTAAACTTTGGATGCCGTTAAGGTAGCCGCAAAAATGGCAGCCCGCAACGGCAAACCGGTAAGGTTTATCGCGATCGATACCTACAAATTGCCGTGGCGGGCGCCTGTATTTATCCGATCGCGAGGTATTACTTTCAGAACTTTTCGATAACCTTGAAGTGCATCAACACCAGTGTCATATCCGGAGAGAACAGATCGTACTCTTCAAAAAAGCGTTTATGCTCGTTACGCCAGTACGCCAGCGTGCGGTCACCTTCACCTTCTGCCAGAGCGTGGGCTTCGCCCACCTGTTCAAAAGTAGTCATTTCCGTGGTGGTCAGTTCAATCGCGCAAACCGGCTTATTCTTGCCATCTACCACCACAAAGATATCGCCTGGCTGGGCAATACCCTCGCCATCCAGATTAGCGCAGGTGGCTGTTTTCACGCCATCGAGCACTAATTTAACCAGTTCGTCCGCCTGTTTTTCTGTATCACCAAATGCCCAGCGTTCTACATCTTCATACTTCTCAGGAATAGCCATTGAATTACCTTATGAGTTAAACCAAGCCTAACTTGATATTAAAATAAAAAACGCCCGATGCAATAAATGCATCGGGCGTTATGAGTCATATCAAACAACAAAATTCAGATTATTCGTCTGCTTCGTCGTCTGCTTCATCAGAAGCGTTGTCATCTACGTCTGCTTCAGGTGCGATTTCGTCATCACCTTCCGCAACGGTACCGTCGATAGCATCCAGTTCTTCTTCATCAACCGGTTCTGCAACACGTTGCAGGCCCACCACGTTTTCATCATCCGCAGTACGGATAAGAATAACGCCCTGGGTGTTACGGCCAACGACACTCACTTCAGAAACGCGAGTACGAACCAGAGTACCAGCATCGGTAATCATCATAATCTGGTCGGTATCTTCCACCTGTACCGCGCCAACAACACTGCCGTTACGCTCGGTCACTTTGATGGAAATAACGCCCTGAGTCGCACGTGACTTAGTCGGATACTCATCAGCTGCGGTACGTTTACCATAACCATTCTGCGTCACGGTCAGGATAGAACCTTCGCCGCGTGGAATGATCAGGGAAACGACTTTGTCTTCACCCGCAAGCTTAATACCGCGAACACCTGTTGCAGTACGGCCCATGGTACGAACGGCGTCTTCTTTGAAGCGCACCACTTTACCCGCAGCCGAGAACAACATCGCTTCGTTACTACCGTCGGTCAAATCAACACCAATCAGCTCATCACCCTCGTTGAGGTTGACGGCGATGATGCCCGCTGAACGTGGACGGCTGAAGTCGGTCAACGCAGTTTTCTTGACGATACCGCTTGCGGTCGCCATGAACACGTTAACGCCTTCAGCATACTCACGCACCGGCAGGATCGCGGTAATACGTTCGTTCGCTTCCAGTGGCAGCAGGTTCACAATTGGACGGCCACGCGCACCACGGCTCGCTTCAGGCAACTGATAAACCTTCATCCAATACAGACGACCACGGCTGGAGAACAGCAAGATGGTGTCGTGAGTATTGGCAACCAACAGACGGTCGATGAAATCTTCTTCTTTAATACGTGCTGCGGACTTACCTTTACCACCACGACGTTGTGCTTCGTAGTCGGTCAGCGGTTGATATTTCACATAGCCCTGGTGGGACAGAGTCACAACCACATCTTCTCGGTTGATCAAATCTTCAATGTTGATATCAGAGGTATTTGCAGTGATCTCAGTACGACGTTTGTCGCCGAACTGATCGCGCATGGCAACCAGCTCTTCGGTGATCACTTCCATCAGACGTTCAGCGCTGCCCAAAATGTGCAGCAACTCAGCGATCTGTTCCAGCAGCTCTTTGTACTCGTCGAGCAGTTTTTCGTGCTCAAGGCCAGTCAGTTTCTGCAAACGCAGATCCAGAATTGCCTGAGCTTGTTGCTCGGTCAGGAAATATTGACCATCACGAATACCGAACTCAGGTTCCAGCCACTCAGGGCGCGCAGCATCATCACCTGCACGTTCCAGCATGGCAGAAACATTGCCCAGCGCCCATGAACGGGCAATCAGGCCAGCTTTCGCTTCTGCTGCATTCGGAGAATGACGAATCAGTTCGATAATCGGGTCGATGTTCGCCAGAGCGATCGCCAGACCTTCGAGGATGTGCGCACGGTCGCGTGCTTTGCGCAGTTCGAAAATAGTACGACGCGTAACGACTTCACGACGGTGACGCACGAACGCAGAAAGAATATCTTTCAGGTTCATGATCTTCGGCTGGCCCTGGTGCAGCGCAACCATGTTGATACCGAAGGACGTTTGCAGCTGAGTCTGAGAATAAAGATTATTCAGAACCACTTCGCCCACTGCATCGCGTTTGATTTCGATAACAATGCGCATACCGTCTTTATCAGACTCGTCACGCAGAGCGCTAATGCCCTCAACGCGTTTGTCTTTCACCAGTTCAGCGATTTTCTCAATCAGGCGTGCTTTGTTAACCTGGTATGGAATTTCATGAACGATGATGGTCTCACGACCTGTTTTCGCATCTGCTTCAACTTCTGCACGGGCGCGAATGTAAATTTTGCCACGGCCGGTGCGGTACGCTTCTTCAATGCCACGACGGCCATTGATGATAGCGGCAGTTGGGAAGTCTGGGCCTGGGATGTGTTCCATCAACCCTTCAACGGTAATCTCTTCGTCTTCAATAAACGCCAGACAGCCGTTGATAACTTCAGTGATGTTATGAGGCGGGATGTTAGTTGCCATGCCTACTGCGATACCGGATGAACCGTTAACCAGCAAGTTAGGAATTTTGGTCGGCATAACATCAGGAATGCGCTCGGTTCCGTCGTAGTTATCGACGAAATCTACCGTATCTTTTTCGAGATCGGCCATCAGTTCGTGAGCGATTTTCGACATACGGATTTCCGTATAACGCATCGCCGCGGCGGAGTCACCGTCCACAGAACCAAAGTTACCCTGGCCATCTACCAACATGTAACGCAATGAGAATGGCTGCGCCATACGCACGATAGTGTCATAGACAGCGGTATCACCATGAGGGTGATATTTACCGATTACGTCACCAACAACACGGGCGGATTTTTTGTACGCTTTATTCCAGTCATTGCCCAATACGTTCATGGCGTAAAGTACGCGACGGTGTACCGGCTTGAGTCCATCGCGGACATCTGGCAGTGCGCGGCCGACAATAACCGACATCGCGTAATCCAGATATGAGCTCTTTAGCTCTTCCTCAATGTTGACCGGTGTAATTTCTCTGGCAAGGTCGCTCATGTATCCGCTATCCCTCTACTGTGTCCCGGATTCAAAGGTCGCAAATTATAACACAATCGCCCTACTTTGGGGAAACCACAACATGGTTGCCGAATGGTTTATTCACACACATTGACTGATATACTCCTGCCACGAAACGAACAAGGAGTGAGTAGCCCCATGAATGCCGAAAACCAGCCGGTTATCCAGAACGTCGACCATGATGAAATCGCCAAATTCGAAGCCGTAGCTTCACGCTGGTGGGATCTTGAAGGCGAATTTAAGCCTCTGCATCGCATCAACCCGCTGCGTTTGGGTTATATCAGCCAACGCGCAGATGGGTTGTTTGGTAAAACGGTGCTTGATGTCGGCTGTGGCGGTGGGATTCTGGCAGAGAGCATGGCGCGCGAAGGCGCTAATGTGACCGGGTTGGATATGGGTTTCGAGCCATTACAGGTTGCTAAGCTCCATGCGCTGGAAAGCGGTATTAAGGTGGATTACGTTCAGGAAACCGTTGAGCAGCACGCGGAAAAATTTGCCGGGAAGTATGACGTCGTCACCTGTATGGAAATGCTCGAGCACGTGCCGGATCCGAAATCGGTCGTCACTGCCTGCGCGAAATTAGTAAAACCGGGTGGCCACGTCTTTTTCTCCACTCTTAACCGTAATGGCAAATCCTGGTTGATGGCGGTGGTTGGTGCTGAATACATCCTGCGCATGGTGCCAAAAGGCACGCACGACATTAAGAAATTCATCAAGCCTGCGGAATTACTCTCCTGGGTTGACGACACCCCACTGCGCGAACGCCACATCACCGGGTTACATTTCAACCCGCTGACCAATACGTTCAAACTTGCACCAGGTGTCGATGTTAATTACATGCTGCATACAAAAGCTGAAAAATGATTTGTATCCATAAGCCAGATTGATGAAAATTGCGCGGTATCAAACCGCGCACTTATCAATGAAGTTTAAGAAATCAGCACTCGATCAAAAATATCATTTTTTTTGCATCCCATTGACAATTGTCACAGGCCTTATGTGACGTGGACTTAGCGAAATTCCGCTTGTCACAACCTTAAATCCGTCTCGAAATCAATACTTGTTCTCAGCCGATTAGTTACTAGAATACTCACCATATAGTGATCAAGTAATCCACAACCCCCTACATATAGTATTTATCCACAAGGTTAGCCACTAGAGGCCAACTGTGGATAAACGGGGCATTTTTCATTTCACGGACAGGTACAAACGCACATGAATCAGAGTCTGCTGGTTACAAAACGTGACGGTCGCACTGAGCGTATCGATCTGGATAAAATCCATCGAGTTCTGGATTGGGCCGCCGAAGGCTTAAATAACGTATCCGTATCACAGGTTGAACTGCGCTCGCACATCCAGTTTTATGACGGCATCAAAACCTCTGACATTCATGAAACCATCATCAAAGCAGCGGCCGATTTAATCTCTCGCGATGCGCCTGATTACCAGTATCTGGCTGCGCGCCTGGCTGTGTTCCATCTGCGCAAAAAAGCTTACGGTGAGTTCGAGCCGCCTAAACTCTATAACCATGTCGTGAAAATGGTTGAGATGGGCAAATACGATCAACATCTGCTGGAAGACTACACGGAAGAAGAGTTCAAGCAGATGGACGATTACATCGACCATGAGCGCGACATGAGCTTCTCCTACGCGGCTGTAAAACAGCTCGAAGGTAAGTATCTGGTTCAGAACCGTGTCACCGGCGAAATCTACGAAAGCGCACAGTTCCTTTATATTCTGGTTGCCGCGTGTCTGTTCTCCGGCTATCCGCGTGAAACCCGTCTGAGCTACGTGAAACGTTTTTACGATGCGGTTTCCTTGTTCAAAATTTCTCTGCCTACGCCAATTATGTCAGGCGTGCGCACCCCTACTCGCCAGTTCAGCTCTTGTGTACTGATCGAGTGCGGCGACAGTCTGGACTCCATCAACGCCACTTCCAGCGCGATTGTGAAGTATGTTTCCCAACGAGCAGGCATCGGCATCAACGCCGGTCGTATCCGTGCGCTGGGTAGCCCAATTCGCGGCGGTGAAGCGTTCCACACTGGCTGTATCCCGTTCTACAAACACTTCCAGACCGCAGTGAAATCCTGTTCTCAGGGCGGCGTGCGTGGCGGTGCTGCGACACTGTTCTACCCAATGTGGCACCTGGAAGTTGAAAGCCTGTTGGTACTGAAAAACAACCGTGGTGTTGAAGGCAACCGCGTCCGTCATATGGACTACGGTGTGCAAATCAACAAACTGATGTACACCCGTTTGCTCAAAGGCGAAGACATCACACTGTTCAGCCCGTCTGACGTTCCAGGTCTGTATGACGCATTCTTTGCCGACCAGGAAAAGTTCGAGCAGCTGTACACCAAATACGAAAAAGACGACAGCATCCGTAAGCAACGTGTGAAAGCGGTTGAGCTGTTCTCACTGATGATGCAAGAGCGTGCCTCAACTGGCCGTATCTACATTCAGAACGTTGACCACTGCAACACCCACAGCCCGTTTGACCCGGCTATCGCACCAGTTCGCCAGTCTAACCTGTGCCTGGAAATCGCGCTGCCGACCAAACCACTGAATGACATCAACGACGAAGACGGTGAAATTGCGCTGTGTACGCTGTCAGCATTCAACCTGGGCGCTATCAACAGCCTTGATGAGCTGGAAGAGTTAGCGATTCTGGCAGTACGCGCTCTGGATGCGCTGCTGGATTACCAGGACTACCCAATCGTTGCCGCTAAACGTGGTGCGATGGGTCGCCGTACTCTGGGTGTGGGCGTGATTAACTTCGCTTACTACCTGGCGAAGAATGGCGTTCGTTACTCCGATGGCAGCGCCAACAACCTGACGCACAAAACCTTCGAAGCGATTCAGTATTACCTGCTGAAAGCCTCGAACGAACTGGCGAAAGAGCAAGGCCCTTGCCTGTGGTTCAACGAAACCACCTATGCAAAAGGCATTCTGCCAATCGACACTTATAAGAAAGACCTGGATGTGATCAGCAATGAGCCGCTGCATCTGGACTGGGAAGCGCTTCGTGAGTCAATCAAGACCCACGGCCTGCGTAACTCAACACTTTCTGCTTTGATGCCGTCTGAAACCTCTTCACAGATTTCTAACGCTACCAACGGTATCGAGCCACCGCGCGGCCATATCAGCATTAAAGCGTCAAAAGACGGTATCCTGCGCCAGGTTGTGCCAGATTACGAAACGCTGAAAGACAACTATGAGCTGCTATGGGATCTGCCGAATAATGACGGTTACCTGCAATTAGTGGGTCTGATGCAGAAGTTTATCGACCAGTCGATCTCTGCAAACACCAACTATGACCCAACACGCTTCGCGTCTGGTAAAGTGCCGATGCAGCAGTTGCTGAAAGATTTGCTCACTGCTTATAAATTCGGTGTTAAAACGCTTTATTATCAGAACACCCGCGACGGTGCGGAAGATGCGCAAGACGACCTGGCGCCTTCAATCCAGGACGATGGCTGCGAAAGCGGCGCATGTAAAATCTAACTTAAAATCCCCTCACCTTGCTGAGGGGATTTTTTCGACGCATTACAGGATTTAACCTCATGGCTTACACCACTTTTTCACAGACGAAAAACGATCAGCTTGCAGAACCGATGTTCTTTGGCCAGTCGGTTAACGTGGCTCGCTACGATCAGCAAAAATATGACATCTTCGAAAAGCTGATTGAAAAGCAACTCTCCTTCTTCTGGCGTCCGGAAGAAGTGGACGTTTCCCGTGACCGTATCGACTATCAGGCGCTGCCCGATCACGAAAAACACATTTTCATCAGCAACCTGAAATACCAGACTCTGCTGGACTCCATTCAGGGCCGCAGCCCGAACGTGGCTCTGCTGCCGCTGATTTCCATCCCTGAGTTGGAAACCTGGGTTGAAACGTGGGCGTTTTCCGAAACCATCCATTCACGCTCTTACACCCATATCATCCGTAATATCGTTAACGATCCGGCGATTGTGTTTGACGATATCGTTACTAACCAGGAAATCTTAAAGCGCGCAAAAGATATCTCCGGTTACTACGACCGACTGATTGAGATGACTAGCTACTGGCATCTGCTGGGTGAAGGTACGCACAACGTGAACGGCAAAACCGTGACCGTGAACCTGCGTGCACTCAAGCGCCAACTCTATTTATGCCTGATGAGCGTTAACGCACTAGAAGCGATTCGCTTCTATGTCAGCTTTGCCTGCTCCTTCGCATTCGCCGAGCGCGAACTGATGGAAGGCAACGCGAAAATCATCAAACTGATTGCCCGTGACGAAGCGCTGCACCTGACCGGGACTCAGCACATGCTGAACCTGATGCGCTCCGGTGAAGACGATCCTGAAATGGCGGAAATCGCCCAGGAATGCCGCCAGGAATGCTACGACCTGTTCGTACTGGCTGCCGAGCAAGAAAAAGAGTGGGCAAGCTATCTGTTCCGCGACGGTTCGATGATCGGTCTGAACAAAGATATTCTCTGCCAGTATGTTGATTACATTACCAACATCCGTATGCAGGCAGTTGGCCTGGACCTGCCATTTAAAACGCGCTCTAACCCAATCCCATGGATTAACGCCTGGCTGGTGTCTGACAACGTGCAGGTTGCACCGCAAGAAGTGGAAGTGAGCTCTTATCTGGTCGGTCAGATTGATTCGAACGTTAACACCGACGATTTAAGCGATTTCCAGCTGTAATTTATGAGCCGTATTACGCTACGAATCACCGGAGCACAACTCCTGTGTGAAGAAGAACATCCTTCCCTGCTGGCGACGCTGGAATCTCACCAGGTCGCCGTGGAATATCAGTGCCGGGAAGGTTATTGCGGCTCCTGTCGTATCCGGTTGACGGCAGGCGAAGTGAAGTGGCTTACCGAACCGCTGGCGTTTATCCAGCCCGGTGAAATACTGCCCTGCTGCTGCCAGGCGCAGGGCGATATTGAGATAGAGATGTAAAAAAAACCTCCCGCTGGAGGTTTTTTATTTTCTGGGGATTACTGACCTTCCCGCGCTTTCATTTCCTGGTGATGTTTGTTTTCACCCACCATCACCACCAGCAGCAGAATCACGGCCATAATACTGCCGCCTATCATCACCATAAAGCCGCCGTCCCAGCCAAAGAAATCAACGGTATAACCGACAATGGCACTCGCGGCGACCGACCCACCGAGGTAGCCGAACAAGCCAGTGAAGCCCGCTGCCGTTCCCGCGGCTTTTTTCGGTGCCAGTTCCAGCGCGTGCAGGCCAATCAGCATCACCGGTCCGTAGATCAGGAAGCCAATCACAATCATACACGCCATATCCACACTCGGATTTCCCGGCGGGTTCAGCCAGTACACAATGGTCGCAATCGTCACCAGAATCATAAAGAACACACCGGTTGCGCCGCGGTTGCCTCTGAACACTTTGTCCGACATCCAGCCACACAGCAGCGTGCCAGGGATCCCGGCGTATTCATAAAGGAAATAAGCCCAGGATGATTTATCCAGCGCGAAGTGCTTCACTTCTTTCAAATACGTTGGCGACCAGTCGAGAATGCCGTAACGCAGCAAGTAGACAAAAACGTTAGCAATGGCGATGTACCACAGCAGGCGGTTAGGGAAAACGTACTGCATGAAGATCTGTTTAGCCGTCAGTTCCTCTTCCGTTTTGTCGTTGTAGTCGTCCGGGTAATCGTTTTTGTACTCTTCGATTGGCGGCAAGCCGCAGGATTGCGGGGTATCGCGCATTAATGCAAAGGCAATCAATGCCACCAGAATCGCCGCAAAGGCTGGCATATAAAGTGCCGCATGCCAGTCGTTAAACCACGCCATCCCGAGTAAGAACAGCAATGGCGGCAAACCCCCACCCACGTTATGTGCGCAGTTCCAGACAGAAACAATTCCGCCACGCTCTTTCTTGGACCACCAGTGCACCATGGTGCGCCCACACGGCGGCCAGCCCATGCCCTGGAACCAGCCACATAAGAACAGCAGCACAAACATCACTGCGATGCTCGATGTCGCCCATGGCACAAATCCCATGAATAGCATGACTAACGACGCCAGAATTAAACCGGCGGGTAAGAAAACTCGCGGATTAGAGCGGTCAGAAACCGACCCCATGATGAATTTTGAAAAGCCGTAGGCGATAGAAATACCAGAAAGCGCGAATCCTAAATCCCCTCGCGAGAAACCTTGCTCAATCAAGTAGGGCATCGCCAGGGTGAAGTTTTTACGCACCAGATAGTAGGCCGCGTAACCGAAGAAAATACCCATAAAGATTTGCCAGCGCAGGCGTTTATAAGTTGGATCTATGTGCTCGCTTTTCAGCCGTGGCTGATGGGCGGTAGGTTTGAAAATGCTCAGCATAAATGCCTCCGTGGCAGGTTTTATCAGGCAATGTTCTTTTGCGAGCGCATGGTAAGAATTATCCCGTCTGGTTAGTGTGAAACACCCCGCAAATTATTACATTTTTATTACAAACTATCGAAATAGTGCATGGCATCACACTTCACTTTCGATTTATGCTCGAATTTGCTCGATATCAAACATTGATAATCTTTTCTGTGGCTGAATAGCGTTCAAGAGGTTCTTTCCAGGAGAAGCGCATGAACGCGGATAGCAAAGAAAGGGATGTCATTATTATTGGTGGAGGTGCAACGGGTGCCGGGATTGCCCGCGACTGTGCGCGACGCGGGTTACGCACGCTACTACTGGAAAGGCATGATATCGCCACCGGTGCGACAGGCCGAAACCATGGCTTACTCCACAGCGGCGCGCGATACGCCATGACAGATAGCGAATCAGCCCGCGAGTGTATTGAAGAAAACCGCATCCTTAAACGCATTGCTCGCCACTGTATTGAGCGCACAGACGGGTTGTTTATCACCCTTCCTGAAGATGATTTAGCCTTGCAGAGCATGTTTATTGCTGCGTGCCAGGACGCCGGAATCAATGCTCAACAGCTCGATCCTAAAGAAGCATTACGGATAGAACCTGCGGCCAATCCTGCGCTTATCGGTGCGGTTCGCGTGCCGGATGGAACTGTCGACCCCTTCCGCCTGACCGCCGCCAATATGCTCGATGCCAGAGAACATGGCGCAGAAATTCTTACCGGGCAGGAGGTTACCGGGTTGATTCGCCAGGGCAGTCGCGTAATGGGTGTCAGGGTCTACAACCACCAGAGCCATCAACGCCACGATTTATATGCAAATATCGTCGTCAATGCTGCCGGGATCTGGGGGCAGCGTATCGCTGAATATGCTGATTTAAGTATTCGTATGCTGCCTGCAAAAGGCTCGTTGCTGATACTCGGGCATCGCATCAACAATATGGTGATCAACCGCTGCCGCAAACCTGCTGATGCCGATATTCTGGTGCCCGGCGATACCATTTCGCTGATTGGTACCACGTCAACACCTGTTGAGTACGACCAAATCGACAATATGCGCGTCACACCGCAAGAGGTCGATATCCTGATTCGTGAAGGGTCTAAACTTGCGCCCAAACTAGCAGCCACCCGCATTTTGCGTGCCTATGCTGGCGTTCGCCCACTGGTTGCCAGCGATAACGATCCGAGCGGGCGCAACGCCAGCCGGGGGATCGTATTGATGGATCACGCAAAGCGTGACGGAATGGACGGCTTTATCACCATCACTGGCGGCAAACTCATGACCTATCGCCTGATGGCTGAATGGGCCACCAATGCGGTGTGCGAAAAACTCGGTCATTCCAGCCCCTGCACCACCGCAACCGTCCCGCTTCCTGGTTCAGGAAGCTCGCAAGAAGAGACACTCAGTAAAGTCATTTCGCTACCGCCAACCATCCGCCGCTCTGCTGTCTGGCGCCACGGCGATCGTGCTGAACAACTTCTGGCGGGCGACCGCCTGAGCAACAGCCTGGTTTGCGAATGTGAAGCGGTAACGGCCGGTGAAGTTCGCTACGCGGTCAATAAACTGGCTGTCGCCAATCTTGGCGATTTACGCCGTCGAACCCGCGTAGGAATGGGTACCTGCCAGGGTGAGTTATGCGCCTGTCGCGCCGCCGGTTTATTACAACGTTTTGGCACGTCATCGCCTGCGCAATCGCTCGACCAGTTATCGCTTTTTCTCAATGAACGCTGGAAAGGGATCCGCCCTATTGCCTGGGATGATGCGCTGCGAGAAAGCGAATTTACCGCTTGGGTGTACCAGGGGTTGTGCGGGCTAAAAAAAGGAACGCCACAATGAAATTCGACAGCCTGATTATTGGCGGTGGACTCGCCGGACTGGTGTGCGGTATCCGTCTGGCGGAAGCGGGGCTGCGTTGCGCTATCGTCAGTCGCGGGCAAAGCGCACTTCATTTTTCGTCAGGATCGCTGGATTTACTGGCGGAGTTGCCCGATGGCACTCCGGTAAACTCTCCCCTGGATGCACTGGCAGCATTAAAACTGCAGGCACCAGAACACCCTTATAGTCTGATGGGGGCGCAAAACGTACAGCGTTTCGCGATGGAGAGTGAAGCGCTGCTGGCCCGTTGCCATATCACACTTACGGGCAGCTATAAGCAGAACCACCAGCGTATTACGCCGCTTGGAATTGAACGTGCAACGTGGCTTAGCCCAATGGAAATCCCCGTAGCACCCCTTCCGTGGAAACACATCACGGTAGTCGGTATTGCCGGTTTTCTCGATTTTCAGCCAGAACTTGTCGCTGGTTCACTGGCAGAAAACCACATCAATGTGAAAACCGCGGAACTGACACTTCCCGCACTGGACACGTTACGCAATAACCCCAGCGAGTTCCGCGCTGCCAATATCGCCCGCGTACTGGATATGCCAGAACAACAACGCCTGCTTATTGATGAGCTTAAAACGCTGGCGCATGACACTGATGCCCTGTTCCTTCCGGCATGCCTCGGGAGTGAAGATGATAAAGCCTGGCAGGCGGTAAGCCGTGAATTACCCTGCCCGCTTCGCCTGTTACCCACACTTCCCCCTTCGGTGCTCGGTATGCGGTTGTATCACCAGTTGCGCCGCCGTTTTCAGCAGCTCAACGGGATAATGATGCCCGGTGACGCCGTGGTGAGGACGGAAACACAGCTGCAAAATATCAGTGCGATTTTCACCCGCAACCACGCAGAAGTCCCGCTGCGGGCAAACCATTATGTCCTCGCCAGCGGCAGCTTTTTCAGTAACGGCCTTGAGGCAAAATTCAGCGGCATACGCGAACCCGTTTTTGGCCTCGATATCTGCGCCCCAGCCGAGCGTGAAGCGTGGTGCAAAGAGGACTTTTTCAGCCCGCAGCCGTATTTGCAGGCAGGTGTTGCCGTTGATAAGCATTTCCACCCTGCCCGCGCCGGGCAACGTATCGAAAACCTTTACGCCATCGGTTCGGTACTGGCCGGGTTCGACCCGCTGCAACAAGGTTGCGGCGCGGGTGTGTCAATGACTGGCGCACTGCATGTCGCACAACGCATTCTTGAATCGCAGGGGGCAGCGCATGAATCTGCTTGATGAAACCAGTTTTGAAAACTGCATTAAATGCACTGTCTGCACTACTGTCTGCCCGGTCAGCCGGGTTAACCCGGACTACCCCGGTCCTAAGCAGTCCGGGCCTGACGGAGAGCGCCTGCGCCTGAAAGATGCCGCACTTTATGACGACGCCCTTAAATTTTGCACTAACTGCAAACGCTGCGAAGTCGCCTGCCCGTCTGATGTGAAAATTGGCGATATTATCCAGCGTGCTAAAGCGCGTTATGGCAAAACACCCTTTAAATTAAGAGATGCCATTCTCAGCCATACCGATTTGATGGGCACCCTTTCGACGCCATTTGCACCGCTGGTGAATACCGCGACATCTCTTATGCCGGTGCGAAACTTGCTTGATAAAACGCTCGGCATCGACAGCCACCGCACATTACCGAAATACTCCTCGGGAACATTTCGTCAGTGGTATCGCAAACATGCCACGGCGCAAAAATCCTTTGCTGAGCAAGTGGCGTTTTTCCACGGTTGCTATGTGAATTACAACCACCCGCAGTTGGGCAAAGATCTGGTCAGCGTGATGAATGCCATGGGCTTTGGCGTACAACTGCTGGAACGTGAAAAGTGCTGCGGCGTACCGTTAATTGCTAACGGTTTTATCGACAAAGCGAAAAAGCAGGCGGCAATTAACGCGGCTTCTTTGGGCAAAGCCGTACTCGAGCAAGGGCTGCCGGTTATCGCGACGTCCTCCACCTGCACGTTTACATTGCGCGATGAATACCCGCAGGTGTTGGATATCGACACGCGCCCAATGCGTGACCATATTGAACTGGCGACTCGCTTTATCTGGAAGCAGCTCGAAGACGGGCGGGAGTTGAAACTGAAAGCATTACCACTGCGTATTGCTTACCACACGCCATGTCATATGGAGAAAATGGGCTGGTCACTCTATACGCTAGATTTACTGCGGCGCTTGCCGGGTGTGGAGTTGATAATGCTCGAATCCCAGTGCTGTGGAATTGCAGGCACGTACGGGTTTAAAAAGGAAAACTATCAATTTTCACAAAGCATTGGCGCACCGTTATTCCAGCAGATCGAAGAGAGCGGTGTCAATTTGGTGGTGACGGATTGCGAAACCTGCAAATGGCAGATTGAGATGTCCACCAGCAAGAAATGCGAGCACCCGATTACGCTTTTGGCTCGGGCACTCGCATAATTTTTAGATTTCTAGTGAGTCGACAACATTCACCCAGCCATGCTCAGCGGCGACATCCCAGCCGTTGAGCCAGCGGCGCAGCATGTTGAGGGCCATCATCGCGCAGACTTCCTGGCGTGTACGCAGGGCATAGCGGGTAACGTTGAATTTCACTTGCAGGCCATAAGTCCCTTTTGGCGTGTGCAATGCGAAATGAAGATGCTCATCATCAAGGCACCCCACCACCAGCGCCAGAGCACTACCCGCTTGCAGCGCGAAAGTTTTTGCACGCTCAGTTATCTGCTGCAGTGTTTCAGGGCGTGCAGAAAGCACTTCACTATTACCCAATGGCGCTTGCGCACTGGCGAGTTGCAGGCACAACAGCCCGGCGGTGAATTGTTCACTGACGGCAATATTGTGTGACTGCTCGCGCAGGCGTTCCGCTAACTGCGCAGGCAAACCATCGGTGCCCTCAAAAATAGCGCTTTGTCCTGCCACACGTTGCACTTGTGGCCAGACAGCTTCCATTGCCGCCCGCTGAGTGGCAGGCCCGGTCAGTTTCAGCTCGATAATCGGCATTGATGAGCGATAGCCCATTACCGCGCCTTCGGGTAATGACAGAGGTTCAAGGCTTTGCGCCAACTCACTTTCAGAACGCCCGAAGGTCGTCAGGCGCAGGCAAACTGGCGGCTCAGGCAACACAAAACGCTCACGCAGGCGCGGCATGATTTGTTGATCAACCATCACTTTAAATTCGGAAGGAACGCCTGGGGTGAAGAACATCAGGCAGCGGTTGAGTTGTAGAGCAAACCCGCATGCGGTGCCGACTGGGTTATCGACCATTTCGCTGGTAGCCGGAATAAGCGCTTGTTTGCGGTTGCTCGGTGCCATTTCACGCCCGCGTTCGGCAAAGAAACGTTCCATATGCTCAAGCCATTGCTGGTGCATAACCAGTTCAACGCCTGCGGCAGTAGCGGCTGCCTGCGCACTGAGGTCATCGCTGGTTGGCCCAAGGCCACCGTTCACAATCAGTACATCGGCATGTTCGCTGCGCTCTTTGAGCACCGCGATTAAATCGTCAAGACTATCGCCCACCGTATTACGGCGCGACATTGGTAAACCCTGGTTAAAGAAATAATCAGCAAGCCAGGCTGCGTTGGTATCAATAATTTGACCATGCAGCACTTCGTCGCCGGTAGACAGCATTTCCACTTTTATCATTGTTGTGCTCCGCGGGAAGAAAACGGTTCACTATAGCGCAAATCATTTTAGGTATAGAGAGGGAATCAGAAATGATAATCCACGATAGACTTCACGTTGCAGGAGGGCAGCAAGAGAACGAATCCCGAATCGCTTAGTAAACTAAGTGATTCGGGTAAGCGAACGCAGCAAACGTACCTGCAACGCGAAAGACGAAGGGTTTAGAAGCCTGCGCTCACGCCCACATACGGACCATCGGCGATAGCGTTATCACGGCTGCCATCTTTACCGTTAACACCGATATAGCGATAACCAGCTTCAACAGTGATTGGGCGAATCACAGTCCAACGAGCACCCGCACTGGCTTCCTGGTAATCTTTCACGCCACTGGAAAGAGAGTCTGGAGAGTAGTAGTAATCACCGAATACGGAGATGCTATCAAATACCTGCCAGCTCAAACCACCACCCACTGCCAACGCATAACCTTCATCACCATCTTTCGGATTCAGATAAACCGCACGGCCACCAACTGTACCCATAAATGGACCCAATGGCACATTCAGACCGAGTCCCAGACCTGCGGTATCACCGTCGTCATCATTATGCGCGTAGTTACCGTTCATGGTCAGACCGGCAGAATCCTGGCCGAAGCCTACTGCGATGTTTGTATATTTTTCACCCGCCTGGCCGCTAACGCTAATAGCGCTTGCAGATGCAGATACGAGTGCTAAACCGGCAAAGCCAGCCAAAAGTAATTTGTTCATGCTTTCAATCCTGAGCAGTAAAAAGGGATGTCCCTGAAAAAACGCCGATTTTACAGCCAGGGGTGAGGTAATCAATGCGTTAGAAATGCTTTTCTTCATTCGTTTGTAAGAAAATGAAAAAACGCCCTGTTAAACAGCCGCCAGCTTTACTCTCACCAATCCCCGCCACAAGTTGCAGCAGTAGAAAAATAGGCGAGTTTAAGTGTAAGCGAGACGGCATTTATGGTAGTTAAGGCAACAAAAAACCGCCCTTAGGCGGTTTCATTTCCCTCTTCATCTTACCGGGTCCAAGGGTAAGTCAGGATCAAGCGGCTCAATGGGGTCTGGAACATCTGGTACCGTATCTCCGGGCAGCGGTTCATCGATAGGTACCGGGTCGACCAAGTTTGGATGGTTAGACATAAGAACCTCCAACGTAAGAGCATTTAAAACCTACAAATGGAACAAAGCTTATTTTTGATTTTGCTTTGGCTTTTTCTCATCGTTCTTAGGTGCTTTATCTGGGTTTTTAGGCTGCTCTTTGGAAACGTTCATGTTTAGTGTTTTCATAACTCATTCCTCAGTGATTGCAGAACTTTACTGCAACCCAAGTATAGTTTTAGGTTCATTAACTTGCTAGCGAAGCGGTTTGCAATATTTTTATCTGGTTTATATGGATTGCCAATAAAAAAGCCGCTCGAACAGAGCGGCAGAAATCAGTATTAGAGTCAGGTATGTAAGTCGGATTAGCGTTAACGACACCCGACATTAAAACGGGGGTGGCATTAAATTGTAGCCTCCCGCTTTACCCATAACTTTAACTGCACTCGCGAAATCTTAATCCCCCCCTGCTTGAATTCATCAGGCAAGCGTAACCAACGCACCGGATGCTGAAAACGGGCTACTTTTCCCGGCAACCACTCAGACAATAGCGACAGGTCAAAATCCTCGTCGGCTTCAACCACCGCAACCGGGCGCTGGCCAAATTCGGGATCATCGATTGGTACGACAAAAACCTGTTTCACCGCGGGATGAACTGCAATCACGCGCTCAACTTCTTCTGGTTGGATACCTTCCCCACCACTGAAAAACAGATTATCGAGCCGGCCAATAAGCGTTAGACGGTGCGCATTCAGAACACCGCGATCGCGTGTTGCAAACCAGCCCTGGGAATTAACCAGCGGCACGACAACCCCCTCTTTCCAGTAGCCTGATGCCAGGCTATCGGCACGAATCCACACTTCTTGGTCAACGATTTTCACTTCCCGGCCTGGCAGAGCTTCACCCACATCAGGCAACCCATCAGCACGTTTGGCGCAGACCGTTGAGGCCAGCTCCGTTAACCCATAACCACACCAGCAATTGATGCCTTTTTCTTGCGCCGCTTGCGTGAGCTCAACAGGAATTGCCGCACCACCCAACAACACCTCACGCAAGGATTCCGGAGGAGATTGCTCAAGCATGCGCCAGAGCTGGGTCGGCACCAGTGACGCATGCGTACAGCCTTGCAGCGCATCACTCAAAGGATATAAATCGCGCACTACCATGCAACCACCCACCAGCAGCCAGCGCCACAAAATGCCCTGGCCGGAGACATGAAACAGAGGTAGTGATAACAACCAACTGTCATTCGCGCCGTAGTTCATCACCGCCAGCACACCTGCAGCACTAGCAAGATGAGCATCACTGGTATGAACCGCCGCTTTGGGTAAGCCCGTTGAGCCGGAGGTAAGCGTCATCGATGCAAACCTTGCAGGCTGCCACTCAACCTTGAAAGGTTCGCTTTCCAGCAGAGTTAACGGGTTGATATCGGCAACTGTAAGCGGCGCATCAAAGGTCAAGGCATGGCTGATAGTCAGCGTGGGAAGTAAGTGTTCGAGCACAGGTGCAGGCAACTGTGGGTTAAGCGGCAATACACGCGCCCCACATTGCAACAACGCAAGCAGTGCGAAAACCATTTCCGGGCTGTTTTTCGCACGTAGCGCAACGCCTTGCCCTTCAAGCACACCCTGCTGGCGGAAGCCCCCTGCCAGCGCATCAACGCGCTGGCATAGCTCGTACCAGTTCAGGCTTTCATGGCCTAACGTAAGTGCTGGTTGGTCACCACGAATTTGTGCCCAATACTGCCAGGGAAAATCTTGAAAACTCATAACACTCGCTCAAGAGATTCCAGTGACCAGCACGGCAATGGGCTGCCAGGCCATTCGCGCACCAATTGTGCCTGCATCAACGACAGCGTATCGAGGCCAGGCAACGTTTGCGGCGTCAGCCACGCGGCAATACGCGCCAATTGTGTTAAGCCGAGGCTCGATTCAATCGAAGAACTGATAACCGCTGTCAATCCCAGGGCATGGGCCTGCTCAACCTGTTGACGTACTTTCTCAAGACTACCGGTTAAGGTCGGCTTGATAACCACCGCACTCAAACCAGGTTCGGCGGCAAACTCAAAATCAGGCTCACGCAGGCTTTCATCCCAGGCGATCGCAATTCCCGTTTCACGGGCAAACTCACTGGATTGCTCACGGGTTTTGCACGGCTCTTCGATAAACGCAATGCGCGCTCGGAAATCAGGATTAACGTATTTGGCGAACTGCTGCGCTTTGATCGGTGTCCAGCCACGGTTGGCATCAAGACGCAGACGCAAATCTGGCATCGCTTCCAGTAGAAGATTGACCACCATTCCGTCGCGCACAGCTTCATACAAACCCACTTTCACCTTGGCGATTTTCTCACCGGGAATAGCAGCTAGCATGGCAAACAGTTCGTCCGGGTCACCGGTGCACAAGGGCGCCGCGCGGTAATCCGCCGCCTGAGGCAATTCACCGCTGATTTCGGCCAGCGCACAACTCAGGCCAAACGCCACCGATGGCATTTCTGGCAAGTCGATTTCCGCGCCTGTTTGCCAGGCTTGCAACCAGGTTTGTGCCACGTTCAATGCGTCATCGACAGTTTCTACGCTAAAACCAGGCAACGGCGAGATCTCGCCGAAGCCCTGTTTTTCGCCATCTGTCAGGCACACTAACAGCCCGTCGCGTGATTTCAGGCGCCGCTCACGCAGCACCACACCCGCATCCATCGGCACCTGAAAGCGCCACAGTTCGACGCTACGCATTACGGATTCCGTTTAAATTTGCTGAAGTCCGGCTGGCGTTTTTGGTTGAACGCGTTGCGACCTTCCTGACCCTCTTCAGTCATGTAGAACAGCATGGTGGCGTTGCCAGCCAGTTCCTGTAAACCTGCCTGACCGTCGCAGTCGGCATTTAGAGCAGCCTTCAGGCAACGCAACGCCATTGGGCTGTTTTGCAGCATTTCGCGGCACCAGCGCACGGTCTCTTTTTCGAGATCTGCATTCGGCACAACGGTGTTCACCAGGCCCATATCCAACGCTTCTTTTGCGTCGTACTGGCGGCACAGGAACCAGATTTCACGCGCTTTTTTCTGGCCGACGATACGAGCCATATAAGAAGCACCCCAGCCACCGTCAAATGAACCCACTTTCGGGCCAGTCTGGCCGAATACCGCGTTTTCAGCAGCAATTGTCAGGTCGCACATCATATGCAGTACATGACCACCACCGATGGAATAACCCGCAACCATCGCCACAACTGGTTTTGGACAGGTGCGAATCTGGCGCTGGAAATCCAGCACATTCAGGTGATGGGTGCCGCTTGCATCCTGGTAGCCACCGTAATCGCCACGTACTTTTTGATCGCCGCCTGCGCAGAAAGCTTTTTCGCCTTCGCCGGTCAGGATGATGGTGCCAATGTTGTCGTCGTAACGGGCATCAGCCAGCGCATTAATCATCTCTTTTACGGTCAACGGGCGGAATGCGTTACGCACTTCAGGGCGGTTGATCGTTATTTTAGCGATACCGTCAGCTGATTTGTGATAGCGAATATCGGTGTAACCTTCCGAGCAATCCTGCCATTCAACTGGCGCATAAAGCATTTCTTCATCTGGATAAATCATGGTGTTTCCTCGATAGGTTTTCGCAATAAATTGAGCAGGCAGGCTGTGAAAGCAATTGGGTTTTCCCGATGTGCATTATGGCCTGCGGCAGTAATAAGCTGCGGTGACAATTCCAGGCTGGTTGCCACGGCGCGGAATTTTTCATCCCGCTCACCGCAAAAATAGTAAAAAGGCAACGGCAATTGTTTGAGCGTAGCCTTTAAATCTGGTTGGTTGCCAAGAGACGTCGCCTCAAGCATTGCGGCAAGGCTTTGGGCATTATTCTGGCTGCGTTGTGCGATAAGCGAAGCGCGTTGCTGATCATTGAGCGACTGGAAAACAGCTTGATGATACCAGTCGTTCAGCACCTCTTTTAGTGGTTGTGTGCGTAACCGCTGCGCCCATTGCTGGTCGCTACTTTTTCTTTCTCGGCGGGCAGTCTCATCCGTAAGTCCAGGATGGCTCCCCTCAACAATCAAGCCGCACAAACCGGAATTCTCAAGCTGACAAGCATGATACATCGCCACTCGTCCACCAAGAGAGTAGCCAATTAGCCAGTAACTTAGAATGTTGTAACTAACAAGCGTATTTCGCAGTAATTTATCGACTTGAGCAAAGCCTTCAGCCGTAATATCGGCTGATTTCCCGTGACCGGGCAAGTCGATGAAGAGTTGCGGCCAATCGGTGAAATGTTCGCTGAAAGTTTCCCACTCCTTCCGGTTGCCTAAAAAACCGTGCAGCCAGACCAGGCACGGCAAGTTGGCATCGCGGCCTTCATGAAAAACAGCATGCAGAATCATGCCTGACTAACCTGTGCGAGCAAATGCTGCAAGGTTTGCGCACCGTCAGTTTCACTAACGGTGAGCTCAATGATGGTCGCATGAGGAGTACGCCAGGCATGGGTCACGGCTTCCTGCAACTCATCCCAGCTTGCCGGATTGTTATAGGAGAGTCTGAACATCGCTGCTGCGTGGGCAAAATTGACGTTTTGCGGCATGGTATAGAAGCGTTCACGTTCGTCTGCCGGCGTTGGTAACAGCGAGAATATTTGCCCGCCATTATTATTGACGATCAGCAAAACGAAGGGAGCGGAAACCTGACGTAATAATGCCAGTGAGTTGATGTCGTAAAGTGCCGAGAGATCGCCAACAATCGCCAGCGTCGAGCGTGCGGTGGCTCGTTGCACGCCGGCAGCTGTTGAAAGTAAGCCGTCGATACCGCTCGCACCACGATTGCTAAATACCGGATAACCCGCAGGCAATTGCGCAAAAGCATCGACCAGACGAACAATCAGGCTATTGCCGACAAACAGCTGCCCGGCTTCCGGTAATAATTCAGCCAGTCGCGCCGCGACCTGGGCTTCGCCGAATTCAAGAGTGCCCTTTTTCACCGCCTGCTGAGCTATTTTTGCAAGCGTAGTTAATTTCTCATCCCACGCCACGCGCTTTTCAGCAGGGTGAAGTTCCAGCCATTGTGTAATATCGCAACACAAGCGACGGCCACGATGATTCGCGGGATCAAGCCGGCCTGGGAGATTATCCACCAGCCAGTACTCTTCAGGCTCACAGGTCGCTTGCCATTGCAGAACGCGTTTTCCGGTCAGGCTACTGCCAAACTGAATAATAATTTGTGCTTCGGCAAGTTCTGTCACTGCCTGGCTGTTGCTCAGCCATAAATCTGCACATGGCAACGGCTGCCCAGTTTGCGATAGCACATCGCCAATTAACGGCCAACCGAGCATTTTCGCCCATGCAGCGACCTGTTTTCCTTCTTCAGAATTCAAACGCCCGGCAATTACAACGCCACGTTTTTGACGCCAGAAGAACCAGTCACGCTGTTTAAGCACTTCCTGAGTCAGGCCCGTACGTAACCAGGGTTTATCACCTTGCCACCAGTCGCCCAATGCCTGTTGCCAACTCATGCCAGTTTCATCAGGCTCGCCATACAGCGGCTCGGCGAATGGGCAATTGATGTGAACCGCACCAGCCATCTGCTGGCCCAACGCGTTATCGATAGTCGAAACTAACCAGCGCGCAGGAATATCCTGCGTTGGGCGAGGTAAATTAATCGATTGAGTAGGATGGGTGCTAAAAATCCCAGGCTGGCGAATCGCCTGATTGGCGCCGCAATCAATAAGTTCCGGTGGGCGGTCAGCGGTAAGAACCACCAGTTTTTCGCCCGTCAAACCGGCTTCAATAATTGCCGGATAGAGGTTGGCCACCGCTGTACCCGAAGTCACGATAATAGCGACTGGAGCCTGGCTTGCTTTTGCCAGACCTAATGCCAGGTGACCTAAACCACGTTCGTCAAAATGGGTATGACAAATAAAAGCCCGATTTTCAGCCGCCCCAAGGGTCAGAGGTGTAGAACGCGAACCGGGAGCGATGCAGACGTGGCGCACACCGTGGCGAGTCAGCGCTTCAAGGATTACCGTAGCCCAACGGCGGTTAAACGAGCTTATCGACATGATTCAGTCCTGAGTCAATTTTGCTGACTCATTATAATTATTGCTGGAACGGTTATTTTGATATGGGTCGGTAATACCCTTCAAACTGCATTTTTGTTGGCAACAAGCACGATTAAGTCCGAATTGTCTCAGACATGCCTATAGTTTAGAACGTTGATTTTGTTAGCAACGTTCGCAACCCGGCGGCTTTATTTTCTATTTCCTGCCATTCTTCCGCCGCATCAGAACCTGCGACAATTCCAGCTCCGGCGTATAAGCGCACCATATTATTGATTACTTTTGCCGAGCGTAAAGCAACGCAGAACTCACTCTGCCGTTGCGAGATATAACCCGCCGAACCCGCATACCATTCACGCTCAAACGGTTCATTATGGGCGATAAACCCGCGTGCCACATCACGTGGCAACCCGGCTACAGCGGCAGTAGGTTGCAACATTGCAAGACATACAGCATCGTCAGGCTGAGCCAAATCGGTCCAGATGCAACGGCGCAAATGTTGTACCTTTCTCAGGCGCACCACCTGCGGCGGCAATACATCAATAGCCCCCACCGTTTTTTGCAAACGCTGGCAAATATCTTCAACGACCAACATGTTTTCACGTTGGTTTTTATCGTCTTTAAGCAACCACTGCCCCAAAGACCAGGCTCGATGATCGTCGGGATGGTTAGCGACCGTTCCGGCTAGCGCTTCGGTGCGCAAAGCACTATCAATGCGCCGCCACAAGCGTTCTGGGCTCGAGCCAAGGAACGCATGGCTGCCATCAAACACCATCAAGAAATGATAGCAATTCAGGTTCACCCGGCGACTGGCCGCCATAAATCCGGCTGCGGAAACTGCGGTAGTAAATTGCAGATCGGTGGCTCTCGCCAGGACGACTTTATCGAGCTCATGCTGCTCAATGGCAGATATTGCACGGTCAACTAACTGATTCCATTCTGGTTGCGTTGGAATATGTTGCTCACCGACACAATTTAAACGCTGCAATGGCAATTGCTTTGCAGGCAGCATTTTTTCAAGGAATTGAAGGGCTACCCGCGCATCATCTTGCAGGGAAGTTTCGCTATAAATATTAAGGTAGAGAAAAGCATCGCCACCGATGCGCCGCCATTCGAGGCGTGGGAGAAATAAAAAACTGCTGGTGGGTGAAAATGCATTTACGCCAGTAATACGAACAGCTGGCTGGTCGGCATAGTCATCAATAAATGCCCCGGCGGCATCTAAGGTATCGAACAGACGCACAGCACCGAGGGCGGCAATTTCGTCATCGCCATTGCGCTGTTGCCAGTAAAACTGGGGATAAAGACGCTGGCTGGCCAACCATGCGAGTGCATCAGAGGCATCACTTAGGGTGACAGCACAAGATAATTGCTGTAAACCCGGTGCATCCGCAAATTCTGCGTTCAATGCAAGCTGTAACTGTTGCAGCGCGACGACAACTGAATTCACGTTTACCTCACCTTCCCTGAAAACCCCTGATTATACGTGGTCATGGCGGCAAAAAAAAATCCCACCCAATGGGTAAGATTTTTCTGCTGGCACTCGACGCAATTATTATACCCAAGTTACTTCGAGATGCAGGTAGGCGGCAATCGAGTAAATCCCGATGAGCTTACTGAAGTCAAGTGATTCGGGTGCACGAGAGCAGCCAACGCCCCTGCAACTTGAAGGGCGAAGGGTATCTAGCGTCTGGCTAATAAAAGCCCTAGTACCAGACCAGCGGCAGCGCCAACGCCAACTCCTTGCCATGGTTTTTCACGCACATAATCATCGGCGCGATAAACGGCTTTTTTTGCACGATAGTAATAATTGTCCGACGCACTACTGACCCGGGCTTTGACTTCGCTGAGCGCCGCTTCTGCACGTGCTTTCAGCTCAATGTATTTTTGGTCAGCAGGATCGCCTGAGGAACGCAGCACTTCTTCTAACGTTTCACTAAGCAGAGTTAAATCATCATCAAGACGAGATTCATACGGTTGCATCACTGTTCTCCGTGTTTAAAAAATACTCGTCCGCTAACTATAGACAACACTAGTGCTTTTTACCTGGCGATTAATCTGTCATTAACGATTTGCCATACCGATATGGGGAATACCGTCTTCGTCATACACGTCAGTAACTGGGGTAAACCCGAAGTGGGCGTAGAAAGATTGCAGATGAGCCTGAGCGCCTAAATAGACTGTTTTCTCTGGCCAATACTGCTGGCACGAAGCCATCGCCAGTTCCATCAACTGGTAACCCAGTTTTTCGCCACGCACGCTTTTATCGACAATGACACGGCCAATCACTACCGGTTCAAACTCGCTGTCGCTTTGCAGGATACGGGCATAGGCCACCAATTTCCCGCCCTTCCAACCAAGAATATGGCGGTTCTCACCCACCAGATCATCACCATCAATGTCCTGGTAGGGGCAATTCTGCTCGACGACAAACACTTCATTGCGTAGCGCCAGAAGCGTGTAGAGATCGGTTACGCTCAATTCTGAATGGTGTAAATCCTGCCAAATCAACATGCTGCTGCCCCAGTGATTTCGATGAGTAGTGCCTTATCTTCACACATTTTGCGCGATAAATAACAGTGCCGAGGGCGTTGTTGTTCAGATGACTTACTGACGCATGTCAAAGAAACAATTCATCAAATGAATATATCTATGCTTATTGATGCCTTTAAGTATATTAATGCCCGTTGATAGCAAATTTAATAAAACCGTTTAAAACGGTAATTCTGCGCGGATGTTATTTATATGTTAAGTAGAGCACGCCAATTTATTCCTTTGGGGATAGGTATATTGATTGTGGCTGTAGCTAATGTTTTGTTTGCTCCGGCACATGTTATGTTTCAAAGATTAATAATATTTGTATTGTTAATGTTATCTTTGAGTTTAATTAAAAATAAACTCGTCCGCTTATTAGCCGCAGTGTTGCCAATATTGTGGGTGGCATGGGATGTCACACTGACGTTCTATGCGCGAGGCACCTTTGGCTCCGGGTTTAGCTATGGCTTTGCGATGAGCATTCTGGATAGTGATAGCCACGAAATCAGCGCGATGTTGTGGTTATACCAAAAATACTGTTTAGGTTTTCTGGCGCTGGTCATTTTGTTATTAGGCAGCGTTGCGATGATGCCTGCTGCTGGCAGTAAATGGCTGGCAAAATACCCGTTTTATTTATTAGCCATTTTACTTATCAGTAATATTGTGCAAGCGACTGTCCATCATATTAAGAAAAACAGTCAGGGAAGTATCACCGCGCGTGTCATGAACTATTTACCCATAAGTAATACTAAATATTTTCTTCAGGCATGGAGCGATCAACATTTAATTAAGCAGATCGCAAGCCAGATTCCCGATTACTCCCTGCAAACCCAGGAAACCGGGATTGATACTTATGTGTTGGTTATCGGGGAGTCCGCACGTAGCGAAAACATGAGTATTTATGGTTACCCGCAACCCACCACACCGCAATTAGAAGCTGAACGCAGCCATCTGCTACTGTGGAATCATGCCATTAGCGGAGCACCTATCACCATTACCGCCGTGCCGCTGGCGATCACAGCCGATACCGTGATAAACCATAATATCCAGCACTATTCGGACAATATTATTAATCTGGCTAATCAGGCGGGTTTTGATACATCGTGGTTTAGCAAGCAAGGGATGCTGGGTGACTACAATAACGCGATTACCGGTATCGCGATGAATGCCGCCCATAAACACTGGGTTAAAGATGGCTATGATGATGCGTTATTACCTGACTTGCGCAAGGCATTAAACCATCAAGGTAAACAGCTCATTGTGCTGCATATTTATGGTAGCCATGAACCGGAATGTACACGTTTTCCAGCAACTGACGCACTATTCACGCCGCAAAGCGATGGTATTGATGCCTGTTATGACAACTCAATCCGCTTCACTGATAAGCTACTGGGCAATATTTTCGCGCTGCTGAAAGACAGGCGAGCTTCTGTCGCTTATTTTTCCGATCATGCACTGGAACGCGAACCGATACAAAGCGTGGTTTACCATCATGGTGGGGTAAAACCAAGCCAGCACGCTTTTGAAGTGCCCATGTTTATCTGGTACAGCCCGCAGGTTAATAACCCGGATACCGGAACGGTAGAGGATATTTATTCAACCGCCAATAACGATAAATTAATGCGTCGCTGGATGGGGATTTTACTACCTGGAGATAGGCCTGAAGAAACAGTGCAACACATCGCTAACAGGCTGGCAGGAAAAGCGCCCGTAATGGATACCACCAATCAGATTTATAACTGGAAAGAGCTGGCACATTAATCCGCGTCCATCAGCCGTAAAAAAGCCCCATCAGTTGTGAACTGATGGGGCTTTGATGTTTTGTATCCGTAGTAATGACTTCTCAGCAAGCTTAGTAAAAATCAGCGGATGCGGCTTCAGCCTGAGCCATCCAAACTGGTTTTTCGCTGGTTTTAGACCAGACGCGGTGCAGGTAGCTGTAGAAACGGGCGCGATCTTTCCAGAACAGCATCACTGGCAAAGCCAGAACACCTGCTACAACAACAAAAGTGCGACGCAGGATGACCTGATGCAATGGATAGTCTTTATATAGAGTCATAGGCTTCTCCCTTAAATTGTGACCGGTAGCAAAAACCGGGAAGTTGGAACTTGTTATCTGGCCAAAATAGTATCGCATTGGCTGAAAGTTTACTACTCATCCGACCACTAAAGGACACTTTTTGCCACTAATTTACATTTCCCGGTGTAATAAAGTTACAAAATAGTTAAATAAATACTAACCATTAGTTAATTAATGGCTTTATACCAAATCCCCCCCGCATCTTGAAGGGCGACGGATATATGGCATTTTTATACTTTTTTTACACCCCGCCCTCAGACTTTTACGACATCTTTGCACCGAAACTTTCACACTTATTCCAATTACTTATCAGCCTTAAATAATTCGAGTTGCAGGATAAAAGGCTTAATCCTTTTGAACAGCGCTTGCGCTGGCCCCTACGGGGCGAGGCTCTGCCGAGTAACGCGGCAATCGAGCGAATCGCGATGAACTGACTTAAGGGTGAACGAGAAGAGCCAACACACCTGCAACGCGAAGTATGACGGGCAACTGGGGGTGGACTGTGAGCGCAGGACTAATTGCAGGTGTAGTGCTGGTATTTATGCTGTTGGGATACTTAATTTATGCCCTGATTAATGCGGAGGCGTTCTAATGGCCGCTTCTGCATTCTTATTAATTGCCAGCTTCTTGCTGGTGCTTTTTGCACTGGCAAAACCGCTGGGTAGCGTGCTGGCACGGTTAATTGAAGGAGAACCGCTGCCGGGCGTGGGTCGTGTTGAGTCGGTGATGTGGAAAGTGCTGGGAAGCGAAACGGCTGAAATGAGCTGGAAACGCTATCTTGCCGCGATCCTGGCCTTCAACGTTTTAGGTCTACTACTGCTTTTCCTCATCTTAATGACGCAAGGGAGTTTGCCGCTTAACCCGCTGCAATTGCCTGGCCTTTCCTGGCATCTGGCGTTAAACACCGCTGTTAGTTTTGTCTCCAATACCAACTGGCAATCCTACAGTGGCGAAACCACGCTGAGTTATTTCAGCCAGATGGTTGGCTTGACGGTGCAAAACTTCCTTTCTGCCGCAACGGGTATTGCAGTGGTGTTTGCGCTTATTCGCGCATTTTCCCGCCATAGCGCCACTACGCTGGGTAACGCGTGGGTCGATTTAACTCGCATCACATTTTACATCCTGCTGCCGATTTCACTGTTGATTGCACTGTTCTTTGTTAGCCAGGGAACCTTGCAGAACATCGCCGCATATCAGCCATTCACCTCGCTTGAAGGTGTGCAGCATGTCTTGCCGATGGGGCCGGTGGCTTCGCAAGAAGCGATCAAAATGCTCGGTACCAACGGCGGCGGTTTCTTTAACGCTAACTCCTCTCACCCGTTCGAAAACCCAACGGCGCTGACCAACTTTGTGCAGATGCTGGCGATCTTCCTGATCCCAACCGCTCTGTGTTTTGCGTTTGGTGAAGCAGTGGGCGACAAACGCCAGGGGCGCGCCATTTTGTGGGCGATGGGTATCATTTTTGTTATCTGCGTTGTGGTGGTGATGTGGGCTGAAACACAAGGTAACCCGCATTTCATGCAGCTTGGCGCGGATAGCAATATCAATATGGAAGGTAAAGAGAGCCGCTTTGGCATTCTGGCCAGTAGCCTGTTTTCGGTGATTACCACTGCAGCATCTTGTGGCGCTGTTAATGCAATGCATGACTCCTTCACGGCTTTAGGCGGCATGATCCCAATGTGGCTGATGCAGATTGGTGAAGTGGTGTTTGGCGGCGTCGGCTCCGGGCTATACGGCATGTTGTTGTTTGTCTTGCTGACGGTGTTTATCGCCGGGTTGATGATTGGCCGCACGCCGGAATATCTCGGTAAAAAAATCGACGTTGCGGAGATGAAAATGACTGCGATGGCGATCCTCGTCACCCCGACGTTGGTACTGCTCGGTACCGCCCTTGCGATGATGACTGAGGCTGGTCGAGCCGGGATATTCAACTCTGGCATCCACGGCTTTAGCGAAGTGCTTTACGCCGTCTCATCTGCCGCTAATAACAACGGCAGCGCATTTGCAGGACTTAGCGCCAATACGCCTTTCTGGAACGTGCTTCTGGCTGTGTGCATGTGGTTCGGCCGCTTTGCGGTGATTGTGCCGGTGCTGGCGATTGCCGGAACGCTTGTCACTAAAAAGTCGCAAACCGCAGGCGTCGGTACGCTGCCGACTCACGGCCCGCTATTTATTGGCCTGCTGATTGGTACCGTATTGTTAGTTGGAGCACTGACCTTTATTCCCGCCCTCGCATTAGGCCCGGTTGCGGAACACCTTTCCTTCGTGAATTTGTGATTAAGAGGCTTCCATGAGTCGCAAGCAACAGGCGCTATTTGAACCAGCACTGATTCGTCAGGCGCTAATAGATTCCTTTAAAAAACTTACCCCGCAGGTGCAATGGCGTAACCCGGTGATGTTTATCGTCTGGGTGGGTAGCGTGATGACTACGCTTATGGCCATTGCCATGTTCAGTGGAAAACTTCAGGGCGATGCTCCGTTTACCTTAGCCATCAGCATCTGGCTGTGGTTTACCGTACTGTTCGCAAACTTTGCCGAAGCGCTGGCTGAAGGCCGTAGCAAGGCGCAAGCCAATAGCCTGAAAGGGGTGAAGAAAACCAGTTGGGCGCGCAAATTACGCGCTCCTCACCATGATGCGCAAATGGACCACGTACCCGCCGCAGATCTGCGTAAAGGCGACATTGTGCTGGTTGAAGCGGGCGACATTATCCCTTGTGATGGTGAAGTGCTGGAGGGCGGCGCGTCGGTCGATGAAAGCGCGATTACCGGCGAATCCGCACCGGTTATCCGTGAATCGGGTGGCGACTTTGCCTCGGTGACTGGCGGGACGCGTATCCTTTCCGACTGGCTGGTGATTCAGTGCAGCGTGAATCCGGGTGAAACCTTCCTCGACCGCATGATTGCGATGGTGGAAAGTGCGCAACGCCGTAAAACACCGAACGAAATCGCGCTGACGATTTTACTGGTGGCGCTGACTATCGTCTTTTTACTGGCAACCGCCACGCTGTGGCCCTTCTCGCAATACGGTGGTGTGGCAGTTAGCGTTACAGTGCTGATTGCCCTGCTGGTCTGTTTGATTCCCACCACCATCGGCGGGCTGCTTTCAGCGATTGGTGTTGCCGGGATGAGCCGTATGCTGGGTGCAAACGTGATTGCCACCAGCGGGCGTGCCGTTGAAGCAGCGGGCGATGTCGACGTATTGCTGCTGGATAAAACCGGCACGATCACACTGGGCAACCGTCAGGCTTCTGATTTCCTGCCTGCACCCGGTATTGATGAAAAAACTCTGGCCGACGCGGCACAACTTTCGTCTCTTGCTGATGAAACTCCAGAAGGCCGCAGCATTGTGGTGCTAGCAAAACAACGCTTTAATCTACGCGAACGCGACGTGCAAAACCTGCATGCCACCTTTGTGCCGTTTACCGCGCAAACCCGCATGAGTGGCATCAATATTCAGGACCGCATGATTCGCAAAGGTTCGGTGGATGCTATTCGTCGCCACGTTGAGGCGAACGGCGGACACTTCCCGCCGCAGGTCGACACTCTGGTAGAAGGTGTTGCCCGCACTGGCGGAACACCGCTGGTGGTGGCAGAAGGTGCCAATGTGCTCGGTGTTATCGCCCTGAAGGATATCGTGAAAGGCGGTATTAAGGAGCGCTTTGCACAACTGCGCCAGATGGGGATTAAAACGGTGATGATCACCGGGGATAACCGTCTGACGGCGGCAGCGATTGCTGCCGAAGCGGGTGTTGATGATTTTCTCGCGGAAGCAACACCAGAAGCCAAGCTGGCGCTAATTCGCCAGTATCAGGCGGAAGGCCGTTTAGTGGCAATGACCGGTGATGGCACCAATGATGCCCCGGCGCTGGCGCAGGCGGATGTGGCGGTGGCCATGAACTCCGGCACGCAAGCGGCAAAAGAAGCGGGAAACATGGTGGATTTGGATTCTAACCCTACCAAGTTGATTGAAGTGGTGCACATCGGTAAACAGATGCTGATGACCCGTGGCTCGCTGACCACCTTCAGTATTGCCAACGACGTAGCGAAATACTTCGCGATTATCCCTGCCGCGTTTGCCGCGACTTACCCGCAGCTTAATGCGCTAAACGTGATGCACCTGCACTCCCCTGCGTCGGCGATTTTAAGTGCGGTAATTTTTAACGCGTTAATCATCATCTTTTTGATTCCACTGGCGTTACGCGGCGTGAGCTACAAACCGCTCAGTGCCGCAGCGATGTTACGCCGCAATCTGTGGATTTATGGCCTCGGCGGATTAATTGTGCCGTTTATTGGTATCAAAGCTATCGACTTGCTGCTAACCGTTTGCGGCCTGGTTTAAGAGGAAAAACAAATGTCTACCTTACGTCCCGCTATACTGTTACTGATTTTGCTCACCCTGATTACAGGGGGGCTGTACCCACTAATGACAACGCTGCTAGCCCAGTGGTGGTTCCCGGCGCAAGCCAATGGTTCATTGATTATTGATACCACGGTGGTACGTGGCTCGAAGTTGATTGGGCAAAACTTCACCGAGGCGAAGTATTTACAAGGCCGCCCTTCTGCTACGGCTGAAACGCCCTATAATCCCATGGCTTCAGGCGGTAGCAACCTGGCGGGAAGTAACCCAGAGCTGGATAAGGTGGTCGCGACACGTATTGCGGCGTTACGCGCGGCAAATCCGCAGGCTAATCCAGCGGTTCCCGTTGAACTGGTGACCGCATCAGCCAGCGGCCTGGACGGGCAAATTTCCCCGCAAGCGGCAGCCTGGCAAATCCCGCGTATCGCTAAAGCACGCAATCTGCCGGTTGAACAAATCCAACGGTTGATAGCCGAAAATACCACTCAGCCTTTGGTCGGTTTTCTCGGTAAACCGGTGGTGAATGTGTTGTTGGTTAACGTGGCGTTGGATGCTTTGCAGGCACCGTAAGCGACATCTACCCAAGTCAGGTTCAAAGGAGTTGTTATGACACAGGAACCGCAGCGCCCCGATCCGGATAAGCTGCTAGAGCAGGTTAGCCGCCCAATACGCGGGAAGCTGAAAATATTTTTCGGTGCCTGTGCGGGTGTAGGGAAAACCTATGCCATGCTCCAGGAGGCGCAGCGCCTGCGCGCACAAGGGCTAGGTATTCTGATTGGCGTGGTGGAAACTCACGGGCGTAAAGAGACGGCTGCGTTGCTTGACGGGCTGGATCTGCTGCCCGCCAAGCGCACGCACCATCGTGGACGCTGGGTTCATGAGTTCGACCTCGACGCTGCACTGGCGCGTAACCCGGCCCTGATTCTGATGGACGAACTGGCGCACAGCAATGCGCCAGGTTCTCGTCACCCTAAGCGTTGGCAGGATGTGGAAGAGTTGCTGGACGCCGGTATTGATGTGTTCACCACCGTCAACGTGCAGCATCTTGAAAGCCTCAACGACATTGTCGGCGGCGTGACTGGTATTCAGGTGCGCGAAACGGTTCCCGACCCCATCTTCGATGCGGCCGATGAAATCGTGCTGGTCGATTTGCCGCCTGATGATTTACGCCAGCGCCTGCACGAAGGCAAAGTTTATATCGCAGGCCAGGCTGAACGCGCCATTGAACACTTCTTCCGTAAAGGGAATTTGATTGCGCTGCGTGAACTGGCACTGCGCCGCACCGCCGATCGCGTTGACGACCAAATGCGGGCCTGGCGTGATAATCAGGGTGAAGAGAAAGTCTGGCACACGCGTGATGCCATTTTGTTGTGTATCGGCCACAGTTCTGGCAATGAGAAACTGGTTCGTACCGCCGCACGCCTGGCAGCAAAACTAGGTAGCATCTGGCATGCTGTGTATGTCGAAACGCCACAGCTTCACCGTTTACCTGAACATCAACGTCGCGCTATTTTAGCTTCGCTTCGACTCGCTCAAGAGTTGGGGGCAGAGACCACCACACTTGCCGACCCGGCAGAAGATAAAGCGATTTTGCGTTACGCGCGCGAGCATAACCTCGGCAAAATTATTATCGGCAGGCGCACCACGCGTCGCTTCTGGAGCAGGGAATCCTTTGCCGACCGTTTAGCCCGCCGTGCCCCAGACCTCGATTTAGTGATCGTCGCCCTCGACGATAAACCTACGTCAGCATCACCATCGGCCCTGGACTCGCGCAGCTTTGCGGAAAAATGGCGCGTACAATTACGCGGCTGCGGGGTGGCGATTGCTTTGTGTGCCATCACAACGTTTATTGCCAATCAGTGGCTGATGGACTTCGATGCCGCCAACCTGGTGATGCTCTATTTGCTAGGTGTCGTTATCGTCGCGCTATTCTACGGGCGTTGGCCTTCGGTGCTGGCAACTGTGATTAGCGTTCTTAGTTTTGATCTCTTTTTTATTGCCCCCCACGGCACGCTGGCGGTTTCTGATATTCAGTACCTGCTAACGTTTGCCGTGATGCTAACGGTCGGCCTCGTTATCGGTAATCTCACCGCAGGTGTGCGTTATCAGGCACGAATTGCCCGTTATCGCGAACAGCGCACTCGTCATCTTTATGAGATGTCGAAAGCCCTCGCCGCAGAACGTACTCCGCAAGATATTGCTGCCACCAGCGAGCTATTTATCAATAACAGTTTCAATGCCCGTACACAGTTGTTGCTGCCCAACGAAAATGGCCAATTAGAGCGGGTAAATGCCAGGGGCGAACCTCAAAACTGGGACGAAGCTATCGCGCGTTGGAGCTTTGATAAAGGCCAACCAGCCGGTGCCGGGACAGATACACTGCCCGGCGTGCCGTATCAAATTCTGCCGCTAAAAACGCCGGAAAAAACTCTCGGCCTGTTGATTGTCGAACCCAGTAATTTGCGCCAGTTAATGATCCCCGAGCAGCAACGGTTACTGGAGACCTTCACGTTACTGGCGGCGACTGCACTGGAGCGATTGTTACTGACCGCCAGCGAAGAACAAGCCCGGCTTTCCAGTGAGCGAGAACAAGTGCGCAACTCGTTGCTTGCAGCACTTTCACACGACTTGCGCACACCACTGACAGTGCTGTTTGGTCAGGCAGAAATTCTGACGTTAGATCTAGCCTCTGAAGGTTCGAAACACGCTCCGCAAGCAAACGATATTCGCCAGCACGTCCTCAATACCACGCGCCTGGTGAACAACTTACTGGATATGGCGCGTATTCAGTCCGGCGGGTTTAATCTGCGCAAAGAGTGGTTAACGCTGGAAGAAGTGGTGGGCAGCGCGCTGAAGATGCTGGAGCCGGGTTTGGGTGGGCGGCATATTGCGTTGGATTTGCCTGACCCGCTGATGCTGATTCATGTCGACGGCCCGTTGTTTGAACGTGTGCTGATAAACTTGCTGGAAAATGCGGCGAAGTACACAGGCTTTCAGGCAAACATAGGCATCCGCGCGCACCCATTGGCTGATAAACTCGATCTTGAAGTCTGGGATAGTGGTCCTGGCATTCCGGTTGGGCAAGAACAGAAGATTTTTGATAAATTTTCCCGAGGCAAAAAAGAGTCAGCCATCCCTGGAGTCGGATTGGGGCTGGCAATTTGCCGGGCGATTGTCGAAGTTCACAATGGGAAAATTGCTGCAGCCAATCGACCAGAAGGTGGCGCCAGTTTTCATGTTATTTTACCTCTGCCCCCACCACCTGAGCTGGCTGAGATGAACGAGGTTATGTGATATCAGTTCTGATTGTTGAAGACGAAAAAGAGATCCGTCGTTTTCTGCGTACCGCGCTGGAAGCTGAATCGCTGCGCGTACATGAAGCAGAAACATTGCAACGTGGTTTGCTGGAAGCCGCCACGCGTAAACCCGATATAGTGATTCTCGATCTCGGTTTGCCCGATGGCGATGGTATTGATTTTATCCGCGATTTTCGCCAGTGGAGCCAGACCCCGATTGTGGTGCTTTCTGCCCGTAGCGATGAGCAAGTGAAGATTGACGCGCTGGATGCCGGCGCCGATGACTATCTCAGCAAACCCTTTGGTATTGGTGAGCTGCAAGCGCGACTGCGTGTAGTCTTACGTCGCCATGCAAGCCTTGCGCAACCCGATCCGGTTTATCAGTTTTCAAATATCAGCGTTGATCTCGCGAACCGCCGCATTACCCGCGATGGCACGGAAATCCACCTCACACCGATCGAATTTCGCCTGCTTGCCACCCTTATCAATAACCATGGAAAAGTTCTGACACAACGCCAGTTGCTAAACCAGGTCTGGGGGCCAAACGCCGTGGAGCACAGCCATTATTTGCGGATTTATATGGGGCATTTACGTCAGAAGTTGGAAAACGACCCGGCTCGACCCACTCATCTGCTTACCGAAACCGGAATTGGCTACCGTTTTATGCTTTGAATCTGAATTTCGTAGGTCGGATTAGCGTAGCGACATCCGACACAACAGACGTAAAAAAGGCGCCTTCCGGCGCCTTTTCAGATTCACATCTTACTTCGCGTTTTTCAGCACTTCGCTGACAATCTCTACCGCTTCTTTCTCAATTTGCAGGCGATGCTCTGCACCTAAGAAACTTTCACAATAGATTTTGTACGCATCTTCCGTACCGGAAGGACGTGCAGCAAACCAACCGTTTTCGGTCATGACTTTCAGACCGCCGATGGAGGCGCCGTTACCCGGAGCCGCAGTTAAGCGTGCGGTGATTGGATCACCCGCCAGGGTACTTGCGCTAACCATTTCCGGGGAAAGTTTAGACAGTGCCGCTTTCTGCGCAGAAGTGGCAGAGGCTTGCAGACGGTTATAGCTTGGCGCACCGAAGCGAGCAGCCAGTTCGTCGTAATGCTGCTGCGGGTTCTTACCGGTAACGGCAGTGATTTCTGCCGCCAGCAGGCACATGATGATGCCGTCTTTATCGGTAGACCACGGTGTGCCGTCGAAACGCAGGAACGATGCCCCAGCACTCTCTTCGCCACCAAAACCAAAGCTGCCATCGAACAGACCATCGACAAACCATTTGAAACCAACTGGTACTTCTACCAGTTTACGCCCCAAATCGTTCACTACACGGTCAATCATTGCAGAAGAAACCAGTGTTTTACCCACGGCAACATCTTTGCCCCACTGTGGGCGATGCTGGAACAGGTAGTTAATCGCAACAGCCAGGTAATGGTTCGGGTTCATCAGGCCAGCTGGCGTGACGATACCGTGGCGGTCGTAATCCGGGTCATTGGCGAAAGCCAGGTCGAATTTGTCGCGCAGCGCTAACAGGCCTCCCATCGCACATTCGGACGAGCAATCCATACGGATCGCACCATCTTTGTCGAGGTGCATAAAGCGGAAGGTTTGATCAACGTGATCGTTAACAATCGTCAGATCCAGGTTGTAGTGCTTCGCGATACGCTGCCAGTATTCGATACCGGAACCACCGAGTGGATCAACACCCAGTTTCAGGCCCGCTTTCTGGATGGCGGCCATATCAACGATATCCACCAGCCCTTCGATAAACGGCTGCACCAGATCTTGCTCTTGGACGTGACCACTTTTCCACGCCTGATCAAGAGAGATACGTTTCACGTCTTTCAGATCTGTGGCCAGCAATGCATTAGCGCGATCTTCTACGACTTTGGTGACGTTGGTATCAGCCGGGCCACCGTTAGGTGGATTGTATTTGATACCGCCGTCATCCGGTGGGTTGTGCGAAGGCGTAATAACGATGCCATCAGCCTGTGCGCCACCCTTTTTGTTATGCGTCAGAATGGCGTGAGAGATAGCTGGCGTTGGCGTGTAGCCGTTCGCCTGCTGCACAATAACCTCCACACCGTTCGCAGCCAGCACTTCAAGTACGGAGATAAACGCAGGTTCAGACAGCGCGTGAGTATCTTTACCCACATAGCACGGCCCGGTAATGCCATTTTTTGCACGATCTTCTGCAATCGCCTGAGCAATTGCGAGAATGTGAGGCTCGTTAAAGTTTTGACGTGCCGCACTACCACGGTGACCGGATGTTCCGAACGTCACCGCATGTTCGCTATTCCCCACTTCGGGCTTCAGTACATAATACTGAGCCGTCAGTTGGGCTACGTTAATCAAATCGCTCTGTTGTGCCGGTTGTCCTGCACGAGGGTGGTTAGCCATTGGCCTTTCCTTCTGACACGAGGTGTTAAATTGTGCCGCAAACCTTTTCAATCAATTCCGCCGGGAACTGCATTGATTGCATGATGTGTTCGACCATGCTGCATTTACGGCCAGTATTGGTGTTAGTAATAACCCAGTATGGCGTTCCTGGAACATGCTTAGGTTTGGTCTGGTTTCCATTTTGCAGCAACGTCTGTTCATTACCTGCAAAATAGACACGTGTACGACCATGCAGCGATTCAGTCGCTTCACCAAAAGCTTGAGCATCAAGTGTATACAGAGTTGAAAGCACCATCATGAAACGGTTAACCGCTTTCTTTTGCTCCGCATATTCATCGGACAGCAATAATTCACGAACCGCACGAACGCGATCGCGTGCTTTATTTACGGGTTTGGCTTCCGGAGCAGGTGCAGCAGTTGCGCCTGTCTGGCCGGTAATTGCAGGTGTAGCTGGGGTTTGGCCGGCGGTAAATTTCAACATGCGCCGTAAAATATCGGACGCGCTTTCACCAATGTGCTGCGTGTGGCTGGCAATATAGCGATAGAGCTCGTCATCAACTTCAATTGTTTTCATCTTAATCCAGTGCGATATCTTTTCTGAATGCAAGTAATTGGGATTATAAGGACAAATCCCAACCTCGGGTAGCGCCAAGCTTTTGTCACACCACAAAGTCAGACTAAACTGGAAATTTGCGGCAGTGCGGCAGGATGCCGTTATGATACCCTAACCACACGAAGTAAAAAAAAAGAACTTTGCCATGAAATTGAATGCTCGCCTGCAAACTGCGCAACAATCGACTAGTAATTCCCCCATCGTTCTTATTCACGGTCTTTTTGGTAGCCTTGATAACCTGGGCGTGCTGGCCCGTGACCTTGGGCAGGATCATACGTTGCTGCAAATCGATCTGCGCAACCACGGTTTATCACCACAAAGCTCTGAGATGAACTACCCTGCTATGGCGCAGGATGTCGTCGAAACGCTCGATGAATATGACTTTGAGAAAGCCATTATTATTGGCCATTCAATGGGTGGCAAAGTGGCGATGGCTTTGACGGCGATTGCCCCAGAGCGTATCGACAAATTAGTACTGATTGATATTGCACCGGTGGATTATCAGGTGCGCCGCCACGATGAAATTTTCACTGCAATAAATGCCGTCAGCGCCGCTTGCGTTAAAACACGGCAGCAGGCCGCGACCGTGATGCGCGAGTATCTTGATGAAGAAGGTGTTATTCAGTTCTTGCTAAAATCCTTTGCCGATGGCGAATGGAAATTCAACGTGCCGGTGCTATGGGAGCAATATGAGAATATTGTCGGCTGGGAAAACATTCCTGCATGGAATGAACCCTCGCTATTTATTCGCGGCGGCGCATCTCCTTATGTTAATGAATCGCATCGTAGCCAGTTGCTTTCACAGTTCCCTCAGGCGCGTGCTCATGTGGTTGCAGGTGCCGGACACTGGGTTCACGCAGAAAAACCTGATGCTGTTTTGCGCGCAATCCATCGTTTTATCGACACAACAGCGGCAAACTGATTAAAAACAAACCGACTGGCCGCAAGATGTGGCTAACGCGTTGGCGCGCAAGCCATGCTGATGTATGATTGCGCGCTAAATTGCGCCAGAGCACCCCGCTCCGTGCCACCTGAATTCCCTGTCAGTAGTCTAATCATGGCAAAAGAACAAACGGACCGTACTACATTAGATCTGTTCGCGGACGAGCGTCGCCCGGGGCGACCAAAAACCAATCCGCTAACGCGTGATGAGCAATTGCGTATCAACAAACGCAACCAACTCAAGCGCGATAAAGTACGCGGCCTGAAGCGAGTGGAGCTAAAGCTCAATAACGATGCGGTAGATGCTCTCAATCAGCTGGCTGAAGCGCGCAATATCAGTCGTAGTGAATTGATTGAAGAGATACTTCTCGAACAACTGAAGCAACATCTCAGTTAGTTTTAGTGCTATGTCCTGGTATGCGATTTTGCAGTCTGTGCACACCGGGGCGATAGCAGTTTCCGCACCACGAAGTGTTCTGCTATGATTGCCCTATCTGTGGCCAAATAGCAGCCACCATACCATTAAGTATCAAGAGGTTATTTTACTCATGGCAATCGTAGGCATTTTTTTCGGCAGCGACACTGGTAACACCGAAAATATCGCGAAAATGATTCAAAAACAGCTCGGTAAAGATGTTGCTGAGGTGCATGACATTGCTAAGAGCAGCAAAGAAGACCTGGAAGGCTTCGACATTCTGCTTCTCGGCATTCCAACCTGGTACTACGGCGAAGCCCAGTGTGATTGGGACGATTTCTTCCCAACTCTGGAAGAAGTTGATTTCAATGGCAAACTGGTAGCGTTGTTTGGTTGCGGTGACCAGGAAGACTACGCAGAATACTTCTGTGACGCATTAGGCACTATCCGCGACATCATTGAGCCGCGCGGTGCAGCTATCGTCGGTCACTGGCCGACTGCGGGTTACCATTTCGAAGCATCTAAAGGTCTTGCAGACGATGACCACTTTGTTGGCCTGGCGATTGACGAAGACCGTCAACCAGAACTGACTGCTGAACGCGTTCAGAAATGGGTTAAACAAGTTTCTGATGAGCTCAACCTGGCTGATATCATCAACGCCTGATTCTAAACCCAGGCTACTTTAAGATGCAGGCTGGCAATAAACCTGCATATTCAAGGGCGATGGGCATCAATGCGGCGAGACTATTGGGTTTCGCCACATTGATAGTTATTTCCGATTAAAATAATTGCTACAAATTTTTAACTTTTCAGCTTGTCCCTGTACAATGAACTCCTGACAAATAGCTATCAAGGCCATCAAATCGCGACTCAACCGCAATTTTTTAACTTGGTTATGCATAATACTTGCGGTTCCCATTTAGAAGGGGCAGTTCTATAATGAGACGCATTCATCTTAACGCTCACCCTGACTCCGAGCGAATCGTTAAGCAACAGGACAATTTCCGCATGACTGACAATAATACCGCATTAAAGAAGGCCGGCCTGAAAGTCACGCTTCCTCGATTAAAAATCCTTGAAGTGCTGCAGGGGCCGGTGAACCACCACGTCAGTGCGGAAGACTTATATAAACGTCTGATTGATATGGGCGAAGAGATTGGTCTCGCCACCGTTTATCGTGTACTAAACCAGTTTGATGATGCAGGCATTGTGACGCGCCATAACTTCGAAGGCGGCAAATCCGTATTCGAACTGACACAGCAGCATCACCATGACCACCTGATTTGCCTGGACTGCGGCAAAGTAATTGAATTCAGCGATGATTCAATCGAAGCCCGTCAGCGTGAAATCGCATCACGTCATGGTATTCGTCTGACTAACCACAGCCTGTACCTTTATGGTCATTGTGCTGAAGGTGATTGCCGTACCGACGAAAACGCACACGAAATCAGCGAAAAGTAATCTGCACCTCCGGCACCCAGAGTTGGGTGTCAGGCAATAAAAAAACCGGTGAGGAAGCTCATCGGTTTTTTTATTGCCTGAATACAGCGATTACTTATTGTTGGCGCGGATCTCTTGCCAGATTTTATCGCATTTTGCTTTCACGGCCTGGTCATTACCGGTACGTGTTGCCTGAATGCAGTTCTGGTAATCCAGGGTACGAACCGTTTCTTTCTTCGCAAACTCCTGGTGTTCCTTATCCTGAGCCAACACATTCAATACGCTTTGGCAGGCCTGAATTTTATCCGGATTGCCTTCTGCGGTGTTAATACAGGCGCTATACGCTTGTTTTAGTTTTGTGTCTTCCGGAGCCGTTTTAGGTTGTTGCTGCGCACACGCACTTAAACCTAACGCCATCACCACAGTCAGAACGATTTTTTTCATGTTTGATATCCTTAAGAAAACCGGGCGTTTTCACGCCCGGATTCGAATCAGAAGATGGTGAACGGTGCGATGACGATGAATTTCACGTCGCGCTCATCCTGGAAGATGTTGCCGTAACCACCGCCCCAGCTTGGGATGTCTGAATGGTTGTCGTACTGAGTGAAGTGCAGTTTGAACAGCGTGCCTTTCGCACGACCATCCTGAACGGTGTACAACGCATCAAGGCTGTACGCAGATTCTTTCAGGCGATTATCAGCATCGTAGTAACCGTCAGTGGTTGGTTTAGAGCTTGGTTTAGCATCCCATGCGTACACATAAGAAGCACCCACTGCCCAACCTGCCAGGTTCCAATTGCTCAGGTCATACATCGCGCCTGCAAATACTGCTTTTTCACCGTTGGCATTGAAGTCAGAGCGGTTATCCCACCACACATCAAGACGACCGTTTGAAGATGCATAAGTTGGGGTCATACGCTGCAGGAAGTAACCTTGCTGGCCATCGGCCTTAACAATAGTTCCTTCAAGACGCAAATCAACCTGGCCAACTCTGTATCCGAGAGTCAATGCCTGCAACCATGCAGTGCCGTCGTACAGATCGTTAACGCTGCCATCTGAAACTTTGTCACGCGTACCGTAGAACTGGTAGCTGGTTGTTAACGGGCTGCCCGCGATATCAAACTTATAGCTTGCTTTGGTGAAGTACTGATCAACGTAGCCTTCAGCCTGCCCAAATGCCGCTTCGAGAATGAAATCATTTTTGAAGTCATACTTCGCGCCAAGAGAGTGTAAATATTCAACTTTGGTTTTTTTGTCGTTCTGATAGAACTTGTCCATTTCCAGGTGCCATGGAGCTTTGTACTCGTTGGTCCACATGTAGGAGAAGCTCAGCGCACCAGAATCGCCGTAATCAAAGTTTGCACCGGCTTCAGCGCCCTGGTAAGTACCAGGCATGAAGCTCCAGTGTGGTGCGAGCAAGGTTTGCCCGGTTGGCTGAATGTAACCGCCACGTGCCCAAACCGGGCCGTATTTGAATTTAGCTGCGGCTTTATAGAGGCTAATACCGCTCTTATCACCTGAGTAATCTTCGTCGTAAGCTTTGTTTACAGAGGAGAATGCGATTTCGTTCGGGTGACCGCTGTTACCATTTTCTGCCATTTCGATAGCAGTAAAGGCCGCAATATCCAGACCGAACATGTCAGCGGCGAAACCAGACTGGAAGTCCAGGTTGGCGTTCCAGGTGGAATGCGCAAGGTTAGTTTCATATTTATCAGTCGTAACATCTTTACGGTCACGCTCACGCTGCCAGTAATAAACACCACCGGTCAGAGTCGAGTCATCAACAAAGCCTGCTGCGCTTGCCTGAGGGATGACTACAAGTCCTGAAAGAGCCGTGACACCTGCAATTGCAAGCGCCAGTGCACTACGTTTGCCACTAAACGTACGCATATATTATTCCTCTTTGACGTATCAATAATCGCCGGACGTTAAAAGACGCCTTATGGCGAAAAAAAGTAAAAATGCCTAACGGCTAAAGCGGTTATGAATATTTGCCCGCATTACTGCTGCCCTTAAGACTATTTTTCGCGACGCGAATTATCAATGACTTTGTAAGAGTTCATTCCGATATTATGACAGAGAGCACATAATTTATGAGCATTTGTAACAAATAACGACACAAGAGTTTTATCTTGATAATTACTATTTATAAAATACAAAACTCTATATGAGAGCGCTCACATAATTAAAATAAGAATTTTTAATGTTCCGAGGTTGACCATAAAAAGTAGAGAGGAAGAAGTGTAAATAACATTAATTCGCAACGCGAATGTGAAGATATATTTAAGCAAATGATTATAAAGCGAAAAAAAACGCCGCAATTTGCGGCGTTTTTGTCAGATATTGACCTAGTAAAAAGGGACTATTCGCCCATTTTCGCCCAAGTATCACGCAAGCCAACGGTACGGTTAAATACCAGTTTTTCGGCAGTTGCATAACGGCTGTCCAGGCAAAAATAACCTTCGCGCTCGAACTGATACGCTTTGCCTTTTTCGGCATTTTGCAGACTTGGTTCGACGAAGCCTTGTTTGATAACCAGTGATTCCGGGTTAATCGTTGCAAGGAAATCTTCTGCAGCCCCTGGGTTTGCAACACTGAAAAGGCGGTCATAAAGGCGAATCTCAACAGGCAATGCATGTTCTGCACTCACCCAATGAATCACACCTTTAACTTTACGGCCATCAGCTGGGTCTTTGCTTAATGTGTCCGGATCGTAGGAGCAATGCAGCGTGGTGATATTCCCTGCATCATCTTTCTCAACGCGATCGGCTTTAATCACATATGCATTACGCAGGCGTACTTCTTTGCCCAACACCAGACGCTTATATTGCTTGTTGGCTTCTTCACGGAAGTCAGCACGATCGATATAGATCTCACGGCTAAACGGCACCTGACGGCTACCCATCTCTGGTTTGTTAGGATGGTTAGGCATCGTTACCATTTCAACTTCACCCTGAGGGAAGTTTTCGATGATAACTTTAACCGGGTCGAGAACAGCCATAGCGCGTGGTGCGTTCTCATTCAGGTCATCACGAATACAAGATTCCAGAGATGCCATTTCAACGGTGTTGTCTTGCTTAGTCACACCAATGCGCTTACAGAACTCGCGAATAGAAGCGGCGGTATAACCACGACGACGCAGACCAGAGATGGTCGGCATACGTGGGTCATCCCAACCCTCTACAACCTTCTCAGTCACCAGCAGGTTAAGCTTACGCTTAGACATGATGGCGTACTCGAGATTCAGGCGAGAGAACTCGTACTGACGCGGATGCGCAGGAATTGTGATGTTATCCAACACCCAGTCGTACAAACGACGGTTGTCCTGGAATTCCAGCGTACAAAGCGAGTGTGTAATGCCTTCCAGCGCATCGGAAATGCAGTGGGTGAAGTCGTACATTGGGTAGATGCACCACTTATTACCAGTCTGGTGGTGTTCGGCAAATTTAATACGATAAATCACCGGATCACGCATCACGATAAATGGCGAAGCCATATCGATTTTCGCACGCAGGCACGCAGTCCCTTCAGCGAACTCACCGTTACGCATCTTCTCGAACAGCGCGAGGTTCTCTTCAACCGTACGGTCGCGATATGGGCTGTTTTTCCCAGGCGAAGTCAATGAGCCGCGATATTCACGAATCTGCTCCGGAGTCAGTTCGTCAACATACGCCAGACCTTTATTGATCAGCTCAACCGCATAGTTGAACAACTGATCGAAATAATCTGAAGAATAACGCACGTTGCCAGACCAATGAAAACCAAGCCATTCAACGTCGTGCTTAATTGAGTCTACGAATTCGATGTCTTCTTTTACTGGGTTGGTGTCATCGAAACGCAGGTTGCACTGGCCTTGATAATCTTGCGCGATACCAAAGTTCAGGCAGATGGATTTTGCATGACCGATATGCAGATAACCATTTGGCTCTGGCGGAAAACGGGTGCAAATACTGTCGTGCTTACCATTGGCCAAATCTTCATCAATAATCTGGCGAATAAAGTTAGTTGGGCGGGCTTCTGCCTCACTCATCGCGGGTTCCTCTGTGCAAAAACTTTAGTTATCGACACATGATCTTATAAGCAAGCGTCGGAAACAACCTTTAGTTGCATAAATAAGGGTATCGGGGAGGACGGACGGGAGGGCATAAAAAAGCGGCTGGAGAAAAGACTCTCCAGCCGCTAAAGGCACAATCTTACCCTTCATACTTCAAGTTGCATCTTTGTTGGCTACGTTCACTCACCCGACAAATCTGCCAGGAGCAGATTTGAACGCTGTGAGTAGCACCCCGAAGGGGTGAGGCCCACGGATGGGCCGAGTAATCAACTTAGTACACTAAGCTCATCGGGACTCGTTCTCTTGCCGCCGCGATGCAACTCGCATTATTTTGGGCACATAACTCAGGAGCGATTATTTGCCTTTAATTTCGTACAGAGGTGTTTGCCCCGCAACAACAGAACCTTGTGCCTGGAGTACCAGACCACTGTAGTCGTCGATGTTGCTACAAACTACTGGGCTAATCATGGAGCGGGCATTAGCATTCAGGAAATCAAGATCCATTTCCAGAATCGGCTGGCCAGCAACCACTTCAGCACCCTCTTCTACCAAACGAGTAAAGCCCTGGCCGTTCAGTGCAACAGTATCAATGCCCATATGGACAACGATTTCTGCACCTTTCTCGGTTTCCAGGCAGAACGCATGGTTGGTATTAAAGATTTTTACGATAGTACCGGCAGCTGGAGCGACAACTGTTTTTCCAGTTGGCTTAACAGCAACACCATCACCAACAGCTTTGCTGGCGAAGGCTTCATCAGGAACCTGATCCAGCGCAACCACATCACCTGTCACTGGTGAAACCAGAGCAGCGATGGTTACAGCATTTGGAACTGCTTGTGGTTTAGCAGCAGCCACTGGCGCCGCGGCAGCTGTACTCACAGGAGCAGCAGCAACTTCACCTACAGTCTTCATAGAGTTGGCGATTTTCTCAGCTACAAAGCCAACAATAATTTGCACGCTGGTTTTGTTCAGACGGATAACACCGGTTGCACCCAGACGTTTCGCCAACGCTTCATTAACCAATGAAGAGTCTTTCACGTTCAGACGCAGACGAGTGATACATGCATCAATACCAGTCAGGTTAGCTGAACCACCTACCGCTGCGATGTACTGACGAGCCAACTCATTAACATCTTGATTGGTATTGCCGCTGACATTCACGTCCTGACCATCAGTTTCATCACCTGCAACAGCCAGTTCACGACCTGGAGTCAACAGATTGAATTTGAGGATAGTGAAACGGAACACAACGTAGTAAATCACGAAGAACACGATGCCTTGCGGAATCAGCATGTACCAATGTGTCGCCAGTGGGTTACGGGTAGAAAGCACCATATCCACCAGACCAGCACTGAAGCCGAAACCAGCAATCCAATGCATGCTTGCTGCGATAAATACAGAGATACCGGTCAGCACTGCGTGAATCAGATACAGAACTGGAGCCACGAACATGAAGGAGAATTCTAACGGTTCGGTGATACCAGTAAAGAAGGCAGCAAACGCACCCGCCATCATGATACCCAATACTTTGGCTTTATTTTCAGGACGCGCGCAGTGGTAAATTGCCAATGCAGCACCTGGAAGGCCAAACATCATGATTGGGAAGAAGCCAGCCTGATAGCGACCAGTAATACCAACGATACCAGTACCTTCAGCGATAGATTTAGCACCGCCAAGGAATTTAGGAATATCGTTAATACCTGCAACATCAAACCAGAACACGGAGTTCAAAGCGTGATGCAGGCCAACTGGAATCAGAAGACGGTTAAAGAACGCATAAACACCTGCGCCAATTGAACCCATTTTCTGGATGTGCTCACCAAAGTTCACCAGGCCGCTGAAAACGATTGGCCAGATAAACATCATGATGAAGGCAACAGCAATCATCACAAATGAGGTAAGAATTGGAACCAGGCGACGACCGCTGAAGAAGGACAACGCTTTCGGCAACTCGACGCTGCTGAAACGGTTGTACAACTCTGCGGAGATAATCCCCACCATGATGCCCACAAATTGGTTTTCAATTTTAGTGAACGCCAATGGAACCTGATCCAACGGAATGTGTTTGATCATGGAAACAGCGGCTGGCGAACAGAGAGTCGTCAAAACCAGGAAACCGACAAAACCGGTTAGTGCAGCAGCACCATCTTTATCTTTGGACATACCGTAAGCCACACCAATGGCAAACAGCACTCCCATGTGGTCAATGATTGCAGCACCAGATTTGATGAACAACGCAGCTAATGCGCTATCACCACCCCAGCTAACCGGGTCAATCCAGTAACCAACACCCATTAAAATGGCTGCGGCTGGTAGCGTGGCTACCGGCACCATCAGCGCACGGCCAACCTTTTGCATATAACCTAGAATACTCACGTTAATTCCCCCTATGAGACCCCGTTAAGGCTCGTTCAAAGCAGTTTTATTATTGTGTAACAAACCTTGAAAGCATGACGAAGATTCGCCAACTTTCAGAGTGTGTGAAAAATTAATTCGTATCGCAAATTAAACACCCTTTTTTTGTGATTAAAATCACCAAATATTGTTATTCCACTCCCCTTTGGCTAGCTATCGACTAAAACTTATTTTATCATCCGAAAAATCAAGACGGATTGATCCCGTAATAACTGGTTCTAAACTGGTTTACCCTTAGAGGGTTCGGATAACAATCTGGCTAAAGCTACTTTCTATTAACTTATGAGGTGAATGATGAGACTGATTCCCCTGGCTACCCCAGCTCAAGTTGGCAAATGGGCAGCACGCCATATCGTTAAGCGTATCAATGCGTTTAATCCGACAGCAGATCGTCCTTTCGTGCTCGGCCTGCCAACCGGTGGTACTCCACTTGAAGCATATAAAGCGCTGGTAGAGATGCACAAAGCGGGCCAGGTTAGCTTTAAAAACGTCGTCACCTTTAATATGGATGAGTACGTTGGTCTGCCAAAAGAGCATCCAGAAAGCTATCATACGTTCATGCACCGCAATTTCTTTGATCATGTTGATATTCCAGCGGAAAATATCAACCTGCTGAATGGCAATGCTGATGATGTTGACGCAGAGTGCCGTCGTTATGAAGAAAAAATTCGTTCATACGGTAAAATTCACCTGTTTATGGGTGGCGTGGGCAACGATGGTCACATCGCGTTCAACGAACCGGCTTCTTCTCTGGCTTCACGTACTCGTATCAAAACGCTGACTCATGACACCCGTGTTGCAAACTCCCGTTTCTTTGATGGCGATGTTACTCAGGTTCCAAAATTTGCGCTGACTGTGGGCGTGGGCACTCTGCTTGATGCAGAAGAAGTGATGATTTTGGTAATTGGTCATCTGAAAGCGCAAGCTCTGCAAGCAGCAGTGGAAGGCAACGTGAATCACATGTGGACTATTAGCTGTCTGCAACTGCACCCTAAAGCAGTCGTCGTGTGTGATGAGCCATCCACCATGGAACTCAAAGTTAAGACGCTGAAGTACTTCAACGAATTAGAAGCAGAAAACATCAAAGATCTTTAAATACTAACTTATACCCTAAATAATTCGAGTTGCAGCCAACATCCCTGCAACTTGAAGTATGAAGGGTATAACCGGGGGTACCTATGTTTGCATTAACTCACGGTCGAATTTATACCGGCCATGAAATTCTTGATGATCACGCGGTTATTATCGCGAACGGCCTGATTGAACGCGTTTGCCCGCGCTCAGATCTCCCTGCGGGTATTGAGACTCGCGATGTGGGCGGTGCAATCATCGCCCCCGGTTTTATTGATGTGCAGCTTAATGGTTGTGGTGGCGTTCAGTTCAACGATTCCGCAGATGCGGTTACCGTTGAAACGCTGGAAATCATGCAGAAAGCCAACGAGCGTTCTGGCTGTACCAGCTACTTACCGACACTGATCACCAGCAGCGATGAGCTGATGAAGCAAGGCGTGAAAGTGATGCGCGAATACCTGGCGAAATATCAGCACCAGGCTCTCGGTCTGCATCTTGAAGGCCCATGGTTAAACATGGTGAAAAAAGGAACGCACAATCCAAGCTTCGTACGTAAACCTGATGCAGAACTAGTTGATTTCCTGTGCCAAAACGCAGATGTGATCACTAAAGTCACTTTGGCACCAGAAATGGTTGGGCCTGAGGTGATTAGTAAACTGGTTGCTTCCGGCATTATCGTTTCAGCCGGGCATTCCAATGCCACTGTAAAAGAAGCTAAAGTCGGCTTCCGTGCAGGCATCACCTTCGCAACCCACCTTTTCAACGCAATGCCGTATATTACTGGCCGCGAACCGGGTCTTGCTGGGGCAATTTTTGATGAGCCAGATGTTTACTGCGGTATCATTGCCGATGGTTTACATGTGGACTATGCCAATATTCGTACTGCGAAAAAGGTCAAGGGCGATAAGCTGTGCCTGGTGACTGATGCAACTGCTCCGGCAGGCGCAAATATCGATGAGTTCATTTTCGCAGGAAAAACAATATACTACCGTGATGGTTTATGCGTAGATGAGAACGGTACGCTGAGCGGTTCAGCCCTGACGATGATTGAAGGGGTGTGTAACCTGGTTGAGCATGCGGGCATCGCATTAGACGAAGTCTTACGTATGGCCACCCTCTACCCTGCCCGTGCAATGGGTGTAGAGCAGCAATTAGGTACTATTGAAGCAGGGAAAGTCGCCAACCTGACGACCTTTACCCGCGATTTTAAAATCACCAAGACCTTTGTTAATGGTAACGAGGTCGTAACTGAGTAATTAAGGCATGACGACTGGCGGACAGGCTCAAATTGGTAATGTCGATCTGGTAAAACAACTGAATAGCGCGGCGGTATATCGCCTGATTGACCAACATGGGCCAATCTCTCGCATTCAGATTGCCGAACAGAGCCAGCTAGCACCTGCCAGCGTCACGAAAATTACTCGCCAGTTAATTGAGCGCGGACTGATCAAAGAAGTTGATCAACAGGCTTCCACCGGGGGCCGCCGCGCTATCTCAATTATCACAGAAACCCGCAATTTCCATGCTATTGGCGTACGTCTTGGCCGCCACGATGCAACCATCACGCTATTTGACCTTAGCGCTAAACCGATTGCCGAAGAGCATTATTCTCTTCCTGAACGAACTCAGGAAACGCTCGAGCATGCACTGCTAAACGCTATTGCCCAATTTATCGAACAAAACACACGTAAAATGCGTGAGCTGATTGCGATTTCCGTAATCCTGCCAGGCCTGGTCGATCCTGAAAGCGGTGTGATTCGTTACATGCCGCATATCCAGGTGAATAACTGGTCGTTAGTCGATAGCCTGGAAAAACAGTTCAAAGTGACCTGTTATGTGGGTCACGATATCCGTAGCCTGGCTCTTGCCGAGCACTACTTTGGTGCAACGCACGATTGCGATGACTCCATTTTGGTGCGAGTCCACCGTGGTACAGGTGCGGGGATTTTGTCTAATGGACGTATTTTTATTGGCCGCAACGGCAACGTTGGTGAAATTGGCCATATTCAGGTTGACCCATTAGGCGAGCGCTGCCACTGCGGGAACTTTGGCTGCCTGGAAACTATCGCCGCCAATGCTGCTATTGAACACCGTGTGCGCCATTTACTTGAGCAAGGTTATAACAGCCGCCTGACACTTGAAGACTGCGATATTACCGCGATTTGTAAAGCTGCGAACAAGGGCGATTCCTTGGCCTGCGAAGTGATTGAACATGTTGGTCGCCACTTAGGCAAAGCCATTTCCATCGCGATTAATCTGTTTAATCCGCAAAAAGTGGTCATTGCTGGGGAAATCATCGAAGCCGAAAAAGTGCTTCTCCCCGCTATCGAAGCCTGCATCAATACTCAGGTATTGAAAGCATTCCGTAAGAACCTACCCGTCGTGTGCTCAAAACTCGATGACCGTTCAGCCATTGGTGCCTTTGCTTTGGTAAAACGTTCGATGCTGAATGGCGTTCTGCTTCAACGTTTGCTGGAAAGTTAATCCAGTCACACGCTTTTTTACGCTATAGTTACGCCTTCTTTACGCCCTCCAGAAATGTGAGCATGAGCTGTTAATGACCATTCAGAATGTAATTTGTGATATTGACGGCGTGCTGATGCACGATAACGTCGCCGTACCGGGTGCTAATGAATTCTTAGCCCGCATCATGGAAAAGGGTATGCCGCTGGTTCTGCTGACTAACTACCCGTCGCAGACAGGTCAGGATCTCGCGAACCGTTTTGCATCCGCGGGTATTGATGTGCCGGACAGCGTCTTTTATACCTCCGCAATGGCAACCGCGGATTTCCTGCGCCGTCAGGAAGGAAAAAAAGCGTACGTTGTTGGTGAAGGCGCATTGATTCATGAGCTGTATAAAGCAGGCTTTACTATCACCGATATCAACCCTGACTTTGTAATTGTCGGTGAAACCCGTTCTTATAACTGGGAAATGATGCATAAGGCCGCCTACTTCGTAGCAAACGGTGCGCGCTTTATTGCGACTAACCCAGATACACATGGCCGTGGTTACTATCCAGCCTGTGGTGCGCTTTGCGCGGGTATCGAGAAAATTTCTGGCCGCAAACCATTCTGTGTTGGAAAACCAAGCCCGTGGATTATCCGCGCAGCACTTAACAAGATGCAGGCGCATTCAGAGCATACCGTTATTGTTGGCGATAACTTGCGTACTGATATCCTCGCAGGCTTCCAGGCTGGTTTAGAAACCATTCTGGTACTGTCGGGTGTTTCGACGCTAAACGACATTGATGCTATGCCGTTCCGCCCTTCCTGGATTTACCCGTCAGTCGCTGAAGTCGATATTATCTAATTCTTGATTCGCCCGGTTTTTGTCGGGCGTTTTATCGATTCAACAATCATTTTATCTTTCACTGAATGCCAGCCTGGCGATTTCACCAATAATTGCTGATCCGCTAATTATTCCGCTCATTTCCTCATCATTTTTCAGTAATCAATAATCACCATTGAACTATTTATCCCTCCAGGGCTAAAGGACTTGCTTTCACATCAATGATTGCGCATTTTCATAGTCATGCGATGCAACATAACAATTTAATGGCTCAAAGAAGCATTACGGAGAGAGTTCTATGTGTTCAATTTTTGGTGTTCTGGATATCAAGACCGATGCGGTCGAATTGCGTAAGAAAGCACTCGAGTTATCTCGCCTGATGCGCCATCGCGGCCCAGACTGGTCTGGTGTTTACGCTAACGATAAAGCCATTCTTTCCCATGAACGTCTCTCCATTGTTGACGTTAACGCTGGCGCCCAGCCGCTATACAACAAAGAAAAAACTCACGCTCTGGCTGTGAACGGCGAAATCTACAACCATCAGGCTCTGCGTGCAGAATACGGCGACCGTTACGAATTCCAGACAGGCTCTGACTGTGAAGTTATCCTCGCGCTTTACCAGGAAAAAGGCCCTGAATTCCTTGACGATCTGCAAGGTATGTTTGCCTTCATTCTGTATGACGAAAAACAAGACGCCTACCTGATTGGCCGTGACCATATCGGTATCATCCCTTTGTATATGGGTTATGACGAACACGGCAACATGTACGTTGCTTCCGAAATGAAAGCGCTGGTTCCTGTTTGCCGCACTATTAAAGAGTTCCCGGCAGGCAGTTATCTGTGGAGTAAAGACGGTGAAATCCGCAGTTACTACCAGCGTGACTGGTTCGAATATGATGCAGTAAAAGATAACGTGACTGACAAAGACGAATTGCGTCAGGCGCTGGAAGATTCCGTAAAAAGCCACCTGATGTCTGACGTACCATACGGCGTGTTGCTGTCCGGTGGTCTGGATTCATCTGTTATTTCAGCAATTACTAAGAAATTTGCTGCACGACGCGTAGAAGATGAAGAGCGTTCAGAAGCCTGGTGGCCACAACTGCACTCCTTTGCGGTTGGCCTGGTCGGTTCTCCTGACCTGATAGCAGCGCAAGAAGTGGCAAACCACTTAGGTACTGTGCACCACGAAATTCATTTCACCGTGCAAGAAGGCCTGGATGCGATTCGCGATGTTATCTATCACATTGAAACTTACGATGTGACAACCATTCGTGCCTCTACCCCAATGTATTTGATGTCACGTAAAATCAAAGCAATGGGCATCAAGATGGTCCTGTCTGGTGAAGGTTCTGATGAAGTGTTTGGCGGCTACCTGTACTTCCATAAAGCGCCAAACGATAAAGAGCTGCATGAAGAGACCGTTCGCAAGCTGCAAGCTCTGCATATGTTTGACTGTGCCCGCGCTAACAAAGCGATGTCAGCCTGGGGCGTTGAAGCTCGCGTACCGTTCCTGGACAAGAAATTCCTTGATGTAGCGATGCGCATCAACCCGAAAGACAAAATGTGCGGCAACGGCAAGATGGAAAAACATATCCTGCGTGAATGTTTTGAATCTTACCTGCCAGCAAGCGTTGCATGGCGTCAGAAAGAGCAATTCTCTGATGGGGTAGGTTACAGCTGGATAGACACGCTGAAAGAAGTTGCGGCGGGCCAGGTCACCGACCAACAGTTGGAAACCGCAAGCTATCGCTTCCCGTACAATACACCAGGCTCTAAAGAAGCTTATTTGTATCGTGAAATCTTTGAAGAGTTATTCCCACTGCCAAGCGCTGCGCAGTGCGTTCCAGGCGGCCCGTCTGTTGCCTGTTCTTCAGCTAAGGCCATCGAATGGGATGAAGCATTCAAAACAATGAATGATCCATCAGGCCGTGCAGTAGGCGTTCACCAGTCCGCTTACAAATAATTGAGCAAAATGAAACACACGGGCCTACGGGCCCGTTTTTGTTTCTGCAATATACCTCACCTCTTATCTGGGCTTTTCCCTCACATAAAACCACGAAATAACCGATTTTTGACGAATATTGCATCAAGCTGTTCGTAAGCTAATCAAACAGACAATTTACGCCAATTTTCGGGAAAAAATTGTTGACGCTAGAAGGCCAACTACGCATAATGCGCCCCGCAACGCCGATAAGGTTACGCAGAAAAAAGAAGGCTACTTAGCTCAGCTGGTTAGAGCACATCACTCATAATGATGGGGTCACAGGTTCGATTCCCGTAGTAGCCACCATTATTCTTTTTTTAGCGCGGGAGTGGCGAAATTGGTAGACGCACCAGATTTAGGTTCTGGCGCCGCAAGGTGTGCGAGTTCAAGTCTCGCCTCCCGCACCATTTTAAAGCGTTGCATAGTTGGGGTATCGCCAAGCGGTAAGGCACCGGTTTTTGATACCGGCATTCCCTGGTTCGAATCCAGGTACCCCAGCCAATTTTTTGACATAGCACATTAGTTTTGTGCGCCCATAGTTGGGGTATCGCCAAGCGGTAAGGCACCGGTTTTTGATACCGGCATTCCCTGGTTCGAATCCAGGTACCCCAGCCAGTCAAAGAATAAAGTTTTAAAATTAGGCTACTTAGCTCAGCTGGTTAGAGCACATCACTCATAATGATGGGGTCACAGGTTCGATTCCCGTAGTAGCCACCATATTTTTGGGGTATCGCCAAGCGGTAAGGCTCTGGTTTCTGATACCAGCATTCCGAGGTTCGAATCCTCGTACCCCAGCCAAAAATGAAAAGCTCGCTTCGGCGAGCTTTTTGCTTTTCTGCATTTGGATAATCTCGTCAGAATATAAGTCGGATGTCGCTAACGCTAATCCGACCCACAAAAGACTATCGACTTATAACCCTAACGCATACTTCAGCGCCTGCCGTTTTAGCACGCCGCCGCGTTCTGCCGCCATCAGCCCTAAGTTTCGGATCACGCGTAACGGCCCTAAAGTATTGCTAAAACCTGCGTAGAACAGATCCATACCGCTTTGCATCAGGAAATTATCCGCCTGCCTGCGCGTCTGGTAGCGCTTCAAAATACGTGCATCTGCCCAGTTTTCACCGTAGCTACGTGCTTTAAGCATGACATCCAGCAACGCATCCACATCACGATAGCCAAGATTCACGCCCTGCCCGGCTAACGGGTGGATGGTATGTGCCGCATCGCCGATCAGTGCCAGCCCTTGTTGGGTGTATTGCAACGCATGGCGGCGAGTCAGTGGGAATGCACCGCTGGCGACAGGTGTTACCTGACCTAATCGTTCCGGGAAATTCGCTTCAATCGCCTTTTGCAGCTGCGGCATGGTCATATTCTGCAACTGGCGAATACGGGCCGGAGAGTCGTACCACACCAGCGAAGCCCAGTTATCAAAGAGGGGTAAAAACGCGTGCGGCCCTGCCGGGGTGAAATGCTGCCAGGTGCTGTCGCCCGGCGTTTGTTCGCACTTAACCGTAATTAGCATGCACGATTGACGATACTGCCAGGCATGAATACCAATTCCTGCCCAACGTCGTACCTGCGAATTTGCTCCATCCGCACCAATCACCATCGGCACCGTTAAGGTGTGCTCATCGGCAAAATGGAGCGTCCAACGCCCTGCCTGCTGGTGCATGCTGTCAATGCGCGCGGGACACAGCAATCTGACATTTGGATGGGCTTCTAACGTCTGCCATAGCGCGAGTTGTAAAACCTGGTTTTCCACCATATAACCGAGTTCTGGTAGCCCAAGCTCCTGCGCATTAAAGCTAACGTGCGCACTTTCCCACTCCCAGGTTTCGAGCTGGCGATACGCATGGCTACGCATTGCCCGAATGGTACCCCACACACCAAGGGATTTCAGCAACGCAACTGAGGCGCTGCTGATGGCCGAGATGCGTACATCAGGTGGGCTTGCGGCATCAAAAGCTGCCGGAGCCTGATGCTCAATCACCGCGACCTGAAAACCATTTTGCGCGAGGCCAAGGGCTGCAGCCGCACCGACCATCCCCCCGCCCACTACCGCAACATCAATTGACTCATTCAACATGATGATTTTGTCCTTAAATTGTCTATGTTGATTCTACCGGATTTTTACGCCAGTTTCGTAGGCTGGTCACATCAAGGCCAAAGCATTACAATACGCCGCCTGAATTCCTGGCTTTAACTGAGCAATGGCAAGTCGATGACAAAAAAACTCCATATCAAAACCTGGGGCTGTCAGATGAACGAATACGATTCATCGAAGATGGCCGATCTGCTGAATAGCACACATGGCTATACGCTTACGGATAACCCAAAAGAAGCGGACGTATTGCTACTCAATACCTGCTCGATCCGTGAAAAAGCCCAGGAAAAAGTGTTCCATCTGCTTGGCCGCTGGAAACTCTTAAAGCGTAAAAATCCCAATATCATTATTGGCGTTGGCGGCTGCGTTGCTTCACAGGAAGGTAAGCTGATTCGTAGCCGTGCACACTATGTTGATATTGTTTTCGGGCCGCAAACGCTGCATCGCCTGCCTGAAATGATCAACAAAGTGAGTGGCAACCGTAGCCCAATCGTTGACGTCAGCTTCCCGGAAATCGAAAAGTTTGACCGTCTGCCAGAGCCAAAAGCCGATGGCCCGACAGCTTTCGTTTCTATTATGGAAGGCTGTAACAAATATTGTACTTACTGCGTGGTGCCTTATACCCGCGGTGAGGAAGTGAACCGCCCGTGTGATGATGTGCTGTTTGAAATCGCACAGCTCGCAGCGCAAGGCGTGCGTGAAGTGAATCTGCTCGGCCAGAACGTGAATGCTTACCGCGGGCCGACTTTCGATGGCGGTATCTGTTCATTTGCTGAACTACTGCGTCTGGTGGCTGCAATTGACGGTATTGACCGTATTCGTTTCACCACTAGCCACCCGATTGAATTCACCGACGATATCATCGAGGTTTATCGCGACACGCCTGAGCTGGTGAGTTTCCTGCACCTGCCGATTCAATGTGGCTCAGACCGTGTGCTCAACCTGATGGGCCGTACCCATACCGCGCTGGAATACAAATCCATTATTCGCAAACTGCGCGCCGTACGTCCTGACATTCAAATTAGTTCTGATTTCATTGTTGGCTTCCCTGGTGAAACCCAGCAGGACTTCGAGCAAACCATGAAGGTCATTGGCGATGTGAATTTTGACGTGAGCTACAGCTTCGTCTTCTCTTCCCGCCCGGGCACACCCGCCGCCGATATGGTGGATGACGTGCCAGAAAAAGAGAAATTGCAGCGCCTCTATATTTTGCAAGAGCGTATCAACCAGCAGGCCATGGAATTTAGCCGTAAGATGGTTGGCACCACGCAGCGTGTCCTTGTCGAAGGCACCTCACGCAGAAACATTATGGAGCTGACCGGACGTTCCGAACACAATCGTGGCGTCAACTTTGCGGGCACCCCGGACATGGTCGGTAAATTTGTCGATGTCGAAATTACTGAAGTGGCCACTAACAACTCACTGCGCGGTAAAGTCGTTCGTACCGAAGATGAGATGGGGCTGCGTATTGCCGAGTCTCCGGAGTCAGTAATTGCTCGCACACGTAAAGAGAATGAGATAGGCGTAGGGTTCTATCAGCCTTAGTCCCCCCTCAATGCCCGTGGGTTCGCTAACGCCGTGACCCCGTGGGCATTTTCATTTGTTGCACTTGCATTCGGAAGCATCCACCCAAATATCAAAAAGCAGGCTTGCGCCATCCGCCCACGCCGTAAATAATCATTTTTATGGCCTGCATTAATGCAGCAATACATTCTACTGGCCCTGCGAGGATAAGTTTGAATATCGAAACACGTGAAATTACGCTAGAACCCGCAGACAATGCGCGTCTGCTAAGCCTGTGTGGCCCATTTGATGACAACATCAAGCAGCTTGAACGTCGGCTGGGGATCGAAATCAATCGTCGTGACTATCACTTCAAGCTCACGGGCCGCCCGATTCTGGTCAATGCTGCCGCAGATATTCTGCGTAACCTGTATGTCGATACTGCGCCGATGCGTGGTGAAATTCAGGATATAACACCGGAACAAATCCACCTCGCCATTAAAGAAATTCGCGTGCTGGAACAGTCTGCCGAAAGCGTTCCAGAGTACGGCAAAGCGGTCAACATCAAGACCAAACGTGGCGTCATCAAACCACGTACACCAAACCAGGCGCAGTACATCGCCAATATTCTCGACCACGACATCACCTTTGGTGTCGGCCCAGCAGGGACCGGTAAAACTTATCTTGCGGTTGCAGCAGCAGTCGATGCACTGGAACGCCAGGATATCCGCCGCATTCTGCTGACCCGTCCGGCCGTCGAAGCGGGTGAAAAGCTCGGCTTCTTGCCAGGCGATTTAAGCCAGAAAGTGGACCCTTACCTGCGCCCGTTGTACGACGCGCTGTTTGAAATGCTCGGCTTTGAGCGTGTTGAGAAGCTGATAGAGCGCAACGTTATTGAAGTCGCGCCACTCGCCTATATGCGTGGCCGCACGTTAAACGATGCATTCATCATTCTGGATGAAAGCCAGAACACCACCATCGAACAGATGAAAATGTTCCTGACGCGCATAGGCTTTAACTCAAAAGCCGTGATTACCGGCGATGTCACGCAAATTGACCTGCCAAAAAATCTGAAATCGGGCTTACGTCATGCAATCGACGTACTGGCCGAAGTCGATGAAATCAGCTTTAACTTCCTTAATAGTGAAGACGTTGTCCGCCACCCGGTTGTGGCACGTATTGTGAATGCCTATGAAGCGTGGGAAAACGCGGAACAGGTTCGTAAAGATGAACTCGCAGCAGAGCGCAAGCGAGAAGCGATGGCTATTAATGCCGCCGCTCAGGAGAGTAAATGAGTCAGGTTATACTGGATTTACAGGTCGCGTGTGAAGACGCAAACGGCCTGCCGACGGAAGAACAATTTCAGGCATGGCTTGATGCGGTCATCCCACAATTTCAGGAAGAGTCAGAAGTCACGATTCGCCTGGTGGATGATGCAGAAAGTCACGATTTGAACCTCACTTACCGTGGGAAAGATAAATCCACAAATGTGCTTTCGTTCCCGTTTGAAGCCCCTCCAGGTATTGAACTGCCACTGTTGGGAGACCTGATTATTTGCCGTCAGGTTGTGGAACAAGAAGCAAAAGAGCAACAAAAACCACTGGATGCGCACTGGGCACATATGGTCATCCACGGCAGTTTGCATCTGCTTGGTTATGATCATATTGAAGATGAAGAAGCCGAAGAGATGGAATCCCTGGAAACAGAGATAATGCTTGCTCTTGGGTATGCTGATCCGTACATTGCCGAGAAAGAATAGTCGCTACGGTAAATGATTACCGTAACGCATCAGGTGCAGGCAGCGAGCCATTAACTGCCTGCTATCTATTAATTAACCGAGGGGCCACAAACCTAACGCCATGAGCGACGACAATTCCCAAAACAGTGACACACCTGCCAGTAAGAAGGGATTCTTTTCCCTGATTCTCAACCAGCTATTCCACGGTGAGCCTAAAAACCGTGACGATCTGCTGACACTCATCCGTGATTCTGAGCAAAATGATCTGATCGATCAAGATACCCGCGACATGCTTGAAGGCGTGATGGATATCGCCGACCAACGCGTCCGCGACATCATGATCCCTCGCTCTCAAATGGTAACGCTCAAACACAACCAGACGCTGGACGAATGCCTCGATGTGATCATCGAATCGGCACACTCCCGCTTCCCGGTGATCAGTGAAGACAAAGATCATATCGAAGGGATTCTGATGGCTAAAGATCTGCTGCCGTTTATGCGCAGCGATACTGAGCCATTTAGCATGGAAAAAGTGTTACGTCAGGCAGTTGTTGTGCCGGAAAGTAAGCGTGTTGACCGAATGCTCAAAGAGTTTCGTCAGCAGCGCTACCACATGGCGATAGTGATTGATGAGTTTGGCGGTGTATCCGGACTTGTCACCATCGAAGATATTCTCGAACTGATTGTTGGGGAAATTGAAGATGAGTATGACGATGAAGAAGATGGTGATTTCCGCCAGTTAAGCCGTCACACCTGGACGGTTCGCGCTCTGGCCTCAATCGAAGATTTTAACGACACCTTTGCCACCCATTTCAACGATGACGAAGTGGATACCATTGGTGGATTGGTAATGCAGGCCTTTGGCCACTTACCTGCCCGTGGCGAAACCATCGAAATTGATGGTTATCAGTTCAAAGTCGCGATGGCAGATAGCCGCCGTGTTATTCAGGTTCATGTCAGAATTCCGGACGACTCGCCACAACCGAAACTGGAAGATTAATTCAAAGATGTCTATAGCCCTACTCCTTCAACGCCAGCGTGTGCGTCTGCTGCTGGCGCTGCTTTTTGGTGCCTGCGGAACGCTGGCTTTCTCCCCTTACGATTTTTGGCCTGCCGCGATTGTTTCTCTGGCAGGGCTTCAAGGGCTGACACTAAATCGACGCGCTATTCAAAGTGCGTGGATTGGTTTCTTCTGGGGGCTGGGGCTATTTGGCTCGGGCATTAACTGGGTTTATGTCAGCATCGCGCAGTTTGGCGGAATGCCTGGCCCGGTTAATATCTTCCTGGTGGTGCTGCTTGCGGCTTACTTGTCGCTGTACACCGGTTTGTTTGGCGGTTTCCTCAGCAAGCTTTGCCCCAAAACCACCTGGTGGCGCGTGGCTATCGCAGCACCCATGCTGTGGCAACTCACCGAATTCCTGCGTGGCTGGGTATTAACTGGCTTCCCGTGGCTGCAATTTGGTTATAGCCAGATTGATGGCCCGCTAAAAGGCATCGCCCCGATTCTCGGTGTTGAAAGCGTGACCTTCCTGCTGATGATTATCAGCGGCCTGCTGGTGTTTGCACTGCACGAACGTAACTGGCGTCCTGTGGTCATTGCTGCAGCCCTGCTGCTCCTGCCGTGGCCTTTACGTTCTATTCAGTGGTATCAGCCACAAACTGCACGCACGATTGATGTCGCGATGGTTCAGGGTGATATCCCGCAATCCCTGAAATGGGATGAAAACCAGCTGCTCAATACGCTGAAAATTTATCTCGATAAAACGCAGCCGCAGATGGGGAAATCCCAACTGATTATCTGGCCTGAATCGGCGATCCCGGATCTTGAGATTAACCAGCAGCAATTCCTGACGATGATGGACGACCTGCTGCGTTCTAAACACAGCTCGCTCATTACCGGTATTGTTGATGCGCGTTTGAATAAACAGAATCGCTACGACACCTACAACACCATTATCACACTCGGCGAAGGTAATCAGTACAGCTACAACAGCGCCGATCGTTATAACAAGAACCATCTGGTGCCGTTTGGTGAGTTCGTACCTTTAGAATCGATTCTGCGCCCACTGGCTCCCTTCTTTGATTTGCCGATGTCGTCGTTCAGCCGTGGCCCGTATTTACAACCACAGCTGGCAGCCAACGGTATCAAGCTCACGCCAGCAATCTGTTATGAAATTATCCTTGGCGAGCAAGTGCGCGATAACTTCCGCCCTGATACAGATTTCCTGCTGACTATTTCAAATGATGCATGGTTCGGCAAATCGATTGGCCCATGGCAGCATTTCCAGATGGCACGTATGCGTTCACTGGAGCTGGGTCGTCCGCTTCTGCGCAGCACGAACAATGGTATTACCGCCGTGATTAATGCTAACGGTGATATCGACGCAATGATCCCGCAGTTTACTCGCGAAGTTCTGGAAGCGAAGGTCACGCCAACGCGCGGTATTACGCCATATGCACGCTTTGGCAACTGGCCACTGTGGGGCGCAACACTCATCTTTGGCTTTGCCTCTGTTCTGTTGGCACTGCGCACACGCCGCAAATCCTGATTCTGCATTACCTAAAAATGGCCAGCTCATGCTGGTCATTTTCATTTCTGGCACAACCTTTGCAAAATATTACTCACTAGAAAGATACAAAATGCTGAATCACTACCCTGTGAGCAGCATGAAGCATTGAGATGCACCAAACGATGACAAAGCCAGCACCAAAGTAGTGCAACGGAAGATTTTTGCCTCTAAACGGTGCGGCACGCTTCGCAAAAATAAACATCTGGATAGCAAAATCTTTACATTAAGCTAGGTTAAGTGTTAACAAAAAGACAAAGAATTAAGCTTATTCAATAACACACAACAACAAAAATATACTTGGCAGCATTCAGCCACTGCGGCTCGAGGGATGACAGGTAAAACACTCACAACGGGTATCAATGCCTCATGGCATTAAGATAAAGGAGTTGGTAATGCAATTACGTAAACTAGCCTCAGCTTTGCTGGTTATGGGTTTAGGCGCTGGAATCGCACACGCCGAAGATGCTAAACCTGCAGCTCAACAAAGTACTCTTGATAAGATTGCCGCAAACGGCGTCATTGTGGTCGGTCACCGTGAGTCTTCTGTTCCTTTTTCTTACTACGATAACCAACAAAAAGTCGTCGGCTATTCACAGGATTACTCCAACGCTATCGTTGAAGCCGTGAAGAAAAAGCTCAACAAGCCTGACCTGCAGGTTAAGTTGATCCCGATTACTTCACAAAACCGTATTCCATTGCTGCAAAACGGCACCTTCGATTTTGAGTGTGGCTCTACCACCAACAACCTGGAACGCCAGAAACAAGCATCGTTCTCTGACACGATCTTCGTCGTCGGTACCCGTCTGCTGGTTAAGAAAGGCGGCCCGATTAAGGACTTCGCTGACCTGAAAGGCAAAGCAGTTGTTGTGACTTCTGGTACCACTTCTGAAGTTCTGCTGAACAAGCTGAATGAAGAGAAGAAAATGGATATGCGTATCATCAGTGCCAAAGACCACGGTGACTCTTTCCGTACCCTGGAAAGCGGTCGTGCCGTTGCCTTTATGATGGATGATGCCCTGTTGGCTGGCGAACGTGCTAAAGCGAAGAAACAAGATAACTGGGAAATCCTCGGCACTCCGCAATCCCGCGAAGCTTACGGCTGTATGCTGCGTAAAGACGATCCAGAGTTTAAGAAGCTGATGGATGACACCATCGCTCAGGCACAGACATCAGGTGAAGCGGCGAAATGGTTTGATAAGTGGTTCATGAATCCAATTCCACCGAAAAACATCAACATGAACTTCGCTCTGTCTGACGACATGAAAGCCCTGTTCAAAGAACCAAACGATAAAGCACTGAACTAAACATACCCGTTAGCATTCGAGTTGCAGGTAGGCGGCCAGTGAGCTTATCCCGATGAGCTTACTTCAGTAAGTGATTCGGGTAAGTGAGTGCAGCCAACACCCCTGCAGCTTGAAGGATGGTGGGTATAGAACAAGGGGCCGGGATGACCCAGCCCTCTCGATTGACGAACTGAAGCTCGGACAGACTATGCGTCGGATGGCCGTTCCCCATCCGGCGTGAAAGCACCCCAATAAATCTCAGGCATAGATCTGAAATCAGGGTGCAAGCTTCTCATCAATCTTCGAGGGTAGCGTAACTCGCTACCCTCAATTTTTTCTCGGAGTATGTTATGTCTATAGACTGGAACTGGGGAATATTTCTACAGCCCGCCCCGTTCGGCAACACCACCTATTTGGGCTGGATTTGGAATGGCTTCCAGGTCACCGTCGCCCTGTCCATCTGTGCATGGATAATCGCTTTCCTCGTCGGCTCTCTGTTCGGCATTTTACGTACCGTTCCCAATAAATGGCTGTCGAGCCTTGGCACGCTGTATGTCGAGCTGTTCCGTAACGTGCCGCTTATCGTGCAGTTCTTTACCTGGTACTTAGTGGTGCCGGAATTACTGCCTGAAAATCTCGGCATGTGGTTTAAATCTGAGCTTGACCCGAATGTTCAATTCTTCGTGTCATCAATGATTTGCCTTGGCCTGTTTACCGCCGCTCGCGTATGCGAACAGGTTCGTGCAGCCATTCAGTCTTTGCCACGCGGCCAGAAAAATGCCGCACTGGCGATGGGGCTGACACTTCCACAAGCATACCGCTACGTACTGTTACCAAACGCTTATCGCGTTATCGTGCCGCCAATGACATCTGAAATGATGAACCTGGTGAAGAACTCAGCCATTGCGTCAACTATCGGTCTGGTCGATATGGCCGCTCAGGCGGGTAAATTGCTGGATTACTCCGCGCACGCCTATGAATCCTTTACAGCAATCACCCTCGCGTATGTCCTCATTAACGCTGTGATTATGCTGGTGATGTATGTCGTTGAACGCAAAATTCGCCTGCCTGGCAATATGGGAGGCAAATAATGTACGAGTTTGACTGGAGTTCTATTCTCCCCGCGATGCCTTATCTGATGCAGGGGTTGATCATCACCCTGAAAATCACCGTTACGGCGATTATCTTCGGTATCGTGTGGGGTACGCTGCTGGCGGTGATGCGCCTGTCGCCGATTAAGCCCATAGCCTGGTTTGCCAGCGCCTACGTCAACGTTTTCCGCTCTATCCCGCTGGTGATGGTGCTGCTGTGGTTTTATCTGGTTGTGCCAGGGATCCTGCAAAAAGTGCTGGGGCTTTCACCGCAAACAGATATTCGACTGATCTCTGCCATGGTGGCGTTTTCAATGTTTGAAGCCGCCTACTATTCAGAGATTATTCGTGCCGGTATCCAGAGTATCTCTCGAGGGCAGTCCAATGCCGCCCTTGCGCTGGGGATGACGCACTGGCAATCAATGAAACTGATTATCCTGCCACAGGCGTTCCGCGCCATGGTGCCATTGCTGTTAACGCAAGGTATCGTCTTGTTCCAGGATACGTCACTGGTATATGTATTAAGTCTGGCTGACTTCTTCCGTACCGCTTCCACCATTGGTGAGCGCGACGGAACCCAGGTCGAAATGATCCTGTTTGCCGGTATGGTGTATTTCGCAATCAGCCTGAGTGCTTCGCTGTTGGTCAGCTACTTGAAGAAAAGGACAGTGTAATGATTTCCCTGAAAAATGTTTCTAAATGGTATGGTCACTTTCAGGTGCTAACCGACTGCTCAACCGAAGTGAAAAAAGGCGAAGTCGTTGTGGTTTGCGGGCCTTCTGGCTCGGGTAAATCAACGCTGATTAAAACCGTGAATGGCCTGGAACCTGTGCAGAAAGGCGAAATCGTGGTGAACGGCACCCAGGTGAATAATAAGAAAACCAATCTGGCTGAGTTACGCTCGCACGTCGGTATGGTATTCCAACACTTTGAGCTGTTCCCCCATTTGTCGATCATTGAAAACCTGACGTTAGCGCAGGTGAAAGTGCTGAAACGCAACAAAGAAGAGTCGCGTAAAAAGGGGCTGAAACTGCTTGAGCGTGTTGGGTTGACCGCACATGCGGATAAATTCCCGGCGCAACTTTCTGGCGGCCAACAGCAGCGTGTGGCGATTGCTCGTGCACTGTGTATGGACCCGGTTGCCATGTTGTTTGATGAACCGACTTCAGCCCTTGACCCTGAGATGATCAATGAAGTGCTGGACGTTATGGTTGAGCTGGCACACGAAGGGATGACTATGATGGTGGTGACCCACGAGATGGGCTTTGCCCGTAAAGTGGCAAATCGCGTGATCTTTATGGATGAAGGGAAGATTGTCGAAGACTCGAATAAAGAGGATTTCTTCAACAACCCGCAGTCCGAACGTGCGAAAGACTTCCTGGCGAAAATCCTGCACTGATTCGGTATTAAGTCGCGCAATCACCCTCTCGAGCGGTGGTTGCGCGGCAAAATTACTTCATAGTCTCGTTCATTAACACTGTGACTTTATTCATCACCGGACCTGCGTCCTTCACGCCTTTACTCTCTTGCTCCTTCACCCATTTGCTTTGCACATCCTGGTAATGGGTCGCCGTTTCCCAATGCTTTACTTCATCAGGTTTCAGCTCGCGAATATTTACACCTTTATCACGCGACTCACTCACCATGACATCGAAACTGCTGTCCATCACCGAGCCTAAAGTTTGATACGCTTTTTGAGCGGCGCGTTGAATGGCTTGCTTGTCTTGATCGGCAAGTTTATTCCAGGTGTCTTTATTCATCACCAACGGATAAACATGGCCCAACCACAGATCTTTGGAGATCAAAACATTAGGAGCCGTTTTATGCACGTTGAGCTCATAACCGCTGTCGACGTTAACCATTAATCCGTCCAGACTTCCCGCTTTCAGCGCGTCATAAATTCCCTCGCCCCACGGCATAGAAACGGGAATTGCACCGCTATTTTTCAGGAAATCCTGATGCCAGAAACTGGCTGAACGCCACTTTGTTCCTTTGATATCACCTAATGCGCTCAGGGGTTTAGTACTGAAAAAAGCCACGGGATAGCCGGTCGCAAGGAAGATGTTAACCACATTTTGCTTTGCTAACTCAGCCTGGAACTCAGGGATAGTGGCGTAAGCCTTGCGGAAAAACTCAACCTGTTTTTCACCCGTTGGACCAACAGGGAAACTTTTGAAGATCTGCTGCAGGGGAAATTCTTTCGCCGTATATTCAGGCACCACGATTGCCATATCAGCAACCTTCCCTTCTTTAACGACACCCAGAGCATCATAGCTACGAGCCAGTTCACTGTTCCAGTGATCGTCAACCTTCAGGCGGCCGTGCGATTCCTTTTCAATTTCGGTAAAGAAAATGTTCTTGATAAAGCTGGTGCGCATTCCGCCCAGTGGTTCATGGTCGGAATATTTCAGGATTTGAACTGCCGATACCGTGGTGGGCATCAGCATCATGGTGAGGAAGACGGCCAGAATTTTTCTGGCCAGGGATTTTCGTTGCATTGCGGTTCCCTCGCGTTGTGAAAATTAAGGTTCAAATGGGCGACGGCTAAACTGGTTATGCCCACATTTTGGGCAAACGGGCAGCACATCAGGGGTATAAATCGCCAGGTGGAAATGGCAGTTCTCGCAAACCAAATTGCCAAGGCCTACCACTTCACCGCTATGATAAACACCGTGATGGTTGAGATCCTGGAAAACTTCGCGCCACTCGAGCTGCGTTTTGTCGGTGATATCAGCCAGTTCCTGCCAAAGACTCTCTTTAATCACGCGCATGAAGACGCTGTCAGTAAATTCATCCTGGCTTTCGTTATAACTGCGAGCAAACTCTTCTAAGTCACGGCGGACTGCACGCGTCACTTCATCTACTTCGGTACGAGTCAGCTCCCCGGTTTCGTTCATGCGTTTACGCGCGCTGTCGACCAGTTCGTCAATATCGCGCTCTCCATTACGTAACCGTTCGGTGAGTGAGGCCACCAGTTCACGGTAAAATTGAGCAACCTTGTTCATTGTCTACCTGCCTCCTTGAAGAGTTTCATGCGTTCAGTGTCATGTAACTGACTATAATAGTAGACCTTAATCGGGCATCTCTTTGTTAGATTGACCACAAGCAAGGTAAATATCTGCAAATGAGAAATGGTGATCACGGCCCTTGAAAGGCTGTTTTGCCGCACTCTTATCGGCTATGCTATGCGGATCAAATCACACGTTAGGAATGAAACCTAACCTGTAGCTGTTTTTCATCACAGGACCATTGGCTGCCATGCAAGAGCAATATCGCCCGGAAGAGATAGAATCCAACGTACAGCTTCACTGGCAAGAGAAGCGTACTTTTGAAGTAACCGAAGACGAAGGCAAAGAGAAGTATTACTGCCTCTCGATGCTACCCTATCCTTCTGGCCGACTACACATGGGCCACGTTCGTAACTACACCATCGGTGACGTTATCGCACGTTACCAGCGCATGCTTGGCAAAAACGTTCTACAGCCAATCGGCTGGGATGCGTTCGGCCTGCCAGCAGAAGGGGCAGCGGTAAAAAATAACACCGCTCCAGCACCGTGGACTTACGACAACATCAACTATATGAAGAACCAGCTCAAAACGCTGGGCTTTGGTTATGACTGGAGCCGCGAGCTGGCGACCTGTACCCCGGAATATTACCGTTGGGAACAGCAGTTCTTTACACAGCTGTATAACAAAGGGTTGGTTTATAAAAAAACCTCCGCGGTTAACTGGTGCCCGAATGACCAGACCGTTCTTGCGAACGAACAGGTTATCGACGGTTGCTGCTGGCGTTGTGACTCCAAAGTTGAGCGTAAAGAGATCCCACAGTGGTTTATCAAAATCACCGCTTACGCTGACGAGTTGTTAAACGACCTGGATACGCTGGACCATTGGCCTGAGCAGGTCAAAACCATGCAGCGTAACTGGATTGGCCGCTCTGAGGGTGTTGAAATCACTTTCGATGTGGAAAACAGCGCTGAGAAACTGACTGTTTACACCACGCGTCCGGACACCTTTATGGGCGTGACCTATCTGGCCGTTGCCGCAGGTCACCCAATCGCGCAGCAAGCAGCCTTGAACAACCCAGCGCTGGCTGAGTTCGTTGAAGAGTGCCGTAACACCAAAGTTGCCGAAGCTGAAATGGCAACGATGGAGAAGAAAGGTGTTGCGACTGGCGTTAACGCTATTCACCCACTGACTGGCGAATCTGTTCCAGTTTGGGTAGCAAACTTCGTCCTGATGGAATATGGCACCGGTGCGGTGATGGCTGTTCCTAGCCACGACCAGCGCGACTGGGAATTTGCGACTAAATACGGTCTGCAAATCAAACCGGTTATTCTGAATGCTGACGGCAGCGAACCAGACCTGACGGCTTCAGCAATGACCGAAAAAGGCGTTCTGTTCAATTCAGGTGAGTTCGACGGTCTGGACTTCCAGAACGGCTTTAACGCTATTGCCGACAAACTGGCAGCTAAAGGTGTTGGCGAGCGTAAAGTTAACTATCGTCTGCGCGACTGGGGTGTTTCCCGTCAGCGTTACTGGGGCGCGCCAATTCCAATGGTGACTCTGGAAGACGGCACCGTTATGCCAACGCCTGCAGATCAGCTGCCTGTTATCCTGCCTGAAGATGTCGTAATGGACGGTATCACCAGCCCAATTAAAGCCGATCCTGAGTGGGCAAAAACCACTATTGATGGCAAACCTGCGCTGCGTGAAACCGATACCTTCGATACCTTTATGGAATCTTCCTGGTACTACGCGCGTTACACCTGCCCGCAGTACGACAAAGGTATGCTGGATTCCAAAGCAGCTAACTACTGGCTGCCGGTTGATATCTACATTGGTGGCATCGAACACGCCATCATGCACCTGCTCTACTTCCGCTTCTTCCACAAACTGATGCGTGATGCAGGCATGGTGACCTCTAACGAGCCCGCCAAACAACTGCTGTGTCAGGGTATGGTTCTGGCTGATGCGTTCTATTACACCGGTGTTAACGGTGAGCGTAACTGGGTTTCTCCGGTTGATGCGATTGTAGAACGTGACGAGAAAGGCCGTATTATCAAAGCCTGCGACGCACAGGGCAATGAACTGGTCTATGCTGGCATGAGTAAAATGTCGAAGTCGAAAAACAACGGCATCGACCCACAAGTCATGGTTGAACGCTACGGCGCAGATACTGTTCGCCTGTTTATGATGTTTGCCTCTCCTGCGGATATGACGCTGGAATGGCAGGAATCTGGCGTTGAAGGGGCTAACCGCTTCCTGAAACGTGTCTGGAGACTGGCTTACGAGCACACCAGCCGCGGTGCAGCTCCAGCGCTTGACGTTGCAGCTCTTAGCGAAGATCAAAAAGCATTGCGCCGTGATGTTCATAAAACCATCGCGAAAGTGACCGATGATATTGGTCGTCGTCAGACCTTTAACACCGCAATCGCTGCCATCATGGAATTGATGAACAAACTGGCGAAAGCACCACAGGACGGCGATCAAGACCGCGCGCTGCTGAATGAAGCGCTGATTGCTGTGGTTCGCATGCTTTATCCTTTCACCCCGCATGTTTGCTTCGATATGTGGCAGTCACTGGGTGGCGAAGGCGATATCGACAACGCACCATGGCCACAGGCTGATGAAAAAGCGATGGTCGAAGACTCGCTGCTGGTGGTTGTACAGGTGAACGGTAAAGTTCGCGGCAAAATCACTGTTCCAGCGGATGCAACGCAAGAACAAGTGCAGGAACGCGCAGGTCAGGAACATCTGGTTGCGAAATATCTTGAGGGTGTGACCGTACGTAAAGTGATTTACGTTCCGGGCAAACTGCTCAATTTGGTTGTGGGCTAAGCGCAGGAGGAACCGTGCGACATCCCTTTATCAGCTTGTTAGTTACTTTGGCGGTGCTTGTCACTGCCGGGTGTGGTTTTCACCTGCGTGGCAGCACGCAGGTTCCAGATCAAATGAAAACCTTGATCTTCAACTCTGGTGATCCGAACGGCCCACTAGCGCGTGAAGTACGCTCTCAGTTGCGCCTTAACGGCGTTACGATAGTCAGCGATACCGGAACGGGAGTTCGCAAGGATATTCCGTCGCTGCGCTTACTAGGCAGCTCACTCGGAAAAGATACTGCATCTGTCTTCCAGGATGGTCGCACAGCGGAGTATCAAATGGTTATGACAGTTTCAGCGCAGGTGCTGATTCCGGGTCATGACATTTATCCAATTAACGCCAGAGTGTATAAGTCATTCTTTGATAACCCACTTGCTGCACTGCAAAAAGATGCCGAGCAAGATTTATTGATCAAAGAGATGTACACCACTGCAGCTCAACAGCTTATTCGTAAGCTGATGACCGTGCATGTTGCTGATGTCGCTGAAACCGAAGCAGCTGAGACGCCGGTTAAAGGCACAACCTCAACTTCTACGCCAGCAGGCCGCACTTCGACCACGCTTTCGGCCACATCTGGTAGCCAATGATAAGGTTGTACCCTGAACAACTTCGCGCGCAGCTCAATGAAGGGCTGCGCGCGGCGTATTTGCTACTCGGTAACGATCCGCTATTACTCCAGGAGAGCCAGGATGCCATTCGCCAAATGGCTGGCACCCAGGGTTTCGAAGAACACCATACCGTTCAGATTGATGTCAGTACCGACTGGCAAGATCTGTTCTCGATTTGCCAGGCTTTAAGCCTGTTCGCCAGTCGCCAGACACTTCTGTTGCTGTTACCAGAAAATGGTCCAAACGCTGCGATCAATGCCCAACTAGAAACTCTGGTGTCCCTGCTGCATGACGACATTCTTCTGCTGGTGCGTGGTAACAAATTCACCAAAGCTCAAGAAAATGCCGCGTGGCTGAGTCCACTGGCCGAACGTTGCGTTATTGTGACCTGTCAAACTCCGGAACAGGCTCAATTGCCTCGCTGGGTAGCCCAACGCGCTAAACAGATGAATCTCACACTCGATGATGCGGCCAACCAACTGCTGTGTTATTGCTATGAAGGAAATCTGCTGGCACTGTCACAAGCCCTGGAACGTCTTTCGCTGATTTGGCCTGATGGTACGTTGACCTTGCCTCGGGTTGAGCAAGCGGTAAACGATGCAGCTCACTTCACTCCATTCCATTGGGTGGATGCGATTCTGGCAGGGAAAAGTAAGCGTGCATTGCATATTCTGCAACAGCTCCGGTTGGAAGCAAGCGAACCAGTGATTTTGCTGCGAACAATCCAGCGCGAGCTACTGCAACTGGTTAATCTTAAACGCCAGTCAGCGCATACTCCGCTACGTACTTTATTTGACCAACAGCGCGTGTGGCAGAATCGTCGTGCGCTGGTGACGGAAGCACTCAATCGCTTATCTGCAGAACAGCTTTATCAGGCGGTGCGTTTGCTGAGTCAAATCGAAATGACGCTGAAAAAAGATTACGGCCAGTCGGTCTGGGCCGAGCTGGAAGGGCTTTCTCTTTTGCTGTGCCATAAAGCACTGCCGGAAATTTTCATCGATGGCTAAGAGTGCGCCGAGGTTAACTGCTCTGTATGGCGGGACATTCGACCCCATCCATTACGGGCATTTAAGACCGGTCGAAGCACTGGCAAAACAGGTGGCACTGCAACAAGTCACTATCATGCCGAATAACGTCCCACCACATCGCCCTCAGCCACTGGCGAATAGCCAGCAGCGTAAGACAATGGTGGAGTTGGCTATTTCCGGGAACTCGCTATTTAAGCTAGACGACCGTGAATTACAACGTGAAACACCGTCGTACACCGTTGAAACTCTGGAACAGTTGCGTGCTGAGATTGGAGCTGAACAACCTTTGGCGTTTATCGTGGGACAGGACTCCTTGCTTAGCCTGCAACGCTGGCATCGTTGGGAAACACTGCTGACGTTATGCCACCTGCTGGTTTGCCAACGTCCCGGATATTCTCTGTCGATGAACACACCTGAGGAACAGCAATGGCTTGAAGCGCATCAAACCGATTCGGTTGAAGAGCTCCATAGCCAGCCTGCCGGTCAGATTTACCTCGCGCAAACGCCAATGTATGACATTTCGGCAACGGCTATCCGCCAACGATTAGAGCAGCATCAAACCTGTGATGATCTACTCCCCCCAGCAGTCGCTGAGTTTATTCGCCAGCACAATCTGTATTGCTGAGAATGCGCTGCATGGCAGCCAGCAGTTTGTCGTTGTCGACAGGGCTTTTAATCGCCACACGGTAATAGCGCGAATCTAGTCCCGGATAATTTGCACAGTGACGAATTAAAATATTCTCTTCCAGCAACCGTTGTTGCAGATCTAAACCTTCAATTTCACAACGTAGAAAAATATAGTTCGCCCGTGGAGGCCATACTTTAATTCCCGATAGCTCACCAAGACCTTTAAACAAGCGAGGTTGTTCGGTGCTTAGCCAACGATAACTCGCCTCAATATAAGCCCTGTCATTGAGAATCACCTCTCCTGCCAATGCAGCAAATGCATTAATGGTCCATGGTTCTCTTTGTCTTCGAATACGTCCAACCACTTCTGTATTGGCACTCACCATATAACCAAGTCGTAGACCGGCAATAGCAAAAAATTTGGTGAGTGAGCGCAGAACATAAAGTCGGGAGAACTTTGCTAAGTGCGGAATCAGGCCTGGCTCATTGGGTAAAAAATCGAGGAAGGCTTCATCAAGAATTAAATCAATATGGTTTTCCTGGCAACGCTGTGCAATGGCCAAAAGCAAAGATTTCTCAGGCATCAAACCAGTCGGGTTATTCGGTGTGCATAAAAACAAGCAATCCAAATCGGGGGTTAATGCCTGCAATAATGATTCATCAGGTTGCCAGCTTTGTTCTTCACTAAGATGAAAATCAATTATTTCGCAATTAACTCGCGTTAGCGCACGACGATATTCAGCAAAACCCGGCGTCAATAACAGCGCCTTATGTGGCAAGAGTTGCTGTACTAGATTAAATATCAGCTCCGTTTCGCCATTACCTGCCAATACCCATTCTTGGGGGACTTGATGATGTTCGGCCAAAGCCTGGTGCAGCGCGCGATATTCAACGTCAGGGTAACGTTCAGCAATAGCCAGGTTTTCGGTAATGGCGCGCTTCAATGAATCGGGCATACCCAATGGGTTAATATTGGCACTAAAATCGATAAGTGAATTCGCATCCACACCCATAACAGCTGCAGCTTCAATGATATTGCCGCCGTGCTGACTACTGAACGCCATACGTCCCCCAATAAAACAGACTTCGAACTTGAGGTGCAATGATACACTTATGCCAGTGCCAGCCAATGTTTGCGCGAGGATGAGATGAAATTATGGTTAGTGCGCCATGGACAAACCCAGGCAAATTTAGACGGTCTTTACAGTGGCATTTCTGAAACTCCACTGACTGCGGAAGGCATCAACCAGGCCGAAGCGGTAGGCGATATGCTAAGTCATGTTGCTTTTGAGAAGGTGCTTTGCAGTGAGTTGGGCCGGGCGCAACACACCACTCAATTGATTCTCCAGCAACGTAAAATCCCTGTAGTTACCGAACCACGCCTAAATGAGATGAATTTTGGTGACTGGGAGATGCGCCATCACCGTGATTTACAGCGTTTGGATAGCGAAAACTACGCCGCATGGTGCAACGACTGGCAGAACGTTATTCCCCGCAATGGTGAGGGCTTCCAGCTTTTTTCCCGCCGTGTCAGCGAATTCTCCGCATCGTTATCCACGTTGCCAAAAGATGAAAATGTTTTGATTGTGAGCCATCAGGGCGTACTGAGTCTGCTTATCGCTACCCTGCTCAACATGCCGCCCGCGTCATTGTGGCACTTTGTAATTGAACAAGGGGCATGGAGTTCAATTGAGATTCGAGAGGGGTTTACCACACTCAGGACTCTCAATAACCGGGCTATTTGTCCGCCGGTGCAATAAGTTGCCAACGTCTCTGGTATCGTCAACCATTGACACTACACCTCAGACTGTTATGCTCCGCTGCCATAATTTCCTGCCCGCAAGCATGACTTTCCAAAATAGTTTTACAAAAATGGCGATGCAAACCAGGCCACTCGGTGGGATGATACCCCGCTTTGAGCGCCGCATTGCCGAATTGTCAGTAAAGCTGCCCCATTATGGGTATCATGCGGGCTAAATCGAACACACTCTACTTTTCCCAGGGGGAACACTTGCAGGGTAAAGAATTTCAAGATTTCATCGTTGATAAAATCGACGACCTCAAAGGCCAGGACATCATTGCTCTGGATGTTCAGGGTAAATCAAGCATCACTGATTGCATGATTATCTGTACCGGCACCTCTAACCGTCACGTTATGTCCATCGCTGAACACGTCGTAGAATCATCTCGCAAAGCCGGTTTTGAAGCTTTGGGCGTGAAAGGCGTGAATGCGACTGACTGGGTGGTTGTTGACCTTGGCGAAATTATCGTCCATGTGATGCAAGAAGAAAGCCGCCAGCTATACGAATTGGAAAAGCTCTGGGGTTAATGAGTGAAGCTGCAATTAGTAGCAGTTGGCACCAAAATGCCTGACTGGGTGCAAATCGGCTTTACCGAGTACCTGCGTCGTTTTCCCAAGGATATGCCATTCGAACTGGTAGAAATTCCTGCGGGAAAACGCAGCAAAAATGCCGATATCAAACGCATTCTCGAAAAAGAAGGCGAAATGATGTTGGCTGCAGCCGGCAAGGGCAACCGAATTGTCACGCTGGATATCCCAGGGCAACCTTGGGATACACCGCACCTTGCCGTGCAGCTTGAACGCTGGAAACAGGATGGTAGAGATGTAAGCTTGCTGATTGGCGGCCCAGAAGGACTCGCTCCAGCATGCAAAGCTGCGGCAGAGCAAAGCTGGTCACTGTCCACTCTGACAATGCCACATCCTTTAGTTCGGGTGCTGGTAGCAGAAAGCCTCTACCGTGCGTGGAGCATTACGACCAACCATCCTTATCACCGTGAGTAGATATCGTCAGGTAGAACAAAGCTGCGGATGAAATTACAGAATTCTTTTCGTGACTATACAGCTGAGTCTGCGCTTTTTGTGCGCCGGGCGCTGGTCGCGTTTCTAGGCATTTTGGTGCTAAGCGGTGTGCTTGTCGCCAACCTTTATAATTTACAAATCGTCCGTTTCACTGACTACCAAACTCGCTCGAATGAAAACCGCATAAAACTGGTCCCCATTCCGCCTAGCCGCGGCATTATCTACGATCGCAACGGCACACCACTCGCCCTCAACCGCACCATTTACCAAGTGGAAATGATGCCTGAGAAAGTGGACGACGTGCAGGCGACGCTTGAAGCGTTACGTTCAGTCGTAGATTTAACTGACGACGATATTGCCAACTTTAAGAAAGAGCGAGCACGTTCTCATCGCTTCACCTCTATTCCGGTGAAAACCAACCTCACCGAAGTGCAGGTTGCCCGTTTTGCCGTGAATCAGTACCGTTTCCCGGGTGTTGAGGTCAAGGGCTATAAACGTCGTTTCTACCCCTATGGCTCAGCACTGACACATGTCATTGGCTACGTTTCCAAAATTAACGATAAAGACGTTGAACGCCTTGATAAAGACGGCAAGCTGGCAAACTACGCCTCAACGCATGATATCGGCAAGCTCGGTATTGAACGTTATTACGAAGATGTCTTGCATGGCAAGACTGGTTATGAAGAAGTTGAAGTCAACAACCGTGGCCGTGTCATTCGCCAGCTCAAGGAAGTGCCGCCACAAGCTGGGCACGATATCTATCTGACTATCGACCTTAAGCTACAGAATTACATTGAAACCTTATTAGCAGGAAGCCGTGCAGCAGTTGTGGTCACCGACCCACGCACCGGCGGCATTCTGGCGCTTGTTTCGATGCCAAGTTACAACCCGAACTTGTTCGTTGATGGCATCTCAAGCAAAGACTATTCCGGTTTGCTCAATGACCCGAACACGCCGCTTATTAACCGTGCAACGCAAGGGGTTTACCCTCCGGCTTCCACGGTGAAACCGTATATGGCGGTATCCGCGTTAAGTGCTGGGGTAATCACCCGCAATACTTCCCTCTTTGACCCAGGCTGGTGGCAGTTACCTGGTTCTGAAAAACGCTATCGTGACTGGAAAAAGTGGGGCCACGGCCGCCTGAACGTCACCAAAGCGCTTGAAGAATCCGCTGATACCTATTTCTATCAGGTCGCTTACGACATGGGCATCGACCGTATGGGCGAGTGGATGCGTAAGTTTGGCTACGGGCACTATACCGGTATCGATCTCTCTGAAGAGAGGTCCGGCAACATGCCAACACGCGAATGGAAGCAGAAACGCTTTAAAAAGCCATGGTATCAGGGTGACACAATTCCTGTTGGTATCGGCCAGGGCTACTGGACCGCGACTCCGATTCAAATGAGCAAAGCAATGATGATCCTGATTAACGACGGCATCGTTCGTGTCCCTCATTTTTTGTCGAGCACCGTTGAGAACGGCAAAAAAGTGCCGTGGCAGCAGCCGGTTCAACCGCCGGTTGGCGATATTCACTCAGGTTACTGGGAAATTGCCAAAGATGGGATGTATGGCGTAGCCAACCGCCCTAACGGTACAGCCCATAAATACTTTGCCAATGCACCGTACAAGATTGCTGCGAAATCAGGGACGGCACAGGTCTTTGGTCTGAAAGCTAATGAAACTTATAACGCTCATAAAATTGCTGAACGCTTACGCGACCATAAACTGATGACCGCTTTCGCTCCATACGATAACCCACAGGTTTCCGTCACCATGATTCTGGAAAACGGCGGCGCAGGCCCCGCTGTAGGCACCATCATGCGCCAGATCCTCGACCATATTATGCTTGGGGACGACAATACGGTTCTGCCTACTGAAGCACCGGCAGCAGCAGGTGCAGAGGATCAATAACCATGACTGATAATCCAAATAAAAAGTCGTTCTGGGATAAAATCCACATCGATCCGCTCTTCCTTGTGACCGTTCTGGCACTGCTTATCTTTAGTGCGCTGGTAATCTGGAGCGCCAGTGGCCAGGACATGGACATGATGGAGCGTAAAATTGGCCAGATCCTGATGGGGCTGGTTGTGATGATCGTGATGGCGCAAATCCCGCCTCGCGTGTACGAAGGCTGGGCTCCTTATCTGTATATTGTCTGCATAATATTATTGGTGGCGGTGGATGCGTTTGGAGCGATATCCAAAGGTGCACAACGCTGGCTTGACCTCGGTATTGTGCGTTTCCAGCCGTCCGAAATCGCAAAAATTGCCGTGCCGCTGATGGTGGCGCGCTTTATTAACCGCGATGTCTGCCCACCAACACTGAAGAATACCGGCATCGCGCTGATACTCATTTTCATGCCGACGCTGCTGGTTGCCGCTCAGCCCGATCTGGGAACGTCTATTCTCATTGCCGCATCAGGACTGTTCGTGCTGTTCTTATCCGGTATGAGCTGGAAACTTATCGGTGTTGCCGTGCTATTGGTTGCCGCCTTTATTCCGATTCTGTGGTTCTTCCTGATGCACGATTACCAACGTGCACGCGTAATGATGCTGCTTGATCCGGAAAGTGACCCTCTCGGTGCTGGCTATCATATTATTCAGTCTAAAATTGCTATTGGTTCTGGCGGATTACGTGGCAAAGGTTGGTTACACGGAACACAGTCGCAACTCGAATTCTTACCCGAACGCCACACTGACTTTATCTTTGCAGTACTTGCCGAAGAGCTAGGCTTGGTGGGTGTTCTGGTGTTACTGGCGCTCTATCTATTGCTTATTATGCGCGGCCTTATCATTGCCGCTCGTGCTCAGACCACATTTGGTCGAGTAATGGCTGGTGGGCTGATGTTGATTTTATTCGTATATGTGTTTGTTAACATTGGTATGGTTAGTGGTATCTTACCGGTGGTCGGCGTACCTTTGCCGCTGGTGAGCTACGGGGGCTCGGCCCTGATCGTTCTGATGGCCGGGTTTGGTATCGTGATGTCGATACATACCCACAGAAAAATGTTATCAAAAAGCGTGTAAGTGGATGAGGTGCGTAATGGTTAAGCGTTGGCTTGGGATCTGTGTCGTTGCTGCAATACTGGCTGGCTGCTCGTCTGATGACGGTGATCAACAACAGGTAAACCAGCAACCGCAACCGGCGGTGTGTAATGGACCGACGGTTGAGATAAGCGGTGCGGAACCGCGCTTTGAACCGTTGAATCCTTCGGCTAATCAGGATTACGAAAATAACGGTAAACGCTACAAAATCGTGCAGAATCCGGCAAACTTTAGCCAGGCAGGTTTTGCCGCTATTTATGATGCGGAACCCGGTAGCAACCTGACAGCATCAGGCGAGCCATTTGATGCGACTGCCCTGACTGCTGCCCATCCAACACTTCCTATTCCAAGCTATGCGCGTATCACAAACCTCGCAAATGGGCGCATGATTGTCGTGCGTATTAACGATCGTGGTCCTTATGGCAATGATCGTGTCATTTCATTATCACGCGCCGCAGCCGACCGTTTGAACAACTCAAACAACACCAAAGTACGCATCGACCCAATTATTGTTGCCCAGGATGGTTCCATGTCCGGACCTGGGACTGTGTGTACAACTGTTGCCAAACAGACCTACATCCTCCCCGCTCGCCCTGATTTAAGTGGTGGAATGGGCAGTGCTTCTTCAGGAATGCCAACAGAAGCTCCGCAAGGTGAAGTACGCGCCATTAGTAACTCCTCACTGAAAAGTGAAGACACAACCGGAGCCCCAGTAAATAGCAGTGGTTTCTTAGGTGCTGCAACTCCACTGGCCCCCGGCGTGATTGAAAATGACCAGCCTGTAGTTGCCACGGCTCCTGCAGTAGCAGCAACACCAGTTCAAACGGCAGCACATGTACAACAAAATGCACCGGTTACTGCGCCAGGCTCAGTTCAGGGTAACGTACAGACAGCAGCTCCAGTTGCCACAGCTTCCGGGCGTTATGTCGTTCAGGTCGGTGCAGTCAGCGATCAGACTCGTGCAACTCAGTGGCAGCAAAAACTTAGCCAGCAATTTGGCGTGCCGGGCAAGGTTTCCACTAACGGTGCTATGTTCCGTGTACAGCTTGGGCCATTTGGCAGTCGGAACGAAGCTGCTGCTGTGCAACAACGTTTAATGAGCGAAGCCCAGCAGCAATCTTTCATCACTAACGCACCCGCTATGTAAGTGGTTGTGTCTGGCATCCGTCGTGCGTCAATTAATGTAAATTCCATTAACAAATGATGCGCAAAGACGGATGCCAGCAAAAATCGCTTTTGCTATAGTAAGGCACTTTTTTTATTCCCATCATGGATGTCGTTGTTCTAATCATGAATACAGCCCCTTCTTTTCGTTTTGTTAAACGCCTGGCGCTCACTACGGCCCTCACTCTTTCGGGGATGGCTGTCGCACACGCTGACGACCTGAACATTAAAACCATGATCCCAGGCGTCCCGCAGATTGATGCGGAAGCGTACATCCTGATCGATTACAACTCCGGTAAAGTACTGGCCGAGTCTAATGCTGATACACGTCGTGATCCTGCAAGCCTGACCAAAATGATGACCAGCTACGTCATCGGTCAAGCGATGAAAGCCGGTAAATTTAACGAAAGCTCGATTGTGACTGTTGGACAGGATGCATGGGCGACCGGTAATCCGGTATTTAAAGGTTCATCATTGATGTTCCTGAAACCTGGCATGCAGGTGCCAGTATCTCAGCTGATTCGCGGTATTAACCTGCAATCAGGTAACGATGCATGTGTTGCAATGGCCGATTTCGTGGCCGGCAGCCAGGATGCATTTGTTGGCCTGATGAATAGCTATGTTTCCGCATTGGGTCTGAAGAATACCCATTTCGGGACCGTACACGGTCTCGATGCCGAAGGCCAATTCAGCTCAGCGCGTGATATGGCGTTGATTGGCCAGGCGCTGATTCGCGATGTGCCGAACGAATACGCTATCTACAAAGAGAAAGAGTTCACCTTCAACAATATCCGCCAGACAAACCGTAACGGCTTGCTGTGGGATACCAGCCTGCAAGTTGATGGCATCAAAACTGGTCATACCGATGCCGCAGGTTATAACCTGGTGGCCTCTGCAACTGAAGGCCAGATGCGCCTGATTTCTGCAGTACTTGGTGGACGTACGTACAAAGGTCGTGAAACCGAAAGCAAAAAACTGCTGACCTGGGGTTTCCGTTTCTTTGAAACTGTCTCACCACTGAAAGCCGGTAAAGAGTTTGCTTCTGAGCCAGCCTGGTTTGGTGATAACGACCGTGCATCGCTCGGGGTTGATAAAGACGTTTATCTGACAATCCCTCGTGGCCGCATGAAAGATCTGAAAGCGAGCTATGTACTTAACACCACTGAACTGCATGCACCACTGCAGAAAAACCAGGTTGTTGGTACCATCAATTTCCAACTCGATGGAAAAACTATCGAGCAACGCCCACTGGTTGTCCTTCAGGAAATGCCAGAAGGTAATTTCTTCAGTCGTATCATTGATTACATCAAACTGACATTCCATCATTGGTTTGGTTAATAATTGAACACTTGAAAGAATAGAAGTCATCCCCATATACTATGAATCAAAGCAACTCCCGCCCCTCCTGGCGGGAGTTATCATTTTTAATGCCGTAACGCTGGAGCTACCATGAAAACCAATCTGAAAGAATTGCTCGAATTCCCGACTCCCTTTACTTACAAAGTGATGGGTTTGGCGAAACCCGAGCTGGTTGATTTGGTCATTGAGGTGGTGCAGCGCCACGCACCTGGTGACTACACCCCGCAGGTTAAACCGAGCAGCAAAGGTAATTACCATTCTGTATCGGTTACCATTAAAGCGACTCACATTGAGCAAGTTGAGACCCTATACGAAGAGCTCGGCAAGATCGAAATCGTTCGTATGGTGCTGTAATTCATACCCGGCCAATAGGCCGGGTACTGCTTTTTGCCCCGGTGATATATACTCCCTCATCTTTCTAACCTGCCGGAGACGATGTTTTGTCTCAAGATACTATTCAAATCCGCCAACTTGGCCTGCAACCCTACGAACCCATTTCTCAGGCGATGCATGATTTTACCGATACCCGTGATGAAACGACCGCCGATGAAATTTGGCTGGTAGAACACGAGCGTGTCTTTACACAAGGCCAGGCAGGTAAAGCGGAGCACGTGCTCGTTCCTGGTGATATACCCGTGATTCAAAGCGACCGGGGCGGCCAGGTCACTTACCATGGACCAGGTCAGCAAGTGATGTACGTGTTGCTTAATCTTAAACGTCGTAAGCTCGGTGTTCGGGAACTGGTCACCATTCTTGAGCAAACCGTGGTCAATACCCTTGCAGAATTACAGATAGAAGCTTATCCACGCGCGGATGCTCCTGGTGTCTATGTTGATGGACGTAAGATTTGCTCTCTGGGTTTACGTATTCGTAAGGGCTGTTCATTTCACGGGCTGGCATTGAATATTGATATGGATCTCAGCCCTTTTCTGCGAATCAACCCTTGTGGATATGCAGGTCTTGAGATGACACAGGTCAGTTCACTACGCGCTGGAACGTCACTTGAAGATGTACAACCATTGCTCATCAATAAATTCATCGAGTTATTGAATAATCCGCCGGTTAAATACTTACCTGCTTAGTATTTATTATTCTGACAACTGCATCCTGCACAAATTATAGGCTGCGTAGTCACATCGACCTCCCGGCGGTTGCTATGAGGTCGATTTGCTAATTGTTAACCTCGAAAAGCGCACAATCCAACAACTCATTTACAATTCTTTCCCCATTTACTGCTCTGTCAGGCTGATTTATTCCCTTCAGTGATGATATACTTCGGGCGCTATTAAAAAATAGTTGATAAATAAAACATTCGATTAGCCTGATTTTTTTCAGCAACTGGAACACGTACGATATGAGTAAACCTATTGTAATGGAACGCGGCGTCAAGTATCGCGACGCCGATAAAATGGCTCTGATCCCGGTTAAAAACGTGGTCACTGAGCGCCAGGAGCTGTTAAGAAAACCAGAATGGATGAAGATCAAACTTCCATCTGATTCGACCCGAATTCAGGGTATCAAAGCGGCAATGCGTAAAAATGGTCTGCACTCTGTGTGTGAAGAAGCTTCCTGCCCTAATCTGGCGGAATGTTTCAACCACGGAACGGCAACCTTTATGATTCTTGGTGCAATCTGCACTCGTCGCTGCCCATTCTGCGATGTGGCTCATGGTCGCCCTGTTGCACCAGATGCCAATGAACCAGCCAAATTGGCCCAAACTATCGCTGACATGGCATTACGTTATGTCGTCATCACATCAGTTGACCGTGATGACCTGCGCGACGGTGGAGCTCAACATTTTGCCGATTGCATAAGCGCAATTCGCGAAAAAAATCCGACCATCAAAATTGAAACATTAGTGCCTGATTTCCGTGGACGAATGGACAAAGCGCTAGAAATTCTTACCGCCACGCCGCCTGATGTGTTCAACCACAACCTGGAAAACGTACCGCGTATTTATCGCAAAGTACGTCCTGGCGCTGACTACAACTGGTCGCTGAAATTGTTGGAGCGTTTTAAAGAAGCGCATCCTGATATCCCAACCAAGTCAGGTTTGATGGTAGGTTTAGGCGAAACGAACGCAGAAATTGTGGAAGTGATGCGCGACCTACGTCGCCACGGCGTCACTATGTTGACTCTGGGCCAATATTTACAGCCAAGCCGTCATCACTTGCCAGTGCAGCGTTATGTTAGCCCTGACGAGTTCGAAGAGATGAAAGCAGAAGCTCTGGCTATGGGCTTTACCCATGCAGCTTGCGGCCCGTTTGTTCGCTCTTCATACCACGCAGATCTACAAGCTAAAGGTATGGAAGTTAAATAACGATGTAACAAATCGTTACCTTTAATTTGCGCCAAGCACAAAAAAACCGGCATAAATGATGCCGGTTTTTTTATATCTGGTCGAAAGCTGCGTCGTGATCAGTCTTTATGCGTAATACGGTCAGTTGTTGCATCCGTATCGTTGGCAGACTTAGCGGTAGTCTCGTCTTCATTCATGGCTTTCTTGAAGCCCTTGATTGCCGAGCCGAGATCACCACCCAGGGTGCGCAACTTCTTGGTGCCAAATAACAAAACAATCAGCGCACCGACCACCAACAACTTTGTAATACTAATCTCACCCATAACAACCTTCTTTAATCATGCGTGCCGTGGATACGGCGAACAATACACTGAGACAATTAACGGTCATTTTCTCGCACGATACAATAGCAACCTGTAACAAGTTGAATCAAGATCGACTTAAAAAACATCATAACAATTTGGGTAAGCCAAACCGGCGGTTTTTCAAGACAGGTAACATGGCCCTTACTTCAGTTAAATATTCGCTATCCAACTCAGCATAGATCAAAGCCGGTCGCTGATTTGCCGATGCAATGACAACGCCGAGCGGATCCACAACTCGACTATGACCAATGTTTTTATTACCGCATTCACCTGATGCCACAACATAACATGTGGTATCAAGTGCACGAGCCGCCAGTAACGTTGACCAATGCATCTCTTTATTTGGGCCACGTAACCATGCCGCAGGTAAGACTAAAATATCAGCGCCCGCTAAAGCCAGACTCAAAGCCATCTCCGGAAAACGCAGATCGTAGCAGGTCATTAACCCCACTTTAAAACCTGCGACCTCAATTAATGGTGGCAATACATCACCCGCATCAACCAGGCGCGATTCTTGTACATTAAACGCATCATAGAGATGAAGTTTCTGATACCGAGCTATCACCTCGCCGCCACGAATTACCAGCAAAGTATTTGCCGCACGGCCCACCGTGGTTTTGATATGCAATGTCAGTATGGTGGTCAGATTATCATTACGACTCTGCTCGCAAAGCTTATCGATAAATTCGTCGTCCATTGTTTGCGCTGATTTTACTGATAAATCGGGGTCGCTATCATCACGAGCCAGGACAGCTTCGGGTAATACCAGCAATTGTGCCCCTGCTGCTCGCGCTTGCGTCATCAACTCCTGGCAGGTTTGTACATTTTCCTGCCATACCTTGCTCACCGCAAATTGCCCTACTACAACTTTCATTGTCATCTCTCAACAGGCTGCGAATAATTTCAGTATACCGGGTGTGAAACTTCCCATGCTGAAGTTACACTCAAGCACTTTAAAATAAGAACGAACAGGAAACTATCGTGTTGCAGATGCTTTTAGCCGTGTTTATTGGCGGTGGGACAGGAAGTGTTGTGCGTTGGTTATTGAGTATGAAGCTCAACCCAGTACATGCGGCGATTCCCGTCGGGACATTGACTGCAAACCTGGTCGGCGCGTTTATTATTGGGCTTGGGCTGGCGCTGTTTACCAGAATGACTCACCTCGACCCTGTCTGGAAACTGTTAATCACCACAGGTTTTTGCGGAGGCCTTACGACGTTTTCAACTTTCTCGGCAGAAGTTGTTTTCTTATTACAAGATGGGCGTCTGGCCTGGGCTGGATTGAATATGCTGATTAACCTCGCAGGTTCACTCACCATGACTGCCGTCGCATTTTGGTTAGTTTCTTTAGCCTACGGTCATTGATTCAAGCCACGTTAAGGTTAGCTTAATTTTTGTCTGCCACTCTGGATCAAAATGAGTGTGAGGCAAACTTATGAAAGAACGTGTTGCGGGATGGACAGCGGTGCTGATGAGCACGCTGATTGTGATGTGCTTTGTGAAAGTTTATCTTTTCCCTTAAATTTAAAGCAAAAAAAACCCGCCTTAGCGGGTTTTTATATTCTACTGGTAAAGCCTTAGATAGGCATTACGTTTGCAGCAGATGGGCCTTTGGCACCGTTAGTGATTTCAAACTCAACGCGCTGACCTTCAGCCAGGGTTTTGAAACCATTGCTCTGGATTGCAGAGAAGTGTACGAACACGTCTTTGCTACCATCTTCCGGAGTAATGAAGCCAAAGCCTTTTGACTCGTTAAACCACTTAACGTTACCTTTAATCTTAGACATCTAAATTACCTTTACATGAAAAACGACACAAATGCTGTGTCGGGCATCAGTACACCAATTGTGATGGATTTTGTCCAGCCCAGAATTGCTAAAAAGTGATAAAAATTACTACCTATTTTAAAAACTGTGCAGCAGTCCGTATTTTTGAATACCAGACAGCAAAAATACGCGATTTGTATGATTCCAGACTACCAATGCCCATCAGAATTGGAAGCGTACCCAGGCAAAGTAAACGTTACCGTTGTTGTACGTGCCGGGTATATAAGTCATCTGGAACGTTGCAGGGCCATAACCTACCGATGCCAAAGGTAGAATCACGGGAATCGGAATGTAGTTCCAGTTATCACGCGCTGTTGCCCCCAGTGTATAGCCCAGACCAAGACGGAAGTTATCATCAGTCAAAGGACGCCAGATCTTCTCCCAGCCATAGCCACCGATAGGTTCCCATTTGTTATAGGAATCTTTGAACGCCATCAGATATAAACCATGCCAGTTACCGCTGTCATCCCAACGCGTTTGCCCGAACCCAATACCCCAAGGCCGTTCGTTATAGCGATCTGTTTTTTCTTTATCGTAGGCAAAGCGAGCATGCCAGGTTATTGCGGGCACATATAAATCATAATGTTGCGGCTCGTTCCACGTTTGTGAAACGTTATCAGACAAAGTATTCCAGGCGTCACCTAATACATTATTTTGGCTCGCCATTGCAGCAGGCGGCACCATTAATGGTGATGCAAAAATAATAAAAGAAAAGATAATTTTATTTGTTAGAGTCACATTGATTTCCACTTCAAAATCCAATACACAGCCTAACAAATTATATATTAACAAAAGCTAAATAAACCTATGGCTAATTCCTAAAAAACCCTTTCACGCCTATTTGAACATCCCATAAAAGTCACCCCTATTGTTTTTTTCAAGCTAAAAAAAACAACAGGGGCAACCGACTATTATTTATGTTTTTTTAGTAACACATAAATTGCTGGGATGACCAACATCGATAGCAATGGAGCGGTAATCATGCCGCCAATCATCGGAGCCGCAATGCGGCGCATTACTTCTGATCCAGTACCATCGCCCCACATAATCGGCAATAAACCCGCCATTATCGTCGCAACAGTCATCACTTTTGGCCTGACGCGTAGCACTGCTCCCTCATGTAGGGCGCGCATTAGCATGGGTTTTCCTCCCTGTGGATCTAGCGCTTTATGCCTCGCAATCGCTTGATTTAAATAAAGTACCATTATTACGCCAAATTCAGCTGCTACCCCAGCCAATGCAATAAATCCTACCGCACCCGCAACGGATAAATTATATCCCAGCAAATATAGCAACCAGACACCACCAATGAGTGAGAATGGTAAAGTCCCCATTATTAACAACGCATCACTTACACGGGAGAATGTTACATAAAGCAAGACGAAAATAATAACCAGGGTGAATGGTAAGACTATTCTTAATTTAGCACTCGCGCGCTCCAAATATTCAAATTGACCAGACCAGGATAATGAGACGCCGTCAGGTAATTTCACCTGCTGGGAAACTGTACGCTGCATATCTTCCACTGCTGATTTTAAATCGCGTCCACGTAAATCCACATAAACCCAATTAGATAAACGGGCATTTTCACTTTTCAACATTGGTGGGCCATCAGTGATGCTGATGTCTGCCAATTCAGAAAGCGCAATCTGGCTACCATTTGCGGTAATTACCGGCAAGTTTTGCAATTTTTGGACGTTGTCACGTATTTCGCGTGGGTAGCGAACGTTGATCGGATAGCGTTCACGTCCCTCAATCGTTTCACCGATATTTTGCCCACCAATCACCGTTGCGACTAATGACTGTAACTCTTTGACTGAGACGCCATAGCGCGCCGCTTTAAGCCTGTCGATATTAATATCAACATAGCGCCCGCCACCGAGTCGTTCCGCAAGAGCGGATGTGACACCAGGAACTTGCTTCACCACCCGCTCGATTTGCTCAGCCACCTGCTCAATAGCGGCAATATTATTGCCATTTACTTTAATGCCTACCGGGCTTTTGATACCCGTCGCTAACATGTCCAGGCGGTTACGGATAGGTGGCACCCAAACGTTAGCAATCCCCGGTACTTTCACCACGCTATCGAGTTCACTAACCAGCTTGTCCATCGTCATTCCTGGCCGCCATTGATCGCGCGGTTTAAAACGAATAGTGGTCTCGATCATGGTCAGCGGCGCAGGATCGGTTGCGGTATCTGCGCGCCCAGCTTTACCAAATACCGTCGCCACTTCAGGTACGGTTTTGATTAAGCGGTCTGTCTGTTGCAGTAAACGTCCGGCTTCACGTGCGGAAATACCCGGCAGCGTTGATGGCATATACAGCAAATCACCTTCATCAAGCGGCGGCATAAACTCACTTCCAAGTCGGCTCAGCGGCCATAACGTCGCCAGTAATACTAACCCTGCAACCAACAGCGTGGTTTTCGGGCGCGCCAGCACTTTATCCAGCAGTGGTTCATAGGCGGCTATCAGCCAACGGTTGATAGGGTTAGCCTTCTCATCAGGAATTTTTCCGCGAATGAAATAGCCCATCAGCACCGGTACCAGCGTGATACCCAACCCCGCAGCAACAGCCATAGCGTAGGTTTTGGTAAACGCCAGTGGGGAGAACATGCGCCCTTCTTGTGCTTCGAGGGAAAACACAGGAATAAAGGAGAGCGTGATAATCAGCAAACTACAGAACAATGCCGGCCCCACTTCCACCGCCGCCTGCTCAGAAATTCGCCAGTAATCAGCACCAGAAGGTTGCTTATCAGGATTATCATGCCGCCACTGTTCCAGCACTTTATGCATATTTTCAATCATCACGATCGCGGCATCAACCATTGCCCCAATCGCAATGGCTATCCCGCCCAGCGACATAATATTGGCGTTCACCCCCTGGTAGTGCATGACGATAAACGCGCCCAGAATCCCCAGCGGCAGGGTTATCATCGCCACAAGTGCGGAACGGAAATGGAACAAGAATAGTGCGCAGATAATTGCCACTACGATGAACTCTTCCAGCAACTTGTGGGAGAGTGTTTCAATAGCATTTTCAATCAGATGTGAGCGGTCATATACCGGAACGATTTCGACACCCGCAGGCAAACTCTTCTGAACTTGCTGGAGCTTCGCTTTTACCGCATTAATCGTATCCAGCGCATTTTTACCGTAGCGCATTACGATGATGCCGCCCGCAACCTCGCCTTCACCATTAAATTCCGCTACGCCACGCCGAATTTCAGGCCCCATGCGCAGTGTTGCTACATCGCTCAATAACACCGGCACGCCTTCACGTGTGGTGATCACTACCTGTTTAAAATCATTCAGGTTCTTCAGGTAACCTGCTGTGCGCACCATATATTCGGCTTCACCCATTTCGATGACCGAACCGCCACCTTCCTGGTTAGCACTTTGCACTGCACTAATAACTTGTTGATGTGTGATGTTCAGCGCCCGCATGCGCTGTGGATCGAGAACAATTTGGTACTGTCGAACCATGCCGCCTACGCTCGCAACTTCCGAAACGTTCGGCACAGTTTTTAGCTCAAATTTAAGCGTCCAGTCTTGAAGAGCGCGTAAATCTGCCAGGCTATGTTTGCCGGTTCTGTCCACCAGCGCATATTCATAAACCCAACCCACTCCCGTCGCATCCGGCCCTAACGAAGCTTTAGCTTCAGGGGGTAACTGAGACTGAACCTGGCTTAAATACTCCAGAACCCGCGAGCGCGCCCAGTAAGGATCGGTGCCATCTTCAAACAAAATGTAGACATATGAGTCACCAAACATCGAAAAACCGCGCACAGTTTTCGCGCCTGGTACCGAAAGCATGGTAGTGGTAAGCGGATAAGTAACCTGATCCTCAACAACTTGTGGCGCTTTGCCTGGGTAATTAATACGAATGATCACCTGTACGTCAGAGAGATCTGGCAGCGCATCCAGCGGTGCGCGTTGCAACGACCAAATTCCCCACGCCGCCATCATGATCGCCACAAGCAACACCAGCAGCCGATTTTTAAGTGACCAGCGAATAACGGCAGCAATCATTTCATTGCCCCCGCCATCGGCATCAGATGAGTGATTACTGCGCCATGTTCGTCATCCATTGTGAAACTGAACATCACGTTGTCGCCAACCTTTACACCCTGCGCGTCAGCCGCCGATTTCAGTGCGAAGTCCATGGTCATCGCCCCCCACTTCAACGCCGCAATAGGCTTATGCGCAAGGGTGACAGCATCATCAGTAATTTCTTTCACCACTGCCTCGCCTTGGTATTCCTGGGTGGCAGTAGTTGCAACTATCTCCTGTGGCAATGCGCTGCGAAGGCTTGCTTCGGAATCAATCAGGAACTGCCCGGAGGTCACAACTTTATCGCCCTCTTTCAATCCTTGTTTAATCTCAACCCAGCCATTTTGCGCCGCCCCAACCACTACATTCACCGGGTTGAAATGACCATCATCCTGAGCGACTAACACCCGGCTATTGCTGCCCGTTTCAATCATCGCCTCTTCTGGAATAGCCAGAACTGGAGGGAGATTAAGCTGCCTGGCTAGTTTCACATTGAGATACATCCCCGGCTTGAGCTTCATTTGCGGATTGTCCAGCACGATGCGCGCTTTAAGCGTTCGGGTAGTCGTTTCCATATTGGGTAACAACTCACTCACTCGCCCATGGAAAACCTCACCAGGCCAGCTGTCACTTGCGGCCTGAATTTCACTCCCCACTTGCAGCACCTGGGCCTGGGTTTGCGGGTAATCAATCACAATCCACACAGATTCGAGGCTGGCAATTTCAAATAAAGGCGCTGTTGCCGCGACCTGCGCACCCTCGCGTGTATCTAGCTTATTGATGTAGCCTGCTTGTTTAGCACGCACCGTCACACGAGTTTGCGGTTTCCCGGTTTTCTCCACCTGGCGAATTATTTCCGCAGGCATAAACTGGAGTTGCAGACGTTCTCGAGCGGCGGTACTTAATGCGCCATCTCCCAAACGACGCACCGCCAGATACTCTTGCTGTGCGGCCGTCCATTCAGGTATCCACAACTGCGCAAGTGGTTCACCCGCTTTGACGAATTGCTGCGGCGCATTAACAAACAACTTCTCAACAACGCCATTGGCACTGGCCGGAATAATCTGCACGCTACGTTCATCTGTAGAGACAGTAGCAAAAGCATCAAATTGATATTCCAGGGTTTTCTTCTCAACCAACGCAGTTTTGATTCCGAGGTTTTGTTGTTGGCGAGCGCTTACCGTCACACCACCATCTTCGGTAGCTTCATCGGCATAACGCGGTACTAAGTCCATATCCATAAACGGCGATTTACCCGGCTTATCAAAGCGCTGACCTGGCGTCATCGGGTCGTACCAATAAAGAACTTTTCGTTCTGGCTGAACAACTTGTGTAGTTGTGGTGGAATGGCTTTGTTTACCCGCGTAATACCCAGCGCCAAGTGCCGCCGCGATAGTGAGCGCTGACAATGAAATTTTCGTTATGGTGTTCATTATTGGTTGTTTTCCTGTGGCGTCAGATAACGAATGGCGGCCCAGGTTTCAGCCACATTTTTTTCTGCACTATGCGCGGTCAGTTCGGTATCAAGCAAAGTACGGCGAGCATTGAGTAAGTCGGAGAGGGTCGATTGCCCAGAACGGTATTGCGCTTCAACCAGCGAGAGGCGCTGGCGCTGCAGAGGCAATATTTCATCTTGCTGGCGCAACCAGAGTGTTTGGGCTGCCTGATACTGCGCGACAAGTGTGCGCACCAGTGCTACACGCTCACGATTCGCCAATGCTAATTGGTCGTTGGCTTCCATAGATCGGGACATATCTGCCGCAAGGTCTTTATCCTGACGCTGCGATTTAAACATGGGTAAATCGACGGTAAACATCACGCCAGCCATGTCATCGTAATCATCCGCACGATGAGCATAAAAAACCTCAACACCGACGTTCGGTTTCGCCGCTACCGCTGACTGTGCCGAACGAGCTTTGGCTACATCGGCCTCGCGCGCCGCCTCAATCACTTCCGGGTGCTGCCCGACATTTTGTTCCAGTAATGCCGGATCTGCAGGCAAACGCTGATAACGCGGCAACGTACCGCTAGTTTTATCAATCTGTTTACCCGTCAATTGCAGTAAGCGCGTCTGGGCCAGAGCTACATCACGCTGCGCGAGCGTGACTTTGTCCTCCATCCCTAAGAGCGTCATGCGAATATCCACAACGCTTGAAGCCGGTGAACTACCGCTAGCGACTGTCGCTTTTTGCACACCCACCTGGCGCTCGGTTTCGCCCACCAGTTTTTGCGCCGTTGTAAGCACTTTTTGCGATAACGCCAGATCAAGCCAGGCCTGAGCAGTCGTTTTTTGTAATGTCGTCCGAATCACTTCGGCTTTGGCTGCGCTGCTGGCGGATTGAGCCAAAATAGTTTCGGCTTTACGGTCGCGTTTATCCTCGCTGACATACTCCTGCATGACGCTAATGCGTTGCATGGTCATGCCTTCACGAGTAAATCGATGGCTATTGCTGCCCTGCACCGGGACATTTTCAATGCCAAATTTCAATTTAGGGTCAGGTAGCTGGCGTGCGGAATCAGCCATTGAACTCAGCGCATCGCTCTGATTACGGTTAGCGGACAGTTCAGCGGAATAATTTTCAGCAGCGAACAGGGTCTGTTGCAGGCTGAACTCTGCCGCATTTGCGGCAGAGACAGACACAGCAAACAGCACCCCGCCGAGCCACAAGCTCAAGGAATGTTGTTTCATGATGACCTCAGTTACTTAGTCGGGGTAACCGAAGCGATTTTGTAGCCTTCAGACTGCTGGCTGAAGGTGAAGTCAACCGTTTCACCAGCTTTCACCACCGGCAATGCTCCCGCTTCAGGCAAGCTGAATGTCATGGTCATTGCTGGCCAGTTAAGGACCGCGATAGGTTGATGGGCGATGGAAATGGAATCGTTGGTGACTTTCTTTACCACACCATGGCCGTGGTAAACCTCAGCGGCCATTGGCTGAGCCATCGACATTTCATGATTCATATCGTGAGAAGCGGCGTGAGCCACGGTAAAGAAAGTAGATACAGACAGCGCAACGGCCATGAAGAAACGTGCAGAAATAGCAGACATAAAAATCTCCAGAACTAAAGTCAAAGGATGAAATCCGTAAGGGATGAACCAAGACAGTGCTGGAGTTATTCTCTAAAACGACAAAACCGTATTGTGGCCGGAGGGCCAGTTGCAGGCGGGGTTAATAAGGCAACCGAGGTAACCGTTTCGGTACATTCGGGGATCACTAAGGCCAGAGTGTCGGTGACCGGTAATGCGGCCAAAGCACTATAGCCGTTATCTTTTTGCATCACGTCCGGAATGCAGTGTTTATCACACAGCGTTCCCTTCGCTTTCACCATATCCCAATGGTTTTTCATCAGCATATGCTCGCTATGCTGAACGGAAAGGGATGGCGCACTAATTTCTACCGGGCAGTCATGCGATGCCACTGCGACCTGGCTGTTGACAAACAGCCAGCCAAACGCCAACAGCAGCATCAAAAGATGCTTTCTGAGGAAGCGTAAACGGCTTGTCGACCAGAAAGTGGATTGCAACTTGGTTACCCCAAAATATACGAGGCGGCAGTATAAGCATTAGACCTTTTTATTTTAAAGAGATTTTTGGTTGCTTTACATTTAGATGGGTAATTAACAATTATGTAATATAATTTTAATTAAATAATCCTCATGTGATTATTAACAGAGCAATAAGCGATATAAATATATACCGCTAATCAATAAGTAAATGTCATAATTGCAATGCTGCCGACAAAAGTGTCATAGCAGCAGAACGAAGCTTACTAAATTTGATGCTCATCAGAAATCTGCTCGAACGATTCAGGCAGATTGGCACCGTTTTCGCCGACGACTGCAAAGCGTCTTATTTTTTTATTTTCTGGCATGGCGTTGCGTTCAGGTACTACTCACCCGCTTCAATGGGTAAAGATGCCGAACGCGACAGGGGACTCAAATGCTAACTACTCTTGAATTACTTATTGGGGTTGTGGTTATTGTCGGTGTAGCTCGCTACATCATCAAGGGCTACTCCGCGACCGGCGTATTATTCGTCGGTGGTTTAACATTACTGATTATAAGTGCCCTGATGGGCCACAAGGTTTTACCTGGCAATGCCGAAAGCACCGGGTATACCGCAACCGATATTGTTGAATATGTCAAAATCCTGCTGATGAGCCGCGGTGGCGATCTCGGCATGATGATCATGATGCTGTGCGGTTTTGCAGCTTATATGACACATATCGGCGCCAACGATATGGTGGTTAAGCTTGCATCTAAGCCGCTGAAATTAATCAACTCACCCTATATTCTGATGATCGCCGCTTATTTCGTGGCTTGTCTTATGTCACTGGCGGTTTCATCTGCAACCGGCCTGGGTGTGTTGTTGATGGCAACGTTGTTCCCGGTTATGGTGAACGTGGGGATTAGTCGTGGTGCGGCGGCAGCAATTTGTGCTTCTCCTGCGGCAATCATCCTGTCTCCAACTTCTGGCGACGTAGTGCTGGCGGCAAAAGCTGCAGAAATGTCATTGGTTGATTTTGCCTTTAAAACCACCGTGCCAATTTCTATCGCTGCCATTATTGCCATGGCGATTGCCCACTTCTTCTGGCAGCGCTACCTGGATAAAAAAGAAAACGTCAGCCACGAAATGCTCGATGTCAGCGAAATCCAGACTACTGCACCTTCTTTCTATGCCATTCTGCCATTTACACCAATTATCGGCGTGCTGATTTTCGACGGCAAATGGGGTCCACAGCTGCATATCATCTCTATTTTGGTGATCTGTATTCTGATTGCCGCGGTGATTGAATTCTTCCGCAGCTTCAAAGCACAAACCGTTTTCTCCGGCCTTGAAGTCTGCTATCGCGGGATGGCTGATGCCTTCGCAAACGTGGTTATGCTGTTGGTTGCTGCGGGTGTATTTGCACAAGGCCTTAGCACTATCGGCTTTATCCAGAGCCTAATCTCAATTGCTACCTCGTTCGGTTCAGCAAGTATCATTCTGATGCTGGTGCTGGTCGTACTCACCATGCTGGCAGCAATGACTACCGGCTCCGGTAACGCACCGTTCTATGCCTTTGTCGAGATGATCCCTAAACTGGCTCACTCATCTGGTATCAACCCTGCATACCTGGCGATTCCGATGCTGCAAGCCTCCAATCTTGGACGCACCATTTCTCCGGTTTCCGGTGTGGTTGTTGCGGTTGCGGGTATGGCAAAAATCTCTCCATTCGAAGTGGTAAAACGTACGTCAGTACCCGTTGCTGTTGGTCTGATTGTCGTGATTATTGCCACCGAAATTCTGGTGCCGTCTGCAGCTATTCTGCCTTAATCTTTAGCTTTGCAATAAGCGCCTCATTGAGGCGCTTTTTTTATGTTTAAATAAAGTGACTTCTGGAAGCCCGAGCGAGAAAACGATGAAATTAATGTGGCAAAACACGCTAATCCTGACTTCCCTACTGGCCACCAGCCATCTGTCACAAGCGGAAGAACTCACCGCCAAACAGTATGCCGATTTCGACCGTTACGTGTTGGCTCTGTCCTGGCAAACCGGTTTTTGCCAGAGCATGCATGAGCGTAACCGCAACGAACCTGCCGAATGTAAAACGCAGCAAGAGCAAAATGACAAGCGCACTTTCTTAACCGTGCACGGCCTGTGGCCTGGTTTGCCAAAATCAGTTGCGGCGCGAGGCGTGGATGAAAAACGGTGGATGCGCTACGGCTGTTCAACCCGCCCGGTGCCGAACATGGCCGAAGCTCGCGGTTCGCAAAAATGCCAGGCGCCAGCACCTGCGCTATCAACAGATATCGCCAGCAAACTTGCGGGCGTCATGCCAGGGGCTGGAGGTCAGTCGTGCCTTGAACGCTATGAGTTCGCAAAACATGGCGTGTGTTTTGGTTTTAACCCCAATGCCTATTTCGGCACCATGGTTCGCCTGAACAATGAATTCAAACAAAGCGCTTTCGGTGATTTTTTGGCAACAAACTACGGCAAAATCGTCACGCGAAAAGCGTTCAATAAAGCGTTGGAAAAGAGCTGGGGAAGTGATGCGGTGAAGGCGGTAAAACTGACCTGTAACGGTAACCCTGCATACCTGACGGAAATGCAAATCTCGCTGGCAGCGGCAAAAATTAATAGCCCGCTTAATGAAAGCTCGTTTGCCACACAAAGAAATCCAGGCAACTGCGCGAAGCAGTTCCGCCTGGATGCTGTGGGTTACTGACGGTTAAGCAACGTGTGGTTGTTTAGCCGACTCATCTGCGACTGGCTTTCCATTATCTGGAGTCAGATCGCAGTTCTTTGGTAACGTCAGGGTTATCAGTGCAGCAATCACCAACGAACCAGCCAGGGCGCAGACTGCCATGTTCTGCCCGTAGAGATAAATCATCATCCCCACCAACCATGGGCCGCAGAAGCCCCCCAGGTTACCTAAACCGTTAATTACACCACGTGCCCCGCCGGCAACTTCTGGAGATGCAATTCGACCCGGAATCGACCAGAACGGACTGGTTGCAGCCTTCAGGAAGAACCCGCACACCACTAAAGCAATGTAGGCCGCAATAATGTTATGACGTAAAACTACCGATGCCAGCAACGCCGCGGCAAAGCACAACAGTGAAATCATCACCCACAGTCGGCGTTTACCTGTTTTATCGCTCAGCATTGAAATGACATAGATACCGATAATCGTCGCGACAAACGGCACTATAGCCAACAGCCCAACACCCGCCATATTCGCACCGGTAAGATTTTTGAGGATGGTCGGCAGCCACAGCGTGTAGCCGTAATCACCGGTTTGGTAGAAAAAGTTAAGTGCCACCAGCTTCATTAGACTGCTGTTACGAAATACGTCGCGCAACGGTGCATTACTTACCGGCTGCTTCAGGCTTCGCGCCTGACGGTCGCGTTCAAATTCCGCCAGCAGGTATTCACGCTCTGCAGCAGGTAACCAGCGAGCTTCCTGCGGGCGATCACTAATCAGCCACCACCATACAGCCAACACCACAATCGACAGCAGGCCTTCGATGATAAACAGCCAGCGCCAGTCCAGACTCTGAATAATCGCACCCGAGATTGGCGCTGTTACCATACCGCCGATGGGAGCGAACATCATGACAAAAGCATTAGCACGCCCAATCTCACGGTCCGGGAACCAGTTGCTGATCATCGTCAGCACAACTGGCAGCATCCCCCCCTCGGCGACACCAAGCACAAACCGTAGAACTAAGACCTGATAGTGGTTGGTGACAAAACCTGTGGCGACAGAAACGATAGCCCACGCCACCAGCGACCAGGCGATAAACCGTTTACCACTACCGTTCACCGCCGCACGCCCACCGGGGATCTGCAAGAAAAGATAACCGATGAAAAATATCCCACTGGTGAGACCTGCCATTTGGCTGGTTATATCTAAATCAGCCTCCATTCCACCGGGAAGTGCGAAACTAATATTCACCCGATCCATAAAAGAAATAATACAGGCGATTAAAATAGGCGCGACCACGCGCCACCAGCGAGTGCCGGGGATTTTCTTTTCCATGGTATTTATCCGTGACAATAAAAGTCATTGCCCTTTTTAATAAAGGGCTCCGGGAATTAATTAATACGGTGCGGCAGAACCTTATGATTGAAATAAGCCTCAACGTTTTCAAATACGATATTACTCATACGCTGGCGTGTTTCATGTGTGGCGCTGGCAACATGCGGTTGTAATACCACATTCTCCATACAGATTAATTCAGCAGGTACATTAGGTTCATTCACAAAAACGTCCAGCCCAGCACCGGAAATATCACCATTTTGTAAGGCGGTAATTAAGTCATGCTCATTGAGAATACTGCCGCGAGCGATATTAATGACCAACGCATGTTTAGGCAGTACCTCGAATACTTGTCGATTCACAATGCCGTGACTTGCCTTGCCACCCGATACCGCAACAATAAAGAAGTCACTATTGCGGGCAAGACTTAATACATCTTCACACCAGTGATACGGCAGCGAGCTATCCATTTCGCGATCGGTGTAATAAATTTCCATATCAAAGCCGATGGCACGACGGGCAATGGCTCGGCCAATATTCCCCATCCCAAAAATTCCGATACGTTTACGGCTCACCTGGGTTGCTAATGCAGGGCTTTCCTGGAGCCAACGCCCTTCTCGTACAAAGCGGTCACCCTGGCAAAGTTGACGAGCGCTACTCAACAGCAAACCGAAAGCCAGGTCGGCGACATCATCAGTGAGCGCACCGGCAGTAATGGTCACCGCAATATCGCGACGGCGAGCATATTCAAGATCCACCGCATCAGTGCCGACACCAAAAATGGCAATCACACCAACCTGAGGCAGATTTTCCAGCACGGCGGTAGTCACGCCGATATCACCCCGCGTCACAACAGCACCAATTTGTGCGCCGTTGTCAGCAAGCCAGGCCGCAGCGTCAGACTGCTGGTAAAGGCGATGAACGGTGTAATGAGTGTCCAGCTGCTGCTGAAGTGCATCCATCACTGGAGCAATAAGTAATACGTGTTGGGTAGGTTGCGACATGGTTCCCCCGGTTAAGTCAGCTAAGTCAATATTTCTGCTTAACATCAAAGCCTTTTTAAGCGCAGGGTTTTGCGACGTAGGTCACGCCAATCCATGTTAGAAAACCGTGTTACCGTTAGCGTGATCGCTTCAGCATTTAAGCGACTAAAGCGTGCCGCCAAGAGATAAGCGATAGTGCAAATCGACTTGTTCAATTGTTGGTTGTTTATTGATTTTCTTCAACAAAATTTCCGTGGCGACTTTCCCTATCTCAAAGCGTGGCGTGACAACACTGGCAAGTTTTGGAACCGTGACCTGGCCGATTTCCAGGCCGTGAAAACCAGCAATTCCCATCTGTTCCGGCACACGAATGTTGGCAGCCTGGCATTCTTGTAACACGCCTGCGGCGAGATCGTCATTAGTACATAAAATACCGTCCATCTCCGGGTACATCTGGCGCGCCATCGCCATCATTCCTGTTCCTACGCTTACAGAAGAAACTTTATTTGGCATTAGCCGTCCGTCAGTCAAACCCGCGTCAGCCATGGCTTTGCAATACCCTTCATACCGCTTGATATCACGCACATCGGCCATCGAACCTAGATAGATAATGCGCTTCTTGCCGCTGGCAATCAGCATATTGGTCATATCAAATCCGGCCCGGAAGTTATCAAAGCCGACGTTAATGCGCCCGCTACCAAATACCAGGTCCATCACTTCAGCCACAGGGATTCCGGCAGCACTTAAATACTTCTCAGTCCGCAGCGTATGCACGGTTTCCGTCAGGATAAGTCCCGCAACGTTAAAACCCAGCACTGTGGCAATTTGTTCTTCTTCGCGCTCGCGGTCGTAATCGTAATTAACCACCAGCGTCTGGTAACCCATCGGCTTTGTTACGGATTCAATACCTGCCAGTAAATCGGCAAAAATCTGGTTATTAAAGGAGGGAATAATGACGCCGATTCGCGGCTGCATATTGCTCGCCAAGGCTCTGTTTTCAGGGTCAGGCATATAATTGACTTCCGCCATAACTTCAGCAATTCGGGCGGCAGTTTCCGGGGCGACTTTATCCGGCGTGCGCAAATAACGGCTGACGGTCATTTTTGTCACCCCCGCAAGGGCGGCAATGTCCTGCAATGTAATGCGCTGGTACTTCATCTGGTTTTCCTGATAACCCGCGGGAAAAGGATTATGCCTCGCATCCTTAACAAAAGAAAAGCTACCACACTTCACACTCCAGGTATCATGCGGGCGTAACACCTTTCGCAGTGATCTACTTCACAGTTTTACCCGCTCTGAACCGCTTTGATAAGGGATATTAAATACGATGCAAAAATAACAGGAATTCACCATGACGAATTTGTTTACGCTCGACAACAAACGCGTGTTAATTACCGGCTCTGCACAAGGAATAGGCTTTTTATTAGCACAAGGTCTTGCTGAGCATGGCGCTGAAATTATCATCAATGATATTACTGCTGAACGCGCCGAACATGCGGCAATGAAATTACGTGACAGTGGTTATACCGCCTGGACTGCTGCATTTAATGTTACCGACCCGGAAGCGGTGGAAATTGCGATTGAAAATATCGAGCAAGAGATCGGGCCGATTGATGTATTAATTAATAATGCTGGCATCCAGCGCCGCCATCCATTTACTGAATTTCCGGTTAATGAATGGAACGATATTATTGCAGTAAATCAAACTGCCGTATTTTTAGTTTCACAGTCTGTTTCACGACGCATGGTAAAACGCCAGGCCGGGAAAATAATCAATATTTGCTCAATGCAGAGCGAACTGGGCCGCGACACAATTACGCCATATGCCGCGGCAAAAGGAGCGGTGAAAATGTTGACCCGCGGTATGTGCGTGGAGCTGGCGCGCTACAACATCCAGGTTAACGGTATTGCACCAGGTTACTTCAAAACAGATATGACCAAAACGCTGGTCGACGACGAAGCTTTCACTCAGTGGCTTTGCAAACGCACACCAGCGGCTCGCTGGGGCGATCCTGAGGAGTTGATTGGTGCTGCGGTGTTCCTGTCATCAAAAGCGTCCAACTTCGTGAATGGCCACCTGCTGTTTGTTGATGGCGGCATGCTGGTTGCGGTCTAAGGGGGGAAATATGATTATTGATAAACTTGAGAACGCCGCTCAAAACCCGGTGTACCCAACTGTGATTCGCCATGCGTTACAAGCAATTATCGCAAACCGTCCACAGCAATTAGCCAACGGCAAATACCCGATTGAAGGCGAACTTATCTATTTCTCGGTGTTTGATGGCAAAACTAAACTGCTGGAAGAACAACGCCCCGAACTGCATGCCCGCTATATTGACGTACATATCGTACTGGAAGGCGAAGAGATAATCGGTGCCGCACCGGTGGATCAGCAGCAGCAACAAGACGGTGGGTTCGATGAGCAAAATGATATCGGGTTCTATAAAAACATGGGCTGTGAAACATTGATAAAACTACGACCGGGGGACCTGACGATTCTTTTCCCCGGCGAGCTTCATCGCCCTATGGCAACGCTAAATGAACCGGCTGCGCTGAGGAAAATTGTGGCGAAGATAGATATGAGTTTGATTAGCAAATAACAGCTGTTGAATTAAATACGGAAGACAAAAAACAATCAGTTCACTATTAGTTCCGGGTTTGCAGGCATATGCTTTGTTTATCAAATGCGGAGGTAATTATGAACACAACGAAACGTTTTTTAATGCAGTTAAAAGCCCAGTTCGAACGTGAAGAAAAAGCGCATAAGCTGTTGGGTTTGATTTGGCTTTCACCCCAACAGCGCTATGAAATTTTAAAAGAGATTATGTTGCCGGTCGCGGTTAAATGAGTGGCTGAATGGCGGGTAATAGTCACTTACCCGCCTACAACAACTAACCTTTCAAAAACGCCAACAAATCAGCATTAACCCGGTCTTTCTCCGTAGTGCAAATACCGTGTGAGCCACCTTCATAAACTTTGAACGTCGCATCTGGCAGTGTTGCCGCTGTCACCTTACCGCAGGTTTCAAAGGGCACAATCTGATCGTCATCGCCATGAATAACCAGCGTCGGAATGGTCATTTTCTTCAGGTCTTCGCGCAAATCGGTTTCCGAGAACGCTTTGATACAGTCATACAACGCTTTGATGCCGCCCTGCATGCCCTGCTCAACAAAACTCTCTCTGACACCTTCTGAAATTTCAGCCCCCGAGCGGTTATAACCGTAGAACGGCAAAGTCAGCTCTTTGAAGAAGTCCGCGCGGTTCGCACGCACGCCTTCGCGGATACCATCGAACACATCAATAGGTACACCGTTTGGGTTGAAGTCCGTTTTGACCATGATCGGCGGAACGGCACTTATCAGCACCGCTTTTGCCACACGGCTGGTGCCATGGCGGCCAATATAACGCGCCACTTCCCCGCCGCCGGTTGAATGCCCAACGTGGACCGCATCCTTGAGATTGAGATGCGCGGTCAGTTCGGCAAGATCATCGGCGTACTGGTCCATGTTATTCCCATCCCAACTTTGCGATGAGCGCCCATGCCCTCGCCTGTCATGAGCAATAACCCGAAATCCCTTCTGCCCAAGGAAAAACATCTGGTCTTCAAACGCATCCGCCGTTAATGGCCAGCCGTGGCTGAATACTACCGGTTGCCCTTCTCCCCAATCCTTAAAGTAAAGAGAACTGCCGTCCTTTAACGTGAGTTTGTCGTAATGGCTCATGATATCTCCGGTTCAGGTGATGACCGCACAAGGCCTGAGTGAAACGTGCCTATAAAGAGTAATGCAAGTTTTGCCCATGGCAGGTTTATTTACGGTCAGCAATTAATCAATGCGGCTTATGGACGGTTTCTTTCGATAGTTTGAACTTGCTCTCAAAATGTTAATAAACATGGCGCACTCCATTCCCGAAGACGTCATGTTACCGATATCATGTTACCGGTATCAGAGAGATGGTGAATTATGCTTAATGCATATCTTGCCTATTAATTCGGCGCAGAGGACAAACATATGACCGAAATAACAGCACATTACGGCGCAGGGACCCTACTTGGGATCGCAGCTTGTGCAGTCGTACTCCTACTTATTCTCATCATGCGCTTCAAAGTGCATGCATTCTTAGCATTAACTCTTGTGAGTGTTGTTGTTGCACTGGTCACCGGTGTGCCGTTCGATAAAATTGTCCCAACGATTTTGGGCGGTTTTGGGAGTACCCTGGCAGGCGTTGCCCTGCTGGTTGGCCTTGGTGCCATGATTGGTCGTTTACTTGAAATTTCTGGCGGTGCCAAAGTATTGGCTGACACACTGGTCGGGAAATTTGGTTCACACCGCGCACCACTGGCGCTTGGCGTTGCATCTTTGCTGTTTGGCTTCCCAATCTTCTTCGATGCGGGCCTGGTGGTAATGCTGCCAATTATTTTCAGCGTAGCAAAACAATTCGGTGGTTCCACGCTGAAATATGCGCTGCCTGCCGCGGGTGCATTCGCTGTGATGCACGCACTTTTGCCACCGCATCCGGGTCCGGTTGCTGCAAGTGAATTGCTGGGCGCGAACATTGGACTTCTGGTCATTGTTGGCCTGGTAATCGCGATTCCAACCTGGTATCTCGGTGCGTATCTGTTTGGCCTGTATGCTGGCAAGAAATTCGAAGTACCATTGCCTTCTTCTTTCCTCGGTAATGTAGAGGCTGATCCAAACCACCAGCCACCATCTTTTGGCACTGTTTTGTCGATTCTTCTGCTGCCATTGGTGCTGATTTTCCTTGATACTGGCCTGAACACAGCAATCGTGCTCGGTTGGGTAACTGCTGACAATACCGTGGTTCAGTTCCTGCGTATGTTGGGTAAAACCCCAATTGCATTACTGATAACTGTGTTCTTTGCTCTTGCTGTGTTTAGTGGTCGTCATAGCCGCCAGCACCTGGAAAAAGTGTGCGATGGCGCGCTTGGCCCAATCTGCGGCATCATTTTGGTGACCGGTGCGGGTGGTATGTTCGGTGGCGTTCTACGTGCCAGCGGCATTGGTGATGCACTTGCGGGTATCTTGTCTGATACCGGTATGCCGGTAATTGTAGCCGCGTTTGTTATCTCTACCGCTCTGCGTGTGGCACAAGGTTCTGCGACCGTTGCTCTGACTACCACTGCGGCACTTATCTCGCCAATGGTTGCGGCAACTCCAGGCTTGAGCCAGTTCGATCTGTGCTTCATCGTGGTGGCAATTGCAGGTGGTGCGACTGTTCTGTCTCACGTTAACGACTCCGGTTTCTGGCTGGTTGGCCGTTTCCTGGAAATGGACGAGAAAACCACACTGAAAACCTGGACTGTGATGGAAACGCTGATTGGTACTATCGCTTTCCTGTTCGCATTAGTAGGTAGCATTATTCTCTAACTGCAGTTTGTGACTCAGGTCACTTTAAACTATACGTTAAGCTCAGTATTATCACTGCAGACCAAACCCTCACTCTTACCGGTGAGGGTTTTCTTTTGTAAGGTCCCCATCAGGCACATGAGTGCCTGTTTTTTACACGGAGAGAAATATGTCCAGACCAGCCATTATCATTAATGAACTCGATGCCGAGCGTATTGACCGTTTGCTGGAGCAACCACAATTTGCTAACCAGCCGGTAGCTACAGTGCTGAACGCAGAACTGGACAGAGCAGAAATGTGTAAGCCTGAAGATATTCCGGCCGACGTCGTTACGATGAACAGCCGCGTAAAATTCCGCGATCTCTCCTCAAAAGAGGAGCATGTTCGCACGCTGGTTTACCCGGTAAACCTAACAGACAGCGACAATCAACTCTCAGTCATGGCGCCGGTTGGCGCAGCACTGCTGGGTTTGCGTGTTGGTGCGACAATTAATTGGACGTTACCGAACGGTAACCAGACGCATCTGGAAGTGCTGGAGTTGCAATACCAGCCGGAAGCCGCTGGCGAGTACCACCGTTAAATGATGTGTCCCCCTTTTCTTGAAGGGGGACAATAATTGTCAGGCCGATTCCCTTAGCACCAACTCTCCTGAAATAATAATCTTCTGAGCAGGCAACGCCGGCTCTTTAATCTTATTCACAATCAATGTTGCCGCCTGTCGGCCTGCTTCTTCGCTGGATGCCGAAACATAGGTAAAGCGCGGTGAGGTGAGATTAATGTGCATCATGTCTTCGAAGCCAATTAACGAAACCTGCTGAGTCAAAAACACGTCTTTACCGACCGTGCGCCCAACCTGTTGGATACCATTGAGGCAGCCAATAATTGCTGATGGTGAATGGCAGAGCATTGCGGTGATTTTGCTGTTTTTCTCAAGCAATTGACGTGTTAAACGTGCAGCATTCTCGGTGTCGTTTTCACAAACTGGAGCCCACTCTTCGCGAAACGGCAAATTGTATTGAGCCAGTGCATTGCGATAGCCCAGCAAACGCTCTTCGCGCATCAAGTTCGATGCAGTTCCACCCAAATAGGCGATATTTCGGTGTCCACGGTCAAGCAAGTAACGCGTTGCCTGATTTCCGGCCTGGCGATTATCTCGACCAATGACATCCCGATGGCTGCTTACAGTCGATTCAGCGATGATGACTGTTGGCAACGGGCATTGTGCAATCAGCGCCGGAATAGAGGCTAAGCGATGGTTAGCATCCAGATAAATAACACCCGCCACGCCTTGCTGCGAAAAAGATGTTAAACACTGTTGAAGCTGTTGATCATCGTCCTGCGGGTGACCCAGAAAAACCATATAGCCTTGTTTTTCCAGATAATGGACGACGCTTGCCATAACGTTTACACAAAAGGAGTCATTGAAATCACGGATAACCAGGCCGATAAGATTTGAGGTGCTGGAACGCAGGTTCGCCGCCGCAACGTTATGGACGTAGCCAAGCTGTTTGATCGCAGCGTTAACCTTTTCAATAGTTGCCTCAGAGATCTTACCTTTTTGGCGCAGCACCAATGACACGGTGGAGACAGAAACTCCCGCCAGTTGGGCTACATCAATAATATTGACCTTTTTCATCCCGTTCCTTTGCACCAAATATCCTTGTTATCAATACCATAAAGCCCCCAGTAAACATACCGGGGGCTAACTATTTTGCATCTCTTTCCCCTATAGCATTCAAGTCGCAGGAAGGCGGCAAAAGAACTTAGCCCCAGGAACTTACTTGAGTAAGTGACTGGGGTAAGTGAATGCAGCCAACGCATCCGCAGCTTGAAGGATGACGGGGAAAGTTATTTACCAATCATTGTGGACATCGTCTGTGCGATAAATTGAGCTCGTGCGCCAAATATCACCTGAATGCCCGAGTCGCCAACAAACACTACGCCGCGCGCGCCGAGACTATTGAGACCGTCTTTGTTTACACGGTCGCTTTTTTCCACTTCCAGACGCAGACGCGTAATACATGAACCAACAGAATTAATGTTCTCTGCACCACCCAGCAAGCCGATAATATCGCCAGCAAGTTCTGTGTCAGTTTTATCATTAGCGTTGGCAGTAATATCAGCGCGGCCCGGTGTTTTCACATCGAAACGACGAATAACAAAACGGAAAGTGAAGTAATAAATCAGCGCCATCGGTATACCGACAATCACAGCCGACAAGAAGTTAGTCTGATAACCGTTGAACGACGGCAAAATGCCGAAGGAAATATAGTCAATCATCCCCGCCGAGAAAGACTTGGCGATATGCGCATGCAGCAGGTACATACACATGTAAGACAGACCAGCCATAATTGCGTTGAATACATACAGGATTGGCGCAACAAAGATAAAGGTAAATTCAACCGGTTCAGTAATGCCTGTCAGGAAACAGGTCAATGCCGCAGAGAACAGAATACCGGAGGCAATTTTCTTATTTTTGGTGTTCGCTTCGTGGTACATCGCCAGACATGCCGCAGGCAGTGCAAAAAGCATCAGTGGGAATTCACCCTGCATGAATTTGCCTGCATTATGGTAGCTGTCGCTGCTAAAGGATTTCACACCTTCTTCTAGCATCTTGAACCAGATTGTCTGGTCACCATGGATAACCTGACCTGCTGTAGTCGTGTACTCACCAAATGAATACCAGAATGACGGATACCAGATGTGGTGTAGTCCCAATGGAATTAACGCACGTTCAACCAGGCCGAAGATAAAGGTTGAAAGCGCCTGATTATCACCATTCACAATAACCGACAGCGCATCAATTCCCGACTGGATATATGACCAAATCCATGGCAATGCCATCCCGAGCAGGAAGGATAAAAACGCGGTAGCAATGGCAACAAAGCGTTTACCCGAGAAGAAACCAAGGAATTCAGGGAGCTGCATGGTGTGGAATTTGTTATAGCACCATGCGGCCAGAATGCCGGAAATCAGGCCACCAAACACCCCCATCTGCAAGGTGGGAATACCGACCACCATGGCATATTTGCCGCCCGCCGCCGCCATTTCTGGCGTGATATGCATCACCGTGCCAATCGTGACGTTAATAATAAAGACTGATACCGCCGCCGACAGTGCAGCAATCCCCGATTCAGCAGCCAAACCCACAGCCGAGCCAATCGCAAACAGCATCGGCAGGTTGTCGAAAATCACCCCACCCGCATTCATCATTAACGGCAAATGGAATTTATCGCCGAAGGCCAGTAACAAGCCTGCCGCCGGCAACAAAGAGATAGGCAGCATTAATGCGCGGCCTATCATCGACAATTTAGATAACGATTTTGTAACACTTGATAGCAAACTCATAAACAATCCCCCGGTGTTGACGCCGCCTACGCGTTTTTGGTTTTACGCGTTTTTATGCTTGGTAGAACGTTCTAGTAGAACGTTCTACTTATACTGACGAAACGTTTTTTGCCCGGCAACTAAAATATGCGTTGTAGCCATACTGTTATCGAATATTTGAAGTTGAGCAGGTTTTGACCTGCAATTTATGGGGACTTATTGGAAGTGAATAGATGTTGTAAGGCAGATAAGCTCGCGTCATCCACCAAAAAACATGATGCCGTTAGCGCAAATTCTTACGTACAACAAACAGCAAGAACGCCATCAGCAAGCCCGGCAACCAAACCCATTGTAGCTCAGACCAAATTACCGCCTGACCACGGGGTTCGAGGTAGCGAGAGAGCTGAAAAGGTGCGACACGAATCACCTGCCATGGCGCAAAAAATCGTTCATCTGACCACGGCCATAGCCAGCCAACACCCTTGCCGCCGGTCGTAACCGAGTCCAACAGGCTATGCGAAAGCAGAGACACAGTCAGGAATAACCAGACGCGAACAAAACCTGCGCGGAACCAACGATAGCCAAATAGACACACTAGCGGCACCACAAATGCAAACAGCAAAGAGTGCGTGAACCCACGGTGACCAAAAGCATTGCCATACGCCACGCCAAATTTAAACGCCAGTACATCGGCATCCGGCAACATCGCCAGAATGATCCCGCCCAATAGCAGACGTGGAGGAATAATTTTTTTGCCAAGCCCTAATCCTAAACAAACGGGTACCGCAGCGTGAGTGATGATAGTTGGCATAGAAGGCGTTGTCTGGTGAGTGGAAACAGCAGAATAGCTCAGGATAAACAAAAAGAAACCAGGCTAAACATCCGAAACTGGTCGCAGCTTCCCTTCTACCTGCCAGTGCGAAAGGGAATGTTTCACCGTGATAATTTATGGCTTCGAGAGCAGGGTCTTCACACTAGAATCTGCCAATCGACATCTCATACCTGCCGCTATAAAATCTGTAAACGTAGACATTTGTCGACTTTTCATCTAAAAGTTCTGCGGTTGGCATTAGACAAATCCCGCTAACTAATAATAATGGCTGAATGTTAAAGAGCGGCAACTCAGCTAGCCGCCAGGCATTTCGCCACGTATAAACACAACCGCACACCCTCTTGGAGAATTTATGCAATCCTCGGTTAACAACAACGAGAGCCGAACCTTCTTCGGTCATCCTTACCCGTTAGGCTCACTGTTCTTTACTGAGATGTGGGAGCGATTCTCGTTTTACGGGATCCGTCCCTTACTCATTTTGTTTATGGCAGCAACGGTTTACGACGGCGGTATGGGGCTTGCGCGTGAAAACGCATCGGCAATCGTCGGTATCTTTGCTGGTTGTATGTATCTGGCGGCGCTGCCTGGTGGGTGGCTTGCTGATAACTGGTTGGGGCAGCAGAGAGCAGTTTGGTATGGCTCGATTCTCATTGCCCTTGGTCATCTGTCGATTGCGCTTTCCGCATTCATGGGTAACAACCTGTTCTTCATCGGCCTGATGTTTATCGTTCTTGGCTCTGGCCTGTTTAAGACATGCATCTCAGTCATGGTCGGAACGCTGTATAAAAAAGGCGATGCGCGCCGTGACGGCGGTTTCTCGCTGTTCTATATGGGCATCAACATGGGTTCGTTTATTGCCCCCCTGATCTCCGGGTGGCTGATAAAAACTCACGGCTGGCACTGGGGCTTTGGTATTGGCGGTATCGGAATGCTAGTTGCGCTGGTTATCTTCCGTGTGTTCGCCGTTCCGGCCATGAAACGCTACGACAGTGAAGTGGGCCTGGATTCAACCTGGAACAACCCGGTGTCTAAGAAAAACGGTGTCGGTGGCTGGTTGCTGGCACTGGCGGTGGGCGTGGCCGTTATCGTGACGCTGATTGCAAAAGGTGTGATCGTCATTAACCCTGTTGCAGTTGCCAGTGTGCTGGTATACGTGATTGCAGCGTCGGTAGCGCTCTATTTTATCTATCTGTTCATGTTCGCGGGACTTAACCGCAAAGAGCGCGCCAGGCTGCTGGTTTGCTTTATTCTGCTGGTTTCTGCGGCCTTCTTCTGGTCTGCGTTTGAGCAAAAACCCACTTCGTTCAACCTGTTTGCGAATGACTACACCGACCGCATGATCGGCGATTTTGAGATCCCTGCAGTGTGGTTCCAGTCAATCAATGCGCTGTTTATCATTTTACTGGCACCGGTGTTTAGCTGGGCATGGCCGCGCCTTGCACGTAATAACATCCGCCCAAGTAGTATCACCAAGTTTATCATCGGTATTTTATGCGCCGCTGCGGGCTTTGGTTTGATGATGCTGGCAGCACAAAACGTTCTGAACAGCGGCGGTGCTGGTGTGTCTCCACTTTGGCTGGTGGGAAGCATCCTGATGCTGACACTCGGCGAGCTGTGCCTGAGTCCAATTGGACTTGCGACCATGACGCTGCTGGCTCCAGAAAGAATGCGTGGCCAGATGATGGGACTGTGGTTCTGCGCCAGCGCGCTGGGTAACCTTGCGGCAGGTCTGATTGGCGGTCACGTGAAAGCCGACCAGTTGGATATGCTGCCTGACCTATTCGCGCGTTGTTCGATTGCGTTACTGATCTGTGCGGCTGTACTGTTCGTGCTGATTATTCCGGTACGCAAAATGCTGGAAAATGCTCAGGTGAAGACAGAACAAAAACCAGTGAGCAATGCCTGAGTCATATCGTCACCCGCAATGAGGCCGGTCTGATGGCAGGCCTCATTCTTTGAGCAGGTCCGGAAATATTTATAGAATTGCAGAAAATTAATTCAGAAGGGAAACCCTCGCTGGAAAGCGAGGGTTAAACGGGAAGTTTAAGCTTCGACCGTAATGCTCAGTGTTTCAAAAACCACTGTCTGACCCGCAACGATTTTGCAGCGTTTGCGGGTTTCTACTTCGCCGTCTACTTTCACCAGCCCTTCTGCAATCACCGCTTTCGCCTGTGCGCCGCTTTCACACCAGCCTTCCAGCTTCAGCAGATCGCATAATTCAACGTGTGGGTGTTTACCTAATGAGAAGGTCGCCATTTTATTCTCCATGGACATCATGATATTCCTCGCAAGCCTGCAAGGTATTCTGGATAAGAGTGGCGACGGTCATTGGGCCAACGCCACCCGGAACCGGCGTAATATACGAGGCTTTGGCAGCGGCTTCATCATAATTTACGTCACCGACCACTTTACCGCTCTCCAGACGGTTAATACCCACGTCCACCACAATCGCCCCTTCCTTGATCCACTCGCCGGGAATAAAGCCTGGTTTGCCCACCGCGACGATGACCAGATCGGCGTTCTCAACGTGTTGACGTAAGTTTTTGGTGAAGCGGTGTGTGACGGTTGTGGTGCAACCGGCCAACAGCAGCTCCATGCTCATCGGACGGCCAACAATGTTGGATGCGCCAATCACTACCGCGTTCAAACCGTAGGTGTCGATATTGTAGCGCTCAAGCAATGTCACGATACCACGCGGCGTACAAGGGCGCAGACGCGGCGAACGCTGGCACAGGCGACCTATGTTGTAAGGATGGAAACCATCAACATCTTTATCTGGGTCAATACGCTCCAGAACTTTCACGTTATCGATACCTGCGGGCAGCGGTAACTGCACCAGGATACCGTCAATTTCTTTATCTGCGTTGAGCGTATCAATCAGCTCCAGCAGCTCTGCTTCAGAAGTCGTGTCAGGCAAATCATACGAGCGGGAAATAAAGCCCACTTCTTCACATGCCTTACGTTTACTTCCAACATAAATTTGCGAAGCAGGATTCTCGCCAACCAGAACAACCGCAAGTCCTGGAGCACGTTTTCCAGCGGCAATTCGGGCTTTCACTTTTTCAGCAACTTCAAGCCGTACCTGCTGCGCAATCGTTTTACCGTCAATAATCTTTGCTGCCATCAGTCAGATGATTCCGTCTGTAATCGAAAAGGGAGGGGATTGTTTCTATTTTGTCAGAAGCGTGGCTCGCTGTCAGGCATTGTTAAGCCTTTATGCTCAATTGTCGCGCAGGCAGTTCAAAAGCCATTGACTCGTAAGGTACTGACCGTATAATCCGAATCCGCAATGCTTCCGAAAGGAATACAGTGCGCCCTTAGCTCAGTTGGATAGAGCAACGGCCTTCTAAGCCGTAGGTCACAGGTTCGAGCCCTGTAGGGCGTACCATTTCGAAGCAAACAGACGTCAATTGACGTCTTTTTTTATGCCTGAAGACCAGACACCCTCCATCAAAAAGCCTGCACTCCGGGAACCTTCTTTCAGATACGGTTCATGAGATTAGCTTCCTTATCCTCCCAAAGTCCCCCTTCTCAGACTATTCGCAACCCAAGCAATCCAGATCAAATTTCAAGGGATCACCGTTGTACACAGAGTGCCAATTTAGGGATAGTATCGGCAGCGCATCCTGTTTTTAATTGGAAAAACGGTGGTTATGATGAATATCTATGAAGAGCAATATCGACTATTAAAGCACAATGGTGCGCAGGCGTGGGCTGGTGAAGGTTATAAGCGAGCTCATCAACAATTAGCTGTCATTCTGCAAGAATTAAAACAACGTAGTATTCTCCCCTCCCCCGGAGCTTCATTTCTGGAATTAGGCTGTGGGAATGGTGCAATGTCTTCTCAATATATGGCTGAGCGTGGCTACGAAGTATCCGGTGTTGATATTTCACAAACTGCAATTGAGTGGGCGATAGAGCGATTTTTGACACTTGGGCTTAAAGGGCATTTTACCCAAGGCGATGTCTGCCATCTTAAGCAGCTGGAAGCAAATTCATATGATGTTATTTTTGATGGAAGTTGCTTGCATTGCCTTATTGGTTCACAGCGTGAGTTGTGTCTTGCAGAAATAAGACGTCTGATAAAACCAGAAGGTACGGTTGTTATCAGTACTATGGCTGGGAAACCGAAAAAACCTGAAGATTTACGAGATTTTGATGCCGATAATTATCATTTAATGAGGAATGGCCAGCCATGGAGAACCTTAAAGCCTCTTACACTGCTGGAAGAAGAGATCAGCAAGCAGGGATTCTCGATTATTTACACCGACCTGAATCATAATCCATGGTGGGATCATGCCACTATTTGTTGTAAACCATCATAGAAATGATGATGTGTTGTAAGATCAAGCCATCTCATTCAACTCAATCAATTTCCCGCGGTAAAATTTTATATCTCCTGAGTCTTCTAACTCTCTTACAACCTTCTGAACGGCACTCCTCGATATATTATTTCTGGATATAATAAAATTGTACACAGATGTTGTGTGTCTTTCTGGTTCATCTAAAGCCCAAATTTCCTTCAAATGTTCAATAACTATTTCCCTGGCCGATGATTTATGAATTAGTTTTCCTTTAGGCATGCAAATATATAAATAGCTTCTAATTATAAAGAAAGCTTCTTGCCACAAGTTTTTCTCTGTAAATAAGTCAAAAACAATATTCGAATCAAGTATCCACATAGAACATTCACTTTTACACTGAATGAAATGTGTCAGCCCAATATCACGTATATGCCCAAGCCCAATAACTGCGGGCGCTTTAATAGAGTTAGTCAGTAGCCCATCTTCAATACGATGAATGGTTACAACGCCAGATTTAAGGAATGCGACCTGATTATCCTGAATGAGCTCTACGTGCTGCCCCTTTTTTCTAACTGCAAAAAATGCATGTTTACATTTTTCTATCTCTTCACCGACTACTTTTACTGAGCGCGCGACATCCGTTCGACTGTTCATATCATAAGTGCCCTATTAATACCTTCTGGATTAATTTAAAGTATTACTTCCTCAATCGGCACAGGCTTACCCGTGTGGTATCCCTGTAACCAATCTACACCTATTCTTATTAGCTCTTGCCTGATCTCTTCATTTTCAACAAATTCTGCAACGACCTGCATTTTCTTTATTTTAGCAACGGTGCAGAAAGATCTAACTAAAAAGTGATTTAAGTCATCATGAAGAATCTTGCGGATAAATGAACCATCTATTTTAAGAATATCAGCTTCTATTTCTTCCAGGCGAGAATAGCTAGAGCAACCGGTACCAAAATCATCAATGGCTATTTTGCAACCAAGACTGCGCATCTTTTCAAGCTTTAAAGCGGCTACTTTAGTATCAATGATGTCTGTTTCGACAATTTCAAAAATAATTCTGTCCGGTGATATTTCATACTTCTTGAATAGCACCGTCAAATGGTCAATAAAATAGATATGATGAAGCGTCCGTGGGGCTAAATTAATACTAAATTTACTTTCAGATTTAGATTCATCAAGTGACTGTATAAATCTGAATGTTTGTTCAATAACAGTCATATCTAACTGAGCCAGGATACCTGCTTGCGCTGCAATAGGTAGAAAAGAGTCAGGAAATAACAGCTTTCCATTTTTGTTTCTGATACGGATCAGAACTTCATGATAGTATGAATCCGTACTCGATGAAATTATAGGTTGAGCCATAAGCACAAACGACTGGTTATCAACAGCACTTTGCAGCTCACTCCTGATATTGTCATTACTCGTTATATTGCTTGCCACAGTCAAACATTCGTTGTCATCCCAAGTCACCATCACCGGAACTTCACTATTTATAGAATCCGCGGCGACAGCAGACAACTTTCCAACAATCATCAATAAATTATATTTTTCTGGCAAGCTCAACATATAAGTCAGACCAGAATTAATGCCAAATGTATTTTTGCCGTACGAGAAACGGTATGCTTTAACTAAAGAATAGATGTTGTGAATATGCTCTTTATCAGGTGTGCCCAGTCGTATATAAAGCCCGTAACCTGGTTGATAATATATATCTTCATTATCCTGGAGATGAGGAAGAAGATAGGCGGTCAATGACTTAACGAACATAAATCTAATGCTAAGGCCATGCGTTTGAGTCAAAGACCAAAGCTCAGGGCAGTGAATTAAAGCGAGCCCTGCCCCTGGATATTCAACAAGAGATCTCTTGAGCGCATAAACATTCGGCAAGCCAGTATAATACTCCGTTAGCATGAGTCTGGTTATCTTTTTTATATATGAGCGATTACTTGAAACCAGCACTCCAGATAAAACTAAAGAGAAGGACACAACTAATATTGTGGCAGAGGCAGTTGCCAAAGGTTCAAGGATTTCAAGTTCACTGATGGCGTAATTATATTGTATATAACCATCGCTGTGGAATCCGAGCAGAATTAAAATAGCGCTCCAGATGGGAACAATAAATGAATGACCAATAGTTACTGTTCCCCAGACCATTATCGGGAGAAGCAATAACAAACCATACCCTGTAAATAACAAAAATATATGCTTAGTAGATAGTAAGCAATACATGATACCAATGAGAGAGCATAACCATATTATCCGATAGACTACTCGCGAACCTGAAAATATTATTTTCTTTTGTTCATTAAGGTAACGCGAACACCATGCGGTATTGCTGATACATCTAAGAATAAGATAACAGAATGGTACACCAGTAAGGCAAGATGTCATCATCCACTGAATGTTAATCAAGTTTTTGGTGCTAAAAAAATCACCATATAAAACCTCATCAAAATGGAATAAAAACAACATTAACTGATGGACAAACTCAAACACTACAGAGTTAAAAACAACCAACCAACCGATACGATGAAATGTTAATTTGTACCGCCCGAAACTAACTGCACCTTTGCTTCCAACAGATATAAAATATATCAGACAACTGATTGAAGCGGCCAATAACTGTGAGTAAACAGTGAGGTTTTGCAATACGGATTGCGTGTTTAAGCTGTAGATAAAAAGCAGCCCGAGTGCCGGCATGGCTCTGACACCATATAAAACCAGTAGCGCAGTAAACAATGGTAGCCTGAGATCATAAAATGTCAGAGCATATCCACCTACTTCAGCACTACTCATTAGTAGACTAAAAACGTAATGAAACAGAAACAACAAGAAACAAGCTTCAATCATGCATTTAGTCGTATTTCTGGTTTCTGTACTTATTTGCATTACACAACTTTCCATCTTTCAATATGTACAAAAAAACATCCGTGTGAGATTAAGCCCCGCTTTAACATCATGATGTTAATTGCAGCTCCTTTTCATAGGTTGAAACATTATTAGAGCAATGATGATTTTCTTTCAGGACCTGGCATAATTTTTCAACTGGTAATGGACGCCAGAAAAGGAACCCTTGTGCCAGTTCGATACCAACTGAACAGACCTGGGCAAGTTCCTGGTCTGTTTCAATCCCTTCAATAAGAACCTGGCGCAGCTCATCTTCAGTTTCAACACCTTCAATAACAAGATTGCAGTGCGTGAGTCGGCACAGTCTGGTTACTTGTTTTAAAAACTGCAGCCCACCATTTTCAGCTAGCCCCTGCACAAGTGAACGATCAAGCTTTATCTTGTCGAGTGGATATCGTGTCAGATAATTCAGTGTTGAGTACCCTGCCCCAAAATCATCGAGAGCAATACGAATCCCCATTGATTTTAATTTTGTCAGCACCGAGGCTACGTTTACCGGGTCGATAACAGCTTGTGACTCTGTGATTTCCATCTCAAGAGTCCAGCCTGGAGGCAAAGGTTTATCCAGCACTTGGGATATGACTTTAAATAATCTCTTATCTAGCAGTGTCTGCGCCGAGATATTGACCGACAGAGTCATTTCATTAAATTCTTGAAGATGATGATGTAGATAATTAACAGATTGCTCGATAACCCAAAAATCTATATCTGCCATCGCTTTGAGGCGATCATAGTATTGTAGGAAAATAGGTGGCGTAATTTTCCCATCTTCACCCTGATGGCGGATTAATGCCTCTACCCCAATAATTCGACGGTCGGAAATCCGTACCTGAGGCTGAAAATAAAGAATGAAATGACCACTCGATTGTAAATGTTGCACCTTGCTCAGTGCATCCAGATAAGATTTTTCTTCGGACTGAAGCGTGTGCCCAGGAACCAGGTCTAAATTTGTCGGTGGTAAAAATAAATTCAGCTCAGGGGTTTTTAGTTTGCTAATAGACCATTTTCTGACAAATGGTGTGTAGATAACCGCGCTTACGCCAATAATAACGATATTCAGTATAATGGCGGAGACCGACCCCCCAGTGGCAAGCCAGGTGCTCAAAATAGGTGGAACGCTCCAGTTTACCGCTTCAGAAACCGGCGGTACCAGATGCCAGACAGTTGCCGTGTACGCTAACGTATAGGACACCGCTGGCACCAGAACAAAGGGGATAATCAGTAAGGGGTTCATGACTATCGGCAACCCAAAAATCAAGGGTTCGTTCACGTTAAACAGTGACAGAGGAAGCGATAAGCCAAGCATATGCCGGTGGGGAGATTTTTTATTTAGCAGTATACACAGCAGCATTCCCAGAGTGTTTCCTGTACCGCCCATCGTGCACCAGATATTATAAAAAACAGGGCTAATGATGTTTAGCTGTGCTTGCCCTGCATGCCAGGCAGCAATATTGCTATTCATTTCGGAAATAAAACCAGCATCAATATCGGCACAAATAAAATACCCATGAATACCAAAGAACCACGGTATGCAGCGTAGAACAATATAAATCAACCCATCGATGAAGTTATCAGGGTAAGAGTGCAGTAGCGTTTGAGATATTACTGGGAAAACTAAAAGGTATAGGGAATGGGCCAACATACCAATAATCAATGTGGCAAAGGAGATAATGAGTACAGAACAGAAAAAAAGAGCGGATGTTTTCCGGCTTTTGCTTTTCAGGAAATGAATCGAATCGACCAAAGCGATGGCCTTTTCTAGCAAAAAATTGACAGTGATGCCGGAAAGCAATGCTAAAGGAACAGTGATATCAAAGAAGAAAAGCTTGTCATTACTTATAACTCGGCTAATAAATAGCAAGCTACATAAATTAATGGTCAGAAAATGGATAACTGAGTAGCGATTACGAATTGCCCAATGCAAAGCCATAAAGGCATTTATTGCGATTGGCATAAAGTCTGTAAGCGTCTCTTGTAGCTGGAACAGCTGTACAGAAAAACGCCCCCACCCCAATTGATCACAGATAATCGAGCTAATGAGAAGTAGTGCGCGGATGATGGCAAAGGGAACAATGGCTAAAGAGCTTGCAACAATAGATTTTATAATTCGGTTATTAAATAACAAAATCCTGCTGTTATTAAGCTGATAAATAAAAGTGTTCTGAAACCATGTGCTCATCTCAAAAATACTCTTTTTTGGACATTTATTGCCTGACTGACAACTATATTTATAAAAATTCCGAATATTTCCAAATGTTGAATTTTTGGTATGAGTTCTAATTCATCAGATTTTCTTATTAATTAGTGTTGCCGGAAAGATGCTTATATTTTGCCGCTTATGATGCAACGCAACCGCGCTTGTTAGTGCAGTGTTAGTCAGGCAGTCATTAGCATGCTTAATATATAAACACATATCGATATAAACGATCAATAAATTAATTTCGATAGATTTAATCAATAGGTCTCATAGATCATTCGCCAACAATAGATCGATAAAACCTATCAATTTGTTTAGTTATATGATTAAGTTTTAAGGAAATGTTAACGCATTTCGCGTGGTGTCTTTAATTATGGAAAATTAAATTCGAATATTTACTTCTAAATATTACGCGAGAAGAGATACTATAGAATAAATAAGCGGACAATAAACGAACAGTGATGTAAGTGTTTGTTACATATGTTTATTTTATATGAAGATAGCGTTTTAAAGGCCAACTCACGTTGCTCGCATTAATTTATTGTAAAAATAGATTAATTTCAACCCATGGTCTGGTGAGCTGCGCTTTTTTTGTAGGATTATCTCATTAATTGTCTTAACAGCCCGTGGTTGTGCTAGGCATTTTGATTTGAAATAACTAGTACAACATCTTCCACACAGCCTATTTTTATTTCACTGGTTCTATTTATTTTACTCTTGTCGATAAGTAATAAAGACTGCGCCGCGCGCTTCATGAGTAATGATTTAAATTCAGCATTGTAAGTATTGGAATCCCATAGCACGCCATCCTTATCAACTCCCTCACAAGAAAAAAGAAACAGATCGATATCCAGTTCTTTAACTTGGGAAATAATTGCAGGATTGACGTAACAAGCATATTTACGTTGAAGCAAGCCACCGGAACTAATGAGCTGTATATTTTCCCATTTTGCCAGTTCCTGGCAAATACGCACACTATTGGTAAAAACAGTGATATCAATATCCGGGAGTTGTTTTGCCAGATACCAACATGTTGAACTCGCATCGAGCGCAATAGTCATTCCACCACTAATCCACGGTAGTGTCTGGCGCGCAATGTCGGCTTTGCTGGCAAAATGGCTTTTGAGGCGAGCGCTAAATGGGTCTCCACTGTCATGAGTGTCGCGCTTGATGCTTTTAGCTCGCCCATGCTGGCGAATGATTTTCCCCTGCGTCTGTAGTGCATTCAGATCACGGCGGATGGTTTCTTTACTGACCTTTAATAGCTCGGCAAGATCTTCAGTTGTTAGGGTTTCATGTTGTCGTATGAGTTCTACTATTGCCGCATGGCGCGCCGTTTTCACAAGCACTCTCCTCTACCTGAAAAAACCATGCGCCGGTGGCGCATGGCAAAACAAGGAGTCTGAGACTACGGCGTAACCCCTTTTTTTAACAGAATATTCCCGTATTTGGCGGTCTCACCTGTGATGACGATCGCAAATGCCTGCTGCGCTCGTTCATAGAATGCGAAGCGATCAATACGGCTGACTTTATGTTGCTGCTTATCACCAAATAAAGCCTGCAAATACCGAGTTTCAACACTTGGGTCTAATTTATCACCTTCAACTGCCGCCATCATGACAAGCGGAGGCGCGTAACTATCGAGTTCAAATAACGGAATAATTGCGGCCAGTAACTCGCTCACTTTTAAACCATCGGCACGGATAACATTCGGGCCCATGCTATGGGCAGGAAAATGCGCATCTGAAAAAATGATTTCATCGCCGTGGCCCATTTCAGCCAATGTTTTAAGTAGCTGAGGCGAAATTAATGGAGATATGGTTTTTAACATCGTTAAACCTCTTCAAATACTTCGGAGCACTGGCAAGCGAAGTCTTGATATTGCACGCTTTGCTTGCCTGGATAATAAGACTGGTAGCGATAGTTAACTTGCTGGCGTGCTTGTTCTGGTGAGGTGTAAAAGTCGACACCACTCCAGGCAAACATTGCTGCTCCCAGAACGGTCGTTTCTGCATCTTGTAATACTTTGATAGGTAGATTGAGGACATCCGCTTTAATTTGGTTCCACAGTAGATTTCGGCTCCCTCCCCCAACCAGCAGCAACTCTTTAGCTTTAAAACCGCCGATATCTTCCAGCACTATCAAATTTTGCTGTAGCTGCCATGAAAGACTCTCTAACGCCGAGCGATAGAAATGCCCGCGTTCTGTATGCAGATGCACACCACTCCAGCCTGCCTGCTCGCGCCTGTCGAGAAGTTGGCAGTTCATACGTAAACCTTCGCAGCCTGGTGGGATCATTTTGGCTTCAGCAATCATCTGCTCATATACAGTAGGCAATGTTGCATCCGGCCAATACAGCTTACGAACCCATTCCAGAACACCGGAGGCCAGCCATTGCAAACCGGGATTAAACAGGCCAGAACAGCTATCAAGCTCGCATGTTGAACCTGCAAAACGTGGCAGCAATGAGGTGTTAACCTGCGGGGTGCGTACCATCAGGATTTCCCATGTTCCTGATGAAAGCACTGGCTGATCTAACCCCGCGCCGGAACCAAACAACGCAAACTGGGTATCATGCCCGGCTGAAATAACCGCTGTTCCAGCTGGTATTCCAAAGCGTTGTGCCATATGAGGTAAGAGATTGCCGATATGTTCACCTGCGGCGACAAGACGTGGAAACAGCTCTATCGGCAGGCCGGTTCGCTGAAAAATAGTCTTGCTGAAGATTTCCTGCCGAACATCTAATAATTGGCTGGTTCCCGCCATAGTGCGGTCTGTCGTGAATTCACCGGTTAGCCGCTGATTGATCAATGAAGAGATAAATAGCCAAGCGTGCGCTTTTTCCAGTAACTCAGGGCGATTCTCTTTTAGCCAGATAAGTTTATATAACGTGTTAAAACTGAACTGACCGATACCCGAAATAGTTTGTAGCTCGCCGGGGGTGATATAGCGGTCAATTTTTTCCATAATTTCTGACGTGCGGGGGCATTTCCAACTAATTATCGGATAAATGAGCTCCCCTTGGGCATCCACTAGCGCGCCATCCACACCAAACGTTGTGACACTCAACGCGTGAATTTTATCGCCTTTGAGCTGCGGAATAATTTGCATACAGCAGTCAGAAAAGCGCTGCAAAATGTCATCGAGCGACCAAATGTGCCATTGGTCATTTTCTTCAGCTGCAAGGCTTACATTAGGTAAAGCCGCTTTCGCGACCACATTGCCTTGCGAATCCACGGCAATGGCACGGATGTTAGTGGCACCACAGTCCAGAACAATCACCACATCACGCTTCATGATGCTTCCTTTGATAAGTATAAATGTGCCCCCCTCAAGACAAAGGGAGGCGACAAAGGGGCCTGGTTATAAGCAGCCCCATGGAGCATTATTTTTTATACAGTGGCCCGTAGTTTTGGCAGGCGCGATAGTCCTGGCCTTCCACGTCCATACCATGAGCACCCCATGAAGATGGGCGATAAATGTCACCGTCCTCCACGTTATGCATACACACTGGAATGCGCAGCATTGACGCAAGGGTAATAAGGTCAGCACCCACGTGGCCAATAGTCAGAACACCGTGATTCGCGCCCCAATTTGCCATCACAGAGTAAACATCAATGAATGGGCCTTTGCCTGTCAGGCGTGGGGCAAACCATGTGGTTGGCCATGTTTCATTAGTGCGCTTATCCAGAATGTCGTGCACATCTTTTGGTAGCTCAATGCTCCAGCCTTCTGCAATCTGCAAGACCGGCCCAATGCCCTTAATAATATTGATACGGGACATCGTGAATGCCACGCCACCGCGAGTGAGGAAGCGTGATGAATAACCGCCGCCACGGAAATATTCATGGATGGCCGGGCACCATTCGGTAGCTTGCAGGCAATCATCAGCCTCTTTCTTGCTGATTTTCCAATGCGGCTTCATGGTTGGCTTGCCCTGCTCGTCAAGCTGGCGGCATGAACCATCAAGCGCTGCGGAACCTGAGTTAATTAAGTGGATAATTCCGTGCTCAGCATGCCCGGTCAAATCGGTACCGGTTACGCGTTTGACCGCTTCTGGTGACCAGTAAGTACGCACGTCAGCAAATACCTGGGCTGTGCCCGTGAGCATATGGCCAAACAACATTGCCACACCGTTCAGACTGTCATTTTCGGTCGCAAGCACATATGGTTTGCGCACCCCATTCCAGTCAAAGGAGCTATTTAACAAGGCTTCAGCGGTATCACCATTCGGGTATTGATCCGTCCAGTGACGTTGCCCCTGGAAACCGGCTGCGATGGCGTTATATCCAAGGGATTCTTCAACAAAACCTTTTTGTGCAAGCGCAGGATTGCCCTGCATCATGTCGCGGATACACATCGCCATCAGCAGGCTTTCACGCAATACCTGACGGCTGCTTTCAGGGGAGCGGCGATATTGTTCCGTGTTAAGATCCGGCCCATAGCGGAAGTTTTTATCGGCCCAGGCCAGCGCCAGCTCTAGTTCCTGTTCATCATAAATTTTCTGATCCATACGACGACGTAGCTCAGTCATATCAACAGACTGCACTTTCATGCCAAGCCAGGATTCAAAGAAATTGTGGTCCACAATGGAACCGGCAATCCCCATTGAAACGCCACCCAGAGACATATAGCTTTTGCCTTTAATACTCGCCACAGCAAGGCCTGCCCGGGCGAAACGCAGCAATTTTTCTTGTACATCTGCAGGAATAGATTCATCGCCGCCATCTTGTACGTCATGACCGTAGATTGAAAACGCGGGGATCCCTTTTTGGCTGTGGGCAGCTAACGCCGCGGCCAGATAAACTGCGCCCGGTCGCTCTGTACCATTGAACCCCCAGATAGCTTTCGGGCGGAACGGGTCCATATCGATGGTTTCACTGCCATAACACCAGCAAGGCGTCACAGTAATGGTAAGGCCAACATTCTGTTTACTGAATTTGTCGTCACAAGCTGCTGACTCTGCCATTCCGGCGATGCAGCCATCAGCGATAATGCATTCAACCGGTGAACCACAGGCATGGTGCAGTTGTTCGCTCAGCAGTGCTGCCGTGGCTTTCGCCATATTCATGGTCTGCTCTTCCAGTGATTCACGTACCCCCATACGGCGGCCATCAATCACAGGGCGAATACCAATTTTTGGTAGATTTTTAGACTGGTGTTGGCTGTTCATTTTATTCCTCAAATTAATCAGTAAATTGAACTTATTAAGGTTGAATTGCTTAAGCCGTTACACGCGGCATTACGTTTGATCTGAATTTGGCGAAAATGAAAATAATGGCGAAGCACAGCGCGGGGATGATTTCAGCAGTCGGGATATTGCCCGCCGCATCACTGACGAACCCCATAATCGGTGTGACAATCCCGCCACCGACAATAGTCATCACGATAATGGATGAACCATATTTGGTATCCTGTCCCAATCCCTTGATGCCTAAGGAGAAAATTGTTGGATATTGAATGGACATAAACATGCTGCATAAGGTGAGAGCTATCAGGCCAAGATGCCCCCCCATCACTGCGGAGATAATGCACAGCAACATGGAAACGAAGGCATAGATTGCCAGGACTTTAAAAGGTGCATAGCGGCGGATTAACCATGTGCCACTGAAGCGTCCGATGAAGAAACAGACCATGGTGGCGGTAAGATAGTTGGCGGCAAACCCTGGTGTAGTCCCCGGTAACTCTTCGATAGCGTAACGAATCAGGTAACTCCAACAGGCTGTTTGTGCGCCGACGTAGCAAAACTGAGCTAATACAGCCCAACGCCAGTGGCGAATACGCAGCAGCCGAGATATGGAAGCCATGACTGAACCTGCTTCTTTACTGTCGTCATGGGAATCACTTTGAATCGAAGGAAACTTGGTCAACGCAATTAACAGCGCCACAACTAATACAACCGCTACGATTATCATGTAGGGTGACTGAACGGCGAGCACCAGGCTGTGGTTATAAGCACCAAGCTGCTCAGGTGTCATACTCTTTAATACATCATCTGATTGATGTGGAACGTGGGAAAGAATTAGGCCCTGCCCAAATACTACGGCAACAATAGCCCCGAAAGAGTTAAAGGTCTGGGCTAAGTTAATTCTATAGTGCCCTGACTCCTCAGGCCCTAATACAGTAACAAACGGATTTGCTGCAGTTTCCAGGCAACCAAGGCCTGCGGCTATAATAAACAAGCCGATTAAAAACAATGAATAGCTCATGCCTTCCGCTGCAGGCCAAAATAAAGCTGCACCGATGGCATACAATAACAACCCAGTAATAATACCGGCTTTATAACTCATCTTCTTCATCAATATCCCTGCTGGGATAGGAATAAGGAAGTAGCCAAAATAAAATGAAGACTGAATAAGTCCAGCCTGGAAATTTGTTAACGTAAAAGCCTGTTGGAACTGCGGTAGTAAAATATCGTTAAGATTGTTTGCTACAGCCCACAGGAAAAAGAGTGAACATAATAATGCAAAAGGAATGGCATAGTTCCCTTTGCGCTCATGGCTGGCAACGCAGTAGCTCTCTGACTGAATTGAAACTTGTCCCATAGCACCCTCGTTAAATATTAAGTACATCTGCTTTTATTTCCGCAGCAACATAATCAATACAGTCAGCTAATTTCTAATCTGACAATCATGCTACTTGTGCGGTAAGTGGAGCTATTCTTAAAACAAAAAACGCTTAAAAATATGAGTTCAGTCACATTAAGCATTATTGGCAGGTGAAGTGTGAGCATGATCACTTCACTAAAAGAATTAATATGCCCGTTTCCGTCATGCATTGAATAAAAAACACAACATGCATGCCCGAATGATTTTATTTATTTTAAAACGGGCACTTTTAGATATTTAACGACATGAATTGTCATAAATTGCCCGTTTAAATCCACTTGAGATAAAACGGACATTTTTACTATTTCCATAATTGCGTTGTTTAATCTAAATAAGCCATTTAACTTGATGAGGATCACACTTCCACAACTGGCAACTTCTTAATAACTCTTGCTGTATAAAGATAAAAATCACATTCCCCATTCATGTTTATTTTTTATTCAAGAAGTTTAGAGAGGCAATAAAATGGAAAGAGATTTACTCGCACGTGAAATCATTCACACCTGTCTGGAAATGACTCGCCTGGGTCTAAATCAGGGAACCGCTGGCAACGTCAGTGTGCGTTACCGGGATGGGTTACTCATCACCCCCACTGGCATTCCTTATGAAAATCTCACAGAGGAGCAGATTGTTTATATTGATGCCGACGGTAAACATGAAGAGGGAAAGGTTCCTTCCAGCGAGTGGCGCTTTCATCAGGTGGCTTATCAAACTCGTCCAGATGCCAATGCTGTCGTACATAACCACGCGGTAAATTGCACAGCGATATCCATTCTTAACCGCCCAATTCCGGCCATTCATTACATGATTGCCGCAGCAGGCGGTAGCACCATTCCTTGTGCGCCTTACGCCACCTTTGGCACCAAAAAACTTTCTGAGCACGTTGCGGTAGCGCTTAAAAACCGCAAAGCCACGCTTTTGCAGCATCACGGCATGATCGCTTGTGAAGCGAACTTACAGAAGGCTCTTTGGCTGGCTCACGAGGTTGAAGTTTTAGCGAAGCTCTATCTTTCAACTCTGCCAATCACTGATTCCGTTCCGGTCTTGCCTGATGAAGAAATCGCCATTGTGCTTGAGAAGTTTAAAAGCTACGGCCTGCGTGTAGAAGAATAAACCCGCCAGAAATTCATTTCTAAGCAAGGATTGTCATGATGACCAAAAGAATGATTTTGAATGAAACGTCATGGTTTGGGCGTGGTGCTATCAATGAATTAGTGCCAGAAGTTATGCGCCGGGGTTATGGCAAGGCACTAATAGTGACCGATGCCCAATTGGTTGCCTGTGGCGTGGTAGAAAAAGTGACATCAAAACTGGATGCTGCTGGGCTTCATTACCAGGTTTTTGATGCCGTTACACCTAATCCAACAATCAAAGTAGTACAGCAAGGGTTAGCAGCTTTTCACCAAAGTGGCGCCAATTATCTGATTGCCATTGGTGGAGGATCTCCACAGGATACCTGTAAAGCTATTGGCATCATCAGCGCTAATCCAGAATTTGAAGATGTACGTAGTCTGGAAGGTATGGCCCCAACACGCAGCCCAAGCGTGCCGATTTTGGCGATTCCAACCACAGCGGGTACTGCGGCAGAAGTGACCGTCAACTACGTCATCACTGATGAAGAAAATCGCCGCAAATTTGTCTGCATCGACCCTCACGATATCCCGCTGGCCGCTTTTATTGATGCTGACATGATGGACGGAATGCCCCCTTCATTAAAAGCAGCAACCGGGGTCGATGCGCTAACCCATGCCATCGAAGGCTATATCACTCGTGGCGCCTGGGAGCTCACTGATGCTTTGCATCTCAAAGCCATTGAAATTATTGCATCTTCTCTTCGGGACTCAGTTGCAGGTAAAGCAGAAGCCGTTGAGAAAATGGCATTAGGGCAATATGTGGCAGGAATGGGATTTTCAAACGTAGGGCTAGGGTTGGTTCACGGGATGGCGCACCCGTTAGGTGCGTTTTACAACACACCTCATGGCGTCGCTAATGCAATTTTGCTGCCGCACGTGATGCGCTACAACGCAGAGTTTACCGGTGAGAAGTATCGTCATATTGCGCAGGCAATGGACCTTAAAGTAACTCATGCAACTCTTGAACATGCGCGAGAAGTGGTAATTCAGGCAGTAGAATCTCTTAATCGTGATGTTGGTATTCCCGCGACATTAAGAGAAGTTGGGATGCGTAAAGAAGATATTCAGGAGCTGGCACAGGCAGCGTTTGACGACGTGTGCACGGGAGGAAATCCTCGTGAAGCGAAGATTGAAGAGATTGCCGAGTTATATTTAAAGGCACTATAAATTGCTTTGAATAACAATAAATTATTCAATTATTAGGGGCTGCAAACATAGCAGCCCTTACTTTGAAGTTACCAATCTAAAAATGGTAATCGTCGGCGCACATGAGGTGCTGACTCAAATATCCCCTTTGCCATAGCTTCACCAATTTCCGCACAGACAGTCAGCCCCTGAACGAAGGGTTGATCGTGCATCAGATAAGGCAGCGCCCCAAAAGCAATGCGCCCACGAACAGATTCCGGTTGTAATAATATGTAGTCCTCACCGACATCTGGAATATCGTCGCCGCCAGACTCGAGCTGTTTTCGTAAGGTAGTAAACGGTAGATCTTTGGTCTTAAGCGGCCTCTGCCCACGGGCATCAATAAATACGTCAAACTCATAAACATTTTGCCCGACGGAAATCGCCGTCTGTTTCTCTTTTACATCCATCTTATAATCCGGCCCAAGCGTAAGAATGCTGATTATCCCGGCCTCGCGTAATGCCAGTAAACGGCGAATAGATTGCGATGGTATTGCTGCGTAATTGTCGATGAACACTCGCGCAAGGCCTACGTCAAAGCGCTTTCTGTCCTGCTCGTCCAGATAAGGCACAATCAGTTGGACGGCTTCATGTAACCGAAGGATCACGTAACGCCACGGAACTGTTCGCTTGTCGCGCTTATTGCGTTCAACTTCATAAAGATTGGCTTCAGCCCAGTGAAACGGGTCGTTTATTTTCCTGTCAGCAAACCAGGCTTTAGCAAAACTATCCGCATCCAACGTATTGAGCGCCAGATGTTTGCTCCAGACCGGGTCTGCACGTTCAATTTCCTCAACCATAAGGCCGAAAACTCGATTGAGAAGACCATCGGCCCCTGCTGAAATTTCGTGATTAATCGCCTCTTGTGTCACGACAGTTAATGGCTCGTAAGGGATTGGGCAGTAGAAATCAGCTTCCGGCAGAATCCCCGATCGGGACATAAGCACAATGTTAAGCTTTTCACTCCCCTCATCGAGATTGAAATGGATTTGCTCTCGCTCCGATTCAACAAACTCCCCATGCTGGATGACCACTGCCATCGCGGCATCCAGAGCACTCAACGATGTCCCCATAATTCCGACTTTACACGCAGCAATTTTAGCCTCCATCAGCCCTGACCATGGGCTTGGGAAAAAGGTGTGAGTCGACTTCTCCTCATCAGGCCATACGTGCCCGGTGGCAATCACGGCGAGATCAAACAACGCAGGCGAAGGTTCGCCTTCTGCCCACAGTTTTACTCCCTCTTTAGTCGCCTCAAGATCGGTGACCTGGCAAGATTCATGAACCTCCACGCGGAACCCTTGCTCTTTTGCCTGAACAACCAACTCCAGAAACTGATCGCGGAAGTACTCGCCAAGAAGGATACGAGGTAGAAACTGTCGGATATGAAGTGAGTCATGGCGAACACCATAACGCGCCAGATGATCTTCACTTTGGCTGCGCAACCAGTCGATGTAGGTCGAAAAAATAGGCGGGATTTCGATGCTGGCAATATTGGCCAGCATCATTCGGGAGTTTTCTTCATCGCTGTAAGGCATACCAACCCCTGCCTCACTGCCCTGCTCATAGATAGTAATGGACAGTGGCACTTGCTTCTTCAGAAGGGAGAAAAGAGTGTAAATGCCCGTAGGACCCGCGCCGACAATAGCGATTCTTTTCATCAAACTGTACCCACCGTTGTTATAAAGTCTTCCATCTCTCTGTTGAGATTAGGCTCATTCAACGGTTTCTGGCAATTTATCTGCCAAACAAACTCGTTTTACCTGGCATGGGTTACCCGCAGCAATGACTCCGGCAGGAATATCATGTTTCACTACGCTTCCAGCACCAATAGTGCTGCCTTTACCGATAGTTACACCAGGCAAAATAATAGATCCTCCACCGATCCATACATCATCGCCAATATTTATCGGCCGTGCGCTGCCAATATGTTGGTTTCGCGTATCAGGGTCCAGCGGATGCTGAGCGGTATAAATTTGTACATCAGGAGCAATAAATACGTTATTACCAATAGTCACTGGCGCACAATCCAGTAGCACAAAGTTGAAATTAATAAATACATTATTACCAATATGGGTATTACAGCCGTAATCAATACGCATCCCTTTTTCGAAATGAACATTCTCGCCAACACGGCCAAATATTGTGCGAATCAATCTCTCTTTCTCGGTAACGGCACGGGCACTCAATGCATTAAATTCATCAACGATATCGCGTACTCGGTAGCGAATTTCACATAACTCTGGGTCGTTAATATTATAATTTTCACCACTTACCATTTTGCTAAATTCGCGCATTCTCAACTCCTCATAGGCAATTGATGTTGTTAAATCATATTTTTTAGACCTGATAAATAACTACCTTTCATAAACTGCATAGTCAGCACAAACGTCAATATATTCAGTTGGTTCTTACAACATCGAAAAGCAGAACAAAATTTATCCATACATATTATTTGTATTGCCATGACCACACCTCACAAAAACATCCAAAAAATAAACCCATCCTATTGTTATTTATGCAATTAACTTATTATTCACTGTATTTATCAATTATGTCGCACTCATCACACAAATGATCACCACAGCAAAATAATCCATATATCTGCCTACCCGGAGTCAGACGTTTTCTGGAAAGATCTTATAAAGTGCTGTCATTGGTTTTCTGGAACTACATTGCGCTTGCGGGATTTTGGAGATTTATTATGTCTAATGAAGTACTGCCTGGTTACCCCAGTCACCTCAATACCAGAGCGCGCGACTCGCGCCGAATGACACTGTTTGTTTCCGTTTCTGCGGCGGTAGCGGGCCTGTTGTTTGGACTTGATATCGGCGTGATCTCTGGTGCTCTACCCTTTATTACTCAGCATTTTACTTTAAATAGCCAACAGCAAGAGTGGGTTGTGAGTACCATGATGTTAGGTGCAGCAATCGGTGCACTCGCAAACGGCTGGCTCTCATCTGCGTTGGGTCGCAAATATAGTCTTATGGCAGGGGCGATATTATTTATTATCGGTTCACTCGGCTCAGCACTCGCACCAACGGTTGAAATATTGATGGTCTCGCGCGTCGTCCTTGGGATGGCTGTGGGGATTGCTTCATACACAGCCCCTCTGTATCTGTCTGAAATGGCAACGGAAGATATTCGCGGGAAAATGATCAGCATGTATCAGCTGATGGTTACGCTGGGTATTTTGCTGGCGTTCTTATCAGATACAGCCCTGAGCTACAGCGGCGACTGGCGAATGATGCTTGGCGTGTTGGCAATTCCGGCATTCCTGCTGCTGATACTGGTCGTATTTTTGCCCAATAGCCCACGCTGGTTGGCCGCTAAAGGGCGCCATATTGAAGCCGAAGAAGTATTAAGTAAATTGCGAGATACCTCGGAGAAAGCGCGCCAGGAATTGCAGGATATCCGTGAAAGCCTCAAGTTAAAACAGCACGGTTGGGAGCTGTTCAAAATGAACAGCAACGTCCGCCGAGCCGTATTCCTTGGCATGCTGTTGCAAGCGATGCAACAGTTCACCGGCATGAATATCATTATGTATTACGCGCCAAAAATCTTTGAAATGGCGGGTTTCACAACCACGCATGAACAGATGATGGCAACCATTGTTGTCGGCCTGACGTTTATGCTCGCCACCTTCATTGCTATTTTCATGGTCGATAAAGCAGGACGTAAACCGGCGCTGAAGATTGGCTTTAGCGTTATGGCTGTTGGCACACTGGTGTTGGGTTATTGCCTGATGCAGTTTGATAATGGCAATGCTTCAGATGGTTTGTCTTACCTGTCTGTCGGTATGACTATGATGTGTATCGCAGGCTATGCGATGAGTGCCGCACCTGTGGTTTGGATTCTGTGCTCTGAAATTCAGCCGCTGAAAAGCCGTGATTTTGGGATTACCTGTTCAACGACCACGAACTGGGTGTCGAACATGATAATTGGTGCAACATTCCTGAGCCTGTTAGATGCAGTTGGCCCGGCGGCCACATTCTGGATGTATACCGCGCTTAATATTGCATTTATTGGCGTCACTTTCTGGCTAATTCCAGAAACGAAAAATGTCACACTGGAACACATCGAGAAGAAACTTATGGCGGGTGAAAAGCTGCGTAATATTGGGCAGTAACTCTTCCAGTACAATAAACCCTGACCTCATCAGTCAGGGTTTACCTATTTCACCCGGCAATTAAAGTGAGTTATTCATACCGAATGGATAACTCTCAATACAATTGCGACCATTATTTTTTGCCTGATACAACATTTGGTCTGCTTTGTTAATAAGCCGCTGGTAATCAGGATGGTTATCGAATTCGACCAAACCTGCACTGATGGTGACATTAAATGAGGTATCTACATCGACTTCAATCATCTGGCTGGCAATATGGTTGCGCAGTCGCTCCGTCAGGACTTGAGCCTGAGACAGTGTCGTTTCCACCAGCAACAACATAAATTCTTCGCCGCCGTAGCGGAAGACATAATCACTACTGCGTACATACTCATGTAACCAAGTCGCAATATTTTTTAATGTGTTATCACCAACCGCGTGACCATAGTTATCATTGATTTTTTTGAAGTAATCTATGTCCAACAAAGCGATAGTAAAAGGCTTGCCGGAGCTAATAGATAAACCAATCTCACGTCCCATGATCGTAGGGATAAAGCGACGAGTAAGTAGTTTGGTCATTGGATCTTTGCCATTCTCACTCTTCACTATCTCTTCGAATATAGAGCTAAGAATCATATTAACCTGTTCAACATCTTGCCTTAACATGCGTAACAGATGAATGCGACTAAAGGCACCTGAGGATTCATTAGCAAACTCAGTGGTAATAACCCTATCTATTTTTTGGATTAGCGAGTCGATTTTTTTAATTAAATCTGGCTGCCTGAAAATATGCTGGCCTTTATGAGCAAACCATAGCCCGAATTCAGAATCACTGAGTAGAACACGCTCTTCAAATGGCAATTCAGTCGCAATATTATAAATAAACTGATTTTCCCAATCCTTCAAAGCCCCTAACTGACGTTCACGTTCAACGTTCATATCATCATATACAGTCAGCAGGCGAAAATGTTCTTGATCGTGCATCATTTTCTGATGTGATGGCGTAAAAGCGATAGTCATGACTTCAATTGCGGAATCTATGGCCATGCCACTAAAAAAGATAGCATCGCTAATTTCTTTTGCTGAGATCTGAGGTTTATTTAATAGTAATTGAAAAAGCTCATACTTCAGCTTTCTGGCACCACGGGCGACAAGATCGATAGGTAGACCAATACGCGCGTGAACTTCACCAACCTTGCGCTGATGAGCAATTAACTCTGATAAATCTTCACACGAACTACCCAGCACTTTGCGCAACCAGTTGTTCATACTGGCACTAAGTCTCTCTTCAACCTGGGTCGTGCTAAGGAATAATTTCGCCTTCTCATCCTGCAACATATATTGATAATACGCATCAACCAGTTGCCTGACCTCCTCATCACTAAGGCTCATGAGGGTCTGATGAGTTGCAGCATTTGTATTATTAATTAACAACTGCCACTCATTTTTAATAATGTCGTAATTAAGAGGTTGGATGTTTTTCATAAGTGTAACATTTATTCTTCGCGAGATATTATTTCTATTAAGGAATTCCCCTGTGAGCTGGATATTATATCAACCTCTCTTTTTTGTATAATATTATCCATTCCAGCCATATATAATATCTTTACTTAAACTTGCCATTTTTGAACACATTCAACCGCTTTAAATACGTCAATACTTCTGCTATGGAACCCAGTATTGCAGCAATAGCGAAAAACTTTGCTCCAGATAAAAAAGATTACTTTAAATTCCCCAACTGCTTGCGGATATGGTGCTGTAGCACCGCCAGCATGCTGGCACCAGACAACCCAATCATCAGCGCACCATTCACCGCTTCCAGTGGGCCGAGCAGTTTCCATTTTGTACTCATCACGATATCGCCATAACCCAACGTGGCAAAATTGACACCCGAGTGATAAACCGCCTCTTGCAGCGAGGAAAACTCCCCCAGCCACAAAAACAAAATCCCCCACAGCATTATTTGCAGCAGGTTACCCACCAATACAATGATGATGATGCCAAACAATGCCAATACGCCATATAACATCCCTTCTCTCTGGTGAAAGCGCTTGATGTAAAAGCGAATGCACCAAATAGACATCAGTGATTGCAGCAACATATTGCACAGGATGACAGGCATCCCAGTTATCAAGACCAGCAACATTTTAACCCCCTTAGTCGGTTTCGGCCGCTGGACGACCAGCCAGATGCCAGCGTTCAAGAACCACCACACACGCCCAGCCATACAGGGCAACAGCAACATATAGAGAGCAGCGCATCAGCGATGCCAACCAGACATCTTTACCGGAAGCACTGTCCTGAATGGCAGGGCCAAACAGAATCAGGCAGGTGACCCACGCATTACTCCAGAAAGAGGGGGTGAATCGGCTAGCCGCCAGCCGCACTAAACGTCGCGCAACCCAAAGGCTAACGAGAGCCATCCAGAGCACTAGCATCAGGAATGAAGGCCAGATGCTAAGCCCAAACCACAGCACCACCGCCAACAGCGCCCCCATCAGAGTCGATAGCACCAACTCTTTCCCGACCTGTTTTGCCGCAAGAGTGTTGGTTTGCTGTGCCAGCATCACAGTTTTCATCACTGCCGGGATATAAAACGCAGGGTTGCTTAATGCTAACAACCACACCGGCAATACGATAAGCACCGCACGTAGAGCCAGCTGGTGTGGAGATTTAGGAGGCAGTAGCACCTTAGCTGCTGAGGAAGGAGTGGCCTGCGGGGGGAACAGTACTAACGCAAACCGGTTAACCACCGTACCAATGATGATGCCAAGCCCCATCATTTGGGCAATACCAATAGCAAGTGACTGCTCGATGAGTCCGGCAATCGGAATGATGGTAATGGCCGTCGTCAGTAGCATGGCCTGGGTTCCCTTCCCTCTAAGCCCCATCAGCATCAGCAGGTAAAGCAGCAGCGCCGTAAACAGCAATGCAGATAATGGGTAGTGCGTCAGTAAAGGCACCATCAGCACGCCACCAACCATGGTCATCGTTAGCACTAAGCCAACAATAATCCCCTTTTTGATGGGTAAAGGTTTCCCCTGACACAACACAATCCAGGCCATAATGCAGCCCAAATGTGGCATCGGTAGCGCAAGGCCGTAGCAGACCAGCGCCGCAATGGCCGATCCCACTCCAATTCTCAGTACCGCACGATCCCCGTTATGCATGGCCTACCTCAGTAGATATACGAGAACCAGCTCATCAGTCGTATGTAGATGCTACCGAAGAAGCTCATGACGCCAGCACCATTGGCATAGACCAACACATCAGCCTGCCCACCGACCCGCAAGTTTTTAACCGGAGGGAAATCGTCTTTAACAAAGGCAATTTTCACCGGGAACCGCTGCGCCTGACGTAGCCAGTCACGGCTATTATCGACCGCAGGCAAAACACCGGCGGGCTGGCTTTGCGTCGCACTTACGCCATAACTGATGCTGCGCACCTGGCCTTTGAAAATATGCCCCGGCATGCTGTCGAGCAAAATGGCGACCTCATCACCGATATTCACATTACCGATGTTATTTTCGGTCATATCCGCGCTAATCCAGACATCGTTTATCGCCACCAGCGTCATAACGGGTGCCCCTGCGCCAAGAAACTGGCCGATATCAGTCCGCAGATCCGTCACCAGACCGCGGTTAGTCGCAACAACTACGGTATTTTTCCGGTCCAGTTCGGCTTTTTGCACCGCAGAACGAGCGCTCAGCAGTTGTGAGTTTTTTTCCCCGGAAACGCCCGCCGCTTCAGTCGCTCTACGCACATCAGCGGCGGCTGCTGCCATCTGGCTACGCGCGGTTTCCCGCGTGGCTTGTGCCACTTCGAGGCGACGAACTGAGATGGTGCCGGGATCTTCACGATACAAACGCTCCTGACGTTCAGCGTCTTTAGCCGCATTTTGATAAGCGGCTGTCGCCGCCTGTAAACCCGCTTTGGCCGCGGCAATGGTTTCATTATTGGCTTTGACCGAACTGAGCACTGTTTCATAGTCCGAACGAGCCTTAGCCAACGCGATGTCATAAGGCTCGGGATCAAGCTCAAACAGCTTATCGCCCGGCGAGACCTCCTGATTATCGCGAACATAGACCTTTTGGATTTGCCCTCCCACTTCCGCAGCAATGGGGATAACAAATGCCTGAATCCTTGCCTGAGAGGTATAAGGCGTGAGGCGGTCCGCCGCCAGATACCAGCAAAGCAATAAAATGATGACCACGAGGAGACCTATCACTCCACGTCGACTGGCTTGCCCCGCCGGAGATGAGGATTCTGTCATTGCTGTTTACCTTCTTTGGGTAACGTTGCTGATGGCAAAGGGGCATCCAATAAAGGCACCCAGTTATCACGCTGGCGTAAATGAGCATCGGTTTGCTTATCAACCAGTGGGCGTTCCCGCCCTTTCTCCCAACCACCGCCCAGAGCCTTATAGAGCGTAATCAAGTCACGCATCAGGGCACCACGGCTATTCACTAGCCGCTCCTGTTGATTGAACAAGGCTCTTTGTGAATCCAGTACACGCTGGAAGTCAGCCATACCTTCACGATATTGGGTGTTGGCGATATCCAAAGAACGGTTTGCCGCTTGCCCAGTTTGGGTCAGCAGATCGATCTCTTGTTTGTCATTGGCGTAAGCAACGGCTGCATCATCCACTTCACGTGCAGCCTGAAATACCGTATCCCGGTAGCGTTCATGCAGTTGCAGGAACCGCGCATCTTGTACCAGCACCTGGTTACCCAGCCGCCCTTGATCAAGCAAGTTCCAGCTAAATGTCGGCCCCGCCGCCCAGGACAGAGTGCTACTACCGCCATTTCGGGCGCTAATTCCCACGCTGCCAATAAGAGAAATAGACGGATAGAGTTCAGTTTCTGCCACGCCTATTAAGGCTGACTGTGCCGCTAATTGCCTTTCAGCCGCTCGCACATCAGGTCGGCGACGCAGCAAATCTGCAGGCAATTCCGACACCAGCGCCAGGTTGCCCTTCGGAAGAACCCCTGTGCTATCGACCATTTCGGGTAACGGACCTGGTTTTCGCGCCAGTAGCACGCTCAATGCGTTCTGGCTCTGACGCAGGCTGGTTTCCAGTTGAGGAATACTTGAGAGGGTTGATAGATATTGGGTTCTCGCTTGCTGTACATCCAGCTCAGCACTGTTGCCGCTGAGGAACAAACGCTCTGTAATTTGCAGGCTACGCTGCTGAATTTTGGCGTTATTGCGGGTAATTTGCAGGCGCGCTTCAAGCGTACGGATATTCACATACAGCTGTGCGACTTGTGCCGCCATCAGCACCTGAATATCGTCATATTGCGCAAGCGTTGCGAAGTAACTCGCATCGGCAGATTCAACACCACGTTTGAACTTGCCCCAGAAATCTATCTCCCATCCCAGGTTAAAGCCCGCGCCGTAGTTGGTGCTAGCAATGTAACGGTCATCATGTAGTTGACCGCCAGTAACGACTTGCCCATCGCCAATGGTTGCCTGAGGTGAGAGTAAGCTTTCTGCAATTCCCAACTGTGCACGTGATTCCAGCAGGCGCAGACCGGCAATTTTAACGTCAGGGTTTTTCCGTAAGGCCTCGTTGACGAGCATGGTAAGTGTTGGGTCATTAAGCTGTATCCACCACTGGTCATAACTGTTCTGGGATACGCCAGATGCCATGCTCTTCGTCACCGGCTGCCATTGCGTCAGCTCCGGAACTTGCGGGGTTTTATAGTCGGGTCCCAGAGTGGTACATGCGCTCAAGACCAGGCTTGCGCCCCCCGTTATCAGGAGGCGCCTGAATCTGTCTTCACAGAGCATCTTGCCCGCTCAACGTCGGGCCAGACGGACCTTCTTTGACCCAGGCCATGAAGATTCTATAACCAATAGAAAGCAGTGTCGCGCCAATAAACATGCCGAGAATACCGTTGGTTGCCATACCTCCCAGCGCCCCCAACAGCACCACAGGCATTGGCACATCTACACCGCGCCCCAACAACAAAGGTTTCAGCACGTTGTCAGCCATACCGGCAATAATCAGCAGAATGGTGAAAATGATATTCAGCACCGTTCCATTGTCGCCCGTCATCCACATAATCGCGATAGCCGGAGCGGTAACCAGTATCACTGGAACCTGGGCAATACCCAGAATCAGAGCCAGAACGAAGAAGATCCCCACGGCAGGAATACCGGCGAATGCCATCACAATACCGGCCAGCAACGCCTGAATGAAGGCAACACCAATAACCCCCATCGCTACTGCTCGAATAGTATTGGTACAGAGTTTTGTCAGGGCAGGACCTTTTCTTTCATCGGTGATACGTGTGGCGATACTCGTTGCACTTGCTGCACCTGGAGCGCCCCAGGCCATCATGATGCCGGCGACGATAAAGGAGAATACAAAGCCAATCAAACCGCCACTCATGCTAGCCAGAATGGTAATTACCTGGCGGGTAATCTCACCTAGCTGCGGGCCATAGCTTTTTACTAAGGCCGGTAAATCTGTCGCAGCCTTCATCCACACGACATAGATTTTTTCGCCCACAATCGGTATTGCCACCAGGCGATTTGAAGGTTGCGGGATGACCAGGCTATCGCTGGTGACTTTCGTAATAAGTACACTGACGCTATCACCCAGGGAGCTAATCATCGCGATGGTAGGTACAACGATTAGCAACACTCCCAGCAACACCAGCAAGGTCGCAGCCCATCCCTGTTTATTTCCCATACGCGCAGCAAAACGTTGATGAAGCGGATAGAGAGTCACTGCCAGAATAAGTGCCCACAGCAGCATATTCATAAAAGGCGAAATGACAGTAAAACAGAAGGAGGCTAATGCGAGGATGAGACCAAATTTGATGAACATATCCAGAAATCTGGCAACCAGTCTTTTCTCAGCTAAGGGGGTATCATTAATTTCCATGATGCAGTTATTCCAGGTGATAGTGACTACGTAACTATCCAGATCTCAAGCATTAATGACCGGGACAGCAGATCGCTGGCATTGCATTTTAAAAGATAAGATTGTGCCCAGTAATATAAACCCGTTGGTTTTTATTAACTATTTTGATAATAGAACAAACAGACATTACTGTAAAAATGGCACAAAGAGGGTGACTGCCCGGCTTACCATCTAAAAACAAACATAAAAAATAAAATCTATACAACATCATTCTATTTTCGATAGCATTTTCCGCATAAATAAAAACAAAAAATCAGAATTTAGCTCTGTAAAAAAACACCTATGCAATCGAAAACATCACGATAGCGTTCGTAACACCTCACTCACCAATGAATGCATCACCAGAAAAGAATGAAATGACAACAATCCCCCAACATCATTGAGGGGGATATTCTTTCTGCAGAGTAATTATTTCGTGTTATACCCAAGTATTAAACCCAAGTATTAAACCAGCCTTATTAGCACATAACAAAACGGTTTTTTGTTTATTTTTAACAAACACGAATCAACTTAATGAGAATAAGTGCGGCATTAAGCTATCAAAGCGCTGCTAATTAATAGCAAGCCATTATGAGTATGAGTCCATATCTGGAAACAAGGCTACTGTTAGCACACAAACCATTTCCAGAGAAACAATAGCCAGGCAGCAGCAATCAAACAACGGCAAAATAATATTCTTGCCTCGGGTGATGAGGAGCATCAACACCATCCCCCTTAAACCTCAGTTGAACTCAGGCTAATCCCACAGCAAATGATTTTTGTGGTACAAAGTACCAGCAGTTTTTAACCATTTTCAGGGACGTGCCATGTCTGTTTCCATCGATATTATTTCCTGTATCACCGATCGTTTTGTGGAGCTGACCACGACAGAAAAGCGTATTGCGCAATTTATTCTCGATGATGTGCAATCAGCTACGACTTTGTCGATTTCAGAAATGGCGCGGCTTACAGATACCAGCCAGGCATCAATTACCCGTTTTGCACGCGCGATTGGCTGCAAAGATGTGCGCGAGCTAAAAGTGAAACTTGCACAGTCGTTGGCGGTAGGGCAACGTTTTATTCTGGATGTGCCTGACCTCGAAGGCGTGCAAGGTATCTACGAAACTATCATTAATGTGCTGGATATTAATCGCCGGGCGCTCGATACCGATTCGCTTAACAAAGCAGTGGAATGGTTGAGCCAGAGCCGACAAATTCTGGCTATCGGGATGGGCGGTGGCTCCACAATTTGTGCCCAGGAAGTACAATTCCGTCTGTTCCGTCTTGGCCTTCCAGTGGTCAGCCAGAGCGATGGTCTGCTGGTAAGAATGATGTGTTCGGCTGTGTCACCCAACGATGTGGTACTGGCTTTATCGCTGGGAGGCTACACACCAGAGGTGATTGAAAGTGCGGCTATCGCCCGGCAGTATGGCGCAAAAGTGATTGCCATCACCCCGCAAGACTCACCGCTGGCGCAAAACGCCGATATTGTGCTGCCGCTGATAGTGCGGGAAAACGACTACATTTTTAAGCCCAGCACCTCGCGTTATGCGATGTTAGCGATGGTAGATGTGTTGGCGACGGAGCTTGCTATGGCCAATAAAAACCAGACCAAAGACCGCCTGCGCCGCATCAAACTTGCCCTGGATAGCCATCGGGGTGGTGCGGACAGGCAGCCTCTGGGGGATTAGCGGCTTGCCGGGTGCAGTTGTCTCTTACACACAACGCGCCTCAGTAATTTTGTCAGGGTGAGATCTTTAAGCCTCGCTCATTTTCCGTTCACCCGTGCGTTCAGTTATCTCTTTAATTCCCGAAAACGGTGAACGTATCAAGGAGAGAACGCCCTCTCCTTGATAATCCTGGCGCCCGGTCATTAAATTGCCGCTGCGCGGTAAACCCCAGCTTATCCCCAACATCAGGGTCGCTCGCGACTCGTTCCCGACGATCGCTCTCTTTCGCTGCTCCCGGCAGCTCAACCCTGACTTATGGCGAACACTGGGGCAATTTATACCGGGTACAAGGTCAAAACCCGCTCAGTGCTGTCTTTGGGTTTTGACGTTGACCTTTGGTTCCGGCTTCAATCGCGCCGTTTTTCACCCTTCAGTCGGGGGGCACGTGGCAGGGAGCCACGTGAGTAAGCAAACCCTTAACGGTCTGCCCGATAACAGGTCAAATCCACTTCGACTTTACAATCCACCACCAGGTCAGCCACACAACAGACACGAGCGGGCGGATGCTCGGCAAAGAACTCACCAAACACTTTGTTAAACGACTGGAAATAGCGCGCGTCGGTAAGATAAACCTTCACATGCACCACATCGGCCAGGGTGTAGCCCGCGCTTTCCATGATGTCCACGCAGTTCTGAATCGCCAGGCGCGACTGCTCAATAATGCCACCTTCAACGACTTCACCATCTTTCATTGGTGTTTGCCCGGAAACATAAAGCCAACCACCCGCTTCTACCGCTTTTGCGAAGGGTAAATGCTGCCCGCCTGTTCCAGTGCTGCCACCGACTCCATAACGTTTAATGCTCATTGTTGTTCCTTATTTGTTTTCATTCTCTCGAAAGAGGGGCGAAATGAAGGTGCGTTTTAGCGACGTAAGAACCGCCCGGCACGCCCGATAACTTGTTGATCCCGACCATAACTCATTACACCGTTAACCATTACCGCTTCAATACCAGCAGCCGGTTGTTGCGGATCGGTAAAGCTTGCCACATCGCGCACGGTTTCAGGATCAAACATCACTAAATCAGCATAATAGCCGCACTTCACCAGTCCGCGCCCGTCAAGCTGGAAACGAGCAGCCGACATTCCCGTCATCTTATGCACTGCAACAGTCAGCGGAAATAGCTTCTCATCGCGGCTGTAGTGACCCAGTACACGCGGGAAGGCTCCCCACAAACGCGGATGCGGCATCGGATCGTTCGGCAAGCCGTCTGAGCCGACCATGGTGACCGGGTAGCTCAACACACGCCGCACGTCCTGTTCGTCCATGTTGTAGTAAATCGCCCCTGCCGGCATCAGCAATTTCCCTGCCTCAGTCAGCGTCATCGACCAGTTTTGCGCGATCTGTTTTAGCGACTGCCCGGCAATTTCAGGATGTGGCTCCGACCAGGTAATCACAATGTCGAATTCGTCGGTAATTTGTTTCAGGTCCAGCGTAGAAGAGCTCGCAGAATAGGGATAACAGTCGCAGGACACATCCTGCTGCTGGCGCACCTTGTCGAATAGTTTCAATGTTTCAACCGTCCGCCCCCAGTTCTTTGCTCCAGCGCACTTATGATGTGAAACAACAACAGGCACTTTGCCATGACGACCAATGCGAAAGGCCTCGTCGAGCGCCTCAAGAATCGGCTCAAATTCTGAGCGCAGATGGGTGGTGTAAATTCCTTTCCCCGCCGCCAACTCTTCCGCGAGCGCCATTACTTCTTCGGTTGTGGAATGGAACGCGCTGCCATAGGCAAGACCAGTACTTAACCCTAGACCGCCCTGCTGCAACGCCTCAAAAAGCTGCGCGCGCATGGCGCTAATTTCTTCGCTTGTGGCGGCGCGGAACAAGTCATCCATATGATTGTTACGAAGTGCCGTGTGGCCAATTAATGTGCCAACGTTAACCGCGGGCTTAGCTTGCTCTACGGCTTGCGCGTAGGCGGCAACCGTTGGGTAGATGAAGTGTTCCACTTCACCGAGCAAATTCATCGGGTCCGGCACATTACCCTTCATAGTCGCCGTGGCGGCACTGATTCCGCAATTGCCGACGATCACTGTCGTAATACCCTGGCTAATTTTTGGCAGGTACTCCGGCATCCGGATAACGTTAATGTCATCGTGGGTATGAACATCAATAAAACCAGGAGCCAGCACTCGGCCGTTACCATCAATTTCTTCATGTGCCGAGCCGCTGATCATTGGCGCGATTTCCACAATGCGATCGCCCTGCACCGCAACATCAGCAAGATATTGCGCTCCGCCGCTTCCATCGATAACCGTGACATTCCTGAACAAGTAATCGAACTTCATGTCTTCCTTACCCCCGTTATGTTCTGGATTAAAGTTAACCATTTACAAGCGTAAAAAACAGTGGAAGACTACTCAAAACCCCTATGAATTTATGATACTTTTATTCAATCAATCACATTATTTTCAATAAAACATATATTTTTCATTAAATTACAAATGACACACTGTCTGAAAGAAATGAAAATCACAAAGGAATAATGTTATGAAATACCAGAACAGTAACCTCGTACCACACAAATCAGCCTTGATGTTTACCCCTGCGAATATCCTCAACGAAGACATTTGCTTACCCGCAGCCGTTATCAAAAAAGGCGCGCTGGAGAACAATATTCAGTGGATGCAGCGCTACGCAGACACACGCGGTGTCTCCCTGGCCCCTCACGGGAAAACCACCATGACACCGTGGATTTTTCAACAGCAGCAGCAAGCCGGAGCCTGGGCGGTAGGTGTCGGCAGCGCCTGGCAAGCAAGCATGGCGATGGTTAGCGGTATCAAACGAGTGTTGATGGTTAACCAGTTGGTCGGCAAAGCAAATATGCAGCTGGTTTCACAGCTAAAAACACAGTATCCGGATGTCGATTACCTGTGTTGCGTTGACAGTCTCGCCAACGCAAAAACGCTTTCTGCTTTCTTTAGCGCGAATAACCAACGGCTTGATATTTTGATTGAACTGGGCGTGCCTGGCGGGCGCTGTGGGTGTCGTACTACTGAACAGGCGCAAGCCCTGGCCGAAGAAATTTCTACACTCTCAGGTCTGCGCTTACGTGGTCTGGAACTGTATGAAGGCGTGCTGCACGGCGAAAACCCGCAGCCGAAAGTGGAAGCATTGCTGCGCGATGCCGCGGTACTCGCCTGCCAGCTAAAGCAATATGTTGACGGGGAATTTATCCTCACGGGTGCCGGTTCTGTTTGGTATGACGTGGTCTGTAATGTCTGGCTAGCCGCGCAAAAACCGGCAAACTGCCGCATTGTTATTCGCCCAGGTTGTTACATCACGCACGATGCCGGTATTTACCAGCAAGCGCAGGACGAGCTTATGGCTCGCGATAAAGTCGCCTGTGATCTTGGTGGAGATTTAGTCTCGGCTCTGGAGCTGGTTGCGATGGTGCAATCCGTACCGGAAAGCGACCGCGCGATTGTGAATTTTGGCAAACGAGATAGCGCTTTTGACGCAGGTTTGCCGCAACCTGTTGCGCATTATCGAGCAGGGAAATCACGGGAATTGGCTACTAATACCATCGAAACCACCGGCATTATGGATCAACATGCCATGCTGAAACTCAAACCCGGTGCTGATGTCCAGGTGGGGGATATTCTGGTCTTCAGCACTTCCCATCCGTGCCTGACATTCGACAAATGGAAAGCACTGTTACTGGTTGATGAGCAGTACAACGTTCTCGAAACGTTGGAAACAGCTTTCTGATCAAATAGTTTGCCGGTCGGGTTAGCATTCGCTACACCCGACATTTACGCCATCGGCTCAGCTATCAATCCCTTCACAAAGCAAATCAATAACTAACAACGAACCGTAGCGCACTTCTGTTAGCGGCAACAGAATATCGTCGCTGTGAATAAACGAGCCGCTATCCCGGCCAATGAAAATGATTTCAGCACCCAGCCGACGCGCCTGATGGGCCGCCGCAATCAGTGCATTTTCCGGTGCAGAGCCTGCGAAAATCACCAGCACTTGTCCGGCACCAAGCATCGATGCAGTAATACTCATCAGCGCTGGGTCCTGACAAATGTTGGCCGGATAACCCTGAGTCAGCAGGCGATATTGCAACAGGCTCGCAAAAGGCGTATCTGCCGCACTGGCGCTGAAAATATGCACCGCTTTCGCCTGTTTCAAACGAACAACTGCCTGATTGATGACTGCGGGTTGCAGTTCGCAAAACTGTGAATTTAGGGCATTTTGCAGCCTGTTCAGTTTTTCACGCCACGGCAAAGCTATATCGCCACCAGCTACCGGTGTGCTTGCTTGCGCCAGTTTCATGCGCAAATCACGGATATCGTCACACCCTGACGCTCGGGCAAATCGGGTAATAGTTGCCGGGCTAACCCCCGCAGCGGTCGCAAGCTGGTCGATGGTGGCCGATGCGGCAAAAGAGACATCATCAAGAATGGTCTGCGCCACGCGAGATTCTTGCTGGCTGAAGTCATTCAGACGGTTGCGGATCTGGCCGAGAATATCGCCGTTATTTTCACACCCTATGGAGTGCGAAAATCTGTCGAGTATTTCGCTACCAATACCAGCGTTAAGGGCCAGCGCTTTCAGTGCCCCCGGATCTACCCATGCAGCATCGCCCAGCATAGGAGCTGCGGGGACTTGCAGATTGTTCTCCTGCTGCTGATGGCGCACCTGGCCGATAAAATCATTGATATCGTCACAGCCAATGCTGCGTGCAAAGTGTTGCAACGTGGCAGAGCTCACCCCTGCCTTTGCCGCTAACTCTTCCATCGTTGCTTCGGGTATTTGCGCGAAGTTATCGAGGAAAAAGCGTGCCAGACGAGATTCTTGCGCTGGCAGGCCAGATAACCCGTGTACCAGTTGGTAAACAATATCCATAACAGGAGGCGTCCTAATGTCGGCATTAACTGCTCGTTAAAAACATCATAAATGTTTGAAATTATTTTTCAATCCATCTCATTCACGTACACATTATTCTATACAACGCTCGACCTAAATATCCATTTTTCTATAGAGATCACATATTCATCCGGCCTCAGTGCCATCTGGAAATAATCCAACAGTGATCACACTCATGAAAATAATTTTCATACATGCTAATTAAAACAGCTAATGTATGAAATATGTTTTCAAATGAGGGGAAAGTTGTAATGAAAAAAATCATGTTGTGCTGTGCTGCGGGGATGTCCACCAGCATGCTGGTACAAAAAATGCGTACCGAAGCGACGAAGCGTTCTCTGGAAATCGAAATTGATGCCATCCCGGTATCCGAAATTGAAGGCCAATTGCGCCATGCCGACGTGGTATTGCTTGGCCCACAAGTACAGTACGAATTACAGCGCCTGACTGAGCTTTCCACACCGCTGGGGAAACCTGTCGCGGTGATAGATATGATGGATTACGGCACCATGCGCGGCGATCGCGTGCTGGATAAAGCCCTCGCCCTAATGGCCTGAGACAGGCGGAGAACAAGATGAAAATTACCGTTATTGGCGGGGGAAGCAGTTATACCCCGGAGTTGATTGAAGGATTGATTGAACGCCATGCTTCACTGCCAATGGCGGAACTGGCATTGGTAGATGTAGAAGCGGGTCGCGAGAAAGTCGATATTATTGCCGCCCTCGCCCGTCGCATGCTCGACAGAAATGGGCTGGAGTCCGTCAAGGTATCCGTACATTTTGACGCTGACGAAGCCATCAAAGGTTCCAGTTTTGTCTTAACGCAGCTGCGCGTGGGGCAGCTTCCCGCCCGCGCCGCCGATGAACGCCTGGGTTTAAGCCACAAGCTTCTCGGCCAGGAAACGACGGGGGTTGGCGGTTTTGCAAAAGCGTTGCGCACCATTCCCGTGATGCTCGATATTGCCCACCGCGTGGAGCGTCTCGCCCCGGATGCGTGGATTATCAACTTCACCAATCCGGCCGGCATTGTGACCGAAGCGGTTTCGCGCTATAGCAAGGCCAAGATTATCGGCCTGTGTAATGTGCCGGTGACGATGCACCATATGATTGCCGACATGCTGAAATTGCCTCACGACAAAGTTTCGCTACGTTTTGCAGGCCTGAATCATATGGTTTGGGTGCATAAAGTGTTGGCAAACGGACGCGATGCCACTCATGAAGTGATCGAAATGTTGTGCGATGGGGAGCAGCTTTCCATGAACAACATTAAAGCGATTCCATGGCCTGCGGATTTGCTGCGCGCATTAGGTGCCATTCCCTGCCCTTACCACCGTTACTTCTGGCAAACGCGCACCATGCTGGAAGATGAACTCTCTGATGCCGCCACTAAAGGCACTCGTGCCGAGCTCGTCATGAAGGTAGAAGAGTCACTGTTTAAACTCTATGCCGATCCTAACCTCGATAAAAAACCGGAAGAACTTAGCCAGCGCGGTGGTTCGTTCTACTCCGAGGTCGCGGTGCAATTGATTAACGCCTTACATAATAATCTCGGTATTGAAATGGTGGTGAATACCGCTAACAACGGTGCAATTCAGGGATTACCAGACGACGCGGTGATTGAAACCAACTGCCTGATTGACGCCCTTGGCGCACATCCGCTGGCCTTTGGGAAATTACCGCTGCTGATGAACGGCCTGACTCAGCAAGTTAAAGATTTTGAACGTTTGACCATCGAAGCGGCGGTACACGGCGATAAGAAAAAAGCGTTACTGGCGCTGGTCGCGAACCCGCTGGTTGCTGATGTCAATCTGGCGTCTGCGCTGGTCGATGAAGTGTTAAGTATCAACAAAGCGTGGTTGCCGCAGTTTAACGTTTAAACCCGTGTTGTCGGATGTCGCTACGCTAATCCGACCTACGACTAAATAAAATTATAATTCTACCCAAAATAATCCGAGTTGCAGGAAGGCGGCCAGCCCGTAAGTCCCCAGGAGCATAGCTAATAACTATGTGACTGGGGCGCGCGGGTGCCGCCAACGTACCTGCGGCTTGAAGTATGAAGGGTATCCGGGCAGGGGGTGTCTATGTCTATGAACAAATCCATTATCGAAAAATATGTACTGCCAACCGCGCTAAAAATTGCCGGGCAAAAGCATGTGCTATCGGTGCGTGACGGTATCATTCTGAACATGCCATTTATGTTGATTGGCTCGTTCTTCCTTATTTTTGCTTATCTGCCGATACCGGGTTATGCCCAAATGATGAGCGACTTTTTCGGCCCAACCTGGCAGGAAAAAGTGCTCTATCCGGTTAAAGCGACCTACGACATCATGGCGATTATCTCCGCCTTTGGTATCGCTTATCGCCTGGCGGAAAAGTACCGCACAATTGATCCGTTGACTGCCGGTGCCGTGTCTCTGGTTGCATTTATCATGACCATTCCGCAGCACATCATGTTTACACCCGCTACGGGCGGTGCGGCACAGTTAGTGAAGGGCGTGATGCCGATGGGGCAAATTGGTAGCCAGGGGTTGTTCGTCGCCATTCTTATCGCCCTGCTTTCAACCGAAATTTACCGCTTTATCAATAACCGCAATCTGGTTATCCGTATGCCGGAAGGCGTGCCGCCAGCGGTAGCTAAATCCTTCCTGGCGTTGATCCCTGGCTTCTGCGTTTTAGCGGTAGTGTTGGCGCTGCGTCTGTTAGTTGAGGCAACACCATTTGGCGACATCAATACGATGATTACCGAACTGGTTGGTATCCCGATGAGTCATGTTGGCGGTTCACTGCCGGGTATGATTATCTCGGTATTGCTGATTGGTATTTTGTGGATGCTGGGCCTGCATGGCGACACTATCGTACTGGTGTTTATCCGCCCGGTGTGGTTGAGCAATATGTCGGAGAACCTTGAAGCATTCCAGAACGGTTTGCCTATTCCTCATATCATCACCCAACAATTTTATGACTTGTGGATTGCCCCCGGCGGCACCGGTGCCCTGCTCGGACTGGTGATATTTATGCTGATCCGCAGTCGCAGTGCGCAGATGAAACAATTGGGTAAAATCGCCGCCCCCGGTAGCCTGTTTAATATCAGCGAACCGATGGTATTTGGCATTCCGATTGTGATGAACCCGTATCTGGTCGTGCCGTTTATTCTTACCCCTGTTGTATTAGTGATTGTTTCTTATATTGCAATGACCACCGGGCTTGTCGCCAAACCTGCGGGTATTGCCTTGCCGTTCACTACACCGATCGTGGTCAGCGGATACCTGGCAACCGGCGGGCATATTTCTGGTTCCGTGCTGCAAATCGTCAACCTCGGGATTTCGCTGGTGATGTATTACCCGTTCTTCCGCATCTGGGATAACCTGAAATATCGCGAAGAACAGGCCAATAAATCGCAAAAAGAAGCTTCAGTAGCACCGGTAACAGAGCAAGTAACCTCGTAAACCCGGCGAAGGGTGGATGGTGCCCATCCACTCTGCATCTGCTTTTCTCAGATAAGGTTAGCAATAATCATGCTTTTCAATACTGAACAATCTCTTATGCATCTATTTTTGAACAAAATTTTTCTTTACCAAAGCTGGCGAGAAATACAGTTCTGAACCATAGTCTAAAGGTAGGGAAAACAATTTATCTACCATAAGCAAAGATGAGGTTCGTCATGAAGATAGCTAAGGGTGTATTGGTAGCATTAACTTTGGGTGCAGTATCATTCAGTGCATTGTCAGCAGAACTGTTGACGAAAGAAGCCTATAACGACCATAAAGATCAGTATGTAAAAGTAGGCACCATCACCACCAGTGGTGAATTGTCACCATCTGATGCCAAAGCCGAACTCTCCAAGAAAGCCGATGAGTTGGGTGGCAAGTTTTATGTTGTAACCTCTGCAGATACCGAGAATAAAATTCACGGCACCGCAGAAGTTTATAACAAGAAGTAATCTGTCTTCTAAATGGGCAACCCCTGTGTTGCCCATTTAACAATGCTTCCCTTCACAATAAAGCCAGATAACCTTTCCTACCCAAAATACCCTATACTTTGCCATCCCTACCTGATTGATATACCTGAATAACACAGGTATCTGGGTTTCTCTGATGTATATATCAACCCGTTTTAGAATTGTGATTCATCTGTGCGCTTTTTTGGTTGTTCTCTACAGCCTGACGATGATCCCGCCAATGTTGCTGGCTTTAATTGAAAAAGAACGCAGCCTGTTTGGCTTTCTTTATACCTTTATCATCACTTTTACACTTGGAAGCCTGGCTTGGGTGATGACTGGTCGGTCTAATATTCAACTCGAAACCCGCGATGGATTTATTATCATCGTTTTGTTTTGGCTGCTTTTTTCAGTAATCAGCGCCATGCCGCTGTGGCTGGATGACAGCTATAACGTATCTCTAGCTGATGCCATGTTTGAGGGGGTTTCGGGTATAACAACTACCGGAGCCACTGTTTTTAACGATGTCTCCCTATTGCCCAAATCGATCCTCTATTACCGCGCCCAACTCAACTTTATCGGCGGCCTCGGTGTCATTGTGCTTGCTGTAGCAGTATTGCCGCTTCTGGGTATTGGGGGAATGAAGCTTTATCAGTCCGAAATGCCCGGGCCATTTAAAGAAGAGCGCCTCACGCCACGTCTTGCAGACACAGCTAAAAGTTTGTGGCTGACTTATTTGCTGCTAGGTGCTGCCTGCACGATTGCGTACAAACTCGCCGGCATGCCGTTCTTTGATGCGCTTTGTCATGGCCTTTCTACCGTCTCATTAGGTGGCTTTTCTACACGCACCGAAAGTATCGGCTTTTACAACAGCTATGCTATTGAGCTTGTCGCCGGGGCTTTTTCATTGCTCTCAGCCATCAACTTCACCCTCTATTTTGTCGCCCTGGCACGTCGCAGCATTAAGCCGTTTCTCAAGAGTGCGGAGTTGAGATTCTTCCTGATGGTCGCAAGCATTGTGATTTTAATCATCACACTGGAAGTCTGGCGCGCAGGTATGTACGCCCTACCCGCCTCGTTCGTTCATGCCTTTTTCCTGACCAGCTCCATGATTACCGATAACGGCCTATCAACCAGTGATTACGCTTCCTGGCCGGTACACACCATTGTTCTGCTGCTGTCCGCCAGTTTCTTTGGCGGATGCGTCGGGTCAACCTGCGGTGGGATTAAAGCGCTGCGCTTCCTGGTGTTATTTAAGCAAAGCCGCCATGAAGTACATCAACTGGCACATCCACGCGCCATCATGAGTATTCGGATTGGTAACTCGCCTGTTAATGACAGAGTGCTGCGTTCCGTGTGGAGTTTTTTCTTCCTCTACGTCGTGTGCACCTGCTTTTTTATCTGGATGCTGAACTTGCAGGGATATGACCTGTTAACTTCGTTCGCCACCGTAGCGGCCTGTATTAACAACATGGGCTTAGGGTTTGGCGAAACTGCCGCAGGATTTGGTACGTTGAGCGATAGTGCAAAATACTTAATGTGTGCGGCTATGTTATTAGGTCGACTGGAGATCTATCCGGTGTTGATTTTGTTTTCGAGGACTTTCTGGCGGAGTTAATATTTACGTCGCCGCTCATAGAGTGGCTTCTTATTTACATCTCACGCAGTCAATCTGACAGCGTGAGATCAGTAAGCCTGGCACTACACGCTAAGTTCACCCCAAACCAGATTCCCTTTATGGAAGGTCGCGGTTCGTGGAGAGATGCGTGCCACGGCTTCGGCAGAACATGAGGCATCCACCAGCACAAAGCTCGCTTCATCCTGTGCTTTTGGCCACATACGCTCGCCTTTGTCATTAAGCGGCAGCACATTGCCGGTGGCAATCGCAAGGGATCGTGAAAGATTCAGTTCACTGACACGCATATAGAGCTGCGCATAAAGGTTAGCTTTTTCCAACATGTCGCCCAGGCCATACGGCGACCAGTGGTCGATAACGCTGTCGGTGCCCGTCATCACAAACACCCCCTTCTCTTGCAACTGCTTGAGTGGCATATGCATGGTGCCAATCGGTACCGTTGACGCGATAGTAATTTGCTGCGCCGCCATACGCGTAGCAATCGCATCAACCTCTTGTTCGTTCATCATCGCCAGTGCAAAACCGTGGCTGATGGTCAATTTGCCTTTCAGCTCAGGGGTTTTCTCCACCGTTTCAACCATGTAATTCACCGCGGCGATCCCGGCTGGGCTGGTTTCATGCAGGTGGATATCGACACCTTTTTTGTAGTCGATGGCTATCTGGAACATGGCATCTAAGGATTTTTCCATCGCCCCGTCGACGTTAGTCGGGTCAAGCCCACCCACATAGTGAGCGCCCGCTTGCATTGCATCACGCATCAGTGCAACGGAGTTAGAGTGCAGCAAACCATGCTGAGGAAACGCGACAATTTCACAGCTAAAACCAGACTTACGGCGTTCCAGAACCACTTGCAGATTTTCGAGGTTTTTCAGCCCGGAAACGGGCTCAACGTTGCAATGGCTTCGGGCGATGGTCGAGCCTTTCGACTGAATCAAATCAATCAGTTTTTCCGCACGCTGCTGAGTGACCGGTTGCAGTTCCGGCAGCAATTTTTGCTCAAGGGCAATCATGTCCAGAATGGTGGTTCCCGCCGGGCGGTTATGCACACGCCACGGGCCGCCGTAGAAGGTTTTATCAAGATGGATGTGCATATCGCGCATCGCTGGCAGCAGCAGTTTCCCTGACGCATCGTAATGGGCAAGGGTGGCATCGGGATGCTGTTTATTTGCGAGCAGTGCCGCAATTTTGCCGTCTTTAATTTCCAGCGTTTTCAGTTCGGTTTGCGTGCCAACAATAGTCTGCCCGTCGCGGCTAAAACCCGCCTCAAGCAGTACGTTGTCGAGGTAGTAATGCGATTCTTTAATGGCGCTCATGCGATTGTCCGTCTCACAGGCAAGGGAGGCTGGTTTCGCAGCATACGCCATTGAGCCAGTCGCGCCAAAGAGTGCGCAGGCAGCAGCCACTTTACCGCCACCGCTTAAAAATTCACGGCGGCTTTTTTCTGCATTATTCATTGAGTTCTCCCACTCTTAAGCATTAACAATATGAGTGCCCGTCTCGCCACGCAGGGCTGCAGGTAATTTTTCAGGTGTGGTGATAATCACGCGTTTGCCGCCATTGCGCAGGAACGCGAGGCTAGCAGTGATTTTTGGCAGCATGCTGCCCGGAGGGAAATGACCTTCTTCGCTGAAATGCGCCATCTGTTCAACCGTGACTTCATCGAGCGCTCGTTGTTCTGGTTTGCCAAAGTGAATACATACTTTCTCCACGCCAGTGGTGATCACCAGAATGTCAGCGTTCACTTCGCGAGCCAGCAGCGCGGTAGACAGGTCTTTATCGATAACCGCATCCACGCTCTGATAATCGCCCTCTTCGCTGCGAATCACCGGAATACCGCCACCTCCTGCACCAATCACCACAAAGCCTTGTTTGATAAGCGCGCTGATGGCATCAGCTTCAACAATGCGTTTTGGCTCTGGAGACGCCACAACCCGACGGTAACCACGCCCGGAATCTTCCACAAACTGCCAGTCCGGATGCGCCACTTTTAGCGCCTCGCACTGTTGTTCGCTAAAGAACGCGCCAATCGGCTTGGTTGGATGCGCGAAATTCGGGTCGTTTTTGTCCACTTCCACTTGAGTTATCACGGTGACCGCTTTTTTGTCTCCGTGTTTCCCCAACTGGTTATTCAGCGCCTGCTGAATCAGATAGCCGATACCGCCCTGGGTATCTGCCACACAGTTAGCCAGCGGTGTGAGCGGCAATCCCTCTTTCTCATGGGCGATTTCCGCACGGCGCAGATCCAGCCCCACCTGTGGGCCGTTGCCGTGCGTCAGCACGATGTCGTAATCCGACGAGAGCATTTCCAGCACCGTCTGGGCCACTTCTTTAACCGCGACTTGCTGATGTTCAACCGACTGGCTGGCGTTGTCTTTGATGATGCTGTTGCCGCCAATTGCCACGACCACAAGTTGTTTCATTATTTTTATCCTTAGGGTACGGACGCCCTCACCCCGGCCCTCTCCCTGGGGAAAGGGTTAGGGTGAGGGGAAGTATTAAACGGAAGTCACAACCTCAGAAGCCGCTTCACGACGGTCAAGCACATGCTTCACCACAAACATCGCGCCCATCATCAAATACGCGGTGACAAACATCAGCGAACTGCCCTGCGCAAAGCCGACCATCGGCGCATGAATCACGCCAAACAGTGCCAGCAACGCACCAACTGCGGCGGCCACTGCACCGCGTAACGGCTTGTTGATAATCGCGAAGATTGCCACGCAACCCCACAACATGCTGGCGAGCGGTGCACCGTTGCCCAAATGCACCAGTCCCTGGTAAAACACCCCTTTATGCGCCAGCGCTTCAGGGCCGATTTTTGCAGCCGACGTCCCGGCCGCTGCCATCACGCTATTCACCATGGTCAGCGCCCAGTTGGCTATCCACGGGAACAAGCAGATGAAAATAACCGGCACCTCTATCTTCGGCGTTTCGCGCACCACCTGGTTTGCCGTCACCACGCCGATAAACACCAGAATTGGCACAATGGCAGTCATCGGAATAATGGCGAGCATGAATGCACCGAGGCCAAACAGCGGCACGATAAACATCGTCACACCCGATGCCAGCGTGTAGCCGATACTCGCACCCATCGCTTTCCAGCCCGCGTGTCCAACGTACACCGTGACCGGGAACGGGTTCCCCATCAGGCAGCCGAGCGTGGAGGCAAGGCCGTTGGTGAGCATCACTTTACGGGTGTTGTACTCATCACCCGCCGCGTGGGCACTTTCGATGTTTTCCAGGTCGAAAATGTAGTTCGCAAGCCCCAACGGAACTGCTGATGCCAGGTACGGCAGCGCGTGCGGCAAGCCTTGCAGGAAGCTATCAACATGAATCGATGGCGGGTTAAAGCCGAATGAGGACATCGAGGCTTTGATCGCTTCCGGGCTTTGCAGGCCGGAAACCCACGCCAGCGCCGTACCGGCAACCAACAGCAATAAGCCAGTTGGAATGCGGGCGAAAATCGGCTTTTTGCCAAACCAGTTAATGAAAATCAGCAGCAGCACGATGAAGGAAACCGTCGGCGCTTCAAATGCCTGAAGCATCGGGTTCATCGCCAACAGCAATAAACCTAAGCCCGACAAACACGAAAGCAGAACGGTACGCGGGATCATCTTGCGGATGGTTTCGCCAAGGAACGAACCGCCCACCAGAATCATCGCTTCAACAAAACACCACACCAGGCCAATCTGAATCGCAAACTCAGCGTCGCCGGTTTGCTGGTAGACCGGCATCAATACCAAAAACGTCACGGTAAAGATGGACGGCGCACTTGGCCCGGAAGGCAGTGCGGTCACGTCTTTGCGCCCTGTCTCTTTTGCCAGTTGCAGGCCAAACCAGGCGTAGCAAATGCTCGCTACCAGCACCGCCAGCCCAAAGGCTGGCGCAATGCGCCCGTAAACAATCTCAGTCGGAATACCCACCACAAAAATGAGTAACCCCATCATGGTCAGCAAGTTGGTCAGGTTGTTGGTCATCAACCCGAAATATGCCGCCCAGTCACCGCGTTTCCACTCAAGCTTAACGTTTGTCATCGGGGTATCCCTCAGAAAGAGTAACGCTCACCAAAGGCGAGCAGAGCCTTCTCAAAACATTCAAACGGCGGATGGACAATCCCGGCGCCAATCATGCCGATGCCCGCATCTTTGTGGGCAATGGCGGTGTTGATCACCGGCAAAATACCGCTGTTGCCCACACGCGTAATATCAATGGCGGTTGGGATGCCCATAAACGACAGCAATGGAATGGTGACATTCGGGTTTTCGCCCACCGTTATCTCACGCATCTGGCGTGAGAAATCGATAGCTTCATCCACGGTGCCACCCACCAGCGCCACAATCGCCGGAGCCGTTGCCATAGCAAAACCGCCGATGCCGTAGGTTTCCGTGATCGCGCTATCACCAATATCCAGCCCAGAATCTGCCGGTTTGTAACCCGCAAACATCGGGCCGATCACTTGCTGCGCCGGGCCGGTGAACCAGTGTCCCGGCAAGCCGCTAACGCGCAGGCCAAACTCCACGCCGTTACGCGCCATAGTGGTCACCACGGTGCTGTATTCGATACCGTGCGCTGCGTCCATTGCCGCTTTGCACATCGCCATCCACGTTGGGCCGGAGAAATAGTCGCTGCTGGCGACAAAATCGAACACTTCTTTCTGCTGTGCGACGGTGAAATTAGTCTGAATAATCCACGGCGTGAGCGCCTGAATCAGCAACGTGGTGCCCGCGTTGTTGCGGTTGTGGCACTCGTCGCCCATATGCAGTGCTTGCGCCAGCATCAAACGCAGGTCGATTTCACCCGCCAGTTTCATCGCATCACGCAGCATTGGGCCGAGCACATCACGCATCCAGAAAAGACGGTCGATAACGCTCTGGTCGTTAGCGCCCATGCGCAAGATCTTCGCCATCTGCTCGCTGAGGTTGGTATATGCGCGGTTGCCGTAGGTTTTGTTCTCGACGATATGCATAAACATTGAGGCAGACGTCACACCCGCCATAGACCCTACGCAGTCGTGTTCATGGCATGGCGAGAAGATGATTTCGCCAGACGCCGCCAGTTGTGCGGCCTCATCAATATTCGCCGCCAGCCCTTCAAACACCAGCGCCCCGGTGACCGCTCCCTTCATCGCACCACACATATCTTCCCAGGCAACAGGCGGCCCGGCGTGCAGAATGGTGTTGCGCGTCATACCCGGAACCACGTTAATCGCCTGGTCATAACCGACTAAAACCGGCTGTGACTGGATGATGCGCTCAACGGCTAGTTTGTTAGCCGCTGCTACTTTTTCGGCAAGTGCCGGAGCGGCAATGGAATCGAGCGCGTTAACGACAGCTAAATTACCCTGCCCCGGTGGCGTCCAGTCCAGTTGCATCACGGGAACGCTCTGCTTTTTCAAATCGTCGCTGAACATTGCAATGCCGACGTTAATCACATTTAGCGGTTGGTTGAATAAACTCATTGTGCTTTCTCCTTGCAAACAAACTCACGTGCAAGCAAACCGGTGTTGGTGCTGCTACTAGCCCAGATAACGCCCGCATCCGTCAGCATCTGGCACTGCTTTTCAAGCGATGGCGTGTCCAAATCGGTGCCCAACACATAGCCCAGGATTTCCAGGTTACGCTCTTCGCGGGCAGCAATGACTTTCGCTTCTTTGATGGCATCAAGCATCACTCCAACCGGATCTTCATGGGAGCCAAAGCCCAAGACGAAGTCCATTACGATCACGCCCACTTCCGGGTCACGCGCTTCCTGCAACAGGCGGCTAATACGGTTGGTGGGGTCAATCATCGGGTGTGGTTTGCCGTTGGTGAAATCGTCATCGCCAAAATCGAGGAAGGTGTGGGCAATGCTGACATTCACATCTTTGAGGCGGTATTCAGGGTTCGGCTGGATATTGCTGTAGACGTCCGGGTACTTTTCCAGTGCCGCAAACATCGCTTCGTCACACAGCGTGCCGCCGCAGAACAGCGCACGAATGTACTTTTGCTCAGGTTTCATGCGCGCACGGACTTCTTCAATCAGCGGCCAGTTAAGCGGGTGTAAGTCCAGTGACTCTTTTTTGATTCCAGTAAGCAGAACGGCTTTCAGCGCAGCCTCTTTCGTGGCACGGGCGAACTGCAAACCTGCTTCATCCTCACGTGCTTCTTTAGTACCGAGGAAGCAAACCACCACCGGTTTGCGGCAAGCTTTGGCTCTCTCCAGCACTTTACGGGCTACCGCTTCAGCAGGCGGTTTAGAAACCAGAACAATCACTTCGGTTTGCGCGTCATCTTCCAACATTTTGATGGCGTCGAGCATCATGATGCCGCCGATTTTCTCGCTTAAATCACGCCCACCGGTGCCGATGAGTTGTGAAATTCCACCGCCAAATTCATGGATACGCACGCTCAATTCCTGGCTGCCAGTGCCGGACGCGCCAACAATGCCAATTGAGCCACGGCGTACCGCGTTACCAAAGCACAAAGCTGCACCGTTGATAATCGCAGTGCCGCAGTCTGGCCCCATCATCAGCAACCCTTTGCTGTGTGCGAGCTGCTTGAGTGCCAGTTCGTCTTCAAGGGAAACGTTGTCGGAAAAGAGCATCACGTTGAGGTCGTTTTCCAGCGCCTGACGTGCTTCACGGGCAGCAAACGCGCCGTTGACCGAAATCACCGCGAGGTTAGTTTCCGGGATATTGTGATGTGCGCTGGAAAGTGTGGCGTAACGCGCTTCGTGGCGTGAATTGCCGCTGTCTTTGCGGGTGAAGAGCCCTTCAATGGCTTCAAGCGTGGCTTCATTTGCCGCATCGCTCGCTCCTTTGATGACAATCATCAGGTCGCCATTTTTGGCCTGTTCCAGCTCGTCGTTTAACAGACCGAGGTTCTTTAAAACCCCTTTGTTCATCTCGGTCGCCATCGCGACAAACGCCTGTTCCACACCGTCAAGCTGGTTGGCTTTGGTTGAAATGGACATCAGTGAGACAGAATCAAAATAGGTATTCTTTTTAATTACAATCCTGGTCGACATAATTTCCTCCGTTAATTTTGGTCAAAGCAAAGGCATCCGCCATGCCGCAAAGCATGTCGCATCCTGAACTCGACCCTATTTTTTTAATTTCGTTAATAGACTGCTGAATATTTTCCAAATCACCATTGACCACCTGATAAATAAAACTATAAATAGTTTCACGATAACGTTGGTCAATAGCTTCACGCAGCGTAATAGCGCTTAGCTGCGTGGTTTTATGTTTTTCTTTCTCCAGTGCGACAATAAAAATATCTCTATATTTCCGCGCAGGATGTCCGGTAATAAATAAAACAGCACTCAGGCCCGCCAGATAATCATCACCAGATGGCGTTAGCCCAATACCTAAACCTAGCAACCCACTTATTCCATTTTCAATCGCAGCGCAATTCCCTGTATTTAGCGCTGATATAAGCTGTTTTCGATTTAATTGCAGCAGGCGGCTCATTTCCTGGTAGAAAATATTATCGCCATGAAAATAAAATAGTGACGAACTTTGTATGACACTGGCCTGTGTCATTTGCGCAAGATGTTGCCAATCGGTCTGTTTTATTCGTGTGTGGCTTAGAAAAAGCGCTTCAGGTTGCCAGCGTGTACAGCGCGAGAAATCGATGCGTTTATCTGTGCCAATATCAATGCCGTTACTGTGAAAAATTACCCGCTCACCGGGCTTAAAGTGGTTCTGACAATGCTCTACTGCTAAACGACAGCTATTTGGTGCGTTATCACAATCGGTACTGAGCAAAGTGAAGATCTGTTGCCTTTCAGGGAGGTGAATATTCACCGCCCGGTCAAACACCTGCTCAACATAACCTGTTGTATCACCGTATAAATCCGGGGCGAAAAAAGCGCTATCTGCCGTTTGTGCAAAAAGGCACTGCCGCTGAAGATATCCGGCGATAGTGCATCTCCTGTGTATCAGGCACCAAAGTTAACCAGCAGTTCGGCAATCTCGTGATAGCCTTTTTCACGCGCAAGAGACAGTGGGGATTTGCCATATTTATCGGTCATGTGCGGGTTGGCACCGTGATCCAGCAGTAGTTTGACGATCTCTTGCTGTTTCGCCCCACCATCATTGAGCACGATAGCTTCAAGCAATGGCGTCCAACCAACAAAATTAGTGTGGTTAACGTTAATTTCGGTGCGTGTGACTAATTCGCGGACAATTTCAACGTGTCCTTTTTCGCTGGCTGGGGTAATTCCCACGCCACCAAAGCGGGATAAACAATTCAGATCGGGATTTGCTGGTAATACCAGGCGTAATAATGTCAGGTCGTTATTAAGACAACTCAACAAGAAGGGGTTAAAACAGGTTTGATCTTGTTTATTGATATCGGCACCAGCTGCAATTAAATATTCCACACAGTCATATTTTTGGTGGAGGCTGGCGAGTGTAATTGCGGTACGCCCTTGACGATTAGTAGCGTTAATATCTACACCATCACTGAGACATTGTTTTAGGTTTTCCAGATGCCCCTGCTCTGCTGCACTTAGAAATTCTGCAATAAGTTCTTTCTGAGACATATCCATACTCCCATACTTTGCTATTTCTGATGAATTGAGAATAGCAACACTATGAGCGCTTTAACATCCGTTTAAAAATCATTCATCGTTAATGACAGCATTGTTGAATAGTATTCAACAATGTGAGCAAAATGTGCGATAGAGCAATCTTTTACCTATGATAGAAGAGCTTTCGCCGCTCTTTATCTCTCTCTATGAGGAAGGCCGTCAGGCCTTGCAGATAGCGGGAGAAATGAGATTCAAGAAGTGTGATGCTCTTCAAATCACTTGTAACGGCAGTGTTAAATATGGTTCAAGGCAAAGTCGCGGATCATAAGGAATACAAATACATTCAACAATAGGATTGGGTAGCTGTCGGACGACGCTGCGCTTATCCGATCTACGGGAGTAGCGCATGAATTCCATTTTTACCGAAGAGAACCTGCTGGCGTTCACCACCACGGCGCGCCTTTCAAGTTTTAGTAAGGCAGCGGTCGAACTGGGGATCACCACTTCTGCCGTCAGCTACACCATCAAAAGAATCGAGACGTACCTTGATGTGGTGCTGTTTGTGCGCAATACCCGCAGTATCGAACTGACCGAGTCCGGCTTCTATTTCTATCGCAAAGCAACCGAACTACTTAACGATTTCCACGCCATAAAACGCGGTGTTGATACCATCTCGCAAGGAATTGAGGTGAAGGTACGCATCTGTATCAACCAACTGCTTTACACCCCGCGCCACACGGCAAAACTGCTGCAAATACTAAAAAAGCAGTTCCCTACCTGCCTGATTACTATCACGACAGAGGTGTACAACGGGGTGTGGGACTCAATTATCAATAACCAGGCAAATATTGCGATTGGTGCGCCAGATACATTGCTCGACGGTGGCGGGATTGATTACACGGAAATCGGCGCGATTCACTGGCAGTTTGCTATCGCTCCAACCCACCCGTTGGCATTTATGCCGGAGCCAATTTCTGAAAGCCAGCTGCGCCTGTACCCCAATATTATGGTGGAAGACACCGCATCAACACTGAATAAAAAGGTGGGATGGCTGCTGCATGGGCAAGAAGCGATTCTGGTGCCAGACTTCAACACCAAGTGCCAGTGCCAGATTCTGGGAGAAGGCGTTGGTTTTTTACCCAGCTATATGGTGCGCGAGGCTCAGGATAGCGGCCTGCTGGTGACACGCCAGATAAACAACCCGCGCCAGGATTCACGCATGCTGCTGGCAACCCAGCATGCCGCCACCGGGCAGGTAACCCGCTGGATTAAAAAGCAGTTTGCGCCGGGCGGGTTGTTGACTGAGATTTATGGGGACTTGTTGGTTCGGGATTAAGCGCCAGCTACGCTTCGCTGCAACATCTCCTGCCAGGCAGGGACATCGCCAAGGTAGCGCCCGGCATCCAGTACCTGTAACTGCCCGAGGCTATTGCGAAGCGCAAAAGTTGGGAAACCACGTCCACCAAGCTGCGCCAGTAGCGCACGGCTTTCAGCAATATGCTGATTCAGGATTTCACCTTTGATGGCCTGCATTTCAGCGCTAAAAGCCGGGATGGGTAAACCAAGTTCCAGGGCCTGCGCCTCAAGAACGGTTAAATCGGCCACACGCTTTCCATGCTGGTAGTGCGCCACCTGAATAAGATGCAGCATCTCCAGCCCGCGCCCGGCCAGCTTTTGCGCCGCAAGAATCGCGCAAGTGGGTGGGGCCGAGTCCATCACTGCCGTGGTATCCAATAATAAGCCATTGGTATACGCATCGCCGAACGGCTGCCCGGTCATGGCGGCAATCCTCGCATCATGTTCGATAACGTGCCCGCGCCACTGCGCGTCTATGGTGCGACGGTGGTTGCCAACCATCATGCCGCCGCCATTCAGAGCAATCGACAGTCCAGGGACTTCACCAGCCGCGTCGACAAGCGGAGCTGCACCGTAGCACCAGCCACACAGCGGGTCGAAAATGTAATGCAGAGTGTTAGTTGTCATCTCTCCTCCTGGTTACTGCGGCCATTTCATTTCGCCTTTCAGCACCTTCGCACCCAGCTCAAGGCTCGACTCATCCTTCAAGTCAGGATACTGCTTCTTCATCACCGCAATCAGTTGAGCTGAATCTTTTGCTTTCGGCAACGCCTTTTCCAGCGTCGTCAGGTAGTTTTGCGTGAAGGTCACCGACTCAAGCGTTTGCGGTGCGCCCGGCAGGAAATGGCCTGGAACCACCACTTTCGGTTTCAGGGCTTTGATGCTTTCCAGCGTTTGCTGCCAGTCGGCACGCGATTGCGGCGTTTGAGTATCAGCCACCCACAGATGAATATTATTGCCCGCAACTGGCACCCCGCCCACCACCGCTTTTAGCGCCGGGATCCACACATAGGTGCGGTCTGGCGTTGGGCCTTTTACTTCGATTTTCTGGCCGTCAACCATGAAGCTGTTGCCCTGAAGCGGCTGCGGCACCACCACCGACTGTGGCGCGTTCTCTTTGAGGATCGGTCCCCAGTAAGCCAGTTTGCCCTCTTTTGAGGCTTCAATCGCCGCAATGGTTTCCGGCGTGGCGACGATTTTTGCCTGTGGGAACGCGGCCTTAATTTTGTCCAGACCGAAGTAGAAGTCTGGATCAGAGTGGCTGATGTAAACGGTCGTCAGGGTTTTGCCGGTCGCTTTGATCTTCTCAATCAGCTGCTCGGCATCGTTACCCTGGAATTGCGCGTCAATCAGCACCACTTCTTTCTCGCCACTGACTATCTCGGACGACACCGGGAACACGCTTTTCTCACCGGGATTGTAAACTTCCATCGTTAACGGGCTGGCGGCGTGTGCCAGAGTCGTAAGGCTGACGAGAGTCAGCGTGAGTACAGATTTTTTAAACATAGCAGATGCCCTAAATTGTCTTGATGTTGGGCACATCTTACGTTGCATGAATTGATACAAAAACCGGATAATGAGCAACTATTCATTGCATAAATCGGACGAATAATGGATCGCATTACCGCCGCACGGGTGTTTGTCACCATTGTCGATCTGGGCAGTATGATTGCCGCCGCAGACCATCTTGATATGTCGCGAGCCATGGTGACGCGTTATCTGGCGCAGATGGAAGAGTGGACTGGCGCACGCCTGCTGCACCGCACCACGCGCAAACTGAGCCTGACCGATGCGGGCGAAAGAACCCTGAGCCTGTCACGCAAAATGCTCGCTGTCGCCGAAGCTATCGATCTGGTCGAGGATAATCAGACCGAGGAAATACGCGGCCTGCTACGTATCACCTGCTCCCAGTCGCTGGGGCAAACCGCGCTGGCAGGTGCCGTGACGCAGTTTCTGAAACGCCACCCTCAGGTGAGCGTCGATTTGCAAATGAACAACCGGACGGTAAATCTGGTGGAAGAACGGATTGATCTGGCACTGCGCATCACCAATGAGCTGGACCCAAATTTGATTGCCCGCCCGCTTTCCACCTGCGCCTCGGTAGTGTGCGCCGCTCCTGCTTATCTGGCGGCAAACGGCACTCCGAATCATCCTGAAGATCTCGCCAGCCATAACTGCCTGACTTACAACTGGTTCGGCAAAAGCCTGTGGCATTTTGACCGTGCAGGGGAAAAATCTGCCGTGGCGGTGAGCGGCAATCTCAGCGCCAATGAATCGGTTGTGCTGCTGGCGGGAACGCTACAGGGCGCGGGGATTTCGCTCCAGCCGTACTATTCTGCCGCCCCGTTACTGGCAAAAGGTGAACTGGTTGAACTATTGCCTGGCTACCAACCGCAGGAAATGGGCATCTACGGCATTTACACCACCCGCAAACAGATGCCCGCCACACTGCGTGCGATGCTGGATTATCTGGTGGAATGGTTTGCCACGGATGAGCAGTGGCGAGCGACGCTGCGCTAAAGCTCACCAATGATTATCTCGTTATGGTTAATCCCCCGCCATTACCCCTACTCATGAAGGGGTAACTCGCTACCCAATACCTGGCGAATTGATTTTGCTCAATAAGCCACCGTTAAATGTGGGTATTTTCGCGACCATTCATACGTCATAACAATGAGGTTACGATGGACGTCAGTCGCAGAAAATTTTTCAAGATCTGTGCCGGCGGGATGGCAGGGACTACCGCCGCAGTTCTGGGATTTTCTCCCAAAGCGGCGCTTGCCGAGGTGCGCAACTTTAAGCTTTTGCGTGCCAAAGAAACCCGCAATACCTGTACATACTGCTCAGTAGGCTGTGGTTTGTTGATGTACAGCCTGGGCGATGGTTCGAAAAACGCCAAATCCAGCATTTTCCATATTGAAGGTGACCCGGACCACCCGGTAAACCGTGGGGCGTTATGCCCGAAAGGCGCGGGCTTGCTGGATTATATCCACAGCGAAAGCCGCCTGCGTTACCCGGAATACCGCGCGCCAGGCTCCGATAAATGGCAGCGCATCAGTTGGGACGATGCATTCTCACGCATTGCCCGACTGATGAAAGATGACCGTGATGCCAATTTCGTTGAGAAGAATGAGCAGAATGTCACGGTAAACCGTTGGCTCTCCACCGGCATGTTGTGCGCGTCGGCGGCCAGCAACGAAACCGGGATGCTGACACAAAAATTTGTCCGCTCCCTGGGCATGTTAGCGGTAGATAACCAGGCGCGCGTCTGACACGGACCAACGGTAGCAAGTCTTGCTCCAACATTTGGTCGCGGTGCGATGACCAACCACTGGGTTGATATCAAAAACGCCAACGTTGTGATGGTGATGGGCGGCAACGCCGCTGAAGCGCATCCGGTGGGTTTCCGCTGGGCGATGGAAGCCAAAAACAACAACGACGCCACGCTGATTGTGGTCGATCCGCGCTTTACCCGCACCGCTTCGGTGGCGGATATTTATGCGCCAATCCGCTCCGGTACCGACATTACTTTCCTGTCGGGCGTGCTGCTGTATCTGATTTCCAATAACAAAATCAACGCCGAATACGTAAAGCATTACACCAATGCCAGCCTTTTGGTGCGTGACGATTTTAGCTTCGATGATGGCCTGTTTAGCGGCTATGACGAAGCCAAACGCCAGTACGACAAAACGAGCTGGAACTATCAGTTCGACGAAAACGGTTATGCGAAACGCGACGATACGCTCACCGACCCGCGCTGCGTGTGGAACCTGCTCAAAGAGCACGTTTCCCGCTATACGCCGGAAATGGTCGAGCATATTTGCGGCACGCCGCAGGCCGATTTCCTGAAAGTGTGCGAAGTGCTGGCTTCCACCAGCGCTGCCGATCGCACCACCACTTTCTTGTACGCTCTGGGCTGGACGCAACACACCGTGGGCGCGCAAAACATTCGCACCATGGCGATGATCCAGTTGTTACTCGGCAATATGGGCATGGCGGGCGGCGGCGTAAATGCCTTGCGCGGGCACTCCAACATTCAGGGTCTGACCGATCTGGGCCTGCTGTCCACCAGCCTGCCGGGTTATCTGACGCTGCCTTCTGAGAAGCAAACCGACCTGCAAACCTATCTCACCGCCAACACGCCGAAAGCCACGCTGCCGGGCCAGGTGAACTATTGGGGCAACTATCCCAAGTTCTTCGTCAGCCTGATGAAAGCGTTCTATGGCGATGATGCGCGTAAAGATAACAACTGGGGCTTTGACTGGCTGCCGAAGTGGGACCAGGCCTACGACGTGCTGAAGTACTTCGACATGATGGACCGCAACAAAGTCACGGGCTACATCTGCCAGGGCTTTAACCCGGTCGCCTCCTTCCCGGACAAAAACAAAATTGTCGCAAGCCTCAGCAAGCTGAAATATCTGGTGATTATCGACCCGCTGGTTACTGAAACGTCTAACTTCTGGCAAAACCACGGCGAGATGAACGACGTGAACCCGGCGGCGATTCAGACCGAAGTGTTCCGCCTGCCGTCTACCTGCTTTGCCGAGGAAGACGGTTCAATTGCCAACTCCGGGCGCTGGTTACAGTGGCACTGGAAAGGGGCAGATGCACCGGGAGAAGCCCGTAACGACGGCGAAATTCTGGCTGGGATTTACCACCAGATCCGCGAGCTTTATCGCAGCGAAGGTGGTAAAGGTGCCGAGCCATTGCTGAAAATGGGCTGGCATTATGAGCTGCCAGACAGCCCTGAATCCGAAGAGGTCGCCAAAGAGAACAACGGCTACGCGCTGGAAGATCTCTATGATCCAGCTGGGAATTTGCTGGCGAAGAAAGGTCAGCTTCTGGACTCGTTTGCGCTGCTGCGTGACGACGGCACCACCGCGTCTGCCTGCTGGATTTACGCCGGGAGCTGGACGGCGAAAGGCAACCAGATGGCGAACCGCGATAACGCCGATCCGTCCGGGCTGGGCAACACGCTGGGCTGGGCCTGGGCGTGGCCACTCAACCGCCGCATTATCTACAACCGCGCGTCTGCCGATCCGCAGGGCAAACCGTGGGACCCGAAACGTATGTTGATTCAGTGGAATGGCGCGAAGTGGGTCGGGAACGATATCCCGGACTACAACACGGCCGCACCGGGCAGCGGCGTGGGGCCGTTTATCATGCAGCCAGAAGGTTTAGGCCGCCTGTTTGCCATCGACAAAATGGCAGAAGGCCCATTCCCTGAACATTACGAGCCGTTTGAAACGCCGCTGGGTACCAACCCGCTGCACCCGAATGTGGTCTCGAACCCGGCGGCTCGCCTGTATGAAGCTGACGCTAAACGCATGGGCAAACGTCACGAGTTCCCGTATGTCGGCACCACGTATCGCCTGACCGAGCACTTCCACACCTGGACTAAACACTCGCGGCTTAACGCGATTGCGCAGCCCGAGCAGTTTGTGGAAATCAGCGAGAAACTGGCGAAAAGCAAAGGTATTGCCAACGGCGACCACGTGAAAGTCAGCAGCAAACGCGGGTTTATTCGCGCCGTTGCGGTGGTCACGCAGCGCCTGCAAACGCTGAACGCTGGCGGGCAGGAAGTGGAAACCGTGGGTATTCCGCTGCACTGGGGCTTTGAAGGTACGGCGCGTAAAGGCTATCTCGCCAACACGCTGACGCCGTCCGTCGGTGACGCTAACTCGCAAACGCCAGAGTACAAGGCGTTTCTGGTCAACATTGAGAAGGCGTAAGGAGCGAACTCATGTCCATGCAATCTCAGGATATTATCAAGCGTTCGGCTACCAACGGCTTTACGCCGCCGCCGCAGGCTCGTGACTTCAAAGAAGAAGTCGCCAAGCTGATTGACGTCTCAAGCTGTATCGGCTGCAAAGCCTGCCAGGTCGCCTGTTCGGAGTGGAACGACATCCGCGATGAAGTCGGTCATTGCGTCGGGGTTTACGATAACCCCGCCGATTTGAGCGCTAAATCCTGGACGTTAATGCGCTTTAGCGAAACCACGCAAAACGGCAAGCTGGAGTGGCTTATCCGCAAGGATGGCTGCATGCACTGCGAAGACCCGGGCTGCCTGAAGGCGTGTCCGTCTGCGGGTGCCATTATTCAGTATGCTAATGGCATCGTCGATTTTCAGTCGGAACACTGTATTGGCTGTGGTTATTGCATCGCCGGGTGCCCGTTCAACATTCCGCGCCTGAATAAAGACGATAACCGCGTCTACAAATGCACGCTGTGTGTCGATCGCGTCAGCGTCGGCCAGGAGCCAGCCTGCGTGAAAACCTGTCCGACGGGTGCCATTCATTTTGGCACCAAAAAGGAGATGTTAGACGTGGCCGACGAGCGGGTTTCAAAACTGCAAAAACGCGGCTATCCGTACGCGGGCCTCTACAACCCGCCGGGCGTTGGCGGTACGCACGTGATGTATGTGCTGCACCACGCTGACCAGCCGGAGCTGTATCACAACCTGCCGAAAGATCCGCATATCGACGTGCCGATTAACCTGTGGAAAGGGATCCTCAAACCGTTGTCGGCGGCAGGTTTTATCGCCACCTTTGCCGGGCTGATTTTCCACTACATTGGCATCGGGCCAAACGAAGAGGTGGATGAAGACGAGGAGGAACATCATGATTAAGCAGAGCAAATCGATTATCAGGACGAAATTTATCGACCGTGCCTGCCACTGGACGGTAGTGATTTGCTTTTTCCTGGTGTCACTTTCCGGCATTGCGCTGTTCTTCCCGACGCTGCAATGGCTGACGGAAACGTTCGGGACGCCGCAGATGGGGCGCATTTTGCACCCGTTTTTTGGCGTGCTGATTTTCGTGGCGCTGATGTTTATGTTTGTGCGTTTCGTGCATCACAATATCCCGGAAAAGCAGGACTGGCCGTGGGTGAAAAATATTGTCGAAGTGCTGAAAGGCAACGAGCATAAAGTGGCGGATGTCGGCAAATATAACGCCGGGCAGAAGATGATGTTCTGGACCATTATGAGCATGATTTTCGTGCTGCTGGTAACCGGAGTGATTATCTGGCGGCCCTATTTTGCCCCGTACTTTTCCATCAAACTGGTGCGTTACAGCCTGCTGATTCACGCCACCGTCGCCATCATATTGATCCACGCTATTTTGATTCATATGTATATGGCTTTCTGGGTGAAAGGGTCGATAAAAGGCATGATCGTCGGCAAAGTCAGCCGCCGCTGGGCACAGAAGCACCATCCACGCTGGTATCGTGCGGTTCTGGCGAAAGAAGCGAAGAAAGAGAGTACTGAAGGGTTGTAGTGAATGCGCCCTGCTGTCCCCGGCGAAGGTGCGCCGGGGATTTGTATCGACAGGAATTTTCCCGGACAATGCGCTTTTGGCTCTGTTTAAACCTTATCCGGCATAATCACAATGATGAAACACCCTCTTGAAACCTTGATAAGCGCTGGCAGTATTCTGCTACTGGCCTTTTTCTCATGCCTACTGCTTCCGGCACCCGCACTGACCATTGAACTAGCGCAAAAGCTCATCACGATGTTCCATCTGCTGGATTTGAACCAGCTTTACACCATTATTTTCTGCGTTTGGTTCCTGGCTTTGGGTGCCATTGAATACTTCGTGATTCGCTTTATCTGGAAGCGCTGGTTTTCGATTGACCGTGATGCGTAGAGTCGCTGTTGTAGGGTGGATTAGCGCAAGCGACATCCACCATTTATACAAGAATTGTCGGATGTCGCTACGCTAATCCAACCTACAACGAGGTCGGTAACACAATCGAACGAATATCATTGCCCGTCGGCGCCTGATGAATACGCAGCCCAAACTCGTCAACCACGGCAAATATATGCTCGAATATATCAGCCTGAATGGCTTCATATTCCAGCCATGCCACGGTATTGGTAAAGGCATAAATTTCTATCGGTAAACCTTCAGCACCTGGTGCAAGTTGGCGAACCATTAAGGTCATGTCTTTGCGAATACGCGGATGATTTTGCAGATATTCGGTGAGATAAACCCGGAATGTCCCGACGTTGGTCATGCTACGGGCATTGAGCACTGAAACCCCATCGCTATTATGGGTTCGATTATATTCTTCAATTTCTTTGCTGCGCGAGTCGATATAGGGCTTCAATAATCTCGCATTCATTAAGCGCTGAATTTCATCAGCGGAAAGAAAATGAATACTGGTGGTATCAATATTAATACTGCGCTTAATACGGCGACCACCAGATTGCGACATGCCGCTCCAGTTTTTAAATGCATCAGAAACCAGAGCATAAGTTGGAATGGTGGTAATGGTATTATCCCAGTTACGCACTTTCACGGTAGTCAGGCCAATATCAGTCACCGCACCATCAGCACCAAACTTCGGCATTTCCAGCCAGTCACCCAGCTTTAACATACGGTTTGCCGAGAGCTGTATACCGGCCACCAGTCCTAGAATCGGATCTTTAAATACCAACATTAACACCGCAGCCATTGCACCCAGGCCGCTGATAAGAATCGCAGGAGATTGACCGATAACTCTGGAAATCATCATAATGCCAATCACCAGGGAGCTAATGAGCTTCACACCCTGGAATATTCCTTTTAGCGGAATATCCGACGTAATAGTAAATTTCTGTGAGAAATTATAAATAACATCCAGCAAGGAGAATAACGACAGTAAGGAATAGAGCATAATCCAAAGCTGCGCGCCGATAATTAATATCTCGCTGGCATCACTGCCTTTTTGCAGCCACAAAACAGCCTGGATATTAACGATAATCCCTTGCAGGGTTGAAGCAAGCCGATGAAATAGCTTATTTTCTGTGATGATTTGTAGCCACAAATGGTGACTGGATTGCGCACGTTTCTCAAAAGTGCGCAGTACAACGCGGTGTAGAATAAAATGTACAATTAATGCAAATACAAAAATAATACCCAGAACGACTAATATCGAAGTTGTTGGGTCAAGCACAACACCAAAAGTACTTAAAAATGAAACCAAATCTTTCATAATAACTCCTTCCTGAACAACGCATATAATGGAGGGAGATGATTCTTAGTGCAACTTTCAAGGCATTTTAATTCACTGAACATTCTTTACAATATTATCATTGCATTTATGAGCAGCAGATAATTCCCAGTGGGAATTATGAGATAAAAACAGTTTCTACGCCCGATCGTTTCCAGACGGCTGGCTATACTCAATTCAATAATTGTCAGAACAATGAGAGCCCAGCATGCCACTAAGTGATTTTAATCATTCTGACCCATACACCCTCGGCATCGAGCTGGAATTGCAGATCATCAATCCTCCAGCCAACGATCTCAGCCAGGACTCATCGCTGCTGATTGACTCTCTGAAAGGCCTGGTGACAGAAGGCGAAGTCAAACATGACATCACCGAAAGCATGCTGGAAATCGCCACCGGGGTGTGTGGCGATATCGCGCAGGCTCAGGCGCAGCTTTCAAGTTTGCGCCAGCATGTGCTGCAATCAGCAAGTAAACATCATCTGGCAATTTGCGGTGGCGGTACGCATCCGTTTCAAAAATGGCAGCGCCAGGAGGTATGCCAGAGCGAACGCTATAACAAAACGCTCGAGCTATATGGCTATTTAATGAAGCAGGCAACGGTATTTGGCCAGCATGTGCATGTCGGCTGTGAGAACGAAGAGGACGCTATTTATTTGCTGCATGGCCTGTCGCGCTTTGTTCCGCACGTCATCGCGCTCTCGGCTTCATCGCCGTATATTCAGGGGGCAGATACAACCTATGCCTCGTCACGTTTGAATATCTTCTCGGCATTCCCGGATAACGGGCCTGCGCCTTTCGTCGGCGACTGGAACGAGTTTAAGTGGATGTACCAACGCCTTGAGTCCAGCAGCATCGTTCAATCGATGAAAGACCTGCACTGGGATATTCGCCCAAGTCCAAAATTTGGCACCATTGAAGTGCGCGTAATGGACACGCCGCTGACTATCACACGTGCGGTCCATATCGCCGGATTTATTCAGGCTTTGGCCCACTGGTTATTGAGCGAACGACCCTTTGTGCCGCGTTCTGAAGACTACTTACTTTACCGTTTCAATCGCTTTCAGGCCTGCCGCTTTGGGCTTGAAGGGATGCTGACCGACGTGCGCACCGGCGAGCAACGCACAATGGCAGAAGATATTTTGCCATTGCTCGATACTCTTGCGCCTTATGCGGCACAACTCCGGGCATCATCAGCTTTAGAAGCCATTGAAGGTTATGTGCGTAATAACGACAGTGATACGCGCCGCATTCGTCAGTTTATTACTGAGGGAGGGCTTCTGACCGAGTTAATGCGAGAACATTGTGAAATTTGGGCAACTGAGTGAATTTAATTTTCTGCCAGGAGGCCTATTGGAAATAGGCCAATACGATTTCTGATAAATATCGATTAACGCTTAAACCTTAGCGCCTCAACAAATAAAGAAAATGCGGTGGTGTGTTGTTTACGGCTTGGGTAATACAGGTAATAACCAGGAAATGGGGCGCACCACTCTTTAAGTACTGTGACCAGCTCGCCGCGCTCAACGGCTGCTGCTACCGAATCCTCCGGGACATAGGCCAGGCCAAGCCCGACTGTTGCGGCATCAATCCGCTGGCGCAAGCTGTTAAACGTCAATTGCCCGTCAACGCGCACGCGTAATTCCCGCCCCTCTTTTTCAAATTCCCATGCATACAGGCCACCCATAGTTGGCAGGCGCATATTAATGCAATTATGGTTTTGTAATTCTTGCGGGGATTGAGGTGTACCTTGCTTTGCGAGGTAATCAGGGGAACCAACTACCGCCATGCGCATATCCGGACCAATGCGTACCGCAATCATATCTTTGGCAACTTGCTCGCCCAGACGAATTCCGGCGTCAAATCGCCCGGTAACAATATCCGTCAGGGTGTTATCGACGGTAATTTCCACTTTTATATCCGGGTAATCCCCCAGAAAAGATTTCAGTACAGGCCACAGCACCGAATCTACCGCGTGTTCCCCCGCCGTTATGCGGATATTGCCCGCTGGGTTCTCACGCATTTCGATCAGCGCTTCCAGCTCGCCTTCAATTTCAGCGAAACGAGGCCCAAGGCTCTCCACCAGCTTTTCACCGGCTTCTGTTGGGGCAACGCTGCGTGTTGTGCGCGTCAGTAAGCGTAATTCGAGGCGCTCTTCCAGGCCACGAATAGCATGGCTTAGAGCCGACTGCGATACGCCTAATTTGGCGGCAGCTTTAGTGAAGCTGCGTTCACGGGCAACCACCAGGAATGAAATCAGGTCGTTAAAGTTCTCTTTTAACATATGCAAATCTGCCGTCGCTGCATTAACTGGTTATCAGTATACGCAGATTCATGAATTCAACTCATAGCTCCTTGCGTATATACCGGGCTAATCAGCAGTAATAACAGGCGCTAACATAGCTTTCTCGGTCCTCACAACGAAGCGTGGGCACTCAAACCACGACCAACTTATCTGCCAGTCGCGCTCAGTTACCTATACTTCTGACTGGTGTTATCTCTGTTAACCCCGGCATTGAATGCCGAAGTAGAGGAAAAAATGGAAGAAAAGCTGAAAATCATCCAGGCTGGATCACAGCCTTCTCAAACGGGTCCGGAAAGTTACTTCACAGGTAGAGTCCGTATTGATGCACCTTTCCAGACCACGCCCCCTGCTCGTACCGGTGGCGCTACCGTCACTTTTGAACCTGGTGCGCGTACCGCCTGGCATACGCATCCGCTCGGACAAACGCTGATTATCACCCATGGGCACGGCTGGTTGCAGGAATGGGGTGGTGAAATCCGCCAAATGAATCAAGGTGATATTGTCTGGATCCCTGAAGGTGTGAAGCATTGGCATGGCGCGACGCCAGATAACGCTATGACGCATATCGCCATTGCTGAGTCACTCAATGGCACCCCTGTCGAGTGGATGGAACACGTCAGCGACGATCAATACAAAAAAGATACCCTTCATTCTTGAAGTTGCTTCTGCGTTGGCTGCACTCACTCACCGCAGTCACTTACTTGAGTAAGCGCCCGGGGATTCTCGAGTTTGCCGCCTTGAAGCAACTCCAATTAATTTAGGTATAGCCTCTCAACTCGGAGAACAAACATGACGATGAAAGTGCTCGGTTATGCGGCACAGTCCGCAGATGTTCCACTTGCTCCATTTGAATTTATGCGACGCGCACCGCGTCCAGATGACGTGGTGATCGAAGTGATGTACTGCGGCGTTTGCCACTCAGACCTACACCAGGCGCGTAATGACTGGGGTTTCAGTCAATATCCGTTGGTGCCGGGCCATGAAGTCGTTGGGCGCGTGGCCTCCGTTGGCAGTGACGTGACAAAATTCAAGCCAGGCGATTACGCGGGTATCGGCTGTATGGTGGACTCGTGTCGTATCTGCCATCCGTGTAAAGAGGGTCTTGAGCAGTACTGTGAAGAAGGCAACGTGCAGACCTACAACGGCGTTGATCGCCATGATCATCTGCCAACCTACGGTGGTTACTCGCAGGCGATTGTCGCCTCAGAAGATTTTGTGCTGAAAATGCCTGAGGGTATGGATCTCAAAGGTGCGGCCCCATTGCTGTGCGCGGGTATTACCACGTGGTCGCCACTGCGCCACTGGAATGTAGGCGAAGGTAGCAATGTGGCTGTAATCGGGCTGGGTGGCTTAGGCCATATGGCACTGAAACTGGCAAATGCGATGGGTGCGGAAGTCACTCTGTTCACCCGTTCTGCGAGCAAAGAGGAAGATGCACGCCGCCTGGGGGCGCATCACATCGTACTTTCCACCGATGATGAGCAGATGGCATCGGTTAGAAATCAGTTCGACCTGATTATCGACACCGTACCTTATGACCACGATATCAACCCGTATATGCCAACACTGACTCTTGATGGCACGCTGGTGTATGTCGGTTTGCTGGGCAACATTGAACCACCGGTCAGCACCTTACCGATGATTCTGGGTCGCCGTTCAGTTGCCGGCTCCTGTATTGGCGGCATCAAAGAAACCCAAGAAATGCTGGATTTCTGCGGTGAACACGGGATTGTTTCTGATATTGAAATGATCAATATGCCCGATATCAACGCAGCCTATGAGCGGATGCTGAAAAGCGATGTGAAGTACCGTTTTGTGATTGATATGGCGACGCTTAAAGCCTGATTGCGCAAACCCTCTCTGTAAAAAAGGGAGGGTTTTTCTGGTTATATCCTCCCTTCCAACATCACATTTCATATACAATCGCGCAACACTCGCTGTTTTTGGTAGATGCCCGGTTGCCATCACTCTTCTCCCTTTCACGTCATAAATGGCCTTTTGCTCTCGCTTTACTCGCGATGGCAATGCTTTTTATCGCCCCGGTGATTTCAAAATCACTGGAACAGCGGCGTGCGGCGGCGAATGGTGAGCATCATATGATGAGCCATTCAGGCGGCATGATGATGGAGATGGGCAATATGGAAATGCCCACAGCATCCCACTTGATGCCGGGCGCGGGCGCTTCCTTGATGGATGATATCGCCTGCGGGTATTGCCAACTTCTGCTGCATATCCCACTGATCGTCTGGCTATTTATTCCCTTTGTCTGGTTGGCATGGCGTATTACGCGTGCGCCACCGCCCCCGGTTATCGCAGCGCTTCTGCCCCAGCATAACGATGCCGAAGCGCTGCCACGCGCGCCTCCTGTCGAATTGTCTCGTTAATACAAACATCATTTAACGTCACAGTTTTACTGGAGATAACCATGTCTGTGAATCAATCCCAGCTCGCCCGCCGTGGCGCGTTGCTGACGCTTTTGCGTCGTCTGCATTTCTATATTGGCTTGTTTGTTGGTCCGTTTATTTTTATCGCAGCACTTACCGGCACCCTATATGTGCTGACGCCACAAATTGAGAATGCGCTTTATCATGAAGCCTTGCGCACGCCAGATACTGGTCCAAACCAGCCGCTTTCACAGCAAATAGGCGCTGCACGCCAATATATTGGCAACGATGCCAGCATCTCAGCCGTGCGGCCAGCCCCCCATCCTGGCGACACCACGCGCGTGCAGTTTGTTGACCCGACGCTTGGCGAGTCAGAATCGCGCGCCATTTTTGTCTCACCTGCAACACTTGCCATTCAGGGCGATATGACGGTGTATGGCACCAGCGGTGTGCTGCCACTGCGTACCTGGATTGATCAATTCCATCGCGCATTGCTGCTGGGCGATACCGGCAGAATTTACAGTGAGCTTGCTGCGTCCTGGCTATGGGTTGCAGCACTTGGCGGCGTGGTGTTGTGGCTGACTTCTCGGCCAAAAAGAAAGTTAAAAGTGCGGCAAACCGCGCAAAGAAAAGCGCGTCACTGGCACATTACGCTGGGTGCTGCGTTGCTGCTCGGCCTGCTGTTTTTCTCTGCCACCGGGCTCACCTGGTCGCAGTGGGCGGGCGGAAATATCGACAAAATGCGCAGTGCACTCGGTTGGATGACGCCACAGGTCAATACGGCGCTGGTGCCACAAACCGGGCATCAGCAACATGACCCTCATGCGGAACACCACGCCATGATGCCAGGCATTGTAATGCCGCAAACAGACGACAGTGTCTGGGATCAGGTACTTACAGCCGCTCGTGGTGCTGGAATTGAATCGAGTAAAATCGAGATTCGCCCAGCCCGTTCGGCAGATAAAGCCTGGACCGTGAGTGAAATTGACCGCGCCTGGCCGACGCATGTCGATACTGCAGCGGTCGATCCAACCAGTTTTAAGGTGATTGACCGCACCTGGTTTGCTGATTTCCCGCTGGTTGCCAAACTGACGCGCTGGGGAATTGATGCTCATATGGGCGTGCTTTTCGGGCTGGCAAACCAGCTATTGCTGGCAGCGTTTGGCATTGGCCTGTGCACGATGGTGATTCTCGGTTACCGGATGTGGTGGTTAAAACGCCCGGCGGCTTCTGCGAGCAACCCCGCACAAACACTAAGTGAAGCGTGGCTTGCGCTGCCAGGTGCATGGCGTGCAGGAGTGGTGATTGTCGCGCTACTCTTTGGCTACAGCCTGCCGGTAATGGGTGCCAGCCTGTTGCTGTTTATCGTTGCTGATATTGGCCGCTGGCGCAAAAACGCGTTGAAATTGCAGACTTCGTAATTCCCTTCCCCCTCACTTTTCTGGCGAGGGGGAAATCGTATTCTCCAGGCCCTCTCCCCTTCCAATATTGGTCCTACCAATCCAGCCAAAAACGTGACCTCTTTGTGCATAACGGCAAAAAAGCGCAACACTAATATTGCCATTAATTAACAAAAGATTAACCTTTACGCATTATCTACCCTACATCGCAATATTGGTCCTACCAATTAAGCGAAAAATAATAAGCACATCACGTTCTGGAGAGTCCTGCATGCAAGCCTGGCAACAAGTCTATGACCCCGCAGGTAACATATGGCTATCAAGCCTCATCGCCGCTATTCCGATTATTTTCTTCTTCTTCGCACTGATTAAACTGCGCATGAAGGGCTACACCGCCGCCACCATTACCGTGGTCCTGGCGCTATTAGTGGCGTTACTTTTCTACCGTATGCCGGTTGACCGCGCATTGTCGTCCGTTGTGTACGGCTTCTTCTACGGACTCTGGCCGATTGCCTGGATTATTATCGCCGCCGTTTTCGTCTATAAAATCTCGGTAAAAACCGGGCAGTTCGACATTATCCGTTCGTCGATTCTTTCCATTACGCCTGACCAGCGCCTGCAAATGCTGATCGTCGGTTTTTCCTTCGGCGCGTTTCTTGAAGGGGCTGCGGGTTTCGGTGCGCCAGTGGCGATTACCGCCGCATTACTGGTTGGCCTCGGCTTTAACCCGCTGTATGCCGCAGGTCTTTGCCTGATTGTGAACACCGCACCAGTAGCGTTTGGTGCCATGGGGATTCCCATTATTGTCGCAGGCCAGGTCACCGGCCTCGATAGTTTTGAAATCGGCCAAATGGTGGGCCGCCAGTTGCCGTTCCTGACCATGATTGTACTGTTCTGGATTATGGCGATTATGGACGGCTGGCGCGGTATTAAGGAGACGTGGCCTGCGGTTATCGTGGCCGGCGGTTCGTTTGCTATCGCGCAATTCCTCAGCTCAAACTTCTTAGGGCCAGAGCTTCCGGACATTATCTCTTCGCTGGTTTCGCTGGTGTGTTTGACCGCATTTCTGCGCGTCTGGAAGCCGGTTCGCATCTTCCGTTTTGGCGATATTGGCGCATCAGTTACCGACCAGACGCTGACTCGAAAAAACTACAGCGCAGGCCAGGTAGTTCGCGCCTGGATGCCGTTTATCTTCCTGACTGCAACCGTCACACTTTGGAGCATCCCGCCGTTTAAAGCGCTGTTTGCACCAGGTGGTGCCATGGCTGATTGGGTATTTAACGTCTCAGTGCCATTCCTCGACAAAATGGTCGCCAAAATGCCACCGGTTGTCGCCGAAAGCATGGCCTACGCGGCGGTGTATAAATTTGACTGGTTCTCCGCAACAGGCACCGCGATTCTGGTTGCAGCACTTATCTCCATCGTTTATCTGCGCATGAAACCGAAAGCGGCCATCGAGACATTCGGTGAAACGCTCAAAGAGCTGGCGCTGCCGATTTACTCCATCGGCATGGTGTTGGCATTCGCATTTATCTCCAACTACTCCGGCCTTTCGGCAACTCTCGCCCTGGCGCTGGCGCACACCGGCCACGCATTTACTTTCTTCTCGCCGTTCCTCGGCTGGCTGGGCGTGTTCCTGACGGGCTCAGATACTTCATCAAACGCCTTGTTCGCCGCGTTGCAGGCCACGACCGCACAACAAATTGGTGTGTCGGACTTGCTGCTGGTTGCCGCTAACACCACTGGAGGCGTAACCGGGAAGATGATTTCGCCGCAATCTATCGCCATCGCCTGTGCAGCCGTAGGGCTTGTGGGTAGAGAGTCGGATCTGTTCCGCTTCACCGTTAAACACAGCCTGATTTTCACCTGCATGGTTGGCGTAATTACTACACTACAGGCCTATGTCTTAACCTGGATGATCCCTTAATGACGACGCACCTGCGCCTGGCCGACCATCTGGTCGAGCGCGTAAAAACACTGATTAACGAACGTAATCTGGAGGCGGGCATGCGGTTGCCCGCCGAACGCCAGCTTGCGGCTGAAATGGGTGTCTCACGCTCATCGATTCGCGAGGCGATTCAAAAGCTGATTAGCGAAGGTATTCTGATTAGCCGTCGCGGCGGCGGCACCTTTGTGCGCTATGAAGTTCAGGCGTGGTCGGAACAACGCATCGTACAGCCACTAAAAACGCTGGTGGAAGATGACCCCAACTATCGCTACGACATTTTAGAAGCACGCCATGCGATAGAAGCCAGCACTGCGTGGTACGCAGCTCAGCGGGCAACACCTGCCGACAAAGAGAAGCTCATCGCCTGCTTTGACGCAACCGTGAAATTCAAAGAGAGCGATGACCCAGATCTCGCAGCCCAGGCCGACGTGCGCTTCCACCTGGCTATTGCCGAAGCCTCTCACAACATCGTATTGCTCCAGACAATGCGCGGATTTTTTGACCTACTGCAATCATCAGTGATGCATAGCCGCCAGCGCATGTACACCGTGCCGGCAATTTTTGCCGGTCTCACCGAACAGCATAACGAACTATTGCAGGCCATTCTGGCAGGCGACCCGGAACGTGCGCGCCTTGCCGCAAAAACACACCTTGGGTTTGTCCATACCACGATTAAAACCCTGCATGAAGATGAAGCCCGACAGGCGCGAATTACCCGCCTGCCCGATGAAGATACCGACGTAACAAGGGACGAAAATCCATGATTATTTCAGCTGCATCAGACTACCGCGCCGCGGCAAAACGCATTTTGCCGCCATTCCTGTTCCATTATATTGACGGCGGGGCCTATGCCGAACACACGCTACGTCGCAACGTTGATGACCTTGCGCAGGTGGCGTTAAAGCAGCGCGTGTTGAAAAACATGTCGGCATTGAGCCTTGAGACCAAACTGTTTAATGAAACCCTATCGATGCCGGTAGCGCTCGCGCCGGTTGGTTTGTGCGGAATGTATGCCCGCCGTGGTGAAGTACAAGCGGCAAAAGCGGCAGCCGCAAAAGGCATTCCGTTTACACTTTCTACCGTTTCTGTCTGCCCGATTGAAGAAGTGGCACCCACCATTGATCGGCCAATGTGGTTCCAGCTGTATGTTTTAAAAGACCGTGGTTTTATGCGCAATGCGCTGGAGCGCGCCAAAGCCGCTGGCTGTTCGACGCTGGTGTTTACCGTTGATATGCCGACGCCAGGCGCACGTTACCGCGATGCACATTCCGGCATGAGTGGGCAACATGCCGCACTGCGCCGTTACTGGCAGGCCGTGACGCATCCGCAATGGGCGTGGGACGTGGGCTTGAATGGTCGCCCGCATGATTTAGGGAATATCTCAGCTTATCTGGGTAAACCGACCGGACTTGAAGATTATATTGGCTGGCTGGCGAATAATTTCGACCCGTCAATTTCCTGGAGTGACCTGGAATGGATTCGTGAGTTCTGGGATGGTCCGATGATCATCAAGGGTATTCTCGACCCGCAAGATGCCAAAGATGCGGTGCGCTTCGGGGCTGACGGGATTGTGGTGTCAAACCACGGGGGTCGTCAGCTCGACGGCGTGCTGTCATCGTGTCGCGCCCTACCCGCCATTGCTGACGCTGTCAAAGGTGATATCGCGATTCTTGCCGATAGCGGTATCCGCAGTGGGCTGGACGTGGTGCGCATGATTGCGCTCGGAGCCGATACTTGCCTGTTAGGTCGCGCTTATCTGTATGCACTGGCAACCCACGGCCAGGCGGGTGTCACCAACTTGCTGAACTTAATCGAGAAAGAGATGCGCGTGGCGATGACGCTAACCGGTGCAAAATCTATTTCTGAAATCAGCCCTGAGTTGCTGGTGCGCGAAGGGCTGAAAGATATTCTTTCGCCACAAAGTATGGCGGTTGGGTTTTAAATAAACTGATGCTCGCCAGGTTGTAAGTGGCGAGCATTTCCACTTAATTCGTCAGCTCCGCAAAACTGATTCCCGCAGCATTAATGATTTTTTTAGTGGTGCTGATGGTCGGGTTACCGCGTTCGGAAAGCGTTCTGTAGAGTGTTTCGCGATTCAGTTTGGTTTCGGCGGCAATTTTGCTCACCCCGCCTCGAGCTTCTACAAGGCGGCGTAAAGCCAGCAGGAATAACACTTCACCGTTTTCTTCATCCAGGCCCGCAAATGCCCCTTTTATATATTCAACGGCAAAGGCGGGATCTTCTTGAAGCATTTCAATAACAGTTTGGTCAAACTCGTTAAATTTCATTTTCTGACTCCCGATGTTCTTGCCACCACGCCACAGCCTGGTCGATATCCGCCTGCTGTTTGCGTTTATCACCACCGAGCAGTAACAGATAAGTATTCTTGCCTTCATGGGCGTAATAAATTCTGTAGCCCGGCCCTTCATCAATGCGCATTTTCCAAACGCCTTGCCTGCAAGGCTTATGGTCACCTGGGTTATTGATCGCTAACTGGTCAATTCGTTGAACGATTTTTGTTTTAGCGCGTGCATCCCTTAACAGCCTTAACCACTCATCAAATGGAACCCTGCCATTTTGCAATTTGAAATACTTAATGATGTTCATCCCTGAAGCCCCTCGATTGTAGCTTTAATACCACAGCAGTCAATGAATAAATTTTGCGCGAAAAAGCTATTTGCGCAGCAAATACAGCAGGTCCAATGAATACAGCGAGAGAAGTTCGAAGGGGGGTTCAGCTTTGCGGCATATCTTCCAGGATGGAAATAAATGGCACAACGCTGCCGCCGAAATTCATCGGGGCAGCGTGTAGAGAACGTTAGTTGAGTTTGTAATCGAGGGTGATTTCAGCTTTCATCAATTGTGAAACCGGGCAACCCGCTTTGGCTTTCTGAATAATCTGGTCGAATTTAGCGCTATCTGCATTCGGCACTTTTACCGTACTGGTCAGTGCGATTTTAGTGATGGCGAAACCACCATCGGTTTTATCCAGTGAAACATCGGCTACCGTATCAATGCTTTCTGCTGTGTAGCCCTCTTCGCCAAGCATTAGCGAGAGCGCCATCGAGAAACAGGCTGCATGTGCGGCACCAATTAGCTCTTCTGGATTGGTACCAGCTGCGCCTTCAAAGCGGGTATTAAAACCATATGGCTGTTCTTTCAATGCGCCGCTCTCGGTAGAGACGGTGCCTTTACCGCGTTTAATGTCACCTTCCCAGTGAGCCTGCCCTTTCTTATGAATCGTCATCTTTGTGCTCCTGTTTTATTTATGCAAAGCATAAGTATAGAAGTTGAATCCAGGTCTGCTGACAACTAAGAGCAATCCTTATCGCGTAAAAATAAATCGAATAAATCCTCATCCCCAAGTGTTCACTGCATATCGAACACCATGAGGGCTTTACCATGAACCGTTTTTCTCCCTGGTTGTTACCTGCTGTAGCCAGCAGCTTCTTATTACTTTCAGGCTATGCTCAGGCGATGGGTGGCAGCAGTGACGAGCCCACTCCGCCAACCTGCCCGAAAGGGCAAATTTATGACTCAAAAACCAAAACCTGCATGGTCGATAAAGGCGGGATGATTGGCGATGAAGCGCGTACCGATTACGCCTACGCGCTGGCAAAAGCGGGTCGTTATCAGGAAGCACTGGATATGCTCAATACCCTTAAAGACCCTGATACTGCCGAAGCGCTCAATTACCGGGGTTACGCCACCCGCAAGCTTGGCCGCACGGATGAAGGCATCAGCTATTATTTAAAATCTGTGGCGCTTGATCCCAAATATCCAAAGGTTCGCGAATATCTGGGCGAAGCGTACATGATCAAAAATCGTCCTGATTTAGCACGCGAACAACTCGCGACCATCAAAACCCTGTGCGGCGTAGGTTGCGAAGAATATCGTGACCTGGCAGCAGCTATTGATGGCCACCCGGAATCCTGATATTCGCCTCTGGAGGCAAAAATCAGCAGCGAGACAATACGCAACGAAATCGCCCTCTACCTCTCCCGCCTGTGGCGTTACGGCCTGGTGCTCTCACACCGGCGGGATGTGGCGGACGATCTCGTTCAGGCAACCTGTGTGCGGGCGCTCGAACGCGCCTCACAATACGCCACTGGCAGTCGTATGGACCGCTGGCTGTTCTCTATTTTGCATTCGATCTGGATTAACGAAGTGCGGGCGCAGCAAATTCGCCGTGGGCAAGGTTTTGTCGATGTGGATGAACTGGTCGGCGAAGAAAACAGTGACGCCCCTATTTGGTCTAACGATGTCATGAAGCGGGTTAATCGTTTGCCGGAAGCCCAGCGGAATACCGTGTTTTTGGTGTATGTGGAAGAGTTGTCTTACCGGGAAGCAGCTGAAGTGCTAAATGTGCCTGTCGGCACGGTGATGAGCCGCCTTTCTACTGCACGCCTTACCCTCGCTCAGGACAACTCACTCCAGCCAGACTCGCCGCAAATCAAAGGAGAGAAATCATGAGCCTACCGCTGGGTTCGGACGAAATGCTGGTGGCGTATCTGGATAATGAGCTCAGTGATGCGCAGCGCAAAGATCTGGAAAAACGGCTGATTGAGGACGAGGCTCTTACTCAGCGCCTGGCTTTACTGGAACGCAGTAATCTGCCTTTTAAAACGGCTTTTGAACCGCTACTGGAGATGGCCCCGGCTAAGCGCTTACAACAGCGCCTCCCTCCTGAAATTCGCAAAACCTCAGGGGTTTCGCGACGCCATTTGATTGCGGCCGCAGTTGGTTTCCTGGCACTTGGCGTGGTGGGCGATCGAGTGATTATTCATTTAACGCAACCCGAAGATAACTGGCGCGAATTAGTGGCGCAGTATATGGCGCTTTATACGCCGGAAACAGTGGCGGAAACGCCATCAAACCAGGCTATGGATGCGCAATTGCAGACAACGGGCGAGCAGCTAGGAATCGTTCTTTCCTCTTCGAGTCTCTCCTTACCGGGTGCTGTATTAAAGAACGCACGGATGCTGGCATATGATAACCAGAAAATTGCGCAAATTACCTGGCTTGATGAAGTGCACGGCCCTATGGCGTTATGCATTACAAAAAATTCAGGCCGCGGGATGCAAAAGATGAACGAACAACGGCTCGGCATGAATATTGTTTATTGGGCAAGTGCGAACCACCAGTTTATGGTGATTGGGCATGGTTCAGAGGAACAAGTCAGTCAAGTCGCCGAGCGGCTACAAAGTACAATCGGAGCTTAGTTCAGGCAGGCAGCAACTTTGCTTGCCCACAGGCAAAAATTGCAAAGTGCACGCTTAGACCGTCCAGTCTTCGACACGCAAACGCGCCACCATAGCAAACGCACGATCGCTGGTGATAATCGTCGCGTTTCGGCTAAGGGCATGCGCGGCAATTAACTGATCAAGGTGGCCCATGACTTGGCCTTTTTGTTCCATTGCCGCGCGGAGCTGACCGTAGCTTTTTGCGGCTTCACTATCCCAGGCGTATACGGTGACTGTTTCCAGAAAACCCTGCACTGCAGCAGTTAAGGCTTTGCTCTTGCGCTTAGCAACGCCATACAACAACTCAGCTTCCGTGATACTCGATATACAGATTTCTAAAGGCCGCATTTTGGCAAGCTTTTCCAGCACATTTGGGTGCTGGCGGAAAAGATAGCTCACCGTGTTGGTATCGAGCATATACATGGTCAGTCCATCCCTGCGAAAGGATCTCGGTCTGCAGTACCCTGGTTACGTTCTTGCTCGTCAAGGAAGTTACTCGGCACTTTTGCTTTTTTCAATAAAGCAAAAACGTTGTCCCATCCTTCTGGTTTAGCTGGTGTTTTTGAAAGAATCACGTTTCCATCCTTGTCTTTGCGGATATACACCCTGTCGGTATCAAACTCAAATTCCACCGGTAACCTCACCGCCTGGTTTCTGCCGTTTTTAAAAAGCTTTGCGACGCGTTCCATGGGATCTCCTGACACTCATCGGCCTATGCCATAGCATATGCCAATGGAACACATCAAACAAGCTCACTTCTTGTACGTTTAACGTCTGTGCCGGCAAATCTATCCTGGATGGGTGAACTTAGGTTGGCTTTATTTCAACCAATGAATGGTTTTGCGAGAAGCTTTCAGGATTATGAAAAACCGATGGGATATTGCAGTGAATAATGAGGCTGATGACAAACCTTTCCCCTTGCCCGATTAGCGAAACAATATCCGAAACCATCGGCGTAAACGGTGGATGTCGCTTGCGCTAATCCACCTTACACCATCTTTTTACTGCACCAGCGCAGTCAGCTTGCCAAATACGCCTGCGCCATCGGCATCACGCCTGATTTGCACCACATCCTCAAGCTTGTCGATCTGGCTAATCATCTGCTCAAGGCGCTGGTCGTCTGCCACTTGTAGCCAGATTCGGCTCTGATCACCCTGTGGGAGAGGAAGGCAAAGAATGCCTTCAACGTTAAACGCGCGGCGGGCAAACAGGCCACAAATATGAGACATCACGCCCGGATGGTTACGCACCGTAAGCTCCAGAATAACGGTTAGTTGTTGCATCGCTTACTCTCCAATCATTTCAATATTGGCAGCACCTGGCGGCACCATCGGGAATACTTTTTCACTGGCATCAATACGCACGTGGATCAGACATGGGCCTGGTCGTGAAATTGCGTCTTGCAATGCCTGTTGCGGGTTTTCGGCGGCGTTTAAATCGCACGTTGCGAGGCCAAAACCTTCGGCAATTTTCAGGAAGTTTGTCTGCCCTGAATAGGTCGCGGCAAAAACATTTTGTTGATAGAACAATGTTTGTTGTTGATGCACCAGCCCCAAAGCCTGGTTGTTGAGCAAAATAATTTTTACATCCAGATTGTGTTCAGCAGCAGTCGCCATCTCCTGAATATTCATCATGATGCTGCCATCACCAGTGAAGCACAGCACTTTGCGATTCGGTTCAGCTAATGCCGCACCTACCGCTGCTGGTAGGCCAAAGCCCATGGTTCCCAGGCCGCCAGAAGTCAGCCACTGGCGCGGACGGTTCAGCGGATACGCTTGCGCCACCCACATCTGGTGCTGGCCTACGTCAGTGGTGATAACGGCTTCATCATCCACACAGGCGGCCGCCGCGTTAATCAGGCCGTATGGCGTCAACGGGTTATCTGCACCAGGCATATTGAATGGGAATTCATGCTGCAAACCGGCTACTTGTTGCAGCCATGCCTCACGTGGTTTCGCGTCAATTTTTGGCAGTAATTGTTCAAGCACTTCACCCACGTCGGCGCGAATGGCAACATGAGCTTGTTTAATTTTACCCAGCTCAGCGCGGTCGATATCAACATGAATGATTTTCGCGTTCGGGCAGAACTCTTCAGTTTTACCAATCGCGCGGTCATCAAAACGTGCGCCCAGCACAATCAGCAAATCCGCTTCCTGCAAAATGTAGTTGGTGCTACGCGCACCGTGCATACCCAACATGCCCAACGATAACGGGTGTTTAGCAGGAACGGTGCCGAGAGCCATTAACGTCATGGTGGTGGGCAGGTTAGCTTTTTCGGCCAATGCTCGCGCATCAGCATGGGCATTAATCACCCCGCCGCCAAGATACAGCACCGGGCGCTGCGCCTGGTTAATCATCGCGGCAGCATCGGCAATTTGTTGGGCTTCAAATTGTGGTGCTGGAGTGTGTGCGGAAACAGACGGCAACTCGTTGATGTCGATTTCTGCGGTTTGCACATCTTTTGGAATATCAATCCAGACTGGGCCTGGGCGGCCAGATTCAGCAATGCGAAACGCGTCGCAAATTACCTGTGGCAGTTCCGCAATATCGCGAACCAGATAGTTGTGTTTGGTGATAGGAATGGAGATGCCGTATGTGTCGACTTCCTGGAATGCGTCGGTGCCAATCATCGATTTCGGCACCTGCCCGGTGATGCACACCAGCGGGATGGAATCGAGTCGCGCATCGGCAATTGCTGTGACCAGGTTTGTGGCACCAGGGCCGCTACAGGCGATGCATACCGCCGCTTTGCCCTGCGTTCGTGCCATGCCCTGCGCCATAAAGCCTGCGCCTTGTTCGTGGCGCGCCAGAATGTGGCGGATTTTTTGGCTTTTACTCAGTGCGTTGTAGAGCGGCAGAACGGTGCCACCGGGAATACCGCTAACGGTGGTGATGCCATGATGTTCAAGCATTTGCACAATTAATTGTGCACCCGTAATACGGTTTGCTTGCGGTGGGTTTTCCGAAATTGCCATTGCTCCAGTCCTTCTTCTTATGCCGTTTCGCTTTTGGCCGGGGGACTAAAACAAGAAACCCCGCCCGGTTTGCGCCGGCGGGGTTTTGGAATCGATGTGTTGATTCAGACCCTACGGCGCATTGCCGACGACGACCACCACCACACGCACGACGACCACCGCGGCTGGTAGCGCGGTTAGTAGTAGGGCTGATGTGTGCAGGTTAGTTGTCATTTGGGTCCTGAATGTGTTGTGTGTTTTTAACAGCGAATTTCATACAAACATACTGCTTCGTTTCGCACAACAGCTTTATTCGCCATGGCTGAAAATCGTGCGTGAGATCACATCCGCGTTTCAGCGTTTAAATGGTTGTTGCAGCAAACTCCTGACGCAGCTCATCAATCGGCAGGTAACGCCCGATAATCACTAAGCGCGAAACGCGTGACTCGGACGGGTGCCACATCGAGCCATAATCAAAACCCACCACTTTATGCACACCCTGCACAATCAAGCGCTGCGGATGATCGGCAATCGCCAGTACACCTTTATAACGCAGCATGTCGTTGCCAAAACGCGCGATGCAGCTTTCCATAAATGCGCCGATTTTTTTCACATCCAGCATTCCGGCATCAAAAACATGCGCCTGAATGGCATCATCCCAGGAGCGTTTGGACGGCATTTTACGGAATGGCTGGAAACGATCGGGGTGGCTGGTATCAGCACGAATCACATGGAACCCTGCGGCCACGTCGATGTTATCGGTGAGTTCAAAAGCGTTAAGATCAAGCCAAAACTCTTCCGGACACTCACCGTTTACGATCTCAAACAGATCCGCTTTGTTATTGATCCGATTAATCCGATCGAGCGCCAGCTGTTTTGTCTCTTCATCAACACGATCCGCTTTAGTCAGCAAAATACGATCGGCAAAGCCAAGCTGTGACGCCGCAACCGCATGCTCATCAAGCTGGCGTGAGATATGTTCGGCATCAGCAAGTGCGATAACCGCATCCAGGCGCAGCGCTTCACGCAGGTGTTCATCGACAAAGAAGGTTTGGACGATAGGTGCTGGGTCCGCAAGGCCCGTAGTTTCAACAATCAGACGCTCAAATTTCAGCGTTCCGGCCGCACGCTTTTCCAGCATTTCTCTTAATGCTGCGGTGAATTCCCCGCGCACGCTGCAACAGACACAGCCATTACTCAGTTCCACAACGTTGACGTTTTCACCGCCTCTGAGCAATGCGCCATCAATATTTACTGCACCAAATTCGTTTTCAAGAATAGCGACGGGGGCGTTGTCGCAATGGGCGAGAAAATAGTTGAGAAGTGTGGTTTTCCCGGAGCCGAGAAAACCCGTTAACAGGGTGACAGATACCGCTTGATTCATGTCAAATTCCTTCGTTTAGCAGCAGCGAGCGCCGCCTTTTCCGCCGTAGCGCGCATCCTGACGCTCACGGAAAAACTCTTCATATGTCATTGGCGTCTGCTCCGGATGGGTCAGACGAATGTGTTGTACGTAGTTGTCGTAATCAGGGACGCCAACCATCAGTTTAGCGGCCTGGCCGAGATATTTTCCAGCTTTAGCGAGTGTGTCGAACATGGTAGCTCCGGGCGTAAAATCCACCTCCCCTTACGGGGAGATGGATGAATGGCTTAGTGCGCACTTTTCGCCTGCGCAACAATCTGCTCAACATCTTCAGGCATCTTCTGGTAAGGCGTTTCCTTCGCCGTTGGCGTGTCCGATCTCAGCGCCTGGCGCGCGGTTTTAATTGCAAACAGACCAATCACCACCACAACCACCATAAAGAAGATGGTCAGCCCAGCATCCAGACGGTTGTTAAACACCAGTTGGGTAAGCTGAGACTGAGTGTATTGCGCGGGAATATTGCCGCTGTCTATCATTGCCTGGAACTTGTTAGCGATAGCTAGGAAGCCCACTTTCGGGTTGTCGCTGAACGCTTTTTGCCAACCAGCAGTCAGCGTACAGAACAGCAGCCAGGCCGTTGGCACCAGCGCCACCCAGGCGTATTTCTGTTTCTTCATCTTAAACAGCACGACCGCACACAGCATCAGCGCCATACCCGCCAGCATCTGGTTAGCAATACCAAACAGAGGCCACAGGGTGTTAATACCGCCAAGGGGGTCAACAACGCCCTGATGCAGGAAATAACCCCATGCCAGCACGCAAAGCGCCGTCGCCAGCAAGTTCGCAGGCAACGAATCTGTACGCTTGAGGCTTGGGGAGATTACGCCCAACAAGTCTTGCAGCATAAAGCGCGCCGCACGTGTACCGGCATCGACCGCGGTCAAAATGAACAGTGCTTCAAACAGAATAGCGAAGTGATACCAGAACGACACATCCATCAAGCCGCCCAACGCGCCATGCAGAATATACGCCATACCAACCGCAAGCGTTGGTGCACCGCCTGCACGGGAAATGATGCTTTGCTCGCCCACTTCATTGGCAATGTTGGTTAAGGTGTCTGGAGTGATATGGAAGCCCCAGCTACTGACAACACTTGCCGCAGAGGTGACGACATCCACCGTCCCTGCCGGAGCCAGAACCGCCATCGGGCTGTTCATCGCGAAGTAGACGCCAGGGTCGATAACACAGGCCGCCACCAGCGCCATAATCGCCACAAACGATTCCATCAGCATGCCGCCGTAACCGATGAAACAAGCCTGGTTTTCGTTAGCCAGCATTTTTGGCGTGGTGCCAGAGGCAATCAGCGCGTGGAAGCCTGAAACTGCACCGCATGCAATGGTGATGAACAAGAACGGGAACAAGTCGCCGGTCCAGACCGGGCCAGTGCCATCAATGAATTTAGTCAGCGATGGCATTTGCAGCGTTGGGCGCATAATCAAAATGCCAATCGCCAGCCCAATAATGGTACCGATTTTCAGGAAGGTTGAGAGGTAATCACGCGGTGCCAGCAGCAGCCAAACTGGCAGAACTGCGGCGACAAAACCATAACCCACCAACATCCAGGTCAGTTGCACACCAGTAAAGTCAAAGTACGGTGCCCAGGTTGGGCTTTCGGCAACCCAACCGCCAGAAATAATGGCAAATATCAGCATCACCAGGCCGATAACCGACACTTCACCAATGCGGCCAGGGCGCAGGTAGCGGATATAGACACCCATAAACAACGCCAGCGGAATGGTGAACGCCACGGTGTAGGTGCCCCACGGGCTATGGGTCAGCGCTTTCACCACAATCATCGCCAGCACCGCGAGGATGATAACCATGATCATAAAGCAGGCCACTAGCGCGATCACACCCGCCGTGTTGCCCATCTCTTCTTTCACCAGTTCGCCCAGTGAACGCCCGTCACGACGGGTTGAGACAAACAGCACCATAAAATCTTGTACTGCACCGGCTAACACCACACCAGCCAGCAGCCAGAGCATACCAGGCAAGTAACCCATTTGCGCGGCAAGCACCGGCCCGACAAGCGGTCCCGCACCAGCAATCGCAGCAAAGTGGTGACCGAACAACACTTTCTTGTCGGTAGGTACGTAGTCAAGCCCGTCGTTATGGCGCACAGCTGGCGTCATACGAGTGGCATCAACAGTTAACACCCGTTTAGCGATAAACAGGCCGTAGTAACGATAAGCGATGAGGTAAACGCAGATTGAGGCAACTACAATCCACAATGCGTTTATCTGTTCGCCACGATTGAGTGCGATGTAGCCGAGCGCGAATGCACCTATCAGTGCAAGCACAGCCCATATGAGGTGTTTCCCTGGATTATTCATATTGTTTTCCATGTGTAGAGCCAGAGGTAGAGGCAGACGGTATTACCGTTTTGTTCTAGAACAAGCACATGGATTTAACAACATTGAAACATTGGAATACAGTGGTTTAACCAGGTCTTTACATCAGCTTGTTAAGGAGATCACGATGTGGTGATGGTTCTGCCATTGCTTGATAGGTGATGGTTCCGTTCACCGAGAGTTCAGTGATCACTGTAGTTACCGAAACGGTGAACGGACCAAGGGTGCTACCGCAGCACCCTTGGCAATCCCGGCTCCCGGCGATTAAATCGCTGCTTCGCAGTAAACCTCCGTTTTTCCTTTCAGTCCCAGGGTCGGTTGTGACTCGCTCCCGGCGATCACAACCTCTCGCCGTTCCCGACGGCTCGACCCGGCCTTACAGTCAAAACGGAGGCGATTTATGCCGGACTCAAAGGTCAACGTCAAAAGCTAAGGTCAAAAGCAGAATCGGTTATGACCTTGTTCACGGTATAAATTGCCCCAGCGTTACCCACCTGGCACGTTCACCGTTCGCGGGAAATTATGGGATCGAATATCGTTCAGGTGAACGGAAAACCTCCGGCTTGCCATAAGCATCACCCTAATAACGCCGTCGTCAACCGACTCGTACAGCACCTTTTCCCGCGAGCATCAAAAATCGCAATTTCCCACACCTGGGAAGACCGTCCTAAATGCAGCGGTTTGCATACTCCACGCACCGTTCCTGATGCCACCGCGCGATGATGGCTGGCGTTTATCTCCGTTCCCACCACGCACTGCCCTTCGCTTGTCGTCAGAAATCCAGCCATAGACCCCAGCGTTTCTGCCAGCACCACAGACGCGCCGCCATGTAGCAAACCAAATGGCTGTTGGGTGCGGTGATCAACAGGCATTTGCGCTTCCAGACTTTCGTCGTCCATGCGTGTGTAAACAATACCGAGATGCTCAACCATCGTTCCGACGCTGGTTTTATTTAGCGCCTCGAGCGTAAGTTCCCTTTTCCAGATACTCATTCAGGCTCCAAGCGTTGCGCCGCCATCAATCACAATATCCTGCAACGTGATGTGGCTGGCGTGCGTTGAAGCGAGGAACAAAATCGTGCTGGCGATCTCCTGCGGGCAAGCGATTTTGCCCAGCGGAATACCCAGTTTGAACTGTTCCGGGAAGCCCTGAATACGCTGCTGTTCGGCGTCCGGTGTTTTCCACAACGTGCGTTGCATATCGGTATCCGTCGAACCCGGCGATACCACATTGCAGCGCACGCCAAAGGGAGCCAGTTCGAGGCCAACGGTTAATGCCAGACTTTTGAGAGCCGCTTTCGATGCACCATAAGCCGACATTCCGGTGCGCGGCGTGTGTGCCGCATCGGATGCAACGGTGACAATCGCCCCGCTGCGCTGTTCGCGCATGCGTGGCATCACGGCGCGGAACATATTGAACGCGCCGCCGACGTTGACCGCAAATGTGTCCTGCCAGTCCTGCAACGCCAGGGCATCGGTTGCGCCCATGCGCAAAATTCCTGCCGCGTTCACCAGCACATCCAGTTGCTGTTCGTCGCTAAGTATTCTTTGAGTCACGCGGCCCACCTGGTCTGCATCCGCCACGTTGACCACTTCGGTGGCGAACGGATAAATATCCAACGGGAACGCCAGATCAAAGCCGACAACCGTCGCACCCGCGTCGCTAAACGCCCGCGCGGTGTGGTAACCAATGCCTCTGCCTGCCCCCGTTACCCAAACTTGTTTGCCGCTAAAATCGATGTTCATGCCGCGACTTCCCGCGACAGCAGCACCCACCAGGCGTCAATCGTCGGGTTCTTCGCCAGCATCACGAAATCAATGTCGGCGTGGATTTTGCGCCAGCGTGCCGCCAGCGCCATCATGCGCACGGAATCAAGACCGTAATCAATCAGGTTTTCGTCATCATCAGGGATATCAGATTCATCAAGCAGCGGCATGACGATTTCACGCAGTTGCTGTTTGTTTTGCGGCGCGCTTTCCGGCAATAAATCGCGGGTCATCACCACGCGCCCGGAACGGCCTGCAGTGTATTTCAGCGCCATCATGTGCTCTTCGCGGCTGAAATCAGCCAGCGCATCGGCCACCATAAAAGGTTTGATATCGCGCATAAACGCGTCAGTTGCCGTAGTCATGCAGCCAATGTGCGCGTACACACCGCAGATAATGAGCTGGTTGCGTCCCGTTTCTTTTAAAGCTTGCTCCAGCGGCGAGCGGATAAACGCGCTGTACCGCCATTTGGTCAGCACCGTGTCGTGTTCGTCTGGCGCAAGTTCTGCCACCACTTTCTGGCGTTCAGGGTATTTGTTTAAGCCCGGCCCCCACATGTCGTTGAGCAGCGCACGGTCTTCATCGCTCTGGGCATTAGGCTGCGCGGTGTAGTAGACCGGAATATTGTGGCGCTTGCAGTAATCGCGCAGCGCGGCAATGTTGGCGATAACCTGCTGGATCATCGGGCAATTGTCGCCCCAGAAATCGATGAAATATTCCTGCATATCGTGAATCAGCAGTGCCGCGCGCTCGGGTTCAAACGCCCAGTTCACTTTGTTTTCCGGGATGTCGGCAACTGTCGGTAAGGTGTATGCGTTCAGTTTTGGAATAGCCATAAATTCTCCGTCAATCAGGAAGCCAGTTGCTTATCAGCAATCAACTGGCGCAAACGTTTTTTGTCCACTTTGCCCACCGCGGTTAGCGGCAGGTTCTCAACGATTTCAATACGATCCGGCAGCTTGAAGTCGGCAATACCTAACTCACGCAAATAACGGCGAATTTCCACCGGGCGGAACGGGCGGCTGCCGACGATAAACGCGCAGCTTTTCTCGCCCAATAAACTGTCTTCCATCGAAACCAATGCGGCATGCACGATCTCTTCGTGGCGCAGTAACAGGTTTTCGATCTCCTCGGCGGCGATCTTCTCCCCGCCACGGTTGATCTGATCTTTCTCGCGCCCCTGCACGGTAATGTAGCCGTCTTCGGCAATCGAAATCAGATCGCCCGAGCAGTAGAAACCGTTGGCATCAAAGGCGCTGGCGTTGTGCTCCGGGCTGCGGTAATAGCCACGGAAGGTGTATGGCCCGCGCGTCATCAGTCGGCCGACTTCGCCATATGGCAGCGGGTTTCCCTGCTCATCGGCCACCCAGACTTCGTCGTCCGGGCACATTGGTTTGCCCTGGGTTTTGAAGATGTGGTCGTTATCGTCGTCAAGGCGCGTGTAGTTCACCAGGCCTTCGGCCATGCCGAAAACTTGCTGTAACTGGCAGCCAATTTCAGCGGGAATGCGGGCGGCCAGCGCTTCGCTCAAACGTGCGCCGCCCACCTGCAACAACGCCAGCGACTCAAGGGATTTATTGCTGCCCCACTCGCCAATCGCTTGCAGCCACAGGCTGACGGCCGGCGGCACCAGCGCGGTGGCATTGATTTGGTGGCGTTCAATCAGCGGGAAACAGAGCGTGGCACTCGGGTCATTTGCCAACACCACGCGCCCGCCGCCATAAAACACGCCCAGCGAACCAGGCGAACTTAGCGCGTAGTTATGTGCCGCCGGGATCGCGCACAGAAAGCGCGTGTTCGCATCAAAGCGGCAGATTTCTACGCTACGGCGAATGCTGTAGTAGTAGTCGTTATGAGTGCGAGGGATCAGTTTTGGCGTGCCGGTACTACCGCCAGAAAGCTGGAAAAAGGCCACTTCATCGGCCGCCGATGGCGAAGCGACAAAGTTGTCTTCCGCTTCGTTGATGAAGGCACTTAGCGAACGTTCACGATCGTTTTCATTGAGCAACACAGCCATGCGTAGCGATGCGTTTTGCTGGCACAGCGACTCGAGAAAATCATCATGAGCGAACAAACTGTGTTTGCGATCGGCAATCAGCACCACCGGCTCGATTTGCTTAGCGTAGGCTTCCATTTCGGTGCGCTGGTGGCTGAACAGCGCGTTAACCGGAGCCACGCCAATCTTCAGCAGTGCAAACAGTGTGATATAAAGTTCTGCCACGTTGCCAAGTTGAACCAGCGCGGTTTCACCACGGCTCAGGCCACGGCGCTGTAGTGCGCAGGCCAGCCGCGTAGCGGCCAGTTCGAGTTCGCGATAGCTGTAATGGCGCTCACCTTCGATTAACGCAATCGCGTCGTTTTTGGCCTGGCGGCTGAGAATATCGGTAAGAGGCAAGTCGGCCCAGTAACCTTTTTCGCGGTAGCGAGCGGCCAGTTCATCCGGCCAGCGAGTGAATTGAATCGCCATTTAATTAAGTCCAAATACGTTGAGCATGGTGGAAAGTTTGACGCCGGTTTCGCGCCATTCCGATTCAGGAGAGGAAGCAGGCACAATCCCTGCTCCGGCGAACAGGCGCACCTGGTTACCGCCCACGCGGGCGCAGCGAATAGTGACTACCCACTCGCCGTTACCTTCGGCGTCACACCAGCCGACGATGCCGCCAAACAGTTCGCGGTCGAACGGTTCCAGTTCGGCAATTAATTTTTGCGCCACATCGTGCGGGAAACCGCTCAACGCCGGGGTTGGGTGCAGCAGGCAGGCAAGCGAAAGCGCGTTGTGTTGATGGTCTTCAACCTGGCCGTAAATCGGGGTCGCGAGGTGCCATAAAGTTGGCGTGGTGATAAGTTCCGGCGTATCGGAAAGCGTTAAATGTTGGCTATGCGGCTGCAAAACATCGCGCATCGCCTGGGTCACGAGGCCGTGTTCGTGGCGGTCTTTGCTTGAGCGCAGCAGCTGCGCACCAATTTCGCTGTCGCGCTGGATATTGTTTGTATCGCGACGCGCCGAGCCTGCCAGCGGCAAGGAGCTGAAATTCTTGCCCGATTTGCGTAGCAGCAATTCCGGGCTGGCACCCACCAGCGAGCTGCCATCGGCTAGCGGCACGTGGAAGTTGTAGCTGGTCGGGTTTTGGCTAATCAGGCGATTGAGCAAAGCATCGAGGTCAACGGGCGCATCCGTTTCAATATCAATCAGGCGCGAGAGCACCACTTTGTCGATATCCGGCTGGGTGGTAGCGGCAGCGGCATGCGCCACCATCGCCATAAATTTTTCTTGTTCAGGGACAGCTTTACGTTCGGCAATGTTCAGCGGTTGGGCCGCACCACACTGGCTGGAATCAATCTGGCGTTGAGCACGTGAAAACGTCTGCCAGCTTTCAGGAATAAACAATGCTGATGGTTGGCGGGGATCGAAGGGGATTGCGCCTACGGCAACGGGCTTCTCGATACCGTGCTTTTTGGCGTTTTCGAACGCTTCACGCAACTGTTTTTGCAGCCCAGCATTGAGGTTTTCACCATCAAGTGCCGGGCAGTCGAGTCGAGTAAAGCAGCCGCTTGTCGAGAAACTTCGATAAGGCGACATAAAGAAAAAACTATCGGCACAAGAAGTTAGCTGTTTTTCTTGCGGCTGCCGGGCCAGTAACGTATCCATCCATCCTCCGTCAAAAAATGATAAAAGATATTAATAATAATTATCATTTGTATTTCGGAGTCGTAACCTAAAGAGAAACCGCCGCGCTGTCAACAAAGGCAAATTTATTTTAACAATTGTGCCGCTTGCACCCTGATGGCATAACAGTGAAAATGAGAAGCATTACCATAACTTTGCGCATAATTTCCTACAGGATGTCATTGAGTGAAAATCAGATTCTCCGCACTAATCCTTTTCTGCCTGAGCAGCTTTGCCCACGCCGCCGACTGGCCGCGCACCATCACCGACAGCCACGGTACGCACACGTTTGAGCAGGCACCGCAGCGTATTGTTTCAACCAGCGTGACGTTAACCGGCTCGCTGCTGGCCATTGATGCGCCCGTTATTGCAAGCGGTGCAACGACGCCTGGCAACCGAATGGGTGACGCGCAGGGTTTTCTGCGCCAGTGGGGAGATGTGGCTAAAGAGCGTAACGTTCAACGCTTATATATTGGCGAAGCCAGCGCCGAAGCCGTTGCCGCACAAATGCCGGATCTGATTTTGATTAGTGCAACCGGTGGTGATTCTGCCCTCGCCCTTTATGAGCAGCTCTCTGCCATCGCACCAACGCTTGTGATTAATTATGACGACAAGAGCTGGCAGCAATTACTGACTCAGCTTGGTGGCATCACCGGGCATGAGAAGCAAGCCGCTGGGCGAATTGCCAGTTTTGATAAGCATCTGAGCGAAGCAAAAATGCATATGACATTGCCACCGCAGCCGGTGACCGCGCTGGTTTATACCCCTGCCTCACATTCGGCGAACTTGTGGACGTCAGAATCTGCGCAAGGGAAATTGCTTCAGCAGCTTGGCTTCACATTGTCGACGTTACCCGCGACAATTCAGGCCAGTAAGAGCATGGGGAAACGTCATGACATTGTGCAACTTGGTGGGGAAAACCTGGCCGCAGGTTTGAACGGTGAAAGTCTGTTCCTGTTTGCCAGCGATGAAAAAGATGCCACCGCGCTGGAAAACAACCCGCTGCTTTCGCATTTGCCTGCCGTGCAGCACAAGCAAGTTTATGCGCTGGGCACTGAAACTTTCCGTCTGGATTATTACAGTGCCACTCAGATTCTGGAGCGGATGAGTAAGCTGTTTGCCAGTAAGTAATGGATTGCATGTCGGATGTCGCTAACGCTAATCCGACCTACTGCTTTCAGGTGATTGCGTGGTTTTTCCATGTCGGATGTCACAGCGACATCCGACATGGTTCATGTTTTAAGCAGGAACGGTTTGCTGGTAACGTCGCAATTGCACCAGCACAATCGCCAGCACAACCCCGCATATCGTTAGCGCAAAACCACCCGAGCTTGCAGCCGCAACAGGCGTCATAGCAACGGTCATTCCGCCCAAAATCGCAGCACCAATCGCATCACCCGTCACGTTCTGCGCAGTCCACAGGCCGTTGATACGCCCTAACATCCCGTCCGGGGTAAGCGTCTGAATTAGCGTGTATTGCAACAAAGAGCTAATCGCACTGAGATAACCAAACAGCGCAAGGCACGCCAGCCCAAGCCCCCAAACCGGCATCAGGCTGAAAATGCCAATCGAGATAAACGACACAACACCCGTTCCCAGCATGATCATGCCCGGACTCGCGTGATGGGCAATACGCCCGCTGGTCAACGCGCCAATGGCGGCTCCCAGTGGTACGGCGGCATACATCAGGCCGATTTGCGCCGCACTCATTTGCCAGTGCCCGGCGAGCGCCGGATATAACACGCGCACCGCACTCGCCATCGTGAGCAACGCGCCGACTAACGCAATGCCGCCGATAATCGGGTGGCCAACCAGAAAACGTAAACCATTCCACAGTGACAGCAGCGGGTTTTCACGCGCTTGTGGCGGCGGTGCCAGTTTCGGCAAACTCAGCAACGGCAGCAAAGTGATAAAGGTGCCGACGGAAGCCAGCGCGTAGTTCCACACCACGCCGCCCGACGCCAGCAGCAGCCCGCCGATCATCGGTGAAATCACCGAGCCCAGGCGCACTGTGAGCATGGTAATCGCACTTGCCTGCATCAGGTTTTCACGCCCCACCAGCGCAGGTGTTGCGGCTAAAAGCGCAGTCACACCGAGCGCACCAAAGAACCCATCCCACACGCCAAGCAGGTAAATCGCCGCCAGCGATGGTTCAGGTAATGCGGCGTTAATCGTCAGGCCAATAAAGCCGACGCCGCAGGTAGAACGGGCCAGAAGAATCAGGCGGCGGCGCTCGTGGCGGTCTGCCAGCACACCCCCCATCATCAAACCGATAAACATCGCCGAACCGGTTAGCGTCACCGCAAGACCGACCTGCAAAGAAGAACCCGTCAGGGTCTGAATTTGTACCGGCACCGCAACGCCCAACAACCCCAACGAAACAATGGAGATAAAACGGGCGAGGAAGACCGCACGAAAAGCGGGATGAGTCTTGAGTAAACTGAGATTAAGCAGCAAAGAATTGCGGTTCATTACATGGCCTTAAAGCGAATTTTTCTTTCCGGGTGCGAGGCGGCTCATGCTAACATAAACAAATAAGAGTGATAATGATAATAACTATCATTTAATTTTACATGATTTTTGTAGGGCTACGAAGTGAAGGATATACAACGTATGTCACGCTGGTTCATCCTGCTGAGTTTGCTGTTTTTACTCGTTTTAATGGCAATACTCAGTTTGTTATTAGGTGCCAAATCCCTCCCTGCCGAAGTGGTTATCGATGCACTTAGCAGCCAATGCCAAAGTGCAGATTGCACTATCGTGCACGACGCTCGCCTCCCCCGCACGCTCGCCGGTATTCTTGCGGGCGGCGCGCTGGGCCTTGCCGGTGCGTTGATGCAAACCCTGACCCGAAACCCACTGGCTGACCCCGGTCTGCTTGGCGTTAATGCCGGAGCGAGTTTTGCGATTGTGTTGGGTGCGGCGGTCTGGAGCCTGACCTCTCCTCTGGCGCTCCTTGGGCTTGCCTTTTCAGGCGCGCTGTTTGCTGCCCTGGTGGTGGCATTTACCGGTAGTCAGGGTGGCGGCCAACTCAGCCCGGTGCGCTTAACGCTGGCAGGTGTTGCACTCGGTGCGGTGCTCGAAGGTTTAAGCAATGGCATCGCGCTACTTAACCCAGTGGTCTATGACCAGCTACGTTTCTGGCAGGCCGGTTCACTCGATATCCGTACGCTTTCAACGTTGAAAGTCATTGTCTTGCCCGTGCTGGCAGGCGGTGCGATTGCGCTGCTTATCAGTCGTTCTCTAAACAGCCTGAGTATGGGCACCGATACCGCAACTGCACTTGGCAGCAAAGTGGCACGCACTCAGTTGCTCGGTTTAATCGCCATCACTTTATTGTGTGGCAGCGCGACCGCCGCTGTCGGACCAATTGCTTTTATTGGCCTGATGATACCGCATCTGGCACGTTGGCTGGTGGGCGCTGACCACCGATGGTCGCTTCCCGTCACCTTGATTGCCACACCGGTGCTATTGCTGTTCGCCGATATTGTTGGCCGCATGCTGGTTCCTGGCGAATTACGTGTTTCAGTGGTGAGCGCATTTATTGGCGCACCGATGCTCATTTACTTAGTCCGCCGCCAGCGTAAAGGAGCAGGAATTTGAACCGCCTCTCCCCTCGCCTGTTAATCAGCAGCCTGATGCTATTAATGCTCAGTATTATTCTCGGATTGTGGAGTCTGGGGAGTGGCGTTTTGCCACTATCAGTCAACCAGGTGATTGACGCACTACTCGGCTCCGCACCACGCAATATCTCACTGGTCGTTGTTGAATGGCGTTTGCCACGCGTTGTCATGGCGCTGCTGATTGGTGCGGCGCTGGGCGTGAGTGGTGCCATCTTCCAGTCACTGATGCGCAACCCGCTCGGCAGCCCGGACGTGATGGGTTTTAATACCGGGGCGTGGAGTGGTGTTCTGATCGCCATGGTGCTGTTCGGCCAACATCAAACTGCGATTGCTACCTCCGCGATGGTTGGTGGCATTATTACTGCGCTGGTGGTCTGGCTGCTCGCGTGGCGAAACGGCATTGAAACTTTCCGTTTGATAATCATCGGTATTGGCGTGCGAGCCATGCTGGTGGCGTTCAATACCTGGCTATTGCTGCATGCCTCGCTTGAAACCGCTATTTCCGCAGGGCTGTGGAATGCGGGTTCCCTGAACGGTTTAACCTGGGGGAAATTATTCCCGGCAGCACCGTTAATGTTGCTGGCATTAGTGGCTGGGGCATTGTTAGTGCGGCGCATGCGTTTGCTGGAAATGGGCGATGACAGCGCCTGCGCGCTCGGTGTTTCCGTGGAGCGATCTCGCCTGCTGTTGATGCTAACGGGGGTTATCCTCACCGCCGCCGCAACGGCACTCGCCGGGCCGATTTCGTTTATCGCGCTGGTCGCACCACATATCGCCCGCCGTTTGAGCGGCACTTCACGCTGGGGTTTGCTGCAATCTGCATTATGCGGCGCAACGCTGTTGCTCGCAGCAGACCTGTGCGCCCAACATCTGTTTATGCCGTATCAATTACCGGTCGGCGTCGTCACCGTAAGTCTCGGCGGTATTTATCTTATTGCGTTGTTGATTCAGGAGTCCCGTAAGAAATGAGCCAGATTTCCACTCCATCGCGCCTGCATGGCGAAAAATTACGGCTTGGATATGGCAATCATGTGGTGGCCGATGGCCTGACCGTGGCCATTCCTGACGGGAAATTTACCGCGATTATCGGCCCCAACGGCTGCGGGAAATCCACGCTGCTGCGCACACTAAGCCGCCTGATGAAACCGATGCACGGCCAGGTGTGGCTCGACGGCAATGAAATCCACCGTTTTGCCACCAAAGAAGTGGCGCGACGTGTGGGTTTGCTGGCACAAAATTCCACAGCTCCGGGGGATATTAGTGTGGCGGAACTGGTGGCTCGCGGCCGTTACCCGCACCAGCCGATGTTTTCACGCTGGCGCGAAGAAGACAGCCAGGCGGTCGAGCGGGCATTAAAAGCGACAAACATTGAAGATTTGGCCGAGCAGCCGGTGGATACGCTTTCGGGCGGCCAGCGGCAACGAGCCTGGATTGCGATGGTGCTGGCGCAGGAAACCTCCATTTTGCTGCTTGATGAGCCCACCACCTGGCTTGATATCAGCCACCAGATTGATTTGCTGGAATTGCTGCGCGACCTCAACCAAAAACAAGGTTACACGCTTGCCGCCGTGCTGCACGATTTGAACCAGGCCTGCCGTTACGCCACGCATTTAATCGCCTTGCGGGACGGCAAGATTATCGCCGAAGGGGCACCGACCGAGATTGTCACCCCTGAACTTATCGAAGCGATTTACGGCCTGCGCTGCATGATTATTGAAGATCCGGTGGCGCATACGCCGCTGGTGGTGCCGCTCGGACGGGCGTGAAGTATCGGTGGATGTCGCTTACGCTAATCCCCCCTACAAAACCTACTCATCCGTAGGTCGGATTAGCGCAGCGACATCCGACATTCTTCAACAACTTCGGAAGACAAAAAATCGTGCCGCCGCATTTGTTTAATCTAACGCTAACACTCGCTGCAATACCGGCCCAATGTCCTCGAAAGCATAGGGGGAAATGATATCGACATGGGCGCAATCGAGGCGGAATACATCAAGCTCACCCACCCACGGAGCCCAGGTTTGCTGCGGGTCCATTCCTTCTGGCAACGTCCGTTCGGCAACAAACAATGTGGCTTTACCCGCAAACGGCACACTTTGCGCCGTGGTCAGCAGGCGCACCGCATCACCATAGTTCCCTTCGATAGCCTCGAACAAAGCACCTGAGGCTTGCCCCTGCTGTGCGGCGACAAAAACCTCACGTTCGCGGTTGATTTCATCAAGCACCGCCGGGTCGAGTTCGTTGGCACCTTTTTCAGCCCAGTTTTGCGTTTCCGGTGGCCAGGTATCTAACAGTCCTAAGAACGCCACCTTTTCACCCGCCGCTTCAAGACGCGCTGCAATACCTTGCGCGAGCGTACCGCCTAACGAATATCCCATCAGGTAATACGGGCCATGCGGCTGAAGTTCACGCAGGGTTTGCAGATGCGTTTCACAAACCTGCGCCAGGTTTTCAGCTTGCTGCATTGGGCCATTCGGGCGCGGGGACTGAATGCCGGTTATCGACCAGCGTGGGTCGAGATAGCGCTGCAACACGCTAAATTGCCAGGCAAAGCCAGACGCCGGGTGGAAGCAATAAAGCGTTGGTCCGGTGCTTTTACGCAGCGGCAGCACGGCTTCAAACCCTGCCCGATTCGCTTCTTCTTCGTCGCAATCATGCGCCAAAATTTCAGCAAGCTGGCCGACTGTCGACGCCACCATCACCTGCCCCACGGTTACCGGCCTTTCAAGCATGCGGCGAAGTTGAGCCGCGAGGCGCATCGCCAGTAGTGAATGGCCGCCGAGGGCAAAGAAATCGTCGTCTATGGAGTGAATTTCGCAGCCCAGCAAATGGGCAAAAGCGTCAGCAATGGTGATTTCTAAAGAAGATTCCGGTGCGCGCCCTGAGCTACGCTGGGCCAGTTGTGGCAACGGCAGCGCTTTTCTGTCCAGTTTGCCGTTCGCGCTCAATGGGAAATCATCAAGCTGAATAAGCGCGACCGGCACCATATGCGCCGGGAGCACGTCGCTCAATTGTTCAAGCAGAGTGTCGACTGGCAAAACCTCGCCTGAGGCCGAGACCAGATAGCCCACCAGTTGGCGGGCATCGCCACCGCTTGCGGCCTCTTTATTGAGCACGCAAGCATGCGTGACTGCCTGAACCACACCCGGCAGTGCCTGCAAAGCGCGGTCGATGTCGCCCAGTTCGATGCGCTGGCCACGAATTTTAAGTTGATCGTCACTGCGCCCAAGGTATTCCACCGCACCATTATCAAGCCAGCGAGCCACATCACCGGTGCGATACATTCGCTTGCCCGCAGCAAAAGGATCGGCAACAAAGCGACTGGCGGTAAGATCCGGGCGGGATAAATAGCCCTGTGCCAGTTGGATCCCGGTAAGGTAAAGATCACCAGCAACACCCGGTGGAACCGGGCGCATTGCCGAGTCCAGAATTCGCAGCCCGGTATTCCACACCGGCCAGCCAATTGGCACGCTGCTGCCAGAGACTTGCGCTAACTCGTCACCAAATGCCGGATACCAACTCACGTCAACGGCGGCTTCCGTTGGCCCATAAAGGTTATGCAGCGGCGCATGGGTGAGCTGCTCCCACTGGCGGCAAAGTTCGGTCGGCAGCGCTTCGCCGCTACAGAATACGCGTTTCAGACTGGCACATTTCTCCACCGCGTCGGCATCGTTTAAAGCAGCAACAAACGCCGCTAACATCGACGGCACAAAGTGCGTGGTCGTCACCCGGTAGCGGGAAAATAACTGCTGCAACGCTTCCGGATCACGGTGCGCTTCTGGTGGAGCCATCACCAGTTGAGCACCCACAATATACGGCCAGAAGAACTCCCAAACCGACACATCAAAACTGCATGGCGTTTTCTGCAAAACCACATCATCGCCATTTAACGGATAGTGGTTTTGCATCCACAACAGCCGGTTCACGATGGCCTGCTGCCCGACCATTACCCCTTTCGGGCGGCCGGTTGAGCCTGATGTGAAAATCACATAAGCGGTATGTTCCGGGCGTGAGAGATTGTGAGTCTGCGGCGGCGCAAGCGTTGCCAGCACGTTTTGATAGCAGAAAGTTTGCAGGCCGTTGACGCGCTCAAAACGTGGTAACTGATCTTCGGATGTCAGCAACAAACGCGGGGCGGCATCTTCAAGCATCATGTGTAACCGGTCATCGGGGTAACCGGTATCCAGCGGCAACCAAGCGGCGCCAGCTTCCACAATGGCCTGCAACGCCAGGGATAAAAATACTGAGCGTGGCAACGCGACTGCGACGACATCACCCGGTTTAACACCGCGAGTTATCAGCTCCCCCGCCAGTGCAGACACTTGTTCGCGCATCTCGCGATAGCTGAACTGATGGTTTTCATCGGCAAGTGCGGGGGCATCAGGTGTGCGCTCTGCTTGCTTCGCAATAAGCTCGCTTAACGTTGTCGCCGGGACTGGAGTTTGCGTGGCATTCACGCTTTCCAGCAGCGAGATTTCGGATTCATGCAACAACTGGGCATCGGCGCATCGTAATGCGGGATTGGCCGCAAACTGGCGCAACAAAAGTGGCAAGCGCGCAATATGCTGCTGCAAAGTTTGTGCATCATAACGTTCGGAGTTAGCCAGCATTTCAAGGGAGAAGTCGCCTTGTTCGCTGATGTACAGCGCAATTTCTAAATCACGTACCGGGCCGGAGGCCAGTTGATGTGTAATGCCTTCGATACCGTTGAAATCCAGACTGTAATCGAACATTTTCAGATTCAGCACCGGGCCGAATAATGGCTCTGAACTTGCGGCCTGCCCCAAATCACGCTGGATTTGCTCGGCATCGTAGCGCTGATAACGGCGCATACCTTTCAGCTCTTGAGCCAGGTTTGCCGCCAGATCCACGAGGGTGAAGCCGGGTTCGATACGCACACCAAACGGCAGCACATTCAGCACCGGGCCAGTGGCACAAAGTGCCGCGGAACCCATGCGGCGCATAAAGATAAAACCAGCGGAATACTCATTGCGGCCACTTAAACGCCCTAGCCACAACGCCACCAGCCCTAATGCCATATCAGCGGGCGTCAGGTTTTGCAGGCGGGAGTTTTCAACCAGACGCTGAAAATCTGCACGGCCAAAACTCAGCGACTGACGGATAAGTTGTGTGGTGGAACCATGGCTGGTGAGCGGTTGTGTTGAAAGCGTGGCGGGTGGCGGCAGTTGTTTGGCTTTCTCAGCCCAGAACGTCGCATCGCGTTTCCACGCGTCGCTTTCGCGGTATTTTTGGTACTCGGCAACCACGTCGCTAAATGGTGTAAATGGCGTGGGTTCAGGCGCTTGGTTTTGGCACAAGTCGCTATAAATATTGGCGATCCGGCGGGTAATGGCGGTGAAACTGAAGCCATCAACCACTAAATGGTGAAAACGTTGATACCAGAACCAGCGTGTGTCGCTGATACGCAGCAACTGGTGGTGGTAGAGCGGTTTGCCGCTGGAAATGCGCAAATCCTGCTCGAGATCGTTGCGCATAATATTTTGCGCCACGGCCACCGGGTCTGCATCGTTGCGCAAATCATGGCAATGCGTGGGGATAAATGAAGCATGCGGATCAAGCCACTGGCGTGCTTCGCCGTCCACTTCACTAAAGCGCATGCACAAAGTATCGGCCTCTTTCATTCCAGCCACGATAGCCTTGCACAGCAGAGCTTCGTTGAGGTCACCATTTAATTCTACGTAGTGGGCCACGCTCCACGCATTAGCCTGCGGCGAAAGTTGATCCGCCATCCAGATACCGGGTTGGGCCGCCACAAGCGGCAGAGTTTCAATTTGTTGTTCCAGTGCAGAAGACATCATTAATTCACTCACCGCTTACACCCTGTTTCGCAAAAGAAGTGGGTTGGAGATTGATCCAGTTGGCAAGCAGCCAGTGGTTACATTCATCATGTGATGCGGGTTCACAAACCACCTGCCAGCCATCGGGCAATGCACAATGTTCCGGCCATAAGCTGAACTGTTGCTGCGCATTTTCAAGGATGAAAAAACGGCTCTGCAATGAGTCGAAAGGGTTACTGAATTCCATAGTTAACTCCGCTCTTTAAGGCGCTTTCCAAAGCCAGGCGAGACCGTCCAAAAGACCGCCTCGCCAGCAAAGCGCATCGTGCCCACCATCAACCTGACGGTAGAAAACAGCTCGCTGTGTTTGTTGTAGTAAGGGGTAAATTCGTTGATTAACTTGATAAATGAGAGGTTCTCTGACCCCTGCCTCAAGATAGATACGCAGCGGTTTTCCACACGCAAGCCCATCTTCCAGTTGCCGTATCAACTGCCCGCCTTGCTGGTTGTTTTCACGACGTGGCCACCAGTAAGAACCGGACTGACTGAGCACGCAGCCAAATTGTTCCGGCCAATGGAGAGCAGCATAAAGCGAAGAAAGCCCACCAAAGCTTTGGCCGGCGACGACCGTGGTTTGCGGGGTTTCATTCCAGCTGGTGAGCGAGCGTAATTGCGGCAATAGCTCTTCCTGCACCGCCAGCCAAAACTGCGCATTACAGGGCAGTTCATCACTGCGCGTTGAATTGTCGATGACATCAATAAGCACGTAAACCGCGGGAGGCAATACTCCGTCATCGGTTTGAGCCTGGAGCGCAGACCACACCGGCATGCTTTCGGCCCAGAATTGCCCGTCGAGCAAAATTGCCAACGGGCGCTGCTCTGGCTGGACGTCACCGGTTGCAAAAATCCAGACGTTACGTTGATTTTTCAGGCGCGAACTTGTCCAGGTTATGCAACGTGCTGCGGCATACAGCGTGTCGGGTTGAGCCCAGCCCTCTTGTTTCGGCGCATCAGGGAGATGGAGTGCTGACATTGGATGCCCTCGCCCACCGAGCCAGCTTTCAGAATTTAGCGGGTCGGCAATCGCAAGTGGCAGCAGTTTTCGCCAACCTTCACGCAGCGCCATCGGAACCGGAACCAGCCCTTCAAAAGCCTCTGGCGGGAAATCGTCTTCGCTGTTTGTTGGAATGAGGCAATAACTGCCGCGCCATGTAGCAGTTAGCTGCGTTTGCCACTGCCAGACATCAGTTCCGGCAATGCGTTCGAGCGTTTGCGGACGCGAGCGTTGGTGGTGATCCGTTACGCCCGTGATGTAAATCCAGACTCGCTTTGTCGGTGAGATTTGCTCGCAACCCTTAGGGTCACGCCATAAAAAAGTCACTTCACACAGACCATCATTTTCACAGGTAACGGCGGGTATCCCTTGCGCCTGTTTTTCCTGCCACCAGCTCTCACTTCCTGTCAGCAAATTCACCACTCGAACATAACCCCATGAAAGTATTGATAACGATCAATTAAGTTGAAATATATTGATAATACTATTGATAATTATTTGCATTTGCAATAGCGTATTTCCGCGCTTTGGGCTACCAGCTTACTGGTGCAAAAACAATTAATTGCCGGACTTGAACGCACGATTCCCTCATTTCGAGGCTGTTGCAGACAGTTTCGGTATCGCTTCGTAACATCCATGCTGCGCCCGATCCCTCTGGGAATGGAATGACACCGGGCCCAGCGGAAAAGCAGGCCGCCATAATGAATAAGAAAATTAACTATTCCCTCGCAATGCTAATCAATCTGGGAATCTACGGTGTTGCTGCACCTGTCTTTGCGGCAGAACAAGCGGCACCAGCAACGGCTCAGACCGCTGCTGCCAACAATGACGACACACAAAATCACGCTGATGAAGACACTCTGGTTGTTACCGCCGCCGCGCAAAATTTGCAGGCACCAGGCGTTTCAACCATCACCGCTGAAGAGCTGAAAAAACGCCCACCAGCGCGTGATATTTCTGAAATTGTCCGCACTATGCCAGGCGTTAACCTGACCGGTAACTCCACCAGTGGTCAACGTGGCAACAGCCGCCAGATTGATATTCGCGGTATGGGCCCGGAAAACACCCTGATTCTTATCGATGGCAAACCGGTCACCAGCCGCAACTCGGTACGACTTGGCTGGCGTGGCGAACGTGATACACGTGGTGATGCAAGCTGGGTACCACCTGAAATGGTCGAGCGTATAGAAGTCATTCGTGGCCCGGCCGCAGCGCGTTACGGTAACGGTGCGGCAGGTGGTGTAGTCAATATCATCACCAAAAAAGGCACCGGTGAATGGCATGGCTCCTGGAACACCTATCTGAATGCGCCAGAGCACAAAGATGAAGGTTCAACCAAGCGCACTAACTTCAGCCTGAACGGCCCGCTGGGCGGGGATTTCAGCTTCCGCCTGTACGGTAACCTGGATAAAACCCAGGCCGATGCGTGGGACATCAACCAGGGTCACCAGTCCGAACGTACCGGTATTTACTCTGATACTCTGCCCGCCGGGCGCGAAGGTGTGATTAACAAAGATATCAACGGCGTCGTGCGTTGGGACTTTGCCCCGATGCAATCTCTGGAACTGGAAGCGGGTTACAGCCGCCAGGGCAACCTCTATTCCGGCGATACCCAGAACACCAACACCAACCAGATTGTGAAAGATAACTACGGTGAAGAGACAAACCGCCTCTATCGCCAGAGCTATTCCATGACCTGGAACGGTGGTTGGGACACTGGCCTGACGACCAGCAACTGGGTGCAGTACGAACACACGCGTAACTCGCGTATGCAAGAAGGGCTGGCGGGGGGGACCGAAGGGATTTTCTCCAGCGATAAGTTCAGTGATATCGACCTGAGCGACGTGCTGCTGCACAGCGAAGTGAATATTCCGATCGATTTCGTGGTCAATCAAAACCTGACGCTGGGTACCGAATGGAACCAGCAAAAGATGAAAGATTTGTCGTCGAATGGGCAAACCTTTATGGGTGGCCCAATTCCTGGGTCGAACAGCACCAACCGTAGCCCATATTCTCAGGCAGAGATCTTCTCACTGTTTGCTGAAGACAATATGGAGCTGACCGACAGCACTATGTTGACTCCGGGTCTACGCTTTGATCATCACAGCATCGTGGGTAATAACTGGAGCCCATCTCTGAACCTGTCTCAAGGTTTGGGTGATGACTTCACCCTGAAAATGGGTATTGCTCAGGCGTATAAAGCACCGAGCCTGTATCAGACCAACCCGAACTACATCCTCTACAGCAAAGGCCAGGGTTGCTACGCAAGCGGCACCGGCGTGGGCTGTTACATGATGGGTAACGAAGACCTTAAAGCTGAAACCAGCATCAACAAAGAGATTGGTCTTGAGTTCAAACGTGACGGCTGGCTCGCTGGTGTCACGTGGTTCCGCAATGATTATAAAGACAAAATCGAAGCGGGTTACGCGCCAATCGGCCAGACTTCTTCAGGCAAAACCAAAACCGATATTTACCAGTGGGAAAATATTCCTAAGGCACTGGTAGAAGGGCTGGAAGGCACGTTAAACGTACCGGTTTCCAATACAGTGAACTGGACGAATAACATCACTTACATGCTGGAAAGTAAGAATAAAGAGACCGGCGAGCGCCTGTCCGTTATTCCGGAATATACGGTAAACTCTACCCTGAGCTGGCAAATTCGCCAGGACATCTCTGTGCAATCGACCTTTACGTGGTACGGCAAACAACAGCCGAAGAAGTACAACTACAAAGGTTTGCCTGCAACGGGAACAGAAACCAACGAAGTTAGCCCTTATAGCATTGTTGGCCTGAGTGGGACCTGGGACGCAACGAAGAATGTCAGCCTGACTACGGGTATCGACAATGTCTTCGATGAACGCCACTGGCGTGCGGGTAATGCCCAGACAACGGGTGGCGATGCCGGTTATATGTACGGTGCAGGTGCCGAAACATATAACGAGTCAGGACGTACTTACTATGTCAGTTTGAATACGCATTTCTGATAGACCTCCGCTTACGCCATGCAGTCCCTCTCCTTTTTGGAGAGGGAACTGCGATAACTGCCCTCATCCCAACCTTCTCCCCAGGGTAGAAGGAGAAAATATCTTATGAATACTCAGCTCACCCATTTCAGCCTCTGTGACGCGACGCAAACTATCGTGCGGGTGGATTTTGACGCTGTCACTTTTCAACCCGATGACCTGCTGTTACTTCCGCATCACAAGCGTCTTGAAAATGCTGTCAGGCAACGCAAAGCCGAGCATCTCGCTGGCCGGATTGCAGCCTGCGAAGCGCTGCGTCTTCATGGAATAAGCCATCATATTCCGGGCATTGGCCTGCACCGTGAACCTTGCTGGCCGCCAGGGTTTACCGGCAGCATGACTCACAGCGGCAATGTGGCGCTGGCAACAGTAATCGCTGACTCGGCGCAAATGCGTGTGGGAATTGGCATTGATTGTGCTGAAATTATTACGCCAGATGTCGCCGGGGAAATTTACCCTGGCATAATTGATAGCGCGGAAAGAGAAGTTCTGTGCTCGACCGCCCTCCCCTTTCATTACGCATTAACGCTGGCATTCTCTGCCAAAGAAAGTTTATTCAAAGCCTTGTTTCGCCACGTTGGGCGCTATTTTGATTTTTCAGCTGCATCCATAAGAAAAATAGATGACAAGCATCTTATTCTGACACTCAATCATTCACTCGGACCATTTAAAAAAGAAATAAAATTCAAAGTGATATGGGAAAGTCACGCTGCGCAATTAATAACGCTAATACAGTTATAAAAAGCATAAGATAAATCACTTGCGGCCTGGTAATAAGTGAATGTTATATTCGAAAGAACACAACACATCTACAACATCACTTATAACAAGGACTTCTTAATCTATGGAAAACTCGCTTTCTCTCGAATCATTCCTCACCTCTGTACAACAACGCGACCCAAACCAGCCTGAATTTGCTCAGGCCGTTCGCGAAGTCATGACCACTCTGTGGCCGTTCCTGGAGCAAAATCCGCAATACCGCCGTTTGGCTCTTTTAGAGCGCCTTGTTGAACCAGAACGTGTGATTCAATTCCGCGTCACTTGGGTTGATGACCAAAATCAGGTGCAAGTTAACCGCGCTTGGCGCGTGCAATTTAGCTCGGCGATTGGGCCATTCAAAGGTGGGATGCGTTTCCACCCGTCAGTGAACCTCTCAATTCTGAAATTCCTCGGCTTTGAACAAACCTTCAAAAATGCGCTGACCACACTGCCAATGGGCGGCGGTAAAGGCGGTAGCGATTTTAACCCGAAAGGCAAAAGCGAAGGCGAGATCATGCGTTTTTGCCAGGCACTGATGACGGAACTGTATCGCCATCTCGGGCCGGATACCGATGTTCCAGCAGGTGATATTGGCGTTGGAGGCCGTGAAGTTGGCTTTATGGCGGGGATGATGAAAAAACTCTCCAACAACACAGCCTGCGTGTTTACCGGCAAAGGCTTGTCGTTCGGCGGAAGCCTGATTCGCCCGGAAGCGACCGGTTACGGTCTGATCTACTTCACCGATGCGATGCTCAAACGTCATGGCCTGGGCTTTGAAGGAATGCGCGTTGCCGTTTCTGGTTCCGGTAACGTGGCGCAATACGCCATTGAAAAAGCATTATCACTGGGTGCGCGCGTGGTAACGGCGTCGGATTCCAACGGCACTGTCGTGGATGAAACGGGTTTCACTACCGAGAAGTTGGCGCGTCTGGCTGAGATCAAATCCAGCCGCGACGGGCGCGTAGCCGATTACGCGAAAGAGTTTGGCCTGCAATATCTCGAAGGGCAACAACCGTGGAGCGTACCGGTTGATATCGCGCTGCCGTGTGCCACACAAAACGAACTGGATACCGAAGCCGCACGTGCGCTTATCGCCAATGGCGTGAAAGCCGTGGCAGAAGGCGCGAATATGCCAACCACCATCGAAGCGACCAATCTGTTCCTCGATGCGGGCGTGTTGTTCGCACCGGGCAAAGCGGCAAACGCAGGCGGCGTGGCCACTTCAGGTCTGGAGATGGCGCAAAACGCCGCTCGTATGGGATGGAAGGCCGAAAAAGTTGATGTTCGCCTGCATCACATCATGCTGGATATTCACGAAGCCTGTGTGAATTACGGTGGCGAAGATAAGCAAACGCATTATGTTCGCGGCGCGAATATTGCGGGCTTTGTAAAAGTGGCCGATGCGATGTTAGGGCAAGGCGTTTTATAAGACGCCTTTAGAAAAATCTGACAATACCCTAAATAATTCGAGTTGCAGCAAGGCGGTAAAATAGCTTATCCCCAGTCACTTACTAAAGTAAGTGACTGGGGAGCTAACACAGCTGCAATTTGAAGTATGACGGGTATTACGTTGCCGGAACGACCTTAATATCACCCATCCCAATCCCAATCTTGCGCGGTTCGTGGCCAAGAATATTGCCTTCATTAGATAACTGCGGCTGCGGCGGAATAATCTCCAGCAGATTACTGCGCTCTGGATTATCAAAATGCAGCGTCGTGGTACTTAACTCTTCGCCAAGCGTGAGTGTCTGCTGCTGGTTCCCGACTTTGACCGGCACCGGTTGACCGATATTCGGGCCAAACGCTTTAGCTGTTATTACCAGGTCAAATTTCTCGGGCAGCGGCTCGGCATATTCAATTTTCACTTCCGGTGCCAGATTCGCATTCGACCAACGTCCCCACTCTTCCGGACGAGAAATACCGGCATACTCTTTCACATTAAGTGGCGCACCCGGCACATTGAAAATAAAGCTATCTGCCTGGTAGCGGATGACGTTTTCATCCACTTTCAGTAACGCGACATTCTTTTTAAAGCGCGTTTTGTCGATATCCTGTTTGGTAAATTCAACCGCATGCTGTTCCTGCTGTTGTTCAATCAAACGCACTGACGGTTGGCCGCCAACTTGCCCCTGAGCCACGCACAGTCCGGTCGAAAGTGCCAGTTTAGGTTCCCATAAACGCGCCATTTTGAAGCAGCGATCGGCCCAAATGAACTTGTCATTTTCTTTAAAGTCAGCAAGTTGGTAGCGCAATGGTGCTGAATATTCGCTTTCAGGCAACGGCTCTATTTTTTTATCCAGAATGCGCAGCAATAAAGGCATTTTGAAATGCGCGCCTGAATAGCTAAAGGTATTTTTCTTCTGATCAATCTCATACTGGCTAATAGTTTTCGGGAAGTTCCACAGATCGATTACGTCCGGTTTCCACTCCATTACCTTTTCTTTGACGTTAAGAAATACCGATGCAATCGACTGCCCGGACAAACTACTGCGCCCTAAGCCAAGATAATTATCGCCGCCTAAAACATCTAATACCGTTGCACCGTTATCCAACGTGCTGCGTTTAACTGGCACCAGATCGGCCTGTGGTTTATCACCGCGAAGAATAAAGAACAGGTTATTTCTTTCGTGCTGATTGAGGTATTTATACGCGGTGTTATTCATTGCCAAATGGTCGGAACTTACGACAATGACGGTATTTTTAAAATACGGTGATGCTTTTATCTTTTCGATAAGTGCAGCGACATGTTCCTGGCTGCAAGCCACGGCGCTGAAGGATTGGTTTTCTTTGCCGTCAAAATTGTAGCTACGGCGCTTACAGGTTTTCGAGATAAAGCCGTCCGGGTGATGCGTGTCGACGGTCAGCGTAAACAGTGAGAAACGCTTATTCTTTTTCGACAACTCAACATACTTTTCATAGACCTCGTCCAGAACCGTATCGTCGTAGAAACCCCAGTTATTGCGGTATTCCGGGTCTGCGACCATGCTTTTCAGCTCCTGCGCGCCATACATATGGTCGAAGCCATGAGACTGTAAAAAAATGTCTTTGCCCGCAAAGCGTAAGTCTGCGCCCTGCATAAAGTAGTTTTCATATCCCGAGGCTTTCAGAATATCGCCAAGGCAGATATTTTTTGGGAAAAAACTCGACAATGAAGCTGATGAATTCCCCTCAAATGGTGCAAATAAAGGAATACCACATTGCGAGGCGACCATTCCGGCAATGGTGTAATCGGTGCCGGGTAATTGCACCGTATGGCTGAAATCTATTGCTTCATCTTTAAGCCCGGTTAATTCCGGTGCTAAATCAGGGAAGAACTCTGGCTGTAAATAAGTACGTTCCAGACTTTCACCGTAAATATAAACCAGGTTTAATTTAGGATCTTTAATGCTCCCCTGCGGGACTTTGTAATAAACATCAAAATCTGAGTTACCAGAACGAGTCTGTGATTTCACCAATTCTGCGACCTGGCGAAATGCTGGCGAGGCATCGACCGAACCCATCGCTAACGCAAGCGCCAACAGGCTGTAGCCAAAATGGTGAGGGTAGTTTTTACGGCGGCGTAAAATCCAGGTCAAACCGCTGAAAACGGCCACCAGCGCAACAAACACCCCGACACCTGGCAAGATATACTTCCCGATCCCTGCCCCAGTCAGACTGCTAGTAAGGGTGTAAAGCACTGCATCGTTGATCCCATCGCCGGTGAAGTAGTTACTGGCAACAAAGGTCACGTTCAGGACAATATAGAATCCTAAAATCAGAAGGATAGCGCTAAACCACCAGGCGTTACGACCTGCTTTTACGGCGTATACGGCAATAGCTGCGACAAACAACACAATTGAAAGCATTTCCGACAACGCCTGACCCTCGAAATAGATGCGCACAATGGCACAAAGCTGTACTCAGAGATTAGTGAGCGCTAAATCTAACGTTGTTGTCACAGTCCTGCAATTTCCCTGACATGAAAATGTGCTCTATTTCGGAATTGTACCTGCTGTAAATATGGGTATTGCATTGTTCGATAGTAAATAGCTATCAGAACCATCGTTAATACAACGGTTGAGTGGATTGACCAGTACTGCGCGCAAATGATTTAATCGCGCCGCTGTTATAATTTTTTAAAGTGGAATTGTAACGCGCAACATGAAGGCCACCCCGCAACGGGTGGCTTTTTTTATGCCTGCCATTTCGCTTGTAAGGTATTACTTATCAATTCGATACGGTCTACCCATTAGAGCCAAATGCGAATATTCGGTATCTTTCTCCCATCGCAAAACGGAGGAAGTACAGATGTCTTTAATTAACACAAAAATCAAACCATTCAAAAACAGCGCTTTTAAAAACGGTGAATTCATTGAAGTAACCGAGAAGGATGTAGAAGGCCGCTGGAGCGTTTTCTTCTTCTATCCAGCTGACTTTACTTTTGTATGCCCAACTGAACTGGGCGATGTTGCTGACCACTACGAAGAATTCCAGAAACTGGGCGTGGATATCTACTCTGTTTCCAGTGACACCCATTTCACGCATAAAGCATGGCACAGCAGCTCTGACACCATCGCTAAAATCAAATATGCGATGATCGGCGACCCAACTGGCGCACTGACTCGTAACTTCGAAAACATGCGTGAAGATGAAGGCCTGGCGGATCGCGGTACCTTTATTGTTGACCCACAGGGCATCATTCAGGCGATCGAAGTGACTGCTGAAGGTATTGGCCGTGACGCCTCTGACCTGTTGCGTAAAGTGAAAGCGGCTCAGTACGTTGCTTCTCACCCAGGTGAAGTTTGCCCGGCAAAATGGAAAGAAGGTGAAGCAACGCTTTCTCCATCTTTGGACCTCGTCGGTAAGATCTAAAAAAATAAGACAATAAACACCTGCAATAACTAACTCAGCGGTGGGCAGCGCGCAAGCCTGTCCACCCTGGTTATTCTCGCCATCAGGGAGATTTAAATGCTCGACAACAACATGAAAACCCAACTCAAGGCCTACCTTGAGCGCTTAACTAAACCTGTTGAGTTGATTGCCACGCTGGACGACAGTGCAAAATCAGCCGAGATAAAGGAACTGCTGGCAGAAATTGCTGAGTTATCTGAGAAAGTTTCCTTCAAAATTAATAACGATTTGCCGGTGCGCAAACCGTCGTTTTTGATTACCAATCCAGGTTCCGATAAAGGCCCACGCTTTGCGGGTTCCCCACTCGGCCATGAATTTACTTCTCTGGTTTTAGCTTTGCTGCAAACCGGGGGACATCCGTCGAAAGAGTCGCAAGATTTGCTTGAGCAGATCCGTGAAATCGACGGCGATTTCCATTTTGAAACCTATTACTCACTCTCGTGCCACAACTGCCCGGACGTGGTGCAGGCGCTGAACCTGATGGCGGTGCTAAACCCGCGCATCAGCCACACCGCGATTGACGGTGGCGTGTACCAGAATGAAATTGCGGATCGCAACGTAATGGGCGTGCCTGCTGTGTTCCTGAACGGTAAAGAGTTCGGCCAGGGCCGCATGACGCTGGCTGAAATCGTCAGCAAAATTGATACAGGCGCTGAAAAACGTGCGGCCGAAGCGCTGAACAAACGTGATGCTTACGATGTGCTGATTGTCGGTAGCGGCCCGGCAGGCGCGGCCGCAGCGGTTTACTCGGCACGTAAAGGCATTCGCACCGGTTTGATGGGTGAGCGCTTTGGCGGCCAGGTTTTGGATACGGTTGATATCGAAAACTACATTTCAGTGCCGAAAACCGAAGGTCAAAAACTGGCTGGTGCACTGAAAGCTCACGTTGATGATTACGACGTGGATGTTATCGATACGCAAAGTGCCAGCAAGTTAATCCCGGCAAAGACTGAAGGCGGTTTGCACCAGATTCAAACGACATCTGGCGCGACACTTAGTGCACGCAGCATCATCATTGCGACAGGTGCCAAGTGGCGCAATATGAACGTGCCGGGTGAAGAACAGTACCGCACCAAAGGTGTGACTTACTGCCCGCACTGCGACGGCCCGCTGTTTAAAGGTAAACGCGTGGCGGTTATCGGTGGCGGTAACTCCGGTGTGGAAGCAGCGATTGACCTGGCGGGTCTTGTTGAACACGTTACGCTGCTGGAGTTTGCCCCAGAAATGAAAGCCGACCAGGTTTTGCAGAACAAAGTTCGCAGCCTGAAAAACGTCGACATCATTTTGAATGCGCAGACGCTGGAAGTGAAAGGCGACGGCACGAAAGTTACTGGTTTGCAGTATAAAGACCGCGTTACTGAAAGCGTGCATGAAATTGAGCTGGCAGGTATTTTCGTACAAATCGGCCTGCTGCCTAATACCAACTGGCTTGAAGGCAGCGTTGAGCGCAACCGCATGGGTGAAATCATTATTGATGCGAAGTGCGAAACTACCGTTAAAGGTGTGTTTGCTGCGGGCGACTGCACTACCGTGCCTTATAAACAAATTATTATTGCTACGGGTGAAGGTGCAAAAGCCTCTCTGAGCGCGTTTGATTATTTGATTCGCACTCCTATCGATAATTAAAAATCATTATTTACCTGCATATTAAAAAGCGGCTTCGGCCGCTTTTTTCATTCTTTAAATGAATCAAACACCCTACGAAGCCGATAACAACCTCCTTTGAACGCAACGATCTGACCATGACCGGCGACTATAGCAACCAGCACCTGGTGCCGATGAAGCAGGCCATTGCACCACAGTTTGAAGCGCGTAATGACTTTGACGTATTTGCCGATCTGGCTTGAACCAGATGAATGGGTAGGCAACGCCCAACCGGGTCAGCTGCAAGTTTTAACCGCGCATCCGGCTCACCGTCTGCATAGCCAGCTTAATTATGCCGAACTGCGTAACAAGTATGCCGTGGCGAATCGTGAACCTATCTATATCCATTCTGATGATGCAGCAAAACGCGGTGTTAACAACGGGGATACGGTACGAGTGTGGAACGATCGTGGCCAGGTTTTAGCGGGAGTTGTGGTTACTGATGGGATCAAACCCGGAGTGGTCTGCATTCACGAAGGTGCATGGCCGGATCTTGATCCAGCAACCGGTATATGCAAGAACGGCAGCGCTAACGTGCTGACCAAAGATATTCCAACATCACGCCTGGCAAATGGCTGCTCTGCAAATACGTCGCTGGTAAAACTAGAGAAATATTCAGGAGCGGAGTTAACGCTTAGGGCATTTACGCCTCCTGTCGGAGCGTAACATAAGGCAGTAAACCCCTTCGGTAATAGCCTTAGGGGTTTATTGTCACTAATTTGTCCTTACCACCCAGTCTTACTAATACTCCTTCGGTAAATGCCGAATCGCTACCAGTTTCCCACGCTTAATCTCAATGTAATCACCACGACGTAATTCCCCGAGAATCGCCATAATCGTACTGCGCGCCAGTTGCGTACGTTCCTGAATAAAATCTGCTGCATTAATGTCACGGCGTGCATCAGCAGGTTGCAAAATCAGTTCGAGCAATTTATTGCGAATCATCACATACGCCTTAACACCTACCAGATGCTGATCACGTAAAGAAAACATCTGTAAATACCAGGCAAGAAGACTAGAAACTGATTCCCATAATTGCTGTCGGGTAAAGAGTTCAAATGCTTGTTCAGCCGGGATGACTCGCGCTTTACAAGACTCTTCTACTTTCAAAAACCAGCCGCCACGAGGTCGCATACATTCAGCAATCCCATAAATCATCTCGCCTCTCACCGATGACAGCACTAAGCCATCATTTGCACGAATAGCTGTAAAATGCCCTTCGTTGAACAGATACAGAAATTTTTCGTGCTGCAAAACTGCGTGAATTTCATCATTAGGTTGGAATGAACGTACTGTCCCAAGCGTGGAAAGCGCTTCCTTGAGAGCACATATCTCAGCTATAGGTCTGGGTGAATAAAGAGAGGACAGCCCAGATTCACTGTTTTGATTATTTACTGTGGTCATGAGTTAACCTTTTTTTGATTCCCCGCACCACAATCATAGTTGATAAAAAAAGCGGCTTACGCCGCTTTTTTTTAACAGACTGAATAAGGTCTACTTTCTGCGCCAGGTTGTCCCTTGTGGGCCATCTTCCAGCACAATTCCCATTTCATTCAAGCGGTCACGAGCCTTGTCCGCCAGCGCCCAGTCTTTTGATTGACGGGCATCATTACGCTGTTTTATTAGCGCTTCGATCTCAGCCACTTCGCCGTCGTCAGACTGCGCACCACCTTGCAGGAAGGCTTCTGGATCTTGCTCCAGTAAACCCAGCACGCCAGAAAGTTGGCGCAATGCCGCAGCCAGGCCATTTGCTGCTGCCAAATCTTCAGTTTTTAGGCGATTAACTTCACGCGCCATATCAAACAGTACCGAGTAAGCTTCCGGCGTATTGAAATCGTCGTCCATCGCTTCGCGGAAACGCGCTTCAAACGCTTCACCACCCGCAGGCTGAACGCTACCGTCAGTACCACGTAATGCGGTGTACAAACGCTCAAGCGAGGTACGCGCCTGTTTCAGGTTCTCTTCACTGTAGTTCAACTGGCTACGATAATGGCCAGACATTAGGAAGTAGCGAATGGTTTCGGCATCGTAATATTTCAACACGTCACGCACGGTGAAGAAGTTGCCCAGTGATTTGGACATTTTCTCACGGTCAACCATCACCATTCCGGAGTGCATCCAGGTGTTAACGTATTCGCCGCCGTGCGCACAGGTTGACTGGGCGATTTCGTTTTCGTGGTGCGGGAACATCAAGTCCGAACCGCCACCATGAATATCAAAATGGTTACCGAGCTGTTTGCAGTTCATTGCAGAACATTCGATGTGCCAGCCTGGACGACCTTCGCCCCACGGGGATGACCAGCTTGGCTCGCCTGGTTTCGACATTTTCCACAGCACGAAATCCATCGGGTTGCGCTTAACGTTTGCTTCGACTTCAACACGGGCACCGGCTTGCAGTTGTTCCAGATCCTGGCGGGAAAGTTTGCCGTAATCGGCATCACTTTCTACCGAGAACATCACATCACCATTGCTGGCAACATAGGCGTGATTGCGCGCGATAAGCTGTTCAACAATTTCGATGATGTCCGGAATATGTTTGGTGGCGCGTGGCTCACTGTCCGGGCGCAAAATATTCAGCGCGTCGAAATCGGTGTGCATTTCGGCAACCATGCGGTCTACGAGCGCAACAAAATCTTCGCCGTTTTCATTGGCGCGTTTGATGATTTTATCGTCGATGTCGGTAATGTTGCGCACATACTTCAGCTTATAGCCGATAAAGCGCAGGTAACGCGCGACCACATCGAAAGCGACAAAAGTACGGCCATGGCCGATATGACACAGATCGTAAACGGTGATACCACACACGTACATGCCAACTTCTCCGGCATGAATAGGTTTGAATTCCTCTTTTTGGCGACTCATTGTATTGAAGATTTTTAACATCAGGGGATTCCATGTAAGCGTGTGATTTCAAAATTAGGCTATATGTTACATCAAAATTTCACACGGAAGCAGCACGCTTTGCAAGGTGATGATCATGTGCAGTTATGCTATAACAACCACCTTGTGTCGCGGCACCGTCTGCCCGAACACTGTCTGACTAATATAGGATGCACAGCATGGTTACTTTTCATACTAATCACGGCGATATCGTAATCAAAACTTTTGATGATAAAGCGCCTGAAACTGTTAAAAACTTCCTCGAGTACTGCCGCGAAGGTTTCTACGCGAACACCATTTTCCACCGTGTGATCAATGGTTTCATGATCCAGGGCGGCGGTTTTGAACCGGGTATGAAGCAAAAAGACACCAAAGACACCATCCAGAACGAAGCGAATAACGGCCTGAAAAACACGAAAGGTACGCTGGCAATGGCTCGTACCCAGGCGCCACATTCTGCAAGTTCCCAGTTCTTTATTAACGTGGCTGACAACGATTTCCTGAACTTCAGCAGTGAAAGCATGCAAGGTTGGGGTTACTGCGTGTTTGCTGAAGTAGTTGAAGGCATGGACGTTGTTGAGAAAATCAAAGGCGTGTCCACTGGCCGCAGCGGTATGCACCAGGACGTTCCTAAAGAAGACGTGGTTATCACAAGCGTAACCGTCAGCGAATAATTCGCCCATGGCGACGCTGTTTATCGCAGATTTACATCTGTGTTCAGAAGAACCGGCGATTACCGCCGGTTTTCTGCGTTTTCTGGCGGGCACCGCTCGGGAAGCTGATGCGCTCTACATCCTTGGCGATCTGTTTGAAGCCTGGATTGGCGATGATGATCCTGAACCGCTGCACCGCCAAATTGCTTTAGCCATTAAAGATCTGGTTGATTCCGGCGTGCCCTGCTTCTTTATTCATGGCAACCGCGATTTCCTGCTCGGCAAACGTTTTGCCCGTCTTAGCGGCATGACTTTATTGCCGGAAGAAAAAACGCTCGACCTGTATGGCCGCAAAATGCTGATCCTGCATGGCGATACCCTTTGCACTGACGACCACGGTTATCAGGCGTTCCGCAAGAAAGTCCACCAGCCCTGGCTACAATGTTTGTTCCTCGCCCTGCCGCTGTTTATTCGTAAACGCGTCGCCGCCAAAATGCGCGCCGGCAGCAAAGCCTCGAACAGCAGCAAATCAATGGCCATTATGGATGTGAATCAACACACCGTGACCCGCGCGCTCACCCGCCACCAGGTACAATGGATGATCCACGGTCATACCCATCGCCCAGAAATTCACTCGCTTTCAGCTAACGGCAAGCCCGCATTTCGTTGCGTACTTGGCGCCTGGCATAGCGAAGGATCGATGATTAAAGTGACTGCCGAAGACGTCGAACTCATCCCCTTCTCTTTTTAAACAAAATCGCGTTTTTTTGCTGCCTTGTTAACCACGCAACCGTTTTCCTTGCTCTATGTTCATGCTATTCTCTGAGCCCTTCTGACCGACCGAGCCATGTTCGGTGATGTTTGCACACCCACAGGAGTTTTGAGACGCATGTCCTCCAACCAGACCCCAGCGCGTATCGCCATTGTCATGGGTTCCAAAAGTGACTGGGCTACCATGCAGTTTGCCGCAGAAATCCTCACCGCCCTTGATGTTCCACACCATGTCGAAGTGGTTTCCGCACACCGCACTCCCGATAAACTTTTCAGCTTTGCCGAACAAGCAAGCGGCAACGGTTATCAGGTTATTATTGCGGGCGCGGGTGGTGCGGCGCATTTGCCAGGTATGATCGCGGCAAAAACGCTGGTTCCAGTGCTGGGTGTGCCAGTCCAAAGCGCGGCATTAAGCGGCGTAGACAGTCTCTATTCCATTGTACAAATGCCACGTGGTATTCCGGTTGGCACGCTGGCAATCGGCAAAGCGGGTGCGGCCAACGCGGCCTTGCTGGCGGCACAAATCCTTGCGCTGCACGATAAAGAACTCACTATGCGCCTTGAAGCGTGGCGTCAAAGCCAGACCGATGAAGTGCTGGACAACCCCGATCCACGGGGTGAAGCATGAAACGCGTTTGCGTGCTGGGTAACGGCCAGTTAGGCAGAATGCTGCGCCAGGCAGGCGAACCGTTGGGTATCGCGGTTTACCCGGTTGGCCTTGATGCAGAACCTGAAGCCGTGCCATTTGCGCAAAGCATCATCACCGCAGAAATTGAACGCTGGCCAGAAACCGCACTCACCCGCGAATTGGCTCGCCATAATGCCTTCGTAAATCGCGATGTGTTCCCAATCATCGCCGACCGACTGACGCAAAAGCAGCTGTTCGATAAGCTCGAACTGGCAACCGCACCATGGCAATTACTGTCAAGCCGCGACCAGTGGGCTGGCGTGTTCCAGAATCTTGGCGAGCTAGCCATCGTAAAGCGCCGCACCGGGGGTTATGACGGGCGTGGGCAGTGGCGTTTGCGCAGCGATGAAACGGCTCAGTTGCCGGACGATTGCTACGGCGAATGCATTGTTGAGCAAGGCATTAACTTCTCGGGCGAAGTTTCTCTGGTTGGCGCGCGTGGTCACGACGGTACAACCGTGTTTTACCCGCTGACGCACAACCTGCATCAGGACGGTATTCTGCGCACCAGCGTTGTTTTCCCGCAGGCTAATATTGAGCAACAACAGCAAGCTGAAGCGATGCTTTCTGCCATCATGCATGAGCTGAACTATGTTGGTGTCATGGCGATGGAGTGCTTTATCACGCCAGCCGGGTTGCTGATTAACGAACTAGCCCCACGCGTACACAACAGCGGGCACTGGACGCAAAATGGCGCATCCATCAGCCAGTTTGAACTGCATCTGCGCGCCATTGTTGACCTGCCTTTGCCACAGCCTGTCGTTAATTCGCCGTCGGTCATGATTAACCTTATCGGCACCGATTTAAATTACGACTGGCTGAAACTCCCTCTGGTACATTTGCATTGGTACGATAAAGAGGTACGTGAGGGCCGCAAAGTCGGTCATCTCAATCTGAATGACAGCGATACCGATAGACTGAGTGCAACTCTCGAAGCCATCGTGCCATTGTTGCCAGCGGAATACGCCAGTGGTATTGCCTGGGCGCAGCACAAATTCGTTAAGTAGCCATAACGGCGGGTGGCGCTAAGCGCTTACCCGCCCGATCATTCAAGCCAACTCCCCCCTTCCTTTCTTTTTTGCATGCAAAAGCGCACAATTCCGCCTCACTCGCTTTAAGGTTTATCTATGCAAAACGCTCGTCCCGATACTCAAGATTATGAACATCTTCTACGCGCTGATATCCCGCTGATTGATGTGCGTGCTCCGGTTGAATTCAGCCAGGGGGCGATGCCTGCCGCGCTGAATTTCCCGCTGATGTCGGATGATGAGCGTGCTCAAGTCGGCACTTGCTATAAACAGCGCGGGCAGCAGGCTGCGGTGGAATTAGGTCATAAGCTTGTCCAGGGTGAAATCCGTGATGCCCGTTTGCAGAAGTGGCTTGAGCAATGCCGCCAGAATCCAGAAGGATACCTGTGTTGCGCCAGAGGTGGCATGCGTTCCCACATTGTGCAGCAGTGGCTACGTGAAGCGGGCGTTGACTATCCATTGGTTGAAGGTGGTTACAAAGCACTGCGTCATTATGCGATGGAGATGATTGAGTCACGTTCACGCTGGCCGATGCTTCTCGTCAGCGGTAATACTGGCGGCGGCAAAACCATTCTTATTCGCTCGTTACCAACGGGTGTCGATCTTGAGGGGTTGGCGCATCATCGCGGTTCGTCGTTTGGCCGCACGATTGTCGAGCAACCCTCTCAGGCAAATTTTGAAAATAATCTCGCGGTAACGTTGCTTAAGAAAAGTGATGGAGCGCAAGTAACCTGGGTTGTTGAAGATGAAGGCCGGATGATTGGCTCACGTCATATTCCGGAATGCTTCAGAGAGCAGATGCTGCGCTCGCCGATTGTGGTGATTGAAGACCCGTTTGAGCAGCGTCTGGAGCGTTTGAAATTCGAATATTTTGAGCAAATGAGCGAAGCATTTTTATCAGTACACGACGAAGAGACAGCCTGGCAGAACTATGGTGAGTATTTGCATCATGGCCTGTTCGCTATCCGCCGCCGTCTGGGGATGGAACGCTTTGCGCAGTTCAGCGCATATCTGGATGAAGCATTGGTTGAGCAACGCAAAACCGGCTCAGTAGAAGGGCATCTCGCCTGGCTTTCGCCGCTGCTCGAAGAGTATTACGACCCAATGTATCGTTATCAACTAAGTAAAAAAGCACACAATATTGTCTTTCGTGGCGACTACCAACAGGTGGAAGCCTGGCTTCGCGAACGTACAGCGTAAATTACCTTCAACGGGCTGGCGTTAAATAGATTGCCAGCCCGTAAGTTTCACGATTATCAGGCAACAAACTGGCGGAATAGCGCTTTACCTTTCAGCAAACGAATCCCCAACCAGCCGCCACACAGAGAAAGCAGCACAGCACCGGTTAACGGCAGGATTACCCACAGCCGCCAGTCTGGTTCCCATGGGAAATCAAACACGCGGGTTTGCAGTAGACCAAGCGCAGTTTCAGCACCAATCGCCGCCACCAGCCCGGAAACCAGCCCCAGAACCGCAAATTCACACCATAAAGTCGTGCGTAGCAAGCGCTTCCCTGCACCCAAAGTGCGATATACCACCAGTTCCTGATGCCGTTGGCGCATCCCTACTTGAACCTGGGCCAGCAGTAACAGCACACCGCAAGCAGTCACCAGCACCACCATCACTTCCAATGCCCGGCTCACCTGCTCTAGCACCTGCCCTACCTGGCGCAAAATGGCCCCGATATCCAGCAAACTGACGGTAGGGAATTCACGGTTAAGTTGCGTTAACACGCCATTTTTCCCATCCAGATGGAAGCTCGTCAGCCAGCTTTGCGGCTGGTTGTCTAGCGCACCCGGGGGGAAGATAAAGTAGAAATTAGGTCGCAGACTCTCCCAATCAACTTTACGCAGGCTTGAAACTTTCGCCGAGAAATCCTGGGTATCGCCCATAAACGTGACGGTATCTCCCAGTTTAATCTTCAGCCGTTTTGCAACACCTTCATCCATGGACACTTCGCCCGCTTTCGGCGGCCATGAACCGGCAAGTATTGGGTTATGCGTTGGCTTTTGGCTCTGCCACGTCAGATTGAGTTCGCGGTTAAGTGCTTCATCAGGATTACCCTCGGTGGATTTGCCGTTTATCGCCGTCATACGCACACGCACAATCGGGTAGAACGATTCCGGGATTATCTGATGCTCAGCTAAAAACTCTTTCACTGGCTGAACCTGCTCGGTGGCAATGTTTAGCAGGAAATAATTCGGGCTTTCCGGCGGTAACTGTTGCTGCCAGCGGTCAAGCAAATCGCCACGCAGTACCAACAACAATGCCAGTAACATAAACGATAGCGAAAACGCCGCAAGCTGACTTAAGGTTGCCCATGGCTGGCGCAGAAGGCGATTTACGGCCAGGCGCAGCGCGAGGTTTTTCAGCGTCAGCTTCTTCAGCAGTTTCAGTACACCCCAGCCGACAATGCCGCACAAAGCCGCGAGAACAACTGTACCTGCCAGCACCGCCCACAAAAGCGTGCTCCCACCCATCAATGCGGCCAGCAGTGCGACAACAACGATGAAGATGACTGGCAGATAGATTTTCAGCGGCCAGACGTTTGCCACGGCATCACGGCGTAAAACGCGCAGCGGTTGGGTTGCCAGCAGTAAGCGATAGGGGCGCAAACCCACCAGCAGGGAGATCACCACCATTGAACCGACAGCCCACACCCACGGCCAGAGGCTGGCTGGAGGAAGGGCGGCAGGCAATACAGGCTTAAGCAGGCGCATTAGCATCGCTTCAAACACCAGCCCTGCGGCACCACCGGTAATTGCCGCTAGCGCCAGCACCATCAACCACTGGCCGATAATCAGCTTGCGCAGCGCAGCACGCCCTGCCCCGAGGGTTTTCAAGATGGCGACTAAATCGTAACGGCTGCGGCAGTAATGATTCATCGCGACCGCAACGGCTGCGACTGCCAGTAATAGCGTCAGCAGTGCAGAGAGTAGTAAGAATTGTTGCGAGCGTTCCAGAGATTTCCCGAGAGCGCCGTCATCTTGTTCCATACCGTACCAGCGCTGCTCTGGCTTGAGTTTTGGTACCACATACTGTTCAAATTTATCGAGCTGCTGCGGCGTGCCGCCAAATTTGTAGCGCCATGAGATACGGCTCCCCGGCTGCACCGCGCCGGTTTTTTCCACATCAGCCAGGTTCATCATTAAGCGCGGAGCCATCTGGAACGGATTAAAACCCGAGTCCGGCTCCTGAATCACTTCTCCGGCAATGCGTAATGTGGTGTCGCCCACATCCAGCGAGTTCCCCACTTTAAGATTGAGCAACGCCATTAAACGCGGTGCCAACAGCACGCTTCCCGGCTCGGGTTTTAGCCCTGGCGGGTTGGTATCGAGCTGGCCGTACATCGGGTAAACCTCATCCACGGCTTTTACCGATGCCAGCTGCGGCGTATCTCCGGCAAATGTCATGGTGGCGAAGGTCAGTTGTTTGCCGACTTTCAGCCCGTCCTTTTTCGCCTGATCCAGCCATTCCTCAGGCACTTCTCGCGAGCTGCGTAATGCACGGTCACCCGCCATAAAGTCGCGGCTTTGCTGGTTTAGCCCCTGTTCCATGCGGTCGCTGATATTACCCAACGCCAGCACACACGCCACCGCCAGGCTCAACGCCAGCCAGACAATCAATAACGATGGCGATCGCCATTCACGCCAGAACCAGCGGGCAATCATGCCTCCTCCCACAATTGACCTTCACGCAAGCGCAGGCGGCGGTCGCAGCGGGCGGCGAGCTGTTCATCATGCGTCACGAGGATGAGCGTAGTGGAAAAATCCCGGTTCAAGGAGAAGAGTAAATCCGCAATACGATCGCCGGTGTGGCGGTCAAGATTACCGGTTGGCTCATCGGCAAACAGCACCGAAGGACGCCCATTAAAGGCGCGAGCCAATGCCACACGTTGCTGTTCGCCACCGGAAAGCTGCGCGGGGAGGTGATCCAAACGTTTCCCCAGACCAAGCTGTTCGAGCAATGCTTTCGCCTGCGCACGACTGGATGAGTCATTTTCCCCGCGCAGCAGCGCCGGAAGTTCAACGTTCTCAAGCGCGTTAAGCGTGGGAACCAACATGAATGACTGGAATACAAAGCCGACGTTTTTCGCCCGCAATGCCGCTCGAGCTTCTTCATCCATACTATGCAGCGGCTGGCCGCACAGATGCACCTCCCCTTCGCTGCCATCATCGAGCCCCGCCAGAATCGCCAGTAGTGTAGACTTCCCTGAACCGGATTCACCGATAAGCGCGATGGTTTGCGCCTGTTTGACAACCAGCTCAACTCCGGTAAGGATGGAGAGCTGATGTTCCCCAGTTCCTACGGACTTACTAAGATGATGAACTTCAACAATGTTTTCCGCTGGCATTTGCCCTTCCTGTTTCTGGCTTTCTTAACCATTCGCGCCGCGCATGCGGACACGTTGTTGATTTTGGGAGATAGCCTGAGCGCCGGTTACCGAATGTCAGCAACAGCAGCCTGGCCGGCCTTGCTGGATGCGAAGTGGCACCAGCAAAATACTAAGGTGGTGAACGCCAGTATTAGTGGCGACACCGCACCACAAGGTCTGGCACGGTTACCGGCGCTACTGAAACAGCATCAGCCTCGCTGGGTATTAATTGAGCTTGGCGGTAACGATGGCCTGCGCGGTTTTCAGCCACAAGCCATCGAGAAAAGTTTGCGCCAGATAATTAACGATGTGAAAGCGGCAAACGCTCAACCATTGCTGATGCAAATACGTCTGCCTGCAAACTACGGTCGTCGTTATAATGAGTCGTTTAGCGCTATTTATCCGCAACTTGCCAAAGAGTTTTCTATTCCTCTTCTGCCATTTTTTATGGAGGAGGTCTATTTGAAACCGCAATGGATGCAGGATGACGGTATACATCCGAATAGTGATGCTCAACCGTTTATCGCCGACTGGATGTCTTCCCGTCTGGCACCTTTAGTTAAACATGACTCATGAACAATCGGGGCACCTCTCGGGTAAAGTTATGCAAAAATCAGTTTTAATTACAGGTTGTTCCAGCGGTATTGGTTTTGCCTGCGCACAAGATTTAAAGCAGAAGGGTTATCACGTTCTGGCTGCCTGCCGTAAACCTGCAGATGTTGAGCGCATGAACCAGGCCGGATTTACCGGCGTATTGCTCGATCTCGACTCGCCCGAGAGTGTGAAAGCAGCGGCGGAACAAGTCATTGAACTGACCGAAAACCGCCTGTATGGGCTGTTTAACAACGGTGGTTTTGGCGTTTATGGGCCGTTGCAAACCCTTTCACGCGACCAGCTTGAGCAACAGTTTTCAACCAATTTGTTTGGCACCCACCAGCTGACCATGCTGTTACTGCCGGCCATGCTGCCGCACCGTGAAGGGCGCATTGTGATGACCAGCTCGGTTATGGGTCTGGTTTCCACGCCAGGTCGTGGTGCGTATGCCGCCAGTAAATATGCGCTGGAAGCCTGGTCCGATGCACTACGCATGGAACTGCATCATAGTGGAATTAAAGTCAGCTTGATTGAGCCCGGCCCGATTCGCACCCAGTTCACGCAGAACGTCAACCAGACTCAAGCTGACCATCCGGTAGAAAACCCAGGAATTGCTGCACGCTTTACGCTCGGGCCGGAAGCGGTAGTGGAAAAAGTGCGCCATGCTTTTGAAAGCTCAAACCCGAAATTACGTTATCCGGTGACGCTGGTTGCCCATGCTTTAACGTGGTTACGCCGCCTGTTACCAGGCCGTATGTTGGATAAAATTTTACGTGGTTAGTTGAAGCAACTGACGCCAACCCCCATGTAATTATTAAATATTTAAAAGAGAGTTAAGCCATGTCTGCACCGTACAATATTGATATCACCGAAGCGAACATGCACCAGGTGCTGGAACAATCCGTTACTACACCGATTCTGTTCTATTTCTGGTCGGCACGCAGCCAACACTGCGAACAGTTAACACCGGTTCTGGATAAGCTTGCAGCGCAGTATCAAGGGCAGTTTATCCTTGCCAAAGTAGACTGCGATGCCGAGCAAATGGTCGCGTCTCAGTTTGGTTTGCGCAGCATCCCAACGGTTTATTTGTTCCAGAATGGTCAGCCTGTTGATGGCTTCCAGGGACCACAGCCTGAAGAAGCGATTCGCGCGCTGCTGGAAAAAGTTCTGCCGCGTGAAGAAGAGCTGAAAGCGCAAGAAGCGATGCTACTGATGCAGGAAGGCAAGCACGCTGAAGCGCTGCCGTTGCTTAAAGACGCCTGGCAGATTTCCAACCAGAACAGTGAAATTGGCCTAATGCTGGCGGAAGTACAAATTGCGCTGAACCGTAGCGAAGATGCAGAGGCAGTGCTGAAAACCATTCCATTGCAGGATCAAGATACACGTTACCAGGGTCTGGTGGCTCAAATTGATTTACTGAAACAAGCCGCCGACACACCAGAAATTCAGCAACTGCAACAACAAGTTGAGCAAGATCCTGAAAACGCGCTGTTAGCCAGCCAACTGGCGCTGCAACTGCATCAGGTCGGGCGTAACGAAGAAGCGCTGGAGCTACTGTTTAGCCATCTGAAAAAAGACCTGGCTGCCGCTGATGGGCAAGTGCGCAAAATGCTAATGGAAATTCTCGCAGCCTTGGGCACCGGTGATGCGCTGGCCTCTAAGTATCGCCGCCAGATGTATTCGCTGCTTTATTAAGTATTTATCAAATGGCCTCTTTGTTATACCCGTTAGCATTCGAGTTGCAGCCAACACCTCTGCAGCTTGAAGGATGACGGGTATCGGAAGTCGCTGAATCTTTCCACGTAAAGGGTTAGACTTACATCAAATAAACAATGGAGGTTTTTTTGATGCTAATCGTCATTCCCGTACTGATCCTCGTCGCGCTGATTATCGTCGGCGCCGGGGTAAAAATCGTGCCGCAGGGCTACCAATGGACCGTGGAGCGCTTCGGCCGTTACACCAAAACTCTGATGCCGGGCTTAAGCCTTGTGGTGCCGTTTATGGACCGCATTGGCCGCAAAATCAATATGATGGAGCAAGTGCTCGACATCCCTTCTCAGGAAATCATCTCTAAAGATAACGCCAACGTCGCCATCGACGCGGTGTGCTTTATTCAGGTCGTTGACGCCCCGCGCGCGGCGTATGAAGTCAGCAATCTTGAGCTGGCTATCATGAACCTCACCATGACCAACATCCGTACCGTGCTCGGTTCAATGGAGCTCGACGAAATGCTCTCGCAGCGTGACAACATCAACACACGCCTGCTGCATATCGTTGATGAAGCCACCAATCCGTGGGGGATAAAAATCACCCGTATTGAGATCCGTGATGTGCGCCCACCGGCGGAGCTGATTGACGCAATGAATGCGCAGATGAAAGCTGAACGTACCAAGCGTGCGTACATTCTCGAAGCTGAAGGTATTCGTCAGGCGGAAATTGTCAAAGCCGAAGGGGATAAGCAGTCAAAAATCCTGAAAGCGGAAGGTGAGCGCCAGTCAGCGTTCTTACAGGCAGAAGCCCGTGAACGTAGTGCGGAAGCGGAAGCAGCGGCGACAAAAATGGTTTCTGAAGCTATCGCTGCTGGTGATATTCAGGCGATTAACTACTTTGTTGCCCAGAAATACACTGACGCACTGCAACAGATAGGCTCTGCCAATAACAGCAAAGTGGTGCTGATGCCGCTTGATGCCACAAGCCTGATGGGCTCGATTGCCGGGATTAGCGAACTTATCGCGCAAAGCGGTAACGAGCGTAAAAGATGATTGCCGTGATATTTACCCACGCGCATATCTTCTGGCTAACGTTGGGAGGTCTGCTGCTGGCGGCTGAAATGCTCGGTGCCAGTGGTTATCTGCTGTGGAGTGGTGTTGCGGCAGTGCTCACCGGTTTGCTGGTGTGGGTGTTGCCACTGGGTTGGGAATGGCAAGGCGTTTGCTTTGCCGTGCTCACACTGGTTGCCGCTTTTCTGTGGTGGCGCTGGCTGTCGACACGTAAACAGCAAGAGCCAGGCGAAGTGCTCAATCAGCGCGGCCACCAGCTTATTGGCAGGCGTTTGCGTTTGGAAACCGCGTTAGTTAATGGCCGCGGCCATGTGCGTGTAGCCGATAGCTCATGGCCGGTGATGGCAGATAGCGATTTAGCAGCAGGCACCGATATTGTGGTGGTAGCTGTTGAAGGGATTACGTTGAAGGTAAAAGCCATTCAAGCGTGAGTTATCAGATGGCGCTACGCTAATCCTACCTACGGAAAACGAAGATTGCGTAGCGACTGATTACTGGCGATGGCAACAGCCCGAAAGGTTATCGATGATCGGGCAATCTGCGCTGTCGTCCCCTGGGCAGGATTCGGCAAGCGCCAGCAATTGTTGGCGCATCGCCTGAAGCTCACTGATATGTTTTTCAATATCCGCCACTTTTTGTAGCGTGCGTGTTTTCACATCCGCACTGTGTCGCGCCGGGTCGTTGAACAAATTGACCAGCTCGCGACACTCTTCAAGATTAAACCCCACCTGCCGTGCCTGGCGCAGCAAGGTCAGCTCATCAAGATGTTTTTGCGAATAGCTACGGTAGCCGTTTTCAGAACGAAGCGGTGCTGTCACGAGCCCCTTTTCTTCATAAAAACGAATCGCTTTGCTGGTTAAACCGGTCCTTTTCGCTACATCGCTGATGTTCATGTTTCCTCCTGATTTTGTCGGATGTCGCTTCGCTAATCCGACCTGCGAAAGCGGGTCATTCATACTAATGATCCTGACCCCAAAATCATATTAGAAGCGGATCTTCATACCCACCGACGCCGAAACATCTGATGACACGGAAGTATCACCTCCGCCATCCCATGTTTTCCCGATTTCAGTATAGCCCTGTACATCCGCAGTCACTGCCCATGTGGTGCCGACGGCAACTTCGGTAGTCTGGAAGCGCTGGTTGGCATTGATATCCGTTGCTGCGGCGTTATTCGCCGTGTTCTTCCAGGTCACGGTGTCCTGCCCATCAGAGAGCTCCTGCCAGTAGTTGACGCGCACATACGGTTTCACTTTGCCGTAGTTAGTATCGTAATCCGCCGCCAGTCGAACCCCGAGGCGACCAATAACAGAACCGTCAGCATTAACCGAGACTTTGGTTTTGCCACGATCCTTGAGTGTTACGTCATCAAAATCACTGTATTGGTAGATTAATTGCGCCTGCGGTTCAATCAGCCAGTTACTGTCACCCAGTTGCCACGGTTTACCCACTTCGACAGATGCCGTAAACGAGTTGCCATCAGGATTGTAAGTCTCGCGATCATACATATTCTTCAAATCAACCGAGTGGTATCCGTACTGCAAAACATTATCGACATACAAGCCGTTGGTATCAGTCCAGGTTCCGTAGCCGCCAAGGTAAGACGAGAATGTAGAGTTATAAGCGTCGCCGCCACTCATCCCGGTTATGCCACTGATTGAGCTGTCGGTATCCATAAAGGTGGTGTACAAACCCGCACGCCATTTATCGTTCTGCCAGAGATCAAGCCCCATCTGCATGCCATTGTAGTTGGTGCTGCTTTGCGATTGGGTTGGGTCATCATGTTTCTGATCGACCGACTTCACGATGTAACGCGCCCAGAAACGCCCTTCCTGATCTTCAGGCACCTCGGCCTTGTACGGTTGCTCATCACCCACACGCTGGTGAAGTGTGCCGAGCACAGTAAGATCAGCCTGGCGGATGATCGCGGCCAGCGTATCAAACCCTGGAACATCCGGTCGATAGCCCGCGCGCAAGAACCAATCCTCGCCCGCGCCCTGAGCATTTCCGGCAAACAATTGGTATTCCCAGGCTCCGGCAGTCAGAATATCGCCGCCGATGTTAAAGGCATCTTTAGTGGTCTGTGCGGTGGTAGTTGCGCCATTAACGGCGTCAACAACCAAAATACCATCACCCGTAGTAGGCTCGCCCAACTGGCTAACATCGATATCCAAAAGCGTGCTGCCAGAAGCAGTGCCGCCATTGATAACCAGACGGTCAGCAACACCAGGGCTGTGCTGTTGCGCAGCAATTTTCAACGTGCCATCGACACCCACATAGCTACCATTCACCGTGAGTGTTGAGCCCACATCACCGCCACGCAGATTGATGGTTCCCTGGTTAACCAGATTGGCGACCGACTGGCTGTAGCCGCCAGTATCCAGAGTGGCACCACTGCTAACAATATGGCTCGATTTCTGGCTAAAGCGGTCCTCGCCCGACGCAAGCAAAGTCCCTTTCTCGACAAGAGTAATCCCACTCCAGGTATTACTACCGTTGAGAATAGTGGTGCCACTACCTTGCTGCCAGACTCGCCCGCTGCCCGATATATCGCCGTTTAGGGTAAAGGTGTCGCTGCGGTTAATCGCAAGAGTCGCGTTGTCGACAATATTGCCGCCCACATTACCTGCCGTTCCACCGTTGCCCAATTGCAGCACACCATCACTGACGATGGTAAGTCCTGCAAAACTGCTGTCCTGGGTGAGCGTCAAAGTGCCTTTACCCAGCTTGGTGAAGTTGCCATTGCCGGTTACTGCACTTAACAGCGAAACCGAGTTGCCGTTGGTATCGATAGCCCCACCGACGCCAGAAAGCGTTACCTGGCGTGCCGTGTCAAAAGCGCCACCGTAGCGCAATGTGCCGCCACTCAGGCCAATTCCGGTTCCCGCAGCGCCGAGATTGCCGTCAGAAGAAACCTGCAATACGCCGCCGCTCACCTGCGTTCCTCCCTGGTATTGGTTGTTACCGTTAAGAATCAATGTGCCGAGGTCGGCCTTGTTGATGCCCCCTTCGCCGTCGATAACCGAGTTGATAGTCGCGGTGTAGCCCGCGCTCGGCGCCGTACCATCGCCTACGCGAATCACGGTATTGGCGGTATGCGTGGTGAGGTTATCACCGCCAACTACGTAACCGTCGGTGGCAAATTGCGCGCCGCTAATCGCGACTTCGCCCAGGCTTGTATCTATCGTGACATTGCCCGCAGTGCCGCCAAATACCGCGAACGAACCATCGCTAAACGGTGTATTAAAACGTCCGTCCGGGGTAGTGACGTCCGTCGTCCAGTTATCATTACCGCTGCCGCTTTGCCAGATACCGTTGCCGCCGTCGATCACGCCGTTGTTTTTCAGCGCCCCACCCGCGCCGCCAAATCCATCCCAGAAGCGCATGACATAGCCGGTGCGATTCACCAGATTGACCTGGCCTGCAATTGAGGTTTGAACATAGAGATCGTCTGCTGCCGGAGGCGCCGAACCTATCTCCAGAATATTGTCGGTCAACGCACCGGTATAATTGAAGACGCGATAAACCCCGACATCAAAGCTGCCGCCCGGAGTCTGTGTGATATTCAGTTGGCCGTTAAGGTTGAGATCGCCATTGATGTTGATCAGGTCGTTAAGCGCACCGCCAACGGTGTAAGGCTGTCCAAACTGGAAGTCGACTTGTGAGTTTTGGTTGAGTGTTAATGCGCCCATTGTCAGCACACCAACGCTTGCCAGGTCCTGCCCTGCGGCCAGGTGCCCACCGTCATCAACAACAACGCTGCCACCCAACACGCCAGCACCACCGAGTGTTGCGCCGTTATTGACGGTGGTTTTACCCGTCGCAGCCACTTGATTACCGTTGATCAACAACACGCCTTGCTGTGCGGTTGTCGCCCCGGTCCAGGTGTTAGCTGCGGTCAGGTTTAAGGTCCCGGTACCGGTCTTCACCAGGTTTCCGCTGCCGTCAATAATTCCGCTGATGGTGTCATTGCGCCCTAATGCCCCTTCAACCAACGTTGCGGCTCCCAGTGCAATGTTACCCGCGCCCGATAACGAACCGACTGACGCACTGGCCAGTGCCGCGCTGATATCAACTAAACCACCCGCAAGGTTTGAAATCACCGCCCCTGCGCCCTGCGCATTGTCGGCAAACTTAACCGTACCGCTGTTAGCAACCGTCGCCGAACCGGCATCCGCGCTGCCTCCGAGCGCAAGCATCGAACTGGCGTCAACAGTTACATTAGCGTTATCACCGTGGCTTTCATCAGTGAATGTCGCATTAGCACCTTGTGTCAGATTGATGGTGCTCTGCCCGGCCCCTGCGGTGTCGTGGAATGCCAGACTCGCATCATTGACTTCAAAGGTATGGGCCTCACCAGAGGCTGAATTATTGAGATTTAGCAATGCATTATTGGAAACAGAAACCTGGCTGTTCACCTTGCCAAACACACCAGTGGCATTAGCATTGACGGTCAGTTGCCCGTTATTGTCGTTGCCGACAATATTGGTATCGCCCTGATAAATATTTTTCCGGTTCATTTCGAGGAAACTGCTGTCGCTGCCGCCCGAGGTATCATAGACGTTGAGCGGCCCATCGCCGGCAATCAGACCCGCCGGTGTGAAGGTGTTACCGTATAAATCAAACGAACCGCCGGTGGCGCCATCAAGATAAATATTACGATTAGTAGTGAAATCAGCCCCCGCCTGCAAAGCCGAAGCATTTCTGATCGTTATGGATGTCCCTGAATCGCCCAGGCTTTCGTCTTTAGAGACCTGCAAAGTGCCGCCCCAGATCTCTACCCCACCGCTGAAATCATTGATGCCATTGAGGATCAAACGGCCCGGATCGGTTTTCAGCAATCGCACTACACCGCTGTCTAACTCGTCCTGAACCAAATTCGCATTGATTGTCGTCGTCACATTATTACTGCCCGCAGCCCCGACCCGGATAACAAAGAAACTATCCGCCTCGGTTTCCCCATCCGACTGGAAACGGTTGGCTGGTTTTGGTGCCGTAGTATTGAAAGCATCCGTTACGGTGCTGATGTAATGCAATTGAGAGATGGCATTAAGTTGTTGCAGTACATAACCATCTGTCAGGAATTGCATACCAGAGGTGATGACTCGTCCATTGTCATTACTTATAGTGACAGTGCCTTTTTGTCCTTCAAATACAGCAAAGGCAGTTGCTGCCCATGGCTCATTACCGACGCCATTTCCCTGAGTCCAGTTATTCGTCTGGCCGAATCGATTAGCACGCCAGACTCCATCCCCACCGTTGACATTATTATCGCCACCAACACCGCCTGTCCCATGGCCCGCTGCGCTACCACCATCCCAGAACTGCAGTTCTGAAGCAGGATTCAAGTAATTCAGAATAAGGTTAACTTCATTAGGAAGAGCAGTCTGAATATAGTAATCACCACCACTATTCGCCGGAAGTGAAGCAATATTCATGATGTGATTGGTTAATTCTCCTACGTAGTTAAACAGGCGATAGACGCCCGGAATGAAATAGCCCCCACTTGACAGCGTGACATTAAGATCACCATCAAGAACCAGATCCCCCCCCACATTCACGACATCGTTAAGTGCCCCACCAGACACATAGGGTTCGCCCAGTTCAAACTTGCTGTTGGTGGTGCTCGCCAACGTCAAATCACCATTGATCGTCAGTTTGCCGACCCCGCCATCTCCCGGCGTCAGAGTGGTGTTGCCTTCAAATGCGACATCCCCACCAATGGTGCCATTGCCGCCTAATGTGGTGTTCGAATGGACGGTGGTAAGCCCAGTTGCCTGGCTTTGATTACCATTGACCAGCAATGTACCTTGATTAACTTCTGTCGCCCCTTTCCAGGCGTTGGCACCACCCAGGCGCGTAATCCCGAGGCCATCTTGATGGAACGCCCCACTCCCCGAAATCACGCCGTTTAGGGCAATGTTGTCAGAACGGTCAATCGTCAAAATGCCATCATCGGTGATATTGGTGGTTTCAGACACACTACCGACAGTGCCACCATCACCCAATGCCAGTTCCGCCCCCGAGCCAATATAAGTGTTTCCGGTGTAAGTACTGTTGCCAAGCAATGTTGTTTTGCCCGCGTTGATACGTTCCATGCCGCCGCTGCCACTGATAATCCCGGTATAAATCTGATCGCTTGCACCATCAAATGACAGCAGGCTTGTCGCTCCCGAAGTGGTGACGTTGTAATTATGAATCGATGAGTCAGCAGTGGTGGCAGCGCTTGTGCCACTGCGCAGCGTCGCACCGTTGTTAATGTTTATGGCCTGCGTACCGGAAAGCACCAGGTCGTCAACAATACGTGCATCTGTGGCATCACCATTTAAGGTTAACGAACTCCAGCCGGTGCCAATATTGGTGCCCTTCGTGAGGTCATCAGCGTTAAAGGTGCCGATTAAAGCCGGAGCTGCCCCCTGATGAGTGCCGTTAAGCGTTAAGGCATTATTGGTGCCACCTTCACTTAAAATATGCGTAACGCTGGCAAGCGAAACATCACCAAGAGTTGCACTATCGTTGCCATCTGCCCCCGTAAACGTGACGCCGCCGGTGAAAGCACCCGCCGTCCAACTGAAATTATCATTACCGCTTCCAAGGTTGATTTCGCCGCGTGTATTCGCCCCCGAACCGCTTAATGCCACTACATCATTGCCGGTCCCGGTGAGAATGGCCTGCGCCGTGGCATTCGCCGCAAGCAACGTACCGCTGTTATTGACGGTCGTATTGCTCGCACTGGAAGCGTTAATTACTGGAGCACCCGCGCCCAGACTTGTTATTGTTCCGGTGTTGGTGATTGTCCGGTTGCTGCCCACAGAACCATCCGTTGCAACTATCGCAGACCCCGCCCCCGCCGCCATATTGATAGTGGCGCCGGAACTCACATTACCGGCGGTTCTTGCCAGAATACCGACACTGCCAGCCCCCGTACCATTGATGGTGTAACCATTATCAATGGTGAGATTCCCGGTTGTGGGAGCCCCATTTGCATCCATAAAGGCGAAGCCCTGGCCGTTACCGGAGATATTTAGCGTGTTGTTAGTGCCTGCGGCGTTAAACGTTACAGCCGTGCGAATCGCCGGGCCATTTGAGGCATTAATGGTCACGCCATTAAGATTGATATTCGAGGTGTCAGCATTGTTATTAATCCCTGCGCCACTGCCAGAAATGTCGATAACGGTATTACTTGCGGTAAATGATGCAGCTCCGGCATCCATCCGTACACCATCAGCCCCACCTGATGCCGTAATGTGGTTACCCGTCCCGTTAACCGTCAAGTTAGCACCAGCACCAATCAGCTGAACGGCGGCAAGTCCGCCAGAGGCATTGACGTTGCCCAGGGTGTTCACCACCGCGTTCGTCCCGCCGACGCGCACACCGACATTCCCGCTGCCCACCGCACCGCTGACACTAATCAGATTGTTGTTAGTCAGTGCGCTATTGTTTTGAATATCGACGCCAATATTGTTGGTGCCTGAGACAGTCACCGGTGCAGCTACCGTCGCCTTGCCGTTGTCATGCAAAACGATTCCGGTACTGTTGGTGCCATTTAACGAAATACCGCTACCACTGAGATTCAGCTCACCCGCATGGGAAACGTTATAGCCAACAATCCCGCTTTGCCCAGCGCTGCTTGTGACGGAAGCGTTCGATGTCACCAGCGTTTGCAATTCGTCAGTATCAATCGAGCCGTCGATATTGTAATTACGCCCATCAATCAACACAGCGGTTGTATTGTTATGCTGCAACACAATGCCGCCATCGCTAATATTACCGACCGCGCCTCCGGTGACTTTCACCCCGACCGCATTTTCACCATTCACAAATATTTTGGCGGTCCCAGTGGTGAGTGAAGTCTTGGTTCCGGTAGTTTCATCCACGCCGTTGGCAATAATCCCGGTGGCGTTATCACCAGACATTGTTAACTGATAACTCGCCGCAGCCCCTGTGCCGCCAGCAAATACCGCGCCGTGGTCAACGGCAAATAAAATAGAGTCAGCCTGGCCGTTATCATTGATATTCGCATTGCCAACATTAATCTTCGCCTTATTACCCCATGCGTAATAACCCATTTGTTTAACGTTTTCGAAAGAGAGCGTTGAAGCAGGGTTAATATCAATTTGCGCATCACCACGCGCATGAACACCAATCGCCCCCGCTGATAGCAATCTTATCGTGGAATTCAGGTCTACCTGCGCATGTTGGGTATTTAACCCTTCGGCATAAACCGCGTAGTTTCGGTAAGTATAAGGCTGGCCATCGCTACCGCCGGTGTCACCCGCCTTGCCCACGGTAATGGCACTTCCTCCGGTAGTTGTCACCGCAGCACCTGCTTTCTGCGCCAGCACATTAATGGCGATATTGTTGTCGCCATCAACGTTAATGGTGCCGCTGTGGGTCACGGTACCAATATTATCGACAACGTTCAGACCATAGTTTGCCGCAGCAGATCCGTTAGTGAGTTTGCCTAATACATTAATCGTGCCGGAGTTGGTAACCGCACCCGTTGCGCCTTCCACTGAAATCCCGGCAGCATTACGCGTCATTTCACCAATAGTTATCGTACCGCTGTTATTCACGGCGGCCGTGCTTTGCGTACGAATCCCAGCTGAAAGGTCACCACCGGTCATTGGCACCGGAGTTGGCGTGGCTGAATTAAGAACGGGATTGAAGCCGAGGTAAATATTGCCGGCATTACTAAACGTGGCATTTTGGTCGAGCCAAACCCCATAACCACCGGCTTTGCCATTCACATTATTGCTATTACCCACCACCGCGATAGTACCCGTTGCGGCGTTGGTGGCATTTGTCGTACCTGTTGCACGCATACCAATCGCATTGTTGGTGGTGGTGTCGGTAATCGCGGTATTAATATGGCCATTGTTAACCAGCGTACTGCTACCAGCCCCTTCCATCCCCACGCTACCCGCGTTAGAGACATTCTGATTGCTGCCATTTTTTTCAATAAACAATCCGGCATTTAAGGTGCCATTGTTAGTCGCAGTAGCGTTAGTTGCCATCATACCGACGGAAGTTGGGCTGCTGCCGCTGCTGCGCCACGCATTGATTGCACCGTCGTTCGTGATAACGCCGCCATTATCAGCACGCATTACCGCAGATGCGCCATCAACAGCCAGACTCCCGTCAGCAGTTACCAGCCCCGTCGCTTGTGCTCCAGTGGCATAAATAACGTTTAAATCACCGGTGGGTTGTGTGGCGTTATTGTTGTGTACGCCTTTGTCATCCCAGACGTGGTAGGTGAGATTGATACTGGTGTTTTCTTCTTTACCCAGCATGCCGGTAATAATGGCGTCGTAGGTGTTTTGTGCTTCAACCGTGGAGTCGATAACTTCACCGTTCACCTCAGCACCCGCTGTGAGCCAGTACTGAATTTGCGGTTTACCGCTATATGCACCCGCCCCTATCAGGAAGTCATTAACTTCGGCAATATCATTTGATGAGTTGATAACAAAGGTTTTATTGCCAAGCTTAAGTACCCGATTCCCGACCTGTTCATAGTTGGGCAATGTAATTGAGAAGTCGTATTTTGCGCTTTGAGCCTCAAGGCTTTGCGTATCGGTTGAAAGGACAATTGCCGGGCGAAAATGGATGTAGTTATCGGAAAGCCATTGGGTGCCACTGGCAACGCCTGCACTACCGTCAGCTTTTGCCAATACGGAATTTTTGGTCAGCAGATCGATGGTATTTTCTGGTGCAGCAATGGCAGTATTGGGATCGCTTGAACCGACATTAATATTTGCCTGCCCGCCGGTCGGAGCCACATACGCAATACCAAAATTATTAAATATCCGAATGGAGTTATGATCGTAAACCGGTAACACCATATTACTTACCGGTGTGTCACCCGCTGAGATAAAGCTCGATGAATCATAAACACTGATGACCTGATAGCTACCGTCAAGACCTGGAACAGTAACATTGAGCTCCTGACTTTCTTGTGGCACAGCAGGAGAAGGTGAATAGGTATATTGCCCAATGTTAGCCGCGGTAATTGGTGTGGGATTATTATTCGAATCAGTTGCAACAATAGTAATAATGCGATTCGGGTCGGTCCCGGTGGAACCCGGCAGACCATTTAGCACCGTAACGCCCGTGCTGTTACCGTTGGTACCGGTGGCGATATTAGGTATTGCACCGATAACATTAAGCGTTGTGCCCGCAGCATAATGATTCGCCAATGGCTGGCCATCAATGGAAAACGCATAACCGGTATTTTTCACGGCATCATAGGGAGGCAGTAATGCATAGTTTGGGTATGCAGCATTCCAGATAACATCAACTGCACTGGCAGCACCTGAATAACTCCCGGCAAGCATCAATGCTGCTGTCGTTAATAGCTTTCTGCTACCTCGCCCAGTCCTGCTACCTTTTTTCCCTGCCCGAGAAATTTCTGCCACAGCAATAAAACTATTTGCAACATGGCTCCACACTAAGCGATATATATTATTCATAAGCAGTCTCTGCATAGCCAAAATAAGTAATAACGTGCTGACACATAAAGACAACGACAAACACCTGTCGAAACACTTTGTGTAACATTAGTACATAGCTGTGCTTTGAGAAGGAAGTGGTGGAAAAAGTATTAGTTAATTAATCCCGTTTCACATAATGCTTTGAAAAATTAAAAATATTTTAAAGACGACATAGATGAATATTAATATTCTGCAAGTACTGATGAGTAATATATAAATCAAGAAAAAAGACATTGAGAATAGTAGGGGTAAATGTCTCCACCCAGAATGAACGGAGACATTAAGGTTTAATTATCAGGCATGTGAAGCAGCAAGAGTGCCGTTATTCACATTGACCGGTAACGCAGCTGTTGTGAGCGCTGCCGAAGGTGATGTATTCATTGCGGCCATAGCGTGAACAAGTTGCCCGGCAGCATCGGATGCTCCCGTTGAGTTAACGATAGCAATACCGGTATTGTAATTTCCTTTCTGCCACATTTGATCCATTGAGGCTTCAAATGTTCCCTGGACGCCGTCAGTACGGAAAGCCCCCCACGGGTTGGTAAGAATAAAATCATTCGTTACGTCATCAAAACCGATAATCGCAAAAGCATGCCCGCCAACAAGATTGGTTTGCCCAGTATCAGCATTTACGGAGCTATCCCAACTAGAAAGCTGCACAGGTTGGCCGTTTAGTACCGCGGTTTTCAATATATCAAAGTCCGTGGTATTCCATTTTTCCTCAGTTGTATATACCGCTCTGAACGTTGTGTAGGTGTCACCTGTAATTTCCCCCAGTTTGTCGTAGCCACCAGGCAAACTTGAGTAAGCATTCACTTCATTCAAATAAGTCGCTTCAAAATCAACGTTCGCCCGTTCGACAATCGCCGCCCAACTCGAGGTTGCTGAATTTGTACCACTGCTATAAGCATTGCCATCTACTGTGACCCATTGAGCCACGCCTTTATTAAAGAAGCGCACACTGTAAGTATCATTCGGGTTCTGAACAATCATTGACTTAATGAAGTCAGGTGCCGTTTCAACAACCGCCTGAAGTGCGGACAGGAGCGAACAATCCCCAATGTAACCTTGAGTGATGTCGTTAATTGATGGGCCACCTTTAGCGAAAAGTGGGCGCCCATCAACATGATCAGATGAGGAAGATTTCGGGTCGTTCGCACCATCAAACCAGGTAGAAATTAACTGGTTAAATTGCGTGGCTGACGAGCCCTCACTCAAGCTGCCAATTCGCTCCCCGTCACCGGTAGCACTCCAGTAAACAGATGCGCCATTGGTGCCCATCAACCCGCTTAATAGCGAGTAGACTGCCGAGTCAGTCCCACAAACATTGCCAACTTGCTGAACATAATATTTTATGTCGTTGTACTGGTTTGCGTTAAGGTCACCGGTTAATTGAGAGGCTAAATCCTTAAGAATTGACTCAATCGTTGTAAAGCTAAACAAAGAAGAGTCGTTGGTCACTGCGTTATGCATGCTGGTTTTCAGTATCGGGTCATGCACACTGTCAACCAATGAGAAACCCGTATCCACAGATTTGTTAATTAACGCCTGTTGGCCTTGTGACAGAAGCCCCTGTTGCTCGATAGACAGCATTGGGGAAAGCGTTAACAGCTGATCGGAAGTGAACGACGACACCATATCAATCAAATCAGAGAAATTATTCAAAGCAAGGAAATGTCGATATTCCAGCCCAATAAATGCAACAGGAGTAAGGGTCTTAAGCTGTGACGGAGTGAGCGCACTCATTGCATCCAGACTCAGGTTATTGAGGAATGTCGAGGAAAAACCTGATAAATCATTGCCAAAGGCCTGCATTTGGGCGGTGGTAAAACCTTGAGTTGCGGCCGCTGAGATCCAACTAAGGTGCTGCAATCCCTGAATTTGCTCGGCACTTAATGAGGCAATTTGCTGAGCGGTTAACCCTTGATATTCAGTTTTAGATAATTGCTTAATGGACGAAACTGGCAGTTCGGAAATATTTAAATACCCAAACTGATCGCTAGTCAGTGCATTCAGATGCGGAGCAAATGCGACTTGTGCTGCCGTTAATGCAGCCAAATGGTTGTTATCCCAATGCTTAAAATTATCAGTCTGAATATGAGTAAACTGATCGGCAGTTATCCCTTTCATCGCATCCGGACTTAAACTGTTAAACCAGTCAGAAGAGAAGAAGTAAAAATTATAGATAATTCCGCCAACCTGGTCCGCAGTTAATTGGGCACGACGTTCAGCGTCCAGCCCATTAAAGGCATCAAGGTACACCTGGCCCATCTGTTCAGGTTTTATTGCATGGAATGCTTCTGTCGTCAGGTTATTAAACCAGCCAGGGGAGAACCAGTAAAAATTCTGGGTGCAATTCTTAATCTGATCTGGCGTAAACCCAGATGCAGCATCATCGGTCATCCATGCGGCATGGCCCATTGCGTTAATTTGTTCAGCGCTTAAGGTGGCAATTTGATTAGCTGTCAGCCCTTTATATTCGGTGTCACTCAAATAACTAAAGACTGACGTTTGCATTTTGGAAAGATCTAACAGGCCAAATTGCGCACTACTCAGCCCACCAAAGTTATTCATGCCGCTGATCTGTTCTGCACTAAGGGAGTGCAAGTGCTCGTTATCCAGGGCCGCAAGCGTTGCGCTGGAAATCTGGCCTGCCTGAACAGGCGTCATCGCCTGCAATGTTTCAAGGCTCAGGTTATTTAACCAACCCGCCGAGAACCAGTTCATACCGATACTGATGTTTTGCACCTGTTCTGGTGTGAAAGCGCTCGCAGTGGCATCCGACATCCAGGATGGGTGGTACATCGCCTTAATTTGTGCAGGACTTAAGGTGGCAACCTGAAGTGCAGTTAATCCTTCATATTCCGTTTTGCTTAAACCGTTAATAGCTGATTCGGACAGTTGGGAAATATTTAACAGTCCAAACTGTTGGCTATTCAGCGCACTTAAGTGCGTTATTGCAGCAACCTGATCCGCACTTAAATGTGAAAGTACGTTGTCACTCAAAACAGGCATTTGAGCTGCCGTAAATCCACTTACCGCAGCAACCGACAGCAAGTCTACGTGTTGCAGGGCATTAATTTGTTCCGCACTTAATGCCGCTGTCTGTTTTGCGCTAAGCCCCGCATATTCAGTCGAGGTTAAATTGGCAATAACAGAAACCGGTAACCCAGAAATATTTAATAAGCCAAACTGAGCGCCAGTCAGCTCCTGTAAACTATTCATTGCCACAACTTGTTCGGCTGTGAGTTGCGCAAGCTTATTACCCAACGCCGCGGTTTGCACTGCGGTAAATTCGCTTATCACCCCTACAGGCAGCCATTCCACGTGTTTTATTGCCTGAATTTGTTCAGTGCTTAAACCCGTAATTTGATTCGCTGTCAGTCCGTCATATTCGGTTCTGCTTAAATTGCCGATGACCGATGTCGTCATTCCGGAAAGATCTAATAAACCAAATTGCGCACTACTCAGCCCACCAAAGTTATTCATGCCGCCGATCTGTTCTGCGGTAAAGGCATGCAGGTGTTCGCTATCCAGAGCCGCAAGTGTGGTGGTGGAAATCTGGCCTGCCTGAACAGGTGTCATCGCCTGAAATGTTTCAATGCTCAGGTTGTTAAACCATCCTGCGCTAAACCAGTTCATACCAATATTAATGCTTTGTATCTGTTCCGGAGTAAAGGCGCTGGCCGTGGCATCAGATATCCATGACGTGTGGGCCATCGCATGGATTTGCTCAGAGCTTAAAGTAGCAATCTGCTCAGGAGTCAGCTTTTGATAAACCGCCTGACTCATTGCGCCAATAGTAGATGTTGAAAGCTCTGAAAGATTCAGTACGGCAAATTTATCGTTACTTATTCCATCAAGCTGGCCGGCAGTGAGTGCGGAATACGAATTTTTCGTCAGATTTTTTAACGTTGAAACTGAAAGTTCGGAAATATTAAGCAGCCCAAACTGGGCGCTACTGAAGGCATCAAGGTGTGAAATGGCGTTAACCTGCCCCGCGTTTAACACCCACAGATGTGAGTCCTTCAGGTCTTTGAGGTTTTCAGCTGTGATACTGGAGAGTTGAGCGTGACTTAGTGCGCCGAAATTCCCCCTCGGTATCTCATTAAGATGAGCCGAAGTAATAGCGGCAAAAGCCTGCTGATTGAGACTGTTTAAAAAATCAGGCGTGAACCAGTAAAAATTCACCTGGATATTCGCTACCTGATCGGGTGTAAATGCCCCCAGATGAGCGTTGTCCAGGCCACAAAGAGTATTGGTGGTTAACTCATTCATCTGCTTTTGTGTCAGCCCATGTAATGCTTCGGTGCTGAGATGGTTAAACCATCCAGGTGCAAACCAGGACATGCTGATATTGATACTCGCCACCATTTCAGGTGTAAATCCAGCCGCTGTAGCGTCCGGCATCCACGAGGTATGACTCATGGCATGAATTTGGTCTGCAGTCATCTTGCTGACAAAATCTGCGGTCAGCAGTTCGTAATCAGATTTGCTCCATGAACCAATTGAATTAAGGTCGGGCATGGGGGGGGTATTTTGTATGGAATCAGGCACAGCGTGACCTCTTACCGGAATGGATAATATTTATTAGAAATGAATAACCACCTGCAATATAAGTATCGTGGCAGGCGGTTAAAGGTTAATAGCGCACACATCCTTTAAGTGATTGAAAGAAAAAGATGAGTTCATATAAATATTATCAATCAACATCATTACCAGCAGCTTTTATTTTTGCTGGAAAATTCAACACAACACATTAAATAGTAACATTTCAAAGTAACATAATACTTACAAGTATTAATTGGTATTTACTAAAGCAAAAGACTTTGTGTTTTTTCTGTTCAATTATCACTAATCAATGAGTGATAACTTAAAAAAAACTATATTTATTTATCAGTAAAGTTACAAGCAAGGTACTACTTCGCAACGTAACCGAGGCATAATATAATTCGCAAATGTCTAATTTTACTTATTTTTTATGAGCATGGCATTTTGACAACATTCAGTGCCTGTGATATTTAATCGCGCATATTTTATACCCGTAATCCTTCAAGTTGCATGTGCGTTAGCGTTCCTGAAACTCGAGTTATTTTGGGTATATATCCTACAATAATGACTGGTTTGTTAATAAATATGATTTCTTTTCCGTCGGCGGTATCCCATGGATAGCGGTTTTTTCTGTTTGCAGGTAATTGGCTCCTTTCATCAGGTCGCTGTCGACAAAATAAACCTTCAGCATAAATTTGCCGGTCATCTTGAGATATCCCCCGACGGGCAGCCCGTGTTTGGCCAACGAGCAATTTTATTGGCGGCACAGGAGTTAGGACTTAAAACAAAGGTGGTGCGCCAGGATGCACGCCGAATGGATAAAGCTGCACTACCGGCCGTAGGCCAGAATCGTGATGGCCGTTATTTTATTCTGGGGAAATATGACCCTGGGAGTGATAGTGATAATCACGTCGCCAAACCACGGTTACTGATTCAATATGAAAACTGCCCTCCTGAGTTTATTTCCATCGATGAGTTACCCGAGGTTTGGACGGGTGAAGTTATTTACTTCGCAAGCAAAGTAAATTTCACAGGAACATTAGCTAAATTCGATTTCACCTGGTTTATTCCGGCATTGATTAAATACCGGCGAATTTTAGGGGAAATAATGCTCATTTCCCTGGTGTTGCAGTTAATCGGCTTAGCCACCCCACTTTTCTTTCAGGTGGTGATGGATAAAGTTTTGGTTAACCATGCCATGAAAACCCTTCATGTGGTTGCCATTGGCCTGGTGGCAGCAAATATCTTTGAAGCTTTATTAAGCGGAATTCGCACCTGGGTATTTGCACATACCAGCAGCAAGCTTGATGTGGAACTCGGCGCGCGTCTATTCCGCCATATGCTTAACCTGCCGATTGCTTATTTCCAGAGCCGGCGCGTTGGGGATTCGGTAGCGCGTGTGCGAGAGCTGGAAAATATCCGTTCGTTTCTGACGGGCAATGCCATCACCGTCGTACTCGATATTCTTTTCTCGTTCGTCTTCCTCGCCGTAATGTTCAGCTACAGCGTTAAGTTGACACTTATCGTGATTGCATCGATCCCGCTCTATGTTTTTCTATCGCTGGTGTTCACACCCGTGCTGCGCCGTCGGCTCAATGAAAAATTCAATAAATCGGCGGAAAACCAGTCGTTCCTCGTTGAGACCATCAGCAATATCGACACCGTAAAAGCCATGGCCGTTGAGCCGCGCTGGGTTAAGAACTGGGATGACCAACTGGCGGGCTATGTGACCTCTGGACTTTCAGCCACCAATATCTCGACCATCGCCAACGGTGGAATTACGTTGATCAGTAAGCTGGTGACCGCCGCTATCATGTGGATAGGTGCAAGCCTGGTTATCGATAACCAACTCACCGTAGGGGCACTCGTAGCATTCAACATGCTCTCCGGCCAGGTGTCACAGCCCATTTTGCGTCTTGCACAGTTATGGAATGATTTTCAGCAAGTCGGTATTTCAATGAGTCGACTTGGCGATATTTTAAATACTCACCCTGAAGTTGTTGATCAGAAATCGCGGCTGCCACGGCTGTCCGGGGCAATCGAGTTCGATAAGGTCTCATTCCGCTATCGCCCGGATGCATCCGAAGTATTGCGCCAGGTGAGCCTCACGGTTAAACCCGGCGAAGTCATTGGTATTGTCGGCCGTTCGGGTTCAGGAAAGAGCACTCTTACTAAGCTAGTGCAACGCCTATACATCCCCGAACGCGGGCGCGTGTTACTGGACGGGCACGATCTCGCGGTGATAAACACCACGTCTCTGCGGCATCAAATTGGTGTGGTGCAGCAAGAAAACAACCTGTTTAACCGCTCGATTCGCGCCAATATCGCGCTGACTAACCCGACGCTGCCGATTGAAGCAGTAATAGAAGCCGCCAAACTTGCCGGAGCGCATGAGTTTATTTGTGAGTTACCGGAAGGCTACGACACCATGGTCGGCGAGCACGGCACAGGTTTGTCTGGCGGCCAGCGCCAGCGTATTGCCATTGCCCGCGCCTTAATCTCAAACCCACGTATTTTGATTTTTGATGAAGCCACCAGCGCGCTGGATTATGAGTCCGAAAAAATCATTCAGGATAATATGCGCCGCATCTGTGAAGGCCGAACAGTATTGATCATTGCGCATCGCCTCTCTGCGGTGCGTGAAGCCAACCGCATCGTGGTGATGGAGCGCGGAGAGATTGCCGAAGTCGGTCATCATGATGAACTGGTTCAACACGCCGGTGGGATCTACGCACATTTATATACTCTGCAACAAGGTCCGGTAAGAGAGGCCTGCGTATGAGCCTCAAACTCCGCTACAGCGCCTGGTGCGAATTGATGAAACGCTACCGTTCTCACTTTGCGTTTTTCTGGAAGCAGCGCCACTCACTCACTCCACCGGCTTTGAAAGCAGACGAAGCAGAATTTCTTCCGGCGGCCCTGGCATTACAGCTGGCCCCCGTTTCACCAACCGCTCGCTGGACGGCGCGCCTGCTTATGGTGTTAATCGTTTTCCTGGTGCTGTGGTCGGTATTGGGTAAGGTCGACATTATTGTTTCCGCCAGCGGGAAAATCATTCCCTCAAGTCACGCTAAAACCATTGCCTCTGTGGAAACCGCACGCGTTCAACATATCTTTGTTACCGATGGGCAAACCGTGCATGCCGGTGAACCACTGCTGCTGCTTGATACGCAAATTATCGACCATGAAAAAATGCGCGCGGAAGTTGGCCAGGATAACGCTGCCTTGCAGGTTGCACGTTCGCGGGCCTTGCTGGAATCCATTACCGCTCATCAATTAATTGGACTGAGCAATATAGAAAACATCACGCCAGAAAAGGTCGCTGACGCCCGTCAGCATCTTTCCAGTCAGTGGCAGAATGTAGAAAGCAGGCTAAGAGATCTGGATGGGGAAATTGCCCGTTACAGCCAGCAATTACCGATTGTCCGTGAGCGGGCACAAAATTATAAAGATCTGGCCCAAAACCATGACGTGTCGGTCACTTCATGGCAGGAAAAAGAGCAGGACAAAATTGAGTTGGAAGGCAAACTTGCCGATGCACGCCACCAGCGCGATTCATTTATCGCCGATACTCGTAAGAAAACCGAGGATGAGCTCAATGACGGGTTACGCCAGCAGGCCGAAGCACATCAGGATGTGCAACGAGCCGGCGCCCATAAAACTCAACTTCAGCTCACTGCCCCGGTTGACGGCACGGTACAACAATTAGCGGTACATACGGTTGGTGGCGTAGTAACGGCTGCCCAGCCGTTGATGGTCATCGTACCCAAGCAAAATCAGGTCGAGATCGAAGCAATCGTTGAAAACAAAGACATCGGTTTTGTGCACAAAGGCCAGCATGCCGCTGTGAAAATCGAGGCATTTGACTACACCAAATACGGCATGATGCAGGGTGAAGTGACTTATGTTTCGCGCGATGCAATGAATGCAGGAACCAGCAATGCAGCCGAAAGCACGCAATCAGGCCATAGCGATAACGCACAGAAACCGCAGAATTCTCAATACGCAATTCACATCAAACTTGACCACAAAACGATGGATATCGATGGAGAACCCTCGACACTGCGACCGGGCATGAGCGCCTCAATCGAAATAAAAACGGGTAGCCGTCGAGTTATTGAGTACTTCCTCTCCCCTCTGATTCAACACACTCATGAGAGCCTGAATGAACGCTAAAAGGTATTTAGTCTCTCTTTGCCTGCTGACCTTGTGGGTGCAGCCTGCTGCTTTCGCTGAAGAGAAAAGTGGTTTACTGGACGATCCGTTACTGGCGCAACCTGTGCAATTGCAGGACGGCGCGACGCTCCCTGATACCAGCCGGATTAATTGTGCAACTGCGGTAGATTTCACCCAACCACTGGCGCTGACCGATGCTGTTGATACAGCGCTGTGTAACAACCCGCAAATCCGCGCCACCTGGGCAGAAATTAAGGTGCAAAGCGGCGTGGTAGGTGAAGCCCGAGCCGCTTATCTGCCAACCATCACCGGCTCGGTTAGCCGACTCAAAGACACCACAACCTATTCCTCTGGTTCGCAACAGCCCGCCTCCACCAGTATTGGCAACCAGTATTATGGTTCATTAAACTGGCGCTTATTCGATTTTGGGGGCCGCGCCGCAAACCGCGAAGCGGCAAATCAAATGCTGTTAGCCGCGATTGCCGGGCATGACGCGGCTTTGCAAAAAACCATGGCATCGGTGATTCAGGCTTACTTTGAGGCGATGACCAGCCAGGCCGTAATGGAGGCTCGCATGCAGATTGCGCAGCTTGCCCAACAAACGTTAAGTGTTGCGAAACGGCGTGAGGAAAAAGGCGCAACCACTCAGGACGACACCTTACAGGCTGCAACCGCGCTGGCAAAAGCACAGCTTAATGCGATGCACAGCCGGGGGGATGTTGAAAAGAACCTTGCCCTGCTCAAGCAGGTCATGGGCATCAATCTTGAGATGTCCGTTAAATTACCAGCGCAACCCGACAACGTTATCCCTTCGGACATTCACGACCTAAACCAGTGGCTGAAACAGGCGCAAATCCGCCACCCGGCAATTATGCAGGCGCGGGCAAAATGGCAGGCCGATAAAGATAAAATTATCCAGGTTCGCTCGGATGGTTTACCCACGCTCGATATGACGGCGCATATTTCGCGCAATGGTTTCCCGAATCAGGGTCTGTCGACTATTAACCAGACCGATAAAGATGTTGGCCTAACGGTTTCTATTCCATTGTTCGATGGCTTTAGTCGCCACTATAAAATCCTGGAAGCAAGAGCACAGGCCGAACAAAGCGAAGCCCAACTCGAAGATACCACCACACAGATTCTTACTGACGTAGTGAAAGCCTGGGCTGATGCTAAAACGGCGTTGGGCGTGCTGACCGTCAGCCAACAATTGCTTGACGCCGCACAAGCCAGCGTTAATTCGTCACGCCGTCGTTACGATAAAGATGTGGCCGATATTCTTGAAGTTTTGAATGCTCAATCGGCACTGGCTGATGCACAACAGCAACGTATTCAGGCTATTGCTGAATGGCAATCTGCGCGCTTAAGCCTGCTTGCGAATACCGGAATACTGAGTCAACTGCCCGCAGGAACTGAATAATCTAACGCAGACATGCCCTAAATAGGTCGATGTATTGGCTGCGCCGCGAAATATTTAGGGTATAGCTTGACCTTACCCTTGATGGAAGGTTTAGGCTTACCACAATCCCACATAAAAGGAGTCGGATGATGTCTCACGTTATCGATCTAAACCTTGATGGCCTAACCTGCGGCCATTGCGTTAAACGCGTTAAAGAAAGCCTGGAGCAACGTCCTGACGTTGATACAGCTGAAGTGACGCAAACTCACGCCAGCGTAACCGGAACGGCTTCCGTTGATGAGTTAATCAACACAGTAAAACAAGCCGGGTACGAGGCGACTGCGGCCAGCCACCCAAAGTCTGATCCGCTGACAGAGTCATCAATCCCGTCGGAAGTGCTGACAGCGGACGCATTGAAGCTTCCGACAGCTACCGATGATGATGACGATAGCCAACAGTTGTTGATCAACGGGATGAGCTGTGCCAGCTGCGTGACCCGGGTACAAAGTGCATTGCAAAATGTCCCTGGTGTCAGCCTGGCGCGGGTAAACCTTGCCGAGCGCAGTGCCCTGATTATGGGTACTGCCTCCGCCGAATCTTTAGTAAAAGCGGTGGAAAGTGTCGGGTATGGTGCGGAAGCCATCGAAGATGATGCAAAACGCCGTGAACGCCAACAAGAGACCGCCAACGCCGCCGTAAAACGATTCCGCTGGCAGGCTATTCTGGCACTGGCCGTCGGTATCCCGGTAATGGTCTGGGGAATGTTCGGTGACAATATGATGGTCACCGATGACAACCGCTCGTTATGGCTGACCATCGGGATTATCACGCTGGGCGTGATGGTGTTTGCTGGTGGGCATTTCTATCGCAGCGCCTGGCGCAGCTTGCTCAACAAAACCGCCACCATGGATACGCTGGTCGCGCTAGGAACTGGCGCCGCGTGGATTTATTCCATCACAGTGAATATCTGGCCACAGCACTTCCCAATGGAAGCTCGCCACCTCTATTACGAGGCCAGTGCGATGATTATCGGCCTGATAAACCTTGGGCATATGCTGGAACAACGTGCACGCCAACGCTCTTCTAAAGCGCTGGAACGGTTGCTGGACTTAACGCCACCAACGGCGCGCGTGGTCACCGAAGAAGGTGAAAAGACACTGCCACTGGCAGAAGTCACCGCAGGCATGATATTGCGCTTAACCACCGGTGACCGCGTGCCGGTCGACGGCGAAATTACCCAAGGCGAAGCGTGGTTTGATGAAGCGATGCTCACCGGTGAACCGGTACCGCAGCAAAAATCTACCGACGAGCCGATTCATGCAGGCACCGTGGTACAAGACGGCAGCGTATTATTCCGTGCTACCGCAACCGGCAACCACACTACACTTTCGCGCATTATTCGAATGGTGCGCCAGGCGCAAAGCAGTAAGCCTGAGATTGGCCAACTTGCCGATAAAATCTCGGCGGTGTTTGTGCCTGTAGTGGTACTGATTGCTTTGTTTAGCGCCGCAATCTGGTACTTCTTCGGCCCGGCACCTCAAATCGTTTATACGCTGGTGATTGCCACAACCGTACTGATTATCGCCTGCCCTTGTGCGCTGGGTCTGGCAACACCGATGTCGATTATTTCCGGTGTGGGCCGTGCCGCTGAGTTTGGTGTATTAGTGCGTGATGCCGATGCTCTGCAACGCGCCAGTACCCTCGATACTATTGTGTTTGATAAAACCGGTACGCTGACCGAAGGCAAACCGCAGGTTGTCGCCGTCGTGACTTACAACGACTGCTCAGAAGCTGATGCATTAAGACTTGCCGCGGCCCTTGAACAAGGATCAAGCCACCCGCTTGCTCGCGCTATTCTCGATAAAGCCGAAGGAGCTCAGTTACCGCAGGTTAATGCCTTCCGCACCTTGCGTGGTTTGGGTGTTAGCGGTGAAACCGAAGGGCATCAATTACTGCTTGGCAACAAAGCACTGCTTGATGAGCAAAACGTAGATACCAGCCCTATGGCTGTTGAAATTGAAGCACAGGCCAGCCGTGGTGCAACACCGGTGCTACTGGCGGTCGATGGCAAACTGGTCGCCCTGCTCGCCATCCGCGACCCGCTGCGTGCCGACAGTGTTAGCGCACTGCAACGCTTGCACCGTAACGGCTACCGCCTGGTGATGTTGACCGGCGATAACCCAACTACGGCTAACGCCATTGCCAAAGAAGCGGGTATTGATGAAGTGATTGCGGGCGTATTGCCGGATGGCAAAGCTGAAGCGATCAAAAAGCTGCAACAACAAGGGCGGCAAGTTGCAATGGTCGGCGATGGTATCAACGATGCGCCAGCGTTAGCACAGGCTGAAGTGGGTATTGCAATGGGTGGCGGTAGCGATGTTGCTATCGAAACGGCTGCCATCACGTTGATGCGCCATAGCCTGGTGGGTGTCGCTGATGCGCTGGCAATATCTAAAGCGACTTTGCGTAACATGAAGCAGAACCTGGTCGGGGCGTTTATCTACAACACGTTGGGTATCCCAATTGCTGCGGGGATTTTATATCCACTGACCGGAACGCTGCTTAACCCGGTAGTTGCAGGCGCTGCAATGGCACTGTCATCCATTACAGTAGTCAGTAACGCCAACCGTTTGTTGCGCTTTAAACCGAAGGACTGAATGATCTTCCCCTCGGCGTAAAAACCGTGGGGAAATTTGCACCAGGTCACTCGCAGCGGTAGCATGACTTTTTAGCCAGGGAATCTGCAAATGGGTCTGCTATCGCGAATTACCGCATTATTTTCAAGCCTTTCAAACACCCAATATCCCTGGCCTGCTCTGGATATTGTTCTACCCGGAGATCGCCATCTTCACCTTGTCGGCAGTATTCATATGGGTACGCGCGATATGGCGCCGCTATCGAGCAAGCTTATCGATAAACTCAACAATTCCGATGCGCTGATTGTTGAAGCCGACATATCCGAAGGCGGTTCCCCCTTCCCGAATAATCCCGATGAACTCCCGCTTGAACAACGACTATCAGCTGATGACCTGGCGCAGGTGATGTCGTTAATCCACGAGTTGGGTATCCCCCTGAGCCAAATTGATAATCAACCCGCCTGGCAAATTGCGCTGGTGCTACAGGCCCACCAGGCACAGCGACTAGGGTTAAGAGCCGATTATGGGATTGATTTTCAGTTGCTGGAAGCCGCGAAGGCGCAGGCAGTACCGATTATTGAACTGGAAGGTGCGCAGCATCAGGTGGATATTCTCACCCGCCTTCCTGATGGCGGCATGCCGTTATTAACAGATACGCTCACCCATTGGCACACCAATGCGCGTTTGCTGCAAACGATGATTAGCTGGTGGCTGGAGTCGCCACCGCAAAGTGGGAAAGTGCTGCTACCTAATACATTTGGCGATGAGTTATACGATGTTCTTATGCATCAACGTAACCTTCAGTGGCTACATTTCTTGCAGCAACTTCCTGCCGGTCGCTACGTTGTGGCCGTCGGAGCACTGCATTTGTACGGTGAGGGGAACCTACCAGGGCTATTGAAATATCCCACTAAATAAGCGGAAAGCCTGGTCTAAATAATTCGAGTTGCAGGACAAAAGGCTTTAGCCTTTTGAACAGCGCTTGCGCTGGCCCCTTCGGGGCGAGGCCCTGGATGGGCCGAGTATTGCCAACGCACCTGCAGCTTGGAGTATGACGACCGGGAAAAAAAACGGCCAATATCGCTATTGGCCCGTCAAAGAGGAATTTGTATATTATTTTAATTATTCTGGCCAAATTAATGGCCAGATACAGAATTGTCGCTCAATGTAACGATTAACGCCAACACTATTGCGTGACATTATAATATTTGAAAAACATATCACCCTGTTTATTAATTTGTGCGTATATCAGACAAATTCACTAAGAAGGTCCCATGACTCCCGCCGTAAAACTCCTCGAAAAAAACCGTGTTCCATTTCAGTTACATGCTTATGACCACGACCCAAGTGAAACAAACTTTGGCGATGAAGTGGTACGTAAACTCGGTCTGAATGCCGAGCAAGTCTACAAAACGCTGCTTGTTGCCATCAACGGTGACATGAAACAGTTAGCGGTTGCTGTTACGCCAGTTTCGGGCCAACTGGACTTAAAAAAAGTGGCCAAAGCATTGGGTGCCAAAAAAGTGGATATGGCTGACCCCATGGTAGCGCAGCGCATTACCGGTTATTTGGTCGGTGGCATTAGTCCGCTGGGGCAAAAGAAGCGCCTGCCAACGGTTATCGATGCCCCTGCACAAGAATTTACCTCTATCTATGTTTCCGGCGGTAAACGCGGGCTGGATATCGAACTGTCCGCCGCAGATCTCGCAAAATTGCTGAATGCGACTTTTGCTGAAATTGCCCGCCGTGACTGATCGTTATTTCCTCCCAAAAGAGCAATCTCAGTCAGGATGGAAAAGAGAGCCGCTGGCAAAGTAAACGTCTTGAGGGAGGAATTATGACGAGCAATAGACACGAACTTTATGCCCGGCGTTTTGAGCAAGTATTTGCCTGGATTGAACAGCATCTTGATAGCCCGTTAACGGTCGAGCAACTAAGTGAAGTCGCCTGTTTTTCGCGTTTTCATTTTCACCGGCAATTCAGCCAGTTTTGTGGAATCAGCGTTAGCCGTTACATCACTCTAATGCGGCTAAAAAGAGCCTCTTTCCAGTTAGTGAAAAATCCTCAGGAAAGAGTGATTAACATTGCCCTGGATGCCGGGTTTGAAAACCCCGAATCATTTTCCCGTGCCTTCAAAAATACCTTCGGCCTGACACCCAGCGAGTTTCGCAAAGATCCTGTTTGGGTTGACTGGCATGTGCATTTTCAATTTCCCGGACGGGAAAATCAGCAGAGGTTAAAAAATATGGACGTGAAAATCATTACTGTCGAACCGATGAAAGTCGCGGTGCTTGAGCATCTTGGCGATCCTATGCACGTAAATAATACCGTCGCGGCGTTTATTGAATGGCGTAAAGCATCAGGGCTTTCGGATTGCAGTACACAAGGGACTTACGGTGTTCCGTGGAACGACCCGCTGACCACACCGGGTCCAGAGTTTCGTTTTGATGTATGTGGTGAGCTAAACCCTAAGGCCACCGGCCTGGTTCCTGAAAATCCTCAGGGTGTTATCAGTAAAACAATACCCGGCGGGCGCTGTGCAGTGGTACGCCATGTTGGTGCTTATGAGCGCATCAGCGATAGCGTTTATTATCTTTATCGCCAGTGGTTGCCAAACAGCGGTGAGGAGTTACGCGATTTTCCGGTCTATTTCCGCTACCTCGAACTCGATAAAGACCATCCCGAGCATGCGCAGCAGACTGATATATTACTGCCGTTGAAATAAAAAATGGTGGATGTCGTTTCCGCTAATCCCCTTACAAAGGTTACCTTGTAGGTTGGATTAGCGTAGCGACATCCGACAAATTCCCTTACTGCCAGCTCACCTCGCCTTTCGGCTCATAAGCATTAACATCAAGCGGAGAATTCTTCTCGATATATTGCTTCAGCACTTCTGCATCAACAAAACCGGTGTTCACATAACCCGGTTTTTTATCGATAGCTGGATAGCCGTCACCGCCGGAAGCGTTAAAGTTTAACGTCGCCATACGGTAGGTTTTCGCAGGATCAACCGGCTCACCTTTGATTTTCAGGTCCTGCAGGCCAGCAGCCGTTGCCACAAAGCTGACATTCGCGAACTGCGGATACGCGCCAGAGTCTGGTTTTTTCTGCGCCACGGCGCTCAGATACTCGGTGACTTCTTTGCCCGTCATATCGGTATAAACCACGGTGTTGCCAAACGGCTGCACCTTCAGCACATCTTTATAAGTGATGTCCCCGGTTTCAATCGAATCACGAATACCGCCGCCGCTCATCACAGCAAAATCAGCACCGGTACGGTCCATTTGTGCCGCCAGCAGCAGACGCGCCAGGTTGGTTTGCACGAAACGCACTTTGCTACGATCCCCTTCCATGTGGCCGTTAACGCTGCCGACTTTCACATTCAACTGCGCCTGGCCTTTATTCTGGAATGGCGTCAGCAGTGAGAGCATTTGCTGGTTTTCCGGGATCTGCGGTGTATACAGCACGCGCTCACTTTCACCGTTATCGTAGGTGATTTTTTTCTTCAAATTGATGGGGATCAGCTGGTAGTGCACCAGTTTCATTTCGCCATTACGGAATTCAAAATCAGCACGGCCGACATACTTGCCCCACTCATGGGCCTGCACAATCCAGATACCGTTTTGCTGATCTGGCGCACATGGCGTGCCAGGCACGTAATCCACCTGCTTTTTATTTTCCGCCACCATGCAGACCGGATCTTGTGAGTGCCCTCCGACAATCATCGTCAACGCACCAGCAGGGAGGCTGCGCGCCATTTCTACGTCGCCCGGCGCGTTAGAACCATGGTCGCCGTTGTCATAGTGGCCCATATGGGTTGCCGCGATTAACACATCAGGTTTTTCAGTGCTTTGCAGCTCTTGAATCACCAATTTTGCTTCTTCAGCAGGTTTGCGGAATTCGATATCAGTGAAGTTTTCCGGGTTACCAATTTTCGCGGTGTCGTCAGTGGTTAAACCGATAACCGCAATTTTAATGCCCTGTGGCTTAAAGATGGCCCAAGGCTTAAATAGACGCTCGCCGGTGCTTTTCTGGTAAATGTTGGCCGAAAGCAGCGGGAATTTGGCCCACTTTTCTTGCTGACGTAACACTGTCAGCGGTTTGTCGAATTCGTGATTACCGATTGCCATCGCGTCATAACCAATCAGGTTCATGCCACGAAAATCAGGCTCTGCATCCTGCAAGTCAGATTCAGGTACACCGGTGTTGATGTCGCCGCCAGAGAGTAACAATACGCTGCCTCCCTTCTCTGCCACCTCTTTACGAATGCTATCCACCAGGGTTTTCTGTGCAGCCAGGCCATATTCCGCGTGTTCGTTGCGCCAGAAATGACCGTGGTGATCGTTGGTGTGTAGAATGGTGATGTTATAAGTTTTATCTTTTTCCCAGGCCAGTGCAGATGCGCTGGTCAAGCCGACTGCTATAAGCAGTGCTGCGGTCACCCCTTTCACGACGAACTTCATTGCAAATCTCCATATTCAAAAAAAATACTTCCGCACCAATAGCAGACAGCTACTAGCATAGACAAATAACTTTTCACGATTGTGACTTTCTTCAGAAAGTTCCTGCAGGTATGTTAGCAGGGTAACTGTTTCCCACGGTTCCATCGCTGAACCGATATAAAATAATACAATCAATTCTTTGCAGGTATTTATGGCAATCTCGGAACAAACTCTCGCATCGCCGGAGCCTAAAAAGGCTCGCACCGCGTTTGGCATTCTGGGGGCAATTAGCCTCTCCCATTTGCTCAACGATATGATTCAGTCGCTTATTCTGGCGCTCTACCCGCTACTCCAGAGCGAGTTCTCTTTGAGCTTTGTGCAGATTGGGATGATAACGCTCACCTTCCAGGTGACCTCATCACTCCTTCAGCCGGTGGTAGGATACTACACCGACAAATACCCGATGCCGTGGTCGTTGCCGATTGGTATGTGCTTCACACTTTGCGGGTTAGTTATCCTCGCTTTAGCTGGCAGTTTCCCGATGGTGCTGTTGGCAGCCGGGCTTGTAGGAACGGGTTCTTCCGTTTTCCACCCGGAATCATCCCGCGTAGCGCGTATGGCATCTGGTGGCCGTCATGGCCTTGCACAGTCGCTGTTCCAGGTTGGCGGCAACTTTGGTAGCTCTTTAGGCCCATTGCTGGCTGCGCTGATTATCGCGCCTTACGGCAAAGGCAATGTCGGCTGGTTTGTGTTGGCCGCTCTACTGGCGATTATTGTATTGCTGCAAATTAGCCGTTGGTATGCCGCGCAGCATCGCATGGCGAAAGGTAAAACCGCAGCACCTGTCGTTAACCCGCTGCCGCGCAAGCAAGTGATTCAGGCGGTATCTGTACTGCTGGTACTAATTTTCTCCAAGTACTTTTATATGGCGAGTATCAGCAGCTACTACACCTTCTACCTGATGCACAAATTTGGTTTGTCGGTGCAAAATGCCCAATTCCATCTATTTGCCTTCCTGTTTGCAGTAGCAGCCGGGACAGTAATTGGTGGACCAGTGGGAGATAAAATTGGTCGCAAATACGTTATCTGGGGTTCAATCCTGGGCGTCGCGCCATTTACCCTGTTCCTGCCGTACGTTTCACTGTACTGGACCGGGATTCTGACCGTGATTATCGGCTTTATCCTTGCCTCCGCGTTTTCAGCGATTCTGGTTTACGCGCAAGAGCTGATGCCTGGACGTATCGGCATGGTTTCCGGGCTATTTTTCGGTTTTGCTTTTGGGATGGGTGGGCTGGGTGCTGCAATACTCGGCCTGGTAGCCGACCATACAAGTATCGAGTTAGTCTATAAAATATGTGCTTTCCTACCACTTCTTGGCATATTGACCATATTCCTACCTGATAATCGCCATAAGTCATAGTTATAAAGGGTCAGAGAGCCCCTCTGATCCTTTATATTACCCACATTTACCCATACCTTTCTTAAACTAAGTGTATAAAACCCCCTTCAGACACCATTTTTTGTCTAAATGCGCCTTTTATTAAAAAACGTTCTATTTAACACACACATCGATTAAAAAATTGTCATAAACTAAATGTAGATTATTGGATCTTATTTGTTACGAAAGGAGACGGAATGCATCACGCCACCCCGCTTATCACCACCATTGTCGGCGGCCTCGTATTGGCCTTTTTGCTCGGTATGATCGCCAACAAACTTCGCATCTCACCCCTGGTGGGCTACTTACTAGCAGGGGTACTTGCCGGCCCTTTTACGCCAGGCTTTGTTGCAGATACTAAACTCGCGCCTGAACTGGCAGAGCTCGGTGTGATTTTGCTGATGTTTGGCGTGGGTTTGCACTTTTCGTTAAAGGATTTGATGGCGGTAAAGGCCATCGCCATCCCCGGAGCTATCGCCCAGATTGGTGTGGCGACGCTACTGGGAATGGCGCTTTCATCGCTGATGGGCTGGTCGTTAATGACCGGCATCGTATTTGGCCTGTGTCTTTCCACCGCCAGTACCGTGGTACTGCTACGCGCCCTTGAAGAGCGGCAATTAATTGACAGCCAGCGCGGGCAAATCGCCATTGGCTGGCTGATTGTTGAAGACCTGGTGATGGTGTTAACGCTGGTTCTGTTGCCAGCTGTCGCCGGAATGATGGAAAAAGGCGACGTCGGCTTTGCGACGCTGACGCTGGACTTGGGTTTGACCATCGGTAAAGTGGTGGCGTTTATTGCCATTATGCTGATTGTTGGCCGCCGCGTGGTGCCGTGGATTCTGGCGCGAAGTGCTGCAACCGGTTCGCGCGAACTCTTCACACTGGCCGTTCTCGCATTGGCTCTCGGCATTGCTTTTGGTGCGGTTGAACTGTTTGATGTTTCATTCGCCCTGGGTGCGTTTTTCGCAGGCATGGTGCTCAATGAATCTGAATTAAGCCACCGCGCCGCGCACGACACGTTACCGCTGCGCGATGCGTTTGCCGTGCTGTTCTTTGTTTCCGTCGGCATGTTGTTCGACCCATTAATTCTGATTCAGGAACCGCTCGCGGTGCTTGGCACGGTGGCTATCATCGTCTTTGGTAAGTCGTTAGCCGCTTTCTTCCTGGTGCGTCTGTTTGGTCACTCGCAACGCACAGCGTTAACCATCGCCACAAGCCTTGCGCAAATTGGTGAATTCGCCTTTATCCTGGCAGGGCTCGGTATGGCGCTAAATCTGCTGCCGCAGACCGGGCAAAATCTGGTACTGGCAGGGGCGATTTTGTCGATAATGCTCAACCCCATTTTGTTTGCGATTCTTGAGCGCTATCTCGCAAAAACCGAAACGCTGGAAGAACAGACACTGGAAGAAGCCATCGAAGATGAGAAACAAATTCCAGTCGATATTTGCCATCACGCGTTGCTGGTTGGTTTTGGCCGCGTAGGCAGCCTGCTGGGCGAGAAATTGCTGGCGCAAGGCATTCCACTGGTGGTGATTGAAACCTCTCGCAGTCGGGTTGATGAGCTACGTGCGCGTGGGATCCGTGCGGTACTCGGCAATGCGGCCAATGAAGAGATCATGAATCTCGCCCATCTGGATTGCGCGCGTTGGTTATTACTGACGATTCCTAATGGCTACGAGGCGGGTGAAATTGTTGCAGCAGCACGTGCAAAATGCCCGGATATCGAGATTATTGCCCGCGCTCATTATGACGATGAAGTGGATTACATCACCGAACGTGGTGCTAATCGGGTCGTGATGGGTGAGCGCGAGATAGCCAATACCATGATGGGGTTGCTGGAAAAACCAACAGTGCAGGAATCCGTCTCGGGGTAGTTGTTGTAGGGTGGGTTAACCACCCTACAAACTAAAGACTTAGCGAGCCCAATAAGACTCTTCGAGGCTATCTTCGCGCTCTGGCAAGCCACGCGTCAGGCGCGGAGAGTGCTGGTTCAGCACCTGGTAACTTACGCGGTTTGCGTATTTACACACTTGTGCCAAAGAGGAATAAGTCAGCCACGTATGCTGGTGTTTGCTGGAGTTTGGCACGTTAGAACGGTGATAATTATTCGCCGTTATATCATGCAGAAGTGCAGCCAGCGCACCGTCGCCCGCGCCATTGGTGTTCATGATTTTCTCAGGCCCGCCCATGTATGGCGCGATATGCGAGAAAATACGCATCGGGTTCTGGCAGTCTTTATGGCGCATTGCGCGGCTAAATTCGTACTGGTTAAATTCAGCAATCGCACCCGGCAACAACGGATGTTGTGTCGTGCGTTTTGAAGACTCTTCTGTAAAGCCCGCCATGTACAGGCCCACAGGCCCTGCGGTACACAATACTAAATCGACCCAATCCAGCGCTTTATCAGCCGCCAGCAGTGGATCGTTTTCACCGGTCAGCGCCAGCCCTTCTTCTTCGTTCATCGCAAGAATCGAGACATGTTCTTTCAGGAACGCCTGCCACCACTCGGGGTTTTCTGCGATGACATATTTGGTGCCAAGTGTGAGCACCACAGGAACGTTGTATTTTTTTGCATAGGCGATGGCCTGCATGGTCGCTTCTGGCATCGGTTCGCCGTCTTTGCAGCGCACCAGATACGACGTCAGAACCAACGCAGACGCGCCAGCAATCACCTCTTCCGGGATGCTCTCGGCGCGAAGCTGGTTCATGTAGCCGGGGCTTATCGCAAAAGTACGCTCGCCCTGCTCGCCAATCAGCGTAAAGCAGCGGCCAATCGGCCCGTTAACGCCTTGCAGGTAGTTGAGGTCGGTACGGCTGGAGGTGTTGCACAGGTAGCGGTAGGCGTAGCTACCAATTTCGATGTGGCTGCACATCACGCCCAACAAAACAGAGCGGTCATCGGCTAATACCGAATAGTTGTGCATGGTGTTGCCGATGGTGCCACCGGCAAACTGGTGAGTAATCAGATCTTTTTGCACCAGTTCCTGATACAGCGCTTCTGCAACATCATCTTCAATAACCAAAGAGTGCCCGAAACTCAAACCGTAACGATGAACAAACGCATCATCGACTTTGGCTTCGATATCCACCAGCGTCTGGTCTATCCCGACAATCCAGGAAGTGCCTGTTTCGTTTTCAGGCTGAACCTGTTGCAGTAACGGATCGCGCGCGTTTACAGGGAAGTAGTGTTTGGATTTTCGTTTGCCGGGAAATTTCATGATGTTGTTCGAGTTTGCTAATCAGGCCGGAAATGGTAGCACATTAACGGCCAGTAGTGAGATTAGCGATATTTCTGCACCAGATTCATCATCATGGCGATGTGAGCCGGGTCGTCATTAAGTGCAGGGATATATTCATATTTTGTGCCGCCCGCTTCGATGAAGACTTCACGGTTTTGCACCGCCATTTCCTCAAGCGTTTCGAGGCAATCGGCAGAAAAACCAGGGCACATCACCTGAATGTGTTTCACCCCTTTCTCCGCCAACATTTTCAGCGTTTCATCGGTATACGGCATCAGCCAGGGTTCGCGGCCAAAACGCGACTGGTAAGTCATCATCACTTTTTCTGGCGGCAGCTCAAGCGCTGAAAGCAGCTCGCGCGTAGTGTCGCGGCAGCGTTGCGGGTAATCATCACCTTCGTTGGCATAACGCTGCGGAATGCCGTGGTACGAGAGCAATAACACATCCGGCTCGCCATGCTGGGCAAAAGAGTGTTTTACCGAAGCCACCAGCGCATTGATATATGAAGTGTCTTCAGCATAATCGCGAATCAGTGAGATTGAAGGCAATGAGCGATAGTTAGCAAAAATACGCCCCAGTTCATCCCAGACGGCCGCAACCGTCGAGCAAGAAAATTGCGGATAGAGCGGCAGCACCACAATATGGTCTACATGATGCGACATCAGCTCTTCCACAGCACTTTTCAGCGAGGGAGAACCATAACTCATTCCGAGTACAACCGGAGTGCCTGGTAACTGCGCCGCAAGTGCGGCCTGTTGACGGCGGCTGTAGACCAGCAACGGAGAACCTTCATCCATCCATACCGACTGGTAAAGTTTGGCGACTCGAGCCGAGCGCAGAGGAAGAATCACGCCACGCAGTAGCGGCCACCAAATCAGGCGCGGTGTATCAACCACGCGTTTGTCGCTCAAAAACTGGCGTAAATAGCGTTTTACCGCAGCCGGAGTGGGTGCGTCAGGCGTGCCAAGGTTTGCCAGTAAGATACCCACTTTTTCCTGATTCATTTCCACTCCTTATCAACAGATTGCTGATAATTGTAACGTAAAAGCGCCTCAGGAGAACCGATTACAGCGAAAGGGCAAAATTTGGGCAAAAAAATACCGGGCACAAGTCCCGGTATTTTTATCTCAGCAACGAATTAGCCGAGGATTTTAGCCAGCTCAGCGCTAACTTCTGTCACTTTACGGGTGCCGTCGATTTTCACGTATTTGGTGTTACCGGCTTGCGCTTCTTTGCTGTAGTAAGAGATCAGCGGAGCAGTCATCTGATGGTATTCCACCAGGCGCTTACGCACGGTCTCTTCCTGATCGTCTTTACGAGTAGTCAGCTCTTCGCCAGTCGCATCGTCTTTACCTTCCACTTTTGGTGGATTGAAGGTGACGTGATAAACGCGGCCAGATGGTGCGTGTACGCGACGGCCAACGATACGCTCAACAATCAGCTCGTCCGGCACTGCGAACTCCAGAACCACGTCCACATTGATGCCAGCTTCTTTCATTGCATCAGCTTGTGGAATAGTGCGTGGGAAACCATCAAGCAGGAAACCGTTACGGCAATCTTCCTGGGTAATACGTTCTTTAACCAGAGCGATAACCAGTTCATCTGTAACCAGTTTACCGGCATCCATGATGTCTTTTGCTTGTTTGCCCAGCTCTGAGCCAGATTTCACTGCAGCACGCAGCATGTCACCTGTGGAGATTTGCGGAATGCCATATTTCTCCATGATGAACTGAGCCTGAGTTCCTTTACCTGCGCCCGGAGCGCCAAGCAGAATAATACGCATTGCGTAATTCCCCATTCGTTTGGATTTTTGATTATTTAAAGCAGAGGCGATGACCTTACCATTAAAGGCGTATTCACCTCAAGAATAGCGGGGCTTGCGAGCGCTGTTAGCAGGGTTTAGATGAAAAAAAACCTGCCATTTTGGCAGGTTTTTGTCTTTTCTTGATGGAGGATGGCGGGTAAACGTAATCGCTACCCGCCCCTGTCATTAAGAAACCAGCAACTGGTTCATACGACGGATAAACTGGTTTGGATCTTCCAGCGTACCGCGCTCAGCTAACAGTGCCTGGTCGAGCAGCAGCTCAACCCACTCAGCGAACAACGCTTCATCCTGAGTATCCGCAACACGTTTCACGAGGCCATGATCCGGGTTCAGCTCGAAGATGTACTTCACTTCCGGCACTTCCTGGCCCGCAGCGGCAAACAGTTTTGCCATTTGCGTGCTCATGTCATTGCTGTCAGTGGTCACGATAGCCGGAGTGTCGGTCAGACGGTGCGTCAGACGCACTTCTTTCACACGTTCACCCAGCAGGGTTTTCACACGGTCAACAAACGGCTCAAGTGCTTTTTCAGCTTCTTTTGCTTCCGGAGTCTCTTCGTCGGCCATTTTTTCCAGTGACTCGTCAGTTTTGCTGACTGACTGGAACATTTTGCCGTCGAATTCGGTCAGGTAGCTCATCATCCACTCGTCGATGCGGTCAGAAAGCAGCAACACTTCGATGCCTTTCTTACGCAGCAACTCCAGATGCGGGCTGCTCTTCGCGGCTGCATAGCTGTCGGCGGTGATGTAGTAAATCTTCTCCTGCCCTTCTTTCATGCGTGACACGTACTCTTCCAGCGACACAGTCTGTGCAGCGGAATCGGTATGCGTGGTCGCAAAGCGCAGCAGTTTAGCGATAGTTTCCTGGTTCGCGTTGTCTTCAGCAGGGCCTTCTTTCAGCACCAGACCGAAGTTTTTCCAGAAGGTCTGGTATTTTTCGCTGTCGTCTTTTGCCAGTTTTTCCAGCATCTGCAATACGCGTTTGGTCAGCGCACTACGCAGGTTTTGCGTTACACGACTGTCTTGCAGAATTTCACGCGACACGTTCAGTGGCAGATCGTTGGAATCTATCAGACCACGTACAAAACGCAGGTAGTTCGGCATAAACTGCTCAGCGTCGTCCATGATGAAAACGCGCTGCACGTACAGCTTCAGGCCGTGCTTATGGTCACGGTTCCACATATCCCACGGCGCCTGAGACGGGATGTACAGCAGGCTGGTGTACTCTTGCTTCCCTTCCACGCGGTTATGGCTATACGTCAGCGGGTCAGTGAAGTCATGAGCCACATGTTTGTAGAACTCGTTGTACTCTTCGTCTTTAATTTCAGACTTGCTACGGGTCCACAGCGCCTGGGCTTTGTTGATCTTTTCCCAACCGAGAATGGTTTCGCCATCTTTCTCTTCGCGAGTTTCAATCTCAACCGGCAATGCGATGTGGTCAGAGTATTTGCTGATGGTCGAACGCACGCGCCAATCATCTAAGAACTCATCTTCACCTTCACGCAGGTGCAGGGTAATTTCAGTACCGCGATCGGCTTTAGTGATATCCGCAACGGTATATTCGCCAGCACCTTCTGATTCCCAGAACACAGCTTGATCTGCAGGCACGCCTGCTGCGCGAGTACGCACAGTCACTTTATCTGCCACGATAAACGCAGAGTAGAAGCCCACACCAAACTGGCCGATAAGCTGGCTGTCTTTCGCCTGGTCAGAACCCATGGATTCGAGGAACGCTTTGGTGCCAGATTTTGCAATCGTACCGAGGTGATCAATCGCTTCGTCGCGCGTCATACCGATGCCGTTGTCGGCAATGGTCAAAGTGCGTTTTTCTTTATCAAAAGAGACGCGCACGCGCAGTTCGCCGTCACCCTCGTAGAGGTCAGCCTGAGACAATGCGCGGAAGCGCAGTTTGTCTGCCGCATCAGAGGCGTTGGAGATCAGCTCACGCAGGAAAATTTCTTTATTTGAGTAGAGGGAGTGGATCATCAGGTGCAGAAGTTGTTTCACTTCAGACTGGAAGCCACGTGTCTCTTGTCCTTTCATGGTCATTGATACCTCAACAAAATCAAAATACAGGGGTGATGAAAACGCTGAAGGTGATATGAGGATAGAACGTGAGGTTTTCAAGCGGGAAAAGAGATTCTTCCAATCTTTACCCTAAATAATTGGAGTTGCATCAAGGCGGCAAGGGAGCAAAACCCCAGTCACTTACTCAAGTAAGTGACTGGGGTTTGTGAGTGAAGCCAACGCCGATGCAGCTTCAAGTATGACGGGTAAAATTAGAAATTAATCTTGTGACGCCCTGCTAAAGAGTGGGACAACGTCGTGCCATCGACCATTTCCAACTCGCCGCCCACCGGCACACCGTGCGCGATACGGCTGGCATCCACACCATATTGCCCGCATAGCTCGGCAATGTAGTTGGCGGTGGCTTCACCTTCCACGGTTGGGTTGGTGGCAAGAATAAGTTCTTTGATGGTCTCGCGCTCAAGACGCTGTTCTAGCCTGTCGAGGCCAATATCTTGCGGGCCGATGCCGTCAATTGGAGACAAATGCCCCATCAGCACAAAGTAACGCCCGGAAAACTGGCCGGTCGCTTCAATGGCGTGGATATCCGCAGGCGTTTCCACCACACAAATCTGGCCATTTTCCTGGCGGCGCGGATTGGCGCAGATTGCGCACACTTCCTGTTCGGTAAAAGTACGGCAATCAGCACAGTGGCCAATTTCAGACATCGCGCGTGTTAACGCTTGAGCAAGACGCATTCCACCGCTGCGGTCGCGTTGCAGGAGCGCGAACGCCATACGTTGGGCAGACTTTGGGCCAACGCCTGGCAGGCAGCGCAAGGATTCCATAAGGGCGGTAAGTAAAGGACTGGTTTGCATCGCTCAGACTTCTGAAAAAAGAGTGGACCATAGCCTAACATTAGCCCCGCAGGAGGGCATAGAAAATAATCCCCTTGTGCGAGGTGCTGCGCAAGGGGAAAACTTTTATGCGCGTTGGGAGTCGAGTTGCTCCTGATTGGTCACTACGTCTTGCGCTTTTTGGTAGCTTTCGATCAGTAAGCCGTACTCAATAAACACGCCACCCCACAGGTTTGCCCACTCCATAGCATCATCACGGTTCCAGGTGTGCTGGACTTCGGCTACTACTGCGGCGGTGTCCATCGGCACAACACCCGCCTGCACCACACGCGCCAAAGTCACTTCCTGGGCCATTTTGGAATAGGTGCCGGAGGCGTCAATCACTGCAAAGACTTTAAAACCTTCGGCCGCGGCACTGATTGCCGGGAAAGCCATGCACACGCTGGTTACAGTACCGGCAATAATCAGTGTTTTGCGTCCGGTAGCTTTTACCGCAGCGACGAAATCAGGGTTGTCCCAGGCGTTGATTTCACCTTTACGCGGCACATATTGCGCATGCGGTGCGTACTGGTGGATTTCTGGAATCAGCGGGCCATTCGGGCCCTGTGGTACAGAAGCGGTGGTGATGACCGGAATATTTGCAAGCGTTGCAACTTTAGCAAGCACGGTGGCATGAGTGCGTAAAGTTGGCATTGGCATATCGTGCACGAGCTGGAACAAACCGCTTTGATGGTCGATAAGCAGCATTACCGCGTCACTCGGGTCAATCATTGGAATTTGTCCGTTAAAGTTTGCAGGAGCCATGTTCATATCCTCTTAATTTAATAAATAAACTACTGAAAGTTAACGGCTACCTGGACGATAGCCGTTTATGCTAGTTAAACTTTCTGACCAAATTTGCCCTGATTAAAATCGTCAATGGCCTCTTTGATTTCCTCACGGGTGTTCATGACAAACGGCCCGTATCCCACCACTGGCTCGTTCAGCGGCTCACCGCTCAATACCAGAACGACTGCGTCATTGTTGGCTTCAAGCGTCACTGTTTCACCTTTAGCATCCAGCACCACCAGTTGCGCCTCACGAACCACTTCCTGCCCATTGACCTGTACTGTGCCTTTGAGAACCACCAGCGCCGTGTTCCAGCCATCTGGCAGCGTCAGTTGCGTAGAACTGTGCGCATTGAGCCGCATATCCAGCACACGCAGTGGAGAAAATGTGTGTGCTGGGCCTTTTGCGCCATCCATTTCACCTGCGATGACACGTATCTGTCCTGCGTTATCCGGTAGCGTGACAACCGGGATATCGGCGTCGGTAATGGACTGGTAGTTCGGTGGCGTCGACTTGTCTTTGGCTGGCAAGTTGACCCACAGCTGAACCATTTCAAGCGTACCGCCCTTCTCGCTGAAAGCCGGTGAGTGGAACTCTTCATGCAAAATGCCACTGCCAGCGGTCATCCACTGCACGTCACCCGGGCCAATCACACCGCCGCTGCCGGTGGAATCGCGGTGAGCCACTTCGCCTTTGTAGACGATGGTGACGGTCTCAAAACCGCGGTGCGGGTGTACATCAACGCCGCGCTGCCCTTTGTTGCTCGGCTTAAATTCCGCTGGGCCTGCGTAATCGAGCAGCAGGAACGGGCTGAGCTGTTTTTCAAATTTTGAGTAAGAAAACAGTGAGCGAACCGGGAAGCCATCGCCCACCCAGTGGGAAGTCGGTGCTGAATAAACGCCAAGAATTGATTTCATCGTTATCTCCATAGAGTGTCGATTTCTGTTGAGATAAAGCTTACTCATAAGACGAACTCCCCGGTAGACTCTGAAAATGAACTCAGTGTTCCATAAACAGGACAATGGCAATGCAAGACCTCAACGATCTGTGGTATTTCGTGCAAGTGGTGGATAACGGAGGGTTTTCTCCAGCAAGCCGCGTTATCGGCATTCCAAAATCACGCTTGAGTCGCCGTATTGCACTACTGGAAGAAAGTCTTGAGACACGTTTGATTCAGCGTTCAACACGCAGTTTCACAGTAACCGAGGCCGGGCAGATTTTTTATCGCCACTGCAAAGCAATGATTATTGAAGCCGAAGCCGCGCAGGAAGCGATTAATTCGTTACGCGCAGAGCCTCGTGGGCTGATTCGCCTGAGCTGTCCGATTGCTCTGCTGCATGTGCATATCGGAGAGATGCTGGCGAAGTTTATGGCCCTTTATCCGCAAGTCACCGTGCAGCTTGAAGAGACAAATCGCCAGGTTGATGTGCTAAATGAAAATGTCGATTTAGCGGTGCGGGTACGCCCATTGCCACTGGACGATAGCGATCTGGTGATGCGCAAGCTGGCGGATCGCGGCATGTGCCTTGTGGCAAGCCCCGAACTGGTTGAGCGCTTTACAACGCCTGCATCACCGGCAGATCTTCAGCACTGGCCAAGTCTGGCATTGTCAAAACCGCAGCAGATTTACCGCTGGTGCCTGTTCGGCCCGGATAATCAGGAAGTGACGCTGCACCACAAGCCACGCTTTGTGACCACGGATATGGATGCGCTACGAGCGGCTGCGCTGGCAGGTGTGGGGTTGGTTCAGTTGCCAATATTAATGGTTAACAAGCAACTGGCAGATGGAAGCCTGGTGCGTTTGTTACCCGAGTGGCGAGCAAGGCGTGAGGTTATTCATTTGGTGTTTCCTTCGCGGCGCGGTCAGTTACCGGCGGTCAGGGCATTGATTGATTTTCTGGTGGAGAGTTATGCGGAGTTTGAAGAGGAGTAAGGGTGTTAGTTAGATGCCCTCATTGAGTTAAGGGCAAACTATTAATGCCCTAAATAATTCGTGTTGCGAGTGCAGCTAACGCCCCCGCAACACGAAGAATGACAGAAAATCAGAATGGCATTTTGAAGCCTGGTGGCAACTGCATCCCGCTGGAAACACCCGCCATTTTCTCTTTCTGCGCTTCGCCGATACGACGAGCCGCATCGTTGAAGGCCGCAGCAACCAGGTCTTCAACCATCTCTTTGTCATCTTCCATCAGGCTTGGATCGATTTCCACGCGACGGCAGTTGTGAGCACCATTGATGGTCACTTTGACCAGACCCGCGCCGGATTCGCCAGTGACTTCCATTTGGGCGATTTCTTCCTGAACCTGGGCCATTTTTTCCTGCATCTGCTGGGCTTGCTTCATGATGTTGCCCAGACCGCCTTTTCCAAACATAGTCTTCTCTCTTTTGCTCGGGCCGACTAACCGTACGTGACGATTAACGGCTATCAGGGTTTACAACAAACCGGCATATACCCAAGCTACTTCAAGATGCAGGTAGGCGGCAATCGAATGAATCCCGATGAGCTTACTTGAGTAAGTGATTCGGGTGAACGAGAGCAGCCAACAACCCTGCTACTTGAAGGGCGAAGGGTATAACCGGTCTGTCAAATTGGTCGAATACTATCGTCATCCAGTTCTGCATCAAAGAAACGACGCAGCGTCTGAATGTTGTTGTCAGTTTTCATTGCTTCCCGCGCTTGTGCCAGCTTCTCTTCGTAGATGGCCTGGCGCCATTCAAGCGGGGTACGTTGCGCAAGATTATCATCTTCAATAATAGTCAGCTCAACAGTTTCACCACTAAAAGTACTCAACGCGTCCACCAGCGTTTTCTGCGCCGACGGTGAATTCAAATGCCGAAGTGCCGGGCGCAAGTGCAAACAGACACGGTTACCGTCCTGCTCTTTCCAGGCATTTAATGCAAGCTGCTGCACTAATTTCGGCAGCACCAGTTGGCTAATTTCAGCCGACCAGCTATCGCGCTCAATGGCCTCCAGAGCCAGTTTTTGCGCAAGCTCAGGCGTTTTCTCATGCTCCATCGCGCGCTTCAATGCTTTTGGTGTCGCAACGGGTTCTTCGACGACATCAGAAACAATTTGCGACTTCCAGCGATAAGCCTCGGGCTTGGGCTCAGGCTTTTCTTCTGTCTGCGCTGCGGGCCGGGACTGGATACGTTCGCTCACCGAGGCTAAACGTTCCAGAGCGGTACTGTTCTTTGCCGGCCGCGCTAGATTTGGCGCTGCCGGCTCACTCTTTTTTGCTTTGTTGGCTCCCTGCTGGCGCATGAGCTGTGTTCGCGCTTGCAACACCTGACTGGTGGTGTCTGGCAGCGCAGTCTCATTGGGCCGTGGCGCGGGTGTCATTTGTTGGCGCACCGGAACAGGGTTCACCACCGGAATACTTGGCGCCTGACGCGGTTGTTCTGGCTCTGGTAGTGGCTTGCGCGGGTGGAATGCCAGCGCGCGCAACAGAGTCATTTCAATGCCCATACGGCGATCTGGCGCCCAGGATAGCTCTTTGCGACCAATCAGCAAGGTTTGGTAATAAAGTTGGACTTCAGCAGGCGGCACGACACGCGCCAGCTCACGCATACGCTGTTCAATCGCGGCCATGTCGCTGCCTAAGGCTGCAGGCGAAAGCTGAACCATTGCTACGCGGTGCAGCAAACTCAGCATTTCCACCAACAAAGCTTCCCACTCAACACCGCGCCCGGCGGCTTCATTAAGCAAGTTCATCACTCGCTCACCATCAGCCTGCACCATCGCCTCAACTAGCGAAAGAGCCTGGTCGTCATCGAGCGTGCCCAGCATCGTGCTGACAGCGGCTGTTGTTACATGCCCATCACCACTCGCAATCGCCTGGTCGGTAAGACTTAGTGCATCACGTAGGCTGCCATCTGCGGCGCGAGCCAACAGTTGCAGAGCACGGGTTTCGCTGGGGATTTTTTCTTCGCCAAGAATGTATTCCAACTGATGGCGGATTTGTTCGACATCCAGCGCTTTCAGGTGGAATTGTAGGCAGCGAGAAAGAATAGTGACCGGCAGTTTTTGCGGGTCAGTCGTCGCCAGCAGGAATTTGACGTGCGATGGCGGCTCTTCCAGCGTCTTCAACAATGCGTTGAAGCTGTGGCGGGAGAGCATGTGCACTTCATCGATAAGATAAACTTTGAAGCGGCCACGCGCTGGCGCGTACTGAACGTTGTCCAGCAAATCACGCGTATCTTCTACTTTGGTGCGCGAGGCGGCATCAATTTCAATCAGATCAACAAAGCGACCTTGTTCGATTTCGCGACAATTGTCGCATACACCGCAAGGAGTGGCGGTAATGCCGGTTTCACAATTTAACCCTTTCGCCAACAGGCGAGCGATGGACGTTTTACCCACGCCGCGCGTCCCTGAAAAGAGATAGGCGTGGTGGATTCGGCCCATGGATAAGCCATTAGCCAGGGCAGTCAACACGTGTTGCTGGCCGACTACATCAGCAAAAGTTTGTGGCCGCCATTTGCGGGCTAAGACCTGGTAGCTCATTCGAGATAGGCTCTACATCGCGGGAGTGAATTGAGGGGGTAATGCTAACATAAGCCTCACCTTATGGGCGAGGCTTCTATACCCATCATCCTTCAAGCTGCAGGGGTGTTGGCTGCATACGCTCATCCCAGTCACTTACTCATGTAAGCTCCATGGGATGAGAGACTCCTGTCTCTCACCGGAGGCCAGCCTTCGGCTGGTCAAATTCGTTCCCGACGAATTTGTCTCGTCCTTGCCGCCTACCTGCAACTCGAATGCTAACGGGTATAATTTGGGGAATACGAAGGCTGGACTTAGTGGCCAGGGAAAAGCACGAGGCTGTAGCTTTTCACGCCCATTTTTTCCAGGCGCTGCTCACCACCAATATCAAACAGATTGATGATAAACGCAGCGTCAGTCACTTCCCCACCCAAACGGCGGATCAGTTTCACTGTTGCTTCGATGGTGCCGCCAGTTGCCAGCAGGTCATCCACCACCAGAACTTTGTCGCCAGGCTGGATTGCATCAACGTGGATCTCCAGCTGATCGGTGCCGTATTCCAGCTCGTAGTTTTCAGCGATAGTTTCACGCGGCAGTTTGCCAGGCTTGCGTACCGGCACGAAGCCGACACCTAATTCCAGCGCAACCGGTGCGCCAAACAAGAACCCACGCGCTTCGGTACCCACCACTTTGGTGATACCGGCGTCTTTGAAGCGTGAGACTAATAACTCGATGCTGGTGGCGTAGGCTTTCGGATCTTCAAGCAAGCTGGTAACGTCACGGAATAAGATCCCAGGTTTTGGGTAGTCTGGAATACTTTTGATGCTATTTTTCAGATATTCAAGCTGCTGCGCAGTCGCGGTCATAATTAATGCCTGCTAAAAACATGATTCTAACAAAGCACGAGACGGATTTATTAAACGTTCAATAATCGGTCATACCGTGCTCGAAAACGGTCGAATTTACTGGCTGGCACCAACAATTGCAACCACTGCAAATGCGGTTTATGGCTTTTGTTGCTTTTCATCAATTACCGGCATACGCCACATAAAGAACAGCAGCGCGCACATCATCACTAATAATAGTAGTCTGACCCACAGAATATTGACCAGATAAAGGGATACCGCAAAGGTTAATACGATGAAAATCAGCGCCCTGGGTTTAGCTCCCGGCGGCAGCGCACGATGGTCCTGCCAATGGCGGATATAACTGCCAAACCATGAGCGGTACAGTAACCAGTGATGAAAGCGCGGCGAGGAACGGGCGAAGCACCAGGCCGCCAGCAGCAAAAATGGGGTTGTGGGAAGTAAAGGTAAAACAACACCCAGCGTCGCAAGGACTACCGCCAGCCAACCAATGATGATTAAAATGATCCGTTTCATTCATTATTCCGTACTTAAACACGTGCAACACTGGAGATTCATTTTGTGAAAACCGCCGCGCTGTTACAAGCTTTGGATGCTCGCGTCGCGGAACTCGCACAGGCCATTGCGCCTGTCTCGTTACAACGCGCATCGCAAGCACGCTTCGATCGTAAACTGTTTTCCACTCACAGTACGCAACTTAAAGATTATCTGACCGAAGTTCAGGCAAATCTCGCACAGCTACAGCTTAGCGTGAAAGTGGGTAAAGCGGAGCAAGTTGCGTATCTGGCCGAAAAGCTGGTGGCGCAGATTTCCGCTTTGCAGCGTGAGCTGGCGACCTGGAAGATGCGTAAAAACGATCCGCAGCCGCCGGTTGTCGAAAACTTGTATGAGAAGCTCTCCACTCACCAGGATTATGAGCGCCGCATCCAGATTATGATTAGCGATCGTGAAAGCCAGCTTTCAGTACAGGTCACGCTCGCCGGGCAACAAAAGCTCCAGAAGGAACTGGCCGCTCTTGAAGGCCGTTTGCAGCGTTGTCGCCAGGCTTTAACGCGTATCGAGCGATCCATCGAACGCCGGGAACGTGGGCTAAGCTAACGAGAGTCGGTCAATCGGGAGAAGCTACATGGGACTTTTAGCCTGGGTATTAATCGGTGTGCTGGTCGCGGTAATGATGAGGCTGTTATGGCCAGCAAGAAGCGGCATGTTTGCGATTGCAGTCGTGACAACCACCGCAGGGGCACTGATCGGCGGCTATATTTGCGCCGTCTTTAATATTGGTACTTTGGCCACGCTTGATGCGCGAGCGCTGTTTGCCGCCGTCATTGGCGCGCTGTTATTTCTCTTTTTGTTTCGCAAACTACAGGTTAATTAAATGTCGCTGGAAAACGCACCAGAAGAAGTCAAACTGGCTGTCGATTTGATAATGCTGCTGGAACAATATGAAATCCCGACGGAAACCGCGCTCGCAGCGCTTGAGATTGTCCGTCAGGATTTTTTGCGTAAGCGGGAAGAGAAAGCCTCCCGCTAATTTTTACTGAGCAGGAACGATGTCGTCACCGTTTGAGTTGCCCTTGATATCGCGTTTCACTTCTGTCAATTCATTACCTTTGTCATTACGCAAATGCACTTCGAGTTGGTTGAAGGCGATATTAATGCCATTTTCGCGACACAGACGATCGATAGTCCGGTTTAGCTCATCGACGGTGTAGCTGCGGTCACGCAGTTCACGCACATACAGACGCAGTTCGTGATCTAACGTGCTGGCCCCGAAGGTGGTGAAGAACACCGTCGGTTCCGGGTCGTGCATCACTTTCGGGTGTTCATGCGCCGCTTTCAGTAAGATCTCACGCACTTTATCCAGATCGGATCCGTACGCCACTCCCAGACGGATAACCACGCGGGTGATGGTGTCGGTAAGCGACCAGTTGATCAGTCGCTCCGTCACAAACGCTTTGTTCGGGATGATCACTTCTTTGCGGTCAAAGTCTGTAATCGTGGTGGCACGAATACGAATTTTGCTGACGCTACCGGAATATGCACCAATCGTAACGGTATCGCCGATACGCACCGGGCGTTCAAACAGGATAATAAGGCCGGAAACGAAGTTACCGAATATCTCCTGCAAACCAAAACCTAAGCCCACCGACAGCGCGGCTGCCAGCCATTGCAACTTATCCCATGACACACCGAGAGAGCCGAAGATGGTCATCGCCCCTACGGCAGTAATGGCGTAGTTAAGAATGGTAGTGATGGCGTATGAAGCACCCTGACGCATTTGCAGACGTGAGAGTACCAGGACTTCAAGCAGGCCCGGTAAGTTACGAATCAGCACCCAGGCAACAGCGAAAGCAATCGCGGCAAATAACAGGCTGCCCATGGTGACGTTTTTCACTACTGCTACACCCGCTTCGGAAGCGCTATAACTCCAGAGCTGGATACTGTCCAGGTAACCGAATACCCCGAACAAATCTGACCAAATGGTGTAGAACACCAGTGCAAACAGGGCGAACAGAGCAATGATAGCCAGACGCATGGTTTGCTGGTTGATTTGGTCCAACGCTAACGGTGGCTCTTCTACCGGCTCGCCCCCTTCTGCGCCCTCTTTCACCAGATTCTCACGGCGCGCAACGGCGCGGCGGTAAGCCATACGACGCGCTGCAACGCTTAATCCACGCAGTACGGTCTGATAAACCAGGTTCCAGATAAGTATCAGATAGATAGTTTCAATCCAGCGACCGGCAAGGCGAAGTGTCGTATAAAAATAGCCCATCGCTGTAAGCACGATTAACACCGCGGGTACCACGCCCATCATCGTGACAGTAAACAACTGCATGGTGTGGTTGTTTTTATTGCGCCAGTTTTCACGGCACATTGGGAAGACAAGCGCGGTGATAAGCAACAGGTTGAAGAAGATGATCAGTTGACCCAACGCATCTTCAACCAGATGTAGCGGCGAACGCTCCCCGAGCACCGACCAGAATAACAACGGTAATAGTGCACAACCAATACGCACCAGTTGGCGGCGATAATGGCTGCACAGTTGCGGTTGCATATTAAAGTGGCTAACAGCTACACCATTTTTAGAGAGCACCTGGTAAGTTAAACCGAAGACTAACCAGAACAAGGAGAGCTGTTTGCAAAACGCCAACATCGATTCGCTGATGTTCATCTGCAAGCCAGCAAACACCAGGCCGATTGAGTAGATGACCAGAGCGCCCGGCAAAACTTTAACCAGCGTCAGAGCAATGGCTTTCGGGGTCAGCATTTGGCTGTCGTTACGCAATTGCCCGACACGACTCGCCTGCTTTTCCAGATAGCGGTCTATCGCTTTAAAGCGCCAGCGTATAACGCCTGCCAACAACAAAGCCGGAATCATCAGCAGCAGAATGGCGAGAATTTTAAGCGAGTTTTCTGGCCCTTTAAAATTGAGTCTGGCGTTTTTAAACTGATCGCGCAGAGAAGAAGGCAATGATTTCAGCCAGTCCCAATCCATCGGCTTATTACTGGTTACCCAGAAAATTTGCTCAGTCAGGATCTGGTCGAGGGATTTGGTGACGTTTTGCAGCTGCTGCTGGTTGTTCTGCAAGTTGATGGCCAGCATTAACTGCATGCCAAGCTGCTTATTCAACTGATCGAGCAATTCACGACGAGTATCCAGAACCTGCAATAACGCATCGTGAACTTCCGGGGTGACATCGGCTTTATGACCATCTTCGATTTTCGCGACCAGCTCGTCCGGTTGGAACAACGCGTCACGTTGCTGGTTTACATCAAACTGTTCGAGACGAATATCCGCAATGCGGTTGGTCAGATCTTCAGTGTCTTCCGCCGACGGCAGGTTTTGTTGCTGCTGTTGGTAAAGAATACGCGACAGCAACAAGCTGCCTTTCAGAACGGCGATCTGTTCTTTGAGGTTACGTTCAGATTGCAGAGCACGATCCAGCGTATTTTTAATGCGAATGCTCGAAGGCACCATTTCATTGGCATGCTGAGTGGCGTCAATCAGACGCTGGCTCAACTGATGGTTGATATCCAACTCCTGCTTAACCAACGGGTTTTGCTGAATTTTAACGGTATCTTCAGAGTCTATGGCGTCCTGCGCGGTCTGCTGCGTCAGGGTTAAACGCTTGCTGCTCGCCACTTTTTGCAGGATCTGGAGGGTCGCCTCCATTTGATTAATATGCGCATTGGTGTAGTCACGTTGCTTTTGCAACGTATCTTGCAAGATGGTGTTGCCTTTGAGGCTGTCACGCTGTTGATCTAACTGCGCGTTCAATAATGCTTGTTGGGCCAGTAATAAAGTTTGCTGGCTTGGTCGTAAATCTACAGCGCCTGGCGTTACACCATTAAGACGATTGCGAATCGCTTCAAGCTGAGTCGATGCCGCAGTCATTGCATTCTGAACACGCTCAGGTTGCGTTTGCAGCGAGATCAGTTGGCTATTCCAGGTCGCTAAATCGCTTTGCGCGTTCTGTAACTCCGTCATTAAATCATTCAGGCGAGACTCAAGTTGGCGCAAACTGAGCGCTTCGATTTCCGCTTCTTCATCGGCCGGATTGGCGTGTTGGTTTTTAATCTCGTTGAGCGCATCAGTGGCTTTGCGCAGCACTTTTGGTGCTTCCGTCACCTGCTGATGGAGTTTTGCCGTTTCGTCCTTGACCCGATCAATTTTATCCAGCACCTCAAGAGTCTCATTGAGATCTTGTTGGGTGAGTTTGTCATTTGGAGACAGTGTCTTTTGCTTATTCAGTGCGGACAGCTGATTTTGAATCTCATCGCGGCTAGGGAGATCGCTACCATTTTTTTGCGCCCAGGCTGGCTGCGCCAGCACGCAAAGCAGGCTAACGAATGCAATGAGCAAAAAACGTGCGGGTACGCGACGTGAATACAGTGAATACAAGAGTTGCGGCATAGTTTGACAGTGTTTGAGAACAGGCCGAAGAATGGCGAGTTAAAGACGAAATATGAGCCGCAAGATTAGCACGTCTTTTCGGAAAAACCTTGGTCTACTATGTTCAGAATCACCCTAATAAGCATATTTTTATTGTGGGATGGATCTCAGGGTTGGGCAGGTTTGAAACATTTCCAGCAGAATGGCGACGTAGTCCTCGGCCTGGCCGTGGAGATCAAAACTATCTGGTGCAACCAGCCAGTTTTCAATCAGCCCGGTAATATAACTACGCAGTAAGATAACGGCGTGAGCAAGACGCAAGTTTTTGGGTAACATTTCAGCATCAATACAACGCTGCAAACTGCTCTCAATTCTCTCGTTTCCTTCCATATAAAGTTCGCGTCTGGCCTGTTGTAAAACAGCCAGTTCACCTACAAACTCGCACTTATGGAAGATGATTTCGGTCATTAAGCGGCGGCGTTCATCGGCGACAGTTGCTTGTAATATGTAAATAAGTAACTCTCTGACAACAGAAAGTGGATCGTCAGGAAATTTTGCCCGATACTCAGTTTCTAAATCGCCAATACTGGACTCAGTTAGCTCCCAGATTTCATTAAACAAATCCGACTTATTTTTGAAATGCCAGTAAATTGCACCACGGGTTACACCAGCTGCTTTTGCGATATCTGCAAGCGAAGTTGCGGAAACTCCGTATTGTGAAAACAAGCGGATCGCAACATCCAGAAGGTGTTGGCGTGTTTCCAGTGCTTGTTGTTTGGTTTTTCGTGCCATAAGTGGGTGAAATAACGGTAGTTAGATTTACATACATTTGTGAATGTATGTACCATAGCACGACGATAATATAAACGCAGCAATGGGTTTGTGGACATTTGATCCATTGAACAACTTTGAAATCGGACACTCGAGGTTTACATATGAACAAAAACAGAGGGTTTACGCCTCTGGCGGCCATTCTGATGCTCTCAGGCAGCTTAGTACTTACAGGATGTAATGACAAAGAGACAAAACAGAGTGCGCCGCATACCCCGGAAGTGGGTGTGGTAACTCTGAAAAGTGCTCCTTTGCAGATAACTACAGAGCTTCCTGGCCGTACAAGCGCTTATCGTATTGCAGAAGTTCGCCCGCAAGTCAGTGGCATCATCCTGAAACGTAACTTCGAAGAAGGAAGTGAAATCAAGGCTGGCGTTTCGCTGTATCAAATCGACCCTGCAACATACCAGGCCGCATATGACAGCGCTAAAGGCGACCTCGCAAAAGCACAAGCAAGTGCAAATATTGCTCAGCTGACGCTTAAACGTTATCAGAAACTGTTAGGTACTAAGTACATCAGTCAACAAGACTACGACACTGCACTTGCCGATTCTCAACAGGCAAACGCATCTGTTGTGGCTGCTAAAGCCGCCGTTGAAACTGCTCGCATTAACCTTGCATATACCAAAGTGACTTCACCTATTAGCGGTCGCATTGGTAAGTCTTCTGTTACAGAAGGCGCTCTGGTGACTAGCGGACAAGCTTCTGCACTGGCAACCGTACAACAGCTCGACCCGATTTATGTCGATGTAACCCAATCCAGCAATGATTTCTTGCGCCTTAAGCAAGAGCTGGCTGAAGGCAAACTGAAACAAGAAAACGGTAAAGCTAAAGTCAAATTAGTGACCAACGACGGTATCACTTTCCCACAAGAAGGCTCTTTAGAGTTTTCTGATGTGACGGTTGACCAGACCACCGGTTCTATCACTTTGCGAGCTATCTTCCCGAATCCAGATAAAACGTTACTGCCGGGCATGTTTGTTCGCGCACAACTGGAAGAAGGTACCAATCCAAACGCACTGTTAGTTCCACAACAAGGTGTGACTCGTACACCGCGTGGTGATGCTTCAGCAATGGTTATTGGTAAAGATGACAAAGTAGAAGTACGCAATATCACCGCAGCTCAAGCTATCGGCGACAAATGGCTGGTAACCAGTGGGTTGAAGGATGGTGATCGCGTTATTGTGACCGGTTTGCAAAAAGTGAAACCCGGTGTTCAGGTGAAAGCGCAGGAAGTGGCGGCAGAAAATAAAGGCCAGGATCAAGCAGCCGCTGGCGCACAGTCTGAACAAACGAAGTCTTAACTTAAACAGGAGCCGTTAAGACATGGCTAAGTTTTTTATCGATCGCCCGATTTTTGCCTGGGTAATCGCCATCATTATTATGTTGGCGGGCGGGCTTGCGATCATGAAATTACCGATCGCGCAATATCCAACCATTGCGCCACCGGCAATTTCGATCTCAGCAAACTATCCAGGTGCAGATGCGAAAACGGTACAGGATACCGTTACACAGGTTATCGAACAGAACATGAACGGTATCGACAACCTGCTGTACATGTCCTCATCCAGTGATTCCTCTGGTTCTGTAACCATAACTATTACCTTTGATTCTGGTACTGACGCGGATATCGCCCAGGTACAGGTTCAGAACAAACTGCAACTTGCGATGCCACTGCTTCCTCAAGAAGTACAGCAGCAAGGTGTTAGCGTTGAGAAGTCCTCCAGTAGCTTCCTGATGGTTCTCGGTATGATCAACACCGATGGCTCCATGACACAGGAAGATATTTCGGACTACGTTGGCGCAACCATTAAAGACCCGATCAGCCGTACTCGCGGTGTCGGTGATGTTCAGCTGTTTGGTGCTCAGTACGCGATGCGTATCTGGATGGATCCGAACAAACTGAACAATTACCAGCTCACGCCGGTTGATGTTATTGCCGCTATCAAAGCGCAGAACGCCCAGGTAGCAGCAGGTCAGTTAGGTGGTACTCCACCAGTTAAAGGTCAACAACTTAACGCCTCAATCATTGCTCAGACCCGTTTAAAATCTGCCGATGAGTTCAGCAAAATTCTGCTGAAAGTGAATCAGGATGGCTCACGTGTTCTGCTTAAAGATGTGGCAAAAGTTGAGTTGGGCGGCGAGAACTATAACGTTGTTGCACGTTTCAACGGCCAACCTGCGTCTGGTTTAGGTATCAAGCTGGCAACCGGTGCTAACGCCCTGGATACCGCCAATGCGGTACGTGCCACTGTGGAAAAACTACAGCCCTTCTTCCCTGCGGGTCTGAAAGTTGTTTATCCATATGACACCACGCCATTCGTTAAAATCTCTATCAAAGAGGTAGTAAAAACCCTCGTTGAAGCAATCGTGCTGGTGTTCCTGGTAATGTATCTGTTCTTGCAGAACTTCCGCGCCACATTGATTCCAACGATTGCGGTACCGGTGGTACTGCTGGGGACGTTTGCCATCCTTGCCGTCTTTGGCTATTCGATAAACACCCTAACGATGTTCGGGATGGTGCTTGCGATAGGCTTGTTGGTTGATGATGCCATCGTGGTAGTAGAGAACGTTGAGCGTGTAATGGTGGAAGAAGGATTGCCACCAAAAGAAGCCACACGCAAATCAATGGAGCAGATTCAGGGCGCTCTGGTCGGGATCGCGATGGTACTGTCGGCGGTATTTATACCAATGGCATTCTTCGGCGGTTCTACAGGTGCAATCTATCGTCAGTTCTCTATTACCATCGTATCGGCAATGGTGCTTTCTGTACTGGTAGCAATGATTTTGACACCAGCACTTTGTGCCACCCTGCTTAAGCCAATCGCGAAAGGCGAGCACCACGAGAAGAAAGGCTTCTTCGGCTGGTTTAACAATATGTTCGACAAGAGCACGCATCACTATACCGACAGCGTCGGTAATATTTTGCGTAGCACCGGTCGTTACTTAGTGCTTTATCTGCTGATTGTGGTTGGCATGGCCTTCCTGTTTATTCGCCTGCCAAGTTCCTTCTTGCCAGATGAAGACCAGGGCGTGTTCCTGACCATGGCACAGCTGCCTGCGGGTGCAACACAAGAACGTACACAAGCCGTTCTTGATGATGTGACCAAGTACTACCTCGAAAAAGAGAAAGACAACGTTAACTCCGTATTTACCGTTAACGGCTTTGGCTTCTCTGGTCAGGGGCAGAACACCGGTCTGGCATTCGTATCCTTGAAAGATTGGGATGAGCGTCCAGGTGAAGAGAACAAGGTTCCGGCCATTGCAGCTCGCGCCAGTGCCGAGTTCTCGAAAATCAAAGATGCCATCGTGTTCGCATTTAACCTGCCAGCTATCGTTGAACTGGGTACTGCAACGGGCTTCGACTTCCAGTTGATTGACCAGGCAAACCTTGGTCACGAAAAACTGACTCAGGCGCGTAACCAGTTGTTTGGCGAAGTCGCTAAACACTCTGATCTGTTAGTGGGCGTGCGTCCAAACGGTCTGGAAGATACGCCGCAGTTCAAAATCGATATTGACCAGGAAAAAGCGCAAGCATTGGGCGTTTCTATCAGCGACATCAACACCACACTGGGTGCTGCATGGGGTGGTAGTTATGTGAACGACTTCATCGACCGTGGTCGTGTGAAGAAAGTTTACCTGATGGCTGATGCGCCATTCCGTATGCTACCAAGCGATATCAACAGCTGGTATGTTCGCGGCTCTACTGGGCAGATGGTGCCATTCTCAGCGTTCTCTTCTGCGCACTGGGAATACGGCTCACCGCGTCTGGAACGTTACAACGGTTTACCGTCCATGGAAATCCTTGGTCAGGCGGCTCCGGGTAAGAGTACCGGTGAAGCGATGGACCTGATGGAACAACTGGCCAGCAAACTGCCAACCGGTATTGGTTATGACTGGACGGGTATGTCCTATCAGGAACGTTTATCTGGTAACCAGGCCCCTGCCCTGTATGCCATTTCCCTGATAGTGGTGTTCCTGTGTCTGGCTGCACTGTACGAGAGCTGGTCGATTCCATTCTCGGTCATGCTGGTTGTTCCACTTGGGGTTGTCGGTGCACTGCTTGCCGCGACGCTGCGTGGGCTGACCAACGACGTGTACTTCCAGGTAGGCCTGCTGACAACCATTGGCTTGTCGGCGAAGAACGCGATACTTATCGTGGAATTCGCCAAAGACTTGATGGAGAAAGAAGGCAAAGGCTTAATTGAAGCTACGCTGGAAGCTGTTCGTATGCGTCTACGTCCAATTCTGATGACATCACTGGCGTTTATCCTCGGGGTAATGCCACTGGTAATCAGCTCCGGTGCAGGCTCTGGTGCACAGAACGCCGTAGGTACAGGGGTAATGGGCGGGATGGTTACTGCAACAGTCCTGGCTATCTTCTTCGTACCAGTGTTCTTCGTGGTAGTTCGCCGTCGCTTCAGCCGTAAGTCTGAAGATGTCGAACACACTCACGCTGTTGAGCACCACAAGTAAGTCTTAAATCTGCAATTAAAAGGCCGCGCAAGCGGCCTTTTTTATATCTGCGGCCCTATTTGTCATATTAATAAATAACGATAGCTGCTGGCTTTTTCTACGATAGGTTTCTAAATGTTGCAATAAAAACTCAGTTGGAGTTGAATATGATGACAAGATATTTCTTAAATTCACTGGCAGATAAGGCAAGAAGGTTCATACTTATATATTAGGAAGATTCTTAATTAACCTCTTATTTACACCTCGTTTAAGATTCATTGCGATAACACAAAATTAACCTATTGAATATAAACTGCTTTCCTAAACATTCACTTAAGTTAATTTATCAGACAATGCTTTTAAAAAAAGTGAAAGTCTTAATAAACATTACGTTAGAGTAAACAGCTTTGCTGTAAATGTAATTTTTCGTAATAGTGAAAGGAAATCTACTACGGATTGATTTATAGTAAACGTATATGGAATAATCGTTGTAATTGATTCCCACCTCATCCAGGTGTGTCCACCCCAAGGCGTTTTGTTTATCAAATTTTCTTCGATAAAAAGGGGCTGCATTATGGACGAATACTCACCAAAACGGCATGATATCGCGCAGCTTAAATTTCTCTGCGAAAACCTGTATCATGACTGCCTTACCAACCTTGGCGAGAGTAATCATGGTTGGGTTAATGATCCTACTTCGGCCATTAACTTGCAGTTGAATGAATTGATTGAGCATATTGCTGCTTTCGCACTTAATTACAAAATTAAGTACGATGATGAGAGTAAATTGATTGAACAAATTGACGAATATTTAGACGATACATTTATGCTGTTCAGTAACTATGGCATCAATGCCCAAGACTTGCAGAAATGGCGTAAGTCCGGGAATCGGTTATTCCGATGTTTCGTCACAGAGAGTCGCGCTAACCCTGTAAGCCTCTCCTTTTAGAACTATTACAAGATGTAATAAGGTGATTTCATGACAACAAAACCACTAACTAAGACCGATTATTTGATGCGCCTGCGACGCTGCCAAACAATTGACACTTTAGAGCGCGTAATCGAAAAGAATAAATACGAATTACCAGATAATGAGTTGGCTGTATTTTATTCAGCAGCAGACCATCGTCTGGCTGAACTGACCATGAATAAGCTTTACGATAAAATACCACCATCTGTATGGAAATTTATCCGCTAATACCCCTTAACTGTTATTACCTTTATGGTTTCAGACTGACATGCTGTTGTAATCAGCGACAAATGGATTCAGGAACTCTTTTTGTCACTTAATAGCGTGCTAAATAGATATTTATCCTGGGCTGTTCAGCTTTCGAGATACAAGCTGCTCATCGCTCTTTTGTAAGGCTTGCTACATTCTGTCCGTCGCTTCCCTTAATTTGTGATTGTTAATAGCACATTTAACCATGTGATTACCGTCACAAAAAGGAGCTATAGCCACATTAATTACAAACTAATCGCTTAGGGTAACGGGTGTCCTGTCTATTTTAAAAGGCATCACCATGAGTGAAGAAAAAAACAAAATGATTGCAGGCGAATTTTATCGCCCTGCAGACCAACAGCTCCGAGATGACCGCGTAAAAGCGCGCCATCTGATTCACCGTTTTAATCACACCGCTCCAGATGAAAAAGCCATTCGTAGTGAACTGCTCGAACAACTATTAGGCCAAAGTCTGGATGCCTATATTGAACCATCGTTTCGTTGTGATTACGGCTACAATATTTTCCTCGGCAAAAACTTCTACGCCAATTTTGACTGTGTGATTCTCGACGTTTGTCCTGTTCACATCGGTGAGAATTGCATGTTGGCTCCAGGTGTTCATATTTATACTGCGACTCATCCGCTGGATGCTGAAACGCGCAACAATGGTGTTGAGTTCGGTAAACCTGTCACGATTGGCAATAATGTCTGGATTGGCGGGCGCGCGGTTATCAACCCTGGTGTGACTATTGGCGATAATGTAGTGATAGGTGCCGGCTCCGTCGTCACTAAAGATATTCCGGCGAATTCGGTAGTTGCAGGAAACCCAGCTCGGCTGATTAAAATGGTGCCTGACACGCCACATTAACTGTTATGGTTTTTTATGGCGAAACTGTTACTTTTTTACCCTCGCAGGGCTTCTTAAAATAACAGTTCTCTGCCTGTCGCGTTCCCGTTCAGAAGGCCATCATGACTGAAATTCAGCGTCTGCTCACCGATACAATCGAACAACTCAATGCGGAAGAAAAGCGCGACAATCGCCCGCGTTTTAGCATCAGCTTTATTCGCAAGCATCCGGGGTTATTTATTGGCATGTGGATAGGTTGGTTCGCAACTCTATGGGTGATGCTGGAATCGGATACTCTGTCGGGATCGGTTTGGCTATTGGTTGTGTTGTTTGCGCTGCTAAACGGCTTTTTCTTTTTTGATGTGAATCCCCGTTATCGCTATGACGACATTGATGTGCTGGATTTACGCGTTTGCTATAACGGTGAGTGGTACAACACGCGTAACGTTCCACCCACATTGATCGATAAAATCCTGCATTCCCCTGGTGTTGACGAACAACAAAAATCGCTACTGCATAAGATGGTGGCGACGAAAGGCGAGCTCTCATTTTACGATATTTTCTCGCTCGGACGTCCGTAACGTTCACAACTTATAAGAGACAAGGGGCGAAATGCCCCTTGTCTTAACGCCGCTTCTTCCCGCCCTGCACCGCTTTGAAACGCGGGTTACTTTTGCAAATCACATACAGCCGCCCTTTACGCTTCACAATCTGGCAATCTGGATGGCGTTGCTTTGCACTACGTAATGAATTTAGAACCTGCATCTCTTACTCCCCCTTGCCAAAAAAACGACCGAAACGCTGCTGGAAACGAGCCGGACTGCCTTCATTGGTGAATGTTCTTTGTTTACCCGTGTAATGTGGATGAGAGGCCGATGAAACCTCCAGTGTGATATAGGGATATTTCACACCCTCAAGCTCAATTTCCCGGTCTGTCTTGATAGTCGAACCCACTTTAAAGAACTCATTGGCGGTGGTGTCGTGGAACACGACTGTTCGATAGAAAGGATGGATGTCACGTTTCATTTTCTTTTCCAAGATATGTTATAACATAACAGTAAAGTAAAAGATGAATGAAAAAAAAGCAAGCCTGTTTGGCTACAAACCTTAATAACCGTTGATTGCCAAATTCTGCAAAAGCTTAGAACCCCGCCCAGCAATAACTTAGAAGATAACAATATTGGGCGGCGTGGCGCAGTTGCGGCAATGTCATTTCCACGAACAACATATCAATCAAGAAGGGATAAACCATGAGTCAGCGCTGTCGTTGTGGAAATTATTGTTGGGTTAAAACATCAAAACGTGACGGGAAAACATCTGAATTACGTGGAGTGCAAAATGAGCAAAACAACGACCCAGGCATTGCCAATACTCGATCTCTTAGCCCTTGATGGCACCGACACCGACCGTGCAGTCTTTCTTGAACAACTACGCCATGCCGCTCGTGACATCGGCTTCTTTTATCTGATTAATCATGGCATCAGCCCGGAACTGCAACAGGCTGTTCAGGATGAAGCCCAGCTGTTTTTCTCTTTGCCTGATGCAGAAAAACAAAAAGTCGCGATGATTCACTCCCCCCATTTTCGTGGTTACAACCGCGCCGCCAGCGAATTAACACGTGGAAAACCTGACTGGCGTGAGCAATTTGATATTGGTGCTGAACGCCCGGTACTTTCCGTCAGTCCATCACAGCCTGGCTGGCTGCGTCTGCAAGGGCCCAACCTGTGGCCTGAATCGCTGCCAACTCTCAAGCCGACTCTGTTGCAATTTCAGCGCGAAATGACCGCTGTGGCGTTGAAATTACTACGCACTTTTGCATTAGCGTTGAAGTTACCGGCTAATAGCTTTGATGACCTGTATGGCAACAAACCCAACGAGCATATCAAGCTGATTCGCTATCCCGGCCAACAGGCTACCGATAGTAATCAGGGTGTTGGCGCTCACAAGGACTCCGGCTTCCTAAGCTTCCTGCTACAAGACAGGCAGCAGGGTTTACAGGTTGAAGTCAGCCCCGATAACTGGATAGATGCAGCCCCCCTACCCGGCAGTTTTGTGGTGAATATTGGTGAGTTGCTTGAACTGGCAACCAATGGCTACTTGCGCGCCACGGTTCATCGCGTGGTTTCTCCTCCGCCTGGGCAGGAGCGCCAGTCCATCGCATTTTTCCTCGGCGCACAGTTAGATGCCGTGGTTCCGGTTTATACATTGCCCCCTGAGCTTGCAAGCCAGGCTCATGGCCCGGAAAGCGATCCTCACAACCCGTTACTGCGTGATGTTGGTTGGAATTACCTGAAAGGCCGCCTGCGATCTCATCCCGACGTGGCGGAACGTTATTACCCGGATGTCTTGCGTAGCAGCACTGAACTCATCGCTTAAATATTGAAGGAAACCACCATGAAATATGCCTCTTTTAAACTGGCAGGGATCGCGTTGTCTTTGACTCTGGCTTTCAGTGCTCAAGCAGCAGATACCTTACGTATTGCAGCAGATGCTGTACCACACGCAGAAATTCTGGCCTTTGTGCAGAAACTCGATCCTAATTTAAAGCTCAAAGTCATTGAGCTCAGTAACGGCGTAAATGCCAACGAACTACTGGCCAACGGCGATGTGGACGCCAACTACTTCCAGCATGTTCCGTATTTACGCGACCAGGAGAAAGCGTTAGGTAAAAAATTCACCGTTGCGGCCACTGTTCACATCGAGCCACTGGGGATTTATTCACACAAATATAAAGACCTGAAATCGGTGCCGGAAAATGCCACCATCGCCTTACCAAATAACGTTACCAACCTAAGTCGGGCTCTTTATCTATTGCAGGACAAAGGGCTTATCACGCTGAAACCTGAATTTAAAGATGCTGCGCAAAACCAGGCGACGCCGCGCGATATCGCCAGCAATCCTAAAAAGCTAAAAATTATTGAAATCGAAGCGCCGCAACTGCCGCGTTCGCTTGATGATGTCGATTTAGCCGTGATTAATGGTAACTACGCATTGGAAGCTGGGTTAACGCCGTCAAAAGATGCGCTGGGCCTGGAAAGTGCCACTCATAACCCGTATGCCAATATTCTGGTTACCAACCCAAATCTGGCAAACGATCCACGCATCAAGGAGCTGGCGAAAGATCTGCAATCACCGCAGGTTGCTGACTTTATTCGCAAGCAGTTTAATGGCTCAGTGATCCCGGTTGCTACGCCACAGTCATGATAACCCTTGAGCGGCTGAGCAAAGTGTATGCCGGAGGAGGCCAACCGGCACTGGATGATGTCTCATTGATTGTGCCAGACGGCGCAATCTACGGCATTCTAGGGCGCAGTGGCGCTGGGAAAAGCACCTTGATTCGCTGCCTTAATTTGTTGGAGCGGCCCACTTCGGGCCGCATTCTGATGCAAGGTGTCGATATCACCACGCTCAATAACCGGGAGTTGCGAGTGCATCGCCAACGCACCGGAATGGTATTCCAACACTTCAACCTGATTCATGCGCGAAATGTGGCGGACAACATTGCCGTACCGTTAGAAATTGCGGGCCTGCCTCGTGAAGAGCGGCAAAAGCGCATCACTGAACTACTCGAGTTAGTAGGCCTTAGCGATAAAGCACAGGCTTTTCCTTCACAGCTATCCGGTGGGCAAAAACAGCGTGTAGGAATTGCTCGCGCGCTGGCTGCTCATCCTGATGTTCTGCTGTGTGATGAAGCAACCAGCGCATTAGATAGTGAAACCACCGCATCCGTGTTGGCACTCCTGAAAGATATTAACCTCAAGCTTGGCGTCACCATTGTGCTGATAACCCATCAACTGGAAGTCGTGAAAGCTATCTGCGACCACGCAGCATTGCTGGAAAACGGCAGGCTTATAGAAAGTGGCTCGTTATCTGAATTACTGCTCATCCCCAGCTCCCGTCTGCGCCAGGCGTTGCTCCCTGGAGATGCGGCCGAACAAGCATTCTTACGCCGTATCGGTGTGACAAGGAGTCTATTATGCGAAGTCGCCTAGACTGGGATGATTTATGGCCATTACTGTTAGATGGTTCACTGGATACGCTGTACATGGTCAGCCTCGCGGCACTCTTAACCGTGCTGATTGGATTGCCGTTGGGGGTGTTGTTATTCCTCACTCGCCGTGATGGCGTATTGCCCGCTCCGCTATTTAATCAGGTCATTGGTAGTGTCGTGAATGTCGGTCGTTCACTGCCGTTTATTGTGCTGTTAATTGCGCTGATCCCCTTTACCCGCATAATTATCGGCACCACGTTAGGCAGCACAGCCGCAGTGGTTCCAATAACAATTGGTGCCTTCCCCTTCTTTGCGCGGGTAGTAGAAAACGCGTTAGATGAAGTCGATAAAGGTCGCATTGAGGCCATTTTATCCATGGGAGGAAATGTCTGGCATATCATCAGCAAAGTACTGCTGCCCGAAGCGCTGCCTGCTCTACTTGCAGGGATCACGCTGACCATCGTAATGCTAATTGGTTTTTCATCGATGGCTGGTGTGATTGGCGGCGGAGGTTTGGGAGACCTCGCAATTCGCTACGGCTATCAGCGATTTAATGACCAGGTCATGGTTGGCACCGTTGTCATTCTGGTGGCGATGGTGCAATTAGTACAAAGTATTGGAGACCGTCTGGTACGCCGCCTGGCGCACCGACGTTAAAGCATTTGATGTCGCTACGTTAATCCAGCCTCCAAGACCCGTAGGGTGGATTAACGTCAGCGACATCCACCATTTGCAGTGGATCCCGTTTATGCTTTCTCGCGCACCAGCAAAGTAGTCAGCGTAAATGACAATCCTAATGCCAGTGCCACTCCCATCAAAGCAAAGATAAAGTATGGCCCGATGTAAGCCGGCAGGCTGAAAATACTCGACAAAATATAGCCATACAAACGCACACCGAAGAAGGCAATAAATGCCGAGGCGATGGAGCTGGCAATCGTGGCGGCGATAAACGCTTTCTTGTAGCGCGTCAGAACACCAAACAATGCAGGTTCGGTAATACCCAGCAATGCGGAAATAGCCGCAGGCAGAACCACCGCTCTTTCTTCGCGAGATTTACTTTGTTTCCAGATGGCAAACGTTGATCCGGCAATCGCCATATTAGCCATAAACATCATTGGCATAAGCATGTCGTAGCCGCGGTCGGTAAAGTTTTGCAGCGCGATTGGTGTCATCGCGTGGTGCATTCCGGTCAAAATAGCTACCGGGCGAATAGCCCCCACTACCAATCCTGCAAAACTTGCGGATACACCAAACAGCCCTTCAATAAACCACGCCAACGCTTTACCCAAATAGATCCCCAACGGCCCGATCACCACCAGCGCAACTAACGCGGCGAGGAACAAAGTGAGCGTCGGAGTAAATACCGTTTTCAATACATCCGGCATAAACCGGTCCACCCAGCGATGGATGTAGCTCAGGGCCAGAACCGAGAAAATCACCGGGATCACGCTCGAGGCGTAGTTAAATACCGAAACAGGCACCACGTTCAGAAAATAGAACGTATCAACAGCATTAGACGCATGACTTGCCAGTAACTTTGCCGCTTCGATAAGCGATGGATACATCAGGCAGGCCGCCACCGCTGCGGCCAGGTATTCGTTAGTTTTAAAGATACGTGCCGCAGAGATAGCGAGGAAAAACGGTAAAAAATAGAACACGCCGCTGGCAATTAAATCGATGACAATTACCGTATCGCTTTTTGCCGAAACGAATTTAAGCGCAATCAAACCTGCTAACAGACCTTTGATCATCCCGGCGCCAGCGATAGCGGGAACAATCGGCCCAAATACGCCCGATACGGTATCCATAAACATCGACACCAGGCTTTTACGGGCTTTCTTGTCAGTCGCGGGGGCAATTTGCTCACCAGATGTCTCCAGCGCGCTGTTCAGCTGTTCGTACCAACTGTTCACCTGCGGGCCAATAATAATCTGGAATTGGTCACTCTGAATCTGCGCCCCTAATACACCGGGGATTTTTTTAATTTCGGACTGATCAATTTTATTCTCATCAATCAGAGAGAAGCGTAAGCGCGTCATACAGTGCCAGGCTTTGTTAATATTATCCGCACCACCTACAAGGTGAATAATATTATTAATGGCATCACGAGTCCCCATCTGTCGCTCCCAAAGAATTACTAATTATTATGTGTTGAATGCCTGAGATGGTAGAGAATCGAAAGAACCAAAACAAACCAATAAACTTTGAACAACATCACAATTACGCCTATCAAAGGGCATTAAACACCTCAAACTAACAAATTGGTATGGTTTTTAGGTTGCACACAACTATTTTACGGACCAATAAAAATAAGCAAAAATAATGGTTTACCCACATATAAAAATAAGGTGATAGTAAATAACAGAAGCCTTTAATTGATGAGTAAATGACCGCGATTGACAAGGTCTGTGGAGTAATCTCGTGCAACCAACCATTATTGAAAATATTGAATGTTTTATTACCCGCCCTGACCGTCACAACCTGATTACGGTGCGTGTCACCACCAATAAGGGTGTAATAGGTCATGGATGTGCGACCTTCCAGCAACGCCCACTGGCAGTAAAAGTAATGGTCGATGAATATCTCAAACCACTGCTAATAGGGCGCGATGCCAATAACATTGAAGATCTGTGGCAGATGATGATGGTCAACGCTTACTGGCGCAACGGACCGGTTATTAATAACGCTATCGCAGGTGTCGATATGGCGCTTTGGGATATTAAAGGCCAACTGGCAGGAATGCCGCTATACCAACTTCTGGGCGGTAAATCGAAAGACGCTATCGCGGCATATAGCCACGCCGCCAGTGAAACGCTTGAAGGTTTGTATCTGGAAGTCGACAAACTTTTGGCACAAGGTTATCGCTACATTCGCTGTCAGTTAGGGTTTTATGGCGGAACACCTCAGGGGTTGCATGCTACAAAGACACCTACACCGGGCGCCTACTACGATCAGGACGAATACATGGCCAATACTGTGGCAATGTTTAAGGCGCTGCGCGAAAAGTACGGCAACCAGTTCCATATACTTCACGATGTGCATGAGCGTCTGTTCCCGCAACAAGCGGTGCAACTGGCAAAAGCTCTTGAGCCATACCAGCCATGGTTTATCGAAGACATTCTACCGCCGCAACAAAGCGCCTGGCTTGAGCAGGTTCGCGCGCATTCTTCGGTTCCACTTGCTTTGGGGGAGCTATTTAATAACCCTGCCGAATGGCATGATTTGATTGTTAATCGCCGCATCGATTTTATCCGCTGCCACGTTTCGCAAATTGGTGGAATCACCCCTGCATTGAAGCTCGCTATTCTATGTCAGGCATTCGGTGTACGCCTGGCATGGCATGGCCCATCGGATATGACGCCTATTGGCGTGGCGGTAAATACCCATTTAAATATCCATCTGCACAATGCAGCGATTCAGGAATTTATTCCCAATAAGCCAAATACCGAATCGGTCTTTCCAGGCAGCCCGGTTGCGGAGAAGGGCTATATTTATCCGCTTGAAAAACCGGGTATTGGCGTAGGTTTCGACCAACAAAAAGCGGAAACCTTCCCGGTGGAATATCGCCCACATGAGTGGACGCAAAGCCGCTTACCAAACGGAGCCATTCACACTCCCTGAATGCCCTGCCGCCAGGCCAAATTATCGTGGTTATAGGGGGTAACGTAGGTACAGGAATAATTGATATCAATGATATCGCTGATTTCAAAAACCCGTCCTCCGTCAAGAATTCCCCGGTTGATGATGTGCATCGCCGGGATACCTTTTTTACACTCCAGCAATACCGCCTGCTCTTTACTGACTGCTACCGCCTGATAACTGGTTAACAGGTGCGAAATCCGCAACCCTTTACTCAGCACATATTGTTGAATCGAGCGCTCGATGACCTGCTGGTTCAGATCGGGAAAATCCTGTACCGGCATGCGCGAAATCTCAATTTGTATCTTTTGATTTTCGACATATCGCAGGCGGCAAAATTGCCAAATGTAGTCATCTTTACCCAAACCAAATACCTGCTGCTCTTCGCGATTGGGTAATTTCTTATGCAGATTGACCATGCGAAAAGCTATCTGGTCGAAATGCTTCTCGGTGATGGAGTTATAAACCAGTGGGTTGTTTCTTGCCTGCGGATTAATCCAAATCCCGGAGCCCTGAATAATCTCAATGACCCCAATACTGACCAACTTTTCCAGCGCTTTACGAATCGTGAAACGCGAGACATCATATTCCATTGCTAATTGGCGCTCAGGCGGTAATTTGCGCCTTTGGTTATCGTTGCGCTGATAAATTTTGCTCAGTAGATCCTGAATAACAAACTCTTTTTTCTTCATTTATTGCTCACCAGACGCTCGCTTTCACAGGTTATCCCACTACAGAGGTAGGAAAACATAACATCACCTATTCATGTGAGATAGACTGTTCTCGTCTATGAAAAACCATTATAAAAACTAACTCTTAACTGGGTCTAAAAGAATGACATCCCGAAAGCTCATCAGCCTGGTAAGCGGTGTACTTATTTTGGCAGTTTTGCTACCAATTCTGTTAAGCATTTATCTTGCTCATCGTAATGCCGAACACGCATTTCACGATGAATTAGTAGAGTTTGCCGATCACGCATTGCTTCGCACCGGCAAAGTCATCGACCAGGCTGTTTCTGCGATTAATGATATTAACCGCTTTAATGACAATACATGTTCGCAAGCGCACGCGGAAGCCATGCATCGTATCGCTCTTGAATATCGCTACGTGCAAGAAGTGATGTTCCAGCAAGATGCGCATATTTTGTGTACTTCACTGGAGTCCATTACTCATAGTGCTACATTAGGTAAGCCAGACCGTCAGGGCATTCATGGTTTTAACGCTTGGTATACCACTCCACCGATACCCGATTTTCAACGCAAGATGGTATATATCGGCAAAAAGCCTCATCTTGCATTAATTGACCCAATGTCATTTATTGATGTTCTCCCCTTTGGTAGTTACACGTTAAATATTGCGATGATTGGGCTGCATAATAATCAGATCATTGCCAGCAACAGCCGATATATCCCCGAGACATGGCACGAAGCGCTGAAACAAGGTACGGACGAATTTCAAAGCAACAACAATTTCTACGTGATTCGTCGGGATAATAATCTTGGTCTGGCCATGATTGCCTGGGCGTCAATGGAACCCCTGACGACCGCCTGGTATCAGCAATTGTTTATCTGGCTGCCTGTGGGCTTAATTATAAGCCTCGCTGCAGGTGGACTCTTGATTAGTATTTTGCGTCGATTGTTATCACCTCGAAACAGGCTGATGGATGCTATTAAAAACAATGAATTTAGCGTGGTTTATCAACCTATTGTTCATCTTCAAAGTGGCGAGATTGTCGGTGCGGAAGCCTTAATTCGTTGGCAGCAACAAGATGGCTCAATGTTAAACCCGGATGTGTTTATCCCACTGGCGGAGCAAACCGGGTTGGTAACACAATTAACAGAGCAGGTCATTAAGCGCATTTTCCTTGAGTTGGGCGACTGGTTAAGCAAGCATCCTCATCATCATATTTCTGTGAACATGGGTGTTCAGGATGCGCGTAGCCTGCATATTCTTGATATCACTCGTCCGTACCTGGCACGTTATTCAGTTAATCCAAAACAGATAGCATTTGAGATTACTGAACGTGGCTTTTCTGACCCGAAAATTACAGCACCGATTATTGCGCAATATCGAAAGGCCGGGCACGCCATCTATATTGATGATTTTGGAACCGGTTATTCCAGCCTGAGTTATTTACAAGATCTGGATGTAGATATCCTTAAAATAGATAAATCATTCGTCGATGCTCTCGAATATAAAAATGTCACTCCGCATATTATTGAAATGGCAAAGGCTCTGGGTATTTTGATGGTGGCCGAAGGCATTGAAACCCCCAGTCAGGCGGCATGGTTGCGTAAACAGGGTGTGCAGTACGGACAGGGCTGGTTCTTCAGTAAAGCCCTGCCTAAAAATGAATTTATCGAGTGGGTAGCAGGCTCTTGTGCCAGGAAATCAAAAATTCCCTGAAAACACTACTTCACACCAAGACGTTTCGCCAGGCGGTGTAAATTAGCGACATCTAGTTGCAACTGCCGGGCACTCGCAGCCCAATTCCCCGCATTAGCCTCCAGCGTGCTGATAATAATCCGCCGCTGGAAATCATCAGTTGCCGTCCGCAAGTTATCGACCTCAGCCACGCGGGCTACAGCTGTACTTGCAGGTTTAGCCTCAACATCCATCAGTTGAAAATGCTGCGGTTCCAGCCAGATTTCTCCATCCGGTTTACCGGAGCGCGCAAGCACAGTGGCGCGATAAAGAGCATGCTCCAGCTCGCGAATATTTCCGGGCCAGTCGTATCGACGCAGTAATTCCCGAGCGCCATCCGTTAAGGCGACCTGTTTCAGCCCCATTTTTACGCGGCTTTGCTCACAGAAGAACCCAGCCAATAGAGTGATGTCATCGCCACGCTCGCGTAGCGGTGGAACGTGCAGTGGGAAGACGCTTAAACGGTGGAATAGATCGGCACGAAAATCACCTGCTAGTACGTGCTGCTTTAAGTCACGATTGGTCGCCGCCAGCACCCGCACATTTACCCTTTGGCTGCTGTCATCGCCCACACGCTGAATATCGCCATACTGTAAAACTCGCAACAATTTTGCCTGTAGCGTTAATGGCAGTTCCCCTATTTCATCGAGGAATAGCGTGCCGTTATCCGCCATTTCAAATTTGCCGGTTCGATGATGAATTGCCCCGGTAAATGCCCCCTTTACGTGACCAAACAGTTCACTTTCCGCCACGCTTTCCGGTAATGCCGCACAGTTGAGATACACCAGCGGATTTGCGGCACGTACCGACCCACTGTGAATAGCACGCGCCACCAGCTCTTTCCCAACACCCGTTTCCCCAGTTATCAGCACATTCAGGTCAGAACCGGCGACAATTTCTATCTCTTTCTTAAGCTGCATAATCCCTGCAGACAAGCCCACCATCTCGGCACTGCTGGTTTTGCTCGTAATGGGAGTGGAGACAACAGCAGGCGTTTGGTTTTCAAGCTGTTCCATCAACAAGGCATTATTCAGTGCCCCTGCGGCCAACACGCTAATTAAGCGCAATTCTTCATCGCTGAAATGATCGAACTGCAAAGGGTCCATACCATCCACGGTTAATGCACCTATCAGGTTCTGATCGGCAAATAGTGGTAACCCAAGACAGGCATGGACTTTTAAGTCGGTGTGGTCAGGAATGAGTCCATCATAAGGATCGGGCAATTCACTTTCTGCCGGGAAGCGCACCACGTCCCCTGCCCGTGCTATTGCTTCCAGGCGAGGATGGGCATCTAAATCAAAACGTCGACCAAGCACATCTTGCGCCAGCCCATCAATTGCCAGCGGGCGAAACTGCCGCGCTTCATAACGCAGTAGCGCCGTGGCATCTCCCCCTAAAAGTTGGCGCAAAGTGCGAATTAAACGAGCAAAGCGATCCTGATGAGAAATGCCGCTTTGCAGGTCAATGGCAATGTTGGCAAGGGAGGTAATTGAAAGGCTCATAAGCGGCTCCAGAGGACGATTCTCGCTAACTTAGCCCTTGATAGTCAAAAAGACAATTCAATTGTCAAAAAGACTAATATTATAATTGTCATTTTGACAATAAAAAGTTAAAAAAAACAAATATATTCATATTAATCAATATTATAAAAAGTTGGCACGCCATTTGTAATAACTCAAATACGAGCACCGTTTTTTCATTCTTTTTGAGGTACTGACAAATGGTTATTCAGGTTAAAAACAACATTCAATGGGTTGGTCAACGTGACTGGGAAGTGCGTGATTTTCACGGCACCGAATACAAAACGCTGAAAGGCAGTAGCTACAACAGCTATCTGATCCGTGAAGAGAAAACGGTACTCATCGACACTGTTGACCATAAATTCAGCCGTGAGTTTGTGCAGAACCTGGCTGCCGAAATTGACCTGAATAGCCTCGATTACATCATTATCAATCACGCGGAAGAAGACCATGCGGGTGCGCTGACGGAATTGATGTCACGCATTCCCAACACACCGATTTACTGTACCGCCAACGGCGTGGACTCCATCAACGGCCACCACCATCACCCGGAGTGGAATTTCCACGTAGTGAAAACTGGCGATAGCCTGGACATCGGCAACGGCAAGCAACTGATTTTCGTTGAAACACCTATGCTGCACTGGCCTGACAGCATGATGACTTACATGACCGGTGACGCAGTGCTATTTAGTAACGATGCTTTTGGCCAACACTATTGTGATGAGCATCTGTTTAACGATGAAGTCGATCAGGCCGAGCTATTTGAACAATGCCAGCGCTACTACGCCAACATTCTGACCCCGTTTAGCCGCCTGGTCACTCCCAAAATCACCGAAATTCTCGGCTTCAATCTGCCGGTAGATATGATTGCGACGTCTCACGGTGTGGTATGGCGCGATAACCCAACACAAATCGTGGAGTTGTACTTAAAGTGGGCGGCTGATTATCAAGAAGATCGCATCACGATTTTCTACGACACCATGTCCAACAACACCCGTATGATGGCGGATGCTATTGCCCAAGGGATCAACGAAGTCGATCCGCGCGTGACGGTGAAAATTTTCAACGTTGCCCGCCATGATAAAAACGAGATCCTCACTAATGTGTTCCGCTCCAAGGGAGTGCTGGCAGGAACATCCACGATGAATAACGTGATGATGCCGAAAATTGCAGGCCTGGTTGAGGAGATGACCGGCCTGCGTTTTCGTAATAAACGCGCCAGCGCATTCGGTTCCCATGGCTGGAGTGGCGGTGCAGTAGACCGACTCTCTACCCGCTTGCAGGATGCCGGTTTTGAAATGTCACTAAGCCTAAAAGCGAAATGGCGCCCGGATATCGATGCGCTCGCAATCTGTCGTGAACACGGTCGCGAAATTGCCCGCCAGTGGGCGTTAACGCCGCTCGCTTCTGCGCCCTTTGTAGCACCGCAAGAAAGCATGGTTGAAAAGCCAGCCTGCGCCGATTTAGGCCCACAAATGCAATGCAGTGTTTGTCAGTGGATTTACGACCCACAAACCGGCGAACCGATGCAGGATGTCGCGCCAGGAACGCCGTGGAGCGAAGTGCCGGACAGCTTCCTGTGCCCTGAATGCTCGCTTGGGAAAGACGTATTTGACGTGCTGGCAACGGAGGCAAAATGAAGCATGGCATTGTGATCGTCGGTTCGGGCTTTGCCGCCCGCCAGCTGGTGAAAAATATCCGCAAACATGACGCGCAGGTACCGGTGCGCATGATTGCCGCCGACAGCATGGACGAATACAACAAGCCCGATCTCAGCCATGTTATCAGCCTGAATCAGCGAGCTTGCGACCTCACGCGGCAACATGCCGGTGAATTTGCTGAACAGTTTGACCTGACGCTAAACGCCAACAGTTGGGTGTCAGGTATCGACACTCGCGAACGCCTGGTGAAATGCGGTGACCAGCAATGGCAGTACGACAAACTGGTGCTGGCAACGGGTTCCCGCGCCCTCCTGCCGCCAATTGAAGGCAAAGAGCTGATGCTGACGCTCAACAGCCAGCAGGAATATCTGGCCTGTGAATCAACGCTGCGCGAGGCTAAACGCGTGATGATTCTGGGCGGCGGTTTGATTGGCACCGAACTGGCGATGGATTTTTGCCGCGCTGGGAAGCAGGTGATTCTGGTGGATAACGCCGCCAGCCTGCTCGCCTCGTTGATGCCTGCGGAGGTTAGCAGCCGTTTGCAGCAGCGGCTGAACCAAATGGGCGTCGAACTGTTGTTTAATCAGCGGCTTGAATCACTCAGCCAAACACCACAGGGAATTCATGCGGCATTGAGCAACGGGCGAATAGTCACCGTGGATGCCGTGGTAGCGGCGATTGGCCTGCGTCCAAACGTCGACCTGGCGCAGCACGCCGGGCTGGCGGTAAACCGTGGGATTCAGGTGAACCGCCAGTTGCAGACATCTGACGCGAATATTTATGCCCTCGGTGATTGCGCGGAAATCGACGGCAAAGTGCTGCCGTTCCTGCAACCGATTCAGTTCAGCGCCATGACGCTTGCCAAAAATCTGCTGGGAGCCGCCGACGGCCTGAATCTCCCCGCGATGCTGGTAAAAGTGAAAACGCCGGAGTTGCCGCTACATCTGGCGGGTGAAACGCAACGCCATGATTTGGCCTGGCAAATCAGCACCGAGCAGCAGGGTCTGATTGCCAAAGGCTATGACGAAGCACAGCAGTTACGGGCGTTTATTGTCAGCGAAGCGCACATGAAAATGGCGTTTGGATTGTTACGGGAATTGCAGGTTTAGCGGATGTTCATGCGGGTGGCGCTAGATATGATGTCAGCGCCGCCCGCGTGACGTTACTCGTCAAGAATTGGCGCAAAGCCACCATAGATCATACGTTTGCCATCAAATGGCATCGACTCGCCAAACTCTTTCATCCTTGGGTCAGACATCATCCTGGCATTGGCGGCATCCCGCACTTCTTTTGATGGATACTCAATCCAGCTAAACACCACTTCTTCGCTCTCTTCGGCTTTCACCGCCATGCGAAAATCGGTGAGTTTGCCGTCGGGCACATCGTCGGCCCAACATTCCACGACGCGTAACGCACCGAATTCTTTAAACAACGGTGCGGCTTTTGCGGCTAACTGCTTGTATTCATCCTTTTTTGCTGCGGGTACAGCAACAACAAAACCATCAACATAATTCATTGTGAACCTCCACGGTGTGGGGAATACGGGTAGATAATTTCCACCCGTGATGATTACGATTGATAAGTTTAGTCGTTAAGAATGAACACTACCTGTTCATAATTTGAGCAGCATCTCATATTGGGTAATGGGATCCTGACGGTAGCCACTGCTCAGATAAAGCGGTGCCAGTTGCTCAGGAATAGCTGTTGCGGTGAATAATCCAGGGAAACGTTCACGTAATAGCGTAAGCAATTTTTTCGCCTGCCCTTTGCCACGTGCCATCGGGTCAACATAGAGCATCCGTAATCTGGGCTTAGGGGTTGTGGCAACCATTGCGTATGCAGTGTCATTGAGAACGAATGCTTTGCCCGGTAATTTATATAGCGTTTCAGGTGCGCTTAACCACGGCAGATTCAGGCTTTCATCCCTCATCATTTTTTTCGCCATCACTAGCGGGTCGATTTCCTGCAATTCGCCGGTTTCTGTAAACTGCGGTGACTGAATGGTATCAAACCCGACCAATGTCTGCTGGCGAACAAACCCCATACGTTCATACAGTGACACTCCACTCTCGTTGCCAACAATAACTTCCAGCCAAAAGTTACGGTCACCACGCGCTCGCGCACCATCAATTAACTCCTGCATGAACTGTTTGCCAAATCCCTGCCCACGCAATTCAGGACGAATCGCGAATGCAGCGAGGCGACAGCTCTGCCCACGGCGCGTGATGAGCGCCAGCGCTTTTGGCTCACCATTTTGCGTCCAGACTCGGCTGTCATTGAGACTGAGATCTTCAGCGCTAAAACGTGAAGCAAAAGTTTCACCATCAATAGTGAAAGGGACCAGATACCCTTCAAAACAGTGGGAAAGAATTTCAGCCAACTGATGGCTATTCCAGTGCGCCGCCGCGTTGCTGATTACCTTGCTATTCATCGCTACCTCATCCAATGGGGGTTTGGCTTCAACATTAGGGTACGACGGTCGGTTCAACCAGGTTTTTTTGTGCTTTGGGTGCAATACGGAACCATGGTAAGCAGAGTTGGATAAGCGGGCCGATTGCCAGCGCGTACAACACTGTACCCACACCAAATGTGCCTCCCATCAGCCAACCGGCTAGTAAAACCGTCAACTCAATCGCTGTTCGCACACTACGCACAGACCAGCCAGTACGGGCATTGATTCCAGTCATCAAGCCATCACGCGGGCCAGAGCCAAAACCCGCGCCGATGTACATTCCGGTAGCGATGGCATTCACCAAAATAGCGGCAAAGAGCAAGAAGCTTCGTGCCACCAATGACTCAATCGGCGGCATTAATGCTAATGCCGCATCTGCGGCAAGCCCCAAAACAATCACGTTGCTTATCGTGCCCAATCCCGGTTTCTGGCGCAGCGGAATCCACAGCAACAACACCAATGCCCCGACACCTATCATCACCATGCCAATGTTGAGGGAGAAGATTTGGGCCACTCCTAAGTGGAATACGTTCCAGGGGTCAGCACCTAAATTGGCACGGACGAACATAGCCGTGGACACACCGTACAGCACCAGCCCGATGTAAAGTTGCAGCAAGCGACGAGCGATCATTATCTTCACCTCAGAGATCTTTTGTGGCTTTACTATTATGGAAAATGGTTACTATATTAAGGTCCAGTTAATACAAAGTGGATTGCTATGGTACAGCGCAGAACGGGCTCATCATCACTGGTGAAATTGCTGGGAAACTGGCATCAGGATTTACCACGTACCCCGGTTTATCGGCAACTGGCAGATGGGCTGCGGTTATTGATTCTGGATGGACGACTGCCACTTGATGGCCGCCTACCAGGGGAGCGTGAGCTGGCAACGGCCCTGGGAATTAGCCGAACTACAGTGGCAACTGCGCTGGCACAACTACGTGATGAGGGATATTTGGCAAGCCGCCAGGGTTCAGGTTCCGTCACTATGTTGCCAGAAGGCACGCAAACCGTTTCGCCATTACCTGGGCGTGCCACCACACTGGATCTTTCAACCGCAGCACTGTCTGCCGGGCCGGAAATTCATCAAGCTTATGCTAATGCACTGATTGCATTACCAGAACACTTGGGTAGCACTGGGTACAACCAACAAGGCTTGCCTGAATTACGTCATGTCATTGCACAACGCTATGCCGATCGTGGACTGCCAACGGATGCCGATCAGATTATGATAGTGAATGGTGCGCTAAGTGGTTTTGGCCTGGTTTTACGCCTGCTAACTGGCCCAGGCGACCGCGTAGTTCTTGATCACCCCACCTACCCCATGGCACTCACAGCAATAAAAGGCGCTTCATGCCACGCCGTTCCCGTAAGCCTGACTGAATATGGCTGGGATACTGATGGGTTAGCCGCAACCATTGCGCAAACATCACCCAGACTCGCCTATTTGCTGGCTGATTTTCATAACCCAACCGGGCACTGCATGGATTTTGCAACGCGTTCAGCCATAGCTGATATCGCTGCAAGGACACGTACCACCATTGTGGTCGATGAAACCATGGTAGACCTGTGGTATGACAATCCACCACCGCCTCCATTGGCCGCTTTCGACGCGTCAGATCGGATCATCACGCTGGGGTCTGCCGGGAAAAGTTTCTGGGGAGGCTTGCGATTGGGTTGGATTCGCGCCAGCTCTCGCACCATAGCCTCACTGATCCAAATTCGCGATTCGTTAGATTTGGGCTCGCCAATACTCGAACAGCTAGCCGCCATCAATCTGTTTAATGAGGCTGAAAACTTCCAGCCGCAACGCCGCGAAATGCTACGCCAGCAACGTGATGCCTGTGCGGAGGTCGTTAAAGAATTATTCCCGGACTGGAAAATGACGGTAATACCGCAAGGCGGTTTATCCTGGTGGATTGAACTGCCTAAACCACTGGCTACGGTTTTTGCGGCCAGCGCTGAGGGTATCGGTATCCGGATTGGCGCAGGGCCACGTTTTGGCGTTGAAGGTGCGTTTGAGCGTTATTTACGGCTACCGTTCACGCTGGAGACTACGCAAATGCGAGCCGCTCTCGAAAGGTTAAAACCGCTTTGGGATAATATGGCGCAGACTAGAAATGAGAGTTTGAAAAGATCTGTTGTTTAATTTTTCAAATTAACGGTTCACATTACTAAAATGTGAACCTTTTTCCCTTTAAAAGATGATTAATAACCATCCGGCAAATCCTTATCAATGGATATCAGCTTGCCACCTTTCATCGTGATATATCCACCTTCTTTTAAATCGGCCAACACTCGGAATACATGAGTACGGGATAACTTAGTGCGACTTATAATAAAACTTGCCAAACCTTCGGTTTCATTTGGAAAAGCGAGGGAACGGTAGAGATAACGGTAAAGCATAGGTTTAATGGTTTGGTAGCTGGTCAGTTGTTTTCTTTCCGCATGCAGATCAAGTGAAAAAATAGTCATAAAAATCAAAATACTTGAGAGAGCCTGCATGCTCTCAGCGTTCTGAAAGAAAATCTCATCAAATTTCTCATAAGAGATTTCAACGACTTTCACGGACGTCATGCACTTATATTCAAAAATCAACATTGGGCAATACCGCTCCATCAAACCAATGGGCATATAGTCAATGGCATTACCAATAGTGAGTTCGCTTTCTGCATGTAAAATGGCCACTGAGCCTTCAACAGGAACGTAAATAAAGCCGGGCGTTATGGCTAATTCATCTGTCGCGGCAAAAATGAGCTCTTTGCCATTGCTGCGGACATCATTAACCTGACTCTCTATATCCAGAGATTTATAACAACGATGAATATTTTCAAAACTGGCGCTCATAACACATCCTATATATATCATTAATTGTTATAGTGTAGCGCTATCAATAGAAAATGTCTGTACACAATGAAGAGAGTAATTTCGTCAATATATCAAAACAAATCGTAGTCCCATATGGCACTACTTCCAGGTTAATTCATCCATTAAAATTTCCTGTGTTAATCCACAGGTTATTTAAATTACCGAAAAATATCTTCTATCTTTTAGAATTTATTAATTTCAGAGGTTGAATTAATGAGATTGAATCTAATAGCCAAAAGCCTGATTGCTGCGGGGTTACTGACGACACTGTCAGTTAACGCAGCAACTCCAGCGTCCATTAACGATGCAACATCTGCAACAAAACAAGCCAATGAAGCGCTTTATCAGCAGCTCCCGTTCTCTGATCACACCGATTTCGTGAATGCTCATAAAGGCTTTATCGCTGCACTGCCGCAGGATGTGATAAAGGGCGAGCAAGGCAATGTTATCTGGAATCCACAGCAATACGCCTTTATTAAAGAGGGTGACAAAGCGCCAGCGACGGTTAATCCAAGCCTGTGGCGTCAGTCCCAGTTGATTAATATCAGCGGTCTGTTTGAAGTGACCGACGGTGTTTATCAGATTCGTAATCTCGACCTTTCTAATATGACCATCATTGAAGGTAAAACCGGGATTACCGTTGTCGACCCACTGGTTTCTGCTGAAACCGCGAAAGCCGGTTTGGAACTGTATTACAAAAATCGCGGCAAAAAACCTGTTGTGGCGGTGATTTTCACCCACAGCCACGTTGACCACTACGGCGGCGTGCGCGGTGTGGTTGATGAAGCCGATGTCAAAGCGGGCAAAGTGAAACTGTATGCTCCGCAAGGCTTTATGGGCTCTGCCGTCGACGAAAACATTATGGCGGGTAACGCCATGAGCCGCCGCGCAAGTTACATGTACGGCAACTTGCTACCTGCCAATTCTAAAGGCCAGGTGGGCGCGGGTCTGGGCACCACGACCTCTGCGGGTACAGTGACATTGTTGGCTCCAACCAACTACATCACGCATACCGGACAGGAAGAAGTGATCGATGGCCTGACTTACGACTTTATGATGGCTCCGGGTTCTGAAGCGCCGTCGGAAATGCTGTGGTACGTCAAAGAGAAGAAAATGATCGAAGCGGCGGAGGATGTCACTCACACGCTGCATAACACCTATTCTCTGCGCGGCGCGAAAATCCGTGATCCACTGGCATGGTCGAAATACATTAATGCCGCGATTGACCGCTGGGGCAGCGATGCCGAAATTATTATCGCCCAGCACCACTGGCCGACCTGGGGTCAGAATAACGTCGTCAACCTGATGAAAGGCCAGCGCGATATGTATCGTTTCATCAACGATCAGACGTTGCGCATGGCAAACGAAGGTCTGACGCGCGATGAAATCGCCGCGAACTTCAAACTGCCACCGAAACTGGCGAAAACCTGGGCGAGTCGAGGTTATTACGGTTCGGTCAGTCACGATGTGAAAGCCACCTACGTGTTCTATCTCGGCTGGTTCGATGGCAACCCGGCAACCCTGGATGAACTGCCGCCGGAAGAATCCGCGAAAAAATTCGTTGAATACATGGGCGGTGCGGACAGCATTCTGCAAAAAGCGAAATCTGATTACAGCCAGGGAAATTACCGTTGGGTGGCCCAGGTCGTGAGCAAAGTGGTATTTGCTGATCCAACCAACAAAGCGGCCCGCAACCTGGAAGCCGATGCGCTGGAACAGATGGGGTATCAGGCGGAATCCGGCCCATGGCGTAACTTCTATCTGACAGGCGCGCAGGAATTGCGTAATGGCGTGATTAAAGGCCCTACGCCAAATACCGCCAGCCCGGATACCGTTCGTGCGATGACGCCAGAAATGTTCTTCGATTACATGGCTGTTCATGTCAACGGTGAGAAAGCGGCGAATGCCCACGCGGTGCTGAACTTCGACTTTGGCAACCAGGGCGGTAAATACAAGCTGGAACTGGAAAACGGAGTGCTTAACCACACGCCAAATTCAGAAGCCAGCAACGCTGACGCAACGATTAATCTTTCCCGCGATACGCTCAACCGTATTATTTTGAAAGAAGAAACATTGCAGCAGGCGAAAGACAAAGGTGACGTAAAAATCACTGGTGATGCAGGCAAACTGGATGAGGTGCTTGGTTATATGGACAAGTTTAACTTCTGGTTCAACATCGTTACGCCATAAGCCATACACATAGATACGCTTTAACCCAGATGCTCTGTGACGCAAGTTGCAGGGCGTTTTTTGTTTTGTATTTTTTGAGTGTGAGCGAAGTAGAACAGAGAAAGGCATAAGCATGTTGAATTTTACATGCGCCAGAATTGGGTGGGGGCCCTGCCAGCTACATCCCGGCACACACGTCATCTGCTGCGGCTGCTTCCTTCCGGACCTGACCGAATTCACAAATTAGTGTTGCGGGAGAACCAACAGGGCCCCCATTGAGAGCGCTAGTTACCTAACGCGCTGGCGCATTATCCATGTTGCCCTATGCAATTGCAAGCAAGGCGCGGTCAGGTGTTGCTTTCTTGCGCACCCGCTGTTTTTCTTCCCTGTTTGATAACCGCCGATTATCCTAAACCCTGGCTGTTTTGGAGTTTGCTATGGACAACGATTCATTCCCACACCGGGTTTACCAAATTATCGCCGCTATTCCGGAAGGGTTTGTCACAACATACGGTGACGTAGCACGCCTGGCCGGATCACCACGTGCAGCAAGGCAAGTGGGAGGCGTACTCAAACGGTTACCCGAAGGTAGTAAACTGCCCTGGCACCGAGTGGTCAATCGTCATGGACAGATATCTCTGACTGGCCCGGATTTGCAACGCCAACGACAAGCCCTGCTTTCAGAAGGCATTATGGTTTCTGGAGATGGGTATATAAATATGGAACGTTATCGCTGGAATTACTAAAGAGCGCCTCCGTAGAGGCGCTTAAACATCACAATCAGAACTGCGTTGGTGCAGGAACCGCTGAAGAAGGGTTCACCTGAGTCGGTGATGTTGAAGGCACTGTTGTTACCGCCCCGCCATTCGTCTGAACTGGAACCGCTGTTTGCTGAACAGGAACCAGTGTCAGATCCACTTTTGTCCCGCCCTGATTAACAGCCGGTTGAATGGTATCGGTGATAAACATCAGTTTATCGTTCACGGTAATAGCCGCACTCAGGATAATGCGCGCGTTCGGCTGTATATCAGCCGGGTTATACGGCAGCACAAAACTGAATGGCGACTGTTTCCCTTCGGTACGCACCGCTTTTTGCGCTAACACTTTTGACGGAGCATCCGCCAAAGAGGCATCAGACAACGTAACAGTGAGTACCGCATCAGGCGGCAATGCAACTTTTTGACGAATCCAGACCGTACCGGAAACGTTAGGCTGTCTAATATCAGACTGCGCCGTTGCCGCTGCCGATGAGGTCGTTGCAGCAGGTGCAGGCGTTGGGATATCGGCACTTTTCTGCGCGCATCCCGCCATTGCAACAGCAATGGCTAAACCACTTAACGTGTGCACAAGTTTCATTGATTTGTTCTCCTTATTATCAATGCATCAGCAGGCCATAGGCCCACGAGTAATGAGTGGTTAAACATGCTTATCACGCTAAGTGTGGCACATATAACTGATTTTTGCCCAAAACCGAAACACATCATCAGGTCGGGCCACTACGTGGCGAATGTTGGAAACCTGTTATAATCAGGCCAATTGCACGATTTTAATTTTTTATTGAGGACACTTTATGAGTCAGGCGCTCAGCAATTTGTTGGCATTACTCAATCTGGAAAAGATTGAAGAAGGTATTTTTCGTGGCCAGAGCGAGGACTTAGGTTTACGTCAGGTGTTCGGTGGACAAGTCGTTGGCCAGGCGTTATATGCCGCTAAAGAAACCGTGCCGGTTGACCGTCTTGTGCACTCATTCCACAGTTACTTTTTGCGCCCAGGCGATAGCCAAAAACCGATTGTTTATGATGTGGAAACCCTGCGTGACGGCAATAGCTTCAGCGCCCGTCGCGTTGCTGCCATTCAGAATGGCAAACCTATTTTTTATATGACGGCCTCTTTCCAGGCACCGGAGCCAGGTTTTGAGCACCAAAAAACCATGCCTGCGGCCCCTGCCCCGGAAAACCTGAAATCAGAAACTGAAATTGCGATGGCGTTTGAAAAGCTGCTGCCGCAAACGCTCAAAGAGAAGTTTTTGTGTGAAAAGCCGCTAGAGATTCGCCCGGTGGTGTTCCATAACCCAATGCAGGGCCACGTTGCTGAACCTGTACGCCAGGTGTGGATGCGGGCTAATGGCCAAATGCCAGCCGATTTGCGCATCCACCAATCTTTGCTGGGTTACGCTTCTGATTTTAACTTCCTGCCGGTTGCCCTCCAGCCCCACGGCGTCGGTTTCCTGGAGCCGGGTATGCAGGTTGCCACAATCGATCACTCAATGTGGTTCCATCGTCCGTTCGATATGAATGACTGGTTACTGTATAGCGTGGAAAGTACGTCCGCTTCGAGCGCACGTGGATTTGTACGCGGTGAGTTTTATTCACGCGATGGCGTTCTTGTGGCGTCAACGGTGCAGGAAGGCGTGATGCGCAAGCGCGGTTGAGATTGTGCCAGTTGACGCTTCGCTTAACCGACTTACGGTTTAGTCCGGGTTAATCCTGAAAGCATAAAAAAAGCGGAGCCTGTGCTCCGCTTTTTTATTTCATGTCTTACTTATGCGTTGTAAGCATTTTCACCGTGGCTGTTAACGTCCAGACCTTCGCGCTCATGCTCTTCAGGTACACGCAGGCCCACAGTCAGGTCGGCAACTTTGAAGCCGATGAATGCAACTACCGCAGACCACAGAATCGTCACACCGATACTTTCTAACTGCACCAGCACTTGATGGCCCATAGTCACACCTTCTGCGTAACCCACACCGCCAAGGGATGGAGCGGCGAAGATACCCGTCATGATGCAACCAACGATACCGCACACGCCGTGGACCCCGAACACATCGCAAGGGTCATCTACACGCAGCCATTTTTTCAGCAACGTCACGCCCCACAAGCCAGCCAGACCAGCAACGATACCGATAATCAATGCACCGCCGACACCAACATAACCACAGGCAGGAGTGATACCAACCAGACCTGCGATAGCACCGGAACACGCACCCAGCAAAGAAGGTTTGCCACGCAATGCCCACTCGCCAAATACCCAACCAAGAACCGCAGCTGCTGTTGCAACAACAGTATTCACAAAGGCCAATGCAGCAATTTCGTTAGCAGCACTTGCAGAGCCTGCGTTGAAGCCGAACCAACCGAAATAGAGAATTGCTGTACCGGTAAATACCATCGGCAGGTTATGCGGTTTGAATGCTTCTTTACCATAACCCACACGTTTGCCAATCAGGTATGCACCCACCAGGCCTGCTACTGCGGCGTTGATGTGAACCACTGTACCGCCTGCAAAGTCCATCGCGCCGTGAGTGGCCAGCAAACCACCACCCCATACCATATGTGCAATCGGCAGGTATGAAAGCGTCAGCCAAATTACGACAAAGATAAGCACAGCCGAGAAGCGAATACGTTCAGCCAGTGCGCCAACAATCAGGCCAACAGTGATACAGGCGAAGGAACCCTGGAACGCAACATGAATATATTGGTAGAAAGAACCAGTCAGCGCGGTGAGCTGGATGTTTTTGAGCATCACCCAATCGAAGTTACCGAAGAAACTCCCGCCGGCACCGAAGGTTAATGAGTAACCGTAAACCACCCAGAGTACACAAACCAGCGCAAACGTAACCGTAATCTGAGTCAGCATTGACAGCACGTTTTTAGAGCGAATCAGGCCGCCGTAAAACAGTGCCAGCCCAGGAATTGTCATAAACAGCACCAATGCGGTGCTAATCATCATAAAGGCGTTGTCTGCTTTATCGACCACAGCCGGTGCCGCAAGAGCAATTGATGGCGCAAGTGCCAGGGCTACAACGCCTAAGATAGAGGCTAATTTTTTCATTTTTTCCATCCCTTCACGAGTGGCAAGACGATTACAGTGCAGCTTCGTCGGCTTCGCCGGTACGAATGCGGACGACTCGTTGCAACTCAGCAACGAAAATTTTGCCATCGCCAATTTTGCCGGTGTAGGCAGCTTTGCTAATGACATCAATAACTTCATCGAGTTGATCATCGGCAATTGCCACATCAATTTTCACTTTAGGCAGGAAATTGACGCTGTACTCAGCACCGCGGTACAACTCTGCATGACCCTTTTGACGACCAAAGCCTTTCACTTCAGTCACGGTCAGCCCTTGAATACCGATTGAAGACAATGCTTCACGAACGTCTTCGAGTTTGAACGGTTTGATCACCACGGTAACCAGCTTCATAGATCCCCTCCAGTCAGAATTGGGTAATAGCCTCTGCGATACAAATTAGATAAAGCAAAGGTCATGCCACATTTGAAAAAGAGATAATTTCAGCGCGCTAAGCTGCGCCAAATGGGGATTGTCAGGAGAGAAATTACGATGACTGGGATTAAGAAAGTTCTTAGAGAATAAAAACGCACCATTTTAGTGCATGGTGCGTTTCGCTTCTGCACCAATGGGGATAACCATTGGCTTTATGCGTGATTTTGGTGCATTACGCGGTTTCGGGTTCTTCGCGCGTGGCAGCGGCTAATTCTTCACCAGCCAGTTGTAGTTGGTACATCTGCCAGTAACGCCCTTGTGCAGCCAGCAATTCGCTATGTGTGCCACGCTCTACAGCCTGACCGCGGTGCAGTACCAGAATCGTGTCGGCATCGGTAATAGTCGATAAGCGGTGCGCGATAACGACCAACGTGGTGTGCTCACGGACAGCTGCCAGAGCTTGTTGGATTGCCTGCTCGGTGCCAGAGTCGATATTTGCGGTTGCTTCATCAAGGATCAGAATCTGCGGGGCATCCACCAGCACCCGAGCCAGCGCCAGTAGCTGTTTCTGGCCGACGGACAAATTATTCCCTTGCTCGCCCAGCCGTGTATGAATTCCATCAGCCATGGTTCGAGCAAGTTCCGCAAGCTGCACCGTCTCCAGCGCCTGCCAGACGGCATCTTCGCTGATGTCACGCCCAAGCGTAACGTTGGCAAAGAAAGAATCCGCCAACACCACCGGGTCTTGCTGAACCATTGCGACACCCTGGCGCAGCACGCTATGACTCAAGGTATCCAGCGGGCGACCATCCAGACGGATTTCACCGTTGGTGAGTGGGTAGTAACCCATCAGCAAGTTAGCAAGAGTACTTTTCCCACTGCCCGTATGCCCCACCAGGGCCACAAAACTGCGCGCAGGGACATCCAAATTAATGTCCTGCAATACCAGGCGATCGCCACGATAAGCAAAAGAGACGTTATCGACTTCGATATGGCCGCTCTCCAGCGGGCGCTTGTCGTTGCCGTAATCCTGGCGCTTGCCGTCCATTAGCTCGAATACACGCTCACCAGCAACCACCGCCTGTTGCAGCATGGATTGCTGGGTGGTGAGTTCGATTAACGGCTCGTTAAGTCGCCCAAGATAGTTGATAAATGCGTACAACACGCCAACTTCAATGGTGCCAACCGAGGTAAAACCAAACAACATCAGCAAGCCACACAGCACCATTGCAGAGAACAGGCTCAGCAACGGGCGCAGTAAAAAGCCATCAAGACGCAGAGTCTGCATTCGCGCCATGTAGTGCGAACGGCTCGCGGCATTCATGCGTTCGCCAAAACGGGCCTGCTGGCGAAACTGCTGGATAACGCTCATGCCATTAATGACTTCGTTGAAGCCATCGTTGATATCAGCCAGATAACTACGCACGCGGCGCACTATCGGCGTGCTGTATCGCTGATAAATAAACATCACGATAATCACTGCCGGGAAGATGCAAATCGCCACCGTCGCCATACGCCAGTCGAGTGTAAACATCGCCACCAGCATCGCACCAATCAATGCCGCACTACGTAATACGGTGGCGACCACCGTCACGTAGAGATCGCGGATCACTTCGGTATCGTTGGTGACGCGAGATATCAACTGCCCAACGGGTTGGGTATCAAAAGTGCTTAATGGCTGGCGTAGTGCAGCATCCATTACATCAGTACGTAATTTTTGCACTACGCCAACGGCTGCCTGGTTAAACAGCAATGCCTGCCAGTAGTGCAGGCCCGCAGCAGAAATCGACAGCAGCAAATACGCCGTCGCAAGCCCTGCCACGGCGGCAACCGGCAAGCGATGTTCAGAAACCATATTATCAATGAAGTAACTAACAAGAATCGGACCAGTCACTTCAGCCGCCGCCGCAATCCACAGCATCACAACCGCTCCTGCGAGCGGTTTACGCCACGGTGAACCATAAGCCAGCAGGCGTTTGATGGTTGGCCATTGCTGTATTGATTTACGCATTGGCAGGTTCCTCATCTGGCGTTGCTTCTGGCGCATCATCCAACGCCGCTTCCAATTGTTGATAGCGATACATATCGCGATACCAGCCAGGCTTACCCACCAGCGCATCGTGATTACCACGCTCCACCACCTGGCCGTGTTGCATTACCAGAATGTCACTGGCTTCGGTCAGCGCCGACAAACGGTGCGCGCTGATGATAACGGTGCGGTTTTCGCCCCACTGGCGCAGGTTATGGAGGATCTGGTATTCGGTGCGCCCATCGACCGCAGAAAGCGCGTCGTCAAGGATCAGGATCTCCGCATCGAGCAACAATGCACGGGCGATAGAAATACGTTGTTTCTGGCCGCCGGAAAGCATCACACCACGCTCGCCCACTTCGGTTTCATAGCCTTGTGGCAGACGTAAAATATCTTCATGCACACTTGCAAGCCTGGCGACATGTTCGATTTCTTCCTGCGTGGCACCCGGCTTACCCAGCGCAATATTGCTGGCAACCGTGTCAGAGAACAGGAATGGCGTCTGGTTTACTACGGCCAGACGGCTGCGCCAGGAGTCGAGTTGCATCTGCGCCAATGGGATCCCGTGGAAGCAAATCTCGCCCTGGTCGATGTCAAAATGGCGCTGGATAAGCGACAGAATGGTGCTTTTCCCTGCACCGGTTGGCCCACACAGGCCCAACATTTCACCCGGTTTCAGGGTAAACGAAACGTTCTCAAGAGTCGGTCGCGCAGTTTGCGGGTAGTGGAACGCCTGAATATTGGCTTCCACCGTGCCGCGCCCGGCAGGCGCTTCTAGCTCGCCATCTTTCACTGATGGCGCTTCCTCCAACATGCTGCGAATACGGCTGTACGCTGCGCTACCACGCTCAACAATATTGAACATCCACGCCAGCGCCAGCATCGGCCAAATCATCAGGCCGAGGTACATCACAAAACTTGTCAGCTGCCCAAGTGTCAGCGTGCCCTGAATTACCATCCAACTGCCGCCGCCAATCGCAAGCAGGTTTGCAGTGCCGATAGTGATGTAAATAGTTGGGTCAAAACGCGCATCCACACGGGCGACTTTCATGTTCTTCGCACCAGCATCTTTGGCTTCGGCAGCGAACAGTGCAGACTGCCTGTCTTCGAGCCCGAATGCTTTGATCATGCGGATGCTGGACAGGCTTTCCTGGGTGCGGTCATTCAGCGTGGAAAATGCAGCCTGTGCCAGTTTGAAGCGCTGGTGTAGCTGGTCGCCATAACGTTTGATGACCAGCGCCATAATCGGCATCGGCAGTAAGGCAAGCAGAGTCAATTCCCAGCTGATTTGCGTCGACATCACAATCAACACCGCGCAGCCCATCACGAGTGAGTCCACCAGCGTTAATACGCCCTCACCTGCGGCAAATACCACACGGTCAACATCGTTTGTTGCGCGCGCCATTAAATCACCGGTGCGGTGACGCAGGTAAAATTCGGGATGCTGACGGCTTAACTGGCGGTAGTAATCTTCGCGCAGTTCAACAGCCAACTGATAAGACGCCCCAAAAAGCAGCACGCGCCAGACATAGCGCAGCATGTAGACGATCACTGCGATGACCAGCATCACACCAATCCACATCAGCACGTCATTACCTGAGAGGCTCTGTTGGGTAACACCATCGACAATCACGCCCACCAGTTTTGGCGGCACAAGCTGCAAGATGGCAATAATAATAAGCAAGGCAACCGCCCCGAGATAGCGTCGCCACTCGCGGGTGAAGTACCAGCTTAATTGAGCAAATAATCGCACGCAGTCAGATTCCTGAGATATCGTCTGCCGATGCATGGCAGAAATTGAAGGCCGGGAGCGCGGGACTTAGCGCTCTAAAGGCAAAGCCGTGGTGTATTTTATCTGTTCCATGGCGAAACTCGAAGTCACATCGGTTAAACCTGGAATGCCGTTCACCAGCCGTTTGTAAAAATCATCGTACCGTTTCATGTCTTCTACCTGCACACGCATCAGGTAGTCGTACTCACCAGCCATACGCCAAAACCCCAACACTTCTGGCATTTCCGCAACGACCGAAACAAATTTGCAGTACCACTCACTACTGTGTTGTTGAGTTTTGATAAGCACAAAAGCCGTCAGCCCAAGGCCGAGTTTTTCCGGGTCTAGTAATGCTACTTTTGCCCGGATAACACCGTCGTCTTCAAGACGTTTCAGGCGCTTCCAGCAGGGTGTGGTGGTCAGATTAACGGCATCCGCGAGAGCCTGCAAAGAGAGGGTGCAGTCGTTTTGCAGCAAGGATAGCAGCTTACGGTCAATTTTATCTAACATGGCAGCATCCAGGAGAAAATTTTTCTCCATTGAATCGCCAATGAAGGCTAAAAGGCAACTTTTTTATCTTCTATTTGCATTACTCTAAGCACAAATAGACAAACGGACATCACCATGACCAGTACCTGGGTAAACCACGCGATTAGCGAAATTAACGCCGACTACCAACGCTCTGCCGACACACATTTGATTCGCCTGTCGCTACCTGGTTTTCCCGGTATTCAGCTCTACCTGAAAGATGAAAGCACACACCCAACGGGTAGCCTCAAGCATCGTCTTGCTCGCTCGCTGTTTCTATATGGTTTGTGTAACGGCTGGATCAAAGAAGGCACCACGATCATTGAAGCCTCTTCCGGTTCAACTGCGGTTTCTGAAGCCTATTTTGCCCGCCTGTTAGGGTTACCGTTTATTGCCGTCATGCCAGCCTGCACTGCAAAACGTAAAGTAGAACAAATTGAATTTTACGGTGGCCGCTGCCATTTCGTGGAAAGTGCGTGTGAAATTTACGCGGCTTCCGAAATACTGGAACGCGAGCTGAATGGCCATTATATGGACCAGTTCACGTACGCTGAACGTGCGACTGACTGGCGCGGTAACAACAATATTGCCGACAGTATTTTCCGCCAAATGGAACATGAGCCTCACCCGGTACCAGATTACATTGTAATGAGCGCAGGTACTGGCGGTACATCGGCGACCATCGGGCGTTACTTGCGCTACCAGGGCCATCCAACAAAATTGACCGTGGTCGACCCACAAAACTCAGTCTTTATGGATTACTGGCAGCAACGTGATTGCAGCCTACGCAGCTCCATTGGCAGCAAAATTGAAGGGATTGGCCGCCCACGCTGCGAACCGTCTTTTATCCCGGATGTAATTGACGAAATGATGCGTGTGCCAGATGCCGCAAGCATTGCCACCATGCAGTGGCTGGAAACGATTCTCGGCCGCAAAGTAGGCGCATCAACTGGCACCAATATGTGGGGCGTTCTGCAGTTGGCAGCTCGTATGCGCACTGAAGGCCGCTCGGGTTCAATTGTGACACTGCTTTGCGACAGCGGTGAACGCTACCTGGAAACTTATTACAACGCAGAGTGGGTGAAAACGAATATTGGTGATGTGCTGCCAGCCCGAGCGGAAATCGAAAAACTGCTTGAAAGATAAAGAAAAAAAGCCGGGCAAACGCCCGGCTGGCTTAATGCCTTATCATTCGGGGGAATAAGTGAGGTTTGGTGTATCCAGCCAATGCGTCAAATAATGCGAAACAGCCTGTTTATTGCAGTGACCAATAACAGGTAAATGCGGTAAATCTTCTTTCAGTTGCGCCATCGCGTTGCCCATGATCAAACCATGACCCACGCTTGAGAGCATTTCGCGGTCGTTCATCGCGTCGCCAAACGCCATGCAATCTTTCATCGTTAAACCAAGGTGCTGGCTCAACACATTCAGCGCAGAACCTTTGTTACAGCCAACGGGTAACACTTCCAGGCAATCTACTGCCGAGAAACATAAAAATGCTTGCCCGCCCAAAGCCTCATCCAACTGAACTTTCAAACGAACAAGATCGTCGTGAGGGGCGCAGAAACAAATTTTGGTGACTTCATCGGAGGGAATGCGTTTGACATCGACAATTTTCGGGCTAAAACCGCTATAAACGTGAGCATTCAGCATTTTGCCGACTTCATATTGGGTCAGCCAACCGGTGTCATTAAACACATGCAGACTCGCCTGAGTATCCCACTGCCGGTGGATAACCATTTCCGCCTCCTCAGGAGATAGATCCTGGCGATGTAGAAGATCACCCTGCGTTGAGTGAATACGCGTGCCATTGCCGGTAATCAAAAACGCTTCAAGGGAGAGTTTGCTCAGCACATGACGCATTTCCAGCACATGGCGGCCAGTGGCAAACGCGAGGGTTATCTGGCGTTCATCCCGCAGACGGTTAAGGGTACGTACGGTTTCTTCACCCAAAAGATGATTGGGCATTAACAGCGTACCATCCATATCAAATGCAGCCAGACGAGCCATGTTTACTCCGATTTGTGACAACTAAAACACTGAAGGCAGTATCACCTGGCATATACGGAACTAATAGTGAATACTTTCTGAAAATCGTTCCGGGTTTACACCAATGCGACTGTTAAACCGATTAAATCAATTTCAACGCTTATGGCAGCCTTCGGCTGGAGAACCGCAGCAAGTGACGGTAGCGGAACTCGCTGCACGCTGCTTTTGCAGTGAGCGCCATGTGCGAACATTGCTTAATCAACTTGAAGATGCGGGTTGGCTGACATGGCATGCGCAGTCTGGGCGCGGAAAACGCGGCACATTGAGTTTTCTGGTGACTCCAGAAAGCGTGCGCTCCGGAATGATGGAGCAAGTACTCCACAAAGGGCAGCATCAGAACGCGCTGGAACTGGCACAAATCGCACCAGAACAGTTGCGCCAATTGCTGCAACCGTTCCTTGGTGGGCAATGGCAAAACGATACGCCGACTTTACGTATTCCCTACTATCGCCCGTTAGAACCGTTGCAACCGGGGTTCCTGCCAGGTCGTGCCGAACAGCACCTTGCGGGCCAGGTCTTTGCCGGGCTCACCCGATTCAACTCGAACAACGCGACACCGCAGCCCGATCTCGCTCACCACTGGCAAGTCTCCGAAGATGGCCTGAGTTGGTACTTTTTCATTCGCTCGACACTGCACTGGCATAATGGCGAACCGGTGGAAACCACGCAGTTACAGCAACGGCTGATGATGCTATTGACGCTCCCGGCGATGCGACGTTTGTTTATCAGCGTGAAAAGCATTGAGCTTGCCCATACGCAATGTATCCGCTTTGTTTTGCACACTCCCGATTACTGGCTGGCGCATCGTCTAGCCAGTTATTGCAGCCGCCTGGCACATCCTGAAGATACCCAAATCGGCTGTGGACCATTCCGCATCAACAGCTTTAAAGAGAACCTGGTGCGCATCGAGAGTTTTGAGTATTACCACCTCAGCCACCCGCGGCTCAAAGCAGTAGAGTTCTGGATTACCCCGCAATTGTTCGACGCCGAACTGGGCACCAGTTGCCGCCATCCAGTGCAGATCGCCATTGGTCAGCAAGACGAGTTGGTTCATTTACGGCCTGTAAGTAACAGTATCAGTCTTGGGTTTTGCTATCTGGCGGTAAAACAAAACGGCAATTTAACACCGGAGCAGGCACGCTTTTTGATGCAACTCATTCAGCAGCAGCGGTTGATTGAAAGCCTTCCTGTCGATGAGTCGCTGATCACTCCAAGCAGTGAGATGATCCCTGGTTGGAAACTCCCCGAATGGCCATTCTCCGAAGCGATCATGCTGCCGCCGCAATTAACGTTGATTTATCATTTGCCCGTTGAGTTGCACGTCATGGCGCAGCAGCTTAAAACACATTTGGCTGATTTGGGTTGCGAGCTCACACTGATATTTCATGATGCAAAAAACTGGGCAGGATGTGAGGCGTTGGCTGAGGCCGATTTAATGATGGGTGACCGTCTGATTGGCGAAGCACCTGTCTACACGTTGGAGCAGTGGTTACGCAGCGATGTGCTGTGGCCTGCGGTGCTTACTGAAAGCCAGTACACCCATTTGCAGGCAACGCTCGACCGCGTACAAATCCACCCGGATGAACACGCACGCAGCACCGGTTTGCAGGAAGTATTCAGCGCACTAATGCGCGATGCGATAGTCTCGCCGCTGTTTAATTACCGCTACCAAATCAGCGCGCAGCCGGGTGTTAATGGTATCGAACTTAACGCCTGGGGTTGGTTCGATTTTACCCAAGCCTGGTTACCGCCACCGACGATGGCGTGAAGAAGCTGGGCAGCCATCAGCCCACGAGTTACCATAGGTTTTTAGCTGTTTAACAGGATTACTCATGAAACGTGCAGTTGTCGTCTTTAGTGGTGGCCAGGATTCCACAACCTGCCTGATTCAGGCATTACAGCAGTATGATGAAGTCCACTGTGTGACATTTGATTATGGCCAGCGCCACCGTGCTGAGATTGACGTTGCCCGTGAACTAGCGCTGAAACTGGGTGCTCGTGCGCATAAAGTGCTGGATGTAACGTTATTGAATGAATTGGCTGTCAGCAGCCTGACGCGCGATAGCATTCCAGTGCCAGGATACGATCCCGAAGAAAAAGGTATCCCAAGCACTTTTGTACCAGGACGCAATATTTTGTTCCTGACGCTGACGGCAATTTACGCTTATCAGGTTGAAGCCGAAGCGATAATCACCGGTGTTTGTGAAACGGACTTCTCCGGTTACCCGGACTGCCGAGACGAATTCGTAAAAGCCCTGAATCATGCCGTAAGTCTTGGTATGGCTCGCGATATTCGCTTTGAAACACCCCTGATGTGGCTCGATAAAGCAGAAACCTGGGCGTTGGCGGATTACTGGCAGCAACTAGATCTGGTGCGTAGCGAAACACTGACCTGCTATAACGGCATTAAAGGCGACGGCTGTGGCGAATGTGCCGCTTGCAACCTGCGTTCTAACGGGCTAAACCATTTCCTGGCGGATAAACCCGGGGTAATGGCAGCAATGAAAAAGAAAACTGGCCTGAAATAAATATTAGTGGGCGTGGTCCGCTAACTTGCCACGCCCCTTCATCGACTCTATTACTCCATCATTTGAACTAACTTCTCGCGCAGTTCCCCTTCCAGTGGAACCGACTTCTGAGTTTTCAAATCGATACAAACGAAAGTCAGTAGCGCATCTGCAACGACCTCACCTTCTGGTTCAAGTTTAACCACCTGGCTCAAAACACCACTTTTACCATTGAGTTGTTGTAACGAGCTTTCAATGCGTAGCAAATCACCAAGCACCGCTGGACGACGATAATTGATGTTGATATTCACCACAATGAACGCGATGTTGTGCTCCGTCATCCATTGGAATCCTGCCGCATTTTCCAGCCCTTCCCAGCGGGCTTCTTCGAGAAACTCAAGGTAGCGGGCATTGTTAACATGCTGATAGAAATCAAGATGGTAACCCCGAACTTTGATTTGTGTTTGCATAGCGCTAAAACCCTTTCACTGTAGTTTTAATATTAAGGTGAGGTAACAGGCCACACCAAACTGGTATGACCTGTGATTTAGCATAGCAAACTTTCCCGGCTGCGCGAGCAAGGAGCCCTAAGCGTTAAAGCTTAATGTGAGACAGATTACGTTCTACCAATGCACTGCCAATCCCTGGTACCTCTTGCAACTGTTCCAGTGCCTTGAATGGGCCGTACTCTTCCCGGTAACTCACTATCGACTGCGCTTTTTTCAGGCCAACCCCCTTCATTGCTTGTGCCAAAGCTTCTGCGCTCGCCGTGTTAATACTTACCACGCCATCATCAGCATCACTCGATTTAGCAGTTGCAACGGGGGTTACAGGGGTTTTATCGCTGCGCTGTTGAGCTTGGGCCGTATCATTTTTGACAGCAACTGGGGCCGCCAAAGCTTGAGTGCAGATGCTTGTACCAATAAATGCCACGGCAATGCACACGGCTTGTATTCCACTTTTGATTCCTGTTTTCATGCTGTTCCTCCTTGTGTGTTGACAGCGAAGCCACCTTATCCAGGAAAAAAAACAGCTACAAATGGCAATCTTCAAATGTGGAAAAGGCCGCGAAAGCGGCCTTTGAATGTTGCAGAGCGTTGCAATTAACTGCGAGAAACCTCGAGGTTAATTACTGCTGTTCGATGCTGTCACCCATCTTAATTTTCGCTTCTTTGCGCAAGTTGGTCATCAGCGCTTCGAAAGTGATCTGAGCGTTGTTCTGAGTGATGCCCTGAACCATCGCTTTTTTCTGTTCCGCCGGCATGTCACCAGGTTTAACTTGATCCAGAGCTAACAGAACCACATTACCCTGCATGTCATTTGCCACGCCGTAGGCTGGCTTATCTTTTGCCGGTAATGGCAGGTTGAAAGCAGCCTGGCTGATTGGGTCCTGGCCAGTACGGGTCAGCGTTTTCGCTTCACCGAAGCTCAAGCCAGCGGCTTTCATAGCTTCATCACCTTTACCCAGCTTCAGCGCATTCAGCAGTTTGTCAGCATCGAGCTTCGCTTGTTGCTCAGCTTTCTGATGTTTGACCTGTGCGATAACTTGCTCACGAACTTCAGCTAACGGTTTGATAGCTTCAGCTTTGTGCTCAGCGACACGAATAACAAACGCGCGATCACCATCTACTGTAATGATGTCGGAGTTCATACCCGGAGCACCGTTCGCACCAACCAGACCACCATTGAAAATAGCATCTGAAACAGGTTTGAAGTTCAGCTCAGCAGGTAAGTTGTCGTGGCCAAACCAACCAGTCTCGACAACTTTAACACCAGCGACTTTCTCAGCACTCGCCAGAGATTCGTTATCATTGCTCGCCGCATCGCTAACTTTCTGCTGCAACGCGTAGTAAGCATCAACCGCTTTCTCTTGCTTCACTTTCGCAGCAATAGCGTCTTTCACTTCTGCCAATGGTTTAGTTTGCGCAGGCTGAATGTCATCAAGACGAACAACGAGGAAGCCAACAGAAGATTTGATCACACCAGAAAGCTGGCCTTTGTCTTTCAGACCGGCATTTTTCAGCTCATCAGGTGTGGTGCCTGGCTCAAGCCAACCCATGTCGCCACCGTTACGGGCAGAGATAATGTCAGCTGATTTTTCTTTTGCCAGAGTAGCAAAATCACCGCCTTTGCTCAGTTCATCAAGAACTGCTTTAGCTTCGGCTTCAGTTTTAGTCTGAATCACGCTGTAACGGTTACGTTGAGGCTGAGTGAACTCGTCCTGATGCTGGTCGTAGTAAGCCTGAATATCTGTATCGGCTACTTCAACATTCTGAGAGGCCGCATCAAGCATGATGTAGCTTACTTTGAACTGCTCAGGGGCAATGTAGTTGTTTTTGTTCTGCTCGTAGCTGGAGTTGATTTCCTGCTCGGAAACTTCCTGCTTCGCAGCCAGTGCGTTTACATCAATTGTGGCTTCACGAACCACACGTTGCTGCGATACCAGTGCTGCCAGTTCGTCAGTTTCACCCGCCAGCATGAAATCAGTACCCACAACAGCATTAATCAGCTGCTGAGTGGTAAGTTGATTACGCAGTGCCTGAGCGTATTGATCCGCAGTCATACCCATGTTGCCGATGATGGCGATATAACGCGCGTTATCGAATTTTCCGTTGTTCTGGAATGCAGGTTCTTTAAAGATGGCTTGTTTGATTTGCTCGTCACTAATGCCAAGACCAAGATGTTTGGCGTATTGGTCCATTAACGCTTCATCAATCATGCGCGACAGCACCTGTTGGCGCATCTGCTTCATGTAGCCTTCATTACCGGCTAGCACAGAAAACTGTTCGCCAAGCTGTTGCTGCTGGCGATTACGCTCACTAGCAACAGCATTTTCAAACTGACCACGGCTAATTTCCTGACCATTCACTTTTGCGGCGTAGTTGGCGCTACCGCCAATCAAGTAGCCACTCACGCCAGTCAAAATGAATGACACGATAATGATCCCGAAAATTATCTTGATTACGAGGCTGTTTGCCGCCGTACGTAAATTGTCCATCATGGTGTAACAACACTCCACTGTAGTGTGAATGGTAAACCCAGCGCAGTCGCTAAATGGGCATCCCTGAATATGCGTACTGCTGTGCCGCTGCGTGCAAGCGGGTATTGTGACAAGAAAACGGGTTCAAATCATCAAACATGCGCAAAATTAGCCATCAGGCATAAAAAAAGGCACATCTAACGATGCGCCCTGACCTAACTTTACTAGCCTTGCCCTATACACCCATCATCCTTCAAGCTGCTGGGGCGTTGGCTGTACTCACTTACCCGAATCACTTACTGAAGTAAGCTCATCGGGATAAGCTCCCAGGCCGCCTACCTGCAACTGGAATGCTAACGGGTATTAGCTAGCGATAAATCAGTTAACAGCTTCTTTCAGCGCTTTACCAGCACGGAAACCTGGTACTTTTGCAGCAGCGATGGTGATTTCTTTACCTGTTTGTGGGTTACGGCCAGTACGGGCAGCACGTTCACGAACAGCAAAAGTTCCAAAGCCAACCAGTGCCACGTCTTCCCCAGATTGCAGAGATTCGGTAACAGAAGCAATCACAGCGTCTAATGCACGTCCAGCCGCAGCTTTAGAAATATCAGCACCTGCGGCAATTTTGTCTATCAGTTGAGATTTATTCACTCTTCTCTTCCTCTCTTTATAATTTATATCGCACCAATATCCTTCAAAGTGCGACCGCGCAGCAGTTATATCAGGCCTGTCATGCCCTTACAACACCCGTTGTTAATGGCATGCATCACCAGCGATCTAAAGTAGCGATACAAAAAAAAGCTGGCAAGTGACAATTCACCAGCCAGCTCTGATTTTATTAACCGAATATGCGTCAGGTCACTATTTTGCGGTCACAACCTGCATTCCGTAAGGTTCGTTCTGCAATGCAAGGGTCAGAACTTCCTCGATGCGCTTCACCGGATGAATATCCAGGTCGGCGAGAACGTTGTCAGGAATCTCTTCCAGATCGCGTTTATTTTCATCCGGAATCAGAACTGTTTTGATACCGCCACGGTGTGCCGCCAGCAGTTTTTCTTTCAAACCACCGATTGGCAGAACCTGGCCACGCAACGTAATTTCACCGGTCATAGCCACATCTGCACGAACAGGGTTACCCGTCAGGCAAGATACCAGTGCGGTACACATCGCAATACCCGCACTTGGGCCATCTTTCGGCGTCGCACCTTCTGGCACGTGAACGTGGATATCACGTTTTTCATAGAAATCAGCATTGATGCCTAATTTCTCTGCACGCGCACGCACCACGGTTAGTGCAGCCTGGATAGACTCTTGCATAACTTCACCCAGAGAACCGGTGTAAGTCAGCTTGCCTTTGCCCGGTACACATGCGGTTTCGATAGTCAGCAGATCGCCACCCACTTCGGTCCACGCAAGACCAGTTACCTGGCCCACACGGTTTTCGCTGTCAGCACGGCCATAGTCAAAACGCTGAACACCAAGGAAATCTTTCAGGTTGTCACCGTCAATTTCGATGTGTTTAAGCGATTTATCCAGTAGCAGTTGTTTAACTGCTTTACGACACAGTTTGGAAATTTCACGTTCCAGACTACGTACGCCAGCTTCACGAGTGTAGTAACGAATGATGCCTGTAATAGCGCTATCGTGAACGGTAATTTCGCCTTTTTTCAGGGCATTACGTTCAATTTGCTTCGTCAACAGGTGCTGTTTAGCAATGTTCAGCTTCTCGTCTTCGGTGTATCCGGAAAGACGAATAACTTCCATACGGTCCAGCAGCGGTGCCGGAATGTTCATGGAGTTAGACGTAGCAACAAACATCACGTCGCTCAGATCGTAATCCACTTCCAGATAGTGGTCGTTAAACGCCACGTTCTGTTCTGGATCAAGGACTTCCAGAAGAGCAGATGCCGGATCGCCACGCATGTCCGAAGACATTTTGTCGATTTCATCCAACAGGAATAATGGGTTTTTAACGCCCACTTTCGCCATTTTCTGAATCAGTTTACCTGGCATAGAACCGATATAAGTACGACGGTGACCGCGAATTTCCGCTTCATCACGTACGCCACCCAAAGCCATGCGCACATATTTACGTCCGGTCGCACGAGCGATGGACTGACCCAGTGAAGTTTTACCTACACCAGGAGGCCCGACCAGGCACAGGATTGGCCCTTTGAGCTTGTTAACGCGGCTCTGGACTGCGAGGTATTCCAGGATACGATCTTTCACGCGCTCAAGGCCGTAATGATCGGTATCGAGGACTTCCTGCGCCTGACGCAGATCTTTTTTCACTTTGCTGCGCGCATTCCACGGCACCTGCACCATCCAATCGATGTAGCCACGAACCACGGTTGCTTCCGCAGACATTGGCGACATCATTTTCAGTTTTTGCAGTTCCGCTTCGGTTTTTTCACGCGCTTCTTTCGGCATTTTAGCCGCGTCGATTTTGCGTTTTAGCGCTTCGTTTTCATCTGGCGTGTCGTCCATTTCGCCGAGTTCTTTCTGAATGGCTTTCATTTGCTCGTTCAGATAGTACTCACGCTGGCTCTTTTCCATCTGCTTTTTAACGCGGTTGCGAATACGTTTCTCAACCTGCAGCAGATCGATTTCTGACTCCATCATGGCCATCAGATATTCAAGACGTTCGTTAATATCGGACATCTCAAGAACGGACTGTTTATCAGTCAGTTTCAATGGCATATGTGCAGCGATGGTGTCAGCCAGACGAGCAGGATCGTCAATGCTGTTCAGCGATGTCAGCACTTCTGGCGGGATTTTTTTGTTCAGTTTGATATAGCCTTCAAACTGACCAATTGCGGTGCGCACCAGCACTTCCTGTTCGCGCTCTTCGATGGCTGGCGAATTCAGGTACTCAGCCTGAGCTGAGAAATGGTCACCGTTGTCAGAAAGCGTGGTGATACGCGCACGCTGTAAACCCTCAACCAGCACTTTTACCGTGCCGTCTGGCAGTTTCAGCATTTGCAAAATGGATGCGACGGTTCCCACTGAGAACAGGTCATTTACACCTGGCTCATCTGTCGAGGCTTCTTTCTGCGCCACCAGCATGATTTTTTTATCATGATCCATGGCCGCTTCCAGGCAACGAATGGATTTTTCTCGCCCGACAAACAGTGGAATTACCATGTGCGGATAAACCACCACATCGCGCAATGGCAATACGGGGATTTCAATGCGTTCAGAACGCTCAGGATTCATAGAGCTCTCTCTTAGTTAAGGTCCGCCTGGTGATGGGGCGATGTCCTCTGTTTATACCTTAAATCTTTCAATTTGCAGGAAGGCGTCAACAACGCACCTGCACTTGAAGGATGACAGGAATCATGGCATCACCAACAAGTAATTCAGTATATGGGGATGTTTCCCGAGCATTCAATGCCAGGAATGAAGGAAAAGCAAAAGGGGGATATAAATCCCCCTTTTTAGACTAACTGACTGGTTATTTTGGCGAATTATTCACCGGATGCTTGTTGCGCTTCCGGCTTGCCATAAATTAATAATGGCTTGCTTTGACCGTCGATGACTGATTCGTCAATCACCACTTTTTCGACGTCTTCCATAGAAGGAAGATCGTACATGGTATCCAGCAATGCGCCTTCTACGATGGAGCGCAAACCACGAGCCCCGGTTTTACGTGCCATTGCTTTCTTGGCAATTGCATCCAGCGCTTCGTCACGGAATTCTAGATCCACACCTTCCAGATTGAACAACGCCTGATACTGCTTGGTCAGGGCGTTTTTCGGCTCTTTCAGGATTTGAATCAGAGCTTCTTCGCTCAGTTCAGTCAGCGTAGCAACGACTGGCAGACGGCCGATAAACTCAGGAATCAGACCAAATTTGATCAAATCCTCCGGCTCAACCTGACCTAACAACTGCCCTTCGGTCGCCTTCTGAGATTTACCTTTTACGGTCGCGCCAAAGCCAATGCCTGAACCGGTTTCAACGCGGTTAGCAATAACTTTATCAAGGCCTGCGAATGCACCGCCACAGATAAACAGAATCTTGGAGGTATCAACCTGCAAGAACTCTTGCTGTGGATGCTTACGGCCACCCTGAGGTGGAACCGCCGCAACAGTACCTTCGATAAGTTTCAGCAACGCCTGCTGCACACCTTCACCAGACACATCACGCGTGATGGACGGGTTATCAGATTTGCGGGAGATTTTGTCGATCTCATCGATATACACGATACCGCGCTGTGCTTTCTGCACATCGTAATCACATTTCTGCAGCAGTTTCTGGATGATGTTTTCGACATCTTCACCCACGTAACCGGCTTCGGTTAACGTTGTGGCATCAGCCATGGTGAATGGAACATCCAGTAAACGTGCCAGGGTTTCAGCCAGCAGGGTTTTCCCGCTACCCGTCGGCCCGATGAGCAGAATGTTACTTTTGCCCAGCTCGATGCCGTTGGTGCTGTCGCCGTTACGCAGACGTTTGTAGTGGTTGTAAACCGCAACCGCCAGGACTTTTTTAGCCTGTTCCTGACCGATGACGTAATCATCGAGATGGTGACGGATTTCATGCGGAGTCGGCAACGCACTACGTTCGCGGTGCGGAGCGACTTCTTTAATCTCTTCGCGAATAATGTCGTTACATAAGTCGACACACTCATCGCAGATATACACTGACGGCCCGGCAATCAGTTTACGCACTTCATGCTGGCTTTTGCCGCAAAAAGAGCAGTACAGCAGTTTGCCTGAACCGTCTTTGCGCTTATCTGTCATCGGTAAAACCTCTTTTTTGTTTCTGTGCACCGAACAGGACGGCGCAAGTGCCATTCTACGGCGCAGCCAATCGTAAGCGCGCTATGAGCCGTTGCTATAACAATAATAGTATACGGCTCACTATTTTCGGGCGTTAGCTACGGTGAGTCAGGATTGAGTCAACTAAGCCATACTCTACAGCTTCATTTGCTGCGAGGAAACGGTCACGCTCGGTGTCTCTCTCTATTTCTTCAAGAGATTTGCCCGTGTGTTGCGCCATAAGTTCGTTCATACGAGCTTTCACTTTCAGGATTTCGCGGGCATGGATTTCAATATCCGTAGCCTGGCCCTGATAACCGCCCAGCGGCTGGTGAATCATCACTCGTGAGTTCGGTAAGCAGAAGCGCTTACCCTTCGCCCCAGCGGTCAGCAGGAATGCACCCATAGAACAGGCTTGTCCCATACAGATGGTGCTGACATCTGGTTTAATAAATTGCATCGTATCGTAGATAGACATACCAGCGGTAATCACACCACCTGGTGAGTTAATGTAGAGATAGATGTCTTTTTCTGGGTTTTCTGCTTCCAGGAACAACATCTGCGCTACGATCAGGTTAGCCATATGGTCTTCGACCTGGCCCGTCATAAAGATGACACGTTCCTTGAGCAGACGGGAATAGATATCGTATGAACGCTCGCCACGCGATGTCTGTTCAACAACCATCGGCACCAGGGCCATATGGGGTGCAAATTGATCTCTTTCGCCACTGTATGACATTTCCGTCTCCTGGAATAATTAAGCCTTCGATACCTGCAGCACTGATTCTACTTGAGGTGCCAGAAGAAGACTACGCTCCTGCTTACACCTATTACCTTATTCGGACGGATTATCAGTCAGGGATCCATTTTCGAGCCATGCCCTTATTTATGGGGATAAGCTTGCCCTGTTTCAAGCATAACAACCTTTTCTTGTTACGCTAACCCTGAAACTGCGTTTTATTGATGGGTTTTCAGGGAGTCACTGATAAAAAAAGCCCGCCACCAGTAGGTGACGGGCTTGATGCAGCAATATTTTGGCGATGATGCCAAAAATTATGCTTACGCTTGCTGGTTCATCAGTTCGCTAAAGTTAGTGGCTTTCTCAGTCACTTTCGCTTTAGACAGAACAGCTTCAACAGCTTGTTCTTCCAGAGCAACATTACGCATGTTGTCCATCAGTTCTTTGTTTTTGCCGTAGAATTCTACAACTTCAGTCGGATCTTCGTAGGCAGAAGCCATTTCTTCGATCAGACCTTTAACGCGTTCTTCGTCAGCTTTCAGCTCATGGGTACGAATTACTTCGCCCAGCAGCAGGCCAACAACTACACGACGTTTAGCTTGTTCTTCGAACAGTTCACGTGGCAGTTCCAGCGCTTGTTTCTCGTTGCCACCAAAACGCTGAGCAGCCTGGCGACGCAGAACGTCGATTTCGCTGTCGATCAGTGCTGCTGGAACGTCGATGTTGTTCGCATTAACCAGACCGTCGATTGCTTGAGACTTGATGCGGTTACGCACTGCGCCTTTCAGCTCACGATCCATGTTTTTACGAACTTCGGTACGCAGACCAGCTACAGAACCATCTTCAACGCCGAAACGCTTGATGAATTCTTCAGTAAATTCTGGCAGTTCACGCTCTTCTACTTTCTTCAGAACGATGTCGAACTTAGCCGCTTTACCTTTCAGGTTTTCAGCATGGTAATCTTCTGGGAAGGTCACTTCGATAGTGAATTCCTCGCCAGCTTTGTGACCAACCAGACCGTCTTCAAAACCTGGGATCATACGACCCTGGCCCATTGCCAGCACGAAGTCAGATGCTTTGCCGCCTTCGAATACTTCGCCGTCTACAGAACCGGTGAAATCGATAGTTACGCGGTCTTCTGCAGTTGCAGCAGCGTCTGAATCTTTCCAGGTCGCCTGTTGCTTACGCAGGGTGTCCAGCATTGCATCAACGTCTTCGTCAGTCACTTCAACAACCGGTTTTTCAACTTCGATTGCTTCCAGACCCTGCAGCTCAACTTCTGGGTACACTTCAAACTCAACCGCGTAGGTAAAGTCTTCGCCCAGTTTGTATTCGCCTGGAACGTAGTTCGGTGCGCCAGCTGGATTGATTTTTTCTTTGATGATCGCTTCAACAAAGTTGCGGCTCATCAATTCGCCCAACACGTCCTGGCGAACAGAAGCGCCATAGCGTTGTGCGATAACAGTCATCGGCACTTTTCCTTTACGGAAACCGTCGATACGGGCTTTCTTTGCCACGTTGACCAGCTCGCTTTTTACAGCGGTTTCGATGCTGTCTGCAGCGATAGTAATCGTGAGACGGCGGCCAAGGCCCTGAGTGGTTTCAACTGAAACTTGCATCTTGTTACCTCAAAAAATCACAGTGCTCGGTCAACTCTGGAAGCGCTCATTTGCACTCCGCAGAACCGGGATGCCTTCTGTATCAGAATCACATTCCCTGTCGTCAGAATCGTCCCGAAGACATTCCGAAAAATAAGACGCAGCATTATAGCGGCATCACCAAGGTGAGTCGAGAACGGCAACACAGTGTTGCTGCGGCCCTTTTCACAGTTCTTTTGGATTTTTTGCCCAAACCCTGGAATAACGAGGGCTATTTCAGACAAAACAAAACGGCCCGCAGGCCGTTTTATAAAACACGATTCATATACCGCAACATAAAGGAAAAGTTCCCTCAGTTGCAAGTCTGAAGGTTAACTTCAGGCGATTGACCCTGCTCCACGGCAAGGTGGGGAGGCAAGAAGAGTGTCATGCAACCCCTCCCATTCCTTAATGGTGTAGGTATGCAGTGCCAGCGCATGCACAGTTGACGAGAGTTCTGCACTCAAAGTGCCATAAATCATACGATGACGATTTAAAAAACGCTCACCCACAAAACGGTCGCTGACCAGAACCACTTTGAAATGACTCTCTGAACCTGCCGGGACATTGTGACGATAGCTTTCATCCGCAACTTCCAGGATCACGGGTTCAAACGCTGCCCTTAATTTTGATTCTATTTGCTCGCGCATCATCATGAACTTTCTCCTCGACTACGTAGAGATGCCACTCATCCCTTTAAATGTTAGCCGCTTTTAGCCGTTTTAATAACGGAATTACAACAATTATTTAGCTTTCGTCTGATTTTCTAAGCCAAGCCCCTGTAGATTAATGTGATTACGGCACTAATCGAGGGCAAAGTGGTCAGATAGCTTTGCAACCGCTCAGAAAAAGCGCAACGCGATGAAATTACGTGCGTTAACTACTTCCCCTGGGCAACCGCAGTGTTATGATGGCGTGATTTTTTATCTGCCTGCCCCTTGAGTACATTGAGATAGCGAACATGTTAAAAAAACTATTATTCCCGTTGGTCGCCGTATTTATGCTGGCCAGCTGTGCAACACCACCTACTACCATTGATGTTTCTCCAACCATTAGCTTGCCACAGCAAGACCCAAGCTTGATGGGTGTGACTGTCAGCATCAACGGTGCAGATCAACGTAAAGACCAGGCTCTGGCTAAAGTCACTCGTGATAACCAACTGGTTACATTGACTCCATCTCGTGACCTGCGCTTCTTGCTGCAAGAAGTGCTGGAAAAACAGATGACTGCTCGTGGTTACATGGTTGGACCAAACAGCCCGGTTGATCTGCAAATCATCGTAAACCAGTTGTTTGCTGACGTGTCTCAGGGCAGCGTGCGCTACAACATCGCCACTAAAGCTGACATCGTGATCATTGCGACAGCGAAAAATGGCAACAAGATGACCAAAAACTACCGTTCTAGCTATAACGTAGAAGGGGCGTTCCAGGCCACCAACAAGAATATCGCCAACGCGGTGAACTCCGTATTGACTGATACCATTGCTGATATGGCTCAGGACACCAGCGTTCACGACTTTATTAAGCAGAACGCTCGTTAATCAATACCCCACCAGCCCGCGTCATGCGGGCTGGCTGTAGAGCAAAGTATGCCCAATCACTATCTGCGTCTCTTCCAACAACCTAAGTCAGCCATCCTTTTGATTTTAGGTTTTGCATCCGGTCTTCCACTCGCCCTCACCTCCGGCACGCTACAAGCATGGATGACGGTCGAGAACATTGATCTTAAAACCATTGGTTTCTTCTCGCTTGTCGGGCAAGCCTATGTATTTAAGTTTCTGTGGTCGCCGATTATGGACAGATACACGCCGCCGCTGCTTGGGCGTCGTCGTGGTTGGTTGCTGATCACCCAAATTCTGTTGCTGGTTGCTATTGCAGGTATGGGTTTCCTTGAACCCGGCTCGCAGTTACGCTGGATGGCAGCATTGGCTGTTGTCATTGCTTTCTGCTCGGCATCTCAAGATATCGTCTTTGATGCGTGGAAAACGGATGTTCTTCCGGCTGAGGAACGCGGCACGGGTGCAGCAATCAGTGTGTTGGGTTATCGCCTGGCAATGCTGGTATCGGGTGGTTTAGCGCTCTGGCTTGCGGATAGATACCTTGGCTGGCAAGGCATGTACTGGTTGATGGCCGCATTGATGCTGCCTTGTATCATCGCTACATTGCTAGCTCCAGAGCCCACCGATGCCATTCCGGTCCCAAAAAGCCTTGAACAAGCTGTGGTCGCTCCACTGCGTGATTTCTTTGGCCGCAACAATGCGTGGCTCATTCTGCTGCTGATTGTATTGTACAAACTCGGGGATGCGTTCGCCATGAGTTTGACGACCACATTTTTGATCCGCGGCGTAGGTTTTGATGCCGGTGAAGTCGGTATGGTGAATAAAACACTGGGTTTGATTGCCACAATCATTGGCGCACTCTACGGCGGCATTTTAATGCAGCGCCTGTCACTGTTCCGCGCATTGCTGATCTTTGGCATTTTGCAGGGTGTCTCTAATGCTGGTTACTGGCTTCTTTCGATTACCGATAAGAATATGTTCAGCATGGCAGCAGCCGTCTTCTTCGAAAACCTCTGCGGTGGCATGGGTACAGCGGCATTTGTCGCGCTGTTGATGACACTGTGCAATAAATCGTTTTCAGCCACTCAGTTTGCGCTGCTTTCAGCATTATCCGCAGTAGGCCGCGTTTATGTTGGCCCGATTGCCGGTTGGTTTGTTGAAGCGCAAGGTTGGCCTACTTTTTATTTATTCTCTGTTATTGCCGCTGTTCCAGGCATTCTGTTGCTGTTGGTTTGCAAAACAACGCTGGAATACACCCAGAATAACGATAGTTTCATTCCGCGAAGCGAATTTTCTTCCGCTTATCGTATAGCGCTTCAGGCATTGATGTTAGGTTGTGCCCTCTTAGCTGTATGGCTGGTGGTATTAATTACCAATGCGACAGGCCTGACAAACTGGGCGTTCAACATTCAGTTCCTGGAGTGGGGAGCGTTGTTTGCAGTTGGTGGGATTTTACTCGGAGGGATACTTGATTATCTGGCGTTGCGAAAATCAGCTTTAGTGTAAAATTCGTCAGATTAATAAAAATAATAAATTTCGCTTAGTAACTATATCGTTCGATTAACACGCAAATATTGATGTGATGAATTAATTGGCGAAAGCAAGCCAGTTTTTTTGCATTATTAGCAGGAAAATTATTTTCTTCGCACCTTTAACCGATTCAGCGAGCCGGTCAAATAATTTGCAGCTCATTTCGTTTGTTAATTGATGCTATTTTGTTAAATTTATGTTTAGTAAAATGATTGGTTATACCAATTAACCTGTACTATTTATAGCAACATAGGTTTTCGTTATAACCCAGCAGGGTTGCGGGCTATCTCGATATTTTACAGTTTGTTGCATTCTATGTGACATTGTCGGCAGAACCCGGTAACACCACACTGACACTACGCCATTCATGTTTACAGTAATGTAACCTTCCCGTAAAATGCCTTCACACTTTAAACGACAATTAGAGCTCCCCGGAATTGAGGTCGTTAAATGAGACTCAGGAAATACAATAAAAGTTTGGGATGGATGGCATTAATTACAGGCACTTTTTTACTGAGTGGCTGTGATTCTGCACTTCTGGACCCCAAAGGACAAATTGGACTGGAACAACGTTCATTGATACTGACAGCTATCGGGCTGATGTTGATAGTAGTAATACCCGCTATCGCAATGGCTATCGGTTTTGCCTGGAAGTATCGTGCTTCAAACACAAACGCCAAATACAGCCCCAACTGGTCGCACTCGAACAAAGTTGAAGCTGTGGTCTGGACGATTCCTATCCTTATCGTCATCTTCCTCGCGGTACTAACCTGGAAAACCACACACGCTCTTGAGCCAAGCAAACCGCTTGTTCATGATGCGAAGCCGGTGACCATCGAAGTTATCGCCATGGACTGGAAATGGTTCTTCATCTATCCAGAGCAAGGTATTGCTACGGTGAATGAAATCGCCTTCCCAGCCAACACCCCGGTGGAATTCAAAATCACGTCTAACTCAGTGATGAACTCCTTCTTTATTCCGCGCCTGGGCAGCCAAATCTACGCAATGGCAGGTATGCAGACCAAATTGCACCTGATTGCTGATGAAGCAGGCACCTACGACGGTATTTCGTCTAACTACAGCGGTAAAGGTTTCTCTGGGATGAAGTTCAAGGCAATCGCCACCCCAGATATGGACACCTTTAACCAATGGGTTGCTAAAGCTAAACAATCTCCAGAAGTCATGAACGATATGGCGACTTACGAGAAACTGGCGCAGCCTAGCGAATACAACAAAGTCGAATACTTCTCCGCTGTTAAGCCAGATTTGTTTAAAGACGTTATTAACAAATTCATGGGACACGGGAAGAGCATGGACATGACCCAACCGGAAGGCGAGCACGCAACGCATGAAGGAATGGAAGGCATGGACATGAGTCACGCGGAAACCTCTCACTAAGGGGCCGAGGAATAATACGATGTTCGGAAAACTTACACTGGATGCAGTCCCATACCATGAACCCATTATCATGGTTACGGTGGCAGCAATTCTCGTCGGGGGACTGGCGCTAGTTGCAGCTATCACTTACTTCGGTAAGTGGGAATATTTATGGAAAGAGTGGTTCACTTCGGTTGACCACAAACGCCTCGGCATAATGTACGTGATTGTCGCAATCGTCATGCTTCTGCGTGGCTTTGCAGACGCCATCATGATGCGTAGCCAGCAAGTTCTGGCCTCCGCCGGAGAAGCAGGCTTCCTGCCACCTCATCACTACGACCAGATCTTTACCGCCCACGGCGTAATTATGATCTTCTTCGTGGCGATGCCATTTGTTATCGGCCTGATGAACGTTGTCGTGCCGTTGCAGATTGGTGCGCGTGACGTAGCCTTCCCATTCCTGAACAACCTGAGCTTCTGGTTCACCGTTGTGGGTGTGGTGCTGGTTAACCTGTCTCTTGGGGTTGGTGAATTCGCGCAAACCGGTTGGGTGGCTTATCCGCCGCTATCGGGCATAGAGTACAGTCCGGGGGTCGGCGTCGACTACTGGATATGGGCACTACAGCTCTCAGGTATCGGTACGACATTAACGGGTATTAACTTCTTCGTTACTATCCTGAACATGCGTACACCTGGCATGACTATGTTCAAAATGCCGGTATTTACCTGGGCTTCACTATGCACCAACGTACTGATTATCGCGGCATTCCCAATCTTCACCGTGACCGTCGCACTGTTAACCCTTGACCGCTACCTTGGCACCCATTTCTTTACCAATGATATGGGTGGCAACATGATGATGTATATCAACCTCATCTGGGCATGGGGCCACCCGGAAGTTTATATCCTGGTGCTGCCGGTGTTTGGTGTGTTCTCAGAAGTGGTTGCAACATTCTCGAAAAAACGCCTGTTCGGTTACACCTCTCTGGTGTGGGCGACCATCGCGATTACGGTACTGTCGTTCATCGTTTGGCTGCACCACTTCTTTACCATGGGAAGCGGCGCGAACGTAAACGCCTTCTTCGGTATCGCCACCATGATTATCGCCATCCCGACTGGGGTGAAGATCTTCAACTGGCTGTTCACCATGTATCAAGGCCGTATCGTGTTCAACTCCGCGATGCTGTGGACTATTGGCTTCGTTGTCACCTTCTCTATCGGTGGCATGACCGGTGTTCTGTTAGCGGTTCCGGGTGCTGACTTCGTACTGCACAACAGCCTGTTCCTGATTGCTCACTTCCATAACGTGATTATCGGTGGTGTAGTGTTCGGTTGCTTCGCAGGCCTGACTTACTGGTGGCCAAAAGCCTTCGGCTTCACGCTGAACGAAACCTGGGGCAAGCGCGCATTCTGGTTCTGGATCATCGGCTTCTTCGTGGCATTTATGCCGCTGTACGTGCTGGGCTTCATGGGTATGACCCGTCGCCTGAGCCAGCAGATTGATCCGCAGTTCCACACTCTGCTGGTTGTTGCAGCTTGTGGTGCAGGGCTGATTGCTCTGGGCATCCTGTGCCAGCTGATTCAGTTCTACGTCTCAATCCGTGACCGTGAGCAGAATCGTGACCTGACAGGTGACCCATGGGGTGGCCGTACGCTGGAGTGGTCAACTTCCTCTCCTCCTCCGTTCTACAACTTTGCCCACCTGCCACACGTTCATGAACGTGATGCATTCTGGGAAATGAAAGAGAAAGGTGAAGCGTACAAACAGCCAACGCATTATGAAGAAATTCATATGCCACGTAACAGCGCAGCAGGCATCGTTATTGCCGCGTTCGCTACCGTGTTTGGTTTCGCGATGATCTGGCACATCTGGTGGCTGGCGATTGTTGGCTTTGCCGGCATCATCATCACCTGGATTGCGAAAAGCTTCGACGAAGATGTGGATTACTACGTTCCGGTTGCGGAAGTCGAAAAACTGGAAAACCAGCACTTCGATGAAATTACCAAAGCAGGGCTGAAAAATGTCAACTGAAACTCTCACTCACGCTAACGCCCACGCCGCAGAGCATGGGCATCACGATGCAGGAACCAATAAAGTCTTTGGTTTCTGGATCTACCTGATGAGCGACTGCATTCTGTTCTGTTGCTTGTTTGCTACCTATGCCGTTCTGGTGAACGGCACCGCCGGCGGCCCGGCAGGGAAAGACATTTTCGAACTGCCATTTGTGCTGGTTGAAACTGCTCTGCTGTTGTTCAGCTCCATCACCTACGGCATGGCGATCATCTCCATGAACAAAGGCAACAAGAGCCAGGTTATCTCCTGGCTTGCGCTGACCTTCCTGTTTGGTGCGGGCTTCGTCGCGATGGAAATCTATGAATTCCATCACCTGATCAAAGAAGGTTTCGGTCCGGATCGTAGCGGCTTCCTGTCAGGCTTCTTTGCCCTGGTTGGTACGCACGGTCTGCACGTAACTTCTGGTTTGGTCTGGATGGCGTTGATGATGTTCCACGTTTACCGTCGCGGCTTGACCAGTGCTAACCGTACTCGCCTGATGTGCCTGAGCTTGTTCTGGCACTTCCTGGATGTGGTATGGATCTGCGTATTCTCGGTTGTTTATCTGATGGGGGCGATGTAATGAGTCATTCAAATGAACACGCTGGCGCCCACCACGGTAGCGTTAAAACCTATATGACTGGTTTTATCCTGTCGATCATCCTGACGGCAATCCCGTTCTGGATGGTTATGACAGGTACAGCGTCTCACGCCGTAATTCTTGGCGTGGTGCTGGTAAGTGCTGTGGTACAGATTTTGGTTCACCTGGTGTGCTTCCTGCACATGAACACCTCTTCTGAGGAGCGTTGGAACCTGGTGGCCTTTGCCTTTACTGCGCTGATAATAGCCATTCTGGTGGTCGGCTCTATCTGGATTATGTGGAACCTCAACCAGAACATGATGGTTCACTAAGAGCAGCCTATATGATGAAGCGGTACCTACAAGTAACTAAACCAGGAATTATTTTCGGCAATTTAATTTCTGTCATTGGCGGATTTTTACTGGCCTCAAAGGGCAGTATTGATTATTCCCTGTTTATATCCACCCTTGTTGGGGTGTCGTTGGTCGTGGCGTCGGGTTGTGTCTATAACAACTTCATTGACCGCGACATCGACCGCAAGATGGAGAGAACCAAGAACAGGGTTCTGGTCAAAGGCCTGATTGCGCCGAAAACCTCGCTGGTATACGCCACCTTGTTGGGTATTGCTGGCTTCATGCTGCTGTGGTTTGGTGCTAACCCGCTGGCCATGTGGTTAGGTGTGATGGGCTTTGTGGTTTATGTCGGCGTTTATAGCCTGTACATGAAGCGCCACTCCGTCTACGGCACGTTAATTGGCAGCCTGTCAGGTGCTGCACCGCCGGTTATTGGTTACTGCGCTGTAACCAATGAATTTGATGCCGGTGCTTTAATCCTGCTGGCTATCTTTAGCCTGTGGCAGATGCCGCACTCGTACGCGATTGCTATCTTCCGCTTTAAAGATTACCAGGCCGCCAACATTCCGGTGTTGCCGGTGGTTAAAGGGATTTCAGTCGCCAAAAACCACATCACGGTTTATATCATCGCTTTTGCTGTCGCAACGTTGATGCTGTCGCTGGGTGGTTATGCCGGATGGAAATATCTGGTTGTAGCTGCCGCCGTCAGTGTCTGGTGGTTGGGCATGGCATTACGTGGTTATAAAGTGGAAGACGATAAAGTCTGGGCGCGCAAATTGTTCGTCTTTTCAATCGTTGCTATCACCTCATTAAGCGTGATGATGTCGGTCGATTTCATGGTGCCAGATTCACAAAATCTTATGACTTACGTCTGGTAAGTTATGAACCTCATAAAAGGGCGCAATTGCGCCCTTTTTTATTAATGCCATCAAGCATTCCACATTGTAATATTTATTAAACAACCAGCCATTTACCCTCCCCTGCCCACGCACTACACTAAGGCCTGCTTTTTATCTGAGGTGGTAATGAACGATTACAAAATGACGCCCGTCGAGTTACGTGCGACGTGGGGTTTAGGCACGGTATTTTCACTGCGCATGCTCGGCATGTTTATGGTGCTACCGGTTCTTACTACTTACGGAATGGCGCTACATGGTGCCAGTGAAGCGCTAATTGGTATTGCCATCGGCATCTATGGCCTTGCTCAAGCTGTCTTCCAGATTCCTTTTGGTCTGCTTTCCGACCGCATTGGCCGCAAACCGCTAATTATCGGCGGCTTGCTGATTTTCGTGCTTGGTAGCGTAATAGCAGCGCTGTCTGACTCTATCTGGGGCGTTATTCTTGGCCGTGCATTGCAAGGCTCAGGTGCAATTGCTGCGGCTGTAATGGCACTGCTTTCGGATTTAACCCGCGAACAGAATCGTACCAAAGCTATGGCTTTTATCGGCGTGAGCTTCGGCGTCACCTTTGCCATCGCCATGGTACTTGGCCCAATCATCACTCATAGCCTCGGCTTAAACGCACTGTTCTGGATGATTGCCGTATTGGCAAGTTGCGGCATTTTAATCACCCTCTGGGTGGTACCAAACACCAAAAATCATGTGTTGAACCGTGAGTCCGGCATGGTGAAAGGCTGCTTTAGCAAAGTGCTGGCCGAACCAAAACTACTGAAACTGAACTTCGGCATCATGTGCCTGCACATCATGCTGATGTCGACGTTTGTCGCACTCCCAGGTCAACTCGAACAGGCTGGATTCCCGGCGTCTGAGCACTGGAAAGTTTACCTTTGCACTATGCTGATAGCTTTTGCTTCGGTGGTGCCATTTATCATTTATGCGGAAGTAAAACGCCGTATGAAACGCGTGTTTGTCGGCTGTGTTGCATTACTACTTATCGCTGAAATTGTCCTGTGGGGTTCCGGCCCGCACTTCTGGGAACTGGTGTTGGGTGTCCAATTGTTCTTCCTCGCCTTTAACCTAATGGAAGCTATTTTACCGTCGCTTATCAGCAAGGAATCTCCGGCAGGTTACAAAGGCACGGCGATGGGGATTTATTCCACCAGCCAGTTTTTAGGCGTAGCCATTGGCGGTTCACTGGGCGGATGGATTGACGGATTATTTGATTCACAGACGGTATTCTTGATGGGCGCATTGCTGGCAATGGTGTGGCTACTGGTAAGTAGCACTATGACTGAGCCGCCGTATGTGGCAAGCCTGCGAATTGAACTACCAGAAGATGTAACCGCAGACGAATCACTAAAACAGCGTTTGCTGGCTCAACATGGTGTGAGTGACGTGAATATTATCGCGCAGGAACGCAGCGCCTACGTGAAGATAGACAGTAAGCTAACGAATCGATTTGAGATTGAACAGTTGGTGAAAGGGGCGTAAAGCCCCTTTAAAAATCAGTCGCGGAAGTTTTTAAACTGGAACGGTTGCCCCAAATCACCACCACGAACCAGCGCCATTGCGGCCTGTAAATCGTCGCGAGATTTGCCGGTTACACGCAGCTCTTCGCCCTGAATCTGCACCTGAACTTTTGTTTTGCTGTCTTTAATCAGCTTCACAATTTTCTTGGCGATAGTCGATTCAATGCCCTGCTTGAGCTTCGCTTCAACGCTCCAGGTTTTACCGCTGTGCACGAACTCTTCCGGCACATCAATTGAAGCCCCTTCGATACCGCGCTTAAGCAGCTTGGCACGAAGAATATCCAACAGTTGGTTGACCTGGAAGTCAGACTCGCTGGCAACTTTGATGGACTGATTTTTCTCATTCAGTTCAAATGTTGCCGGCACATTACGGAAGTCAAAACGAGTAGCAACCTCACGTTCCGCGTTTTCAATCGCGTTACGCACTTCCTGGATATCAATTTCAGACACAATGTCAAAAGATGGCATGCTTTCTTCTCCCTCTCTTTTTGTTGCGTTGCATAATACCTGCTGGGCCGCGCAAAACAACCCGTTAAAGCACGAGAGAGCCCTGTATAATATAGATTAAGCAAAACATCTGCTGCCAGGAGGCAAAATGAAAATCACCGTGCTAGGTTGCGGTGCGCTCGGCCAACTCTGGCTGGCATCGCTTTTTAAGCAAGGACATGAAGTCCAGGGATGGTTGCGCGTGCCGCAACCTTTTTGCCATGTCAATCTGGTTGAAACCGATGGTAGCGTGTTCAACCAAACGCTTATCGCCAACGATCCTGATTTTCTCGCCAACAGTGATTTGTTGCTGGTGACACTTAAAGCATGGCAGGTTTCTGGCGCTGTAAAAGTCCTGGTGGGAAGACTCCCGGCAAACAGCCCAATTCTGCTGCTCCACAACGGTATGGGGACGCTCGAAGAGTTACGCAGCATACATCAACCCATTTTACTGGGCGTCACCACACACGCCGCACGCCGCGACGGTAACGTGATTATTCACGTCGCCAATGGCATAACGCATATTGGGCCAGGAAACGCGGCGGGCCACAATTTCAGCTATCTCGCCGATACCCTGCACAATGTGTTGCCCGAAATAGCCTGGCACGACAACATCCTGCCTGCCAGTTGGAAGAAGCTGGCGGTAAATTGCGTGATTAACCCTCTCACCGCACTCTACAATTGCCCGAATGGTGATTTACGCCAGCATCAAAATGAAGTCAGCGATATTTGCCACGAAGTCGCTATGGTAATGGAACGCGAAGGTCACCATACGACGCCTGAAGACTTGATTTATTATGTCGGCGAAGTTATCGAAAGCACGGCGGAAAACATCTCGTCGATGCTTCAGGATGTGCGGGTCGAACGCCACACCGAGATTGATTACATTACTGGTTATTTACTGCAACGCGCGCGCGCCCATGGCCTTTCAGTGCCGGTGAACAGCCGCTTGTATGAGCAAATAAAGCGTAAGGAGAATGAATATGAGCGCTCGAGCACTGGTTTGTCTGGCTCCTGGGACTGAAGAGACCGAAGCCGTCACCACTATCGATCTTCTGGTCCGTGGCGGTATTAGCGTTACCACAGCAAGCGTTGCCAGCGATGGGGATCTGACGATTACCTGCTCGCGTGGGGTAAAACTACTGGCTGACGCGCCGCTGGTTGAAGTGGCGGACGGTGAGTTCGATATCATCGTGTTGCCGGGCGGCTTAAAAGGTGCGGAATGTTTCCGCGACAGCCCACTACTGGTTGAAACCGTGCGCCAGTTCCATCTTTCAGGCCGCATTGTGGCCGCGATTTGTGCCGCAGCCGGTACGGTATTGGTTCCGCATGAACTTTTCCCGATTGCAAATATGACTGGCTTTCCAGGGCTGAAAGAGACGATTCCCGAAGCTCAGTGGCAGGATAAGCGTATTGTGTGGGATCCGCGCGTCAACCTGTTAACCAGCCAGGGGCCAGGTACAGCCATTGATTTTGCGCTGAAGATTATCGACTTGCTGGTGAGCCGTGAAAAAGCCCATGAGGTGTCACAGCAATTGGTATTGGCAGCGGGAATTTATAGCTACAGGGATTATCAGTAAACGTGTTGTCGGATGTCGCTTTGGCTAATCCGACCTACGTGAAGCAGTTATTGAGCGGGTATGCAGAACGCAACCCGCCAACTGATTAAGCGCGATAAACCTTCACGTTCTCAAAACCTTGCTCACGCAGATACAGCGCCTGCAAACGACTCATCACACCGCGGTCGCACCACAGCAAATAGTTTTTGCTCTGATCCAAATCGCCAAATGCAGTGCTCAGCTTGTAGAACGGCATTGATGCCACTTCCACACCTTCTGGTTTGAATGGCTTATCGTCCTGCTCGTCGATAGAACGGATATCCAGCAGCACGTCATTCGGGCCAAATGCATCAACGGTTTCAACTTCCGTAACGACTTCTTTGCTCTGATTGGCGATTTCACGGATATCGATGTTGCTGGCTTCTTCAATCACGCGATCGAGGATGGAGAAGTCAAAGTTGGCTTCTTCAGCTTCAATCTTCGCTTTCACCGCTTTAACGGTTGGGCTCTTCGAGATAACACCGCAGTATTCCGGCATGGTACGCGCAAAGTCGGCTGTACCAATTTCACGAGCCAGATCGATGATGTGCTCTTTATCGTGAGAGATAAGCGGGCGCAGAATCAACGTATCAGAAACATTATCGATTAAACGCAAGTTGGTCAGCGTCTGGCTGGAAACCTGGCCCAGCGCCTCGCCGGTTACCAGTGCCTGCACGCCGTAGCGTTCAGCAACACGGGACGCAGCACGCACAAACATACGCTTAAGCACCACGCCCATCTGGCCGTCTTCGACTTTCTCGAGGATTTCGCCAACAACAGGTTCAAAGTTGATCGCCACAAAGCGCACACGGTGGGAGCTGCCAAAACGGTTCCACAGATAGTGAGCAACCTGTTTAACGCCGATTTCGTGCGCAGCACCACCGAGGTTGAAGAAGCAATAGTGCACGCGGCAACCGCGACGCATCAGCATGTAGCTGGAAACACCGGAGTCGAAACCGCCGGAAATCAGCGACAGCACATCTTCTTGCGTGCCAATCGGGAAACCGCCGATGCCTTCATAGCGGCCTTTAACCAGCAGCAGGCGATCGTTTTCGATTTCCAGATTAACGGTAACTTCTGGTTTAGTCAGTTTTACGCGCGCAGATTCAATGTGTTGATTCAGGCCGCCACCAACATAACGTTCAACTTCAATTGAGCTGAACTCATGTTTACCACGACGTTTTACACGCACGCAGAAGGTTTTGCCTTCCAGTTGATCGCGATAAAGCTCCAGCGCCTGTTCGAAGATATTGTGCAAGTCGGTAAACGGCACATCTTCAACTTCCAGAATGTGGTGAATACCGGGAATGCGGGTCAACGCTTCACGAATGGCGATGCGCTGATTTTCATCTTTAGCGCGAACTTCAATGTTGTCCCAGTGGCGAACAACCGCCAGATCTTCATCGTAGTGTTTTAAAACGTTGCGAATGTTCCCGGTGAGCATCTTAATAAAGCGTATGCGCACAGATTGACTCTTGATGGTGATTTCCGGGAACAATTTAATGATAAACTTCATGGCGGCTTAGATTCGTTGATGAGCCAGGCATAATATGAATCATGCGGGCTGGAAGACTTAAAGAACTGCAACGGCGAGTTGCCGCTGCATCCGAGGCGCGCAAGTATATCACTAACCTCTGCTAACCAACATGCTCATGGTTACTTGCTTGTCAGTTTCCGCTACCATTGCAGAGTCGCAAAAATTATTAGAGTCAGACATTCACTATGCCGAAAAAAACCGAAGTCCCAGCCAGTTTTGAAACTGCGCTTGTGGAGCTTGAGCAGATTGTTACTCGTCTGGAGAGCGGAGATTTAGCGCTCGAAGAGGCGTTAAATGAATTTGAGCGTGGGGTGCAGCTTGCACGCCAGGGTCAGGTGAAACTGCAACAAGCAGAACAACGCGTACAAATCCTGCTAAACGATAGCGAAGACGCCCCACTCAAGCCTTTTACCCCGGATAACGAGTAAATGGATTTTAACCATCAGTTGCAGGCCCACGCCGAGCGGGCCAACGATGCGCTGCTGCGTTTTCTGGCACCGCTACCGTTTCAGAACACTCCTCTGGTTGAGGCTATGCACTATGGCGCACTATTTGGTGGCAAGAGACTGCGCCCTTTCCTGGTTTATGCGACCGGGGAAATGTTCGGCATAGCGCAAGAGACGCTGGATGCACCTGCTGCGGCAATCGAATGTATCCATGCTTATTCATTGATTCACGATGATTTACCCGCCATGGATGACGACGATTTGCGTCGTGGGCAACCGACTTGTCACATCAAATTCGGTGAAGCCAGTGCCATTTTGGCAGGAGATGCCCTACAAACGTTGGCGTTTTCTATACTAAGTGATGCACCAATGGCGGGCGTGGCGATTGCAGACCGGCTGGCGATGGTGAAAGAACTCGCAACTGCCAGTGGCGTGGCTGGAATGTGTGGCGGCCAGGCGCTTGATCTGGAAGCAGAAGGTAAGCATGTTGACCTGCAAAGCCTTGAGCGCATTCATCGCCATAAAACCGGGGCGTTAATTCGTGCCGCTGTTCGTCTGGGTGCATTAAGCGCAGGTGATGCAGGCCGTAACGCCCTGCCGTTGCTTGACCGTTATGCTGAAAGCATTGGGCTAGCATTCCAGGTTCAGGACGATATCCTCGACGTTATTGGTGATACCGCGACATTGGGTAAACGCCAGGGCGCCGACCAGCATCTGGGTAAAAGTACCTATCCGGCCTTGTTGGGGCTTGAAAATGCCAAAGCTAAAGCTTGGGATCTCTACCAGGATTCTCTCAGGGCGCTGGAAGGCCTGGCTCGCCAGTCGTTAGACACTACCGCACTGGAAGCGTTAGCGAGCTATATAATCCAACGTGATAAATAATTATTAACTACCCTTTGGCATTCAGGCGCAGGCTTGAAGGATGAAGGGTAAACACCACGATGAGTTTCTTAATGAGTTTTGATATTGCCAAATACCCGACCCTCGCACTGGTGGAATCAGCCCCTGAGCTACGCCTGTTGCCAAAAGAGAGCTTACCGAAACTTTGTGACGAGCTGCGTCGTTACCTGCTCGATAGCGTAAGCCGTTCCAGCGGGCACTTTGCCTCTGGCCTTGGCACGGTAGAACTGACCGTGGCGCTTCACTATGTGTATAACACCCCGTTTGACCAGTTAATCTGGGATGTCGGTCATCAGGCTTATCCGCATAAAATCATTACTGGCCGTCGTGACAAAATTGGCACTATCCGCCAGAAAGGTGGCTTGCATCCCTTCCCATGGCGCGCCGAGAGCGAATATGACGTATTGAGCGTGGGCCACTCGTCCACCTCAATCAGTGCGGGAATTGGTATCGCAGTAGCCGCTGGCAAAGAAGGCAAAGAGCGTCGTACCGTTTGCGTCATTGGCGATGGCGCAATCACCGCAGGTATGGCGTTTGAAGCGATGAACCATGCGGGTGACATTCGCCCAAATATGCTGGTTATTCTTAACGACAACGAAATGTCGATTTCTGAGAATGTCGGTGCGCTAAACAACCACCTCGCGCAACTGCTTTCGGGCAAACTCTACTCTTCGCTGCGTGAAGGCGGGAAAAAAGTGTTCTCCGGCGTACCGCCGATTAAAGAGCTGCTCAAACGTACCGAAGAGCACCTGAAAGGTATGGTGGTTCCGGGAACGTTGTTTGAAGAGCTAGGCTTTAACTATATTGGCCCGGTTGACGGGCATGATGTTGTTGGCCTGGTGAATACGCTGAAGAACATGCGTGACCTGAACGGGCCGCAGTTCCTGCACATCATGACCAAAAAAGGTCGTGGCTACGCGCCTGCTGAAAAAGACCCGATTAGCTTCCACGCAGTGCCTAAATTTGACCCGCAAAGCGGCACGCTGCCGAAAGCGGCGGGCGGCCTGCCGAGCTATTCGAAAATCTTCGGTAACTGGTTATGCGAAACCGCAGCCAAAGACGACAAACTGATGGCTGTCACGCCTGCAATGCGCGAAGGCTCCGGTATGGTGGAGTTTTCACGCCAGTATCCGTCGCAATATTTTGATGTCGCGATTGCCGAACAGCACGCAGTTACATTTGCTGCTGGCCTCGCCATTGGCGGTTACAAACCGGTTGTCGCCATTTACTCGACCTTCCTGCAACGCGCATACGATCAGGTGATTCACGACGTCGCCATCCAGAAGTTGCCGGTGTTATTTGCCATCGACCGTGCGGGCATTGTTGGCGCTGATGGCCAAACCCATCAGGGCGCGTTCGACATCTCCTTCCTGCGCTGCATTCCGGAAATGGTCATCATGACACCGAGTGATGAAAACGAATGCCGCCAGATGCTGCACACCGGTTATCACTACAACGCAGGCCCATCGGCGGTGCGTTATCCGCGAGGTAATGGTACTGGCGCTGAATTACAGCCGCTGGAGTCGCTGCCAATCGGTAAAGGTGTGAAGAAACGCGCTGGTGAGAAAGTCGCGCTGCTGAACTTCGGCACGCTGTTGCCGGAAGCGGAAGCCGTTGCCCAATCACTGAATGCAACGCTGGTCGATATGCGTTTTGTGAAGCCGCTTGATGAAGCGCTGATTCTGGAACTGGCTGCCAGCCACGAATCACTGGTGACAATAGAAGAGAATGCGGTCATGGGTGGTGCTGGGAGTGGCGTCAACGAAGTGCTGATGGTCAACCGTAAAGTGGTTCCGGTGCTGAATATTGGCCTGCCGGATTACTTTATTCCGCAAGGCACTCAGGAAGAAGCGCGTGCCGCCATTGGGCTTGATGCTCAAGGCATGGAAACGAAGATCCGCGACTGGCTTAAATAATCCCCTGCTCCACTCCTGCTATGCTTAAAGGAACCTGAATAGTTGGAGTGGAAGTATGCAATACAACACGTTAGGAAAAACAGACCTCAAAGTTTCCCGCCTTTGCCTGGGCTGCATGACCTTTGGTGAGCCAGACCGTGGCAAACACGCCTGGACACTTCCTGAAGAGAGCAGCCGCCTCATCATCAAACACGCCATCGATAACGGCATTAATTTCTTTGATACCGCCAATAGCTATTCCGACGGTAGCAGCGAAGAGATTGTCGGGCGTGCTCTTAAAGACTTCATGCGCCGCGAAGATGCCGTACTGGCTACCAAGGTTTACCATCAGGTCGGCGATTTGGCTGAAGGCTTGTCACGAGCACAGATTTTGCGTTCGATTGATGACAGCTTGCGCCGCCTTGGGACCGATTATGTCGATCTGCTGCAAATCCACCGCTGGGACTACAACACGCCTATTGAAGAGACGCTTGAAGCGCTAAACGATGTGGTGAAAGCGGGTAAAGCACGTTATATCGGCGCGTCGTCCATGCACAGCTCCCAGTTTGCGCAAGCGCTGGCATTGCAGGATCAACATGGCTGGGCGCGTTTCGTCACCATGCAGGATCACTACAATCTGATCTATCGTGAAGAAGAGCTCGATATGCTGCCGCTGTGCTACGAACAGGGGATCGCCGTGATCCCCTGGAGCCCGCTTGCACGCGGCAAGTTGACTCGCCCATGGGGTGATACCACCGCGCGCTCGGTGTCTGATGAGTTTGGTAAAACGCTGTACGAAGGGAGCCGGGATAACGATGCGCTGATTGCTGAACGTCTGGCGAATGTCGCGGATGATAAAGGTGTGTCACGGGCGCAGGTCGCGCTGGCATGGCTGCTGAGTAAGCCGGGGATTGCCGCGCCGATTATTGGTACCTCGCGTGAGCACCAACTGGATGATTTACTGGGTGCGGCGGATTTAACGCTGAAACCTGAAGAGATTGCCGAGCTGGAAACGGTATACGAACCGCATGAAAAGGTAGGATTCAAGTAACTGTTCAATGCACTTACACTCTCCATCAGGAGAGTGTAAGGGTTGTTTAAATCAGAACAAGCCAATCGGCCAGTGGTGACCAATCACATAGATTATTCCCGCGGAGAACACCCCGGCGACAATGTCATCCACCATGATCCCCATACCTCCATGCACGTTACGGTCAAACCAACGGATTGGCCACGGCTTCCAGATATCGAGAATTCGGAATACCAAAAAGCCTGCGGCAACCCAGCGCCAGTCGTTGATTGGCAGCGCCATCAGCGTAATCCACATGCCGATGAATTCATCCCACACTATACTGCCGTGGTCATGAACCCCCATATCACGTGCGGTCTGGTGGCACAGATAAACACCAATACAAATACCAAGCATGATGACCATGGAATAGAGCTGCCATGGCAAAAATGTCATCAGATACCACAATGGGATCGCTGCAAGCGACCCCACGGTACCCGGCATTATTGGACTTAAGCCACTGCCAAAACCAGTGGCAAGCAAATGCCAGGGATTGCTGAGTTTGAGACGGCTTTTAGCCACATCTTTAGCGCGAGGCAAAGTGATCGTATCCTTTTAAATCCAGCGTAACCGGTTTGCCATTTTGCAAGAACTGCAGCCCTTCAGACTCAGGCGCAACCTGGCCGATGCAAGTAAATGGAATTCCAAGATTGCCAATAGCGACATCCAGGGCACCACGATTGAGTTCCGGCACGGTAAAGCACAGCTCGTAATCTTCTCCGCCAGAAAGCGCCCATTGCAACCCGAGTTCAGCGCTGACGTTAGTTTTCAAGGCGGTCGAATATGGCAGAGCATCGAGATCTATGCGCGCTCCACATCCGCTTGCTTTAAGAATATGACCTAAATCAGAGATTAGCCCGTCAGAGAGGTCAATTGCGCTGCTGGCGAGATCACGCAAGGCCTGCCCGTGCAGCACGCGAGGAGTTGGGCGCAAATGGCGCTTTTTAAGATATGCAGCTTGCGCGGGATCTTTAACCACTAAGCGATCCTGCAAAATGGCCAGGCCAGCTGCGCTGTCGCCCGGCGTACCCGTGACGTAGATCCAGTCACCTGGCCGCGCGCCACTTCGTTTAAGCGCACGCCCCACCGGCACGAGACCATGAATACCCAGCGTCATTGCGAGCGGACCACGTGTGGTATCACCGCCGATCAGCTGCATATCGTAGTATTCGAGTTGTTCAAACAGACTATCGCTGAAGGCTTCAAGCCAGCTTTCATCGACTTCAGGAAGGGTAATAGCCAGCGTCAGCCAGGCCGGATCGGCGCCCATAGCAGCCAAATCGCTTAGATTAACAGCCAGAGCTTTGTAGCCCAAATCGCGGGGATCGATATCCGGCAGGAAGTGGATGCCTGAGACTAGCGTATCAGTGCTTATCGCTAAAAGTTGCTTCTCGGCTACCGTCAGCAATGCACAATCATCGCCGATTCCGGTTTCCACATCGCGACGGGAACTGCTTACGCGATCAAAATAACGGGCAATTAAGGAAAACTCACCGCATGCCATTCGTTACGCCTCTGAATATACCCATCATTCTGCAAGCTGCAGGGGTGTTCGCTGCAACTTGAATGCTAACGGATATAGAATAAAAAAAGGCCGGGTATTCAGTATTCTTTAGGCTACAGCGTTGTTAGCTGTAGCTCAAAAACTCATGAATAATCACCGGCCAGAAGATTACTTTTTGCGGGGACGAATCTGTGGAGCAGCTTTATCAAGCACACCATTGACGAACTTGTGGCTGTCTTCGGCACCGAAGGTTTTCGCAAGATCAATGGCTTCGTTGATTGCCACTTTGTATGGCACGTCATCACGTTTAGCCAATTCAAACAGTGCAATACGCAGAACCGCTTTTTCTACCTGACCCAACTCTTCGAGCTGGCGAGACAGGTAAGGCTTCATTAGCCCATCCAGATACGCGCTGTTAGTAGCCACCCCGACCAACAGTTCGCGGAAGTAGTTAACGTCAACGTCTTTGACGTCCTGTTCAGCCAGGAACTGGTATTCGACATCAGCGATGTCATTTCGAGATAACTGCCAGGAGTATAGCGCCTGAACGGCACACTCACGGGCACGGCGACGAGCAGCAGGTTTCACAGATTTCCCCTTACAAAAAATCAGGCCTTGATGGCTTTCAATACATTAATCATTTCAAGCGCGGTCAGTGCAGCTTCTGCACCCTTGTTACCGGCTTTTGTGCCAGCGCGTTCGATGGCTTGTTCAATACTTTCGGTGGTCAGCACGCCAAAGGCGACTGGAATACCACTTTCCTGCGCAACATGTGCCAGGCCATTGCTGGCACCACCAGCAACATATTCAAAGTGAGCTGTGCCGCCACGGATAACCGTACCCAGCGCAATCACCGCGTCATAATTACCGGTTTTCGCCAGTGCATCTGCCGCCAGTGGCAACTCGTAAGCACCCGGAACCCAGACCACGGTGATATTTTCATCTTTAACCTGGCCGATACGTTTCAGGGCGTCAAGCGCACCATCCAGCAGGCTGTCATTGATGAAGTTGTTAAAACGCGCGATGGTGATGGCGACGCGAGCGTCTGGAGTAGCAACGGCTGCTTCAATGATGTTCATATTCTTCCTTTACGGTTCTGTTTAGCCCCGTTAGGGGGGCGGATTTTATCATAAACTTTTCGTGCCCGCTTACGTTTTACTAGCGACTGTATCGCGGCGTTAAATGCAGGCACAAATCAGGGCCGACCTGACGGACTTCACTAAAGCTAAATTCTGGCGCATCGGCTAATTTTTCAAGCCCTGGCAGGTTACATAAGCCACGTGCGTCGTTACCTAATAATTTCGGTGCTACATACACAATCAACTCATCAACCAGACCAGCTTGAAGTAGCGCCCCACCAAGTGTTGCGCCCGCTTCCACCCAAATGGAATTCACCTGGCGTTTGCCCAGTAGCATCATCATGACGACCAAATCGAGATGACCGTTATGCTCTGGTACGATAAATTGCTCAACACCATTAGGCCATATTTGCTCATCCGCTTTACAACGTGCAAGCCAGGTTTCACCTGCCTGAGCGATAATTTTGTGGTGCGGCGTCACGAGATTTCCACGATCGAGAATAATGCGCGTTGGCTGGCGTAAGTTTTCTTCGGCGTAAACGGCCTGAGTCGCGCTGTCTAATTCATTCCAACGCACAGTTAAAGACGGATCGTCAGCCAACACCGTTGCACTGCTGCTTAGAATAGCTGCACTTTGCGCACGCAAGCGCTGCACATCACGGCGTGACTCAGGCGAAGTGATCCACTGACTTTCACCACTTGCCATCGCGGTGCGCCCGTCCAGCGACGCGCCAAGTTTAAGTTGGATATATGGGAAGCCAGTGCGCATACGTTTCAGGAAGCCACGGTTAATGACCTCAGCTTCGTTCATCATCAAACCATGGCTGACTTCAATGCCCGCTTCTTTCAGGCGGTACAAACCACGCCCGGCAACTTGTGGATTCGGGTCTTGCATCGCGGCAACCACACGCGAAACACCAGCCGCAATTAACGCATCGCAGCACGGAGGTGTGCGACCGTGATGACTGCATGGCTCCAGCGTGACATACGCCGTAGCACCTTGTGCTTTGTCACCCGCCATACGCAACGCGTGAACTTCTGCATGAGGTTCGCCCGCACGAAAGTGGAAACCTTCACCAACAATTTCGCCATCTTTAGCAATCACGCAGCCAACATTGGGGTTTGGCATAGTAGTAAAACGGCCACGCTTTGCCAATTGCAGCGCGCGAGCCATAAACTTTTCATCAAGCGACATCAGCATTAATCCTGTAAACGGGCAATTTCTTCGCCAAACTCGCGGATATCTTCAAAGCTGCGATAAACCGAAGCAAAGCGGATATACGCCACTTTATCGAGTTTCTTAAGCTGTTCCATTACCAGATTGCCGATCATTTTGCTTGGTACTTCACGCTCGCCTGTGCCACGCAATTGGGATTTGATGTGGTTTACTGCCATTTCAACGTCGTCAGAGCTCACTGGGCGTTTTTCCAGTGCTTTTAAAATACCGCTACGTAGCTTGTCTTCATTAAACGGTTCGCGAACATCATTACTTTTCACGACGCGTGGCATCACTAGTTCCGCCACTTCAAAAGTTGTGAAGCGTTCATGACAAACCAGGCACTGGCGGCGACGACGCACGGATGACCCTTCGCCGACAAGCCGGGAATCAATCACTTTGGTGTCTACTGCGAAACAGAATGGGCAATGCATGGCGCGTCCTGAAGGATTATTCAAATGAACAATAGTTTACCGCGAAGTAGCGGGAGTACAAAGGTAACGCCACATCATCCCAACAAATATGACTTTTCATTAGCGACAAGCTACGCTTAAATCAGGACAAAACCTCAAGGAAAAATTAGCGATGACAAAGAGTTACCTAAGAATACTCCTGGTTAGCAGCCTGGTGAGCCTCAGCGCCTGCGCGCAACAAACTGAAGTTCATCAAATGAAGAGTGAAGTGGGTTCACTGAATAAAGAAATGACAAAGCTCACTGACCAGACAATCAAGCTGACGCAACAAAATGCGCTGAATGCGAAATCAACTACTGGCGTCTACTTGTTACCAGGTTCTAAAACTCCGGCACGCCTGAATAGTCAGTTAGGTAATTTGCAAATGTCGCTGAGCAGCATGACTCCAGAAGCAAATGGCAGCCGTGTGATGCTCGTTATCAAAGGCGAGTCCAACGATCCTCTGCCCGCTTTTACCGGCAAAGTAGAATGGGGACAAATTCAGGGCACTACGGATAACTACCAGGAAGTGAACGTCCAGTCACAGCAATTCAGTGCTCCTGCGAGCGTGCTGGCACCGAGCGATGTCAGTATCCCGTTGTTGCTTTCAGGACTTTCGCCTGAACAATTAGGTTTTGTGAGAATTCACGATATACAACCAGTCGACCCTTCGCAGGCACTACCAGCCCAACAATAGATAATTGCCCTCGTGCTTGCGGGGGTAACCCTCAGTAACATCTGCGTTTTTTGTTACAACTAAACAAATGAAACACGATCAGCACCTTTCACTTCAAAGAATAAATCTAGTGATCTTAATCACATATACCTGTAACAACGGACCATCTATTTGCTTAAATTTCAGAAGCAGGTAGAATCTCGCCCGTTTTTAATGTGCGCAATTGAGAACGCAATCGATTACGTACTTAACGATAATGTGAAATGAAACATATTTTTGTGAGCAGGGATTTCTATAATAGGCGCGTCAATAAAAAGCCAAGTTAATGGTTGATGACCTTAGGTGATAAAACACCTCCTGCCCTCACGGGATCCATGTAAAAAACAGTGGCATATAAAATGAAAAAAATTATTTTGGCGGCTAGCACCGTCCTGGCGCTTTCAAGCTCTTTCACGGCTCAGGCTGAAGAAACAAAAAATACCGAATACCTTTCTGATTGGTGGCACCAAAGCGTTAACGTTGTGGGCAGCTACCACACCCGTTTCGGACCACAAATCCGTAACGATACCTACCTGGAATATGAAGCTTTCGCTAAGAAAGACTGGTTCGACTTCTATGGTTACATGGATGCGCCAGTATTCTTCGGTGGTAACACTGATGCGAAAGGTATCTGGAACCACGGTTCTCCACTGTTTATGGAAATCGAACCGCGTTTCTCTATCGACAAGCTGACTGGCACTGACCTGAGCTTCGGTCCGTTCAAAGAATGGTATGTTGCAAACAACTATATCTACGATATGGGTCGCAACAAAGATGGCCGCCAGAGCACCTGGTACATGGGTCTGGGTACCGACATCGACACTGGCCTGCCAATGAGCCTGTCCATGAACGTGTACGCGAAATACCAATGGCAGAACTATGGCGCATCCAACGAAAACGAGTGGGATGGCTACCGCTTCAAAGTGAAATACTTTGTACCGATTACTTCCCTGTGGGGCGGTAACCTGAGCTACATCGGTTTCACCAACTTCGACTGGGGCTCAGACCTGGGCGATGACAACTTCATGGATAACAACGGCAAGCATGCTCGTACCAGTGATTCCATCGCATCCAGCCACATCCTGTCTCTGAACTACGATCACTTCCACTATGCAGTTGTTGCCCGTTACTGGCACAACGGTGGCCAGTGGAATGACGACGCAAGCCTGAACTTCGGTAACGGTGATTTCAGCGTTCGCTCTACCGGTTGGGGTGGTTACTTAGTGGTTGGTTACAACTTCTAATAGCTGTCTGAATCCTTAAAAAGCCGATCCGCTATTTGCCGGTCGGCTTTTTTGTTTCTGGAAGACAGCCTTCATTTTGCTGCAACTGAATAAAATGATTTAAAGAACGGTCGGGCCGCTCCGAAAAATGCAGCCCCGTGGGGGCCACAGACAAACAGCGATCCAGGCGAAAACTGCGGTAATCTTCACGCGTTTCACACCAGGCTACCAGCAGCCAGACTTCTCCCCAAAATGTCAGCCCAAGCGGGTGTATATTGCGGCTCGACACTTTCCCCTTATGATCTTCATAGTCGATGCGCAGTACTTGAAGCTGGCCAATTGCGCGATGAAAAACATCAAACCACGTTTTGACCTGCGGATATTTATTAAAATCAGGCGAAAGGATGCGGCAGCGCTCCGCAACCGCCCGTCGCTGTGGGGTGAGTACACCAAGCAGCTTTTCTTCTGCCGTTCCGGCAGCCTGCGCCAGCGTTTCACCGCTCCATGTTTGCAGCAGACGAATCGCGGCCACGAGCGCTTCCACTTCGTTCGCCGTAAACATCAGCGGTGGCAAATCATAGCCCGGTAATAATCGGTAGCCGCAGCCAGCCTCACCTTCAATGGGAACACCGGAAAGTGAAAGGTCGCGGATATCGCGATAAATGGTGCGTTCAGAAACCTCAAGGCGTTCGGCAAGTAACGCTGCCGTGGAAATACGACGCCCACGCAGGATCTGGACGATTTGAAAAAGGCGGTCTGCTCTTCGGCTCATGGCGTTATTTCAAAAGAGTAATGCCTGCCAGAATGTCCGGCAGGCGTTTGTCATTCAGTATATACCGGGAGTCAAACCGGTTGATGTAACCCGACACGATTCCCTTCACTGTCGACGATAAGCGCAAAAGTCCCAATGTCATCCGGGAGTTCTTGCGGGCCGAATACGCATTCGCCTCCGGCTTTAACCACACGCTCAAGCATGGCGGCTAAATCAGGTGCATGAAGATAAACAACGGTTCCCTGTGCAGCAGGTTTAAACGCATCGGATTTCAATAGTGCCCCGCCGGGATTCGGCTTGGTATGCGGGAAGATAGCCATCTCCATGCCAGACATACTTTCGCGGCGAAATTCAGTCGCAAAAACAGCTTCATAAAAAGCTGTTGCTCGTTCCAGATCCTGTACCGGAATTTCAAACCAGTTGATGATGGTGTCCATGTGTTTGCTCCTCATTGATAGGGTTCATCGAAGAGTCTAACGAGCCCCTCCTGACAGCATACTGTCAGGAGACTTTTACTCAGGCGAAAAAAAACCGCAGCACGATGGCTGCGGTTTTAGCTTTCAGCGAAACCCTAAAGGTTAAGGCAGAATCGACGGTTGATCCGCGCCTTCTTTCTCTACTTTCTGCTGCAACATGTGCTCACGCTTCATGCCCAGTTTCAACGCCAGTGCAGACGCCACGTAGATAGAAGAAACAGTACCGATAGAAACACCGATAAGCATGGTCAGTGAGAAGCCTTTCAGCATCGCCCCACCGAACAGATACAGCATCAGAATCACAACCAACGTAGTACCGGATGTAATCAACGTACGATGCAGAGTCTGCGTCAAAGAAACGTTGAAGATTTCGTAAGGCGTTCCGCGACGAATCTTACGGAAGTTTTCACGAATACGGTCAGATACTACGATACTGTCATTCAGTGAGTAGCCGATAACCGACATCAACGACGCGACGATGGTTAAGTCTATCTCAATATGGAATAGCGACAGTACGCCCAAAGTTATGATCACGTCGTGCATCAGTGCGATAACCACACCAGCCGCCAGACGCCACTCAAAGCGGAATCCAACATATACCAGGATGGAAAGCAGCGCGGCAAGCAGTGCCAGAGCACCGTTTTGAGCAAGATCGGCACCCACACTCGGGCCAACAAACTCAATACGCTTTATTCCGGCATTTTGGCTGGTTGCTTCGTTAATTACGCTAACGACTTTGCTACCCAACACCTGCCCACCGGTTTCCCCTTTGGCAGGTGGCATACGTACCATAATGTCACGGCTGCTACCGAAGTTCTGCACCAGCGGATCTGCAAAGCCCGCTTTCTGCAACGCTTCACGCATTTGGTCTAAATCCGCTGGTTTTTCCAGCGAGATTTCGATAACCGTACCGCCGGTGAAATCCAGACCCCAGTTAAAACCTTTCACGCCGATAATGGCGAGAGAAAGGATTAGCAGGAACCCGGAGATACCGAAAGCCCAGAAATCCCAGCGCATAAAGTCATGGACTCTACGGCCGTAGTTCAATTGTTCAACAGTATATTCCTGTGCCACAACGCACTCCTCAGATAGACAGCTTGTTGATGCGTTTGCCGCCGTACAACAGGTTTACGATGGCACGGGTACCGACGATTGCGGTAAACATGGACGTCGCCACACCAATACCGGTTGTGATCGCAAAGCCTTTAATTGCCCCGGTGCCTACGGCATACAGGATGATGACCTTGATAAGCGTCGTGATGTTGGCATCGAAAATAGAGCTGAACGCGCCCTGGTAGCCCTCGTGGATAGCCTGTTGCACCGAACGTCCGTTACTAAGTTCTTCCTTAATACGTTCGTTTATCAGTACGTTGGCATCGACGGCGACGGCAAGGGTTAATACGATCCCCGCAATCCCTGGCATGGTAAGCGTTGCCCCTGGCAGCAGGGACATAATCCCAACAATCATTACCAGGTTAACCAACAGTGCAGAGGTCGCAATCAGGCCAAACTTCTTATAGAAGAACAGCATAAAGAGGATTGAAACGGCCAGACCTGCCAGACACGCTTCCAGACCTTGCTTGATGTTTTCCATACCCAAAGTTGGGCCGATGGTACGCTCTTCAACAATCTGAATTGGCGCAATCAATGCACCCGCACGCAACAGCAGAGAAAGCTGGCGAGCTTCATTTGGATTGCTGATACCTGTGATACGGAAGCTGTTACCCAGACGCGACTGAATGTTCGCCACGTTAATAACTTCTTCTTGCTTCGCCAGAATCGCACGACCAGTAGCATCTTTCTTACCGCTGTCTTTGTACTCCACAAAAAGAGTTGCCATCGGTTTTCCGATGTTGTCCTTAGTGAAGTTAGACATGATGTTACCGCCAGCGCTATCGAGTGAAATATTCACCTGGGCCTGGTTGTATTCATCGGTGCTGGAAGTGGAGTCGGTGATATGGTCACCGGTCAGAATCACACGTTTGTACAGGACAACCGGTTGACCTTCACGGGTATCTTTCACTTCGGAATCACCCGGTACACGGCCAGAAGCCGCAGCGGAAGCATCCACGTTAGTGTTGACCAAACGGAATTCAAGCGTTGCAGTCGCGCCAAGAATCTCTTTCGCACGCGCAGTATCTTGAATACCTGGCAGTTCAACAACAATACGATCCGCACCCTGACGCTGTACCAATGGTTCAGCAACACCCAGTTGGTTTACACGGTTACGCAGAATATTGATGTTCTGTTGAACGGCATACTCACGCGCTTCACTCAGGCGAGCATCTGTCATTACAGCACGCATTGCGTTGCTGCCTTGAGCAGAAATCACCAGATCACGATGGCGTGGAGTTAAATAGGAGATAGCTTGATCACGCGTTTGGCTGTCACGGAAAACAACATTGACGCCATAGTTATCGGCTTTACGCACGTTGGTGTACGCAATGCTCTTATCGCGAAGATCGCTACGCAGGTTATCAATGGTTTGTTCCTGCAACTTGCTCAGCGCGGTATCCATGTCCACTTCCATCAGGAAGTGCACGCCACCACGTAGATCCAGACCGAGTTTCATCGGTTCTGCGGAAATAGCGGATAACCAGCGAGGAGTCGCCGCAGCTAAGTTAAGTGCCACAACGTATTTATCGCCAAGGACGCTCATCAGAGCCTCACGAGCACGAAGCTGCGTATCAGTGGTGTCAAAGCGTGCAAGAATCGCACCCTCTTCCAGGGCCACAGACTTAGCGGGGATTTTTTCTGCGTTTAAGGTGTTCTGGACCTGGATCAGCGTTTGCTCACTGGCGGCGACGCCGCGCGCGCCAGTGATCTGAACTGCCGGATCCTCACCATATAGGTTGGGAAGTGCGTATAGCAGACCGACGATAAACACGACGATCAGCATGATGTACTTCCACAAAGGATAGCGGTTTAGCACGGTAGTTCCCTTAGGGAAAAACGAATATTACAGCGCCTTCATAGTGCCTTTCGGCAGAACGGCAGCTACGAAATCACGCTTGATAACCACTTCAGTGGTGTCGTTCAACGCGATAGAGATATAGCCAGTTTCAGCTACTTTCACTACGCGACCAACCAGACCACCAGTAGTCAGTACTTCATCCCCTTTAGAGATGGAGTCCATCAGCTTTTTATGCTCTTTGGTACGTTTTTGCTGTGGGCGCAAGATCATGAAATAGAAGATCAGACCAAATACCACCAGCATAAGAATCAAAGAGTACGGGCTACCCTGCGCCGGAGCACCTGTTGCAGCAACCGCATCAGAAATGATAAAGCTCATTAAAAATCCCTCATTATTAAATTAATCAACATTCAAAGGTGGAACTGGTTTACCGATTCGCTCGTAAAAATCACTCACGAACTGCTCTAATTTACCCTCTTCAATGGCCTTGCGTAAACCTGCCATTAAACGCTGGTAATAGCGCAAGTTATGAATCGTATTGAGGCGTGCACCGAGTATTTCGTTGCAACGGTCAAGATGATACAAGTAGGCACGTGAATAATTGCGACACGTATAGCAATCACACTCAGAATCCAGCGTCGAAGTGTCATCTTTATGCTTCGCATTACGGATTTTCACCACGCCATCAGTAACGAAGAGATGACCATTACGTGCGTTACGGGTTGGCATCACGCAGTCGAACATATCAATACCGCGACGAACACCTTCAACCAAGTCTTCCGGTTTCCCTACGCCCATCAGGTAACGTGGCTTGTCAGCAGGGATTTGCGGGCAAACATGTTCCAGAATACGGTGCATGTCTTCCTTCGGTTCACCTACAGCCAGGCCGCCGACAGCGTAGCCATCAAAGCCAATCTCTACCAGACCTTTTACCGAGATATCTCGTAAATCTTCGTAAACACTGCCCTGAATAATACCGAACAGCGCATTTTTATTCTCAAGAGAATCAAAGCGATCGCGACTACGCTGTGCCCAACGCAGAGACATCTCCATTGAGCGCTTAGCGTAATCCCAGTCTGCTGGATAAGGCGTACATTCATCGAAGATCATTACGATATCGGAACCGAGATCGTATTGAATTTCCATAGATTTTTCTGGATCGAGGAAAATTGCATCGCCGTTGATAGGGTTACGGAAGTGCACACCAGCTTCGGTAATCTTACGGATGTCACCAAGGCTAAAGACCTGGAAACCGCCGGAGTCAGTCAGAATTGGGCCTTTCCACTGCATAAAGTCATGTAAGTCGCCGTGCAACTTCATGATTTCCTGGCCAGGACGCAACCACAGGTGGAAGGTGTTACCCAGAATAATTTGCGCGCCAGTGGCTTCAACTTCTTCCGGCGTCATCCCTTTTACGGTGCCGTAAGTGCCAACAGGCATGAACGCAGGCGTTTCTACAACGCCACGGTCGAACACCAGACGGCCACGACGAGCGCGTCCGTCGGTAGTATCTAATTCAAATTTCACATTTCCTCCAGCATCAGAGAAACAGTCTGATGGTTAAGACAAAACGCCGTCGGAATAACCGGCGGCGTAGAATTTAGTGATTACGCGCCTGGGCGCTCATCAATAGCCTGCGGATTGTACGTGATGAACATGGCATCCCCGTAACTAAAAAAGCGATATTCGGAACTTACGGCTTCTTTATAGGCGTTCATGGTGTTTTTATAACCAGCAAACGCAGAAACCAGCATGATCAGAGTCGATTCCGGCAGGTGGAAATTGGTCACCAGTGCATCAATCACTTTGTATTGATAACCTGGATAGATGAAAATTTGTGTGTCGCCGAAGAAAGGTTCGATAAGGTCATTTTTTGCTGCCTGAGCCGCGCTTTCTAACGAACGGACTGATGTCGTGCCAACCGCGATAACGCGATTACCACGTGCTTTACAGGCTAATACGGCATCAACGACATCTTGAGGCACTTCCGCATATTCGGAATGCATGATGTGGTCTTCGATGCTATCAACGCGCACTGGCTGGAATGTCCCGGCTCCTACGTGCAGCGTGACAAACGCCTGCTCAATACCCTTGCTGCGCAGCGCTTCCAGCAACGGCTCATCAAAGTGCAGACCCGCAGTCGGAGCCGCAACCGCACCTGGTTTCTGGCTATATACCGTCTGGTACAGCTCACGGTCAGATTCTTCATCCGGGCGGTCAATATACGGTGGCAATGGCATATGGCCGATACTGTTTAAAATATCCAGCACGCTGCGGTCGTCTTCAAACTGCACTTCGAACAGCGCATCGTGGCGCGCAACCATAGTGGCATGTACGCTTTCATCATCGCCCAACAACAACTCAGCGCCCGGTTTCGGTGCTTTAGAAGCACGGATATGCGCCAGAATACGTTTGTCATCAAGCATGCGCTCGACCAGCACTTCAATCTTACCGCCGCTCGCTTTACGGCCAAAAAGGCGCGCCGGGATTACGCGGGTATTGTTAAAGACCAGCAAATCTCCAGGGTTGAGCTTGTCGAGCAAATCGGTGAAAGTGCCATGCGTTAAATTACCCGTCGGCCCTTCCAGCGACAGCAAACGACACCCACTACGCTGTGCTTGTGGATAATGAGCAATCAAGGAATCAGGTAATTCAAAGGAAAAATCGGCAACGCGCATGGTTTAGAACTCAAGACTTAAAAAGTGGCGCTACAGTCTAGTGCCAGGGGACTTTCCCTGCAAGGAATAAGCCGCCCTTACGCTATTTACGAATAAGGTTATTATGAATTTTCTCGCCCATTTACATCTCGCAAGCCTTGCTGACAGCTCACTCTTGGGTAATTTGCTGGCTGATTTCGTACGTGGCAACCCGGATGAAAGTTTTCCAGGCGATGTGGTGGCTGGCATCCGAATGCACCGCCGTGTGGATGTTCTGACCGATGGTTTACCGGAAGTGGCGATTGCACGTCAATGGTTCCGCCCTGAAACACGCCGAGTCGCACCAATTACGCTGGATGTCATGTGGGATCATTTCGTTTCACGCCATTGGCAAACGCTAAGCCCGGACATCTCGCTCCCAGAGTTTATCTCCGGCGCTCGCGCCAATATTGAACCGTTCTTATCGGATACCCCACCGCGCTTTATCAATCTTAACCAATATCTGTGGCAAGAGCGCTGGATGGAGCGTTATAGCGACATGGCATTTATTGCTAATGTTCTCAATGGCATGGCTAGCCGTAGACCAAAACTTGATGCTTTGCGAGCTTCCTGGCAAGATCTTGATGCTCACTATGATGCACTTGAAGATCTGTTCTGGCAGTTCTACCCACGCATGATGAATCTAGCCGAACAAAAGAATTTGTAAGCGATCCCAGCCTTGCGATTAAATTCTTGCCCTTTTATAAAAAAGGGCTATTTTGGATCGCTGCTGTGCGAATATTCATTTTTTGATAGGTAAATCCTATCTCATTAATTGGCGTAGCATGCTTGAGTTAGAGGGATTGCCGCCCCTATACTCCCCCCCGTTGCGTTAACACTCACTTTAACAAAATTAACAGGAGTACATATGGTCCTGGTTACTCGTCCAGCCCCTGACTTTACAGCTGCAGCCGTTCTCGGTAGTGGCGAAATCGTTGAGAACTTCAACTTCAAAGCACACACCAATGGTAAAACCACCGTTGTGTTCTTCTGGCCAATGGACTTCACTTTCGTTTGTCCGTCTGAACTGATTGCGTTCGACAAGCGTTACGAAGAATTCCAGAAACGTGGCGTAGAAGTCGTTGGTGTATCTTTTGACTCCGAATTCGTTCACAACGCATGGCGTAAAACCCCTGTTGAAAATGGCGGCATCGGCGAAGTGAAATACGCGATGGTTGCTGACATTAAGCGTGAAATTCAGAAAGCTTATGGCATCGAACATCCAGACGCAGGCGTTGCTCTGCGTGGTTCTTTCCTGATCGACAAAAACGGTATCGTGCGTCACCAGGTTGTTAACGACCTGCCGCTGGGCCGTAACGTTGATGAAATGCTGCGTATGGTTGATGCGCTGCAATTCCACGAAGAGCACGGCGAAGTGTGCCCGGCTCAGTGGGAAAAAGGTAAAGAAGGCATGAACGCGTCTCCAGACGGCGTTGCTAAATACCTGAGCGAAAACGTTTCTAGCCTGTAATCGCTAAACGTTTTTGACGATAAAGGCCGCGCAAGCGGCCTTTTTTATTGGCTTGAGTAGTTAAAACGCAAAGCAAGAACATCCCATCACACCCCAGAATGCCCCTTCATCCGCAATCGGGATTGCCGATTTACGCGCAGTGTCATGCTGGTGACCATGCACATTGCAGCTACCACAACACTGATGCACCTGCGCCATCATACCCACTTTTGCGGCTTCTGGCGGTGCCGAGCGGTAATGTCCAGGAACAGTGGTAACGGGTGACCATTCAGGCACGACCGGAATTGGCGGCGGTGCTAGCAGCGTAAATGCACCTGCTGCGTAAACCACCTTGCCGTCAACGAATGTCAGCACAGACTCAATCCCTTTAATCTCATCCTCGGTTACTTTGAAGAAATCTTTCGAAAGCACAACTAAATCGGCCAGTTGCCCGGTTTTAATGCGCCCTTTTTTACCTTGTTCACTGGAAAACCACGCGCTGCCTGCAGTCCACAACTCAAGTGCCACATCGCGTGAAAGCCGGTTATTGTCGTCATACATTTGCATGCCGCCAACGGTACGCCCCGATACCAGCCAGTAAAGCGCCGTCCATGGGTTGTAGCTGGCAACTCTTGTCGCATCTGTGCCTAACCCAACAGGCAATTCAGCGGAGAGCATTTTCGCGACAGGTGGCGTCTGCTTAACCGCCTCTGCTCCGTAGCGTGCGGCATAATATTCCCCCTGAAACGCCATACGGTGCTGCACTGCAATCCCGCCGCCCAACGCTTTAACACGCTCGATATTTTTCTCAGTAATCGTTTCTGCATGGTCGAAAAACCAATGCAAACCATTAAATGGGATATCGCGATTCACTTTCTCGAATACATCCAACATGCGGCTGATGGACTCGTTATAGGTCGCGTGCAAACGGAATGGCCAACGATGCTCTACTAAATGGCGTACCACGCGTTCCAGCTCTTGCTCCATGCCTTCAGGCAAATCTGGGCGAGGCTGTAAAAAATCTTCAAAATCAGCGGCGGAAAAGACCAGCATTTCTCCGGCACCATTCGCACGATAAAAATCCGTCCCCTGCCCCGGTTTAAGCATATCGGTCCATTTTTCAAAATCTTCCAGTTCATGCTGCGGGCGCTGGGTAAACAGGTTGTAAGCGATACGCACTGTCATCTGCTTTTGAGCATGCAGCTGGTCGATTATCTGGTAATCCTCTGGGTAGTTCTGGAAACCACCACCAGCATCAATGGCGCTGGTTACACCTAAGCGGTTGAGCTCTCGCATAAACTGACGCGTCGAGTTCACCTGCATATCAAGTGGCAATTTCGGCCCTTTCGCGAGTGTTGAATAGAGGATCATTGCATTCGGTTTGGCGATTAGCATCCCGGTTGGATTACCATTGCGGTCACGCATAATTTCACCTCCCGGCGGGTTGGGCGTCTCTTTGGTGTAGCCCACCGCTCTAAGTGCCGCCTGGTTTAGCAGTGCACGGTCGTAAAGATGCAGCACAAAAACGGGCGTATCCGGTGCCGCTTCGTTGAGTTCTTCAAGCGTCGGCATGCGGCGCTCAGCAAACTGAAACTCCGTCCACCCTCCAACCACACGTACCCACTGCGGCGAAGGGGTGCGCAAAGCCTGATCTTTTAGCATGCGCAAAGCATCCGCAAGCGAAGGGATACCTTCCCAACGCAGTTCCAGGTTGTAATTAAGCCCGCCACGAATAAGGTGCAAATGTGAGTCATTAAGGCCGGGTATTACCGTATGGCCTTTGAGATCAACTCGCTGTGTTTCCACACTCGCAAAGCTCATTACCCACGACTCATCTCCTACTGCGATAATTTTGCCATCTTTGATTGCCACCGCCTCGGCCAGCGGTGCTTCACTATCAAGGGTATGAAATTGACCGTTAGTGAGAATTAATGAAGCAGATTGCGACATAACCTGTTCTCCTCAGTGGAACGTTATTTTTTCAGCCAGCCTGCAAACAGGCGCGTCATGATTGGCATCCATAGCCACACCACCAACGCCACCACTAACGCGTCATTGATGAGATGTAACAAAAGCGAACCATGCAGCGAAGGGAAAACCATGGCAGTGATGCGTGGCACCACATTAGTGCTTGGGAAAATGACAGCCAGCGTTATCAGGAATTGCTTCCACTGCGCCGGACGTTTGATCGTCGGTGTTTCTGGGGTGAACCAAAAAACGTTTTCGGTGCGCACTTCCAGATGATCGTCCTGGCTGAGGATCGGTTTGATCTCATCGACCAACGCTTCACGCTCAGCTGATTTCGTCCAGGTGGTGAGATTTTCCAGCGTATCGAAGCGGATAACGATGTTGTACACATCGTTTCCGGTCGTTGGGCGAATAACGTGCACCCCGAGATGCCCGGGATAGCGTGCCGCCGCAGGCATAATTTTCGCGAGCCAATCTTCGTATCGCGTAGCATGCCCCGGTTTCAGGGCGTGAGTAATAACCAACGTAACCGTATTGTTGTCAGCCATGAACTGTTCCTTTGAATCAGGCTTTTCGCTCTGGCGCGCCATGAACCATGGTGTAGGCGTAATCAACCCCTATCCCGTACGCGCCGCTGTGCTCGCGCACCAGATCCATAACCGCGTCGTAAGTGTCACGCCGCGCCCAGTCACGTTGATACTCAAGCAGCACTTGCTGCCAGGTCACCGGAACCGCCCCTGCCTGAACCATGCGGTCAATCGAACGCTCATGCGCATCCACAGAGGTGCCGCCTGAGGTATCGGTCACTACATACACTTCAAAGCCTTCTCCCAGCGCCATTAATGTGGGGAATGTCAGGCAGACTTCCGTCCACAACGCAGAAATCACCAGCTTCTTTCGACCGGTGGCTTTCACCGCTGCAACAAAAGCAGCGTCTTCCCAGGAATTCATTGAGGATCGTTCGATTGGAGTTATTTCAGGATGAACAGCCAGCAGTTCGGGCCAGATGTAGCCACTAAAACTTTTAGTTTCCACTGAGGTAAAAATGGTAGGGACGTTAAAAATCTTGCCTGCTTTTGCGAGCGCTACCGTATTGTTTTTCAATGTTTGTCTGTCAATATTTGCGACACCAAAAGCCATCTGCGGCTGATGATCGATAAAAATCAGAGTTGAGTTAGTCGGGTCGAGAAGTTCATGTATAGACATAAAATTTCCTTAAATTTCATCTAGATAATTATGGAGAATGCACACAGTGCTTCCTCCCAATTGGCATGAGATCTGGGAATGTCTAACTTAAGCGGGTCTTAACTGTGGGGGGACGAAGAATAAGAATAGCAGCGGTTTTCCCCTTCGCGTGGCAAAAGGGAAACCGGTTACACAATTACAAGCAATGCCAAACGGAAACCGAAACAGCAGGCAGCGCCAGTTGTTGGTTTTCAAACCTGGCTTCTCCTTCAAGCCGAGTCCAGGTTTTGTCGTTTAACAGGGGTTGCCTTGGCAGCGTAACCGCCACATTTTCTCCCCTGTTGATTGCCACCAGCACCCGCTCGCTTTGGTAAACGCGCACAAATACCACTACGTCGCCGTCAGCGTGAATGACCTGGCAACCTCCCAGGCGCAAAGCCCGGCTTTTATGTCGCAACTTTCCAAGGCGTTGGTAAAGCGCCAGCAGATCGAGATCCTGATGATCCGGGTTCCACGGGAATGGCTTACGACAGAACGGATCGTTATTACCATCCAGACCGACTTCATCGCCGTAGTAAACGCAAGGCACACCAGGCCAGCAATACAGCCACACTACCGCCAGCGGTAACCTGTCGACGTCATTACCCAGAATCGACTTGAAACGCGCAGTATCATGGCTATCAAGCTGGTTAAACATCCGCAATTGCTGCTGCTGAGAAAGCCCCGCACGATATTCATCCATCCAGGCCATACATGTTTGTGCGTCGATATGCTGCGGATCGTAGGAAATATCGGTGTTCGCAAGGAATCCCCACAGCGGGAATGTGAAGCCACGGTAGTTCATTGCCGCATCTTCAGTGTCATTCTGTAGCCACTGTCGCGCATCCCCAAAATGCTCGCCCAACACATAAGCATCGGGATTGGTCTCTTTTGCAGCTTTGGTAATGCCCGTGACATGCAGGAAGTTATTCCTCGCCCCACCAGCCTCACCGAGCATATGCACCACATCAAGCCGCCAGCCGTCGATGCCCCACGGCTCACGTAACCAATGGCGCACAATACTGTCTTCCCCCTGGTAAACCTCATCGACCAACGAGGAAGACTGATAATCCAGTTTCGGCAAGCTGGAATAGCCAAGCCAGTCGAGCGCATGCCCCTCTTGGTTATAGCTGTAAAAATCACGCCATGGAGATTGTGGATTGTGGCTCGCCCCCTCTCCATGAGTTTGCTGCCTGTCAAACCACTGATGCGTATCACCACTGTGGTTAAACACGCCGTCCAGCATCAGGCGCATGCCGTATTTCTGAGTATTTTTACGCAGGCGCAAAAAGGCGTGATCGCCGCCGAACTGCACGTCTACGTGGCGATAATCCTGAGTATCGTATTTATGTACGCTCGGCGCGGTGAAGATAGGATTGAGATACAGCGCGGTGACACCCAGCTTTTTCAGGTACGACAGGTTTTCGCTAATCCCATCCAGATCGCCGCCATAAAATGTCGATCCGCCGGCATCTCCACTGAGCGGTTCATCCCAATTGCGCAAAATGATGTCGCGTTTTGCCGCATGGTGATAATAAACCTGATCCTGCTCTGGCGTGCGTTGCTGACTACGCGCAAAACGATCGGGGAAAATTTGATAGAAGATCTGATCCTGTACCCATTGCGGGCCGTCATCCGGAAGATCGATCGCAAACTGCTCAAGTCTTGCAGGCGGAATTGATCTCAAACCTTGCGGTGTTAGCCAGCGCTGTTTATCCAACCACAGCAGCTTGAAGCTGTAGCGTCGGCGCGGCTGCCCTTCGGTTAGATCAATCACACCGCGCCATGCCACCACACCCTCTTCGGGAGCCACTTTTTGGCGCGTCATCTGTATTGAGGTTTCTTCATTATCCTTTTCGTAACGCAGAACTACACGTTGCGGTAAATCATCGCCAGAAACCCACAATGTGATGTACAACTTGTCTTTACGTGTTTGTATGAAAGGGGGCACCGGAAGGTGCCATGCATTCAACATAATCGTATCCCCAGAAAATTTATTGCCGCCACCTTGCCACAGCGTAGCTGGCTATCACTCATCGTTGCTATTTTTATTGGGGGATGAAAGCGGGGGATGAGAAATTGAGCCGTTTGCTTAATAAGTTAGCGCTACCTATAGTGAGAATATTCTCACCGTTCAGGAGACCGTTATGTCTATCGTCCGAAATATTACTCTGCTTCTTTGTGTAGTCTGGTCTGCCAATTCTCTGGCAAATTCGGCTTACGAATCTCTGCAGTTTGGCAAATATAAACAACAAATTATCAGCGACTTAAAGAAGGCTTGCCACCCGCAGAAGAAAACATCTGATGAGGTCTGGGCGAATAAAATCCTCTCTAATGAGGATAATAAAGCCTATATCCGTGATGCGAGGATTGCTCTTGAGCGCAATAACGAGAAAAACTACTGGGATGCGATAAGCAAAGTGGAATGCCCGGAGATGTAAGCAGCAAGGTGGATTTCGCTTACGCTAGTCCACCTGACAACGGTGATTAAACTCCGTTGCTGCTTTCGCTTGCGGCGAGTATCTGGCGGCGTTTGAATAGCCAACCGATCAACAGCAAAACTATCCACACACAGCCAACATACAGCGAAATGCGGGTGTCCGGGTGCCAGCCGATAAGCGCGATAATAAACACCAGGAACACTAGCCCGACTGCTGTGGTCGCAACGCCACCCGGAACCGGGAATTTCAGCGCCTTTGTTTGTTCTGGTGAAAGTTTGCGACGGAAAGCGATCTGCGACAGCAAAATCATTATCCATACCCACACGGTGGCAAATGTTGCCAACGACGCAATCACCAGGAAGACGTTTTCCGGAATCAGATAGTTGAGCACTACAGCCAGTAGCAGCGCACAGCACATCACTAATACGGTGACCCACGGAATACCGTTACGTGAGGTTTTGGCGAACACTTTCGGCGCACTACCCTGCTCTGCCATACCATGCAGCATACGGCCTACACCGAATACGTCACTGTTAATGGCAGAAAGCGAGGCGGTGATAACAACAAAGTTCAGAATGCCTGCCGCAGCCGTTATCCCCATATGCTGGAACGTCAACACGAACGGGCTACCTTCCGTCCCAACCTGGTTCCACGGGTAAATCGACATGATGACAAACAGCGTGCCCACATAGAACACCAGAATGCGTAAAGGAACAGAGTTGATCGCACGTGGAATCGACTGCTGCGGGTCTTTCGCTTCACCGGCAGTAATGCCAATGATTTCAATACCGCCGTAAGCAAACATCACCATCTGCAACGACATAATCATGCCTATCCAGCCATTGCTGAAGAAGCCGCCATTGCTCCATAAGTTATGAATACCTGTTGGCTTGCCGCCGTTACCAATACCCCATACGATGATGCCAATGCCGGCAGCAATCATGATAATGATGGTGGCAACCTTGAAGAATGAGAACCAGAACTCCAGCTCGCCGAACACCTTAACGCTCATCAGGTTAATGGCACAAATAATCAGCACCACACTCAATACCCAGACCCAATGGGGCACTGCGGGGAACCAGAGCCCCATATAGATACCGAAGGCGGTAACATCTGCAATCGCCACAATCAGGATCTCAAAACAGTAGGTCCAGCCAGTAATATATCCGGCTAATGGGCCAAGGTTGTCTTGCGCATAACGGGAGAATGAACTGGCTGAAGGGTTATGAACCGACATCTCGCCGAGTGCACGCATAATGATATATGCCGCCACCCCGCCAATGATGTAAGCCAGCAATACACTTGGGCCAGCCATTTTAATTGCGTCTGCCGAGCCATAAAACAGCCCGGTGCCAATTGCCGAACCCAACGCCATAAAGCGTATGTGCCGGGTACTCAAGCCGCGCTTGAGTTTATTAGCGTTTTCCATTGATTCCATACCTGCTTAACAATAAAAAAAACCACGGAGCTAAGCCCCGTGGTTGAACATAATTTTAATTTTTAGTGGGCGGCGGATGCCACCTGTCGCCCTGCGGCGCGGTCCCAAATGATGGCAATAACCACCATGATGACCGTTGGTGCTAGCCATGCCAACCCTTGATCAGCAAGCGGCAAACGCGCCGTCCACGCTGGTAAAATATCACTGATTGCCGAAGCTTTAATCCCATCAAGGATACCGAACAAGGTACTGATGAGCATCGCCGGAGCGATAACGCGAGTTGAATTATGCCACCACGGACGGGTGAAACTCAGTACCACCAGCGCAATACACGGTGGGTAAATTGCCGTCAGCACTGGAATCGAAATCTGAATCAAATGGCTCAGGCCGAGGTTAGAAACCACCATCGAGAACAGGCCAAGGATAAACACCAGCGAGCGGTAAGACAGCGGCAGATACTGGCTGAAGAACTCAGCACACGCACAAGTCAGGCCAATCGCCGTTACCATGCACGCGAGGAAAATCAGCGCGGCAAGGAAGAAGCTACCGGCACCACCGAAGGTATGAGCAACATACGCATGCAGAATTGCGGCACCGTTCGCGTTTTGATCGCTAACCAGCGATGCGCTGTCAGAACCCAGGCGGAACAGTGCTAAGTAAATAAGCGTTAAGCCGATACCTGCAATCAGGCCAGCCCAGATGGTATAGCGCGTCAGTAAGCGAGATTCAGTAACGCCACGTGAACGCGCTGCGTTAACAATGACAATCCCGAAGACCAAAGATGCCAGCGTATCCATGGTCAGATAACCATTGACGAAGCCGTTAGAAAACGCCGCATGTTGGTACGCTTCAGTCGCGGTGCTGATACCACCAGCAGGCCACAGAATCGCACCGACTGACAACGCTAACAGCGCGACAATTTTTACCGGAGCCAGCACATGACCAACGGTATCCAACAATTTGCCCGGATACAAAGAGATGGCCATAACAATGGCAAAATAAACCAGGCTGTAGATAAACAGAGCAAGTTCACTGCTGCCAACCAGCGGCGCAATCCCCACTTCGAAGGAGACAGTCGCTGTACGAGGTGTCGCAAACAGTGGTCCAACGGCCAGATAACAAACGGTGGCCAACAGCACACCGGCACGGCGGCCGATTGGCGAGCTCAGGCTATCAATACCACCACCAACACGAGCGATAGCGACAATAGTCAGAACGGGCAGGCCAACTGCGGTGACCAGGAAGCCAAGGGAGGCAATCCAGACATGCTCACCAGCCTGTAAACCCACCATTGGCGGGAAAATGATATTGCCTGCTCCGACAAACAGCGCAAAGGTCATAAAGCCCAGTGCGAGGATGTCTCGAGATTTCAAATGATGAGTCATAAAATTTATACAGCCTGTGGATGTGTGGTGTTGAAAGTTTTGAAAATATTCAAATTTTTATACGGGTTAACTCGGCATAAAAGCGGCAATTGGTAGTTACGACAGCGGAAAATCCTTTCCTGGATCGGTGGAGAAGAATAGTTGTTTGAATTACCACTCAAATCCAGTCGGTCTACCAATTACAGGGGCGCAATTAAAACGCTTATAGCGTTTGAAGGCAAGAAGGGATCCAAAAACCAGATTGATATCCTTAAATTAGCCAGAAAGTTAGAGGATAAGTTTATCCATCAGAAAATATCATGGTCGTTTGTGCGGTCAAATTACAACCAATCGAGGATTATTGATTTACATCTGAGCAAAAAAAACACAGACCAGAAGACTGGCCTGTGGAAAGTGTTTTTGACACAGCCAGAGCAAGCTACTCTGGCTGAACCACTTTTTCGTTAACGATAAGACGCTCAGGCAGTACAAAGGAAAAGGTCGTTCCTTTACCCGGCTGGCTTTCAATATGAAGACGCGCATCATGATGGCTCAAGGCATGTTTCACTATCGCAAGCCCCAGCCCGCTGCCACCGGTTTGCCGTGAACGCGCTTTATCCACGCGGTAGAAACGCTCGGTCAGGCGTGGAATGTGTTCGGCTGAAATGCCCGGTCCCGTGTCCGCAACGCTAAAGCACGCCCCACCCGCAGCCCGTTTCCAGCTCACGGTAATATGTGTGCCATCTGGCGTATGGTTTACGGCGTTATAAACGAGGTTTGAAATCGCACTGCGCAATTGTTCTTCATTACCAAACACTTTTAAAGCCGGATCAATATCAAACTGTAACGTCTGTCTTTGCTGGCTGAGAGTTTGCGCTTCGCGCTCCACCACACGCAACATCAGTGGCACATCAATCTTTTCATTGAGCACCATCGCGGGTGCAGCTTCAATTTTTGACAACGTGAGAAGCTGCTTAACCAGCCCTTCCATACGCGAGGTTTGTTCGCGCATCGTGCCCAACGCTTTCTCGCGCAGCGGGCCTTCAAGGGTTTGATCCTGCATCATCTCCAGATAACCTTGCAGCACCGTTAACGGTGTACGCAGTTCATGGCTGACGTTGGCAAAGAAGTTGCGACGCGCCCCTTCAAGCTGGTGCATCTGAGTCACATCACGCGCCACCAGCAGCCACTGTTCGTCGCTATAAGGCATTACGCGAAATTCCAGATGGCGGCCATTATTGAGTACCAGTGTCAGCGGGCGAGCAAAATCTTTCTGCGACAAATAGCGGGTAAATTCAGGGTAACGCAGCAAGTTAAGGATGTTCTGCCCGTTATCATCCGGCCAACGCAGTCCCAATAATTGTTGAGCAAGTCCATTACACCAAAAAATCGTCCCTTCTTCGGTGGTCAGTACGACCGCATCGGGCAATGATTCTGCACCGCTACGAAAGCGCTTAATCAAATTGCCTAATTCTTTTCGGCGCTTTTTATTACGCAGTTGCATCTGATGCAGGCCGTACAACAGCGGGTCCCAACTCCCCCGCCCCGGCGGAGGTGTCATGCTGCGATCAACCCACAACCACCACGACAGACGCAGCAGATTCCAGAAATGCCAAACCAGCAGCCCAGTGACTGCCAGTAATAAAAACCACGGTAAATGGCCAAAAATAAGGCCTAAAATGACGGCCGGTATACAACAGAGCACCAGCTCCAGTACCAGCCTTTTCCATGACAACCGTTCCAGCACGCGTCACTCTCCTGATAAGGAATTAAAAGCGGGTTGAGAACCGATAACCCGTACCGCGTACTGTTTGTACCATTCTGTCATGTCCACTATGTTCGAGCGCTTTGCGTAACCGACGAATATGTACGTCAACCGTTCGGTCTTCGACATAAACATTGGTGCCCCATACATGATTGAGCAATTGTTCACGGCTATACACCCGCTCCGGGTGTGTCATAAAGAAGTGCAGTAGCTTAAATTCTGTTGGCCCCATATCCAATGGGTTTTCCCCGGTCATCACGCGATGCGACGACGGGTCTAGAATCAGCCCCTGCATATCGATCACTTCTTCTACCGCCATCGGAGAGATACGGCGCATCACAGCTTTAATACGCGCCACCAACTCTTTCGGAGAAAACGGCTTAGTAATATAGTCATCGGCCCCGACTTCGAGACCTCGCACACGGTCTTCCTCTTCCCCACGCGCAGTCAGCATCATCACCGGTATATCACGCGTCATAGCTTCACGTTTCAGGTGCTTAATAAACTGAATACCGGAGCCGCCTGGCAGCATCCAGTCCAGCAGAATCAGATCGGGGAAAGGTTCGATAAGCAAGTTCACTGCACTGTCATAATCTTCCGCTTCAACTGGCTGAAAACCGTTTTGCTCAAGCACAAAACTGACCATCTCGCGGATTGGAGCTTCATCTTCTACGACCAGAATGCGTTTCGCCATGATTTGTCTTGTCCAGGGAATAATTATTGTTGTTTCAATGCGGTGCCATTATGCGTCAGATTTATGACAGATTTATGAAAAAAATGACTGTTCAGCAACCCATCAATTTCATTTATGACACAGAGACATATGCCGTTTTCGCCTTGCCCCTGCATCTTCAAGGGCGACGTGTATATAATCGGGACTTCATTTTTAAGCCACCGGACAGGTCATGCGCATAATTCACACATCAGACTGGCATCTTGGTCAAAATTTTTATACCAAAAGTCGCGGTCCTGAGCACCAGGCTTTTCTTGAATGGCTGCTCAAAGCTGCCGTTGAAAATGATGTGGATGCCATAATCGTTGCGGGTGATATTTTTGATACCGGCTCACCGCCAAGCTATGCGCGAGAACTGTATAACCGCTTTGTGGTGCAACTCCAGGCGACGGGATGCTCGCTCGTGGTGCTGGCAGGAAACCATGATTCAGTGGCGACGCTCAACGAATCCCGCGAGCTTATGGCCTGCCTGAATACATATGTGATTGCCAGTGCCCGCCATGATGCAAGCCAGCAAGCTATCCGGCTCAATACCAAAAGCGGCCAGGCGGGTGCGATTCTGTGCCCAATCCCGTTTTTGCGCCCACGCGATATTCAAAGCAGCCAGGCGGGGCTGTCCGGCCATGAAAAACAGCGTTCTTTAATGGAAGCCATTAGCGAACATTATCAGCAGTGTTATCGCGCAGCCTGCGATTTGCGCGCTGACGCGAAGCTGCCGATTATCGCCACCGGGCATTTAACGACCGTCGGCGTGACAAAAAGCGATGCAGTGCGTGACATCTATATTGGCACGCTTGATGCCTTCCCGGCGCAGCATTTCCCGAATGCCGATTACATAGCGCTTGGCCATATTCATCGTGCGCAATTAATTGGCGGCACCGAACATATCCGTTACAGCGGTTCACCTATTCCGCTAAGTTTTGACGAAACCGGCAAGACCAAGAGCGTTTATCTGGTTGAGTTTGCCGAGGGTAAACTTCATGAGGTCACCCCACTGACTGTTCCAGTTAGCCAGCCGTTAGCGGTTATCAAAGGCTCGCTGTCTGAAATTGAACAGCAACTAGAACAGTGGCGCGATGCCCCGGCAGAACCCAAAGTGTGGCTGGATATCGAAATCGCCACCGATGAATACCTGCATGATATGCAACGCCATATCCAGCAAATCACCGAAACGCTGCCAGTAGAAGTGGTGTTGCTGCGCCGTAGCCGTGAGCAGCGCGAACGCGTTATCGCCCAGCAGCATAAAGAAACCCTGAGTGAACTCACCGTTGAGGAAGTTTTTGAACGCCGCCTGGTTCAGGAAGAGACCACCGAGGAGCGTGCGCAGCGCTTGCGCACCCTGTTTGCTCAAACCGTTGCCAGTCTGCATGACACGGAGGAACAGGCATGAAAATCCTTAGCCTACGGTTAAAAAACCTCAACTCCCTGAAAGGGGAATGGAAAATTGATTTCACCAGCGAGCCTTTTGCCAGCAACGGATTGTTTGCTATAACCGGGCCAACTGGTGCGGGGAAAACCACGCTGCTCGATGCTATCTGCCTCGCGCTTTATCACAAGACGCCGCGCCTCAATACCGTCTCACAGTCGCAAAATGATCTGATGACTCGCGATACAGCCGAATGTCTGGCGGAAGTGGAGTTTGAAGTAAAAGGTGTTGCCTACCGCGCATTCTGGAGCCAGAACCGGGCACGCAACGCGGTAAACGGCAATCTACAAGCCCCGCGTGTGGAGCTGGCAGAAGTAGCCAGCGGCAAAATAGTCGCCGATAAGGTCAAAGATAAGCTCGAGATCACCGCCAAATTGACCGGGCTGGATTACGACCGCTTTACCCGTTCGATGATGCTATCCCAAGGGCAGTTCGCTGCCTTTTTAAATGCCGATGCCAATGACCGTGCCTCGCTGCTCGAAGAACTGACCGGCACTGAAATTTACGGCACCGTTTCTGCGGCAGTGTTCGAAAATCATAAAAATGTGCGCAGCCAACTTGAGAACCTGCAAGCCCAGGCTGCGGGTGTAGCGTTATTGAGCGAAGAGCAGCGCCAGCAGCTTGCTGAGAGTTTGCAGGCACTTACTACTGAAGAAAAAGTACAGCTTGCAGAACAACTTAAACTCCAGCAACACCAGCAGTGGCTCGGCCTGCTTTCACAGCTCACACAGAAGCATACACAGACCCAACAGGCCTTGAATGCTGCAACCCTCGCAATAACAGAGGCGGCACCGCAGTTAGAAAAACTCACCCGAGCGCAACCCGCAGAAAAACTGCGCCCGGACTGGAAACGGTTACAGGAATTACAAACCACTCTACAAGCCACGCGCATTAAAACTGAGGAAGTGAACACTCGCTTACTTCAGACAAAGGCACGCCGCCAGCAGACACGGCTCGCAGCAGCAAGCCAGGCTGCAAAACTGACTGAAGAGGATACTCAGCTTCAGGATTGGCTGAAAACCCACGGACATTTTCGCTTGTGGGGGGCAGAACTGGCAGGCTGGCGCATGGCTTTCAGCCAGCAACAGCGTGATGCCACTCAGCTACAAACTTTGCAACGAGATATCGATGCCAGCCAGAAAAAACTCGCTCTGCTGCCTGTCATTGAATTGTCTCTTAGCGCAGATGAAGTTAGTGCTCATTTACAGACGACGATTGCCGCGCGCCCTCAGCGCCAGAGGCTTGCAACGCTTCAACCGCAGCTCTCCTCATTACTCAAGCGCAAAGCTCTTCAGCAACAAGAGCTCGCCATTCTTGAGAAACAGATTACCGAAGGCGATGCGCAGCTGGTGCTTAAACGCCAGCAATATAAAGAACGCCGCCAACATGAGAGTGATTTGGAGAAAGTATGCGAATTGGAAAAACGCATTGTCAGCCTGGAAGCTGAACGCGCCCTTTTGCAACCTGAGCAACCTTGCCCACTGTGCGGCTCCACGCAACACCCGGCGGTCGCTGATTACCAGGCGATACAACCAGGTGAAAACCAGCAGCGCCTGGATAAATTAAAACTGGAAGTAGCAAGCCTTGCAGAAGCGGGCTTTGCGATGAAAGGCCAGCTTGATACACAGCGCAAACAACGTGAAAACCTGATTCATACCATCAAGACCCTGGATGAAGAAGAAAACGAGCTGCGCGCTCACTGGCAACAACTGTGCGCCAGCCTGCAATTGGTGCTGGCACCCGAAGATGATATTCAGCACTGGCTCGAAAGTGAGGAGCAGCGCGAACAGCAGCTGCATCAGCTTAGCCAGCGCATTGTGCTGGAAGAACAGCTAACTCAGGCGAACGTCCAGCATCGTAAACTTGCCGATGAAATTGCAACCCAACGCGAAGCGCTGAACACAGCCCTGGAAAATGTTGGCCTGCAACATCCCGCTCACGGTGAAGAAAATAACTGGCTGGCGCAGCGACAGCAGGAATCGCAACTCTGGCAGCAACGCAGTGAACAGTTACCGCGTTTGCAGCAACAACTGGCAAGCCTTGAGGGTGTGTTAAATGCCTTTATTGACGATGGCACCGTGCCAGCGTTGCTATCCGAAAGCGAACAAATCGCAGAATTACAAAACTGGCACCAGCTGCACAGCGATTGCATTGCCCTGGAAAGCCAATGGCAAACACTGCAACAGCAACTGCAGCAAGAGGAAACTCGTGTTGCTCAGGCAAACGCGCAATTCCTAAGTGCGCTTACCGCAAGTCCCTTTACCGACGTGGAATCATTCCAGGCGGCGTTGCTGGATGAAAATGAACGCCAGATGCTTGAGCAGAAAAAACAGCAGCTTGAGCAACAACACCAGCAGCAAACCGTGCTCTGCCAGCAGGCTGAGAAAGCGCTAGCGGAGCATACTGCTGCTCGCCCGCAAGCACTGGCGGAAGATACACAGCTGAGCGAGCTGCAAGAACAGTTAGCCCATTGCAACCAGCAGTTGCGCGAGAACACCACTCAGCAAGGCCAGATTCAGCAGCAATTGCGCCACGATGCTGAAAACCGCCAGCGCCAACAAGGGCTGATGCAGGCCATTGTAGAGTGCCAGCAGCAAGTTGAAGACTGGGGTTATCTCAATGCGCTGATTGGCTCAAAAGAAGGCGACAAATTCCGTAAGTTTGCTCAGGGGCTGACGCTAGACAACCTGGTATGGCTTGCCAACAACCAGCTCAACCGACTGCACGGGCGCTATTTGCTGCAACGAAAAGACAGCGAAGCGCTGGAATTACAAGTGGTGGATACCTGGCAGGCTGATGCGGTGCGTGACACGCGTACACTTTCTGGTGGCGAGAGTTTCCTGGTCAGCCTTGCGCTGGCACTGGCGCTCTCCGATCTGGTGAGCCATAAAACGCGTATCGACTCGCTATTCCTGGATGAAGGCTTTGGCACGCTGGACGCCGAAACATTGGATACCGCGCTAGATGCGCTGGATACGCTTAATGCCAGTGGAAAAACCATTGGCGTCATCAGCCACGTCGAAGCTATGAAAGAGCGCATTCCAGTACAGATTAAGGTGAAGAAGATTAACGGGTTAGGCGTGAGTCGCCTGGCGAAGGAGTTTGCTGTCGGTTGATTTTTGCGGATGACGCTGCGCTTACCCTATCTACGAGCGCAGCGTCATAGGCCCGCTTTTATTTCTCTAATGGCCACAACCATGCAGCACCACGTACACCGCTGGAATCACCGTGCACCGCTTTACGAATTGGGGTTTCGCACTCGCCACCAAATACCCACGGTTTCACTAGCTGCGGCACCGTTTTGTACAAGCGTTCGTTATTGCTCATCCCACCGCCCAATACAATCACATCGGGATCAAGAATATTGACGATGTGCGCCAGTGATTTTGCGATACGCATTTCATAACGCGCGATCGCCAGTTCAGCGACAGGATCTTGTTGATCGACTAAATGCATGATCTCATTGCCTTTGAGCTTTTTCCCGCTCAGGCGATGGTAATCGGTGCCAAAGCCGGTACCGGAAATAAAGGTTTCGATGCACCCGTGTTTGCCACAGTAGCAAGGCACTTCCTCGCGAAAACGCAGCTCGTCTTCGTCCATCCAGGGCAATGGGTTGTGCCCCCACTCGCCCGCAGTACCGTTGCCACCAATCAAACTGCGGCCATTAATGGCGATACCTGAGCCACAGCCGGTTCCGATGATCACCGCAAAGACAATCGCTGCCCCTGCCGCTGCACCATCTATGGCTTCGGAAACCGCCAGGCAGTTGGCATCGTTTGCCAAACGCACTTCACGGCTTAGCGCATCGCATAAGTCTTTATCGAAAGGTTGGCCATTGAGCCATGTTGAGTTGGCATTTTTTACCACTCGGGTATAGGGCGAGATCGAGCCAGGAATACCAATGCCGACCGTTCCCTTCTCACCAGTGGCCTCTTCAGCCAGGCGAACCAATTCAGCAATGGTGCCAATGGTTTGCTGATAATCATTTTTCGGTGTTGGCAGGCGATGACGGAAAAGTTGTTTACCATCATCCGCCAGTGCGATCACTTCTGTTTTTGTTCCACCTAAGTCGATACCAATGCGCACAGCGATGCCCTCATTTAATTAGTGTTATCAACAGAATAGAAGTGTGGCCCTGTAAAGGCAATGAAACACAGCGGCTGATTCGCTATCATGCCCGCTGCGTTTAACTGACAGTCCGGGAAATAATCATGCTGTGGTTCAAAAATTTAATGGTTTACCGTTTAAGCCGTGACATCACGCTTTCAGCGGATGAGATGGAAAAACAGTTGGCCGCGTTTACTTTCACCCCATGCGGTAGCCAGGATATGGCGAAGACCGGCTGGGTGTCGCCAATGGGTTCGCACAGCGATGCATTAACCCATGTAGCCAACGGGCAGATTGTGATTTGCGCCCGTAAAGAAGAAAAAATTCTCCCGGCTCCGGTGATTAAACAAGAACTGGAAGCGAAGATCAGCCGTCTTGAAGCCGAACAAGCTCGTAAGCTGAAAAAGACCGAGAAAGATTCTCTGAAAGATGAAGTGCTGCACTCTTTACTGCCACGTGCTTTCAGCCGTTTCAACCAAACCATGATGTGGATCGATACCGTCAACGGTTTGATTATGGTCGATTGTGCCAGTGCAAAAAAAGCTGAAGATACGCTGGCACTGCTGCGTAAAAGCCTCGGTTCGCTGCCTGTTGTGCCACTGGCGCTGGAAACCCCTATTGAACTGACGCTGACTGAGTGGGTACGTTCTGGCGACGTGCCTCCGGGCTTTGCGCTGATGGATGAAGCCGAGCTTAAAGCTATTCTCGAAGGCGGTGGTGTAATTCGCTGCAAGCAGCAGGATTTGGTTTGTGATGAGATTGCCGCCCATATCGAAGCCGACAAAGTGGTAACCAAACTGGCTCTCGACTGGCAAGAACGTATTCAGTTTTTGATTGCTGACGACGGTTCGATTAAGCGCCTGAAGTTTGCCGATACCCTGCGTGACCAAAATGAGGATATTGACCGTGAAGATTTCGGTGCTCGTTTTGATGCAGATTTTATTCTGATGACGGGTGAACTGGCGGCGTTGATTAAGAACCTGGTGGAAGCACTGGGCGGCGAAGCTCAACGCTAACATTTTTCAGAAGATAATGTTTTACCCTAAATAATTCGAGTTGCAGGCAGGCGACACACCTGCAACTTGAAGTATGACGGGTAAATTATTTATCAGCTAAATAACGGCAAAGATACGACGTAGGTTCAGCGACTTGTAAATGGAATTCGCTGTGTCCTGGGACGTGGAACACGGTGCCCGCTGCATAAGTTTTCCACTCGGTTTCACCCGGTAGTAAAACGTGTAATGCACCACTGATGACGGTCATTTCTTCTGGTTGAGCCGTGCCGAAAGTATATTCACCTTCAACCATAACCCCAACACTCGCGCGGCCAGTGCTGCTGCTTGTAAAACCAATAGACTTCACTTTACCGGAAAAGTACTCATTACTTTGAAGCATGACCAGGCCCTTTTTAAAATAGTTGAAAAAACAATATAGAGGGGAACTTGAGAGCCTGTCACGCAAATTATTACCCGCCGTTAAGCGAGCAATTCTGACGCTAAACGCGCAATCAACACGTTCGATAACAATACCGGGACATCTAAGGATTTTTGCAACAAATCGCGATGTTTTTGATGGAATCCAAGGCAGTCCAGCACCAAAACATCTGCACCACTCTCTACCAGTTTCTTCCCTGCATCGATAAGCTCTTGATCAGTTCCATGAACAGGGTTAGCCAGTTCATACAATGGCTCAATGGGTAGTAACTCCCATTTTTTGTTCTGATATTTCATCATTTCGGGAACGGGCAGAATGATACCGACCTGGTGCCCATCGACTATTGAAGCCACAAGCGGGGGGATAATTCGCTCAGGCTCCAGCAAAATACCTTTACGCACCGAGAGATTGGCTAAGCGGTGTGTGCTCATCAATAAAATGACATCGAAACCCTGGTTATCCAGCACCTCAATAACACTTTGCAACGCTCGTTCTACTTTCTGCTTCCCCACGTAAGCCAAAACGTTACCGGTTAACAGCGTCAGAAGTTGTTCTTCATCGGGTGACGGTGAAAATTCCTCCATCACTTCGTCATAAGAAAGATTACCTAACAGACTGAAAGTTTTAATTTGTTCTTCAGAAATATGGTCTGTGAGTAGCGGCAGTATTTCACTGACCGGAACGACACCGATGGTGAGAATTGCCAATGTTTGTTTCATGTTTCGTTCCGCCCTTGTCCCATATCAGTCCTTCGCTACTGCACTGGTATCTTTCCTGTGAATGATACTCTGCTGAAGGTCGCTCAATAATTAACCACAAAGCGTAGCAGCATATTTGCAGAGCATCTGCCGGAATATTCAACGAAACGTCAACGACATCTTTACAACATCACGATAATGATTTGTTAACAACAAGATTGAACGAAAGGTGTGATTAATGACCAGGTCATTGAGTTAACTCGAAAAAGAGGGGGGTAATCATGGCGTCCATGCCGAGGTATTACGTTTTTTGCGGATCTTCATAACGCCGCTTCGCATCCAGCGCTTCTTTTTCTGTTTCGTGTTCACTAATCAGCGTATCAGGATGTGGATGGTCGGCACGGAGTTGATACCAGGTCACTGTTTGGTCTGTTGCACCTTTTTCAACTGCAACAACACGCGCTTCCCGAGGATATGGAGGATTGCTCGCCATCGCTCTTCCTTTGGTGATGAATGAGCGTTAAGTATAGCCAGGAATCAGCTGGCGCGAGCCGTACGCAGAGCCGTTAGTATTGCCTCGACAATTTCAGCCGGAGGGCGAGTCGCATCAACGACATGGTGTGCAGCCTGGTTGTATAACGCTTCCCGTGCGGCAAGAACTTCAACGATTTCATCGGTGATCGGCCGCCCTGTCAGGGTTGGGCGTTGGCCTTCTTCCGGGAAGGCTTCTAAACGCGAAGCCAGAATTTGCGCCGGTGCGCGCAGGTAGATAACCACGCCATGCTCGCGCATAAACTGCCGGTTACTTTCAGCAAGAACCATACCGCCACCAGTGGCGATAACCGTCCCTGGAGCCGTGACACTTTGCAGTGCGCCCGACTCGCGGCGACGAAAACCTTCCCAGCCTTCTTGCGCCACAATATCGGCAACGCTCATATTGGTGCTTTCTAAAAGGTAGTGGTCGGTATCGACAAAGTTACAGCCCAATGCCTGCGCTAATGCAACACCGACGGTTGTTTTGCCACAACCTCGCGCGCCGACTAAATAAATGGGTTGAGTCATCGGTGGCTAATCCTTAGAAGTCCGCCAAAGGTTGTCATCATACCAGCAAGCTAGTACGTGGAATAGAATTACATCGGTATTAAGCGCTTTTTGAACGTCCAGCGACAAGCAGCCATTTTTCCAGTTCATTGGCAAACATCTGGCGGTCGCGCTGATTAAGACTATCAGGCCCACCGGTTTGCACTCCACTGGCTCTTAATGTATCCATAAAATCGCGCATCGTCAGGCGCTCACGGATGGTAGCAGGTGTGTAAAGCTCACCGCGAGGATTTAACGCAATCGCCCCCTTTTCCAGCACATCCGCTGCGAGCGGTATATCAGCCGTGACCACTAAATCACCTTTTTCACAACGGCGCACAATTTCGTTGTCAGCCACATCAAAACCCGTCGCGACTTGCAGGGTACGAATATAGCGTGAAGGTGGGGTTTTCAGCCCCTGATTGGCTACCAGAGTTACCACAATTTGCGCACGCTCAGCCGCACGAAACAGCACTTCTTTTATGACTTTTGGACACGCATCGGCATCCACCCAAATTTGCATGACGACTCCTGGTTGTCAGTGGGAATGGGACGATCTTGCCGTGCTTTTCCGTCAATCGCCAACTTTATCTTTGCTTGCTGTTTCGCCTGGACGTAGCGTGAGCGCCTGAAAGCACGGTAAGCTATGCTCATCACACAACTCAAAAGATGGAGTGAGACTTTGGATAAGAAAATTGGATTTATTGGTTGCGGCAACATGGGAAAAGCCATCCTGGGTGGCCTGATAGCCAGTGGACAGGTACTTCCAGGTAATATCTGGGTCTACACACCGTCGCCCGATAAAGTGGAAGCCTTGCGCGACCAGTACGGTATTAATGCGGCGCAAAGTGCACAGGAAGTGGCGCAGATCGCCGATATAGTCTTCGGCGCAGTTAAGCCAAATGTGATGCTAAAAGTTCTGGGTGAAGTTAATTCCAGCCTGAATAAAGATAGCGTGGTGATTTCAATTGCTGCAGGCGTTACGCTGGATTCGTTGGCTAAAGCATTAGGCCATGACCGCAAAATTATCCGCGCTATGCCTAACACGCCAGCATTAGTGAATGCAGGCATGACCTCAATTACGCCAAACGCTCTGGTTACTTCAGAAGATATTGCCGATGCGGTGAATATTTTCCGCAGCTTCGGGCTTGCCGAAGTCGTCTCTGAAAACATGATCCACCCAGTCGTTGGTGTCAGTGGTTCAGCACCGGCTTATGTCTTTATGTTTATCGAAGCAATGGCTGATGCCGCTGTGCTAGGTGGAATGCCGCGCAAGCAAGCGTATCAATTTGCAGCACAGGCAGTGATGGGTTCGGCCAAAATGGTTCTTGAAACAGGCCAGCATCCTGGTGAGTTGAAAGACATGGTGTGTTCACCGGGCGGTACAACGATTGAAGCGGTAAAAGTTCTGGAAGAGAAAGGGTTCAGAGCCGCAGTGATGGAAGCCGTAGTGAAATGTATGGCCAAATCCGAGCACTTAGGTAAATCATAATTTGTCTGCCCTCTCCCGTAATGGGAGAGGGTTTTAAGCCGCAATATCGGCGACCTCAGTGCGGCTACGTCCCAGATTTTTGGCTTTATATAACGCCACATCGGCCGCTTTTAACCATTCGCGATAATTAACCATACTTTTATCAAACTCCGCCACTCCGACGCTTATGCGCAGCGAAATACGCGGTGCATGAGGTATGCGAAACTCTTCAAGATATTCCCGTACTCGTGCCATCGCCTGTATTGCGCTTTCTTGAGCCGTGCCGGACATAATTACGCCAAACTCGTCCCCACCAAAGCGCCCGATAACATCGGTAATACGCAGAGTCAGTTGCAGATGCTCGGTAAGCGCCAGAATAGCCTCATCCCCCACATCGTGCCCGTATGAGTCATTGATTGATTTAAAGTAATCAATATCAATGAGTAACAAAGTGGCACTACGCTGGTAACGCTGGCAGTTATCATACTCACCATGTAGCAGGTGCTCCCAGTGGCGGCGGTTATATACACCCGTCATGCCATCACGAGTGCTCATGTGCATTAAACGCCGTTTATGTTCGGAGAGTTTGAGAGCAGTTCGGTAACTAACCAGGCCAAAGTAAGTCGGGTAAATCAGCAGGAGTGGCAGGCAAATCCATACTTGTGATGGCATGGTTTGCAGATTGAGCGGTATCTGAGACAAACCCAACGTCAGCAAGCAACTCAGTACAATTACCCCCAAGCCACCGAGGAACAATTTCAATCCGCCACAACCGACGTTGTTCATACACAATATTGCGAGAATTAGCGCTGATGGCAAAGCATTCAACCCCATCACCGCAATCCACACGCCACCCATCAAAGAATCGACCATTAAGTTACGGATTTCAGCTCGGGCGGGATCGGATGCACGATCTGCAGTTTGCCATGCGAAGTGGGGCCAGATAAAACTATAGGCGACCAGTAGCAACCACCACCACCCCGACACTGGTTGCATAACGAGCACCGAGGAAACACAGAAAAAACCGGTCGCTAATCCTATGATTCGAGGGATATAAAGTCGTCGGGCAAATCGTCGCGCGGAGCGATGCCGGTCGTCATCAAGGTACGTTGAGCTATCCATAAATCCCCCAGGAAGCCATCTTCCAGAACTGTATTCATCTTTCATGATAATTAGGAACATTCTGAAATATTTGCCGTAATTATAGAAAGTTTAATCCGGGGGGAAAGTATGATTTTATGAGTGAGTCAGCTAACCGACTCACCCATTTAGGCTATCAGGATTGTTTTTTCAGGCAATTACTCATAAATGTTTTTCGTGTATCGCCGGATAATGTTTTTTTGCCTGCTTCAGCATTACAGTCTTTCATTTTCTGCTGCTGCGGCGTCAGACTTTTATCTGCTGGCGCTGACTGACTATTTTTCAGGCAATTGCTCATATACGTTTTACGGGCGTCCCCTTTTAGAGTTTGAGAGGTCGCTTGTTGGTTACACGACGTCATACGTTGCTGCTGCGGCGTCATCGCTTTATCTGCCGCCGCAGCCGACCCCATAACACCCGCCAGTAACACCATTATCAATACAGTTTTCATAGCACCATCCTTTTTATTGTGGTGAATTAATTTTGGTCTGTAGTTGGGAAAATGGCGAACCAGCAGGCCATGTATTGTTCAAGCGGAGCGATAAAGCACCGCATTGGCACCAGGTTTCAGGGGGGGGATTAAAATGTACCAGGTGAGGTAAGATAGCTGGATGCTGATTGACTTTAGTTATTCTAATTAATAATAAGAAAATAAATAATGTGAAACTCCCACAAGAGAAATCAAGAATAGATCAAATCAAATAGTTGGAGGAGTCAATAATCGCGATAAATATTGTTTAAGCAAACTGGTATCATCAGTAGTCACTGAATCATCAGGTTGAGTTTCATTTAAAGCATCTTCAATATTTGTGATTATTGCTCGTCGTTCGCTGCCCTCCATTCTTTCGAGCATGGCGAAAATCACTATTTCCAGGGCTTCTATCTGTGCAACAAACTCTTTTGACTCTTCTTCTTTTTCAGCGAGTTTAGCCAGTAACTCAGAAATAAGGTTTTTCATAGTTCTAACCGCCAGGGATTTGAAGCATGACGTTAGCATTATGATTTCAGATTTCCTAGAGGGTGCAGTGACTATTTTTATATGACTTGTTAAATATGTGCCGGAGCCCAAAAAATATCATCAGGCAACTATTCCGACACTTAAATGGATGACAACTACTATAGCAATCTCATGACTGCCTATTTTTTGAGCAGGCAATAAAAATAGCTTCCGGATAAATGGAATATATTATGACCCAAGCTGTTTTCTCTGGGCATCTTGTTGGTTTTTACGCCGCAACATTACCGCCAACTGCCAGACATTCAGCAATACAACCAACGCGGTAGCAAGAAATACCCAACGGTAACCCGCCATCGCGGAAACGCCGGCCCCCATAAGCGGCCCAACAACGTTCCCAAGATACATAAAGGACTGATTATACCCAAAAATCCTTCCTGTAACTTGGTCACTGGAATACTTAACCAGCAAAGTTTGAACCGCGGGTAACATCGCGCCATCTGCAAAGCCAAGTAAAAAGCGCAATACAGCCAATTGCAGCGGTGATGTTACCCACGACATAGCAAAAAATAATATCACTGCAAAGATTAGCGTCGCCATTAATACTCTGGCGGTGCCGATTCTGTCTCCCAGCTTGCCTAATCTGGGGGCGGAAATAAGAGCTGATATCCCAGGAACTGCAGCAATAAAACCACTAATGAATGCAATATTATTGCTTTCAGGGGAAAGATGCTTGATGAAAAGGGCAAGTATTGGCCCGACGGAACCATTACAAAGTTGAATGACCATCGTGGTGACGAACAGACTTATCATTAATTTAGGATAAGGTAATGACGCAAACACGGCTTTACCCGATAGCCGATCGGCCTTGCTAATATTGGGACGAGCGCCTTCTTTTATCAGAAATAACGTCACTAAAAAACTTACCATCAACAATGCAGCTGTGACGTAGAAGACCATCCGCAACCCAAGGGTATCAGCCATATATCCACCCAAAAGTGGACCAACAATAACACCACTGATTTGTGCAGTGGAAAGTGTACTTAATGCCCAGCCACTGCGTTCTCTTGGAACCTGGGAAGCCACCAGCGCCATCGCATTTGGAATATACCCAGAAGTTAACCCCATCACTGCGCGCAAAATAAAGAGTTGCCAAACATTAGTGGCAAATGCCTGTAGCAAAATAGCGACCGCCATACCCAGAGAAGCACGCAGCAGCATTAATTTTCGGCCTTTGCGGTCAGCAAGGCTTCCCCACATCGGAGACACAATGGCGGACACCAGAAACGTCACACTAAAGGTCAGACCCGACCACATAGATAACGCTTCGTGAGAAGTCACACCAAGTTGTTCTACATAAAGCGGTAAAAACGGCAGTATTTGGCTAATGGCAAGCCCGGTAAAAAAACAACCGAACCACACCGAGATAATGTTGACCTTCCAGGATTCCATACCGTGCACGCTTTATTAGTGGGATAAAAAGATCAGCTGAATAGTGTGAAGTTTATCATACAAATTAATTTTATCGACAAAGCCCGTAGCCTCGCATTCCCATATGAAAATGATTGGTATGAGCAGCGTTATATTCGGGCCCCAACGCATTGCCAAAAAATGAACAACTGTTTTCGAATACCACATGTAGATATTCACGCCCCTTCCCTTTACCTCTCCAGTCTTTCAGGACACTAATTTGTTGCTGATTGGCAAAGCTAAAACCGCTGATATCCAGCGCATCTGCTGTAGCATGCTCACTGCGTCGAGCCCCTTCACGATTGTAGATATTTCGACAGGCAAAACTCCCCAGATGGTTAATGCGCGTAAGCTTGCTGCCCATTTCAGTTTGTGCCAACGGAACGGCGCGTTGATGAATAAACATCGTGCTGCTTAGCGCAAGCGAGCAACTTGCCAGAAAGCTGCTGCTAAGCCCTACGCTGCCAAAATCCACCACCCTAACTGCGCCAGTTAGTGGGCAATTACCTTGGGTATCCGCAGAATTGCGGAAATTTATCTGTCCACGCGCCTGTGCCTGCTGCAACAACGCAAGGCAAGCTTGCGGATTGTTTACCATCTGGCGCAATTTGTAGCGTGTAACCTGCGTTGGTGGATCATCAATAGATAGTGGCGTAAAGGGATTGTACTGCGCAGGCAGGCGCTGATAGAGCCAGAACCCCACTGCGGCCATCATGGCTATGACAATCACAATTTTCACTCCGTTCACCATCCTTTCACCTGATTTTGTTTACGGAATAATCATTATAGAAGCCGGTCGGTTTTAAGCGGCAGGAAGCACATGAATCCTCGTTATGAGCGTGGTATGTTGTCCGCCTTTGTACTGTTTAAGGATGGATTTGGGCATGGCAAAACTGCGGGTTGGTATCGTGTTTGGGGGCAAGTCAGCTGAGCACGAAGTATCATTACAGTCGGCGAAAAATATTGTCGACGCCATTGATAAATCAAAGTTTGAAGTCGTGTTACTGGGCATTGATAAACAAGGCCAGTGGCATATCAATGATGCGTCCAACTATCTGTTAAATGCAGAAAACCCGGCATTAATCGCTCTGAATCGCTCAGGGACAAATGTTGCCGTGGTGCCTGGTCAAACAGAAAACCAACTGATTGAATCCTCCTCCGCTGCGTTTTTAGCGCCTGTAGATGTCATTTTCCCGATTGTTCACGGCACGTTGGGCGAAGATGGCTCTTTGCAAGGTATGCTTCGCATGGCTAACCTACCATTCGTTGGCTCCGGTGTGCTGGGTTCAGCCGTAAGCATGGACAAAGATGTCACTAAGCGTCTATTACGTGACGCTGGTCTGAATGTTGCTCCATTTATTACCCTCACCCGTTCAAACCGAAACAAAACCAGCTTTGCCGAAGTCGAAGCAAAACTTGGCCTGCCATTGTTCATTAAACCTGCCAACCAGGGTTCTTCCGTGGGCGTCAGCAAAGTAAATACCGTGGCGCAATATGAAACGGCAGTCACGTTAGCCTTCGAGTTTGACCATAAAGTTGTGGTGGAAACCGGCATTAAAGGCCGTGAGATTGAATGTGCAGTATTGGGTAACGATGAGCCACAAGCGAGTACCTGTGGTGAAGTGGTGGTAAGCAGTGACTTCTACTCTTACGACACCAAATACATTGATGATAAAGGCGCGCAAGTTGTTGTTCCTGCGTCAATCCCGGAAGATATTAACGACAAAATCCGTGAGATTGCAGTACGTGCTTATCAGACCCTGGAATGCTGCGGAATGGCGCGAGTTGACGTATTCCTGACAGCTGATAATGAAGTGATTATCAATGAGATCAACACACTGCCAGGTTTTACTAATATCAGCATGTATCCAAAACTGTGGCAGACAAGCGGTTTAGATTATCAGACACTGATTACCCGTTTAATTGAACTGGCTCTTGAGCGCCACCTACAAGATTGCGCTCTGAAGAGTTCGATTACTGCCTAAGCCTTACTCTTTCGCCGTCTCCGTATCCTCGGGTTCCGGACGACGGCGAATAATAAACCCAGCCAGCCAGAAACAAATTACCCAGGTCACAAGCCCAACAGCATAATTTTGCCAGCCTTCGGTTTTAAACCCCAGCAAGCCAATCACACCATTCAAAATAAAGATCAAACCAATCGCTACAGCGTAATAGTGCCAGTCACGGCGCATTTTTAAAGAGAGTGTTTTCGCAGACATGGTGCAATCCGTCAGGGCAAAAAGAGGACTTATTGTGGCACAGGGCGTGGCGATAAACCGCACGTTAATACGGGCTAAACAGAATATTGTTACGCAAATTTCACCTAAGTTACAAATATGTGATCTCAAACATATATTCACAAACCAGGAGCATTCCGCCCGTTAAATTACCAACAATCTGATATTGACAACCCATATGACCTGCCAAACTCAACGCAATTGAAGTAGCAGGCCCCAGCCTGAATCGTTTTACTGTTGCATGGGAGGTCGTGATGGCTGATATGAGTTTGTCGAAACAGGTTGTTCCTGTAATAACCACGATTTCAACAACGAAAGCAGAGGGATCTACCCAGAGTAATCTGGCTTACGCTGTGTTCATTTTGTTCTGCTTTTGGGTCGGTACGCAGATACTGGGTTTGATAGTTCACTCTCCTGGAGTGCTTGAACATCTCGCGCAGGGTAATGATGCGTCGCGTCCGCACATTGAAATGGGATTCGCAGTAAGCACTGTATTTGGTCTGGTGCCATTCCTCGCGGGATGTGCGGTAATCGGTTTGATTAGCCTTGTGCTAAAATTCTACCAACGCCACCATTTTTAAAGGTGTCTTATCCAATGCCGAGTCGAAAACTTCGTTCGTAGGGCGGGTAAGCAAAGCATCACCCGCTTAGCCACCCTACCAGTCTGACTTACAATTTCATACACGCCGCACGCCGCTCATCAACCCGCTTTGCAAACCATGCTGTCGTCAAATTACGAGTAATTTTCGGACTCTCAAGCGTAATACCCGGCAACATTTCACGCGGCAATTTCTTGCCCGTTTTTTTCTCTGCTATCGCATAAACCTGCTGGTATAAGTCCGTTTTCTCAAAATCTATACTGTCACCTTTCTCCAGCGCACGATGAATCTGGCTTTCACTCATATCGAGTTTGCCTGCCAGTTTCCTTACTGCCAACTCAGTGCTGCCTGCTTTATCTGTGTTGTAGAGAATTAAATCGCCATCCAGCGCTAGTTTTACACCGGTAGCCTTACTGACCGCACTCTGGAATGCAGCATTACGACTGGCATACCATCCCGCATTGAAGTCGGCAAAACGATATAGCGGCTGAGTATAATTTGCCGGGTAATTCAGCAAATGATAGGTACCGAACCATAATCCACCACGCCGAGTGAACACTTCCTGGCGCACTGTGCCCTCCATCTTCCACGGGTAACCTGAAGTGTGCTGCTCAGCAAAAGCAATGCTGACTTGCATTGGCCCACCAGTGTGTACCGGGTTCAGATTGCCGAAAAGTTTCTGCCCCATTGGCACCATGTCGATAAAATCATCAAAGATCGCGCTCAGTTGTCCTTCTGTTTTCACATTATCCAGGCGCTCGCTGTAGCTCTTCCCATTTGGCGATTTAATTAATAACGCGGTGTGGACCAGAAAAACCGGGATATGCATTTTCTCAGCGCGACGGTCGATCTCCTTCCAGGCAATTTTGCTCAGATTTGGAACCACCGGGTCAGCAACCAAATTGGATTCCTGCTGTGCCACTGCCAGTACCGAGCAAATATTCTCTTCGCTAGGTGCAATATTCTGGCTCTTGAACGTGACCGCTAAATCTTTCGCCCAACTGTTGCGGTCTTTCATGCTGGCAGGGATTTTTTGCTTCACTACACTTTCAACATCAACAGGTTTTTGGGTTTCCGAAACAGAGGGTGTGCTTTTAGTGGTACACCCCGCCAGGACAAAAATAGCACCAAGGCCGAGGGCAAATAGCCCATGCTGTCTGCTTAAAGTGATTATGGTCATAACGTTCCGTTGTAATTGTTTTCTAAGGCAGGATGAAACAATAGCAGTTCTGCCATCTGCCGTTTATCAGAGATTGACTGATAAATACTGAGGGCCATCGGCTCGCTGACATAAAGTGCGATCTTCTTGACACAAACTTGACACTTGACTGCCTGGTCAGTAATTTCACATGTAATTACTGACCAGGCAAGTATCATGAAAAACAATCCGGGTATTATCGATAACAAATTTCATCTCGGTTTGCTTATCCACCTTGCGAACCAGTTTAAAGACCAGCTTATCAGCCAGTATTTCTCTGGTATGGATATTACCGCCGCACAATTTAAGGTGCTGATTAATATTTATAAAGGTGTCACAAGCCCGGTCGAAATCAGCAAAACTCTGGTGATGGATGCTGGCGCAATGAGCCGCATGGTTGATCGTATGGTCAAACGCGAACTGATCGTTCGCTCCCCAAATCCACAAGATAAGCGCCAGGTGATTCTGGCTCTGACCGACAAAGGCCTGATTATTTGCGACCATTTTCAAAACGAAGCGCTAACCTCAATTATCAGTGACCTCACCGCACGCCTGACGCAGGAAGAATCCCAACAGCTGGTTAAACTCATTACCAAAATGCTGCCGGATGAAATTACTGCGCCACATTGCTAACACCGTATAAAGGCCAAAAGATGGAAACCACCCCAGAAGTGCACGTTCAGCGCTCCAGTAAACGCAAACGTAACTTTATTATTCTTATCCTGATTCTCGTGCTGGCAGCCGCGGGCTGTCTGGCATGGTATTTCTTATATGCTCGTTATTACGAGTCTACCGATGACGCCTATGTAAACGGCAACCAGGTGGCGTTAACGCCACAGATTGGTGGCACAGTGACTCAAGTCACTGCTGACGAAGGAGACTTTGTCGAGAAAGGCCAGCCGCTCGTGTTGCTTGACCCAAGCGATACCAAAATTGCACTTCAGCAAGCAGAAGCAAACCTTGCCAATACCGTGCGACAGGTTCGCGGTTTGTACAGCACGGCTGATAATTACCGCGCTCAGGTCGCAGCAAAACAGGTTGCTCTGCAAACTGCACAAAACGACTATGCGCGCCGCCAGAAAATTTTCTCAACCGGTGCAATCGCGGCTGAAGATCTCTCGCATTATCGCGATGCAGTATCTAGTGCACAAAGTGATTTGGCTGCCGCACAACAAGCGTTACGCACCAACCTTGCGATGGTTGATGACACGGTGATTGATAGCCACCCTGAAATCAAAACCGCAGTGGCGACACTGCGCCAGCGTTACCTTGATAATGCGCGTACTACCATTGTTGTCCCTGTCAGTGGCTATGTTGCGAAACGCGCGGTGCAGTTAGGAATGAGAGTGACCTCCGGTACAACATTACTTGCCATCGTGCCACTGAATGAGGTTTGGGTTGATGCCAACTTCAAAGAAAGCCAAATGAGCACCATGCGCCTTGGGCAAAAAGTAACGCTTAGCGCCGATCTCTACGGCGATGATGTTGAGTACCACGGAACCATTGAAAGTCTGGGAATCGGCACCGGCAGCGCGTTCTCTTTGTTGCCAGCCCAGAACGCCAGCGGTAACTGGATCAAAATCGTTCAGCGTTTACCTGTGCGCATCACGCTTGACCCGCACGATATGCAGAAGCACCCGTTGCGTGTTGGCTTATCGATGAATGCCCGTGTAGATATTCGCAACAATGAAGATGGCCATCTACTGCCACAACAAACCGTTAGCACGCCTCGCTTTACCACCGATGTTTATAAAGACTCGCTGGAAGCGGCAGATAAACTTGTGGCAAAAATCCTTCATGACAACAGCAATGCGGTAGCTTCAAGCGCCCATTAAGAGAGACGTTATGCAAGATAAAGCCGCATTTACGCCTCCCAACATGTGGCTGGCGGTGCTCGCGCTATCGCTGGCGACCTTTATGCAAGTGCTGGACTCCACCATTGCAAACGTGGCGCTGCCGACCATTGCAGGGAACCTTGGTGTAAGTGCCGATCAGGGCACATGGGTTATCACTTCGTTTGCGGTGTGTAACGCCATTGCCTTGCCGCTGACTGGCTGGTTCACACGGCGTTTCGGCCAACTTAAGCTATTTATTGGCTCAGTGGTGATGTTCACCCTCACCTCGTTCCTGTGCGGCTTTGCCCACAGCATGACCGAACTGATTTTCTTCCGCGCGCTGCAAGGTTTTTTCGCCGGACCCATGTTCCCGATGTGCCAGACATTACTTCTGGTTATCTTCCCTTCGAGCAAACGCAGCATGGCGCTGGCGCTGCTGTCGATGGTGACGGTCGTTGCGCCAATCGTGGGGCCGATTACCGGTGGCTGGATAACGGATAACTACTCGTGGCCGTGGATCTTCTATATCAACGTACCGATCGGGATATTTGCTTCGATAGTCGTCTGGACGCAACTGCGTAGCCGTGAAGAAACCACGACTCATTCGCCCATCGACTATATCGGTATCGCTCTGCTCGTCCTCGGTGTTGGGCTATTGCAGGTAGTTCTGGATAAGGGAAACGATCTCGACTGGTTCGCCTCGTCGCACATTATTATCATGTCAACGATCTCAGCTATCTCGTTGGTGTCGTTTGTTATTTGGGAATTGGGTGAGCGTCATCCGATTGTTAACCTGCGTCTGTTCAAGGACCGCAACTTTGCCATCGGTACGATTTCTCTGACGCTGGGCTACGCCGCGTTCTTCGCCATCAACATCATTTTGCCCCAGTGGCTGCAAACGCAGATGGGCTATACGGCTATCTGGGCGGGTCTTGCTGCCGCGCCAATGGGGGTGTTGCCGTTAATGATGACACCGATTATCGGGCGCTACGCCAGCAAGTTCGACTTGCGTATTCTGGCCTCACTATCGTTCCTGACCATGGGGGCTTCGTGTCTTATCCGTGCGCAGTTCAATACCGATGTCGATTTCCGCACCATCGCAGAAGTGCAGCTGTTTATGGGGATTGGCGTAGCCTTCTTCTTTATGCCTATTACCACGATTGTGCTGTCGAACCTGAATGGCGCACAAGTGGCAGAAGGTTCCGGTCTGGCTACCTTCTTCCGCGTGCTGGGTGGTTCTTTTGCGTCATCACTCACGACGTGGATTTGGTCACGTCGTGAAGTGTTCCACCACGCCAATCTGACCGAGAGCGTGTCGATTTATAACCCTTCAGCGGTTGATTATCTGGATAAAATGGGTGGCGCGACGCAGCAGCATCTGGCGTTTGTAGATAAGACCATTGAGCAGCAAGCCTACATGATGTCGACCATCGACTACTTCTGGATTTTAGGTTGGGGGTTTATGGCGCTGATTGTAGTTATCTGGTTCGCACGGCCACCGTTTGTACGTTCGGGCGCACCAAGCGCGCCATCTGCAGGGCATTAAATCAATCTGGCGGGAATACCCGCCAGATTTCTCTTTTTAGACCGACTCACCTGCCGCTTCTACCGGAATATCCTGCAACGTGCGCTCAAAGCTGCGCAGACGTTTATAGATAGACATCAGCTCAACTAGCGTGGTCCACGAGCTAATCAAATACTGGAATGAACCACGAACCTGACCAAACACGTTGGTGATTTGCGTCATCAGGCCAAGCGTAATAGTCCCCGCCACAATCGATGGGAAGAGCAGAAACAAGCCGAACACATTATCAACCTGCAAGTAGAGAATACGGGCAATGTTGAAGTACATGTAGTGGAAATAGAGTCGGAAATAGTTTCTGCGCACGCCATCAAACAGCTCTTTTACTGTTGGTGGAGAAGCACGACTTGGGTCATCCTCGCCATAGACCAGCTCTTTACGATACGCCGCTTCAACACGCTGATTTTTGAACTCAAGCCCTGGCAGTTTAATCCCTACCACAGCCAGCAACCCTGTTCCCAGAAGTGACCAGATAATGGCAGCAATCACCAGACCGTAAGGAATATGCCCAACGATCGGTAAATCTGGAACGTGAGCTGACAGAGTGACTAACACTGGCAGGAAGGCAATTAAGGTCATAATCGCGTTAATAAAGCTGACACCCATATCTTCGAGAGTGGAGGCAAAGCGCATGGTATCTTCCTGCACACGCTGTGCGGCACCTTCGATATGGCGCAGCATCTGCCAGTTATCCATGTAGTATTCGTTCATTGCGGTACGCCAGCGGAAGACATAGTGGCTGACGAAAAAGTTATTCATCACGCCAACAATCACCGCAATCAGTGCAATACCGAGAAATACGCCAACTTCATGATAGAACTGCTCAATAGTCACTTTATGGGGAGAACTGAGCGCAGTCTGGATTAAATCGTAGAATGGGGCATACCACGCATTCACCGCCACCCCTACTTCCACCAGGAACCAGGTCACGAAAATAATCAGCGAGGAGCCAAGAATAGACCAATACTGCCAACGATGCGGGCTGTAGATAAACCAGAATAGTGCAAACATACCCACGCAAAGAGCGTAATAGGCGTAAAACACCAGATAGCCCATCGACCAGAAACGAGCAGCACTGATTGGCACTTCGCCACTTGCGCCAGTGATATGCTCAAGCCAGTTGCCTCCACCAGCCTGCCAGAAAATAACGGCGATCATTGCCCAGATAAAAGCCGATAGGAAAAAAGCTGTCGGGCGTGGGAAAAACGATTTAAACATTACAACACTCCTGAAAACACACTCTTATTGTTATAACTTTCCCGGAAAAATAAGGCTTACTGAATGTTGTATCAAGAGATGTAAGGGTTAGTGCAGCTCTACCACTGTTCGAGGATTTCTGCGGTAGATTTTACCCGCAGGGTATTTCCAGGAATCGTAAAGTTACGCCAGACATCGTTGTAATGCTCGATCAACACTTCAGCAAGAGCCGCCGGACGATTTGCTGTGGTATGGGCATCAAGGGCAACAGTCATGGCATATCCGCGACTGGCACCGTTTTTAATAGTAGCGTCCACGCAATAATCAGTGGCACAACCACACACCACAAATTCGTTTATTTTGTGGCGTTGAAGCAGTTCATCAAGTTCCGTGCGATAAAAAGCGTCACAGGCTGTTTTGGTTACATACAGCGCATCAGCTGGCTGTATTAGCTCAGGTAACAAATCAAACGCCGCGCTCCCCTGCTCAAGACCAGGTTCTGTATGCTGGATGAAAATAACTTTTTCTGCGGCATCGCTCAGTTGGTTAATACGAGTCGTGCAGGTTTCGCGGTTAAAACGTGGGGCATCAAATACCCCATTTTGCATATCGATAACCATCAGTACACGTTGGGCAGGCATCATTAAGCTCTCAATGAACAAGGAAGTCATGAGCGTAGCATAAGCCTGGTTTTACTTTAAACCGTGTAAAGTTTGGGCTGACCGTCAGGCCGGGTTTTAAAGCGACGATGCAACCAAAGGTACTGTTCTGGCGCACGCATAATTTCATGCTCAATCTTACGGTTCATATACGCCGCTGCGGCTTGTTCATCATCGAGCGGGTAGTCATCCATCTCTGGCCCAATAACCAACTGATAACCTGAACCATCAGATTTACGGTACAGAACAATTGTAAGAAGCACGGGCTTCGCCAGACGGGCAATAGTGTAAGTCCCGTTGGTGGTTGCTGCCTGCGGTACAGCGAAGAAGGGTGCAAATGAACTGCCTTTTGGGCCGTAATCCTGGTCAGGTGCAAACCACACCGCTTCGCCGGACTTAAGCGCCTTCACCATGCCTTTCAAGTTGCGTCTGTCGATCATGGCTTTATTGGAACGGGAGCGACCGCGAGTTTGCACAAACTCCATCGCTTTATTGTTATGTGGGCGATACATCGCCATCATTGGTCGGCAAAGGCCCATGACGCGGCCACCTAATTCCAGCGACATGAAATGCACGCCAATGGCCAGAACGCCTTTCCCTTTATCACAAGCTGCGGTGATGTGTTCAAGGCCGCTAACATCAAACCATTTCCGAACCCGTGCATCAGACCAAAACCAGGCCATTCCTGTTTCAATCAACCCCATCCCCAACGAGGAGAAATTCTGCTTAACGAGTTCTTCAATTTGCACGTCGCTATAATGCGGGAAGCAAAGTTTGAGATTCTGGCGAGCAATAGAAACCCGGCGTTTAAGAAAACGCATTGAAGCCCGACCAATTATGTCACCCATTTTCAGTAATACGGGATATGGCAGTTGCACCCAAAGCCACAAAATAGCCAGACCAAACCAGGTCAGCCAATAGCGGGGGTGAAGGAGATCTTTTCGGAAAAACGGTTTGCTAGACATTTTCTGCTTCTTTATGCGTAATTGGTGTGTATCGCATAAGGAGTTAAATCATTAGCGGTACAGCGAGGTGCCATCACTAAGACGCCATCTGGTAGTAATAGTTGCAGCACAATAATCAATATTCCGCTGATGATACTCATTTTCTGATCAAGCTATGTATAGGAGTTGTCAGTTTTTTTGCGTATTTCCTACAATTGCATCAACACCAGGCGTTACACGCACATTTCAGCTCAAAAAACAGGCAATAAAAGTCTGGTTTTGGTCTTTCTATGGTAAAACGCAACCAATCACTCAGCCATTTCTGATGAATAAATTTTAATCTTTTCACCTGTCGCAAACCGATATTTGTGCCAATACTTATTGGGATTTCCCTACATACTTCAGGAAGCTGGCCCTATGAAAAAACTAACATTAGCCTTACTTTCAAGCACTCTTTTGTTTGCATCCGCGGGAGCATTTGCCGAAAACCCAGCTACCAGTACCTCACGTATGCAGGCTGAGAAAGAACAACTCAATAATCCAGGTCATATTATTGATGACTGCCGTGCGGCTGGAAACGAAAACAAAAAAGGCTGCGAATCAGGGCACGAAATGCGTTCTGAGCACAAAGGTGACGATAAAATGCTTAAAAAAGGCGGCACAACTGACGACGTAATGCAGAAAGACGTACAAAAAACTAACTAATATCATGTGCACCACGGCGACAAGCAGTGGTGCATTACTGAGCGAAAAACTCGTTGAAATAGCGCGTTACGCTTTTTCTTATCACATTCCTCATTTTCCGCGTTTGCGCAGCGCCATAGAGTAGTATAAATACGATCAATATCGCTTCTCTTCGTTTACGGGTTACCTGCGTTGAAAATTCTTCTCCCGCGCCTTGCGGCGCTCGTTATTGCTGCGCTGCCAATTTTGAGCTTTGCACAAACATCTCCCGATCCTGTTTTTGCTTCCGAGATTGCAGACCGTTATGCCAACCATATCTATTACGGCAGCGGAGCTACCGGTATGGCGATGGTAGTGATTGATGGTAATCAGCGCGTTTTCAGAAGCTTTGGTGAAACACGACCCGGAAATAACGTCCGCCCACAGCTTGACTCTGTTATCCGCATTGCGTCGTTGACCAAGCTGATGACCAGTGAGATGTTGGTAAAAATGTTGGATCAGGGAAAAGTTCAGCTTAATGATCCATTAAGCAAATATGCCCCGCCAGGAGCCAGAGTCCCGACATACAATGGTAACCCCATCACTCTTGTTAATCTGGCTACGCATACAAGTGCCTTACCCCGTGAACAACCCGGCGGTGCGGCTCATCGAACTGTGTTTACCTGGCCGACACGCGATCAGCGCTGGAACTGGCTTGCCACTGCAAGTTTAAAGAGCTCTCCAGGCACCATCGCTGCTTATTCAAACCTTGCTTTTGACTTGCTGGCTGATGCGTTGTCTCGAGCAGCAGGAAAACCTTATCCCGCTCTGTTCGAAGAACAAATCACACGTCCACTGGGGATGAAAGACACCACGTTCACTCCTTCACCTGACCAGTGCAAACGCCTGATGGTCGCTGAAAAAGGGGCGAGTCCATGCGATAACACTCTCGCGGCAATTGGAAGTGGCGGTGTTTACTCAACGCCTGATGACATGATGCGCTGGATGCAGCAATTCCTGAGCTCTGATTTCCATCGCCGTAATACCCAAGCAGACAGAATGCAGACGCTGATATATCAACGTACCCAGCTGACTAAAGTGATCGGTATGGATGTCCCAGGAAAAGCAGATGCTTTAGGGCTTGGCTGGGTATATATGGCACCTAAAAATGGCAGACCAGGCATTGTGCAGAAAACCGGTGGTGGTGGCGGCTTTATCACTTACATGGCAATGGTCCCGGAAAGTAATGTCGGCGTGTTTGTCGTTGTTACTCGCTCGCCATTAACTCGCTTCGTGAATATGAGTAACGGTGTGAATGATTTAGTTTCAGAACTCAGTGGGTTTGCCCCACTGACTAGCCCTGCCTCTTAGGTAGTAAAGCAGGTCGGTTCACCGACCTGCTTTTTTTAATAGCTAGTCGGTAAGCGATTGACTTTTTTAAGCTTGCCTTTATCCATCTCAATATAATTACCTTTGCGTAGAGCAGATAAAATTTCCGCAATAACTGAGCGTGATATTTTAGTTCTTTTTTGTACAAACGTTATGACACCGGTACGCTCACGTAATTCAGGGCTCCATGAGTCCATAATGAGCAAGGTTGCTCGAATTTGAGAGTACTTTGTTGCGCCAATGAAACGAGCATCGCGGTTCTCAAGACTATGCAGAAGGAAGGTTGTCCAGTGACAAACTGGCTGCCAAAGTTTATTTTTTTCGATAATTTCAAAAGCATGTCTTATAGGAATAGTAAATCCATGACAATCGGTTTGAGTAATTACCCGGTATTTAAACTTAGAGGGCTTTAATATATTCGCCAGACCAATACATGTTGGCGCTGAAATAAGATCCATCAATAGATCATCCATTTCTCGATGTAGTACAATCGCCCCCTCACTAAAGAATAAAATAAGTTGTTCGTTATTTTCATTGAACATGCTTAATTCACTGTCTGCCGGCAAATTGAAGCTCTTACCCGCGTCCACCAACCTGCTGCGAATAGCTTCGAGCTCGGTTAATGGTTTCATATACATATCGATATTCCTTTATCTTAAGAGCCACAAGAAAATGCCTGTCTCTATTCGAGACAGGCATTTATTACTGCTAATTTATTCAGATTAGATATGGTTCATATTATCGTTTGAACCACATTATTCATTATATTATTACCAGATGTATTTAACACCAACATTTGCTGACCAATCCTGATCAACATCGCCACCACCGAGATAGTTAGTGTCAGCATAAGCTGCGAAGTTTTTGGTGAAGCTGAATTGACTACCCAGACCTAAACGTACAGCAGAACCTTCAACGCCATTGTCGATGTCATCACCGTTGACCTTAGCACTGTTGCCGTTTGAATCATCATAGACGTATGCCACTTTGAAGTAAGGAGTCAGAGCTTGATCACCATAGTTGAAGGTGTATCCCGCATCCATACCCAGCTCATAACGCATGCTGTCATATGACTGACTACCCACTTTCATATCATTGCTAAGCTGGTAGTTGTCGCCATCCTGGAACAGACCAGAAATAGAAGCATAAGGAGTCAGGTAACCTTCCTTGCTGAGTTGCATGTCGTAACCCAGTTTCATGCCAAAGCCCCAAGCATCGGAAGAAGCATCACCGCTCACCGCAGCGCCATTGCTCATGGTTGCAGTCAGATCATTGCTGTAATGGCTATAGCTCAACGTAGAATCCAGGAAAATATTGTTCTGGAAACGAGCTGAAGAGTAGATACGAGCAGATTGGCTGTCTTGATCGACATTACCGCTGTTATCGCTAATGCTACCTTTCGCAAAGCCTGCTGCTGCACCGACAGTCCATTTAGCAGAGTTGCCGTCGATCTGCTTATCCAGACCAACCATGATGCCATTAACATCTTGATCGTAGTTCAGCGTACCGTTATCGCCAGAGAAGCCACCGCCGATATAAGTAACCCATGCACCACCTGTATCACCATTTGGTGTATGGCGACCATTCGCCAGACGAGTCGCCAGAGCGTCTTGTTCCAGATTCCAGGTATTAGTGTTAGCTGAAGGGATGCTTAACGCCATATTAGCGTAATCAGTCAAACGATCCTGCTTCAGAACTACAGTATTACCTTTCTGCTCAGCTTGGTAGGTATAGGCACCCAAGTCAGCTTTATTAGCAGCAGAGAAGGTTGCACTGCTGTTATTGTCGTTAACATAGACCAGCTCATTACCTTTATAATCAGCAACAGAACCGGTACCAGTCGCGTTGTCGATACGCACTTTATAGTTACCAGTAGCAGCAGCTACGACGTCACCTACGTTATCAACTTCGTTTTGACCTGCTTCTATCTGATTTGTGTCATAAGCGTCGCCATTACCAATAATGGTCAGGTGACCATCAGAATTCATAGCGATAATACCGTAGCCGTAGTTAGACTTAGAGGTATCGTTGGTACGATCATTGCTCAAATCAGCATTAAGCACATAACGGTTACTGTGAATGTCGAACGCACCTGCATGGATGTTGCCTGCACTATCAGTTGTGCTAGTTACGTTCAGTACATCAGTACGGAACGAACTAATATTAGACTGATTAGTTTTCACATCAAAAAGACCATTGTTGGTCACAGTGATTGTGTTTGCATACAAAGCAGCATCAGCCGTAGTCCAGCCCGCAGACACATCACTAGCAAGAGATACTGTACTATTATTGATAGTCAGAGAATCTGTTGCAACATGACCATCTTCACCGATATTCAGAGAAGAACCGCCGGTCAAAGCAATAGAGTCAGAAACCAAGGAAGAATCTACTACATTTACCCGAGAACCGCTGTTGATGCTTAACGTATCAATCAGAGATGCTTTAGTCGTATCCCATTCTGAACCGCCATTCAACGTAACATTGAACAGACCGCTCTGATAAACTTCGTTACCAGCAACGTGACCTTCATTGTATGCAGTATCAGGATTATCGATACCAATAGTTGATGATGGCCACAAGCTGTTAGCTGTGATATCGATCAATCTTTCAGTTGCATCGGTACCTGATGCATAAGTGTCATAAACACCATCGCCATCAGTATCAACCTGATGTACGGACATTGCTGCGCCGACCCATTTGCTACCATTATTCAGGGTAACATCCATACGGTCGGTACCATCCCAGCCGTTAGTATCAACACTGGCATCTGTATCGCGATAAGAATCAGCACCATTTGGGAAGAAGTTCTCATCAAAGTTACTTGAGAAGAGAACATCACCCATCAGCGTGGAATTGCTGAGGTTAACTGTTGTCTGCATGGCATTGTCAACATACGGGCTAGCAATTGCAGAGATCGCAATATCATCACGAGTAGCAGTGTTGCTATAATCACTTGCATTACCGGTATTACCAAACCAGCCAGATGTACCTTCATCTGTCCATGAACCTGAAGTCACGGTAGAATCGGTTACACTAATTGTGTTATTGAACACTTCATCGCTATTTACGCCAGTGCTAACAGTGTTGTCATCAATATCTTCCCACTCATAACCCTGAGTCAGCGTAATACCCGCAATGTGTGAGTTATTTTTAATGGTAAGATCAACTTCCTGATCCAGAGTGATGGCTGTACCCATATTGTATACATCTACAACATGTGAATCTGCTGCATCATTATACGTACCGTTGTAGGTATAGTGTTCGTAGTTGTCATCAATCGTTGAATTATCAATGTTCAATGCCAGACGATCGTAGACATAACCAGTAGTGCGGCCGTCAACACAATCAGTGTTCATACAATCGGAAGTTATCATACCGTGAATGGTACTATTTGCGATTGTCAGACTATTGTTATTGGTGTTGGTAGAAATACCATCGTCCAGGTAATACGTGGAAATAACACCATTTACGGTAGATTTATTGATTACTGGGTAAATATCACCATTGTAAACACTGTCAGTACCATAGTTATTCCAGCCCGCATATCCCTTATAGTAAACACCGTCAGCGAAAGTAGAATCATTATAGTGAACGAAAGTATTATATGTCGTACCTGAGATATCATTACTTGCAGCATGTGCCTGAGAAGCAATTGCCAAAGTGCAGGCTAATGCAAGTTGTGATACAACGAGTTTCTTTTTCCAAGAGTGCATTTGTCATCCCTCCTCAGGGACTAGATCTTATGTTGGTCCATCAATAGTCAATGCAGTAAGTAGTAAACGGTAACCACTAATACATGTAACGTCATTAGTGGCGAAGATTATTATGTGCCGATAGCAAATCGTTCAATTAATTTCTTTAGTAAGTATGAAAAAGGACAAACATGACAAACATGCTGCAAGCATTTATGGCCAGTAATTATTTACATATTAACGACATGCAAAAATAAAAAACAAATCATATATAAAATGAATCAATAAATTTTATTAATATATTATTTAAATGAAGAGGGTTATCATTAGGTTAGCGTGATGTATAATATCGATCACATGTAAATAACTGATGGCTTTTATACGCGGAAGTACAGGATTGAAGAGTAGAGATTTTGATTCATTTGATATTCAAATGTGCCAGGTGCATTTAATTTCTGAAAGTGATGGGTAATACATATAAGCTTATAATTTCCAGATTTATATGTATTACCTTTATATCAATTATTCACGAATAGTATCGTCGCCGAACCCTATCCATTTATAAGTCGTTAGTGCTTCAAGACCCATTGGACCACGGGCGTGAAGTTTTTGCGTACTTACAGCCACTTCAGCACCTAAACCAAACTGGGCGCCGTCGGTGAAACGCGTTGAAGCATTCACGTAAACAGCTGAAGAATCGACTTCATTCACAAAGCGATTCGCGTGGCTTAATGTACGCGTCAGAATTGCATCTGAGTGCTGTGTGCCATGCTGCCGAATGTGATCGATAGCGTCATCGATATCAGCAACAACTTTCACATTCAGATGGAGTGACAACCATTCATCGTCGTAATCTTCTGCTTTCACTGGCAGCACTTCTGCCGGGCCGTTTTGCAAAAGCAGCAACGATTTTTCATCCGCATGTAATGTAACGCCAGATTCTGCCATTTGCTTACTTAAAGCCGGTAGGAAAGTTTCGGCAATTTCTTGATGTACCAGCAAAGTTTCCACCGTATTACAGGTACTTGGGCGTTGTGTTTTCGCGTTTACGATGATTTTCAACACAGGAGTAAACTCCGCACTTTCATCGACAAAAATATGGCAAACACCGATACCACCCGTTATCACAGGAATGGTGGATTGCTCACGGCAAAGTTTATGCAGACCAGCACCACCGCGCGGAATTAACATATCTACGTAGCGATCCATGCGCAGTAACTCGTTCACCAAGGCGCGATCGGGGCTTTCAATCGCCTGAACTGCCGCCCCAGGTAAACCGCACTCCATTAGAGCTTGCTGAATAACTTTTACTGTCGCGGCGTTTGTACGCCATGTTTCTTTACCACCGCGTAAAATCGCTGCATTACCTGTTTTTAGACACAATGAGGCTACATCAACCGTTACGTTAGGGCGGGCCTCATAAATTACCCCTACGACACCTAATGGAACACGGCGACGTTCGAGACGCAGGCCACTATCGAGCAAGCCCCCATCAATCACCTGACCAACAGGATCGGCCAGATTGCAAACCTGGCGAACATCATCTGCGATGCTTTTCAGACGTGAAGGTGTTAGTTGTAGGCGATCGAGCATTGCTTCGCTCAAACCATTGGCTTTTGCTTCAGCTAAATCCTGCTCATTGGCCGTTAAAATACCTTCAGCCTGTTCTTCCAGATAATCTGCAATTCGTTCCAGCGCACGATTTTTTTCGCGACTGGAGAGCAGGGCCATCTGATAAGAAGCCGCTTTAGCGGCTTTGCCCATTTGTTCCAGCATTGCCTGCTCCTTAATTAACAATCATATCATCACGATGAACCGCCACTGGGCCATATTCGTAGCCAAGGATTTCACCGATCTTTTGAGAGTGATGGCCCGCAATACGCCGTAAAGCATCGCTGTTATAGCGGCAAACCCCATGGGCAATATCACGCCCTTCGAGGCTACGAATGCGAATTACTTCTCCACGGGAGAAGTTGCCTGTTACATTTTTGATCCCCTTCGGCAGTAAAGAACTACCTCGTTCAAGAATCGCGGCCAGCGCGCCATCATCAACCGTAATTTCACCGGCTGGTGGTGCACCAAATATCCAGCGCTTACGATTTTCTAATGGGGACTGCTGCGCATGGAAACGTGTTCCGACAGGAGTCCCCGCCATCACATCACCAATAACGCCAGGTTTTCTTCCTGCAGCAATCACAACATCTATGCCAGCGCGGCAGGCAACATCCGCAGCTTGTAATTTAGTGCCCATACCGCCGGTCCCAAGCCCGGAAACACTATCTCCGGCGATGGCGCGCAGCGCATCATCAATGCCATGGACTTCTTTAATTAATTCAGCGGCTGGATTATTACGTGGGTCAGCAGTAAATAACCCTTGTTGATCTGTCAGCAGGAGCAGCTTATCGGCACCCGCAAGAATAGCGGCCAGCGCAGAAAGGTTATCGTTATCCCCGACTTTGATTTCTGCCGTCGCAACAGCATCGTTTTCATTGATTATAGGTACAATATTGTTGTCCAGCAGCGCTCGCAGGGTATCGCGTGCATTCAGGAAACGTTCGCGATCTTCCATATCGGCCCGCGTGAGCAGCATCTGCCCAACATGAATGCCATAGATAGAAAATAGCTGTTCCCAGAGTTGGATCAGCCTGCTTTGCCCTACGGCGGCCAGTAATTGTTTCGACGCAATAGTTGCGGGGAGCTCGGGGTAGCCCAAATGCTCACGTCCTGCGGCAATCGCCCCAGACGTCACAATAACGATACGGTGCCCGGAGGCATGAAGTTGTGCACATTGGCGCACCAGCTCAACAATATGAGCCCGATTCAGGCGGCGTGAGCCACCGGTTAATACGCTCGTGCCTAGTTTTACCACCAGCGTCTGGCTGTCACTCATGATTCTCTGCCGTGTTAGCGAAATTGGAAATTTAAAATGCCAAATGACGTTGTAACAGGAGTCGTGGTGAATGCCAACTGCCCCGGCACGGAAAACGGTTAACTTCGCGTAAACGATCGATAACCCTAACGGCAAATTTTGACAATTTTATGACAAATATAAATTATTACGTTTATTTAAACTTTCTCTTACCATGTCATAAAACTTTCATCTCAAGGCGATAAAACTCTCTGCGTTTTTTAACGGGATATTTCCCGATTAAATTTTAGCGCGCATACATCATTGGGATGAGAAAATGAAAAAAAGCACACTGGCATTAATGGTATTGGGTTTTCTGGCGTCATCAACTTCTTCGCAGGCAGCGGAAATTTATAATAAAGATGGCAATAAACTCGACCTTTACGGAAAAGTAAAAGCAGAACACTATTTAAGTGATAATAACGCTGTAGATGGCGATCAATCTTATGTCCGTTTGGGGTTTAAAGGCCAGACTCAAATTAACGACCAACTAACTGGTTTCGGGCAGTGGGAATATCAAGTTGCCGCTAACAAAGCCGAAGGTGATGTTAATACAACCAAAACTCGCCTGGCATTTGCTGGGTTAAAAGCGGGTGATATTGGTTCATTTGATTATGGTCGTAACTACGGCGTATTGTACAACATCGCTTCCTACACCGATATGATGCCAGAGTTTGGTGATGATTCTTACACCAAAACCGATAACTTTATGACTGGCCGTGCTAATGGTGTTGCGACCTACCGCAATAACACCTTCTTTGGTCTGGTTGATGGACTGAAACTTTCCCTGCAATATCAAGGGAAAAACGAGAACGATGGCCGTGCAACCAGTAAACAAAACGGTGACGGTTTTGGTACTTCACTATCTTATGACATTGGTGATACTGGCCTGACAGTTGGTGCTGGTTACGCCAACTCCAACCGTACTTTGGCACAGAAAAACCAGGCTTACGGCAAGGGTGACAATGCCGAAGCCTGGACTACCGGCGTTAAATATGACGCGAATAAAGTGTATCTGGCTGCAATGTATGCCGAGACACGTAATATGACGCCAATTTCTGGTACAGCATCAATTAATGGAATAAATAGTAACATTAGTGGCTTTGCAAATAAAAACCAGGCATTCGAGGTTATTGCACAGTATCAATTTGATTTTGGTCTTCGCCCATCACTGGGTTATGTCCAGTCAAAAGCTAAGGATATTGAAGGGATCGGTGATGCCGATCTGGTGAAATATATCGATGTCGCGGCTACTTATTACTTTAACAAAAACATGTCTACTTATGTTGATTACAAAATTAACCAACTCAGTGATGACAATGCATTAAATCTGAATAGTGATGATGTTGTTGCCATCGGTATTGTTTATCAATTCTAATTAGAAAAAGAAAACCCCCATCCTTGATGGGTGGGGGTTTTTTATTTCAGGCCGAAAGCTTTACTGGTTTTTCTGCAAAGTTTTCTGCGGGCACCAAATCCAGACCCAGAGTGCTTAATAACTCGCGCAGACGCTCATGGAAACCACGCAGTGTTTGCTCAAGTCTTTCATCTACTTCTTTGTCTTTTGCTGCTGTTGCAGTCCACTTACCATCTTTGTCGAACAGACCAAAATGGTATGTATAGGTAAATTGCTTTTCCTGCGCTTCCAGTTCCATCCACCAGCCCCAGAATTCACGTTTTTCTGGTGCAGGCTTCACATTAACGCACACAGCCAGGCAATCGAAGAAGAAACGGTTATCTTCACATTGCTCTTCCCGGATATATGGGCCAAGCGAGGCGAATTTTTTAATCAATCTACTTTTCGGGTGTCCACTCGGTAACGTCATTGCGATCTCCTGTTGTGAAGCAACTGTTTTACCAAATCAATGAAATTTAGCAAATCATTAACGTAATCTCTGCTTGATCCATCCGGTAATTTCTTTCAGCGCTTTGTCAAAGTTGCGATACACCGGGTTAAACGGGATCGCTACCAACTTACCATCCGCAGATGACGAAGTGATTAAACGAGAGTCTTCTTCAGGGCTGAATGGATCGTTTGCCCAATAACCAGATAACATTGGCGTTGGGCAATGGCGCCCTAGCAGTCCCTGAGTTTTTAATGAATAGCGATTCAACTCCACACGCAAGGCGCTATCTGATGCATCATTCATCCCAAGGCGACTCGCCAGTACATCAATATACATCTCCGGCACTTGTGCCTGACGGGATGCATCGCTCAGTAAGCTATGAACAACAGGTCCAAGGCATGCCACAGCTTTCAAACGTGGTGCTTCAATATATCCCAGCCGTACCGCTACGTTAGCTCCAAACCGGAAGCCAAACGCCGCTACACGAGTGTGATCGACCCACGGAATATTCGGCAACGCCTTCAGAACGTGCTGGTGTAAAAGACTGGAATCCTGAGTCAGTTTCCATTTTGAAGAGAAGCCAACCGATGGCATATCGATGGTCAACATCGCCATACCTTCAGGTGCAAAATATTCATCAAACAAGTTGTAATAATCGCTTTGCAAAGCGTCAAGGCCACCGCAAATTAACACAGTCGGAAATGGCCCCTGCCCTTCTTTTGGAAGGTGTAAGAATCCGGTTATTGTTCCGCCACCAGGAATTGGGAATTCAAGTTCGCGCAAGCCTCCGGAAAGACGCGGAGCCGCTTCTTCATACGCGCGATTTGCCAGAACTTGTGCCTGTTCTGCAAGTTGATCACCTTTCAGATGCGGGTAGGCTGCAATGCTATAAAGATTAGCGGCCTGTAACCAATACTTGCCACTAAGTACCTTGTCTGTTTCCTGGTTAGCTCGCTGTTGCCATTGCATCGCTTGCTTTGACCATTCATAGATCCAGTTCCCACCACGATAGCCAATGACCGTATCAAATAACTCATCATTGGTACGTTCGGCCTGGCAAATGGCAATTCGCGACTGTACTTCGAGGATTTCGAGAGGATCGACACCGCGCCAAACCCAGAGCAGGCGGTTGATCATACGGTACCACTGAGGGGCTGTTGCACCGTCCAGAGCAGACTGAATAACGGGGGCAGCTTGATGCTTAGCGCGCCGAACCAGAGTTGAAGTTTCGGGGTGCTTAAATCGTGGTTTAAACAGGGTTTCGCTAAGATTGGCCTGTGACATCGTTTCTGCCTCCATACAAACGTCAGGAATGAGGCTATTGTACTCTGTCAGCATCCAAATAACACAAACGCCCGGCTATGCCGGGCGTAAATCACTGCAAATACTTAAACTACCAATAACCTAAATCATTTGAGCTGTAGCTAACGCCACTGTGACTCGAAGGATGACGGCTATTAACGACCAGCTAAAGGTGGCACGAACACCACGCCCATATCCCACGGCTGTTCAATCCAGGTATCTTGCGGGATATCGATAACGTAATCATCAACCAAAGGCTGGCCAGCAGGCTTGGCGAAGATAGTGACGAAATGCGCTTTTGGATACATTTCGCGGATAGCAACAGCGGTACCGCCAGTGTCTACCAGGTCATCGATAACGATGAAGCCTTCACCATCACCTTCAGCACGTTTCAACACGGTCAGCTCACGCTGGTTGTCGTGGTCATAGCTGGAGATGCATACGGTATCAACATGACGAATCCCCAGTTCACGTGCCAGCAGTGCGCCAGGAACCAGGCCGCCACGGCTAACAGCAATAATGCCTTTCCACTGTTCAGCAGGAAGCAGACGGCTTGCCAACTTACGCGCGTGAATCTGCAACATGTCCCAGGTGACGATGTATTTTTCGCTCATGTGAAATTATCCCAGCCAGTTATTAACGGCTTAAAAATGTTCAAAGGGGTTTTGGTTGCGCGAGATTATAGAGATCTGACGCACTAAAAACCAGTACTGTAGGCCTGTCTCCCTCGTTTTTACGTGCTTTAGGTCGTCACAGCCTTAGTTATAGTGGTATTCTCAGGCCAGCGCACAATGCTTACTTGTGTTGTATTTCATTAAGATTAATCCTGCGCTCTGCGAACCAAAATTGTCAGCAGAGTCGATGTCAAGGAGACTTATCGTGTCTGAACTGTCTCAATTATCTCCGCAGCCGCTGTGGGATATTTTTGCCAAAATCTGTTCTATTCCGCATCCTTCTTATCATGAAGAACAACTCGCGGAACATATTCTGTCCTGGGCAAAAGAAAAAGGCCTACATGTTGAGCGCGACCAGGTTGGTAATATCCTGATCCGCAAACCTGCAACAGCTGGTATGGAAAACCGTAAAGCGGTCGTCCTGCAAGCTCACCTTGATATGGTGCCGCAGAAAAATAACGACACTGTCCATGATTTCACAAAAGACCCGATTCAGCCGTATATCGACGGCGAGTGGGTTAAAGCGCGCGGCACTACGCTGGGTGCGGATAACGGTATCGGTATGGCATCTGCATTGGCAGTGCTGGCTGATGATTCCGTGTCTCATGGCCCGTTAGAAGTCCTGCTGACAATGACCGAAGAAGCGGGTATGGATGGCGCTTTTGGCCTGCAAGCTGGCTGGTTACAAGCTGATATCCTGATCAACACCGATTCTGAAGAAGAAGGTGAGATCTATATGGGTTGTGCTGGCGGGATTGATTTTATCTCCACGCTGCCACTGCAACGTGAAGCGATTCCAGCAGGTTACGAAACCTACAAACTGACCATCAAAGGTCTGAAAGGTGGTCACTCTGGCGCTGAGATCCATTTAGGTCTGGGCAATGCAAACAAATTGCTGGCGCGTTTCCTGTTCGCTCACGCAGCAGAACTGGATGCTCGTCTGATTGATCTGAACGGCGGTACGCTGCGTAACGCAATCCCTCGTGAAGGTTCAGCTATCCTTGCTGTACCTGCCGATAAAGCTGCACAACTCAAGCAACTGGCAGCGCAGTTCTTGTCAATTCTGCAAAATGAGCTGGGTGCCGTTGAGAAAAACACCACCGTTCTGGTTGAAGCGACCAGCACAGACAAATCTGCGCTGACAGTAAAAAGCCGCGAAGCTTTCATTAACTTGCTCAACGCAATGCCGAACGGTGTTATCCGCAATTCCGACGCTGTAAAAGGCGTAGTGGAAACCTCACTGAACGTGGGTGTGGTTACAATGACTGACGAAAGCGCTGAGATCATCTGCCTGATTCGTTCGTTGATTGATAGCGGCAAAGATTATGTGGTTGGCATGCTTCACGCACTGGGTCAGCTTGCTGGCGCAGAAAGTGTTGCAAAAGGCAGCTACCCAGGTTGGCAGCCAGATGCAAAATCCCCGGTAATGGCTCTGGTTCGTGAAACTTACGAAAAGCTGTTCAACAAGACGCCAAACATCATGGTTATCCATGCTGGTCTGGAATGTGGTCTGTTCAAGAAGCCTTACCCTGAGATGGATATGGTTTCTATTGGGCCGACCATTACAGGTCCACACTCGCCTGATGAACAAGTTCATATTGCAAGCGTTGGCCAATACTGGATCCTGCTGACTGAGTTGCTAAAAGCAATTCCAGTTAAGTAAGCCAAATACGTGTAGATCAAAACCCTCTCATTGAGAGGGTTTTTTATAATCCCAGAACCAGTTGGCGCTCCAACTGCGGGTCCAGTAACGTGACATGAAGTCCCACCAGTCTTACGCCTCGCCCTCCCCTACGCTCTTCCCATGTTTTCTTCGCCGTTGCGATTAAATCGGCTTTATTTAATTGCGGCCAGACATGTTCCTGAGTGGTTTGCTGGAAATCATTAAACTTGAGTTTGACTCCCTGACGAGCAATCAATAAATCTGGTTTCACCTTTTTCAGACGTCGCTCAAGTTCAGCATAAAGCTGCTCAATAATATCCTCACACTCCAGCCAATCATGAATGTCTTCGGCCAATGTTTTCTCTACTCCAACAGATTTGCGCTGCCGTTCATTGTTTATCTCCCGCTCGTCAATGCCCTGGCTTCGCTCCCACAGTACCCGCCCAAATTTCCCAAAACGTTTGAGTAACGAGGCTAAATCAGTTTTCTGCACATCCGCACAGGTGCGTAACCCCAGACTTTCTAGCTTCCCGGCAGTGACCTTGCCAACACCTGGAATTTTACCGAGCGGCAAAGTTTGCAAAAATGCAGGAATTTGCTCAGGAGTTATCACATATTGCCCGTTCGGTTTGTTCAGATCTGAAGCGATTTTGGCAAGGAACTTTATCGGGGCTATCCCCGCGGAAGCCGTGAGATTCAGCTCGTCAGAAATCGTCTGACGAATTTCCTGCGCCATGAGCGTTGCAGAACCGTGGCAGTTCAGGCTATCGGTAACATCCAGATAAGCCTCATCAAGCGATAGCGGTTCAATAAGATTGGTGTAGCGGCTAAATATCTCACGAATATGATTTGATGCATCTTTGTACGCGTCAAAACGCCCGGGCAGAAGCGTCAGGTGTGGACATAATTTGAGAGCCATCGCAGTCGACATTGCGCTGTGCACACCAAATTTTCGTGCTGGGTAATTTGCGGTACTGATAACTCCACGTCGCTGCGCGCTGCCGCCAATAGCCAGCGGGATATCCCGCAAGTTGGGGTTATCGCGCATCTCCACGGCTGCAAAAAAGCAGTCCATATCGACATGAATGATTTTACGCATACTTTTTCACACCAGTAATTTCACTGGATAAGTATACAGTCAATTAATGAGAGGGGGAAAGTCTGTATCAAAGAAATCCTCCCGACAAAGCGGGAGGATTTAAGAGGCTTATATGATGCGGTTTTGCTGAATTTTTGCCAGTCGTTCGGCTTTCGCCATACGTTTTTTACGCGCATCGCAGGGTTCAGGACAGTTGCAAACCTTCTCCATACCGAGTGCTGCAATGCCGCCACAGCTACCCTGAAGCGCTTTGCGCTTCAGGATAACTCCCAGTGACATACCAAATATCACCAGCAAAAATATAACGAAGGTGGCTAAAAATACCGTCAGCATAATAGCTCCCGTCAGCCGCCAAAGTCGTCGAGCATGATGTTGTCATCCTCTACGCCCAGGTCTTTGAGCATTTTAATCACCGCGGCGTTCATCATCGGCGGCCCACACATATAGAATTCACAATCTTCTGGGGCCGGGTGGCTGCGAAGATAGTTTTCCAGCAATACGTTATGGATGAAACCGGTATAACCCGTCCAGTTATCTTCAGGCTGCGGATCAGAAAGCGCCACATTGAAGTTAAAGTTCGGGTTTTCTTGTGCCAGTTTTTCAAACTCTTCTTCGTAGAACATTTCACGCAACGAACGCGCACCGTACCAGAAGCTGATTTTGCGCGTGCTATGCAGGCGTTTAAGCTGATCAAATATGTGCGAACGCATTGGCGCCATACCGGCACCACCGCCGATAAACACCATTTCTGCATCCGTATCTTTGGCAAAGAATTCACCAAACGGCCCAGAAATTGTCACTTTATCGCCAGCTTTCAGCGACCAGATATAGGAGGACATAATCCCAGGAGGTGCATCTGGCACATTTGGCGGCGGCGTAGCGATACGCACGTTCAGCATGATAATGCCTTTCTCATCCGGGTAGTTCGCCATGGAATAGGCGCGAACACAGGGTTCTTTCACCACAGATTTGAAACGGAACAGGTTAAATTTATCCCAGTCACCACGGTATTCCTGCGGAACATCGAAGTCCTGGTAGTTAACTTCGTGAGGTGGGCTTTCAATCTGGATGTAACCACCCGCACGGAACGGCACCACGTCACCATCAGGAATACGTAACTTGAGTTCTTTGATGAACGTCGCTTTGTTATCGTTGGAGATAACTTCGCACTCCCATTTTTTTACGCCAAAGATTTCCTCAGGCAGCTCAATTTTCATGTCCTGCTTAACCGCAACCTGACAGGCAAGACGGCAGCCCTCTTTCGCTTCACGTTTGGTGATATGCGAAAGTTCGGTAGGCAGAATATCACCCCCACCTTCTTTAACGGTTACACGGCACTGCCCGCAAGAACCACCACCACCGCAAGCTGAGGAGATAAAAATCCCCTGGCTTGAGAGTGTGTTGAGCAGTTTGTCACCCGCCGGAGCATGGAACTGCTTGTCTGCTTCGTTGTTAATCTCGATCAGCACATCACCGGAGTTAATAAGCTTTGACTTGGCAAACAGAATCATCAGCGCCAGGGCCAAAACAATAAGCGTGAACATCACCACGCCAAGAATAATTTCCATACCTTTCCGCCCTTATAGCTGCACACCGGAGAATGACATGAAACCCAGTGCCATCAATCCAGTGGTGATAAAGGTGATTCCTAAGCCACGCAATCCTGCGGGCACATTGGCATATTTCATCTTCTCGCGAATACCAGCCATCGCGACGATAGCCAGCATCCAGCCCACACCGGAACCCACGCCATAAACGATGGATTCGCCGAAGCTGTAATCACGCTGCACCATAAACGATACGCCACCGAAAATGGCACAGTTAACGGTGATAAGCGGCAGGAAGATACCCAGCGCGTTATAGAGTGCCGGGAAGAAACGATCGAGGATCATTTCAAGGATTTGCACCAGCGCTGCAATCACACCAATGAAGGTAATGAAATTCAGGAAGCTGAGGTCAACACCTTCAACCAATGCACCGTCGCGAAGCACAAGGTTATAAACCAAGTTATTCGCCGGAACAGCAATCCCTAAAACAACGGTAACCGCCACACCCAAACCAAATGCCGTGGAAACCTTCTTGGAAACCGCCAGGAAGGTACACATGCCAAGGAAGAACGCGAGAGCCATGTTTTCAATAAACACGGCACGCACAAACAGACTAATCATATGTTCCATAGTCAGTTAGTCCTTTTCCTGCTGCGCAGGCTTCAGCGTACGCAGTGCCCAAATAAGCAGGCCGATAATGAAGAACGCACTCGGCGCCAGCAGGAACATCCCGTTTGGCTGGTACCAGCCACCGTTTTGAACCGTTTCAAGCACCGTGATACCAAACAGTTTGCCGCTACCTATCAGCTCACGTAGAAAACCAACCAGCAGCAGTATCACGCCATAACCCAGGCCGTTTCCGATACCATCCATGAAGCTTGCCAGCGGTGGCGACTTCATGGCGTAGGCTTCGGCACGCCCCATCACAATGCAGTTGGTGATGATCAGGCCGACGAATACAGATAACTGCTTGGAAATTTCGTAAGCATAAGCACGCAGAATCTGATCTACGACGATAACTAACGAAGCAATGATCGCCATCTGTACGATGATTCGCACACTGTTTGGGATCAGGTTACGGATCATCGAGATGAACATGCTGGAGAACGCTGTCACCACCGTTACCGCAATGGTCATTACGAATGCTGTTTCCAGCTTCGTTGTTACAGCCAGCGCCGAACAGACACCGAGTATTTGCAAGGCAATCGGGTTGTTATCCACAAGAGGACTAACCAGTACCCGTTTGACCTCTTTCATGTCTGAAATATCAGCCATTGTTGAGCGCTCCTTCACGTACTTGTTTCAGGAAGGGACCAAAACCGAGTTCACCCATCCAGAAATCAAAAGTGTGTTGTACACCGTTTGCTGTGAGCGTGGCACCGGATAAACCATCTACCCCGTACTCATCCCCCTGACGCGCACCGCCTTTCACAACACGAATTGCAGGCTTGCCATTATCATCAAGCAGTTTCTTACCAATCCACTGCGCACGCCAGTTCGGGTTTTCAACCTCACCGCCCAGGCCCGGGGTTTCACCCTGGTCGTAGTAAGTGATTCCTTTTACCGTACGTCCATCGGTTTGCAGAGAAACAAAGGCATACATCATCGACCACAAGCCTTTGCCATACACCGGCAAGACAACTTCCTGGATTTTGTTTTGCTCATCTCGAACCAGGTAAATCTCAACAATATTGCTGCGATTTTTTATCCCGGCACGATCGTCTTCAGGCGCAAGTGTCGTGCTCAGGTTAGGGTCACGCAGTGCTGCTGCCTGGTCGAATTTTGACGAGTCTTTATCCAGCAACTCGCCACTTTTCAAATCCAGCAAACGCGGTGTAATGCGTGATTCAAAGACTGCTTTAACATCTTCACCTGTCATTTTTGGTGTGGCTAAGCCAGCAACATCAAGTATGTTACGTTGCTTATCGAGGGCTTTTTGCTCTTGCTGACGAGCTTTCAGCCCAACAGCAGAACCCGCTACCACAACGGAGCAAACCAGGCAAAGCACCAGCACCACCAGCAGTGTTCTGCCAATGCTATCGTTACTTTTTACTTCAGCCACGCGACTTCCTCCGCTTGATATTGGCTTGCACCACCAGGTAATCGAACAACGGTGCAAAGAGGTTGGCGAACAGAATCGCCAGCATCATTCCTTCTGGATAGGCCGGGTTTACAACTCGAATTAATACACACATCACGCCGATGAGTGCCCCATACCACCATTTACCTTTGTTGGTAAACGAGGCCGAAACTGGGTCGGTCGCCATAAACATCATGCCAAAAGCAAAACCACCCAGTACCAGATGCCAATACCACGGCATGGCGAAAAGTGGGTTGGTTGCAGAACCAATGAAATTAAACAGCGTTGCTGTGGCAATCATACCGAGCATAACACCCGCCACGATGCGCCATGAGGCGACACGACCAAACAGGATAATCGCCCCACCGATAAGGATCATCAGCGTTGAGACTTCACCAATCGAACCTGGAATGTTGCCAAGGAAGGCATCCATCCATGTCACAGGTTGGCCCGAAACAACATTGACTAATGCTTCACCGCCGCCATGGGACCACTGTGAAAGCGGAGTTGCCCCAGAGAAACCGTCAGCCGCGGTCCACACCAGGTCACCCGAGATTTGCGCTGGATAAGCGAAGAACAGGAATGCACGGCCAGCCAGCGCGGGGTTGAGGAAGTTACGGCCTGTTCCACCGAAAATCTCTTTAGCGATAACCACACCGAAACTGATACCGAGCGCGGCTTGCCACAAAGGCATAGTGGGTGGCACCACCAGCGCAAACAGAATTGAAGTAACAAAGAAGCCTTCGTTAATTTCATGTTTGCGGATGATAGAGAACAGAACTTCCCAGAAACCACCTACCAAAAATACGGTGATGTAGATTGGCAGGAAGAAAACTGCCCCAAGCGTCATCATGCTGAGCCAACCAGCATCAGGCGTAAAGTTCACCCCCAGCCACTGCGCGATAACATAATGCCAGTCAGATGAAATCACCTGCTGGAGTTGTTCAGCACCGTACATTTTGTTCAGGGCTGGGATGGTTTGCAGCCCGACGTTGTACATGCCCCAGAACATCGCCGGGAACACCGCGAACCACACCAGGATCATCATGCGTTTCAGGTCGATAGCATCACGAACGTGGGAGGCGCCTGGCGTAACGATACCTGGCGTATAGAATAGTGTCGCCGTCGCTTCAAAGAGCGGGTAGTACTTCTCTAGCTTTCCGCCTTCCGTAAAATGCGGTTCTAGCTTTTCAAATAAATGCTTCAAGCCCATGACTTATCCTTCCTGCTCGATGCGGGTTAATACCTCGCGTAGCACCGGGCCATACTCATATTTCCCCGGGCAAACGTAGGTACAAAGCGCCAAATCTTCTTCATCCAGCTCCAGACACCCCAGCAATTGAGCGCTGTCAGTATCTCCTGCCAGTAAGTCGCGCAATAACATCGTGGCCAGAATATCCAGCGGCATGACACGTTCATAGTTGCCAATTGGCACCATTGCGCGTTCGCCACCATTGGTATCGGTTGAGAAGTTAAATAGTTTGCGCTTCAGGAAGTGGCCAACTGTGGTGCGTGTAATCGAATATTTATCGGCTCCCGGCATTACCCAGCCAAACAGTTCTTTTTCACGCCCTTCTTTCAGAACCGTGACCTGCAGGTGGAAACGACCAAGCCAGGCTCGAGGGCCTACTGCCATGGTTCCACTTAACACAGAACCGGATACGATGCGGTTTTCGCCTTCTTCCAGCTCACCGGCTGTGAGCACTTCCAGAGAGGCTCCCAGGCGAGTGCGAATCAGGCGTGGTTTTTTAACCTGTGGGCCGGCTAACGCAATAACGCGTTCGGTCCACAATTCACCTTCAATAAATAATTTGCCGATGGCAATCACATCCTGGTAGTTAAGATGCCATACCGTTTTTTGCAGGCTAACAGGTTCCAGGAAGTGAATGTGTGTGCCCACTAACCCGGCAGGGTGAGGACCGGAAAATTCATTAAACGTCACTTGTCCGGAAGCATGGCCGCCCAATTTACCGCCACCTGCCTGGCATACATGGACTTTTCCATCAGTCAGCCGTGACAACAGTGTTAAGCCCGCATCAAACATTTCGCGATGTGCGCGAATAATGGGTTGCGGATCGACTGCCAGCGGGTTGGTATCAATGGCGGTCACAAAAATGGCCGCGGGAATGCTCGCAGGTTGCGGTGCTTTACTGAATGGTCGCGTACGAAGTGCAGTCCATAGGCCAGAAGATAGCAGCTGTGCCTGAACAGTTTCACGCGGCAATTTGCCAAGGTTTTCTGGTGCAAACCGTTCAAAAACGACCTGTTCATCACCCTGAACCTCAATAACCAGAGATTGCAGTACGCGACGTTCACCACGATTAATCGCCTTTACCGTTCCACTCGCAGGAGCGGTAAAGAGCACGCCAGGGTTCTTTTTATCTTCGAAGAGAGGCTGGCCTTTCAATACCTTGTCACCTTCCTGCACAAGCATAGAAGGGCGCATGCCGACATACTCTTCACCGAGCAGGGCCACGAAAGGTATCGCAGGGCCGTCATGGATTTGCTGTTCCGGCAAACCGGCAATAGGCAAGTCCAGACCTTTTTTGATTTTTATCATAAGGTTATCACGTTTAAAATTGGCTTAAACATACCGACAAAAAACTGTAGCCGACAACGGATGGGTTGAATTAACGTTCAACCGATGCGACACATAAAGCGGTGAAAACAGGAAACGCATCCATTCACTATTGCGAGAGGGAGGTATAAGTCGCCCCGACAAGCGGGACAACTGACTTATGGATAGTTTCCGTTCATATCCGCAGGTCAACATTCGGCGGGGATTTTAGCATCATTAGAGGCTAGAAGGGGCACAAAACAACACACAGATATGCAGCTATGCGAGCTGTTACGCAAAAAGCGAATCCTTCCCCTTTTCAGAAGTATTGTATAAAGTCCAAATTAATAGCGTTACACCCCCTGCGTTGGGCTTGCGAAAATTCAGAACGATGCTAATGTGAGCGCTCCTGATACAGAGTATTCTGATTTTGGGTCTCTTTTTGCCGTCCTGGCATTTGGTATAAGTTTTTCAAGGAATAAAGCAGTATGCGTAAGATCGCACTCATTATTGCGATGCTTCTGATACCGTGCATGTCGTTTGCCAGCTTATTAAGCGGCAACACGTCCAACACGCCTGTCAGTAAAGAATTCAAGCAACAACTCATGGGCTCTCCTGTTTATATTCAAATATTTAAGGAAGAGCGCACGCTAGAGCTATATGTGAAAATGGGCGAGAAGTTCCAATTACTCGACAGCTATAGCATCTGTAATTATTCCGGTGGGCTAGGTCCTAAACAACGTCAGGGTGATTTTAAAAGTCCTGAAGGTTTTTATAACGTGACCCGTAGCCAGCTAAAACCTGATAGCCGCTTCTATAAAGCCATTAATATTGGCTTCCCGAACGAGTTTGATCGCCAGCATGGTTATCAGGGTCAATATCTGATGATCCACGGTGCTTGCGTCTCTATTGGCTGCTATGCCATGACCGACACCAACATTGATGAGATCTTCCAGTTTGTTACCGGGGCTTTAGTCTTTGGTCAACCAAGCGTGCAGGTGAGCATTTATCCGTTCCGCATGACAGATGCCAACATGGAACGCCACAAGTACTCTTATTACATCAACTTCTGGAAACAGCTGAAGCCGGGATATGACTACTTCACGGCGAATCACCAGCCGCCAGGCGTGTCGGTAATTAGCGGTAATTATGTGATAAGCAAACCGGTTGCGCCTACGACACAACCGCAGTTGGCATCAAACTACGCGCTCCCCGAGACAAAATAATTCCGACTCCCCTGGTGCAATCTTGTGCCAGGTTTCGTTACCTGTAAGAGGTTGAGTCGCGATCACAGTGACCACATCATTGAGTGTGGTCTCTTCCTGAAAATCGATTTCCACATCCTGATCCAACAGTTTTGCCACACCAAACGGTGCCCGTCGGGTTATCCAATATAAATTGGTGGAGCAGAACGCCATCACGTAGCGCCCATCCGACAGCAACATATTGAACACGCCCTTCTCACGCAATTGCACCGCAAGCTCTGTAATATAGCGAAACACCGCTTGCATATTGCCTGGCGTGCGTGGATAACGCTGCGTCAGCTTATGTAGCAGCCAGCAAAATGCTTGCTCGCTATCGGTTTCGCCAATCGGGCGGAACGGGCCGGTATCGAGTGAACGATGCCCTTTGAGCTGGCCATTGTGGGCATAGGTCCAGTTGCGGCCCCATAACTCGCGCGTAAAAGGGTGGGTATTTTCAAGCGCCACTTTGCCGCGGTTAGCCTGACGAATATGCGCGACCACTGAACAAGATTTGATAGGGTAATCCTGCACAAGCTTTGCGATAGGTGAGTTAAAACTCGGTTGCGGATCTTTGAACGTACGACATCCCTTACCTTCATAGAAAGTAATGCCCCAGCCGTCTTTATGCGGCCCCGTTCCTCCGCCACGCTGCACCAATCCGGTAAAGCTAAAGCAAATATCCGTAGGTACATTGGCGCTCATCCCGAGCAGTTCGCACATTTTAACCTCCCACCACTAAACTACCCTCACCCAGTCCCCCTCCCTGAGGGAGAGGGAACAGAGCTACTTAAGCTTTAACCATCTCTTTTTCAATCAACTGAATCAGGATATGAATCACTTTGATGTGTATTTCCTGAATGCGGTCAGCGTAGCCAAAGTGTGGAACACGAATTTCGACATCCGCTGTTCCATCCATTTTTCCGCCGTCTTTACCGGTAAGGGTAATGACTTTCATGCCTTTCGCACGTGCAGCTTCAATGGCTTTAATCACGTTACCGGAATTACCCGAAGTGGAGATCCCCAGTAGCACATCGCCTTCACGTCCTACCGCTTCAATGTAGCGAGAGAAGATGTACTCGTAGCCAAAATCGTTGCTCACACAAGAGATGTGGCTGACATCAGAAATCGCGATTGCCGGGTAGCCTGGGCGATTTTCACGGTAGCGACCTGTCAACTCTTCAGCAAAGTGCATGGCATCACAATGTGAGCCACCATTGCCGCATGACAGCACTTTGCCACCTGCTTTAAAGCTATCAGCTAGCAATACTGCCGCGCGCTGAATAGCATGAATGTTAGCGTCATCTTTCAGGAAGTTAGCCAGCGTTTCAGCCGCTTCATTCAATTCATTACGAATAAGATCCTGGTACATGAGGATATCCTTCAGTATTTTTCGATTGATTAACCCCAGCAGTTTACCGGATAGCGCGAGAAGCGCCATATCCTCCTGCTTTTGCTGTTCCGTGCGGTAACAATGTGAGCTGAGTTGTAATTATTTTGTGAATATATTGCTAAAAAAAACCACATGAACTAAAACCAATACATCCAAGTGGTCAGACCTCCTACAAGCAAGGGAGTTTCCTTTATGTTGATTTTGAGTATTGTCGCAACCGTCGTTCTCCTCGGTGTGCTTTTCTATCACCAGGTCAATTTGTTGCTCAGTAGCGTAATTCTACTGGCGTGGACAGCCGCGCTTGGCTTTGCTGGTATCTGGTCTATGTGGGTACTGGTTCCACTCGCGATAATTCTGGTACCGTTAGTCTTAACCCCAATGCGTAAATCTCTGATTTCCGCTCCGGTTTTCCGTAGCTTCCGCAAAGTTATGCCGCCGATGTCGCGTACTGAGAAAGAAGCTATCGATGCCGGTACAACCTGGTGGGAAGGCGATCTGTTCCGTGGCAAGCCGGATTGGGAAAAGCTGCACAACTATCCGCAGCCTAAACTGACTGAAGAAGAACAAGCCTTTATCGACGGCCCGGTTGAGGAAGCGTGTCGCCTGGCAAATGACTTCCAAATCACACACGAAATGGCAGATTTACCGCCAGAGCTGTGGGCTTATTTAAAAGAACATCGCTTCTTCGCGATGATCATCAAGAAAGAGTACGGCGGTCTTGAGTTTTCGGCTTACGCACAATCTCGCGTACTGCAAAAACTGTCTGGGGTTTCCGGGATACTAGCGATTACAGTCGGCGTGCCTAACTCATTAGGCCCAGGCGAATTGCTGCAACATTACGGTACTGACGAGCAGAAAGATCACTACCTGCCACGCCTGGCTCGTGGGCAAGAGATCCCATGCTTTGCGCTGACCAGCCCGGAAGCTGGCTCAGATGCAGGTGCGATTCCTGATACCGGCGTTGTCTGCATGGGCGAATGGCAAGGTCAGCAAGTTCTCGGTATGCGTCTGACCTGGAACAAGCGCTACATTACGCTCGCACCAATTGCTACCGTTTTAGGCCTGGCATTTAAACTGTCTGACCCGGATCACTTGCTGGGCGAAGAAGAAGATCTCGGTATTACCTGTGCGCTAATCCCAACTCACACGCCGGGTGTGGAAATTGGTAAGCGCCACTTCCCACTTAACGTGCCATTCCAGAACGGCCCGACTCGCGGTAAAGATATTTTCGTCCCGATTGATTACATCATCGGTGGCCCGAAAATGGCCGGCCAGGGCTGGCGGATGCTGGTGGAATGTCTGTCTGTTGGCCGTGGCATTACTCTGCCATCCAACTCCACAGGCGGTTTAAAATCTGTGGCGATGGCAACGGGTGCTTATGCCCATATCCGTCGTCAGTTCAGAATCTCTATCGGTAAAATGGAAGGCATTGAAGAACCACTGGCACGTATCGCGGGTAACGCATATGTGATGGATGCTGCCGCATCACTGGTGACCTACGGCATTATGCTTGGAGAGAAGCCTGCTGTTCTGTCAGCTATTGTGAAGTACCACTGCACCCACCGTGGCCAGCGCGCCATTCTTGATGCAATGGATATTCTCGGCGGTAAAGGCATTATGCTGGGCAATTCCAACTTTGTGGCACGTGCCTATCAGGGTGCACCTATCGCGATTACCGTGGAAGGCGCAAACATCCTGACGCGTAGCATGATTATATTCGGCCAGGGTGCGATTCGTTGCCATCCGTATGTGCTGGAAGAGATGACGGCGGCGCAAAACAATGATGTTAACGCGTTCGATAAGCTGCTGTTTAAGCATATCGGCCACGTGGGCAGCAACAAAATGCGTAGCCTGTGGCTCGGTCTGACCAACGGCCTGACCAGCGCCACACCAACCAAAGATTCCACCAAACGTTACTACCAGTATATGAACCGACTGAGCGCCAACCTGGCGTTGCTGTCAGATGTGTCCATGGCAGTATTGGGCGGCAGCCTTAAGCGTCGCGAGCGTATCTCTGCTCGTCTGGGCGACATTCTGAGCCAGTTGTACCTCGCTTCATCGGTGCTGAAACGCTATGACGACGAAGGTCGTAACGAAGCGGATTTACCACTGGTTCACTGGGGCGTACAGGATGCGTTGTATCAGGCAGAACAAGCGATCGACGATCTGCTGCGTAACTTCCCGAATGCGTTTGTGGCTGGCATGTTGCGTGTCGTTATCTTCCCGCTGGGCCGCCGTTACGATGCCCCATCTGACAAGCTGGATCATAAACTGGCGAAGATCATGCAGATCCCATCGGCTACCCGCTCACGCATTGGTCGTGGTCAGTATTTGACGCCAAGTGAGTTCAACCCGGCAGGTCTGCTGGAAGAAGCGCTGATGGACGTCATGGCTGCAGAGCCAATCCACCTGCGCATCTGCAAAGAAACCGGGCGGAACCTGTCATTTACTCGCCTTGATGAACAAGCGAAACAGTGGCTGGCCGAAGGGAAAATCAATGCAGACGAAGCGGCGATCCTCACCAAAGCTGAAGCAAGCCGCCTGCGCAGTATCAACGTCGATGAGTTTGAGCCGGAGGAGCTGGCAACTATGCCGGTAAAGGTGCCGGAAAAGCATCGCAAAGTTGAAGCGGCATAAGCCCTCCACCTCTCTACACTAAACCCGCTTCGGCGGGTTTTTTATTCTTAACTCATGCTAAAGTGAATGAAACACTGCTTATCATGAGGCTTCCGATTGTGTCTGGTTTGAAAATTACCGTTCTGCAACAACCGCTGGTCTGGATGGATGGCGGAGCAAACTTGCGCCATTTCGATGTGCAGTTAGATACTATTCATGGTCGCGATCTGATTGTCTTGCCGGAAATGTTCACCACCGGTTTCGCGATGGAAGCTGCCAGTCAATCACTTGCTGAAGAGGAAGTGATTGACTGGATGCAGTTTAAAGCCCAGCAAACTCAGGCAATGATTGCCGGCAGTGCCGCGCTACAAACCGATCGCGGGCCGGTGAACCGTTTTCTCCTGGTTCAGCCTGACGGCAAAGTTCATTTCTATGATAAACGCCACCTCTTCCGCATGGCAGATGAGCATCATCATTATCAGGCAGGAAATGAACGTGTGATTGTTGAATGGCGCGGCTGGCGTATATTGCCGCAGGTGTGTTACGACCTGCGCTTCCCGGTGTTTTCGCGCAACCGCAATGATTATGACCTGGCGTTATACGTCGCGAACTGGCCTGCCCCGCGTTCCCTGCACTGGCAAAGTTTGCTTGTCGCTCGCGCGATTGAAAACCAGGCCTATGTCGCAGGTTGTAACCGTGTTGGCACCGACGGTAACGGCCACCATTATCGTGGTGACAGCAAGATCATTAACCCGCAAGGTGAAATTCTGGCGAATGGCGAAGCCCATCAAGCGATGCGCCTCGATGCCGATTTGTCGTTGATTGCACTGCAAGAATACCGCGAGAAGTTCCCCGCATGGCAGGATGCCGATCCGTTTAGTCTTTAACTCCCTAGGTACGTCGACCACGACCACGGGGAAATCAAAAACGGCAGGTGATAATGCCCGCCGTTTTGCGGTATCACGAAGTCAATTTGCGCGGTAGGATAAAGAGTTTCCCGCTGTGTCACGGCAAAGTACAAACCAATTTCCGCCGTCAGCCGATACTGCCCGCAAGCCAAATCCTCGCAGAACGCTTTTAGACGCCCATCCGCATCTGTAGCGCCCTGGGCTAACGCCTCCCAGCGGCCATCAATCAGCTGCTCAAGGCGAATCACCACATCAGCCGCCGGTTTCCCGAGCGCAGTATCCAGAACATGCGTACTTAACTGGCTCATTGGGCAAAGACTCCTTCGAGACGTAGTAACGTGATTTGGCGTAATTGCTCCAGCGCTTCAGCTTCTTCCTGCGCGGGGGAATTGTTCAGGCGGCGATGGAGTTCAGCGAGAATATCTTCACCGCTGCGCCCTTTCGCACGAATAAGAAACACGCGCCCAAATCGCTCTTCATATTGAGCATTACCCTGCGCCAGCGCGAACGTTAACGCGCTGTTTTGGGTGTCTACAGCCGATTGCTCACCTTTAGACAAAGCCGCTTCTTTGCCACTGCCCTGTGCTTTTTCACCAATCCGTGGATGTGCACAAAGTGCCTGTTCCAGTTCAGCACTTCCCCATTCGTGGGTGAGCTGTGAAGCATAATGCTGCAATACATCGACGGTCGAATACGGGCGAGCGACAACGACATTTTCAGCCCATGCGGGTATCGCAACACAAGGGGCAACAAGGCTCAGAGCGTCCTGCACAGGCGCATCGTTAAATTCAGCTAAAACACTTTTCGACGCCAGCGCAACGACAGCCTGCGCATAGGCTTGCACGGCCTGCATAACATCGGACTCAAGAACCGACTCCGCCGGATGGTGGCTAATGCCACGATCGCAACGCACAAACAGCATGCCTACCGGCCACTGTTCGGCAATAGCAATTGCATCATGCCCCGCGCCACTTGGCAGTGACAAACTCAACCCCTGGACCGCAGTAATGGCGGATGTTAACTGGTGCAGCAAACGGGCGTCACAAGGTGTGGCAGGAATCGAATAATAGGTTTCAGCACTGAAGATCATGCCACGCTCGGCTGAAATCTCATGCGCCTTGCTTAATAAGTTTTCCAGCAATGCTTCAAGACTTGAATCCACGGGGCTGCGAATATCCAGCGTGAGCTGAATTTCACCAGGAATGACATTCGCGGCACCCGGTAAACACTGCAAGGTTCCAACGGTCGCCACGATATCCGGGGAAAAAGCGCGGGTCGCGCCTTCGACATACACCATCCAGGCGGCAGCGGCGGCGAGTGCATCCTTACGAATGTTCATTGGCACCGTCCCCGCATGCCCCGCCTCACCCACAAAGCGGCATTTCAAACGGCGCGCGCCGTTGATGGCTGTCACCACCCCCAGAGCAAGATCCTGCTGCTCCAGCACCGGACCTTGTTCAATGTGCAGCTCAAGATAAGCACTGAAATCTTCCGGGTTGCGCCTGGCCGCATGAATACGCGCAGGGTCAAAGCCCGCGTTCGCCAGAGCCTGTGCAACGCTAATTCCCGCAGCATCAACACATGCCAGCCAGTTGTCAGGCCAGGTTCCGGTTAGCCCCCGACTGCCTAATAATGTGATACCAAAGCGAGTGCCTTCTTCGTCGCCAAAACCGACGATTTCAATCGCTTGCTCCAGCTGGATATCGTGTTGATGCAACAGAGCGACAACTTCCAGCGCGGTTAATACGCCTAACATGCCATCGTAACGCCCGGCATTGCGCACCGTATCCAGATGTGACCCCAGCAAAATGGCCGGAGCGCCTTCCCTTGTCCCTTCATAGCGCCCGCAGATATTGCCCACCGCATCCTGCCAGGTGGTCATGCCAATTTGTTCCATCCAGCGCGCCACCAGATGGTTAGCACGCAGATGCTCATGCGAAAGGTAGACGCGGGTAAGTTGGCCTGGCGTTTCGCTGATTTGCGCCAGTTCATCCGCTCGCTGCATCACACGCTTAGCGGCAATGCTGGCTTCGGCGGCATTCATCACAAGTTTTACCATCAGCTTTTTCCTTGTGAATAAACATCCCACGCTGCCTGCATTGCTGCACCTTGCGTCGTTTTGAAACCCAGGCGGTTCAATACAGCTTCAAGTGCTGTCAGCGTTTGCAGCACGCAATCTTTACGCGCGTTATAGCCCATAGTGCCGATGCGCCAGATTTTGCCTTGTAGCGGGCCAAATGAGGTGCCGATTTCGATATGGAAATCTTCCAGCAGCATTTTGCGCACTTCTTCACCGTGGACAACGGACGGGATCACCACGCCGAGAACGTTATTCATTTTGTGTTGCAGGCTGCCGAACGTTTCCAGCCCCATGCCCTGAATGCCGGCCACCAGCGCACGGCCGTGCAATTCGTGGCGCGCGATGCCCACGTCCAGCCCTTCTTCCAGCATAATGCGTGCGCACTCACGTGCGGCAAACAACATGCTGGTGGCTTCAGTATGGTGATTCAGGCGCTCCGGTCCCCAGTAATCCATCACCATGCCGAGATCGAAGTAATTCGAGTAGATCATTTCGTCGTCGCCATCCTGGTGCGCGGAAGTTCGGATCCCCTCCTCCACACATTTACGGCGGCGAATGACTTCTTCCATTTGCGTGCTGAGGGTTATCGGTGAGCTACCAGACGGGCCGCCGAGGCATTTTTGCAGGCCTGCTGAAACGGCATCCAGCCCCCACGCATCCGTTTCCAGCGCGTTGCCACCAAACGAGGCGGTCGCATCGGTATAAAACAACACACCGTGGCGGCGACAAATGTCACCTAACTCAGCCAGTGGTTGCAGCATCGTGGTTGAAGTGTCGCCCTGAACGGTTAGCAACAAGCGGGGTTTAACGGTTTTGATGGCATCTTCGATCTGGTCAGGGGTAAACACTTCCCCCCACGGCACTTCTATGGTGTGAACTTCTGCGCGGCAACGGCGCGCGATTTCACACAATAAATGACCGAAGCGCCCAAACACTGGCACCAGAACTTTGTCACCCGGGCGAATGGCAGATAACAAAATAGCTTCAATGCCGGAACGGGAAGTCCCGTCCACCAGCATCGTCCAGCGGTTTTGTGTACGGAAAAGCTCGCGATACAGCACCATCACTTCATTCATGTAACCGGTCATAACCGGGTCATACTGCCCAATTAACTGGCTCGCCATTGCCCGCAATACCCGTGGATCCGCGTTAATTGGCCCAGGCCCCATCAACAAACGGTGTGGCGGATTAATTTGCGTGAAGTGCTGAATATCGAACATGGCATTTCCTTTTATTCATTCATGAAACAAAAGATTCTTTAATAAACATGCTGCAACTAATGTGCCACTCATTTACCCCAATGGCAAAGCAAGGGATACGAATATTCTTCGGCTTCATTCTTCATTGGCAATCAGATAAAACTGGCGCTGCCCCGATCACGGCAATGAACCACAATGGTTCCCACGACCTGTGCAGCCGCACCATTTCAGTGCGCTAGCGCTGTTCCAGTTCATCAAATTCGGCGTACAACTCCGCAATATGATGGATACGCTGGCGACCGGTGCTTAATGCTTCGTGCAGTACCGCGTTAGATAACAGATTGACCAGGCTCATTGCACTGCTGTAGCTGTCGAAGGCAGAAACGCTGTCGAGTGGCGCGGCAAAATGCCAGCGGCAATACGGCGTCAGGCCAGAACCCTGCGCTTCACTCATCACCAGCAGCGGCACCTGGCGCTTATGCAGATTTGCCAGCAAAGGTTTGATGATGCGCGGCCGCCTGCGAAAAGCGATGGCGATAACACAATCGTGCTCGCTAATGTCCACCACCTCTTCAGCCAGCGTCTGGCCGGGCTGCGGCAGCAACCAGACATCGCTACGAATCTGTAACAGCTGTTGGCGCAAGTGCATCGCAACGGGCCATGAGTTTCTTAACCCGATGATAAAGACCCGTTTTGATGCGTTAAGCGCCGTGACAACCTCGGCAAATTGTTGCGTATCAAGCAGACTTATCCATTGCGTTAGATTGGCCATTTCCTGCTTGTAATGCCGCGCCAGTAGCGTGTTACCTTGTACCGCATCACGGTTTTCTGTCAGCGGCATCCCGCTCTGGCGTAGCGTGCGCAGCTCTTCACGCATATCTTTATAACGATCATAGCCAAGGCGCTTAAACAGGCGGCTTACCGTGGCTTTTGATACGCCCGAAAGGCGGGCAAGTTCTGCACTGTTGTAGCTAATCAGGTCATCAAAATGATCGACAATAAACGCAGCAACACGCTGTTCCTGAGGAGAAAGCTGCTCGTATGTCGCTCTTAGGCGTTCATCTAGTTGTTTCATCATGACCTCTGTAACTTTTGTTTCACTCGAGCCTGGCACAGTGAAACTAACCGAGTCAACCTGGAACATCTCTTGCTTAGCTCTCTACCCAGGCTTCCGTTCTGAGAGATAAAACGATGATGCAAAGCAATTTGGCACCTTCCGGCATGGCGGTTACTCCGCACCATTTAGCCAGTGAAACCGCATTATCCGTGTTGCGCCATGGTGGCGATGCCATCGAGGCGATGGTGGCAGCGGCGGCAACGATCGCCGTGGTTTATCCCCACATGAATGGCATTGGCGGTGATGGTTTCTGGTTGATTGTACCGCCAGAAGGCGAACCAATTGCGATTGATGCCAGTGGAGCTGCGGGCTCGCTCGCCTGTCTGGAGTTCTACGCAGGTGAAAGCGCTATCCCGCATCGTGGACCTAAATCCGCGTTAACGGTGCCAGGAACCCTCAGCGGTTGGGATGAAGCGTTAAAAATCGCAGCACAGCTTGGTGGCGGGCAACTGCCGCTCTCACGTTTACTGGCCGATGCGATTCGCTACGCGGCAGACGGTATTCCGGTCACGCAATCTCAGGCGCTGGCGACTCACAGTAAATATGATGAGCTGGTCAATATTGCCGGGTTTGCCGAGACCTTTTTAGAACGCGGTGAAATTCCCCGAGCGGGTAGCCGCTTCACCCAGCCACGTCTTGCACAAACGCTGACACGCCTGACCGTGGAAGGGCTTGATAGTTTTTATCGTGGGCCGTTAGCCGCGCTCATCGCCGAAGAGTTAGCGGATTTAGGGATGCCGATAAATTTGCAGGATCTCGCGGCGCAGCGCGCTAAACGCCGTATTCCTCTGCATCTTAGCCACCAGCAGGGTGATATTTATAATATGACCCCGCCGACGCAGGGCCTGGTTTCGCTGGCGATTCTGGGGATAACCGACCATTTAGATATGGCGCAGGCCAACGAAACTCAAACCGTTCATCGCATCGTTGAGGCCACCAAAAAAGCATTCGCGCTGCGCGATAAATACATCACCGACCCACGCCATATCACCACATCAATTCAAAGCTTGCTGGAGCATGCACCACTCACCGCTCTTGCCGCACAAATTGATGACACCAAAGCGGCCAACTGGGGAACAGGCAAAGGCCCAGGCGACACCGTCTGGATGGGGGTAATTGATAGCACCGGGCTGGCGGTATCGTTTATTCAAAGTATTTACCACGAGTTTGGCAGCGGCGTGGTGCTGCCTAAAAGCGGTGTACTGTGGCAAAACCGTGGGGCTGCGTTCAGCCTCAAGCCAGATAGCCTGTTAAGCCTGGCACCCGGTAAACAACCGTTCCATACCCTGAACCCGGCAGCCGCACGGCTTGCCGATGGCAGAACCATGGTTTACGGCTCAATGGGTGGCGACGGGCAACCGCAAACGCAGGCGGCGATTTTTACGCGCCATGTGATTCAGGGCATACCGTTACAAGAAGCGGTGACCGCCCCGCGCTGGTTACTGGGCAGAACATGGGGGCAAGCCTCTGACAGCCTGAAATTAGAAGGCCGATTCAGCCCAGAAACTTTCGCCGCACTGCGTGAGTTGGGACATGAAGTCGAAGCGCTGCCAGATTTCAGCGAGGCAGTGGGTCACGCAGGTGCCATTGTGCGCCACACCAACGGCATGCTTGAAGGCGCATACGACCCACGCAGCAATGGCAGCGCCGCAGGATTCTAAGGAGAAAGATATGACATCACAAACCATCAACTGGCCCGCATACATTCAGATAATGGAGCAATTGCTTAACGTCCCGCTGGATGAAACTCGCCGTAAAGAACTGGAAGTGCAACTGACGCGCATGGCCGGGCTGGCTGAACCGCTGATGGATTTCCCGTTACCACAACGCCTGGAAGTCGCCGGGGTTTACAAACTATGAATCCACTTGCTATTCGCGACATTCAGCAAGGGTTAGCTGGTGGCGAATTTTCAGCTCAGGAACTGGCGCACCTGACGCTGGCCAAAATAGCGCAATCTAATCCTGAAATTAATGCGTTTACCGAAGTCACCTCAGCGCGTTTGTTGCAAGAAGCCGCAGCCATTGACCAAAAGCGCTCACGTGGGGAAACGCTTCCGCCGTTGGCAGGCGTGCCCTATGCCGTAAAAAATCTCTTTGATATTAAAGATGTAACAACGCTTGCAGGTGCCGAGCTTTTTAGTACCCAGCCCGCGGCACACGATGACGCTTTTGCCATCAAACAACTCAGTGCCGCCGGTGCGATGCTTTCAGGTGCACTGAATATGGATGCCTACGCATACGGGTTTACCACCGAAAACAGTCACTACGGGGCAACCCGAAACCCCCATGACCTGACGCGAATTGCAGGCGGTTCATCCGGCGGTTCAGCCGCAGCCGTCGCCGCTGGAATGGTCAACTTTAGCCTCGGCACTGATACCAATGGTTCGATTCGGGTTCCGGCTTCGCTATGTGGAGTCTTTGGCCTGAAACCTACTTTTGGCCGTCTCTCGCGTAGCGGCAGCCAGCCTTTTGTTGCCAGTCTCGATCATATCGGCCCTCTTGCACGCAGCGTGGATGATCTGGCGCGGGTTTATGATGCGCTCCAGGGAGTTGATCCTGCCGATCATTTCCAGGCAGCCCGCAACATTGAACCGGTCGCCGATAAGCTCAAGCAGACGGTGAGTTTACGCTGTGCGGTGTTGGGGGGATTTTTTGATAACTGGTGTGATGATGATGCGAAAACGGCGGTCGCAACCGTCGCCCATCGGCTTGAAGCACTGGAATGTATTATCTTGCCAGAAGCGGAACTCGCCCGTTCGGCAGCATTTTTGCTTTCTGCTGCGGAAGGGGGAAACCATTATTTACCTGCTTTGCGCGAACATGCTGAACGCTTCGAACTCAATTCCCGCGAGCGCCTTTTAGCAGGCGCAATGACGCCATCAGCCTGGTACACTCAGGCGCAGCGCTTCCGGACATGGTTCCGCGATAATACCCTGCCGCTCTTTGAAAAGTATGATCTGCTTATCGCCCCGGCAACACCGCGTTGTGCCACACTGATTGGTCAGCAAACCATGCGTATCAACGGCGCTGATCTTCCTGTCAAAGCCAGTATGGGCATGCTGACGCAGCCTATTTCTTTCCTCGGTTTACCGGTAGTTACGGTGCCGTTAATGACTGCAAGCGGGCATCCCATTGGCGTGCAGCTGATTGCGCCGCCATGGCGGGAAGATATCTGCTTGCAAGCCGCCCATCTACTTGAAATACAGGGTATGCTGGTAGGGAAAACTCACCAGGTAAGGTAAATACTATGATGCGTGACAATATCGATCGCCCGGCAATCGTCAATGAGGTGAGTGCCGCATTTTACCGCTACGAACAGGCGTTGATCAGCAACGATGTTGCGGTCTTAGATGAATTGTTTTGGGCCGATCCCCGCACCGTTCGCTTTGGTGCGAGTGAAAACCTCTACGGTATTGATGAGATAAGAGCGTTCAGAAATGCCCGTTCGTCACAAGGGTTAGACCGGCTTTTGCAAAACACCACTATCACCACTTACGGCGATGATATGGCCGTTGCCAGCACTGAATTCACCCGTGAAGGAAGCGACAAAATTGGCCGTCAGATGCAAACCTGGGTCAAATTTCCGTATGGCTGGCGCATTGTCGCAGCACATGTCAGCGTGATGAGCTAAAGACTGTGGGCGGGAAACGAAACGTCACCCGCCGCCATATCATCTATTCACGATCTATTCACTAAACGGATGCGTCTTCGCCCAGTGCTCGGCAATTTCCTGACGACGGCAAATCCACACATCATCATGCTGCTGCACGTAATCGAGAAAACGCTGCAACGCTCTGAAACGACCCGGCCGCCCAAGTAAACGGCAGTGCATACCGATAGACATCATTTTCGGCGCCGTTTCCCCCTCTTCGTACAACACATCAAAACTGTCTTTCAGATAGGTGTAAAACTGCTCGGCGGTATTGAAACCTTGCGCAGTCGCAAAGCGCATATCGTTAGCATCCAGCGTGTAAGGCACCACCAGATGCGGTTTTATCGAGCCATCGCTACAGGTGACTTTGCTCCAGAATGGCAAGTCATCGCCGTAATAATCGCTGTCATAAAGGAAGCTGCCATTTTCTGCCACCAGCCTGCGCGTGTTCGGACTATCGCGGCCGGTGTACCAACCGAGCGGTTTGCTGCCGAACAAATCTTCAAGGATTTCGATGGCCTGGTGCATATGCTGGCGCTCAGTTGCCTCATCCAGATTTTGATAGTGGATCCAGCGCCAGCCGTGGCTTACCACGTCGTAATCTGCCGCTTTTATCGCGTCAACAATTTCAGGGTTACGCGCCAGCGCCATTGCTACGCCAAATACCGTCATGGTCAGGCCGCGTTTTTGGAACTCATTATGGATGCGCCAGAACCCGGCACGAGAACCGTATTCATAGAGCGAATCCATCGACATATGGCGATCGGGGAAACTTGCAGCACCGATGATATCGGAAAGGAATTGTTCCGAGCCACTGTCACCGTGCAGAACGTGGTTTTCACCGCCCTCTTCAAAATTGAGAACGAACTGCACAGCAACGCGGGCATTATTCGGCCACTGCGCATGGGGTGGCTTACCCGCATAACCTTTCATGTCACGCGGGTAGTTTTCAGTGAAGTGATAGTTTTTAGTTTTCGGTACTTCATTCATGGTTCGGTTCCTTATGAGCCGAGCCAGAATATCAACTCAGCATGTCAAAACAGCCGGATAACGGCTTTTTATTTGGATACGCAAGGTCGCCGTGTTTACTGGTTCCAAGCCCAAGCGCGATGAGGGACTCCACCATTTTCACCGCAGCAGTGACGCCATCAATCACGGGAATGCCGAGTTCAGCGGTCAGTTCCTGGGCTAGATTTGCCATCCCGCCACAACCGAGCACAATCGCTCCGCTGTTATCTTCTTTCATGGCTTGTATACAACGCTCGCGTACCTTCATCTGAGCAAGACCCGTGCCATCTTCCAGGGCCAGCACCGGTAAATCGATCGCATGCAGTGCGGCGCAGTGGTGCTCGAACCCATACTGGCGTAATAAATGACGCGCGATGATTACGGTGCGCGGTAACGTGGTGACGATAGAAAAGCGTGTCGCCACCAGAGTCGCGACGTGCATCGCGGCTTCTGCAATGCCAACCACCGGGCCGCTGGCGAGTTCACGCGCGGCCAGTAAACCGGGATCGCCAAAACACGCGATGACATGGCCACTCACGCCCTGCTCTTTACCCAGTTTGATTTGCTCAAGCACACCGATAGCCGCGACCGCTTCATCAAAATGCCCTTCTATAGATTCCACACCCTGTGTTGGGCAAACCGCGATGATTTCGCTGGAAGGGGCAGCGACACTGCGTGCCGCTTGCGCAATGGTGTGCGTCATCGCCACGTTAGTATTGGGGTTGATCACCTGAATCAAATGTTTCGTCATGCTCATTCCTTTTAGTTTACTCCCCGATGGTCAGCACCATTTCCGGGCATAAAAATGTTTTTTTGCACTATCAGTGCACAACTCATACACGATGCAATAGCGCGTAGAGCCTCAATATACGCCGATAGCACTCTAAAAAGCCTCTGTATTCTGCCTGCTTGCTGAAAAATAAAACCTGGCCCGGTTCATGCAACAAAGGTTTCATACAATCCGTCAGCATCTGTTTTTATTAGGGAGCAGATATCATGCCAAGCACTGAACACAACACGACTACGATGACCGATAGTGCCAACTCAGGGTACAGCCCACGCCTGTGTAATGAGGATCTGGCACCCACGCGTAACCAGACATGGTCCTGGTACAATATTTTTTCATTCTGGATGTCCGATGTGCACAGTATGGGCGGCTATGTGGTCGCAGCCAGCTTCTTCACACTGGGGTTGGCAAGCTGGCAGGTTTTACTTTGCTTGCTAGTAGGGATTTGCATTGTGCAACTGTGTGCGAACCTGGTCGCGAAACCGAGCCAAATGGCAGGCGTACCTTATGCGGTGATTTGCCGCCAGGCATTTGGTGTATTTGGTGCCAATATTCCGGCCGTGATTCGCGGGTTAATCGCCTTTGCCTGGTACGGTATCCAGACTTATCTGGCGGCAAATGCTTTGATGCTGGTTATGTTGAAATTCTGGCCGTCGCTTGCACCAATGACTACCGGGCATTTCCTCGGCCTGTCGCATCTCGGTTGGGTTTGCTTTGGCATTATGTGGGTGCTGCAGGCGATGGTGTTCTGGCACGGCATGAATGCTATCAAACGATTTATTGATATCGCAGGGCCGGCGGTATACATCGTGATGATGGCGTTGGCGGGCTGGATTTTGTATCAAACCGGTTTTGATGGAATTTCGTTTACGCTTGCCAGCAAACAACTCTCTTCTGGTGAGCAGGCCTGGCAGATGCTGACCGCAACCGCGCTGGTGGTTTCATACTTCTCCGGTCCATTGCTGAACTTCGGTGACTTCTCGCGCTACGGCAAAAGTATGCAAGAGATCCGTCGTGGTAACCGCTGGGGTCTGCCGTTTAACTTCCTGCTGTTCTCCATCGTGACCGTGGTGATTGTCTCCGGCACACAATCACTGTTTGGCCGCATGATCACCGACCCTATCGAAACGGTCAGCCATGTGGGCAATAGCCTCGCGATGGCAATTGGTTTACTGACCATGATTACCGCCACTATCGGTATTAATATCGTGGCGAACTTCGTATCACCTGCTTTCGACTTCTCAAACTGCTCACCACAGAAAATCAGCTTCCGTACCGGTGGGATGATTGCAGCCGTGGGTTCTGTTCTGCTGACACCGTGGAACCTGTTCCAGTCACCGGAGCTTATCCACTACACGCTGGATGTGCTGGGGGCGTTCATTGGGCCGCTGTTCGGTATCCTGCTGACTGATTTCTACATCATCAAACGCAGCAAAATTTATGTCGATGACTTGTTCGATGACACGCCAAAAGGCCGCTACTGGTACAAAAGTGGTTTTAACCCAAAAGCGATTCTCGCGCTGCTGCCTTCGGTTGCGGTTGGTTTAATCATCAGCTTTATCCCTTCGTTACACGAAGTGGCGAACTTTAGCTGGTTTATCGGCGCATTCATGAGTGCAGGCTGTTACCGCTGGCTGGCACGGGCAGATAAAGTGGGTGACGCTGTGGGATACAATGGGCAGGTTGTTGTTTCGAAGGAATAAAACGACGAAAGCCTGAATCATTTCTGATTCAGGCTTTCTGATTGTGGCGGAACGGACGGGACTCGAACCCGCGACCCCCTGCGTGACAGGCAGGTATTCTAACCGACTGAACTACCGCTCCGCGTTTGTTCCCCGTCGGGAACGAGGCAGATAATACGTATAGGGCTCATGAGCGTCAACGTTTTTTCTTATTAAACTAATCGTTTGCCGTTAATTTCACCCAAACGGTGTTTTTTAATACATTGCAGCTGTTTTTATATACGCCAAAGGCAACTGCCGCCCTTCTTTTCCACCAGGTCGAGTCGAGATTCATGCGCTTCCAGTTCTGCATCACTGGCACGAATAACTCGTATACCGGAGCTACGGCGCACAACACGCTGAATCCCATTGTCTCCGTTACGCTGCTGCACATCCCCTTCCATCGCAAACTTCAGAGAAGTTTGCCCTCCCGTCATCATTAAATAGACGTCGGCAAGGATTTGGGCATCGAGCAATGCGCCGTGCAACGTTCGTTTGCTGTTATCTATTTCATAGCGAGAGCAAAGCGCATCAAGGCTGTTACGCTTGCCCGGGAACATTTTACGCGCGAGTGCGAGGCTGTCGGTAACTTTGCAGAAGGTATTGGTTTTGGGGATATCGCGTTTGAGTTTGCCGAACTCATAATCCATAAAGCCGATATCAAACGATGCGTTATGGATGACTAGCTCTGCGCCGCGAATATAGTCCATAAACGAATCAGCAACCTGGTCGAAGGTTGGTTTGTCTGCCAGAAACTCATCGGCAATTCCATGCACACCAAAGGCTTCCGGGTCTACCAGACGATCAGGTTTCAGGTATACGTGGAAATTATTACCCGTCAGGCGGCGGTTGATGACTTCAACCGCACCGATTTCTATAATGCGGTGCCCTTCATAGTGCGCACCGATTTGGTTCATACCGGTGGTTTCTGTATCGAGGACGATCTGTCGTGTAATTGCTGTGCTCATAGCGCTCGTTTATGTCAGACTTGGTTTTTTAATCACAGGAAGTCTACCAGAGATGCGCAAACAGGTAGAAATTTTCACCGATGGCTCTTGCCTTGGTAACCCGGGCCCGGGTGGATATGGTGCTATTTTACGCTATAAACAGCACGAAAAAATTTTTAGCGTCGGCTTTCGCCTGACCACAAACAATCGCATGGAAATGATGGCGGCAATCGTTGCACTTGAGGCATTGGTCGAACCTTGTGACGTTGTGCTCAGCACCGACAGCCAATATGTTCGTCAGGGTATAACCCAATGGATTCATAACTGGAAAAAACGTGGCTGGAAAACGGCCGATAAAAAACCAGTCAAAAATGTCGATTTATGGAAGCGACTGGATGCGGCCTTAAGCGAGCACAAAATTAGTTGGGAATGGGTGAAAGGCCATGCCGGTCACCCTGAAAACGAACGTTGTGATGAACTCGCCCGTGAAGCAGCTTCTAATCCAACTCTCGAGGATGTGGGTTATCAGCCAGAGACGGCGAAACCTTAGTTGTTTCACTAAATTGCCGTGTCGCCCCCACAGCTGAGCGGATTTGCGTTTTTGCTTTCCGGCTTTTCATTGGATTGAGCGTAAGGGGCAATGTCCGCTTACGCGCCACAATGACATGCATGCATCCCAACGCAGGAAGATGGGTACTGAGCATTTTCCCACCTTGTTTACTCCAGGGTAAAACCTGGAAACTACGTTGGTGCATCACTTCAAAATTCAGCAATGCCAGCCAATCGAACATCCTCATTGGCGTAAACATTCGGCAGCGATATGGCGCACGTTTGCGGATAAATGGCACGACTTTGCCTAAACCTAATAAACTCACCGGGTTGAAACTGCTGATAATTAGCCAGCCATCATCAATGAGTACCCGGTCAGCTTCACGCAATAACCCGTGCGGATCCTGGCACCACGGCAATGTATGAGCCAACATACATGCATCGACTGATTTACCCGCAAAAGGTAAATACAGCGGATCGGCATTCACCTGGAGCCGTTCACCTTGTAAGGCAACATTCACCTGGTGTGAAATAGCACAAGCTTCAGTATTAATTTCAGTGCTTAAGTTCCCTATCTTCAGCAGATGGAAACCAAACATTTTGGCGAGCCATGGCTGGAGTTGGCTTTCCAGAGCCTCACGGTAGTACTCGCCCCAGGGCAGTTCTCCCCAATGATGAGGCGAAATGAAATTTTCAGGTATCCTTGCCGGTTTCATCACTACCTACTTAGCGCAATTCAGAGAGGTTGAATTATGAATCTTAACAGTATTTCTGCGTTCCAGGATAACTACATCTGGGTTCTGAATGATGAGCAAGGCAGATGTATCATCGTCGACCCGGGCGATGCTCATCCAGTATTAAAAGCCATTGAGGATAACCACTGGCAACCAGAAGCTATTTTACTGACCCACCATCACAACGACCACGTTGGCGGCGTAAAAGAACTTCTCAAAAAGTACCCAGGCCTTGTGGTATACGGCCCCGAGGAGACACAAGATAAGGGAACGAACCGGGTAGTTAAAGACGGCGATCTGGTCAATATTTTGGAGTATGAATTTACTGTAATTGCCACACCAGGTCACACTTTAGGACATATCTGTTTCTATAGCGCACCTTATCTTTTTTGCGGCGACACGATGTTTTCTGGCGGCTGCGGCAGGCTTTTTGAAGGCACTGCAAATGATATGTTTGATTCTTTTCAAAAGCTTAACAAGCTACCCGGTGACACGTTAATTTGTTGTGCTCATGAGTACACTCTTTCAAACATGAAGTTTTCCTTATCTATCCTTCCAGACGATGAGAAGTTAAACCGATACTGTCGAAAAGTTAATGAGTTACGCGCAAAAAACCAATCAACATTGCCGAGTTCTTTAGCAAATGAGCGCGAAATAAATTTATTCCTTAGAACGGATGATATTGATTTAATAGATAAAATTAACAAAGAAACAAACTTGCAACAACCACGGCAAATTTTCGCCTGGTTACGGACAAAGAAGGATAGTTTCTAAATTTTTGGTTGTGTTGTTTTAAAGTGGAAGGTATTCTTGCTCGTCTTTTAAGCAACCATTTGACACACACATGAAGGCAAAAGCGATATTACTCGCCTCTGTTTTGCTTGTGGGGTGCCAGGCGTCAAGGCATGACGGCAACATCCAACAGCACGCACAGAGTCTGTCTGCAGCTGGTCAAGGTGAAGCAGGAAAGTACACAGGTTCGCGATGGATGGACGATGGGACATACCTCGCGGATAACCAAAACTTGTGGAACTTCATTGGCGACGAGCTAAAGATGGGGGTACCGGAGAATATCCGGATCCGCGAACAGAAACAGAAGTACCTGAAGAATAAGAGCTATCTCCACGATGTAACATTACGGGCAGAGCCGTATATGTACTGGATTGCCGGGCAAGTTAAGAAACGTAACATGCCAATGGAACTAGTACTGCTACCCATAGTGGAGAGCGCTTTTGACCCCCACGCTACATCTTCTGCAAATGCCGCTGGCATCTGGCAGATTGTACCGAGTACGGGTCGAAATTATGGTTTAAAACAGACCAAAGCATACGATGCACGTCGTGATGTAGTGGCTTCGACCACTGCCGCACTCGATATGATGCAGCGTCTGAACAAGATGTTTGACGGCGACTGGTTATTAACCGTGGCGGCGTACAACAGCGGCGAAGGTCGTGTACTGAAGGCAATGAAAGCGAATAAAGCTCGTGGCTTATCTACGGATTTTTGGTCGCTTTCACTGCCACGGGAAACCAAAATTTACGTACCAAAAATGTTGGCTTTGAGTGATATTCTCAAAAACAGCAAAAAGTACGGTGTACGCTTACCAACTACTGACGAAAGCCGTGCATTAGCACGTGTAGAAGTCAGCGATCCGGTTGAGCTTACGCAGGTTGCCGAAATGGCTGGTATATCATTAAGCACGCTGAAGACATTCAACGCCGGGGTGAAAACCTCGACCGTTGGCAAGAATCAACGTTATGTAATGGTACCTAAAAAGCATGCCGATCAGCTAAAAGCCTCTTTGGCTTCTGGTGAAATTGCAGCAGTGCAGCCTCGGCTATTTGCTGATAACCGCAGTACTGCAGGTGGCAGCAAATCTTACCGTGTTCGTTCAGGTGATACCTTATCGAGCATTGCTTCACGCTTAGGCGTGAGTGCAAAAGATTTGCAAAGCTGGAACGGCATACGCGGCGCACACATTAAAGTCGGCCAAACACTCAGCGTCAAAAATGACGCACAGAGTTTAGTTAAGAACGATAGCATCACTTATAAGGTGCGTAAGGGTGACTCGTTGTCGAGTATCGCGAAACGTCACGGTGTGAACATCAAGGATGTTCTGCGCTGGAACGACGATACAGACGATCTGAAACCTGGAGATCAGTTGACGCTATTCGTTAGCAACAACTCTACACCTGATACTTGATTGTTAATCAAAGAAAAAGGCACCTTTTTAGGTGCCTTTTTTATGTCTGATGCCCGCACTGAACTACACTCGCTTTGCTTCCAGCATAATAATGTCACTGATGAATGAACCATCGGCCTGCAATTCAAAGTAATGCTGCACTTCATCCGATGCGCTCTTTTGATAGATGCGAATAGCTTCAGCCAGAGCGGCTGGTGTCCTCATTCTGGAAATCCAGGATGTGAACTCCAGATTCAACCGGTCACATAACAGGTTTTGCGAGACCAAGCCCGCATCATTAAACAGGCTCAACCACTCGCCACTGGAATAATTCCGAACGTGCGAGGTATCGCGCAATGCTTCAACCGTTTGCAGCCAGATATCGAGAACTGGATGGCCTGGGGACATCACATCCATAAAAATAACTACACCACCAGGTTTCAGGACTCGTTTTACTTCACGCAATGCTTTACCAACATCATGCCAGTGATGAGCTGAATAGCGGCTAATCACCACATCAAAAGAGCCATCATCAAATGGCAACACTTCTGCATAACCCTGTTGAGTCGTAATGTTGAAGATGCCACGCGTTTTAGCAGCATCATTGACCACACTCAGCATCTGTTCTGAGAGATCATAAGCAATCACCTCTTTCACCTGAGCGGCCGCAATAAAGCTCGCATGCCCTGCCCCACACCCCATATCGAGCAAGCGTGCATTAGGAAAATCTGCCAGACGCGCGCTCAGACGCTCCAGATCGCGACCAGCAGCGTGCACAGCACTTGTCAGATAGGCACTGGCTTGCGAGCCAAACTGTTGATCGACTTTGTCATGGTGAGATTGTGTTGTCATGTTGTTGTCCTTGCAGATGATTGTAAGTAAGGGCAGCACATAGTCTGCCCAATGGCAGACCTGACTTACCTTACTTCAGCTCAGGTTTGCCGGGACGGAATTCGACTAGTAGAGGATTGTGATCGGACGCACGGGTCACCAAAACAGAGGCTTCTGCAACGTTCAAACCACGGTAAAACACGAAATCAAGTGGACGACCGAAAGCACGGCGGCGATGGTCATCAGTGAAGCGCACTTCCCGCAAAGTCATTTCACGAGCGAAGCGGTAAAGCGCATTCATGCGTGGACGGCTCCAGGCGTTAAAATCGCCCGCCATAATAACCGGCCCATTATGGTGGCCAATTTGATCGCCAATCGGCCCAAGCTGCTTACTGTAGACATCGACACCGAGACTGAAATTGACCGCGTGGATATTCACAACCATCAACAGCCGACCATCAGGCAGTGGATATACGGTCACTAATGCGGATTTAGACAAGCGTAAAATCGGCTCACGTTCACGTAGTGGGCAACAATAAACAGGATGAGCAGCGGAAAGTGTCATAACACCCGATGGGTGTTGAGGCAGGACAAATGCCGGAACCTGGTCGGCAGCCAGATAATTACTGGTGGCAAACTTTACCAGCTCAGGGGTAGTTTGAGCCTCCTGCAATAAAACAAGATGAGCATCTTTACCGAAGTTTTGCAGTACAGAAAGCCATTCTGCACGCTGCTGTTTGAAGATATTCCACACCAATACTTTTAGTGAGCCTTCACTTGGTAAAGGTTCCCCGGGCGGCAATGCCTGACCAATAGTTGCAAACGAGCCAGGAGGCAGAATGCGTTCCGCTGGCTGACCGGCAACATATCTCATGGCATAAGTATTTTTGCGCACGTTTTTACTAATGACCTCTGTAACCAAAGAAGCCTCCAAATCGAAGGCTGTCTTTCAGTTATAGGGACTTTGGTGTCGAGTTTCAACGACCAATTCAAACCATTGACGAACAAGACCGTAAGTAATTGCTAACAGCCTTGTTCTGATTGACTAACTGATAGCAACTTCACGACGTGTATCTAGTCGACCACTGATGGTAATTAAGAACAGTGCACCAACAACAATTACGGCCCCAATCCACGGAGTCTGAGCTAAACCAAAACTTTGAACTGTTTGACCACCAATAACAGATCCTAATGCAATCCCGACGTTAAAAGCGGCAATATTCAGTCCAGAGGCAACATCCACAGCGTTTGGCGCATATAACTCTGCTTTCTGCACAACGTACACCTGCAATCCCGGTACATTACCGAATGCAAAGACGCCCATAATTAACACCGTCACTAAAGCGCCAATATGTGAACTCGCAGTAAATTGGAAGACCAGTAGTAATGCGGCAAGTGCTGCAAAGATGAATTTTAACGCGGGTACTGCTCCATGATGGTCGGCAAGTTTCCCGCCCCAGATATTACCTATAGCCACAGAGACACCGTAGCCCAGCAAAATCCAGCTCACTGCCGCTGGTGAGTAACCCGCAAGGTTTTGCATCATCGGAGCCAGGAAGGTAAATGCGGTAAACACACCGCCGTAGCCCAAAGCTGTTATCGCGTAAATGATCAATAGGCGGGGATGTGTCATCACTTTCAGTTGATCTTTTAAGCTGGCAACTGCACGTGTTGGAATATTTTTTGGAATCAGAATCGTGCTACTGATCAAGGCAATAACACCAATAGCTGAAACGGCGAGAAATGTTTCACGCCATCCGAAATGCTGGCCGATAAATGTTCCGAGGGGCACACCTGTAACCAATGCAACGGTTAAACCACCAAACATAATGGCGATTGCGGTAGCAGCCTTTTCTTTAGGTACCAGACTGGTTGCAATAGTTGAACCAATCGAGAAGAAAACACCGTGTGCAAGGCCGGTTAACAAGCGAGCCACAACCAGCGTTTCGTAGTTTGGCGAAAGCCACGCTAACAAATTCCCCGCGGTGAATAGCGCCATCAAACCAATCAGCAACTGTTTACGAGGAAGTTTCCCTGTCAGAGCCGTCAAGACAGGGGCGCCAACAGCCACGCCCAACGCATAAATTGAAACCAGCAGCCCAGCAGAAGGGAGCGAAATTGAAAGTTGATCAGCAATTGTTGGCACTAATCCAACAATGACAAACTCAGTAGTACCGATTGCGAATGCACTGATAGTCAGTGCCCAAAGCGCCAGAGGCATGATTTACTCCATAACGGGTGTCTTTTGATGACACGCAGTATGGCGTGATGGTTAAATAACAAAAATATGCAAAATCTCAATAGAATATTGTCTCAGGAGCAATAATGAAGGCCACCTCAGAAGAACTGTCGATTTTTGTCGCTGTCGTAGAAAGCGGGAGTTTTAGTCGCGCAGCAGATCAACTCGAGTTGGCGAATTCAGCAGTGAGCCGCTCGGTAAAGAAATTAGAGATGAAATTAGGTGTAACCCTGCTTAATCGTACAACGCGCCAATTGAGTCTCACAGAGGAAGGCGAGCGTTACTTCCGCCGTGTTCAACAGATTTTGCAGGAAATGGCTGCTGCAGAAAATGAGCTGATGGAGACCCGACAAAGCCCGCGTGGTTTACTACGCATCGACGCTGCAACGCCTGTCATGCTTCATCTTTTAATGCCGCTGATTAAGCCCTTTCGTGAGCGCTATCCGGAGGTGACACTTTCCCTCATCTCATCTGAGACATTTATTAATTTGATTGAGCGAAAAGTCGATGTAGCGATACGAGCAGGCACTTTGACAGACTCAACGTTACGGGCGCGGCCTCTTTTTTACAGCCGTCGTAAAATCATTGCCTCACCGGAATATTTAGCGCAGTTCGGTATGCCACAATGTGCTGAGGATCTTCAGGATCATATTTGTCTTGGTTTCTCCGAAACGGAGAGCCTGAATAAGTGGCCAGTTGCACAGGCCGATGGGCTGCGTTATGACATCATACCGGGAATAACATCGAACAGTGGAGAAACACTCAAACAGCTTTGCCTCACCGGGAATGGTATCGCCTGTCTTTCTGACTATATGATTAATAAAGAAATTGCTGAAGGGACATTCGTAGAGTTACTGGCAGACAAACTATTGCCTGTAGAAATGCCATTTAGTGCAGTGTATTACAGCGATCGCGCCGTTAGCAGCCGCATTCGGGCGTTTATCGATTTTCTAAGTGAGCACGTTCAACAGCCCCCGCAGGGGCTGTGATGGAAAATTAATCCCAGTCTGGAGCCAAACCTTCTGGGCTAACCAATCGATCGTTACAGTCCAGTTCACTTATAGCAATCATATCTTCCTCATCTAGCGTGAGAGTCTGCGCCTGGAGATTACTTTGCAGATTCTCACGTTTTGTAGATGAAGGAATCACCGCATAACCCAACTTCATTGCCCATGCCAGGATGACCTGCGCAGGAGTTGCATTGTGCTTTTGAGCAATGCGGCATATCAGTTCATCTTCCAGAGCTTTACCATAAGCCAACGTCATATAAGAGGTGATATGGATGTTATGTTCATGTGCCCAATCAACGACTTTACGGTTGTGCAAATACGGTGAAAGCTCAATCTGGTTGGTCGCTATATTTTCAGCCCCCACCGCATCAACAGCCTGCTGCATCAGGTCTATAGTGAAGTTAGAAACACCTATATTGCGCGTCAGCCCTTCTTTTTTTGCTTCCAGTAAAGCCTGCATAAATTCAGCTACCGGCACAGCATCGTTTGGTGATGGCCAGTGAATTAGAGTCAAATCGATATAATCTGTACGCAATTTGCGCAGACTTTCTTTCAAGCTTGGGATTAATTTCTCTTTATTAAGATTCTCGATCCAGATTTTGGTGGTGATAAACAGCTCACTACGTGCAACACCACTTTCTTCAATCGCCTGTCCCACAGCAGTTTCATTATCATAAATTTGTGCTGTATCGACCGCGCGGTAACCTAATTCAAGCGCTGTTTTTACTGATGCGATAACTACGTCGTCTTTTAAACGGAAAGTACCTAAACCAAATGCAGGAATTGTCATTATTAACCTCGTTGGGAGATATATCTTTGTCTTTCGAGGATTATGAAGGGTTTAACTTTGGTGAAAAAGATGGATAAATGCAGAAGATAATTGCGTAAAAAGCAATAATAGAGAAAATTTCATGAGTTTTAGGCACGAAAAAGCCCTGAGTCTAGAAGACTCAGGGCTTAATTAAGTGGCGGAACGGACGGGACTCGAACCCGCGACCCCCTGCGTGACAGGCAGGTATTCTAACCGACTGAACTACCGCTCCACCGAATTTCTTTCTTATTACCACCAGATGTCACATTCTGGCTTTTACTGCTTTGAATTTAGAGCCTGGCAGTTCCCTACTCTCGCATGGGGAGACCCCACACTACCATCGGCGCTACGGCGTTTCACTTCTGAGTTCGGCATGGGGTCAGGTGGGA
>NZ_SODY01000003.1:0-286059 GCF_004366275.1 Buttiauxella sp. BIGb0552
GGTTATTAACCACAATGCCTTCCTCCTCGCTGAAAGTACTTTACAACCCGAAGGCCTTCTTCATACACGCGGCATGGCTGCATCAGGCTTGCGCCCATTGTGCAATATTCCCCACTGCTGCCTCCCGTAGGAGTCTGGACCGTGTCTCAGTTCCAGTGTGGCTGGTCATCCTCTCAGACCAGCTAGGGATCGTCGCCTAGGTGAGCCATTACCTCACCTACTAGCTAATCCCATCTGGGCACATCTGATGGCAAGAGGCCCGAAGGTCCCCCTCTTTGGTCCGAAGACGTTATGCGGTATTAGCTACCGTTTCCAGTAGTTATCCCCCTCCATCAGGCAGTTTCCCAGACATTACTCACCCGTCCGCCGCTCGTCACCCAGGAGCAAGCTCCCTGTGCTACCGCTCGACTTGCATGTGTTAGGCCTGCCGCCAGCGTTCAATCTGAGCCATGATCAAACTCTTCAATTAAAAGCTTGATTTGCTTCAACTCGTGAAGCGGTGCTCAAAAATTAACTTTCGTAATAATTCAACTAAATGAATTACTGCTTGGTCACTCTTCAAGACTTGATATTTTTTTGTACCCGAAGGTACTTGAGATATCAATCCTGCGAGTGCCCACACAGATTGTCTGATAAATTGTTAAAGAGCAGTGAGTTAGGCGCTTTCGCTTGCTAACTCGAGGTGGCGTATATTACGCTTTCCTCTTTCAGAGTCAAGCGTTTATTTTCGCTTTTCGTCTGGCTGACAAGCCGGTTTGTAAGCCGTTGTGCCGTGTCAGTGGAGGCGCAGTATAGGGATTTTCTGGAAGCTGACAAGTATAAAATTCAAAAAACTTATCGATCGATTGTTTTTCATTCAAAATACATATCAAGGGCTCACTATCGCCTGGTTTTTAAACAAAAACGAGCCCCTCAGGGCCCGTTTTTGTCTTTTCTGTGACTTACTGCACTGCCACAATATGATTATCTTTTACTGTCAGATGCACTGTTTTACCAGGAATCAGCTCCCCAGAGAGGATTTGCTGCGCCAGCGGGTTCTCTATTTGCTGCTGGATAGCGCGTTTCAACGGTCTTGCACCATATACTGGGTCGTAACCATTCTCGCTAAGCAGCTTCAACGCATCCTCAGAGATAGTGACTTCATAGCCACGCTCTTCAAGGCGTTTATACAAACGCTGCAACTGAATCTGCGCAATAGAAGCAATGTGTTGTTCACCTAATGGGTGGAATACCACGACTTCATCTATACGGTTGACGAACTCCGGGCGGAAGTTCTGACTAACAACACCAAGAATCAGATCCTTCATATGACCGTAGTCCAACTCGCCGAAGCGCTCCTGAATTAAGTCAGAACCCAGGTTAGACGTCATAATCACTACCGTATTACGGAAGTCGACCGTTCTACCCTGCCCGTCAGTCAAGCGCCCATCATCCAACACCTGCAATAAGATGTTGAACACATCCGGGTGTGCCTTCTCAACTTCATCCAACAGAATAACAGAGTAAGGACGACGACGAACCGCTTCCGTCAGATAACCGCCCTCTTCGTAACCAACATACCCTGGAGGCGCACCGACCAAACGAGAGACCGAGTGTTTTTCCATAAACTCGGACATATCGATACGCACCATTGCGTCATCGCTATCAAACATAAAGTTTGCCAGCGTTTTGCACAGCTCAGTTTTACCCACACCGGTTGGCCCAAGGAACAGGAACGAACCAATCGGACGATTAGGGTCAGACAAACCAGCACGGCTACGACGAATTGCGTTTGATACGGCTTCAACAGCTTCATTCTGCCCGATAACACGAGTATGAAGTTGTTGCTCCATTCTCAGCAGTTTGTCTCGTTCACCTTCCAGCATTCGAGCCACAGGGATCCCAGTCCAGCGTGCCAGCACTTCCGCAATTTCTGCGTCAGTCACTTTGTTACGCAGCAGCCGCATGGTTTTGCCTTCACTCTGAGTTGCCGCCGCGAGCTGTTTCTCAAGCTCTGGAATCTTCCCGTACTGCAATTCAGACATACGTGCCAGATCGCCTACGCGACGAGCCTGCTCAATGGCAATTTTTGCCTGCTCCAGTTCCGCTTTAATCGTCTGCTCACCAGAAAGTGAAGCTTTCTCAGCTTTCCACTCTTCTTCCAGCACTGAATATTCACGCTCTTTCTGCCCTAATTCTTCCTCAAGCATACTCAAACGTTTTTGGCTCGCTTCGTCAGACTCTTTCTTCAATGCTTGCTGTTCCAGTTTTAGCTGGATGATACGGCGATCAAGACGGTCTAACTCTTCTGGCTTCGAGTCAATCTGCATACGAATACTGGAAGCCGCTTCATCGATAAGGTCGATGGCTTTATCCGGCAACTGACGATCGGCGATATATCGATGCGATAGAGTCGCCGCCGCAACAATGGCCGGGTCAGTAATCTGCACATGGTGGTGCAGCTCGTAGCGCTCTTTCAGCCCACGCAAAATTGCGATGGTGTCTTCAACAGAAGGTTCAGCAACGAACACTTTCTGGAAACGACGCTCAAGCGCGGCATCCTTTTCTATATACTGACGATATTCATCAAGGGTTGTCGCGCCGACGCAGTGCAACTCACCGCGAGCAAGTGCAGGCTTAAGCATGTTACCGGCATCCATTGCACCATCGGCTTTACCTGCGCCAACCATCGTGTGCAACTCGTCAATAAATAGAATGACGTTACCTTCCTGTTTAGAAAGGTCGTTCAGCACACCTTTAAGACGTTCTTCAAATTCACCACGATATTTCGCGCCCGCCACCAGCGAACCCATATCCAGCGCCAGTACGCGACGCCCTTTCAACCCTTCAGGTACTTCACCGTTAATAATGCGCTGCGCCAGGCCTTCAACTATGGCTGTTTTACCAACGCCTGGTTCACCGATGAGTACTGGGTTGTTTTTGGTACGCCGTTGCAATACTTGAATAGTGCGGCGAATTTCTTCATCACGGCCAATCACTGGATCAAGCTTGCCCTGTTCTGCACGCTCAGTCAGATCGACGGTATATTTTTTCAATGCCTGACGTTGGTCTTCGGCACCCTGATCATTCACGTTTTCGCCTCCACGCATTTGTTCAATTGCTGCTGTCACATTTGCCGTGGTAGCACCTGCTGATTTCAATAAATCAGTTAATGTTCCGCGCGATTCAAGTGCTGCCAGAACAAATAACTCAGATGAAATGAAGTTGTCATTTCGTTTTTGCGCCAGTTTGTCACACAGGTTTAATGCACGGACTAAATCCTGCGAAGGCTGGACATCACCGCCCGTTCCTTCAACTTGCGGTAAACGGCTTAAAGCTTGCTCTATATCCGTACGTAACTTGCCAGCATTAACGCCAGCAGAGGTCAGTAACGGACGCACAGATCCACCTTCCTGATTGAGCAGTGCGCTCATCAAGTGAAGGGGTTCGATAAATTGGTTGTCTTGCCCGAGAGCTAAGGATTGGGCATCAGCGAGAGCAAGCTGGAATTTATTAGTAAGACGATCCAGACGCATAACTCCTCCCATATACAGGTCAAATTTGCTACTGGAGATTAAATGAGGTCATCCCTCAATTATTCAAGGTTAATGACCTGAAATATTTGGAGCGTTAGTTACCCGCACTGGATCGTCTTGATTCGATAGGTTATATCAGCCAAATGAAACTTGCCATACGGCCTGTGGTTCTGTCGCGTCGATATGAGAAAAAATCACCCGCTTCGCTGTAAGTGCAACGGTCACCACCATAAATATGGTTAATGCCCGCGGCAGACAAGCGTTGGCGTGCCAACGTGTAGATATCAGCGATGTATTTTTCCCCTGATGGGCGAAATGCGCTATCAGCCTGAAGATCTTTAGCCATAAACGCTTCACGCACTTCAGGGCCGACTTCAAATGCTTCAGGGCCGATAGCTGGGCCAAGCCATGCGATGATATTTTCTGGCGCATCTTTAAAACAGGCGATGGTTTCTTCAAGCACACCTTCGCACAAACCACGCCATCCCGCATGAGCAGCAGCAACCTCAGTTCCTGCCTTATTACAGAATAGCACTGGCAAACAATCTGCAGTCATTACTGCACAAACGGTGCCCGGTGTTGAACTGTAAGAAGCATCAGCGCGCTTAGACAAATATGGCCCGCCCGTGAGTTTCAACACTTCTTTGCCGTGTACCTGCTCTAACCAAACAGGTTTTGAGGGCAACAACGCAGCAGCGTAAAAAAGACGGCGGTTTTCTTCGACATCATCCAGGTTATCACCGCAATGGGCTCCCAGATTAAGCGAATCGTAAGGCGGTTGACTCACACCGCCAATACGTGTCGAACTGCAAGCAGCCACTCCTTCAGGGAGCGGCCACTGCGGGACGATCAATTTGCTCATAGCCAGTCCAATTGATCCTTATGGATTTCTGTATCAGCACGTAATGCTTCAATCAGTTCAACCATATCCTGAGGAATCGGCGCATGCCACTCCATCAACATACCGCTAATCGGATGGTGAAGACGTAACATGGTTGCATGAAGAGCCTGGCGGTCAAACTTACGCAGCACGCTAACAAACTCTTCCGACGCACCTTTTGGTGGGCGTGGACGGCCACCGTAAAGCTGATCGCCAACTAATGGATGAGTAATATGCGCCATGTGCACACGAATCTGGTGAGTACGACCTGTTTCCAGACGCAGACGCAGACGTGTGTGTACGCGGAAATGTTCCATGATTCGGTAATGCGTAACAGCTGGCTTACCCATAGGATGCACAGCCATATGGGTGCGCTTGGTAGAGTGGCGGCTGATTGGCTCGTCTACCGTGCCACCTGCAGTCATATGACCAATCGCAACTGCTTCATATTCACGCGTGATTTCACGTAATTGCAAAGCCTCAACCAGGTGAGTTTGCGCAGGAACAGTTTTCGCAACGACCATCAAACCCGTCGTGTCTTTATCCAGACGATGCACGATACCTGCACGCGGTACATCAGCAATCGGTGGGTAGTAATGCAATAGTGCATTCAGGACGGTCCCATCAGGGTTACCCGCACCAGGATGCACAACGAAATCCCGCGGTTTGTTAATCACCAGAATATCGTCATCTTCATAGACGATATTGAGCGGGATATCTTGTGGTTCCCAGCGCGCATCCTCTTCGATTTCAGCGTTGATAGTGACGCTTTCGCCACCCAACACTTTCTCTTTCGGTTTGTCGCTGATATTGCCATTGACCAGCACGCGCTGATCAAGAATCCATTCTTTTATACGCGAACGTGAATAATCCGGGAACAATTCGGCCAAAGCTTGATCTAAGCGTTGACCGAGTTGAGATTCGGACACAGTTGCGGTGAGTTGTACTAGTTGTGCCATAGACAGCTTCTTCGTTAACGTTGGGTTTTACGGCAATGCCGTTTAATATAGTGTGCTATTGTAGCTGGTCTTTATCGGGAGCTGGTACTGCGAGCCTCCCGGATAACATTCTGAGGAAAGTCAAAACGTCATGACGCGTATGAAATATCTGGTGGCAGCAGCCACGTTGAGCCTGGCTTTGGCTGGTTGCTCCAGTTCCAAGGATGAGGTTCCTGATAATCCACCTTCTGAGATCTATGCGACTGCGCAGCAAAAGTTGCAGGACGGTAACTTTAAAGCGGCGATAACGCAACTGGAAGCGCTGGATAACCGTTATCCGTTCGGGCCTTACTCGCAGCAAGTGCAGTTAGATCTTATCTATGCTTACTATAAGAACGCTGATTTGCCATTGGCTCAGGCAGCGATTGACCGCTTTATGCGCCTTAATCCTACCCATCCAAACATTGACTACGTACTTTACATGCGCGGTCTGACGGATATGGCGTTAGATGATAGCGCATTACAAGGTTTCTTTGGCGTAGATCGTTCAGACCGGGATCCGGCGCATGCGCGCGATGCGTTCAGAGATTTCTCTAAGCTGGTTCGCGGTTATCCGAACAGCCAGTATGTCACCGATGCCACCAAGCGTCTGGTGTTCCTGAAAGATCGTTTAGCGAAATATGAGCTTTCAGTGGCGCAATACTACACTAAACGCGGCGCGTGGGTTGCAGTAGTTAACCGTGTCGAAGGAATGTTGCGTGATTTCCCTGATACTCAGGCCACTCGTGATGGTCTGAAATTGATGGAAAATGCTTACCGTGAAATGCAAATGCCAGCCCAGGCTGACAAAGTTGCAAAAATTATTGCGGCAAATAGCAGCAACACCTGATTCACCAATTTATCAAAACAAAATGGCAGCCATATGGCTGCCATTTTTATTGCCCGAAATATGTAAACTGAAACGGTTTAGCGTCGGGTCATCCAATCAAATATGGACGCTATTTCTCACTTCCACAAGCTTTAAAAACAGAGATCCTGTCCTGCCTCACAAAAAGGGTTTACTGACAAAAAGTGACAAAATAATGTGATTTGCATCACACATTTTGACATTCAGAAAGGTATGCTGGAGTTACCAAGACGGGAATGACAAGAGGTAACTTTATGACAATGAACATTACCAGCAAGCAAATGGAAATCACCCCAGCTATTCGTCAGCACGTCGCAGACCGTCTAACTAAACTGGACAAGTGGCAAACACATTTAATTAACCCACACATTGTTTTGTCCAAAGAGCCGAAAGGTTTCGTGGCAGATGCCACCATTAATACGCCAAATGGCCAGCTCGTAGCGAGCGCCAAACACGATGATATGTATACGGCTATCAACGATTTGATCAACAAACTGGAGCGGCAGTTGAATAAAGTGCAACACAAGGGTGAAGCGCGTCGCACAGCAGGTTCAGTGAAAGACGTTGCTATCGCGGAAGTTGAAGAAGAGTAATCAATTTAGCCTTATCAACCATAACAACGCGCCTCCGGGCGCGTTTTTTATTGACAGAGCGAAAACAGACCGGGTACCTTACTTGTCTGACTTATCAGGAACCAACAATGAAACTATTTCCGTTTTTCTTCGCATTCTTTTTTACCTTCCCCTGAATGGGAGGCAATTCGTCGTGTGATAAAGAATGCGAAGACGAACAAACAAGCCTCCCGAAACCCGGGAGGCTTTTTTTATGGAATTCGAAAAGGTAGCGATATGAGTGAGACAAACCCATTGCTGGCACTGCGCGATAAAATTAGCGCCCTGGATGTAAAACTGCTGGCATTGCTGGCGGAGCGTCGCTTATTAGCTGTAGAAGTAGGCAAAGCTAAACTTGCCACTCACCGCCCGGTGCGCGATATAGACCGCGAGCGAGATTTACTGGAGCGCCTGATTGCACTGGGTAAAACTCATAATCTGGATGCTCATTACATAACCCGCCTGTTCCAGCTCATTATTGAAGACTCCGTCCTGACCCAGCAAACGTTATTGCAGCAGCACCTTAACAAAACGAATCCGCAATCAGCACGAATTGCGTTCCTCGGCCCAAAAGGTTCTTACTCTCACCTTGCTGCTCGCCAGTATGCCGCCCGACACTTTGAACAATTTATTGAAAGCGGATGTGCAAAGTTTCACGATATCTTTAATCAAGTCGAAACGGGTCAAGCAGATTACGCAGTCGTGCCGCTAGAGAACACCAGTTCTGGCGCAATCAATGATGTCTATGATTTGTTGCAGCACACCAGTTTATCCATCGTTGCCGAGATGACTGTGCCTATCGATCACTGCGTGTTGGTTAAAGGTACTACTGATTTAGACACTATCCACACTGTGTATAGCCATCCACAGCCTTTCCAGCAATGTAGCCAGTTCATCAATCGCTACCCAAACTGGAAAATTGAATATTGTGAGAGTACTTCTGCAGCGATGGAGAAGGTGACTCAGGCGAACTCACCTCATGTCGCGGCATTAGGTAGCGAAGCAGGTGGCGCGCTGTATGGCTTACAAGTTCTGGAACGCAACCTGGCAAATCAGACGCAAAACATTACACGTTTCATCGTCCTGGCTCGCAAAGCTGTTGAAGTGACTGACCAGGTTCCAGCGAAAACTACCCTGCTGATGGCAACAGGCCAGCAAGCCGGTGCGCTGGTAGAAGCACTTCTGGTTCTGCGTAATCACAATTTGATTATGACAAAACTGGAATCTCGCCCGATTAACGGTAACCCGTGGGAAGAGATGTTTTATCTGGATGTTCAGGCAAATCTGAACGATGAAGCAATGCATAAAGCCCTTCGCGAGCTGGGCGAAATCACCCGCTCGATGAAAGTACTTGGCTGTTATCCAAGTGAGAACGTGGTACCTGTCGATCCGGTGTAATACTGGCAGTAAGCCAGCGTTATGCTGGCTTACTAAATCTGTTTAAATTTAAGTTTTGGCAGCCCTGCTACAGCGACTTCAAGCGTAAAAATCGCGCCAGAAAGCGGCCTTTCCGCGACTTCAGTATCATCCATATTTTCTCGCGTGGTCGTGATGAACAATGTTTTCATATCATCGCCACCAAAACAGACCATCGTAGGGCAACGTACTGGCAACTCATACTCTTCCAGTACATCTCCCGTTGGCGACAAGCGTGCAATACGGTAGCCATCAAATAGCGCGGTCCAGTAATAACCCTCTTCGTCAATTGCGGCGCCGTCAGGAATCCCCTGCCCCAGCTCAAAATGTTTAAACACTTCACGCTTGCCTGGTTCACCTTGTTTATCTAGCGGAGTTCTGTAGATCACACGATTCGGCGTATCCGAGGTGTACATCCATTTTTTGTCGGCACTAAACGCCAGACCATTGGCACCATGAATATCATGCTGAATAACATGGGGAGTCAGATCGTTATCCACACGGCACAACAATGCCCCGTTGTAATCTCCCGGTCCCCAAAATGTTCCGGCATAAAAGCGTCCATCTCTATCCGTTCCACCATCATTAAAACGAGCTAATGCAGGGTTATTGGGGTTGTCACACACTTTACGAGTGATAAGCCCTGTGCGGTTGGTCAGATAAATTCCGCTGCGCAGCGCGACCATAAAGCCGCCCGTTTCACATAATGCAAAACATCCAACTTCTTCGGAAAACTGAATCACATCGTGTTTTTTACTTTCAATGTTGTAGCGATGCATTTCGTTTTCGAGAATATCCGTCCAGTAGAGGCAGTTTTCCTCAGCACTCCAGGTTGGGCATTCAGGTAAGTGACCGATGTAATCGAACAGAACTTGCGGCTGAGCCATTTTTCTATCCTTAATTGCCAATAAAAAAAGCCATTAGGTTTCCCTGATGGCTTTAGATTATAAGACTATTTTGCGATTACGGTCGGCTATCATTTGCCTGGCGTAATAAAGTACGGCTTTCGCTCTGGAAGCGCTGCGCGTAATCACCAAACCAGTGTTCAACCTTACGGAAGCTGTCGATGAACGCTTGCTTATCACCATGCTCCAGCAGGCCAATCGCCTCACCAAAACGTTTGTAGTAACGTTTGATCAGGTCCAGATTGCTTTCGGAAGACATAATAATGTCAGCATAAAGCTGCGGGTCCTGAGCGAATAAGCGCCCGACCATAGCCAGTTCCAGGCGATAAATCGGTGATGAAAGCGCTAGTAACTGCTCGAGCTGAACATTCTCTTCTGCCAGATGCAAGCCGTATGCAAAGGTTGCAAAGTGGCGCAGCGCCTGAATAAACGCCATGTTCTGATCGTGTTCAACTGCCGTGGAGCGATGTAAACGCGCGCCCCAAACTTGAATCTGTTCCAGGAACCACTGGTAAGCTTCTGGCTGGCGACCGTCACAATACACTACAACTTGCTTTGCCAGGCTGCCGCTATCCGGCCCAAACATTGGGTGCAAACCCAGAACAGGGCCCTGGTGCGCAGCCAGCATAGCCTGTAGAGGGCCATTTTTAACCGATGCCAGATCAACCAAAATACAGTCATCAGGCAAGCGTGGTAACTGAGCGATAACTTGTTCAGTGATATGAATCGGGACGCTGACAATCACCATGCCCGCATCAGCCATCAACTCTGGTGCTTTAGCCCAGTCTTCTTTTTCAAGGATTCGAACCTGGTAACCGGAAAGTGTGAGCATCTTTTCAAACAAGCGCCCCATTTGCCCACCACCACCGACGATAACAACCGGCCGCAAAGCAGGAAATAGCGTTTTAAAGCCTTTGTCATTCTCGCTTGAGTAAGACTCTCGCATTACGCGGCGCAGTACGTCTTCAATCAGATCAGGTGGAACACCTAACGCTTCCGCTTCTTTGCGGCGTGAAGCCAGCATTGCCGCTTCACGCTCTGGGACATAAATCGGTAAACCGTACTGGCTTTTGACTTCGCCAACTTCCGCTACCAGTTCAAGGCGGCGTGCCAGTAGCCCCAGCAACGCCTTATCCACTTCGTCAATTTGATCGCGCAGCGCGGTCAATTCAGCCACCATAGTAAAACCTCTTATGCCTGACGCGCCGCAAGCGTACCGTTCAGATCCTGATGAATCTCGCGCAGTAAAGTCTCAGTGGTTTCCCAGTCAATACAAGCATCTGTTACAGAAACACCGTACTTCATCTCACTGCGTGGTTGCTCTGAAGATTGATTACCCTCGTGGATATTACTTTCAATCATCAGGCCAATAATCGAACGGTTGCCATCTTTAATTTGAGCGACAGCTGATTCAGCCACGCCCGGTTGGCGGCGGTAGTCTTTGTTTGAGTTGCCATGGCTGCAATCTATCATCAAGGCTGGGCGGAGTCCTGCCTGTTCCATCTCTTTTTCACACTGCGCGACATCTGCCGGGCTGTAATTCGGTGCTTTACCGCCACGTAAAATCACGTGGCCATCAGGATTACCCTGAGTTTGCAGTAAGCAAACCTGGCCTGCCTGGTTAATACCGACAAAACGGTGTGGCATAGATGCAGCGCGCATTGCGTTAATTGCTGTGCCGAGGCTGCCATCAGTACCATTTTTGAAGCCAACCGGCATTGAAAGGCCAGAAGCCATTTCACGGTGAGTCTGGGACTCAGTAGTACGCGCACCGATTGCCGACCAGCTGAACAGATCGCCTAAGTATTGTGGGCTATTTGGATCAAGCGCTTCGGTTGCCAGTGGCAGACCCATGCTCACCAACTCTACGAGTAATTGACGAGCAATTTTCAAACCGCCTTCGACATCAAACGAACCATCCATGTGCGGATCGTTAATCAGCCCTTTCCAGCCCACAGTAGTACGTGGCTTTTCAAAATAGACGCGCATCACGAGGTACAGACTATCGCTAACTTGTTCAGACAACGTTTTAAAACGACGAGCATATTCAATCGCGGTTTCTGGGTCGTGGATCGAGCAAGGTCCACACACCACCAACAGACGAGGATCACGGCCCGCGATAATGTTGGAAATCGTCTGACGGGACTGTTCAATCTGCGCTTCTTGGGCGGCAGTCAGCGGGAATTCCGCTTTCAGTTGATCCGGAGTGATAAGTATTTGTTCGTCAGAAATATGAACGTTGTTCAGCGCGTCTTTTTGCATGATGGCGATCCTGTTAGCTCGTTTGCGATAGTCGTTTCCTCAGTGAGGATGCGACTACATTACCAGCTTTAGTAAAGATTGCAATCCATATTACGTAAACAATTCGTTACGACACTAAAATAATTGCCGCTTAAAGCACGTAAATCAACAATGCTCGTAAACTTTATGATACACACATACATAAACACGCTTCTTTTTCGCGTAAACATGCATTCAATGAAATAGCCTCTATGCTCAAAGAATACTCTTTGAAATGGATATTCCCACCATGCGTTACATCGCCTTAATTCCGATCTTATTCCTGTCGGCCTGTTATGTTGATCCTTACACACATGCTCCCACCCCTGAGCCTACCGACTGGTATCAAGCCGGCTGGGACGATGCAATGTCCGGACAACCCATCAGAAGCAATCTGGTTATTTCACATATGCATAATGATGAGAATGTGGACCGTCAGGAATGGTTGAAGGGATATGCAGAAGGACAACAGAGAATTTGCGATCCGAAGTTCTTACTCATCCTGGGGCAAAGCGGAAAGTCATTTCCTGGCAGTTGTGAGAGCTTACCAGATGTTGCTGAGCGCCGAGCCCAATGGGAGAAAGGAAGCAATGAAGAGTTTCAGCGCTCATTTTTGCGCTAGACAAAAAAAGGGCTGCCAGATGGCAGCCCTTGATATGGATGTCGCGCTAGCGAAATCTTACTTAGTCAGACGCTCTTTAATACGAGCAGACTTACCAGTACGCTCACGCAGGTAGTACAGTTTAGCTTTACGAACGGCACCACGACGTTTAACAGCAATGCTGTCGATTACTGGGGAGTGAGTCTGGAATACACGCTCAACACCTTCGCCGTTGGAAATTTTACGAACAGTGAATGCAGAGTGCAGACCGCGGTTACGGATAGCGATAACCACGCCCTCAAATGCCTGCAGACGTTTTTTAGAACCTTCAACGACCCATACTTTCACTTCCACGGAATCACCCGGACGGAATGAAGGTACATCCTGTTTCATCTGTTCTTGTTCAATTTGCTTAATAATGTTGCTCATAATTTTGTCTCTTATCCTGGGTAAACTGATAATCGGGGGCTTACGCCATCCCATCATGTTTATGTTGCTGTATTTGCGTGTTCCCGTTGGAACTCCGCCAGCAACCTTGCTTGCTCTTCAGTCAGAGCCAGGTTTTCCAGAAGTTCAGGTCTTCTAAGCCAGGTACGGCCCAGCGACTGTTTCAGGCGCCACCGGCGAATCTGAGCATGGTTTCCCGACAGTAAAACTGGCGGAACCTCCATGCCTTCTAACACTTCAGGACGGGTATAGTGCGGGCAGTCCAACAATCCATCGACAAACGAATCTTCGATTGCTGATGACTGATGCCCCAAGACTCCCGGAATAAACCGAGAAACTGAGTCAATCAGCACCATTGCTGGTAATTCACCACCACTGAGAACGTAATCGCCAATTGACCATTCTTCATCAATTTCGGTTTGGATTACGCGCTCATCTATCCCTTCGTAACGACCACAAACCAGAATTAACTTCTCATTTGTTGCCAGTTCACTGACGCCTTCTTGATCAAGCTTGCGTCCCTGAGGTGACAGATAGATAACTTTAGCACCTTCCCCTGCCGCTGCTTTCGCTGCGTGGATGGCTTCCCGCAAAGGATTTACCATCATGAGCATACCCGGTCCGCCGCCGTAAGGACGATCGTCCACGGTACGGTGCCGGTCATAAGTGAAGTCACGTGGACTCCAGCTCTGGATGCTCAGCAGGCCATTTTTTACAGCCCGGCCAGTTACCCCGAAGTCGGTAATTGCGCGGAACATCTCTGGAAACAGGCTAACTACACCAATAAACACAAGCCAATCCCCATTACGCCGACTTTTACCGTTAATCCGGAGGTTTTAAAAACCAGGATCCCAATCTACTTCAATCGTTTGAGTAGCGAGATCGACTTTCTTGATAACCTGCCCATCGAGGAACGGAACCAGCCGCTCCTTGATACCGAACGCATCTTTCAGGTTTGCCTTAATGACGAGAACGTCATTTGAGCCGGTTTCCATCATGTCGATGACTTTACCGAGCTGATATCCTTCAGTAGTGACAACCTGGCAACCCATAAGGTCTTTCCAGTAGTAGTCACCCTCTTCGAGATGAGGCAATTGCGTTGAATCGACGACAATTTCGCAATTGGTCAGAAGATTCGCTGCATCCCGATCGTCAATACCTTTCAGCTTGATGACCAGATCCTGATTGTGGTGCTTCCAGCTTTCCAGCTGTACTTGCTGCCACTGACCCGCCTTCTGGATAAACCAGGGCTGATAGTCAAAAATGCTATCGGCGTCTTCGGTGGAGGAAAACACTCTGAGCCAACCACGAATCCCATAGCAGGAACCCATCTTGCCCAACACGATTGGGTTAACAGGAGCCTTTACAGCGAGTTGATTGCTCATCATGACCACCGTGACAGATTAAGCTGCTTTTTTTGCTGCTTTGATCAGCGCAGATACGCGATCAGAAACGGTTGCGCCTAAGCCAACCCAATGCTCGATACGATCCAGATCCAGGCGAGTTGCCTCGTCTTTTTCACCAGCGATAGGGTTGAAGAAACCAACGCGCTCGATGAAGCGACCGTTACGTGCATTACGGCTGTCAGTAACAACAACCTGGTAGAACGGACGCTTTTTAGCGCCGTGACGTGCTAAACGAATAGTTACCATAACATCCTCTTTAGTGAATAAAACATCGGGCCCCATCGAGGGATGGAGCCCGGTGTCATATTAAAAGCCCGAAAATTTTACTCATTTCGGCGCAAAATGCAATCTAAATGAGCTTAACGACCTGGGAAACCTGGTGGCATCATACCTTTCATGCCGCGCATCATTTTCGCCATTCCGCCTTTCTTCATCTTTTTCATCATGCGTTGCATGTCGTCGAACTGCTTGAGCAGACGGTTGACATCTTGCACCTGCATACCCGCACCCATCGCGATACGACGTTTACGTGAACCTTTGATAATCTCTGGCTGCGCACGCTCTTTGAGCGTCATGGAATTAATAATGGCTTCCATACGTACCAGGACTTTGTCATCCATTTGCGACTTAACGTTATCCGGCAATTGCCCCATTCCTGGCAATTTGCTCATCATACTCGCCATGCCGCCCATGTTTTTCATCTGCTTGAGCTGGTCAAGGAAATCGTTGAGATCAAACCCATCGCCCTTCTTCAGCTTGCTGGCTAATTTCTCAGCCTGAGCACGGTCAACTTTGCTCTCAATATCTTCGATAAGCGACAGAACATCGCCCATCCCCAGAATACGAGAGGCAATACGATCCGGGTGGAAAGGCTCCAGCGCTTCTGTTTTTTCGCCCACACCGAGGAATTTAATCGGCTTGCCGGTGATATGACGGATAGACAGCGCCGCACCGCCACGCGCATCACCGTCGACTTTCGTCAGTACGACGCCAGTCAGTGGCAATGCTTCGTTAAAGGCTTTAGCTGTATTTGCCGCATCCTGGCCGGTCATGGCATCGACAACAAACAGGGTTTCAACTGGGTTAATCGCAGCATGAACCTGTTTGATTTCATCCATCATCGCTTCGTCAACGTGCAAACGACCGGCGGTATCCACCAGCAGCACATCAAAGAATTTCAGCTTCGCTTCTTTCAGCGCCGCATTAACGATATCAACAGGCTTTTGGCCGACATCGGACGGGAAGAAATCGACACCGACTTGCTCAGCCAGCGTTTCCAACTGTTTGATCGCCGCAGGGCGATAAACGTCGGCAGAAACCACCAGCACTTTCTTTTTGTGCTTCTCGCGCAGGAACTTACCTAATTTCGCGACGCTTGTGGTTTTACCCGCACCTTGCAAACCCGCCATCAGCACAACGGCTGGCGGCTGTGCTGCAAGATTCAGGCTCGCATTCTCTTCGCCCATCGCTGCAACCAGTTCGGTGCGAACGATTTTGACGAACTCCTGACCCGGGGTCAGGCTCTTGTTAACTTCATGACCAACCGCTTTTTCTTTTACACGGCTGATAAAGTCACGCACCACCGGCAGCGCAACGTCAGCTTCCAGCAATGCCATGCGCACTTCGCGCAGAGTTTCTTTTACATTCTCTTCAGTCAGCCGCCCGCGGCCGCTGATATTGCGCAATGAGCGCGACAGACGGTCAGTTAAATTATCAAACATTGTCTTTTGCCTAACGTGGTAACTTAGGGCCGCAGCTTGCGACACAAAACAGAATTTGGCGGATTATAACATGAAGCCGCCTTTGGTGTGATGCAACGGTTGATTCAACGGTTAGATTTGGAGCAGGCGGCAGGTAACGTTATACTGCTTTTTTTCATCTCTGGCTAATTGACCGACACTTTATATGCCTGTTTTCGCAATCCTTGCGCTTGTAGCCTATTCCAGCAGCCTCGCGCTGATTATCCCCGCCCTGCTGACAAAAAACAGCGGATGGCGCCGTTTTGCCATTATATCAGCCGTTATTGCGCTGGTAAGCCACGGTCTGGCGCTTGAAGCGCGCATTTTTAACGCCGATGGAGGTCAGAACCTCAGCTTGCTTAACGTCGGCTCGCTTGTCAGTCTGATGATATGTACCGTTATGACAATTGTGGCATCGCGCAATCGCGGCTGGCTGCTGTTACCGATTGTTTACGCTTTTGCCTTAATCAATCTGGCGTTTGCCACCTTTATGCCTAACGAATTCATCACTCACCTGGAAGCGACGCCAGGAATGATGGTGCATATTGGCCTGTCGCTCTTTGCCTACGCTACGCTGATTATTGCTGCGCTTTACGCATTGCAGCTGGCCTGGATTGATTATCAGCTCAAAAATAAAAAACTCGCCTTCCGTGCTGAAATGCCGCCGTTGATGAGCATTGAGCGCAAAATGTTTCACATCACTCAAGTCGGTGTTGTTCTGCTGACGTTAACCCTTTGCACCGGCCTATTTTATCTGAAAAATCTTTTCAGCCTGGAAAACGTCGACAAAGCGGTATTGTCGATTCTCGCATGGTTTGTCTACATCGTTTTACTTTGGGGACACTATCATGAAGGTTGGAGAGGCCGCCGTGTGGTCTGGTTTAACGTCGCTGGTGCTGCAATTCTGACACTCGCCTATTTTGGTAGCCGCGTCCTGCAACAATTTGTCGGCTAATGTTGTCTTTTTAAAGGAACATCCTTTTGGAACAGATCTCAACGACTACGTTGATTGTCACATTGATCATCATGGTAGTCGTTTCAGCGTACTTCTCGGGCTCTGAAACCGGCATGATGACGCTTAACCGTTATAAGTTGCGTCATCTTGCCAAGCAAGGTAACCGCGCCGCTAAACGGGTAGAAAAACTGCTTCGCAAACCAGACCGCCTGATTAGCCTGGTACTCATTGGTAATAATCTGGTCAATATTCTGGCCTCAGCCATCGGCACCATCGTCGGCATGCGTTTATACGGCGATGCTGGTGTTGCTATCGCAACCGGTATCCTCACCTTCGTGGTTCTGGTCTTTGCTGAGGTACTGCCAAAAACTATCGCCGCGCTGTATCCAGAAAAAGTCGCCTTCCCGAGCAGCTTCCTGCTCGGCCCGCTGCAAATCCTGATGATGCCCCTGGTGTGGTTACTGAACATCATCACGCGTATGTTGATGCGCCTTATGGGTATCAAAAACGTCAGCACCGTCAGTAGCGCGCTAAACAAAGACGAATTACGTACCCTGGTGCATGAGTCCCATTCAAAAATATCTCGCCGCAACCAGGACATGCTGCTTTCCGTTTTGGATCTTGAAAAAATCAGTGTCGACGACATCATGGTGCCGCGTAATGAAATCGTCGGGATTGATATTAACGACGACTGGAAATCTATTGTTCGCCAGCTGACACACTCCCCGCACGGGCGCATCGTGCTTTACCGCGATACGCTGGATGATGCAATCAGCATGCTGCGCGTGCGTGAAGCCTACCGTTTAATGACGGAAAAGCAGGAGTTCACTAAAGAAACGCTGCTGCGCGCCTCAGATGAAATTTATTTCGTTCCTGAAGGCACGCCACTGAGCGTTCAACTGGTGAAATTCCAGCGCAACAAGAAGAAAGTGGGCCTGGTCGTCGACGAATACGGTGATATTCAGGGGCTGGTGACGGTTGAGGATATTCTTGAAGAGATTGTCGGTGATTTCACCACGTCAATGTCGCCTACACTTGCCGAAGAAGTTACGCCACAAAACGATGGTTCCGTCATTATCGAAGGCAGCGCAAACGTCCGTGAAATCAACAAAGCCTTTAACTGGACGCTGCCGGAAGATGAAGCCCGGACGGTTAACGGCATGATCCTTGAAGAGCTACAAGAGATTCCGGCCATCGAAACACGGGTGCGGTTAAGCCACTACGACATTGATATTCTTGATGTTCAGGACAACATGATTAAACAAGTTCGAGTGACCCCGGTGACGCCACTGCGACAAAGTGTTGAACAGAAATAGAAACAAAAAAGCCAGCCTCGAAGGCTGGCTTTTTATTTAAAGCAATTAGGCGAATTACGCTTTTGCTTTAGCAACCGAAACCATTGCTGCACGCAGTGTGCGACCATTCAGGGTGTAACCCTTCTGCATCACCATCAGTACATGGTTTGGTGCTACATCTTCAGATTCAACCATCGCAATTGCCTGATGCACATCCGGGTTGAACGGCACATTAGTTTCGCCAACCACATCCACACCAAATTTGCGCACCACATCCAGCATCGATTTCTGAGTTAATTCGATGCCTTCAATCATGGCGGCCAAATCAGTGTTGGACTTATCAGCCACTTCCAGAGCACGGTCAAGGCTGTCGATAACAGGCAGCAGTTCGTTGACGAATTTGTCTAAAGCGAACTTGTGCGCCTTTTCAATATCGAGTTCGGTGCGGCGACGGAGGTTTTCCATTTCCGCTTTGTTGCGTAAGGCCAGGTCACGCTCGCGCTGCTGAACTTCTTCCAGTTGTGCTGTTAAATCGGCAATTTGTTCATCGCGCGGATCAACCACTTCGGCACCCTCTACGGCCTCGACTTCTTCGTGGCTTTCCATTGCAATTTCGTCCGAGACTTGCTCGTCTGGTGTTTTCTGATCTTTACTACTCATGAATTTCTCCGCGTTTTTAGCATTCATCTCGCTGGTTCGCTTATTATGGGGATCAGTTTCCTGGATTCAAGGGAACGTGACATATTGTCATAAATGACTGCATCTCTGCGTATAAGGACCATCGGCATAATGAACAAACATTTCAACTGCATTGGTATTGTCGGGCACCCTCGTCACCCCACAGCCCTCACCACGCATGAAATGCTGTATCGCTGGCTATGCACCAAGGGCTACGATGTCATTGTTGAGTCGCAAATTGCCCAGGAACTTAACCTCAAAAACGTTAAAACCGGCACATTGGCAGAAATTGGTCAGCAGGCCGATCTCGCCGTTGTGGTTGGTGGTGATGGCAATATGCTTGGCGCAGCCCGCGTTCTTGCTCGCTATGATATCAAAGTCATCGGCATTAACCGTGGCAACCTGGGTTTTCTTACTGACCTTGACCCGGATAACGCACAACAGCAACTGGCCGATGTCCTCGAAGGACATTACATCGCAGAACGCCGCTTTTTGTTGGAAGCCCAGGTTTGCCAGCAAGATACCCCGACCCGCCTGAGTACTGCGATTAACGAAGTGGTGCTTCACCCGGGTAAAGTGGCCCATATGATTGAATTCGAAGTTTATATCGATGAAGTCTTCGCGTTCTCACAGCGTTCCGACGGGTTAATTATCTCGACGCCAACCGGTTCTACAGCCTATTCGCTCTCTGCTGGCGGGCCAATTCTGACCCCATCGCTTGATGCCATTACGCTTGTGCCAATGTTCCCGCACACGCTTTCTGCCCGCCCGCTGGTTATCAACAGCAGCAGCACTATCCGCCTGCGGTTCTCGCACATGCGTAGCGACCTGGAAATCAGCTGTGACAGCCAGATTGCCCTACCGATTCAGGAAGGTGAAGATGTGCTAATTCGCCGTTGCGATTACCATCTCAATCTTATCCATCCAAAAGATTACAGTTATTTCAACACATTGAGTTCAAAACTGGGCTGGTCAAAAAAATTGTTCTAAAAAGTGGCCCCGGCCCTTTACTGTATATAAAACCAGTTTATACTGTATGAAAACACAGTCATGTCTTTTCATACAGGAAAGCTATTATGCTGGCACAACTCACCATCAGTAACTTCGCAATCGTTCGTGAACTGGAAATTGATTTTCACCACGGTATGACCGCCATTACCGGTGAGACGGGTGCTGGCAAATCTATCGCGATTGATGCCCTGGGGTTGTGTCTAGGCGGACGCGCTGAAGCAGACATGGTGCGCCGTGGTGCCAGCCGTGCCGACCTCTGCGCTCGTTTCTCCCTGAAAGATACCCCTGCAGCCCTGCGTTGGCTGGAAGAAAACCAGCTTGATGATGGGCGCGAGTGCTTATTGCGCCGTGTTATCAGCAGTGATGGTCGTTCACGCGGCTTTATTAACGGCACTGCCGTTCCCCTTTCGCAACTGCGTGACCTCGGCCAGATGCTGATTCAAATTCACGGTCAGCATGCGCACCAACTTTTGTTGAAACCTGAGCATCAAAAAAACCTGCTCGATGGTTATGCCGGGGAAACAGCCCTCTTGCAGCAAATGGCAGAACGCTACCGCGAGTGGCATCAAAGCTGCCGAACTCTTGCACAGTATCAGCAACTTGCTCAGGAACGTGCATCACGTACTGAACTGCTGAATTACCAGCTAAAAGAACTCAATGAGTTCTCACCTGTCGCAGGTGAATTCGAACAAATCGATGAAGAGTACAAACGGCTGGCAAACAGCGGGCAACTGATTTCCACCAGCCAACAAGCGCTGGCGATCCTTGCCGATGGTGAAGATAACAATCTGCAAAGCCAACTGTATACCGTGCGCCATCTGATGGAAGAATTAGCCGGAATGGACTCAAAACTATCTGGTGTATTGAATATGCTTGAAGAGGCGAACATTCAGATTTCAGAAGCCAGCGATGAGTTACGCCACTACTGTGACCGCCTGGATCTGGACCCAAACCGTTTGTATGAGCTGGAGCAACGCATCTCCAGGCAAATCTCGCTGGCACGCAAACACCACATTGCACCGGAAGAATTGCCGGCTTTCCACCAGCAAGTCCTGGAAGAGTTGCAACAGCTCGACGAGCAGGCCAGCTCTCAGGACGAACTGATGCAAGCAGTGACTCTCCATCATCAGCAAGCACTGAGTATCGCGCATGAATTGCATCAACGCCGTGCACATTACGCTGCCGAGCTTTGCGAATTGATTACCGAAAGCATGCATTCGCTATCAATGCCACACGGCAAACTGGCTATCGACGTAGATTTTAACGAAAATCACCTAACCGCCGAAGGTGCAGACCGCATTGATTTCCGTGTAACGACTAACCCTGGCCAGCCATTACAACCACTGGCAAAAGTGGCTTCCGGAGGTGAGCTTTCACGCATTGCTCTGGCCATTCAGGTTATCACAGCGCGTAAAATGGAAACTCCGGCCTTAATCTTCGATGAAGTCGATGTCGGAATCAGCGGCCCAACCGCCGCAGTGGTAGGCAAATTACTCCGCCAGTTGGGCGCGTCCACGCAAGTCATGTGTGTAACCCACCTGCCACAGGTTGCCGGTTGTGGGCATCATCACTTCTTTGTCAGTAAAGAAACAGATGGTGAAATGACGGAAACCCATATGCAGCCGCTGGATAAACGCTCACGCCTGCAAGAGCTGGCTCGTTTGCTCGGTGGCAGCGAAGTCACACGCAATACACTTGCCAACGCAAAAGAGTTACTGGCAGCTTAACGGCTATTGTCGATACACATTATGCAGTGCACGATATTCATCGTTCAAAAAACAAGCATTCCGCTAGCATATTGTTAATTGAGCATGTTTTAAGCCAACTTTTTTGCCGAACCAGGGTCAGAGTTAAGCGCCTTAATGTTTTAAACTGCGTAAAGGTTTATTATCATCGGCATATTATGAATGAGCCATGTGCTGCTCGGGCCCGAAAAGGAATCAAATCACTATGCGCTGTAAAACGCTGACTGCTGCCGCAGCGGTTCTTCTTATGCTGACCGCAGGCTGTTCCACTCTGGAGCGAGTGGTTTACCGCCCCGACATTAACCAGGGGAACTACCTGACACAGAATGATGTGTCAAAGATTCGTACTGGCATGACTCAACAACAAGTTGCGTATGCTCTGGGTACACCAATGATGACCGATCCATTCGGTACAAGTACCTGGTTCTATGTTTTCCGCCAGCAACCGGGGCATGAAAATGTCACTCAGCAAACGCTGACGCTGACCTTCAACAGCAGCGGTGTGTTGACCAACATCGACAACAAGCCAAAGCTGGAAAAAGAATAACCAATAAAAAAGGTGCCAATCGGCACCTTTTTTTTGGCTACTTCTGAGCAGTTTTTTCAGCTCTCTGGCGTCTGAGCTCTTTCGGATCAGCGATCAGAGGTCGATAAATTTCCACCCTGTCGCCATCATTAACCGTATCGGTGAGTTTTACCGGTCGGCTAAAAACGCCTACTTTGTTCTTTGCCAAATCGATATCCGTGCGTAGTTCGAGAATGCCCGACGCGGTAATAGCCTGTTCAACAGTGCTGCCTTGCGCCAGTCGTACCTTGAGCAAGTACTGCTTTTCCGGTAGCGCGTAAACGACTTCGACCTTAATTTCAGGCGACACTGTAGACCTCTTTGGCGCGAACGGTAAACGCCTGAACCATATTCCCCGCAAGTTCCTTGAAGATACGGCCAAACGCCAGTTCGATCAGTTTGTTAGTAAATTCAAAATCAAGCTGGAACTCAATACGGCATGCTTCAGCGCTCAGCGGCGTAAACTTCCAGCCCCCCATCAATGACTTGAATGGCCCATCGACAAGATGCATCAAAATGCTTTGATTGCTTGTAAGCGTATTGCGCGTAGTGAAGGTCTTGCTGATACCTGCCTTAGAAACATCTACCGCCGCCGTCATCTGATCATGCGACGCGTCAATCACCCGGCTGCCTGTGCAACCAGGTAAAAAATCTGGGTAAGATTTCACATCGTTCACTAATTGATACATCTGCTCCGCGCTGTAAGGCACTAGCGCAGTACGGGTAATCTGAGGCATAGCATTTCCTGAGAGTCACAAAACGGGCAAATAATAACATTTATCATCACGCAAAGAAAAACTCTTAGGCTAGAGCCGTGCTAAGATATGCCTTCATCCTCGCAGCGAAGCGGGGTGTATTTGAACTCCTGGATTACTTATACTGAGCAGCACTATGACAAAGAAAAAAGCATTCAAACCAGGTTCAGCCACCATTGCGCAAAACAAACGCGCCCGCCATGAATACTTTATCGAAGATGAGTTTGAAGCGGGCCTCGTGCTACAAGGCTGGGAAGTAAAATCGCTACGTGCAGGGAAAGCCAACATCGGTGACAGCTACGTCATTTTAGTCGATGGCGAAGCCTTCCTGTTTGGCGCAAACTTTACCCCGTTAAACGTGGCATCAAGCCATGTGGTTTGTGACCCTACGCGTACCCGTAAACTCCTGCTTAACCAACGTGAGCTGGATAATCTTTACGGCCGTATTAACCGAGATGGTTATACCGTTGTGGCGCTGTCAATGTACTGGAAAAACGCCTGGTGCAAAGTGAAAATCGGCGTCGCAAAAGGTAAAAAACAACACGACAAGCGTAATGACCTGAAAGACAAAGAGTGGGCGGTAGATAAAGCGCGCATTATGAAACACGCTGGTCGTTAAGCATCTCTTGCAGTGCTGGCTTTAGCTTTACAAGGCCAGCACTGAGAAACCTCATTAATGTTTTAACAAATAAACCTTAAGCTGTATTTCCCTATCTAAAATCACTTCAGAAAAGTGACCATTATAAAAAATAGATCCTCACCTTTATTAACTTCTGTGCTACTCGAATAAAACTGTTGGTCTTATTTAATATTTGCATTTCAATTTGATAAATATACCTGCCCCTCCTCACAGTTCTCACAATCCATTTCTATCTAAAAAAAACAACCTGATCTTTTATCCTTAGGATAGTAACCACAACAAATGAAGTGTTAAGGTCTGATAATAAATCATGAGCGGCACAAAATCACAAAGTGCAATCGATATAAATTAAATGATTAAAATCAAATTATTACAAAAATAATCACTCATTGTGATTATCAATAACACTCATACATCTATAACTTTTTCTCAATGAAAATAATTATTAACATTTTCTAAAACATTGCTTTAGCGTGGCTTAATTTGCGCTTTCATACAATCCTGTCTATATCTTCATTAACCCCGAATTGAAATGATACATAAGTATGAATCGCAAATTTATATGAGTTAACGCCCCGCCAGACACCAACATTTATCAATAATGTTAGTCGTTAATATTCTGACGGCGGGACTCGTTTGCTTAAAATTTCATACTTTAATGAGTTCATTTTAACATTTCGTTCCGGGGAAAATTATTCGTATGCATAAGCAGAGCTTAAGGCTGCCCCAGTTCCACACCGAATGGAGTGACAACAATGCGTTCAATATCAATCATCTCAAAGCTAACGGGCGTAACGAATAATGTCGAAGCCTCTGAAATTACGCTAACAGCTCCTTCTATTGTCGAACTTAAAGCCGAACGCTCTGATATCGCCAGCATCACTCGAACTAACCAGGATATGGTTATCACTCTTCGTGACGGCGAAGTCATTACCGTTAAAAATTTCTACGCTTTCGCCGATCAGGGCGGCAACCAGCTGGTGCTAGAAGACAACCATGGTGCTTTGTGGTGGGTGCAGGATACAGACTCTGCTTTTCACTTCGAACATATCAACAATATCGATGAACTCATGGCAGCCACAGGTGCAGAAAACCACGGTGGCGCTGCCATTTGGCCATGGGTTTTAGGTGGCGTCGCTGTTGCGGGCGGTATTGCTCTTGCTGCGGGTGGCGGGGGCGGAGGAGGTGGTGGTGGAGATAATGATAAAGGCAATTCCAATGGAGGCCCGGGCAATCCAAACCCGCCACCTCCAGCCAATGACGTCACGCCCCCTGCTGCACCAACAAATTTAAATGTTTCAGCAGATGGTAAAACGATCACAGGCAAAGCTGAACCAGGCAGTACAGTGACAATTACAGATCCTAGCGGCCAAATTATCGGAAAAGGCACCGCTGGCAGCGATGGCACTTTCACTATCCCGCTAAAAAACCCGCAGATCAGCGGTGAAGATCTGACAGCTCATGCTACCGATCCTTCCGGAAACACAGGCCCTGATGCCACGGTCATTGCACCTAATATTCCATTACCGGATGCACCTACACTCACCAATGTGGTGGATGATGTCGCCCCAGTACTAGGCACCGTCCCAAAAACTCAATCTACTAACGATAATACACCAACGCTTCAGGGCACCGGCAAGGCCGGAACAACCGTTCATATTTATGATGGCGGCAAAGAAATTGGCACCGCAGTCGTTGATGCTAGCGGCAACTGGAGCTACACCCCAACCACCGCGCTATCTGATGGCTCGCACTCATTTAGTGTTACGGCAACCAATGCCAAAGGTGAAAGTACTCACTCGCCAAGTTACACGATTACCATCGACACCGTAGCACCCGAAGCTCCCGCAGTTGATCAGCTACAAGATGATGTCGGTAGTATCAAAGGATCTATCGTTAGCGGTACATATACCGATGAAACCGCTCCAATAATCCACGGCACTGGCGAGGCAGGTGACAAAGTCACCATCTTTGATAACGGCATTCAGATCGCTCAGATCACGGTTGGTAGTGATGGAAAATGGAGCTTCACCCCAACTCAACCGCTCGCCGACGGCAATCACACCATCACTCTGATTCAAACCGATCCTGCAGGTAACGTTAGTAAAACCACGACCAGTCCGACATTTATCGTCGACCACACGCCTCCCTCTGCCCCCACTGACTTACGGGTTTCCGATGATGGGCTGCATGTCACCGGCAAAGCAGAGCCGGGTAGTACAGTAACCATTACCGATGCCAACGGAGAAGTACTCGGCTCCCCTATCGCTGATGACAATGGCAATTTCACAATCACACTTTCGACACCAAAAATTAGTGGAGAAGAACTCACTGCACATGCCACAGACACGGCAGGTAATACGGGTCCTGATAGCACTGTTGTTGCACCCAACATCCCACTACCGGATGCTCCAACACTCACCAGTGTGGTTGATGACGTTGCGCCAGTAACAGGCACCGTACCGAATAATGCCCCACTCGCCCCGACCAACGATAATACTCCGACGCTGCAGGGCACAGGCCAGGCGGGGACAACCATCCATATTTACGACAACGGTCAAGAAATTGACACCACAGTCGTCGCTGCCAACGGTAGCTGGTCCTTCACGCCAACCACAGCACTTGCTGATGGCTCTCACTCTTTTAGTGCCACCACCATTAATGCTAAAGGTGAAAGCGAACCTTCGGGAAGTTACACGATAACTATCGATACCGTTGCCCCGGAAGCACCTGAACTCGCGCAACTACAAGATAATACTGGAAAGATTACCGGTGTTATCACTAATGGTATGCCGACTGATGAAAACCAGCCGGGGATCCACGGAAAAGGCGAGCCAGGCGATAAAGTCACCATTTTTGATAATGGCGTGCAGATCGCTCAGGTCACCGTTGATGGTAGTGGCAACTGGACCTTCACCCCTTCCCAGCCTCTTGCCGACGGCACCCACACCATTACGTTGATTCAAACCGATGCGGCGGGGAACATCAGTAGCACCACAACCAGCCCGACGTTTACTGTCGACCACACGCCTCCCTCTGCCCCCACTGACTTACGGGTTTCCGATGATGGGCTGCATGTCACCGGCACGGCGGAGGCTGGCAGCATTATTACCGTCACCGACGGGAATGGCGTGGTGCTGGGAACAGGCACTGCGGATATCAATGGAGTATTTGATGTTAACCCACTAACGACGGCGCAAACCAACGGCGAAACGCTGGAAGTCACCGCAACAGATAAAGCCGGTAACACCGGGCCAGAAGCGCCGGTTGATGCCCCCGACTCCACACCACCCGACGCACCGGTCATTTTGAATGCCGACGATAATGTCGGTGATCTCCAGCAGCCGGTACTCAGCGGCGGTATTACTGACGACACGACCCCCACCTTCCACGGAACGGGTGTCGATGGCGATACCATCAAGCTCTACAATGGCAGCACTTTACTTGGCGTCACAACCGTTTCGGGCGGAGTCTGGAGCATCACCCCAACCGTGGCGCTGGCAGACGGCCCATTAAATCTGACCGCAACCGCGACCGATGCAGTCGGTAACATCAGTGATCCTTCGGCCAATTTCGCCTTGACCATTTACACCACCCCGCTCACCGAACCAGTGGTAACGGGCATTGTGGATGACGTTGGGGCGATTCAAACCCCGCTGACCAATGGCAGTTTCACGGACGACAAAACGCCAACCTTTAACGGCACAGGCACCGCTGGCAGCACAATTAATATTTATGATAACGGTGGAACCACGCCGATTGGCACAACCGTTGTCGCCCCGGATGGTAGCTGGTCAATTATGCTGCCAGAACTTAGCGAAACGCAGCATTCTCTGACTATCGGTGCGACCGATCCTGCGGGTAATTCCGTCGGGCCATCAGCACCGATTGTCATTACGGTCGATACCACGCCACCATCAGCACCTGAAATCACTCAGCCCGTTGAAATTACGGGGACGACAGTCACCGGCACTGCCGAACCAGGCAGCACCGTCATTATTAAAGACGCAGGTGACCAAGAAATCGGCAGAGGGACGGCTGACAGCAGCACCGGCGCATTCACTGTTAATATTTCCCCGGCACAAACCGCGGGTGGAACGCTGACTGCCGTTGCTCAGGATCCTGCCGGAAATACCAGCGATTCAACCAGCTTCAATGCCAGCAACTCCGGCCTGCCGCAACCGCCTGTCATCACGCTGCTTGTTGATGACCAAGCTCCTGTCGTTGGGAATGTCAGCAACGGGCAATCTACCAATGACACGCAGCCAGAAGTTCACGGGACGGCAACACCTGATGCGACCGTGAATCTCTATATTGATAACAACCCACTCCCGATAATTATCTCAGTGGACGGCAGTGGAAACTGGAGCTACCAGCCCCTTATACCATTGCTACAGGGCCAACATACCTTCACGGCAACTCAAACAGTCCTCGGAGAAACCAGCGGATTTACCGTCAACTTCACCGTCACGATTGATACTGCGGCGCCTGACGCGCCTGCGATCACAGGTGTGGTGGATGACGTCACGCCAGGAACAGGTGAGCTAACAAACAATCAGGCGACCAACGATCCGCGCCCAACCATTCACGGCACCGGTGAAGCCGGTACAACAGTGACCATTTTCGATAATAACAACCCACTGGGCACCGCTCTGGTTGGCACAGATGGAACCTGGACATTCACATCAGGCTCGAATCTGCCTGATGGCGAACATATCTTTACCGCCCAGGCGACGGATCTGGCCGGGAACGTCGGGGGCGTATCGACAAGTTTTACAATTGATATTGATGCGACCGCACCTGCTGCGCCAGTTATCACCGGTGCAGTTGATAATAATGACACTCTGCAAGTGCCGGTGCTCTCCGGGCAATCAACCAACGACACCACGCCGATTCTCAGCGGAACAACAGAACCTGATTCCACCATTACCATTAGTGATAACGGCACGGTGATTGGCACATTCCTTGTCGATGGAACAGGTATCTGGAGCTACACGCCAACGGCTCTGGGTGAAGGAAGCCACAGTTTCACCGTCACCGCCACGGACGCCGTGGGCAACGTCAGCACAGTATCAAATACCTATACCGTGATTGTTGATACCACCCCACCCGCCGCGCCAACCGGATTGCTGGTCACAACGGATGGTCTGCATGTCACCGGCACGGCGGAGGCTGGCAGCATTATTACAGTCACCGACGGGAATGGCGTGGTGCTGGGAACAGGCACTGCGGATATCAATGGAGTATTTGATGTCAACCCGCTGACGACGGCGCAAACGAACGGCGAAGCGCTGTTGGTCAGTGCCACAGATGCAGCAGGTAACAAAGGCCCAAATACCGGCGTGCTTGCGCAGGACAACACCGACCCTCTCGCGCCAACGGATTTGGCCGTTAACGACGATGGCACAATCGTCACGGGGAATGCCGAACCCGGCAGCACAGTGACGGTTAGCGACAGTAACGGCAACCCACTGGGCGACGGAAAAGCCGGGGATGACGGCAGCTTTAGCGTCACTATAGCTCCCGCGCAAACCAACGGCGAAACGCTGGAAGTCACCGCAACAGATAAAGCCGGTAACACCGGGCCAGAAGCGCCGGTTGATGCTCCCGACTCCACACCACCAGTGGTTCCGGTCATCGACTCGGTGAATGACGATGTTGCCAATATCACGGGCAATCTGAACAACGGCGATACCACTAACGACAACAAACCGACGCTGCAAGGCACCGCTGAACCGGGTGCAACCATCAACATCTATGACAACGGCGGAACCACGCCAATCGGCACCGTTACCGCCGATACTGGCGGCATCTGGAGCTTCACGCCGACAACGGCGCTGGGACAAGGACTGCATAACCTGACTGTCACCGCGACGGATGCCGATGGCAACACGAGTCCTGCATCTTCATTTACGCTTACCGTTGACTCAATTGCCCCACAAGCCCCGGAGATCACACTAATCAGCGATGACGCTTCGCCGATAACCGGCTCGGTACCGAATAACGGTTTCACCAATGATTCAACCCCGACGCTAAGCGGGACCGGTGAACCCGGCACTGAAGTGACCATTACTGATGGCGGAGCCATTCAGGAAACGGTCACCGTTAACGCATCAGGTACCTGGACTTTCACCCCTTCCCCGGCGCTCGATGACAAAGAGTACCATTTCACAGTGACATCCACTGACGCTGCGGGCAACACCACCGCGCCGTCAGCCGAGTTTGTGATTACCGTCGTCACCACCACGCCAGACACTCCGACTATCGACAGTGCGGTTGATGATGTGGGCAGCATTACGCTCCCTCTTCTGAACAATGCATCAACGGATGACACCCTACCAGAACTAAGCGGCACCGGGCCTGCGGGCACAACTATTACTCTTTATGACGGCAACACCCCGATTGGCACCTTCGCAGTGGGTGACGATGGGCTGTGGAGCATCACGCCTGACCACCCATTGACCGAGGGCCAGCACAATCTGCATGCCGTCGCAACTGACGCTGCGGGCAACGCAAGTCTGCTTGCCGACTTTAATTTAACTGTAGACACCACCCCGCCAGATGCGCCATTGATCCTCGCAGCGGAAGGCGTTGTTGGCGGTGCTGCCGCCACGATTAACACCGGTGGCAGTACGCAGGATGGGACGCCAACACTGACGGGCTCCGGGGAAGAAGGGGCGACAATCAATATCTATGACAACGGTGGCACTACGCCGATTGGCACAGTTATCGTTCCAGCAGGCGGCACATGGTCATTCGATCTTGCGCTGAGTGAAGGCCCGCATAGCCTCACCGCGGTCGCGACCGATCCGGTGGGCAATGTCGGGCTTCCGTCTGCGGCCTTTACCCTGATCGTCGATTCTTTAGCACCGTTGGCACCCACCACATTCACGGTCATTGATGACCAGGCTCCAGGCCTTGGAGTCATCGCCAATAACGGCAGCACCAACGACACCACGCCAACTTTTACCGGCACTGGTGCCACTGCGGGCGATACCATTGCGCTTTACAACGGGGTGCTAAAACTCGGCGAAACCACGGTGCGGGCAGACGGCTCGTGGAGCGTTGACCCAACCACGCCGCTCACTGCGGGAACCTATACACTGACCGTCAAGGAAATCGATGCGGCGGGCAACGCAAGCCCGGCGTCGACTGATTTCACCTTTACGGTCGATCTCACGCCATCTGCTGCACCGGTCATTAGCCTCGCTGTTGATGATGTCGGCGGCAGAACGGGCGATGTATTGAATAACCAGATCACCGATGACAACAAGCCCGTCTTCCAGGGCACTGGCGAAGTCGGCGATACCATCACGCTGTATAGCGGCACCACGGTCATTGGCACGGCAGTTGTGGTCGCCGGTGGAACCTGGTCCCTGACGCCAACGGGAACGCTGCCGGAAGGGCTGCAAAGTTTCACCGCGACGGCAACCGACGCGGCAGGCAATATCAGTAACCCATCAGCAAACTTTACGCTCACGGTCGATAGCACGCCGCTCACCGCCCCAGTGGTGACTGACATTGTTGATGATGTTTCACCGATCACCACTTCGCTAACCAGTGGAAGTTACACCAACGACACTACGCCAACCTTCAACGGTACGGGTAAGGTTGGCAGCACCGTCACCATTTATGATACCGATGGTACAACCGCACTTGGCAGCACTACCGTCGGTGCTGGTGGCACATGGACGATTGCCCCAACGCTTACGGAAGGCAATCACGATCTGGTAATCAAAGCCACCGATCCTACGGGCAATAGCGTAACCGCTGCAGCACCGATCACTCTGCACGTAGATACCCTGCCACCACCAGCGCCGATTGTCACAAGCCCAACCGATCAAACGGGTACCCTCGTCAGCGGCACTGCCGAACCTGGCAGTACGGTCATTATCAAGAACAGTGGTGGAACTGTTTTGGGCACTGCCGTCGCCGATCCGGGAACTGGCGCATTTACCGTGACGCTCTCCCCTGCACAAACCACTGGTTTGCAGTTAACCGCAATTGCTCAGGATTTAGCAGGCAACCAAAGTACTGGCACACCATTCTCGGCCGTTACTTCTAATGCGCTACAGCCGCCAACTATTGAGGTGTGGGATGACGTCACGCCAAATACTGGCAATCTGACTAGCGGGCAAAGCACCAACGATAACTTGCCGACGCTCAGAGGCGTGGCTGGAAGCAATGCCGACGTAACGGTCTATATTGATGGGATCGAACAACCACCGGTTACAGCCGATGCATCAGGAGTATGGACTTACCAGTTTACAACTCCGTTGTCAGAGGGTCAGCATACCTTCGCCGTTAGCCAGGACAACGGCAGCCTGTTTAGCGGCAAATCACCAAACTTTGTGATTACTGTTGATACTGTTCTACCAACGCAACCCACCATCACTACCGTCACCGACGATGTAGCCCCGATTACTGGAACCGTTAACAGCGGCCAGGCCACCAATGATCCTCGCCCAACGATCACCGGCAGCGGTGAAATTGGGTCAACTATCACGATCCTTGATAATGGCACGTCGATCGGCACCGCCGTAGTCGGCACTGGAGGGACATGGACCTTCACGCCGACCACCGATTTGGGACAGGGCTTACATCCGATAACCGTCACTTCAACTGATGCGGCCGGTAATGTCAGCGCACCTTCTGCTGGCTTCTCGGTAAACGTTGATACGCTCACAACAGCGCCTGTGATCAGCAGTGTCACTGACAACGTAGGAACACCTGCGCCAGTCATTTCTGGCGTACCGACCAATGACAACACACCAACCTTTACCGGAACAGCCGAGGCGAATTCCACTATCACCATTAGCGAAAACGGTAACGTTATCGGTACTGCCCTGGTTGATGGCACAGGTAACTGGAACTTCACTCCGAACCCAGCGCTAACTGATGGCAGCCATAATCTGACCATCATCACCACGGATACCGCGGGCAACGTTAGCACGGCAACCACCTTTAATGCCGTCATTGATACAACGGCACCGATAGTTCCGGCTATCACACTGGTCGTTGATGATCAGACTCAAGTGGGCAATGTCACGCTGACAAGCGGGCAATCGACAAAAGACACCCTGCCAACCTTAAGCGGCACCAGTGAAGCCAATGCCGTTATTACGCTCAAAGATGGCAATACGATTGTTGGTACGACGACGGCTAATGGAAATGGCGAGTGGTCTCTGGATCCGACCACTGCACTCGGCCAGGGCAGCCACAACCTGACCGTCACCGCCACGGACGCGGCAGGGAATATCAGTAATCCATCTTCCGCCTTCACGGTCGTTGTGGACTCCGTCGCCCCAACCGCACCGTTAATTGTGACGGTTACCGATAATACCGCGCCAAATATTGGGCCGATCACCAGTGGCCAGCCGACCAACGAAACGCGCCCTGCTATCACCGGTTCGGGAGAAGTGGGCTCCACCATCAAAATTTACGATGGCAGTAACCCTACTCCGCTTGGCACCGCAACTGTTGGCTCTGGCGGGACCTGGAGCTTTACCCCACCAACCGCGTTAAGTAGCGGCTCACATAATCTGACCGTGACCGCAACAGATGCCGCAGGCAACGTGAGTGCGCCATCGGCCATCTTTAACGTGGTGGTTGATTTGGCCGCACCGGGTACTCCTGCTATTACCAATATTGCAGACGATGTGGGTACTGAAAAAGGTGATTTAACCAGCGGCCAATCCACTGATGACACCCTGCCACTGATTAGCGGTACGGCAGAAAACGGCGCGAGCGTAAAAATCTACGACAACGGCACGCTGATTGGCACCGTTAACGCCAGCGCCACAGACGGAACATGGAACTTTACGCCACCAGTGGGTTCACCGCTCACTAATGGCAACCACGCATTTACCGTGACCGCAACGGATAGCGCGGGCAACGTCAGCTCACCGTCTAATACTTTCAATATCATCGTCGATACGGCGGCACCGACGGCACCGATTGTTATTCAGGCGTTTGATGATGTCGGCCCGGTCACTGGCGCACTGGTCAATGGGCAGTCGACCAACGACAACCAGCCGTTGTTGAGCGGGACGGCGGAAGCCAACTCGATAGTGAGTATTTCTGACAATGGCGTGTTTCTCGACACAGTGACTGCCAGCGCGACGGGCACCTGGAGCTATACACCGCCAGTCCGGAACGATGGTCAGCATATCTTTACGGCAACCTCCACCGATGCGGCGGGTAACGTCGGGGCTGTCTCTGGCAGCTTCACGCTGACAATCGATACCAGCACACCGGTAACGCCTGCGCTGCCAACTGTGTATGACGATGTGGCAGGCGGCGTGTTTAACGCCAACCTCACGAATGGGCAAGTCACTAACGATGCGCGCCCAACGATCAGCGGCACGGGTGAAGTGGGCACAACTATTACCATCCTCGATGGCGGCACACCGATTGGCACCGTAACGGTTCCTGCTGGCGGCAGTTGGACCTTTACGCCGACCACGCCACTGCCGACGGGCTTGCATACCATCACCCTTACCGCAACGGATGCTGCGGGGAACGTCAGTGGCCCGACAGCCGGTTTTGCCATTACCGTCGATACCACAGCCCCAACCACACCGGTTATTTCGTCAATTGTTGATGATGTCGCTGGCGGCGTGGCGAATAACGCGCTCGGTAGCGGGCAAGTCACCAACGACAACCGACCAACGCTCAACGGCACAGCAGAAGCGGGATCGACGGTCAACATTTACGATAACGGTGCGCTGTATACCACCGTCATCGCCGATGGCAGCGGCAACTGGACCTACACTTCACCAACGGCAGTACTGGCAGAAGGCAGCCACACCTTCACCGTCACCGCGACCGATGTGGCGGGCAACATCAGCACCACGTCGCTGCCATCGGTGATTGTGGTTGATATCACGCCACCAACCGCACCAACGGGCATGACCGTTAATGGAACGGGAACCATCGTGACCGGGAATGCCGAAGCAGGCAGTCTTGTCACGATTACTGGCAGCGGAGGAGTCGTTCTCGGCACCGCGACGGCTGATGGCACAGGCAAATTTAGCGCATCAATTTCACCTGCACAAACCAACTCGCAAGCCCTGTTCGCCACAGCCCAGGATGTCGCGGGTAACACCGGCGCTTCTGCCGGGTTTAGCGCACCGAACACCGCATTACCGGGCGTGCCGGTGATCACCAGCATCCTGGATGATGCTGCGCCAGTGACCGGAGGTGTGGCTAACGGGCAAAGTACCAACGATGCCACGCCAACCATCAATGGCACGGCAGACGTCGGTGCCACCGTCAGTATCTATAACAATGGTCAGTTGATGGGGACCGTCGTAGCAACGAACGGTACCTGGAGTTATACACCTGGCACGCTCACTGATGGATCTCATGCCTTTACTGCAACGGCCACCAACGTCAACGGCACCGGTAGCCCATCAACGGCAATTACCGTTACCGTGGATACCATCGCGCCACCGACGCCAACGGCAACCATCAGTGCTGATGGCACCACTATCAGCGGTACTGCCGAAGCCAACAGCACAGTAAACATCACGCTACCTGGTGGCACTGTTATCACAACCACGGCTAACGGCAGCGGGGCGTACAGCCTGACACTGCCAACGCGTGAAATTGGCGGCGAGCAGCTTTCAGTGACCGCCAGCGATGCCGCAGGCAACACGTCGCCATCCGTCACCGCTACCGCACCAACTCTGCCACTGGCCGCCAATGACAACGTGATTGATTTGGCACTGAGCAGCACTGCGACTGTCTCGCCACCGGTCCATTACAACGACTATGGCGTGCTATTAGTCGGTGCGCTGGGCAACTCAGTACAGGTGCTCGGCAATGACACGGCGCAAGTCCAGTTTAACGTGGGCGCAGGAACCGGGAATATCACGATTGAAGCTGCCGCAACCGGCATCGTGCTGACGCTGCTCAACTCGCTGGAAGTGGCCGTTCAACGGTTCGATTCCGGCACTGGCACATGGAGCACCGTTTACGACTCATCGCAGGCACAATTTGCCAACCTGTTAACCATTGGGGCCAGCGGCATTACGTTCAAAATCGATAACCTGCCTGAAGGCACTTATCGTGTGCTGAGTTACAACACTAATCTGCTGGCGACCGGTTCACTAACCAGTCTCGACGTCGCCGTTGAGCAAGTTGGCCCAGGTGTTGTGACGGGTGAAACATCGCATCAGGGGAACGTCATAACCGATATCGACCCGAGCGGTGGGCAGGATACCGCCCCGGCAGGTACGGTTGTCACATCGGTCACTAACGCACAGGGGCAAGTACTGGTTGTTGGCGCAGGCGGTGCCGATATTAATGGCTTGTACGGCACTCTGCATATCAACCAGAACGGCAGTTACACCTACACGTTGAATAACACCACGGCGGCAGTACTCGGGCATACCGAAAACTTCAGCTACACCATCACCCAAAACGGTATCAGCGACACCGCTCAGTTGGTGGTCACACTCGGTAATGGCGCGCCAGCCAGCAGCGTAACGGCAACGGATAACACCGCGGCACTGACCTACAACACCGATGTGGAAGCAGTAAACCACGGCGCATCCCAGCAAAGTGGCTTCTCGGTGGTTTCTGTGGGGCTGGGGAATGTGCTGAACGCGAACGTGCTGGCTAACATGGCCAACCCGATAATCTTTGATGTCGATGATGGCTCCACGCGCACCATGACGTTACAGGCAAGCGTTGGCGGCGTGGCATTGCTGTCAACCTTTGACCTTTACGTCTACAAGTTCAACGATGTCACCCAGCAATATGAGCAATATAAAGTGGTGAATACCTGGCTGACCGCGCCGTTGCTGGGCGGGACGTCAGGGCAATTAACCCTCACGTTACCGGGCGGCGAATATCTGTTCCTGCTTAATAACGCCACGGGCGTAACGGCGCTGACCGGCTACACCCTGAATATCTTGCAGGATCATACTTATGCGGTGGAAAGCGTCACCGCGACGACAAACGGTAATGTATTGACGGATGACGTCTTTACCGCAGGTAACACCGGCCACATCACGCAGGTCAACGGCGTCGCTGTTGCGGCCAGCGGAACAACCACTATTGTTGGCGAATACGGCACGCTAACTATTGATGCCGCAGGGAATTACACCTACAAGCTGAACAGCGGCTTGGGTGCCGACAGCATCAAAACGCCGGACAGCTTCGTTTATACCGTGACTTCATCTAACGGCGATACCGACTCCGCATCGCTGAATATCACGGCTACCCCACATACCGTGGATGCGTTTAATGACATCAGCGGCGTGATGGCGGTTAATACGGCACAAACTACGGCGTTTTATTCGGATACGACTGTAGGAAACGCAACATGGACGACCTCGCTATTATTCGGCACCCATGGCGATGGCAGCGGCACCTTTGTGGTAGGCAACAATGATGTACTGCATAACCCGATACTGCATTTCAACGTTGTCTCCGTATTGGCTCTGGGCGGTGTATCAATCAACTGGACAATCTCAGACGGATTAGGCTTTACCAGAAGCGGTACGATAAATGGTTCCGCGCTCTTAGGAGGCACAGCGAATGTCGATCTCAGTGGCCTGGATTTGCATTCAGGAACCTGGACACTGAGCTACACCGGCAACGCGGGCGCGCTGACGGTTGGCGATATCACCATCACTCCATCGGTCACCGGCACCACTATCGATCTGGACAGCTACTCAACGCTTGCGGGTAGCTCGGTCAACGGCAATATCTACGACGGTAGCAACTCCTCAGGTGCGATTGACCAACTCGGTACCGTTCACACGTTGCTCAGTATTACCGGTTTCAACGGCACGACCACGACGCTCAACCCACTGACGGACAGCAGCTCCACCGCCACGATTCAGGGGCATTACGGCACGCTGGTTATGGGGCTTGATGGCGCGTACACCTACACCCTCAATGCAGGTGTTTCGCCTGCGTCAATGACCACCAAGGAGACATTTACTTACACCCTGAACGACCAGAATGGCCATTCCGACACGGCGACGCTAACCATCAATATGAACCCGCAATTTGTCAGCACCGCGCAAGGCGATGTGATTAACGGCTCAGCTTATGGCGACACGCTTGTTTATCATCTGCTCAACAGCGCAAATGCGACAGGCGGCAACGGTGCCGATACCTGGAAGGACTTCCATATGGCGGATGGCGACAAAATCAATATCCACGACCTGCTTACCGGCTGGAACCCGGCAACATCCAACATCGCCAACTACTTGAGCGTTAGTTACAACGGTACCAGCACAGTCATCTCCATCGACCGTGACGGCACCGCTGCAACCCACAGCCCAACCCAACTGGTCACACTGGAGAACACCCACGTCACGCTCGATGAGCTGGTGCAACAGAACCACATTATTACCTGATAGCCAAGAATAACCCGGGCGCAAAGACGCCCGGGTAGAACAGTAAAAAACAGCAGTCCGTAGGTCGGATTAGCGAAGCGACATCCGACACGATCACAACAGCAATGACAGCACCAATTTGAACGTAATGACTTTTAAAAGGGATAAATTATGGGAAAATTACAGCCTGTCGCTTTGTGGCTGACATGCAGCCTGTGTGTAGCCCAAACATATGCCGATGACACTCCACAGTTCATTACGCCTGAGGGACTTGCCCAACAGCATGAGCTCCCCTCTCTTGACGGCTCATCAAGCCTGCCGTTAAACGCCCCTGCGCCCGGAACGCTGACTCTCAACGATGCGGTAAACCGTGCTGTTACCTGGCACCCCGCCATTAATGAAGCTATCGGCAAACTTGCCGGTCAGTCCGAACAAGTCAATGTCGCAAAATCAAAATACTATCCGCAAGTTAGCGCGGGTGTGAATAACGGCTACAGCAACAGTTACACCGACAGCGGATTCAGCCCATCGCTGGTGCTGTCGATTTCCCAGATGCTCTACGACTTCGGCAAAGTCTCAAGCCAGGTACGCGCCGAAAGCGCTGGTGTTGCCCAGGAACAAGCGAATGTACTGGTCAGCATTGATAACGTGGGGCACGACACCGCCACCGCCATGGTTCAGGTGCAGATGTGGCAACAAATGGTCGATATTGCCAAAGAGCAACTGGATGCCCTGAGCGCCGTCGGCCATTTGACGCAGCAACGTAACGACGAAGGCGCTACGTCCATGTCAGACGTAGTACAAACCAACGCCCGTATTGAATCCGCCCGTTCGCAGTTAATTCAATACCAAGCCAACCTCGACAGTGCCCAGGCCACGTTAATGAGCTGGCTGGGGTGGAACAACCTCAACGGCATCAGCAATGACTTCCCAAACAAACTCACCAAAAGTTGTGATATCGACAAACCCGATGACCGCTTAGTGCCTGCCGTTCTGGCTTCATGGGCGCAGGCCAGTGTCGCACAGGCCAACCTGGATTATGCCAATGCGCAAATGACCCCGACTATCTCGCTGGAGCCTCAGGTTCAGCACTATCTGAATGATAAATACGCCAGCCACGAAGTGTTGGATCGCACTCAATATTCGGCGTTTATCAAAGTCGAAATGCCGCTTTACCAGGGCGGTGGTTTAACCGCACGCCGTAACGCCGCAAGCCATGCGGTGGAAGCGGCGCAATCAGGCGTTCAGCGCACGCGTCTGGATATTCGCCAGAAACTGATGGAGTCACGCAGCCAGGCTCTCGGCCTGATGGGGGCGATTCAGGTTTTACAACGCCAGGAAGAGTTAAGCGCGCAGACACGTGAATTGTATCAGCAGCAATATCTCGGTTTAGGCTCGCGCCCGCTGTTAGATGTGCTCAACGCCGAACAGGAAGTTTACCAGGCGCGATTCGCACAGCAGCAAACCCTCAGCCAACTTCATCAATTGCAGCTCAATTGCCTGTATAACAGCGGCCGGTTGCGTAACGCATTTGGTCTGGAACATCGCACTATCCAGTCACTGGAGATCCAGCCATGAGCCAAATTCCCCCTCCTGTTGATGAGTCACTTACCGAGCAGGCGCTAAGCAACTGGGCGCATGCCATCAGCCACGTTGCGGCGCACTACCGCGTGGTCTGCTCACCCGGCACTATTCAGGCCAATGCCCCGTGGTTCAGGGGCAAAGGCATGCTATCTGCACTGACGCAGTTATCACGCCAGGCGGGGCTCTCTTTTAACCTGTTAAGCGCCCCGCAGCTTGCCATTACCCAGTGGCGCTTGCCGGTGGTGGTGGACTTAAAAAGTGGCCAACTGGCGGTTATCGAACATTTTGATGGCGAAGATACCGTTGATATCTGCGTGATTGATAACGAACGCCAGACCAACCGAGTGGCGCTTAGCGAACTCCTGCCGCAAATACGCTTTGTTGCCGCCCTGCGCCCGCTCTCGGCATTAAAAGACAGCCGCGTAGACGCGTATATTTCGCGCTTCAGCCCGGACTGGCTAAAACAGCTGGTGATGCAGGATGTTCGTCCTTATGGCCCGGTAATGCTGGCCGCATTCCTGGTCAACGTGCTGTCGCTGTCCGGGATTATCTTCTCAATGCAAGTCTACGACCGGGTGATCCCGGCGCAGTCTTACCCCACTCTTTACGTACTGGGATCGGGCGTGTTACTGGCGGTGATCTTTGGTTTCCTGCTGCGCGTGGCGCGCGGGCATATTATGGATGTGCTCGGTAAGCGGGCGGATATTCGCGTCTCTGACCGGGTTTTCAGCCATGCGCTACGCCTGCGTAACAGCGCGGTGCCCCGCTCCACCGGCAGCTTTATTTCCCAGCTTCGCGAACTCGAACAGATCCGCGAAATGATCACATCATCGACGATCTCAACGATCGTCGATTTGCCGTTCTTTTTTATGTTTATCATCGTGCTGGCGATCATCGCCCCGCAACTGGCCTGGATAGCGCCGGTCGCCGCCGTGTTGATGGTTTTGCCCGGCATCCTGCTTCAGAAAAAACTGGCGATGCTCGCCAACCAGTCTGCGCACGAAGCGACTTTGCGCAATGCGGTGCTGGTGGAGAGTGTGCAAGGGCTTGAAGATATCAAACTGATGCAGGCGGAAAACCGCTTTCTGCAACAGTGGAATAGCTACATCCGTATTACGGCGGAATCTGGCCTGCGCACTCGACAACTCTCCCAAGGTTTGATCAGCTGGGGAATAACCATTCAAAGCCTGGTGTATGCAGCGGTGATTCTGTTTGGCGCGCCGCTGGTCATTGAAGGCGATATGACAACCGGTGCAATGGTTGCCGCCTCAATGCTCGCGTCACGCATGATTGCGCCAATGGCAAACCTGTGTGGCGTGCTGGCTCGCTGGCAACAAGTCAAAGCCGCGAAACAAGGGCTGGACAGCATTATGCAACTGCCTGTCGAAACCCAGCGCGATGAAAGCCTGGTGCACCAGGATATCTTCCACGGTCACTATCTGTTTGAAAACGCACAGTTCCGCTACCACAGCGACGACCAGCGTATTCCGCTGCGCATTGCCCATTTAGAAATCCAGCAAGGCGAAAGAGTGGCTGTGCTGGGGCGCAACGGCGCAGGTAAATCCACGTTGCTTCAGGCTTTAGCGGGCGGTGTCGACCTGGTGAATGGTGATGTGCGCCTCGACAACCTGAGCATGACGCAAATTGATATGGCCGATTTGCGGCGCAATATCGGTTTCTTGAGTCAGAACGCTCGGCTGTTTTACGGCACGCTGCGTGAAAACCTTACCCTCGGCGCACCGCATGCCAGCGATGAAGCTATCTTCGAGGTGCTTGAAATTAGCGGCGCAGGCAACTTTGTTAAGCACCTGCCGAAAGGGCTCGATCACGGCATTATGGAAGGTGGTGCCGGGCTTTCTGGCGGCCAACGCCAGTCTATTTTGCTGGCCCGCATGCTGCTGCGCTCCCCCAATATTGTGCTGCTCGACGAACCGACAGCTTCCCTTGATGACCACACCGAACGTGAATTTATTCAGCGCCTGGGGCAATGGCTTGGCAACCGCACGTTAATTGTCGCCACACACCGGGTGCCGATGCTGGAGCTGGTGGAACGTGTGCTGGTTCTGAAGGAAGGACAACTGGTGATGGATGCACCAAAGGCGCAAGCACTGAGCAACAGCCGCGCTACCGGGCAGCCAAACGAACGGGAGTGGAAAAATGAAAACCAGTCAGCATGATGCCGCAATGGACGACCCCGATATTCAACGGGAAAGCGAGTTTTCCGGCGCAAGCCGCATTATCACCCTCAGCGTTTTACTGTTTATTTTGCTCGGCGTCTGGGCATGGTTTGGCACCCTTGATGAGGTTTCGACAGGTACCGGGAAAGTCGTCCCCAGTTCACGCGAACAAATACTCCAGTCGCTCGACGGCGGTATTGTCACCGAGGTGTTAGTGCATGAAGGCGACAAAGTTCAGGCTGGACAAATTGTTGCCCGGCTTGACCCCACCCGTTCAGAATCAAATGTTGGCGAAAGTGCCGCGCGTTATCGCGCATCGCTTGCCTCCAGCGTGCGGCTTAACGCGGAAGTGAGCGATCTCCCGCTGGTCTTCCCTGATTCCCTCAAAGCCTGGCCGGAGCTGACCGCTTCTGAGATGCGCCTGTATAAAAGCCGCCGTGCGCAACTTAATGACTCCGCAGCAGACATACAAGATGCGCTGGTGTCGGTTAACAAAGAGCTGGCGATAACTCAGCGCCTGGCAAAGAGCGGTGCCGCCAGTAATGTAGAAGTGCTGCGCCTCCAGCGGCAAAAAAGCGACCTGCAACTGAAAATCACGGACCTGCGCTCACAATATTATGTGCAAGCGCGCGAGGCGCTTTCCAAAGCAAACGCCGAAGTGGACATGCTCGCCGCAGTCATCAAAGGCCGTGAAGATTCGGTGAGCCGCATGACGGTGCGCTCGCCAATGCGCGGCATTGTGAAAAATATCCAGGTGACTACCATCGGTGGCGTAATCCCCCCCAACGGAGAAATGATGGAAATCGTCCCGATTGATGACCATCTACTGATTGAGGCTCGCCTCTCGCCGCGCGATATCGCATTTATTCACCCAGGCCAGCGCGCGCTGGTGAAAGTCACCGCCTACGATTACGCCATTTACGGCGGGTTAGAAGGCGAAGTGGAAACTATCTCCCCGGATACCATTCAGGACAAAGTTAAGCCTGAAATCGTCTACTACCGGGTATTTATACGCACCCAGCAGGACTACCTGGTGAACAAAGCCGGACACCATTTTTCAATTTCGCCAGGTATGGTCGCTACCGTCGACATCAAAACCGGGCAAAAAACCATCGTTGATTACCTGATTAAACCGTTTAACCGCGCCCGGGAAGCGCTGCGCGAGCGTTAACCGGCGTGAGGGGTAGTAAGTTGCGCTACAACTCTGTTATACTTACAAAACACTTGTGGGGCTGATTCTGGATTCGACGGGATTCGCGAAACCCAAGGTGCATGCCGAGGGGCGGTTTGCCTCGTAAAAAGCCGCAAAAAAATAGTCGCAAACGACGAAAACTACGCACTAGCAGCTTAATACCCTGCTTAGAGCCTTCTCTCCCTAGCTTCCGCTCTTAAGACGGGGATCAAGAGAAGTCAAACCCAAAAGAGATCGTGTGTAAACCTTGCCTGGGGTTGAAGCACTAAAACTAATCAGGATAGTTTGGTAATGGCGTGTCTATCCGCAGTTGCCCGGCGAATGTAAAGATATGACTAAGCATGTAGTACCGACGGCGTAGTAATTTCGGACGGGGGTTCAACTCCCCCCAGCTCCACCAAAATTCTTTGTTGATGGTCACCAGAGCCTGATATGAAGTCCTGAAAGCCCGCTTAACGAAAGTTACGCGGGCTTTTTTGTGCCTGCGATTTGTGCTTTGTACCCTTCCCATAAAACAAAAAGCCACCAGCAATTGCCAGTGGCCATCCATAAACTCAAAAAATCAACGATGATTGATCTTAACTCCCCCGGTAAGTTGAGTAACCGTATTGACTCAACAATAAAGGGATATGGAGCTTTTGATTCGTTTTAGTGACGTTGAAAATCACAGGAACTGCCGGGAAGAATGTTTCCTGATTATTTGCCTTGAAATAATCCCCCACTTTAAAGGTCACTTTATAGATGCCTGGTTCCATATCACCGGTGTCTGGAAAAAGTGATTTGATTCTGCCGCCGGTATCCGTTTTCGAAGTCGCAAGATGCGTCCAGGAAGAACTATCTTGTTTGTCCAACTCGACGACAACGCCCTGCGAAGGCAAACCAGTCTGTTGGTTGAGAATATGAACACTAAGCGTTCCTTCGGGTGCTGCAAGTGCACTGAAGCTGAGCAAGGAGAGAATAGAAGCCGCTAAGATTTTCATGGGGTTAACCTGTTGTGAATTTGTTAACGGATTATATGAACCTACAAACATAATAAAATTAAACTTTTTGTTATATGTCTGCGTCTTTAGGGCTGAAATTGCCGTTGGGTAGCGATAGCCCTGGTGTAAGAAAATTATCAAGGGTTGGAAGGAGCGCGTGAATAGTCTGAAACTCATAAAAACTCTTTGGAAAACAACTCGCATTCCCGTTATTAGCGGGTTGGTTAACATCTTCGATTTGCGTAATAGTCAGCCCGCTGCGGCAAAATCCGCAGCCGGGTTTCGCAGCCTGGAAATCTATAAGGATACGCTTGATGCTATGCATTGAGCGTTAATGTCTTCGCGCACCTATTGCATGCACAGTTCAAAAACTGTACTGGAAATGTCTATGGTGGCTCAGGCAGGGCAGCCTTCGGGCTGGCCGGTGTCCTTGTAGGCCGGTACTGCGAACCTTGTCTGGGCTACCACCAAAAGAGTTTCGCAGCTCCGGTGATAGTTATTATCACTACAAGGAGATGTTTGTGACACTTTCACACAGCCCCACTTTCCTGCCCTTTCAACAAGACTGGCACAAAGCCGATATCATCGCGGCGCTGCATAAAAAATGGCACCTAGCTGGCTGCCGAATCCCGCGCCGCAGGCTTAAGTTCTACAACTCTTGCCAATGCGCTGATACGCCCATGGGCGAAAGGTGAATTGATACTATGCAATGCGATTGGCGCACCCGTCATCCGAAATAAACAATTAGCGCCATCTGACTAAATCTCTGCACAGATGGCGCTTTAATTAGCTTGAATGATTCCGGCGAGAGCGGTGAAAACATTCTGGCCGGATTTACGAGCGTGTTCCGAATAGAGTCCATATTAAGCCAGTAGAATCATTACCCTATTTGGAACTTGTGATATTATAAATAATGTTTTTGTATAAAAACATTCCAAATGTTAATAAATACCAGCAAATGAAAAAAAGAGTAATGATATTATGAATTATGATGATGCTATTGATGAAGAGAGACGTAAAATGATCTCCCTCAGTGGCGCATGGTTTATTGTTGTGACATTAACACTGTCTGCTTTCGTTCTATTTTATTCCTATTTTTTAGATGACGATAAATTTATAACAGCCAATACTTACAGTAAAATCTTTGCATTCATCTATATTTTATTTATATCCACTTTATGGGTTGTCCGCACATTGAACCCTTCTTATCTCGATAAAAACTGGATGAGAAATGCATCAATGCTTATTTTTATTAATGGACTCATATGGGGAGGCATCGTTTTTTGTTATGTCATGGAAAACCGTCTTCTCGGGCCAGTTTTTCTTTGCGTAATTGTATTGTTTTGTGGTGTGGTATCTGGTTACCCATTAAAGCTGATTTCTATATACTGCCTACCTATTTTCAGTTCATTATTATTGGCAACATTTTTAAAAAATGGATTACTCCAATCCCTGTACATGTCTATTATCCTGGCAGGAACTTGGTTCATTATAAAAACCAGCGACTCTTTAATTAAAAAAAGAATAAACAAGGAGATTGCTACTTCATTAATTTTAGAAAAAAAAGCATTTAATGCATATAACTATGCCCAAACAGATTATCTGACAGGCGTTTTTAATCGCCGGGGCTTTGAGGTCGAGTTTAAAAAAGCAGTTTCGAAATGTGTGATTCAACAAAAACCTTTTGCAATCATACTTGTTGATATTGATTTTTTCAAAGAGATAAATGACAGTTTTGGTCATATTGCTGGCGATGATTGCCTTATTAGCGTTGCCGATAAAATTAAAAGTTGTATAGAACCTTTCGCAGCAAGTGTTTCACGATATGGTGGGGATGAATTTATTATTATCATCCATGATGCCTGTTCTACAACGGTCGAGATACTTTGTAAGAGCATCAAAAAATCCATCAATGAAAATAGCTTGAAATCCATAGGATACAAGTGCGTTTCAGTCACTCAGGGTGCAGCTATTTGCAGCAATGCAAAGTATGTAAATGATATTATAAATTGCGCTGATAAAGCTCTTTATGAGGCCAAGGAAAATGGAAGAAACTGCTACCGAATAGCCGAATGATATATAGCTACCAGAAATAATATTATTGATTCCCCATTTAGCCATTGTGTTTTTAAGGCATGTTGCGAAATGGGGAGATTAAAAAAGCGCAGAAGCAGGTTTATGCGTATCGACTGGCTACAGTGCTATTCTATGGGGAAGCCTATCTCCGCTGAACTAGCCGAATGGTCTCTTTATCTTCAATTACCCTAAATCCTCTCCTGTGCAGGAGCTTAGTTGCATACCAATCCATCCACTACGAATCAGCTCTACCAAGCAACAACACAGAGATAGCATTTCTTATAGCTGCAAAAAAAGAGCTAATAGTAACCAAGTGCGACTACTTTAATTGACAATAATCAACTAACGGTTTGAATGCAATTTAACTAAAACAAAAAACATGCAACATTGACGCAACAAGATAACTATAGGGTTTACAGATGCTGCTGTTTAGATTGTCTACATCAATATTATGCGCACTACTGACTGCTCTAACCTTTATCTGGGGAGCGCTTGTGTTTGATATAGAGATGATTTCAGTACCAGTGACTGAATTTATGTCCGGAATTGTTGATAACATTTATGTCAGATTGGTTGAAACTCCAATGCAGGAAAGCAGCGTTACAGAATTTACTGAGTAACCAATTCAATAAAGCAAAACACAGATAATTAATGAGTGCCTGCTGCCCCCCTCTCAGTTTACTGCTGGATATCGATGAGATATTCCCGATCCTACTCCAGTCATTCGAAAGCAATGGAGTGAGAATGATTTCAAACCCTATTCACCAACTATTTTCAACATAGTGCAATCATCACCAAAACAATTCAATGCATTACATTTAACATATATCAATATCGATTAAACGCACATTACTATTCTGAAGATAAAGTGTGCGAACTTTTATTTTTTAAGTACTTTAAGAAAGAACACATAAACACTTAACTTCACTATAAAATGGTTACCATGAAAAAATTATTAATTGCAGTTATTGCAACTATGGCATTATCTGGTTGTGCTCAACAAACCTTCAAGATTAATAACGGTATTGCTGAAAAACCTTCTCAGGAAACTAAACAAACATTCTTTGTTCAAGGACTTGGGCAATCTCAGACCATAGATGCCGCTCTTGTTTGTGGTGGGGCTGATAAAGTCATCCGCACAGAAGTTCAGGAATCAGGAATGGACGTACTTCTGCGAGTTGTATCACTTGGCATTTATACACCTCGTGAAGCCCGAGTATATTGCTCTAAATAATTATTCTTCGCAGACATTCATTGAATGCCTGCTGAAGGATGGTCTACCTTTATCAGATATCACAAAGTTTTGATTGCTGACTGGTGCAAGCTGCTGATACGGAACCTACCTTGTTTATGGAGAAGGAATTAATGACTGAATCTTCACTCATTCCACTGTCTTTCCCCATGCCGGAAATCCCAGGCGTTACTGTGACGTATGGCGGGCTGCATTATCTGCAACCTGAATTGCTACTGGATTTTATTAGTGTCTCGGCGCAGCCACCGGCTTCTGTCACCCCGGTTGCTGTGCTCTACGCCGATATCGGTGTCTTGCAGCGTATTGAATTACGTAAAATCCCTGTACCGATCAAAGGGCCCATTGTTTACCCTGTCAGTTCTCAGGCGCTTCCCAGTCTGCGCGCAAGGCTTATCATTAATGGGCCATTCAAAAAACTTAAATTCCAGGGCACTCTGATTGCAGCAACGGCAGAGCCATCAGTGCAAAATATGACTCTCATTGGTCTGGCGCTAGAGTTCACAGCCCTTCCACTATAATTTCACGCAACATCTTACTGCCATAAATTCAGAACCGGCAACGCGCCAAATCCTATGTTTATCCACCTTACAATTACTGAATTGTGGGTTCTGTCTCACTCTTAACGCCCTACTACGTCCTATACAAAAAACGTGCTGCAAACCGATTTCCCACCCTCTCAATTCGGGTTACAATCAATTAATAACTGTATAAATAAACAGGTTAATTGCTATGAATCTGGCTTTAAATGGCGAAAAGATTGGTCGTGATCAGTTCACCGGCGCGAAAATTGAAAACAGTACTTTCTATAACTGTGACTTTTCAGGGGCTGACCTGACGGGTACAGAGTTTATTGGCTGCCAGTTTTACGACAGGGAAAGCCAGCAAGGTGGTAATTTTAGCCGGGCAATCCTGAGGGATGCGGCCTTCAAGAACTGTGATTTATCGATGGCGGATTTCAGGAATGCAAACGCATTGGGCGTTGAAATCCGCGAGTGTCGGGCGCAGGGAGCAGACTTTCGTGGTGCAAGCTTCATGAATATGATCACAACACGCACCTGGTTTTGCAGTGCATACATAACCAAAACCAACCTGAGTTACGCCAACTTTACTAAGGTAGTGCTTGAGAAGTGTGAGTTGTGGGAAAACCGCTGGAATGGCGCTCAGATACTTGGCGCGACCTTTAGTGGCTCCGATCTCTCTGGAGGAGAGTTTTCTTCATTCGACTGGCGCGCAGCAAACTTTACCCATTGCGATTTAACCAACTCAGAATTGGGTGAATTGGACGTACGCGGCATCGACTTACAAGGAGTAAAACTGGATAATTATCAGGTGATCCAAATAATGGAGCGATTGGGAATAACAATTATCGGCTAGGCTTGCCATGGAAAGTGGCAGCCTGACAAGTGAGACTCAACCATGAACGGCTTGGCTCACTGTATGATATACGTACAATTGAACGTCTACCTAAAGACAAGCAATAAAATACAGACAGTTACGTTATCATCCCTGTTCAGCCAGATAATTGCCCTCTTTTTCCCACATCGCTGGTTGTGTTATTGGTACGAAAAGCGGCTGAAATAAGGTATAAAGCGGCATGAAAATCCCAAATAGAATCCAACCGCTGGTTGATGATGGCCTGATCGACGATGTGCTTCAGCGGCTGAAAAGCGGCAAAGAGGCCGACGTTTACACCGTTTTATGCGGTGGCAAGATCCAATGTGCCAAAGTGTACAAAGAAGCGACACAACGTAGCTTTAAACAGGCTGTGCAGTATCAGGAAGGGCGAAAAGTCCGCAACACACGTAATGCCCGTGCGATGCAAAAAGGCTCGAAATTCGGGCGCAAGCAGCAGGAAGAAACCTGGCAGACAGCCGAGGTGGAAGCATTATTCCGTCTTGCTAACGCCGGGGTCCGCGTACCACAGCCATATATGTGTATTGACGGCGTGCTACTGATGGAGCTGGTCACGGATGCTGAAGGTGCTGTGGCCCCTCGTCTGAGTGATGTAACTCTGGACGAAGAGAGCGCGATTGCTGATTTCAATACCATGATCCGCAATATCGTGCGCATGTTGTGTGTAGGCATTGTGCATGGCGATTTGTCGGAGTTTAACGTGCTGCTTGATGCGCAAGGGCCGGTCATTATCGACTTACCGCAAGCCGTCGACGCCGCCGCCAATAACCACGCTGAATCCATGTTTGAGCGTGATGTGAATAACATCACCGAATACTACGGCCAGTTCGCCCCGCATCTGTTGAAGACACGTTATGCGAAAGAGATTTGGGCGTTATATGAAGACGGAAAATTAACGCCAGAAACACCGCTGACGGGTCTCTTCGTTGAAGAGGTTCATGACGTGGATATGGATTCATTGATTGATGAAATCATTACCGCGGAAGATGAGTATTATGATCGTCAGCGGGCGGCCAAAGAGCGCGACCAACAGTACGAATGATGAATCAAAACGCCCGCATAGCAGAAGTTATGCGGGCGTTTTTGTCTTTTTAAGACAGACAGTTAAGGGTAACTCCCCTCAACTTAACGGTGGATAAATACAGTTCTTTCCTGATTCCTTGGCTTCATATAAAGATTTGTCTGCTGAAGCAATAATTTCATCCAGTGTTTTACCATCCCCGGAACTGGCTATTCCACAGCTAAATGTAACCGTTAGATTTTGCTCACGCCATTTTCTGCGGCTGACGGTATAACGCCAGCTATCAACAATTTCATAGCATTCAGCAAATGTGATTCCGCAGAAAATGGCGACCAGCTCTTCACCGCCAAAGCGATAAATAGAATGAGTACCACCTAAACGTTCAAGCCCAATCTTACTTACATGCTGTAAAACGAAATCACCTGTCGGGTGGCCATAGGTATCATTGATTTTTTTAAAGTTATCTAAATCAATCATCGCCAGATGAAAAGGAGTATTTGAACGAACCAGGTTAAGGGAGTCCTCTTCAAACCTGCGGCGGGAACCTATTTTCGTCAGGGTGTCGGTACTTGCCGCCTGTACAGCCTCTTTCAGAGTTTCATTTTTTTTAGCCAACCCCTGGCATAGCCCGGCAAAATTATGTGGTAATTCGTTGCCGTCATCACCATTAATATTTTTATAAAGTGTGTCTATCCACTGTTTAAAGTATGCTCTGCAAATCAGGGCCATAATAAAGTAGCAAAATATACAGGCTAGAATGACATACACCAGTACAATGTAGGAATCATTTAATAATTTATCGTATTCTTTAATATCAACCGAGGTAAAGGCAACCCAATCAGGATTTTGATAAGCTTGATAAAAAACAATCTTTTTATTTACCTCATCCCTGAAATAACCCGTAGAGTCCTTTGCTTCACTAATCCATGAGGCCGGTACAGTCCGGGTGAAAATATCCTTAGTATTTGAGGACATAATCACAGAACCATCCATTGCTGCGACCTTGAAGTGACCATTATAGGGGACAACAAGCCCCTGCATATTATTGCTCATAGCAACAAAACTCAGATCAAAGGCAATATTACCGATAAATTCAGAATGCTTGTCAAAAAGATTCATACTTACGCTTATAGATTTTTCTTTCTTTTGTTCAGAGTTGGTTTTCTTTGCCGAAATATAAGGTTCAGAATAAAACACTTGATCTTTAAATCCATCCCTGTGGTACCAAGGGCGCGAGCTTGGTTTATAGTTTTCTAATTCAAAAGGCGGATAAATTTTGTAGTTATCTTGATTATCAGAAACAAGTACACTCGCCAGCATTTCATTGGCATTAACTAAGGATGGAATGAGCAGATTCAACTCAGTGTGATTAGGCGAGATATACTCGATTATGTCATGTTTCTCTATCATGCCTGAAAGGGAGCTAAACAGGACATTGATTTTTCGTATTGGGTTTTCAATGCAGTTATGGGCACTGTTTGATGTAAACCTGAACATGGTTTCATCAAAATGATTTTCTGTATTGATTCGAATGTAAAAGAAAGAATAAATAGAAATTAACAAAAATGGTGCAAGTACAACAGAAATTGTTATAGCCAGAGCGCGTTTTGAAGTTAGTGTTAACATGATGAGTAATTCTTAGTTGTTATGCAAAGGAACAGCATAATTCAATAACTATTAAATAGACTTAACGCCTATAATTTAACTTTTGCATTCTAAACCAATAACAAATCAATCACTTTTTAACACTCCCAGACATTATAAACACCCAGTTATTCGGGCGGCTATTATCGTATAACTCATTAAAATAGCAAGCAGCGCTAATGTATTAGCCATCCCGATATGATTTATTACTCTCAGTAGATAAAAAAAAGCCCCGGTAATAACACAACCCGAGGCTTGGATGAAAAGTTCAATGTGTGGATGAAGTTAAACTGCTGAGGGGTTTTGTATAATATTTTCGCTGATACTGTAATCCATTAATTGCCAGTTAATAGTGTGACCAGAGTGATAAGGCATGATGTTTCCTTTCTCAACACTCACAACCTGAGTTACCGCATTAACTGCGGCACTCCACACTCCACTTTGCTGGCAAACCGTTCCGCTATATTGGTGATAGCCTATTGGTTTTCGATTCGTCGTTTCCTGTGAACCGTCAACAGTAAAGCCAGAGCCATAATGATAAGGCGTCGAGTCTATCTTCATTATGAAATATCCAGATAATTGATGGGTAGCTATTAATAACTACGACACAAAAACTGAACAAATTAATAGCGATATTAACTACTTAGGCACCCACTTTACGAGAGTGTGATGCAGATACCATTTTAAGTTCATCGAAGCGACGAGAACCTTCTGTATATCCCCATGCTGCAACAAGCTCCGCTTTGCTGGGAATATTAGTCGCCTCTCCACCCGCCTGAATAACAATTTTTACTGCTTGCAGCTGTTTACTTAATGACTGACGTAACGCTTTTAATTCCATTGGGTTCATTAAACTTGCCTGCATAGGGAACACTGACTTCCCCGGGATCGCCTGAGCAATGGTTTGAGGCGTCTGTTTTGTTCCGGGAAGATTCTCAAGCCCCAATGCTGAAAATATCCCACTGCTAATCACCTTTTCATCAAACGGGATGGTGCCATTTTCATGGCGAATAATCGCTTTGCTTAATGCGCTTAATACTGATGGAGCCGTAAGATCGAGCCGTTGATGAGGAGAAACCCCCAGCGCCTGGCTTACTTTGCTGATATAGCTGGAAGTGTCGTTATTGTCTGAAGCTGGTGCCCATCGCGAAATAACCTTGCTGATGGTATCCAGCCCACGGCGATGATACGAAAGCAGGTTCATCCCCAACGCGCGAATACCGTGTTCAGGAGAGGAAAATGTAGCGAAACGCCCGTCATTGCCCGTTTGCCCCTGCCAGTCGAACAGCTCACTGGCTTCGAGGTTACCGGGGTTATTATTACGAATTCCACGAATATTCCCGGCATCTGCAGCCCGTGCCAACAATCCTTTCTCCCGGACTTCACGCGAAGCTGTGCGCGTAACGGTTTGCCCGCTTTCATTCCAGGGTTTGCCGGTGCGGCTGTTTTTACGCAGCGATAACCGTTTCATCAGCGAGATTTGCTTTTCACTCCACCCCTGGCTTTTGGCGAATTTCACCAGCTGTTCAAGTGTTGGCGTTGTGCTGGCTGTTTGAACTGGGCGAGTCGTTTCAGGGCGTGATGGTGCCAGCGCAGCTTTTACGCTTTCCGCTTGTTGTTTTTGCGTCGCCGAAAGCGCCTGCTGAAAAGATGCCGTACTGGTAGATGCCGTGCTTACACTTTTAGCGGGGTCGGTATTTGCCGCAGAAGCTGCAACAACCGGCTTTTCCACGGGCGAAGGGGTATTTTTTGCTTGTTGACGGTAATAATACTGAGCAATAACCGACATGAGTTCCTCTCAAAATACACCGACGGAGTCCCTGACTCCGTCGGAAAGCAAATTAGTGCGCAGTTTTAGAACCACTTACAGGTTGCACTACATCCACACCATGCGTACCAAAGAATTGATAAAGCGAGTCCGCAGCCGCGTGGGTTAGCACCATGATTTCAATACGGCGGTTTGCAGCACTCAGTGGTTGATCCGGTTTAAGCAGCATTTTGTCCGCCATCGCATTCACCTGAATCACTTTGTCTCCCGCCATGCCGCCCTGCTCTAACGCTATTCGGGCCGCCAACGCACGGTCACCAGACAAGTTCCAGTTGTTATAACGCGTCTGATCCCGGTACATAGAAGAGTCCGTATGTCCGGTGATAATCACTTTGTTATCAATTTTATTAAATACCGGTGCTAGCTGAGTCAATAAACGCTGGAAGAAGGGGGTCAGAATCGCGCTGCTGCGCTGAAACATTTCCCGCTTCTGATCGTCCTGAATCAGAATGCGTAACCCCTGTGGAATGATCTCCATTTCGAGGTTTGATTGCGCGTCGAAGGCTTTGGTGATTTCAGTAATTACACGCGCCAGCTCGATCATTTCCTGTTGTGAACGCTTATTCACATCTTCCAGCGATTCCGTAGCTTTGCTGGCCAGATCCAACTGTTCGATCTGTTTGGTAAAATCGTCGGTTGTCGGTGCGCCGCCCTGTTTGCCAGGAATAATCATATTGGGGCCATTCGTCGCTTTGCCGCCGGAAGATAGCGGCGACATCACCACGCCATCAAAAATAGATTCCCCAGTAAGCGTCGCCACCACCTCTTTTCGTTCTTCTTCGGTGACTGAACTCATGATCCACAACACCATAAACAGGGCCATCATGGCGAGCGTAAAATCGGCAAACGCCACTTTCCACGCACCACCATGCGGCGCGTGATGTTCACGACGCGAAGCGCGTTTGATTATCGTGGTGTGGCCTTGTTTCTTGCTACGCATCAACCTTCACCAATCAGTTCATTAACCCAACCATCAAGGGTGGCAAACGTTGGTTTGGTATCCATTGGCAACATTTTACGCCCGGCATCCACAGCCAGCAGTGTCGGTTTACCGGCAACCTGGTTCACTAACACCGTACGCACACATTCAAGGGCAGCCATCTGCTTTTTAGTCTGCTGTTCCATGGCGTTAGCTAATGGATCAAGCAGACAGTAACAGATAAATACGCCGAGGAACGTCCCCACCAGCGCGGCCGCAACTTTTACCCCAACCACAGCAATAGAGCCGTCGATGGATTGCATGGTGATAATAATTCCGAGTACCGCCGCGCAGATACCAAATCCAGGCATCGCTTCAGCAGTACGCTGCATTGAGCGAGATGGTCTGAGAAGTTCTTCTTCCATAGCGCCAAGCTCTTGCTCCAGAATACCTTCCAGCTCATGCTCGTTGATCTTGCCCATCGCCATTAACCGGAAGTTATCGGAGATAAAAGTGATCAGCGCATGGTCTTCCAGAACTAACGGATACTTTTGAAAAAGGTCACTTTTTTCAGGAGATTCGATATGTTCATCAAGTACCTTTAACCCACCATCCTGTACCAGTTCCAACAGTTCATAGAGCAACATCAGCAACTGCCGTTGGTAGTCTGCGGTGTAACTGTTTTTACGCATGGCGCTTTTAACCTGCCGCCACATTTCGATAAGCACAGCTTTAGGGTTGGCGAGGACCATGGCCCCAATCCCCGCACCGATGATAATCATCAGTTCGCCTGGCACCCAAAATGAGGCCAGCCGTCCACCAGATTCAATAAAGCCGCCCACTACACAGCCAAAAATGATCACTATTCCGAGTAATTTTTGCATCAAGGTCTCACTGCGCTACGGCATCTTTAATTTTTTGCGTGATTTTCTTATTCAGCTGGCAAATCCTGGCCTCAGTGAGATCCAGAACCAGCGCGATTTCTTTCAGGCTCATTTCGTGTTGGTAATAGAGACTCAGGATCAGCCGTTCCCGCTCATCAAGCCCGGCCAGAGCCGCACGTAATGAATCGCTGATAATGATTTCATCTTCCAGGTTTCGGCTGTTGAAGCTGAGGTCGGAATCCGTGATGAGCATGTCATCAAGGCTGTGGATAGCACTGGCGCTATCGAGCAATAAATACTCCTGATACTCTTCAGGGGTTATCTCCAGATGTTGCTTTATCTCTTCAAAATCAACGTCTTTACCAAGCTTGCGGCTGAGTTCTCTGATAGCGTCATTGATCTTATGCGCTTTCTGGCGCAACCGGCGAGGCCGCCAGTCCAGCACACGTAACTCATCAAGTATCGCGCCGCGTACTCGCTGAGCCGCAAAAGCGGCAAACTGTTCATCAGGCCTGCCGTAGCGGCGCAAAGAACTGAGCAAACCCATCAGGGCGATTTGCTGCATATCTTCGCTGTCGATAACGCTCTGGGCCTGCCATGAAAGCTGTTTCACGACCCGCTTTACCAGAGGCAGATATTGGGAAACGTAACGCGACTCTTCCGCAGGCGTTAGCGTTTCACTGGAGATAAAGGTGCTGCATTCCATTGTGCGTTCCTTCCCTGTTTCTACTGCAACAACATTTTGCTGATAATCACGTCATTAAATGGCATCCGCGAATTGAGTTGCTTAAAGCGTTCTTTATAAGCACCCATCAATTCGTCGTGTATGTCCTTCACAGTTAATGTGCGAACCAGGCTGTAATCTTTTTCGGTTAATATAGAGACCGTTGCCCCGCGAATAGCAGGGATCATCATTTCAGTTTGTTTTACGGCTTCTTCTGTAGCGGCGGTTAAAGCCAGTTCGAGAAGCATGTAACGCTCTCTACCACCGTCGCTTTTCAGGGTGATGACGATGTTTTTGATTTCAACGAACAGAACCTGAGTTTCCTCTTCTGTCGAAGAAAATAGATGGGTAAATTTTTGCCAGACTGAGTGGGTCGCTGGCACTTCGATTTCGTCGGCGACAGCCGATTTAGCAAAGTGTTGAGTCCCCATAACTGCTAATACCGCAGCCAGCACAGAAGAGATAATGGCGATTGCCAGCCCCATCGAAAAAGTTTTAATCGTCATAGAGTTATTCAGTTTCTTATACAGTCATCAAAATAGATTTATCGTCCCGCGATCGAGTCTCGTGCACGGTCTCGGGTTGTTCATTTGCCAGAATGCGTTCATTTTCACGGCCAGCATGGTGCTGCCGCTGCCCTGGATTTTGCTGCTGGTTGTGGTTCGACAAACGGACGTCAACATCAACAAAGTGCTGTTCCGTCAACGCCTGGCGCAGGTCGTTACTCACCTGCTGTAGTGCCCGATAAACGTCGCTTTGCCCGGCGTTTATCTGCACCTGAATTTTCCCGGCTTCAATCTGCACCACAATCTCGATGCGACCCATATCGGGCGGATCAAGACGAATTGTCGCGTGCTGAATCTGGTTGTTAATTTGCAGATTCAAGCGCTCGCCTAATGCATGTTGCAGTTGCGCAGACAACCCCTGGCCACTGCCATCAGCTCGCATCGGCGCATTAACCTGGGCTTGCGGTTGCCCGGCTGAGATAACAGGAATATTGGCCGCGGGTGCCACATTTAGCCCCGCCAGGCGCAGTGTTTCTGCCGTTGCGGGGGTAAAGGCTTTTTTCGGCAAAACAATTTCTGCTGGCTGAATTGAAGCAACTCGAACATGCCGGTTTTGCACGTCAGCTGTGTGCGCCGTAGGCTGCATTTCCATAGAGGCAGGCTCGGCTTTATCCGTTTGTAATTGCACATTCAGCGGGCGAGCAACTGGCTGTTCTGCTGCGGCTGGCAATACGGCTGCTGTCGCAGTCATCAGCATCGGCACTTCGCGGTTGACCAAAGACGCCAAAAATTGCTGAGCCATCTGCTCTGCTTGCTCATCCGGTAATTCAGCCAGCACCTCATCCAGCGTGCTGGCTTCTTGCGGCTGAAGCACTTCTTCGTCCGTGGCAATGGAAACCGAACTGGTAGCTAACAGCAGTTCTTCAAATAATATCTCGCCAGCATTAACGTCTTGCGTTTCATCGACTTCCAGCAAAGCAGCTGTTGCCGGAGCCTGCAACGTCTGCGAGTGCGCAGTCTGCTGGAGTAAACCGCCCGAGTCCGATGCCGTGTATGCGAGAAAATCACTCATTAACGACTCGCCCCTCATCCAACTCTCTATCCATAAACTGTGCGTAAGAAAGCGCCCCTTCGCGCTGATTGCGCTGTTGAGTCATTTCTTTACTGAGTTCATCGCGTGTCTGGCGCACTAACTGGTGCACTTGCAGATGAACTTGCTGGAGTTTGTTTAGCGCTTCGCGCTTTTGTTCGGATATCTCTCGCCCATGCAAACTGCACAGCAGGGCTGCAATATCGCTGTCGAGCTGCTGGATTTTTTCCCAGTCCTGGCGCTTGCCCGCTGCCGCAAGGGCTCGTGCCTGCCAGTCAATTAATTGCAAATCATCCATGGCGTTTACCCATGTCTTCCCAGCCTTCGCGTAATTCGCCGAGGATGGTTTCAACTTCTTCAATGGCCGAAACAGAGAGGTTATTGCTACCGTCGTATAAGCGATAAACGCAGTAGTCGTACAAATTGGCGAGGTTCTTTGCCAGTTCGCCGCCTTTCTCGTAGTCCAGCGCGCTGGTCAAGGCATTGAGAATATCGATGCATTTATTGATGCTTTGGGCTTTGCGCTCGTAGCGCTTTGCTTCGATATGGCTTTTGGCGCGCACCAGCTCATCGGTTAAGCCGTTAAACAGCATAAGTACCAGTTGATGTGGCGTTGCAGCAGCCACCTGTGCCGCCATATCAGACTGGTAATACTCGCCGTATCCTTCTTCGCTGTTTCCGTACATTGTTGTCTCCTTCCTTAGACTAAGCCAAACATGCTGGCGGTGTTGTTCATCTGCTGTAACACGCTCTGCATGCGGGTGAACTGCTGCAAATAGCGGTTATAGGCGGTGTCATAACGGGTACTGATTTTGTCGCTGCGATCGCTTAATTCCGTTTCACGACGGCGGTTGGTTTCTTCGCGGCTTTTGATGTCGCCGCTTGTAATACTCAGCAACCGGTCGAGAGATTTGTCCATTTTTTTCAGTAAGCCGCCGTTGCCGTTAAAAAAGGCATTGAGCTTGCCGGGATCGTCCGTCAGTTTTTCTTTCAGCATGTCGCTATCGAGCGTGAGCTTGCCGTCTTTATCAGCAGACAGACCAAACTGGGTGATATCGAGTCCACCAATGGAAGTACGCAGCATTTCGTTTAATTCACGACGTAACCCACTGATGCTGGCATCTCCGGCAAAGGCACCGCGATCGGTACTGCTCGAACCAGAGGCGGTTAACGAGCCGAGTGTTCCTACAAGCTTGTTGTAAGCCTCAACAAAGCTATTAACCTGGTTCTGGGTTTCCGTGGTATCAACACCGACATTAATACGCAGTGGCGCATCGCCCGCTTTATGGGTCTGATTTAATTCGAGGGTCACGCCGTCTATCAAATCGGTCAGCGTATTGGTGCTATTGGTGATTAGCATCCCGCTGTTCTGGTCACCGAGCCAGACTTTGGCATCCTGAGCTGCCGATATGGTTCTCACATCGCTGGTCATTGCGGAGGGGGCAGCACTTAGCGTAATGGCATTTTCAGCACCGCTTTTATCGCTGCTCAGCATTAAGCGTACTTCGCCGCCAGTACGCACCAGAGATGCGGTCACGCCCGGATTGCCATCCATGCCGTTAATCGCTTTAGCCAGGCCTGCCAGGCTATCAACACCGTCCATATCAATAGCAATGGATTTGCCATTGATTTCAATGTTCATCGAACCTGTCGCATTTTTGACGTCATCATCTTTCAGGCCGTCATAGGCCACCTGATGTGAAGAAGCCAACTGCTCGATAAACAGGTTATAGGTGCCTTTACGCGCATCGGAGGTGGTGGTCGCTTTAGCCATGTTCTCAACGCTCATACTGGCGCTGGTTTTCAGCATCCCGCTGCTGCTTTTATTCAGGTTAGTGAGCGAGGTACGAAAATCCGTCAGGTTACTTTTCAGGGATTTGAGCGCATTTTGCTGCGCGGTTAAACGCGCTTTTTGCGTTTTTAGCTGGCTTTGCAGTGTCTGCACATCAAAGCCGGCAAGCTGTTTTGCCATTGTCTGCGGGTCAATACTGCTGAAATCGGTCATCCTTCCTCCCTGGCATAGTGCTATGTCCTGAAGTTATTTATAGCAATAGTTATGCCAACTTTTATTTTGTTTTAATTCAATTGGTTAATATGAGATAGGAAGTTCTTCTTCCGCATAATAGGAAGCGGAAAAAAAACACCGCCGAAGCGGTGTTTTTAAATCAGGAGGGATTAGCCCAGCAGGGACATCACCATACCGGACATGCTGTTAGCTTGTTTCAGCATCGACATACTGGTTTGTGCCAGCATCTGGTTACGGGTCATATTGGTGGCTTCAGAGGCGAAATCTGCATCACGAATGTTACCCAATGCCAGCGTCGTATTATCCTGCATATTGGATAGGTTGGCAGCCGTATGGCCAAGGCGGTTGATCATGGCCCCCATTCCGGAACGCACGCCTGCAACAGAGTTAATGGTGTTTTCCAATGCAGTAATAACGCTCGCAGCACTTGCAGAACTGGTTGCCAAAGTCAGTTGACCCAGACCACTGATTGCAGGAGTTGCAGGTACACCTGATGCGCCTGGTACGCCAGCTAAACCGCTACCTGTAATGATTTTACCCAGGTCTGAAATCGCGGATGCCATACCAGAGGTGTTAATTGTTTCTTTACTGGAGGTTCCAATCTGGAAGTTCAAACCTGCAGTTTTCCCAAGGCCCTCATCCCCAAAGAGTTTAGTTCCTGCAAAATCAGTATTATCCCAGATATTATTCAGTTCGCTGGTCAATGCTGAGAATTCTGCCTGCATAGCATCACGATCGTTAGTATTGTTTGTATCGTTCGCTGCCTGTGTTGCCAGGTCTTTCATACGGTACATAATGTTGGTGACTTCTTCGAACGCACCTTCACCCGTCTGCAGCATCGCCGTTGCATCAGAGATGTTACGTTGGGCAACGCTCATACCATTAACCTGGCCCTGAAGACGGGTGGCAATTTGCAGACCAGCGGCATCATCAGCCGCAGAGTTAATACGTTTACCGGTACCCAGGCGTTCCATGGCTGTGGACAGGATGCTGTTAGATTTGTTCAGAGCGTTGGTGGAAGACATTGCCGCGCCGCTGGTGAAAATTGAAAGTGCCATGTGTTCTCTCCTTGAGAATTATGCTTTTAGGCAGTGTTTGCCTGTGTACTTAGAGAAAACGACACGTTTGATGAAGAAATTAAACGCCAATTAAAAAATATTCATATGAAAACCATTTCTTTTCATCTGACTGGCTAATAAGTGAAAACGGAAAGAATTATTTCCACAAAAATGGACATTGTTAATGCGAGCACATTAGATATAACAATGCGACAAATTTGCATGCAGACTTAAACTTCAATTAATAAAAAAATGTATAATTTTGTATAAATCCAACCATTTTATTTAACAGAGGGCGATCACTTCAAGATATTGTATATAATTATCTGTATTTAAAGGATTTTTATTTTAATGCATATTTTTACCACATCCAATATAATAACCACATAAAAACAATATCATTTTAAACAATTGAAGATTTTTACCATTACAAAATCAGGTACATCAGCCATAACCACTACAACAACCTCAGAAAAACAAGCATATAAATCTGTTTTTCCAATCTATTTATATTTTATATAGCACACCTGAAATTTAAAAAACTTATGAGTAAACCTCGCTATTCTGTTAATAATTGGTTGCTGGATTACACATCGGGCGCCATTGTCCATCTTCAGTCGGGGGAAATCCGTCGGCTCGGTGAATATCAGCTTAAATTATTGGACTGTCTGATTGAGCATGCAGGGCAAACGTTATCTCGCAATGAACTGACAAGCCTGGTTTGGGAACGCAGAGTAATTGGCGATAACAGCCTGTCGAATGCTATCCATGCCCTGCGCGCAGCACTCGAGGATGACGGTAAGCAGCAACGGGTAATCAAAACTATTCCGAAAAAAGGTTACTTGCTTGAACCTGAATTTTGCCAGTTGATCGAACCAGAAGCTGACACTTCATCTTCGCCTCCAGCGGTTTCAAACACAGTAAAATTACCCGAGACAAAATACTTAATTCAATCGGAGATGGTAGAAGCCGTCCCAATGAATAATGTTCCAGTGGCTGAAGATATTACGGCACCTGTAGCTAAACACAGACTTTACCCGCTGCCTCCATGGCAAACTCTGTCATTCTTTTTAATAATTTGCGTGATAACTCTCAGCGGTTGGTTAATATTTTTCCATAAGAGTTGCGACGAGATGGTCGCTCAAGAGCAACAGAAAAATCAGTACAGCAATATCCGCGTGTTCCGTATCGCCGCCGCCGTGGATGAAATGAACAATGAAGACCTCCTCAAATTCAACTCCACACTGAAAATGCTCAACCAAAGACTGATTGCCCGCGATGCATGGATGACAGTTTATTACCGGGCCGATGAGCAAGTGCTTAATTATACCTTCTCAATTGAAACCACCTGCGCAAACCAGCAACTGGCAATGACGCTTTATCACTGGCGGATTGATAACCAGAGACTCACTAACACCATTTTTGGCGAAACCGAGCGAAAATTAAATGAAATTGCCCCGTGTAAAAAATCTTAATCTCAGCCTGGTCGCAATCCTGATTGCCCTGATTTTTGGCGGAATATCACATCTGCATGCCAGATCGGCGAAGGCCAAAATTGCCCCGATAAAAGGGACGATGGAGATAGGTTTTTACGATTTAATGTCCGATCAGCGCGAAGTATACCAAGCGCAGATCATGGATATGGATGAAGCACTGCTGTTCACATTAACGCGCAAAGATGATGCGATGTTTGTGCTGCGTGGCAAGCTTGATGAAGTTATACGTAAGCGTGGGCGAGTGTTTTACGATTACGTCCCGATTCGTTATAGCAACCCTGAAAACCACAAACTGATTTTCAGTTTTATCGACTTCCTGCGTCATAACGTGGTGTGGGTTTACCCAATGACCGTGAACAAAAAACCGTTAGTCATTGGGCAAAGTGGGATGATGTTTTTGTTTCCGCTGGGTGACTGATTACTCATTAACGCAGTAAATTGCTGACCGTACCCTGTCGCAAATTTGCCTGTGCGCCTAACGCTCTGGCAGTTGCGGCATAATCCTGGTCACTATTTTGTAAATGCGCACGCAGCGCGCGGGCATGTTCCAATGCCTCCGCAGGGCGGTATTGCGTCGCCATCTCATTGATTCTTCGACGCACATTATCCTGGTGGTTGTACAACTGGCCGCGCTGCTGAGTGACTTGTTCCAGCGCCTGCTGAACGTCTCCTTGATACTCACGCATCAGCGCAGGTTGTTGTGCCAACTGGCTGAGCGTATCTGTCACGGCTGGTTCCGGGCGAGCCAATAGCGCAGTGAATTCATTGGCGGAAAAGCGCTTTCCTTCCCCACGCACGCTTAACTGGCTGCTGACCTGCGGCCAGTTTTTTTCATCCACGCTAAATGCCAATGACTGTTGCTTATCTAAGCTTGCATGAATACCAAACCGCCCCAGTCCCTGGTTTAACCGCATCACATTCTGACGAGGCGTGGCACCTGCTTCGAGCGATACCGCCACCATTTCGCGCCGCTGTCCGGCAAGCGAGAAAATCAGCGTTTCGCTTTCATCATTTTGCAAAATTCGCCCAGCCGCTGGCAGCGTAAAATGCACCTGCGCGGTCTGCTCTGGGTCAACATCCAGATGCCTGTCGACAGTGCCCGCCGTTAGAACCGGGCGTTGACTCAAGAGAGCAGAAAGGGAACGGGCAGCGTCGTTTGTGGCATCACCACGCAGTGAGCCATGGCCAACCGCATAACGCAGTTGTAAGAGGTGGCTTTCAACCTGCGATAAATAATTATCCGCCTGCTGGACTGAAGTCAGCTGCTGATTAAGCTGCACGTTATAACGCAGCGGGCGTGTAGAAATGAGCGGTGATTCCGGGAACCGGTTATCAGTATTTCGTGCACGCGGCTGTGCCTGCTTTGCCACCGCCGCGGTCTGTTTCACTCCCCCAAGGTTCGAAGGCGTGCTTAAAGGAAGTCCTGACTGGTTTAATCCAACCTGCATAATGATTACATCTGATTAAAGAGGGAAAGTTGGCTTATCATCATGAACGATTTGTTCGACGCCTGAACCGCCTGCGTGTAGAGCTGAATATTGACGTAGCTGGTAGCGGCATCAAGTGATGAAAGTTCCTGAATGACCTGCCCATGGGAGATTTTAATATCGGAATGGGCATCATCGATAAGCGAAAGGCGGTTTTGTTTGCCGCCCAGATCGGTATACACCGCCGCTATTTTATCGCTGGCCGCTTTCGTCTCACCCAGCAACAGCTTTAAATCGTCCTTGTAATCCACGCCTGGCGTTGCCATTTTGTCGCTCACGCTTTTGAGCAAATTCAGCATATTGAGATCGTTATTGCTGCCAGAAAAAGCGTTACTGATGTTGGTATTTTCTGCAATTTCAATGCCATTTGCCACAGTTGTTGAGCGCGTTGCATCGTTCCCGGCGTAGCTGTAGGTTCCGGTTTTGCTATCAAAAACCACTGGTTGGGTATTGGTTTTAGTGCCAGCAAAAATGTAGTGCCCGTCTTCATTTTTAGCATTCATTGAGGACACCAGCGATTCCAACATTTGGGAGATTTCAGCTGAAAATCCTGCCATATCTTTGTCGCTGTTCGTGCCATTACTGGCCGCCAGAAGCTTATCGCTCAGTGCCAGCAATTGGTCACTCATAGCGGTCACATGGGATTCCTGAATCGACAGGTTGCCAGACAAACGCGTGATGTTGCTTTGATATTGATCGATTGCTGATTGCTCACGGTTTAATTGCACCAAACGGCTGCTGGCAACCGGGTCGTCAGAAGGCACATTGACGCGCTTTTGTGTCGCCATTTGTTCCATTAATTTACTCAGCCGCGCACCGTTGTTATTCATCTGGTGCAACATAGCGGACGAGTGGTAAAGACTGCTGATACGCATGATAAATTCCTTTTTCTGTTATCAGAACAGCATCAGTAAATCGCTGAAAATCTGGTTGCCAGTGGCGATCACTTTTAGGTTGGACTGATAGGCCTGCATATAAACCTGGAGATTCATGGCCTCTTCATCCTGGTTAACCGCACTCAGATTATCGCGCTGTGTTTGCGCCTGATATGAGACGGAAGTGGCCGCTTCAAGCTCAGTTTTATTCTGGCGGCTGGCAATCCCCACGGTGCTGATAATCGCCGCAGCGGCTTCGTTGACGCTCATATTGCCCATATTCCCGATGGCAATTTTTTTGTTCTTAAGCTCAATAAGCGCTGTCAGGTTGTTGCCATTGCCGCTTTCATCGGCTTTGTCTGACAGCGCCAGCTCATCGGGTTTAAGGTCGCTGATTTGCAGCATCCCTTTGCCACTGGTGAGATCAAAGACAAACAGAGGCTTACCCACATCTTCATTAAGGTCAAAACCGTTCGCCAGTTGATCATTAAACTCTTTAGCAAATTGCTCGGCCATATCACGCACCGTGCTTTGCATGGTTTTCAGCGTGCCCTGCTCGTAGTCATTGAGTGCACCTAACTGCCCGCCGATAGCCGAAGAAACACCGAAAGTAGTATTAAGAAATTCTAGCGAAACTTCCTGCTCACCTTGCTGGTTCATGGTGGACTTGAGCAGCCCGAAATTGCGGCCATTTACCAACGGTTGGCCATCGTTTAAGGAAACGTTGTAGCGGCCGGATGCATCCTCAGAAACTTTCACGCTAACCATGCTGCTCAGCTCTTTTAACAGTTCATCACGCTGGTCACGCAGCACGCTGGCATTGCCGCCCGTCGCTTCCTGATCGGCGATTTGCTGGTTGTAACTGGCAATGTTTTTACTGAGCACATTAACGTTACCCACCAGCGCATCACGCTGGGTGTTAATAGACACTTTCTGGCTGCTGATGAAACTGTCGACGTTGTTAAAACGGGTCGCCAGAGACTGGCCTTCATTAAGCAATTGTTGGCGTAACGCCGGGGAATCTGGCTGCGTGGTTAACGCATTCAGTGCGGCGAAAAATTTGTCCAGCCCACCGCCCAGGCTGGTGCTGTCGGTGCCAATGACGCTTTCCAGCGCCCCTAAATATTTCTGCCCGGCATCGTAATATTCCGCACGCGTGTTGCTGTGCCATACCTGATTGACCAGATACTGATCGGAAATACGGCGAATGCTATCTACGCGTACGCCGTTGCCAGCGGAGAAACTGTCGCCGTTGGTGCCAATGGCACTTTGGATAATGCCCTGGCGGCTATAACCCGGCGTAAGGTAGTTTGCCACGTTCATTGACGTGGTACTCATGCCCTGCCGCGCAGCCTGCGCGCCCGAAAAAGCGATATTGATAATGTTCATTATGATCCTTGCTCTGAGCGCGTTATGGGCGGAGTCAATTCCCTCTCTTTAACAGGTAAAGCGACCCCAGGCCCGGTTAACTTAAGCGCGCGGTCCATGCCGTCCACCTGCGGCCCCATCTGTTTTATGATGAGCGACGCAATGCCACTACTACGCTGTGAAGCCAGCAAAGAGGCGAGTTTGTCATCATAAAAATCGCGCATCATCGTTTCCTGCTTGCTGGAAAACGGGTTATCCCCTGCCGATAACACATCCGAAGCCTTGCGCATCTGGCTGAGCATGGAGCGTAAAAATAGCGCTTCGAACTGTTCCGCCGCCTGCTCAAGGTTCTGCGCTTTTTGCGTTCCGGTAAAATCGCCCGGAATGGTATGGGTTCTTGTAGTCAGCGACTCGATCATTATCTTTCCTTAAATCACTACCAGTTCTGCATCCATTGCACCGGCTTCGCTCAGCGCCTGCAAAATCGCCATCGTGTCATCCGGTGATGCACCCAGGCTGTTTAGCGTGTTGACGATATTTCTCAGGCTGGTTCCGGCAGGCACCACCACCATCTGTCCACGTTCGCGATTAACATTAATATTCGAATTGGGTGTCACAGTTGTCGTTCCCTGGCCGAATGGCGCAGGCTGGCTGACTTGCGGTGTTTCCTGAATGGAAACCGTCAGGTTGCCATGAGAAACGGCTGCTGCACGAACCACCACACCATCGCCAATCACAATCGTGCCGGTTCTTGCGTTAAACACTACACGCGGCTGCTGCTTACCGGTGGTGATTTGCAAATCTTCGAGGGTGGACATGAACGCCACGCGTGCGCCCGGTTGTTCCGGCGCACGTACCATTACGTTGGTGGCGCTTTGCGCGGTCGCAATTGAGCCAAACGCCTGGTTTATTGCCAAAGCAACATTGTTGGCGGTTTTAAAACTTGGCCGTTTCAGGTTGAGCACCACCTGGCTGTTAGCCTGAAAATCAGTAGGGATTTCACGCTCTACACTCGCACCGTTAGGCACACGACCCACGGTTGGGGTGTTCATGGTAATGCTTGAACCGCTATCACCTTCGGCCTTAAAGCCGCCAACCACAACGTTGCCTTGCGCCAGCGCGTAAACTTCGCCATCGGCACCACGCAACTGAGTCAATAACAGCGTGCCCCCACGCAGGCTCTTCGCATCACCAATCGAGGAGACAGTAATATCAATGGATTGCCCACGGGCGTACATCGGCGGCAGCGTGGCGCTGATGGCAACCGCCGCCACGTTTTTCACTTTCGGGTCAATTTTGGCCGGCATCTGGACACCAAACTGGCGCAGCATATTGGTGACCGACTGGCTGGTGAATTTGACCTGGTTTTTATCCCCTGTCCCATCCAGCCCGACCACCAGGCTATATCCCACCAGCTGGTTGCCACGCACACCCTGAATATCAACGATATTCCCTAACCGCTCTGCATGAACCTGACCGATACACACCAGCAGGAGCAAAAAACCTGACACCATGTTACGCATGGGTTTCTCCTGTTAAATCGGGAACAGTGGATGGTTAAAGAAGCGCGTCAGCCATCCGGCGGCGTTGGCATCACTGAGCGCACCGCGCCCGGCATATGAGATACGCGCGTTGGCAATACGCTGGGACGAAATCGTGTTCGATTGCGAGACATCTTCCGGCCTGACCAGCCCCGACACGCGCATATATTCATCACCCTGGTTAAGGGTCAGCCATTTTTCGCCGCGCACTTCCATCACGCCATTAGGCAGGACTTTGTGCACCGCAACGGTGATGGCACCGCGCAGCATATTTTGCTGTGCAGAATTAGCCGCACCTTTGAAGTTACGATCGCCACTGATAGAGGCGCTGGCTTTATCCAGAGTTTTGCCGAACACTTCCGGCACGCCTATTGTCACGTCGTTTTCCTTGCCAAAATTGGTGGTGGCCTGCTTGCTGGACTGGGTGGACTCATCCAGGTTGACGGTCAGAATATCCCCCACGCGATAGGCACGGCGATCCTGAACTAAAGACCAGCTATAACCGCTGCTATACAGTCCGCCGCCGGAAACAGCAGGTGTTGCGGTCGGCAGTTCTTCCGGTGGGGCGTAGGCCGCATCGTCTTTCTTAACGAAAAGAGCCGGGCTTTCACAACCCGCCAAAACCAGGGCTAACAGCCCAACAAGCATTTTCTTTTTCATTTCCATTCACTTCTTAATCGCAATCCATGCGTTTTATAGCGTCTGCGTGACGAACTTCAGCATGTCGTCAGCCGCGGAAACCATTTTGGCGTTCATCTCGTAGGCACGTTGGACGGTGATCATATCAACCATCTCTTCCACCACTTGCACGTTGGAACCTTCCAATGTTCCCTGCTCAAGTTGCCCTAATGCTTCTTCACCAGGAACACCTTCAACGGGCGCACCGCTGGCAGCGGTTTCGCGATAAAGATTACCGCCCACAGCCGAAAGACCGGCTGGATTGACAAAGTTAACCAGCGTGATTTGCCCCAGCTCTACCGGGTCCACTTCATCTGCCACTAGCACGGAAACGGTGCCATCTTTGGCAATGTTCACCTCTTTGGTGTTCACCGGCAGTTCGATCTGTGGGATCAGTGGTTGCCCTTGTGCAGTCGTGACGACACCTTCACTGTTCACTTGCAGGTTGCCCGAACGGGTATAACCCACGGTGCCATCCGCCATTTCAATCTGGAAGAAACCCTGACCGGCAATCGCCACATCCATTTTCTGGTTGGTGACTTGCATACTGCCCACGGTGAAGGACTTCTGCGTGCCGACCACTTTTACCCCGCTGCCGTACTGCATGCCGCCCGGTGTCGCTGTGTCTTGATTTGCCTGTACGCCTGGGGCACGCATGTTCTGATAAAACAAGTCTTCAAAGACCACGCGATCGCGTTTAAACCCGGTGGTATTGACGTTGGCGAGGTTATTGGAAACTGCGTTCATTTTGGCGTCCTGCGCCGCCAGACCGGTTTTACTGATCCATAATGCTGGATTCATTGTTTATTCCCTTAATAGTCAAATCAGGTCGCGCGGATCACGCGATTCCCGGCTTGGGCAAGATCTTCTGCCACTTTCATCATTTTGATCTGCGTTTCAAAACTGCGGTTCAGCGACATATTGGCGATCATTTCACTGATGGCTGAAACGTTGCTGCTTTCCAGATGTTTGCTGGCAAGCGACACGGTTTCACTGCGTGGTTCAGTGCGGTTGTTGCTGACCAAAAAGCCGTTGTTATCTTTGCTGAGCTGGTTGGTTGCCACGTCCACGAGCTTGATACGGTCAACATCCATCAACGCATTGATGTCCCCATCCTGCGGAACGATGGAAATGGTGCCGTCGTTGGCAATGGAGACCTGGGCAAACGGCGGCAGCACAATCGGCCCACCCTCGCCGATCACCGGCTGGCCGTTAATGGTTAGATCGCCATCCTCACTGACATCAATATGCCCGTTACGGGTATAGACTTCTTTGCCACCCATTTGCAGCGCAATCAGGCCGTTACCCACAATGCCCACATCCAGGTCACGCCCAGTTTCCTCAAGCGATCCTGATGTCATGTCCACGCCACCGTTGGCGTTTTGCACCACATAACGGGAGTCATAGCCGCTGCCCGCAACCTTCGTAGACACCGCTTTGTCCAGGTCGCCGCGAAAGCCACTGGTGTTGACGTTGGAGAGGTTATTGGCGTGAACCTGCTGTTGCATCAGGCTGCGGCTGGCGCCACTCATCGCGGTATAAATGAGATGATCCATTACACCGCCTGCATCAAGGCGTTCATCATGTTGTCATTGGTGCTGATAACTTTGGTATTCGCCTGGTAGTTACGCTGCGCACTCATCAACCCGACCAGTTCTGAGGTCAAATCGACGTTGGACTCTTCCAATGCATTGGATTTGATATAACCCAACAGGCCGCTGCCCGGTGCGCCAATTAACGGTGAACCTGAGGAGCCGGTTTGCGCCCATGTGGTGCCATCTTGTGATTGCAGGCCATTCGGGTTGGCAAAGTTGGCGATGATAAGCTGGCCCTGCAACATACGTTCGCCGTTAGAGAAGGTCGCATAAACATTGCCTTTCTCATCGACTTGCTGCCCGGTACGCTCACCAGAGGCATAGCCATCACCCTGGTTGCGGCTTACTGAGAAATCTGAGCCATATTGGGTGGTGCCGGCGTAATTTAGTTTGATATTGATCGGTGACGCGCCCGTAGGCGAAAACGTCAAATCCGTCGAAGTAGAATTATTGGCGAAGTTCGCCATGCTGCCGTTGGTACCAAAATTAATGGTTTCATCGCCAATACTGTTGCCGTCCATGTAATAGTGAACGCCCCATTGGTTATCCGCAGTTTTAACAAAGTACTGCGTCAGGGTATGTTCACGACCCAACGAGTCAAAAACCTGCGTCGTGTAGGTATTGTTGTAAGAAGTATCGTCAGCGGGGTCAAATGTCGTCGTTGGCATTTTCGCGTTGGCGTCAAAGTTAGCCGTAAAGCTCGCACCAGAAGTCGCTTTTGCCGGAATAGAACCGCTCATAATGCTCAGGTTGCTGACGCTACCCACCTGCAAATTCCCGTTAGCATCTACCGGGTAACCTTGCATGTTCATGCCCAGGTTATTCACCAGATTGCCGTCTTTATCAGTACCGAAATACCCGGCGCGGGTGTAGGAAGTGGTGCCGGTGCTGTCACGGACGACAAAAAAGCCGTTACCGGAAATTGCCAAATCTAGTGAGTTGCTGGAGCTAATGATATTGCCGCCACGGGTAATACTTTGTGTAACTCCGGTTACGCCCACGCCCAGAGGCTGAGACTGTGCATAAAGAGCGGCAAACTCCGCACGACCGGACTTGTATCCTACCGTCCCGGTGTTGGCGATATTGTTACTGATGGCACCAAGCTGCTGGCTGATAGCATTAAGACCTGACGTTGCGATGCTAAAACTCATGATTTCATCCTGATTACAAAAGTTGTTACGCCCGACGCGTGCCGGAAGCCTGTCCACCAAACTGACTGATACTGCTGTACGGGACTTCTCCAAGTCCGGCGATTTTCAGCATCGTGACGCCACCTTTTAATGGGATACGCACGTTGCTTACTGTGCCGCCAATTTCCATTGGAATGGACTTCTCTGCGGTATCGGTGACAGCACTCAGGGTGTATTTACCTTCCGGCAAACCCAGTTTTTTAGCATCGAGGGTAAAGTCCACCAGCCCGGCTTGTTGGCGGCCCAAATCAATCTTGTGCTCATTGCCGCTGACGTCTTTAACATGCACCGTTACCGATGACGCGGGGTGTTCGAGCGTCAGGCGGCCATTAAGTACCGAGTCACCCTGCAATTCCACGCGGTCGGTTTGCACCATCACGTTCTGCCCCACCAGATTAGCGGTGGTGAGCGTCTGCAAGTTGTCCATCATGATGCTGCTGTTTTGCATCAGGCTTGCGACCTTCTCCATCGACTGCACCTGAGAAAGCTGTGCCAGTTGCCCGACATATTCCGTACCATCAGTTGGATTGAGCGGGTCCTGATTTTGCACCTGCGCCACCAGCAATTTCAGGAACATGTCATTCATGCCTGATGCCGATTGCCCATTAGCGGAAATAGAACTTCCGCTGGTGTCCGCCGCGAAAGTGGAGGTATCCGTTACATTCATCAATTACACCTCACCCAGACGCAGCACACTTTGCTGCATGCTTTTGACATTGCTGAGAACTTCAGCGCTGGTTTCAAAACCGCGAGACGCCGACATCATGTCTGCCATCTCCTCCACCACGTTGATATCCGGGTAATAAACGTAACCCTGGCTGTTCGCCATCGGGTGATGCGGCTCATAACGGGAAACAGCCTGGCCGGTTTCTACCACGTCCATAATCTGCACACGGGCACCTGCAAAGGCGTTGTTTCCGGCGAGTTGGCTGTTCTGGTAGACAGATGCAAAAACGGGGCGGCGTGCTTTATACACCGTATCCGCGCTTTCAGATGCAGCATCGGCGTTAGCCATGTTACTGGCGATGGTGTTCAGCCTGACGGTTTGCGCCGTCATCGCAGAACTAGAAATTCGATAAATGTCCGTAAAAGCCATACTTTCTTCCTGAACGAATTATTTGCCTTCGATGGCAGCCCGCAATCCCGAAAATTTCATTTTCAGAAACGTCAGGCTCATTTGGTAGTCCATGCTGTTCTTGGCGAATGCAGCCTGTTCTACATCCAGCGCCACCGTATTCCCATCCGCAGAGGGTTGATATGGCAGGCGATATTTCACCTCGGTTTGCGTCCCCGGAAACAACGACTGTTTTGAACGTTGCATCTGCGCGGCAAAATCAATATCTTTAGCCTTGAAATTAGGGGTATCCACGTTGGCAAGATTGGTGGATAACAGCTCTGCCCTGGTCAGTCTGAGCTGCAATGCCTGTGGATGTACGCCTAATGCCTTGTCAAAACTAATGCTCACTGTCACTCCTTACAGTCCTGCGTCCTCTGTACTCCTGGCACAGATTTCTCTCAGAGGAATCCTTTTAAAAGCAATTTACGTGCCAGGTTTATAAAGACATGATTTCAAAACAAATAACATTTTCGTTCACCCCAATGCGGAAAAACCTCTTCCCCCTGTTTTTTGCCGGGCTGAGTCTGGTATGCAGTGCAGCAAATGCCGCAGATGCGACTCATCAGCTCGATAAAATCGCCAGAAAAAGCGCGCAGGCAGAAGTCAAAGAGATGGCGCAAAATCAAGGCTGGGGAAAATATGACTTACAGCTTGAAACGGTGCTTCCCGCCGAAGCATCAACGCTGCCGGTATGTAAAAAAAATCTGCTAGCAACGCCAACCGCCAGACGCACGTTGTACCGACTCCGCTACGATGTCACATGCCCAGACGCACAAGGCTGGACGCAGACGGTGGCAGTAAAAATAGCGGTCAATCTGCCTATCGTTGTTGCCATGCAAACGCTGGACCGCGGCCGTGTGATTGATGCACAGGATGTGGTGCTTCGTGTTCAGGATATTGCCCCACTCAATGCCCAGTTCTTTACCACGACAGAAGAAGCAATCGGCCAAACGGTGAAGCGCCGCATTACATCCGCGCAGATTGTGAATTCCGCTCAGTTAGAGCAGCCGATAATGGTGGAGCGTGGGCAAAGCGTGTTGATGGTGGCTCGCCAGAATGGCATCGAAGCGAGTACTTCGGGAGAAGCGATGAAACAGGGGCGTAAAGGGGATGTGATTCGGGTAAAGAACATCAGCAGCCAGCGAACCGTTGATGCAATAGTGGTATCGCCGGGTGTGGTGCATATTCTTGTTGCTACTCGATAACCGTCATTTTTTATTCAAAGATTAAAGTTTTCGGAGATTTCCGTCGCTTTATACTGACAGAAGAAAATTTTTGCAGATGAGCCGGGTTTACCTCGGGAGAGAAAAATGAAAATTAACCAAAACCACTACTCGCAGATCCAGCCAACACAAAACAGCCAGGCCACCAAAGAATTAGGTGAAACGAAAGCGTCAGCACCACTTCGCAGCGCACCGATTGCAGCCGTTGACCCTGTTTTGGGTGATGCTCAGAAAGCACTGCAAAACCTGCCGGAAGTAGACATGGACCGCGTAGCTGAAATGAAGCAAGCCATCAGCAATGGTCAATTGCACGTCAATCTTGATGACCTGACGCTTTCTATCCAGAAATACTTTCAACGGTAATAATTATGCAAACAACAGGCCAACGGATGACCGCTTTGTTGCAGGATATGGTGCAAGACAGGCTGCGCTATATCATGCTGAAGAATTTACTCGAAGAACAACGCACGTTGTTGCTGGAGCGCAATAGCGAAAAACTGGAAACAATGAGTGAGCAATTGCTTGATATATATATTTCGCTATCAGAGAGCGCTGAACGTAGGGCAGAAACTTTAGTTTCTTTAGGCGTAACAGCATCAATCGAGGGGGTTAATAAATTATTTAGCCACTTAGATGAAGAGAAAAAAAATAAGATATCTGTTTTACTTAATGACATCCATCAGCAGGCTAAGACATGTCAGTTACTGAACGAAAGAAATGGCATGGTTTTGCATATGCAAGCAGATATCGTCGCGAATATAATTAATAATGCTGAAACTGATAGTGGGATTTATCAAGCGAATTAAATCATCTCCCAATAAATCCCAACCTGATTAGTGTTAAATCATAGTTTTATCTATCGGTTATTCCATCCGGTGGAAAATATAAAAATCAGCAAACGATGTATTGATTTGATCGTGAATATCAAACGGATACTGATTAGGGATCAAATCATGGAATCCCCACTTATCGGCCATATTGCTGATTATCCAGTCTGTGAATTTTCGGTGACGAACGTGTTTTACATGTCCGCTAAGCAAATGGTTCAACTGTTCGTCATTGGAGCTGTAAATAATCACGAATTTTTTGGCTGCCGCAAATAATGTTTCCATATACTTTTCAAAGACACTTTCTTCAATAAGATGATAAAGAACATCTAGTGAAAGCGTTAAATCAGCTTGTTGCCTATCCCACTTGTTGACATGATAAAAATCTTTTGTTGGATCGCTAGCGAAGCGGTTTATACAGCGTTGTAACGCGTATTCGGAAACATCAAAGCCGGTATATCGTGGATAGCGCGAGAGCGATAATTGGTTACCATCGCCGCAGCCAAATTCGATGACTGACTGGATATTCTTCTCATCAACAAATCGATTAATCGTTTCTGCTTTAAAATCAGCAAGGCAACCGTATGAACCCGCACCTGAGTTTCCTTGCAAACGATAACGATCGTCCCAATACTGTGCTGAGTGCTCAAAATTTAACGTAGAATTTGTCATTGCTTTTTCCAATATTTCATAAGGGGAGATGTTGAAAATCAGCCGGAGTTTGAAGGCCCAGTAAGATATTGTGTTTGAGCGCAGTAATCAGCCCAGGGCTATTATTAAAATGGCTGTATAGCATAAATACCCGGTGATAAATATTCGGTGACCGTTCCGTCAGATAGCGTTTAATTTGTTGGCAATCGAGAGAATCGGCAAACAAAACAGGAAGACTACTGAGTGGAAGTTTTGTATCTGCAACAACCAATACATTGAATTTTTTATCTTCCTGAATGCTCAACAAATGAATACTTTCAAGAAGCATATCAAGCGGCATTTCAATTGCATTAAGAATAATGGTCAGATTATCTATCCCGGTTTCAGCATAGAGTGCCTGTCGGCGAGCCCGAATAAAGCTATCGATTTCTGTGCGAGTTTTTCCGGGAAATAATTTCGCAAGGCGGTAACGCTTAAGGATATTTTCAAAGATACGATACTCATGAGTTGTATCTATCGGTTTACCCATCCCCGTGAGATTTCCATCGTGTAGACGATAAGCAATATTACACTGCGCCGTAAAAGCGACCTTCGCGCTCCCCACTGCACGAGACCAGAACTCATAGTCATGGGCGCGTAAATAGGTCGTATCATAGCCACCAACATCACCATAAAGTGAACGTCGGACACAGCAGCCAGGGTTAGCAATAAAATTCCCCTGTGGTAATTGTGATAGCCAAATCGCCGGTGGGTAATTATAGAGGGAATAATACTTTTTCTCACCTTCCAGCGTTTCCATACCACAAGAAATAACATCCACTTGCGGCCAATATTGCAAAAGCGCACGGTAGTGAGAAAGAGCATTTTCATGAAGAATATCGTCACTGTCTAACCAGACCAAATACTCCCCTTTGGCTTCAACAATACAACGATTGCGTGTATCAGGGGCATTGGTGTGCGATTTAGCCACAATACGTAATCGAGGATCATCAATGGTTGCCAGTAACTCCAGGCTGGCATCGGAAGATCCATCGTCGACAACCACTACTTCGAAATTGTGATCGCGCTGATTAAGCGCTGAACTGACCGCCGGAACAATATATCGCTCTCGGTTGTAGCAAGGGATAACAATAGAAAAAAGCGGCGTTTGTGTGGTTACCGGTTGCCAGATTTTAACATATTCTTCGGGCAATTCTTTTTGGGACAATAACGTTTGTGCTTCATGAATATAGCTTTCTGGAGCCTGGTTACCCGCACTTATATGTGCGACCGCTTCATCAATTGCTGTGAACAAATATTGTGCGGGTAGATATTCACTTAAGCCGCCGGGTGCATGGAAAGCGACGGGTTTTAACCCAGCCAGCATAGCCTCGAATATGCCCATTCCCTGAGATTCGTTATAACTGACCGACAACAAAAACGACTTGTCTGAATACCATTTCGCCATTTCGGATGCAGCAACATTGCCGCAAATAACCACATTGCTACTTAATCCATAAATATCAACAAGTTGGCAAAAACTATCATGCAAGCACTGGTCTTCAATTCTGCCAGCAATAAACAACTTGTAACGCGAATCTTTTTTGACCAACACCTGCAAAATAGGTAACAGCATCACTAGATTTTTTTGCGGCGCAAAGCGAGCCACGCAAGCGATATGAAAGGGGTTACGTTTTTTGGGTATCTGTGCAACAGGGTGATGATCAGTGAGATTGGCGAGTACTGTAACTTTAAGATGGGTGGGTAAATTAGCCCCCAACAGCGCTATAAAACGCTGCTTCATTGCCTGACTCACTAAAATGACTTCATCGACGTTATTCCAGTTTGTTTGCATAACCGCATTGCCATAAAGCTCATAGCGATGAATGCGACAAACTATACGGCAATATTTAGGCAGTTGACTGGCGGCTATGATTGCTGTGTCCCCCCATTCAAACCAGGCGACATCACAATGGCGTAGCGCATTAAGCAACGCTTGCTGAGTCAGATTGGCGCTGGATAGTTCAGTGACGAAATGCCCTTGCTCGCGCATAACCCCCAACACTGGCTGCATAAAATGGAAATTATCATTTGTCGCATTAACGACGATACGTTGTTTCCCCTCACCTAATGCAACGAAATGATGAGCACCGGGCTGCTCGCTTTCACCGATACAGGCATAACCCTTTTGTTTGAAGTGCCGTGAAAGCATGGAAAACTTGTCAGGGTTTGCACCTTCAAGCGTGAGTGGTGCATTAATTTTCGCACTCTCATTAATGACGGTGAGCATGGACTCCATCGGCATATCAGCCGCAACAACTGTTTGTAAACTCATGAATAAGGCCAGATTTTAATTTGCTAATAGATATTGAATAGACCACAAAACTCTTTCAGGTATCAGGCGGAAATATTATTTCCGCCTGATAATCATAATAAAGCGAAACCACTGAGTAACAGATTCTCAGAATCCTGACTGGTAATAGCTTTCATATTTTTAACTTTCTCATGCCATTCAAAATATGCACTAATCAGAGTCACAATTTGCTCCCTGTCAAATCCTGCTACTTCTTGACAGTAAATAGAGATAATCGTTTTCAAACGAAAAATATGTTCGGTCAACTGGAAGAAAGAGGCCCCATAGCTCTCATCAGAGTCAGGAAATGTATTATTATAAATTATATAAATTAATAGATTAGTTAAGATCTCTTGGTGCAGATTGAAAAACTCTTCACCCTGTCGCCACGCAACCTGGATATGTTCTAGTCGTTCAGCGAGTCTTTCATCATTTAAGATAGTAAGCTCACTTAACCTCAACATAAATGCCATTTGATGTTCGAGAGGAAAATTAATATTTAACTTAATTTTTCCAATTTCTTTTAGCGCTGTTAATCGAATTTGAATAATTTCTGGCAACTGGTTCATCTGTTGCTGGATTTTATTATTATCTGCCAGTAACAATAGATTACGAAAAAGATCATCAAGCATATCGACATCGGAAACAACTTCATTATTTTCGCTATGTACCTTGCTTAATAAAACACCAATTAGATAGATTTTTTGTTCTAATGAGATACCCGGATAAATTGCAAAATTAATACATAACTGATTAATAACTTCTAAACTAGGGTTTAATAAAAAAGATGATTCACTGGCAACCTTACTTTCATGTAAAACAAAAGCCTGTGGATTTAATAATATTTCTCTCGCCGCAGTTTGACACGATAAAGAGAGGCTTTCACGTTGTTGATTTTTCCAACTTAAGGTAACAAATGGGAAACCATTGCCTTCTTTCTGACAATTCTGGCAGAGGCATTTGTTGTTATTCTCTTTAAATCTCTTTACATATTCTGGCTGGTAATTCTCAATAAGTTCCATTTATATACTCTCCTATATAACGTGTGAATTAGTTGTCTTAGTTGTGTTTTTTTCTGAAAAAAGTATGGGTTATGTCAGTACTGACACCGTCTTTATAAGTATCCTGATCCGACAAATACGCAAAGCTAGGATAAAACCCTAACCACAGATCTTGTTTCATTTTTATCTGCCAGGCGTGACTTAGAGATACCTTTTCATCTTTAGCCAGGGTGTAAAGATCTATCAGAACCTGGTAATAGCATGAGTTGACCGCATACGCACAAGCACACTCTGCTCCTATAATACGGGCGACCCCCGGTAGAGTTTGCATTGTTCGTATTGAATCATGCTGCGCCCCCAGCAATATTACTTTCCAGTCAATTGACTCAATATTGCTTAATAGACCATTTACATTCTTAACAAAGTTTTCTTTTTTCACAAACTGAATGGCGGAGTCAATAATTATAATACTTTTCCAGCCTTGTTCTTTAGCAAGTTCCAGTACCGCAAGATGAGTATCTAATTCGTCGTCATTCTTATTCTGAAAAATTAATTGTTGCGGTGCAATACCAAAATCCACCAGGCTGCGTGTAGTGATTTCAGTGTTCTTATCAACGCTATTTTCCAGAACAATTATTTTCTCAAATACCTGCCAGTTGACCGGTTGTGTAACGGGTGCATGGCTCAAGCGGCGATAGTGCGTGAGCAGATTTGAGTCAGTAACAAAATCCTCAATTTTTAAATCAACAGATTTGCAAGTCCCGAGAACAAAATCTTTATCGTACGTATTCGCACTATGGGATACACAAAGAATTGCATTGCGAGGTTCAACTTGCAGTACCGGTGCCGTAAATCCATTCAGGAAAGGCCCTTCCTCTGCAAGCATATCGGTATCACGATAGCGATGTTTTTTTAGATAGTTGCTGTGGTAACCGAAGGTACCATTTAAAGCATGATTCTTACCTAAAGAGGTGGTGCGATAAATTTTATCCAGATGGCTATACCATATATAGATTTGGTCGCAACCGGAAAAGACCGCTTTATGTTGAATCATTTGTTCGACCTGATAGCTGACTTTATTTGCAGGATAATAATCGTCATCGTCGAAACAAATGATATATTCGCCTGTAGCCAGATCGTTGAGCATATTTCTTTTTTCACCCAACTGTAATCGGCGCGGACTATGAATATAACGTACGTTGTCATTATTCATTGCCAGCATATTAACCAAATCTTCATTACTTTCAGCAGAATCATCCAGAATAATCAGCTCAAGACGGTCTGCTGGATAGTCCTGGTAATGAAATTGATAAATCAAATATGGCAAAAAATCTCTCCGATTGTAGCTTGGAGAAATTACGCTCACGAAGGGTTTTCGTTCCTGAGCCTGCTTTGAAAGTTGTTTATTTAGCAAAGACCCCATCAGATTAGGTCTATTTTTTATCGTCTTCATTCGCTATCCCTGACGTTGGCGACGCATCCAGCTTTGAGCCGACATCGCATCTGTAATTTTCTGATCTTTGCGTGCTTCTTCACTGGCAAATTTATCCTGCCGTTGCTCAAGCACTAGTTGATATCCGCGCTCACGGCGCGCTTCATGCAGTAAATTCTGTTGGATCTCCTGCATTTTCATATCCGCAAGCGTCTGCTCTTGCTTTTGCCAGTTGATAATACGTTGGATGTTTTTCTTATAATGCGCCTGGTTAGTCATCATGGCGGCATGGGTATTTCCCGCACCCGTGGGCGTTACCGCCAGGTTATTGAGCGCCTGAATATTGTTTTCATAACGCTGGCACAGCTGTTGTTGTGACGATAATTTTCCGCTGAGATCTTTCACCGTTCGGGCACGCATCTGTACCAGGTGTTCAAGCGTTCTGATGGTTCTTGGCATCCTTTACCTCTTTGTCACTCGATTTAACGCTGAACCAACGACTGTAAATCCTCGATGGTATTTTCAAGCGTCGCACCAAAGCCAACTTCCTGTTGTAAATAGTGGTGGATAGCAGGAGCCATCCCGACCGCACGATCCACCAGTGGGTCACTGCCTGCAACGTATCCCCCAAGCGGCAACATAGGTTTGATATTCATGTATTCGCCGTACAGTTGTTTTAAGGTACGCGCGGCGCGTTGGTGGTCGGTAGTGACGATCTGCGACATACAGCGGCTGATCGACTGGGAAATATCGATAGCCGGGTAGTGCCCGGCTTCCGCCAGGTGTCTTGAAAGTACAATGTGCCCATCCAAAACTGCACGGGCGCAGTCGACGATCGGATCTTGTTGATCATCACCTTCAGCCAGCACGGTATAGATTGCCGTCATCGTGCCTTGCCCCTCGCTGTTTCCGGCGCTTTCCACCAGTTTTGGGATCAGACCAAAAGCAGACGGTGGATAGCCTTTTGTGGCTGGAGGCTCACCGAGTGAGAGCGCAATTTCACGCTGGGCCATCGCATAACGCGTCAGGGAATCGACCAGCAGCAACACATCCAGACCGCGATCGCGATAGTAGCTGGCGATGGCGTGGCACAGTTCAGTCGCTTTCAGGCGCATCAGTGGTGATTCATCCGCCGGAGCGGCAACAACCACTGATTTTGCCAGCCCACTTTCACCTAGCGAATGTTCGATAAACTCTTTAACTTCGCGTCCACGCTCGCCAATCAACCCCACCACAACCACATCTGCGCGGGTGTAACGAGTGATCATGCCCAGCAGCACACTTTTGCCTACGCCACTGCCTGCCATCAGGCCAACACGCTGCCCTTTACCGATGGTTAGCAGGCCGTTGATAGCCCGCACACCCACATCAAGCGGTTCATCAACCGAGCGGCGGGTTAGTGGGTGAATTTGCGCAATATGGCGGGGTAACGGGGTATCTCCCTGTAATTTACCTTTTTGATCCAGCGGTTCACCCAGGCCGTTGACCACGCGCCCAAGCCATTGCATCCCCACCATCACCGATTCTTCTTTTTCGGCGGGGTAAACCTTGGCTCCGGCAATCAGCCCAACCGGGTGCTTAAACGGCATCAGGTGAGTAATTTCACGGTCGAAACCGACAACCTGTGCATCCATCATGCTGCCGTCGTGGCTTTCAATACGGCAATGCTGACCAATAGCCAGCACACAGCCGACGCATTCCAGCAGCAAACCATTGACCCGAACAAGGCGCCCCGCTACACGGGCGAGGTTAATATTCTCTATCGATTTGAGCGCCTGTTCGAAATCAATGTTATGCATCCTGCGTCTCCGGCAGGAGGGTATCTTTTAGCACGTCCATGCATTGTTCCAGACGATGCTCGCAACCAATGTCCATTTCCGTGGTTTCGGTTACTACCCGGCACTCCCCCGGCTGCATTTGCGGATCGGCACACAGCCCCCACTCTTTCGAACGTTCAGGTTCCGCTTCGCTAATACGGCGATACTCTTCCGCATTCAGGCAAACTTTCAACTGTTCCGGCGTTTTGGCGAGGCTGCCGATGGCTTCTTCCACCAGGGTTAGCAGTTGCGTTGGGTGCAAAGTAAGTTCGCAGCGAATCACCTGGCGGGTGACTTTTTCCACCAGTTGCAGCAACTCATTGCGTCGCCGGGTTTCATAATCAGCCAGATACTGCTTAACCTGTTCGGTGACGCTATCTAATGGTTGGGATGCATCAATAAATAGTTGCCGACCGGCAACTTTGCCTTCGTCGTGACCTTTGCGCATACCTTCGTCAAAGCCCAGACGCACACCTTCCTGATAACCTTCGCCGCGCCCTTCTTCCAGGCCCTGTTCAAACCCTTGCTTCATGCCTTCCTGAAAGCCATCAGCAAGCTGTTGTTGCAGACTGGCGTTATCGAGGAACGGCGCATTGAACCCGGCGTCACCCAGCGCGCCATCGACAAGTTGGCGGTTGCGGTGTAGCGGCGGAAATTTATGCACTCTTGGCCGGGCGGTTGCCGCAAGAGGTTTGGCAAATAGCGATTTTGTTGGCTGGCTCATCCGTTACTCCATCGTCACTTCAGAGAAGAGACGCACCTGAATCTCACCCTCTTCTGCCAGTTCACGAACGGTTGCCATAATCTCTTTGCGCACCTGTTCAACACGGCTTGCCGGCACCGGGCCTAAACGGGTCCCGGTACTTTGTAATAACTGAACCTGGCGTTTTGGCATCGCGCTATAAATCGCCTGGCGCAGAACTGGCTCGGTGCCTTTAAGCGCCACCGCCCACTCTTCAAGCGGGATTTCATCTATCAGACGTTGCAGCACCGCAGGGGTCTGGCGGCTGAGAATGAAGAATTCATACATTTGATCTTTGAGTTCGTTAACCACGTCCTCATCACGAATGCGCAGTTGCTCGAGCAGTTCCTGCTGATTAGTCGGAATGCGGTTGACGATGTCCGCCGCATGTTTAATCCCCACCAGTTTTGAACCGTGTTCAGACAACACCGCCACACCGCGTTCGATAATGCGATCCAGCTCGTCAATCACATCCCGGTTAACGTCATCGAGTCGCGCAATACGATAGATAATTTCATCACGGCGCGACTCTTCAAGGCAGCTCAATACGTTGGCCGCCACATCCGGTGGCAAGAACGCAAGGAAAACGGCTTGCAGCTGTAAGTGTTCCTGGTCAATAAGGCTTGCGAGCTGCGGCGTATCAACCCATTGCAGTCGCGCCATGCGATAACGCACTTCATCGCCGTAGATGCCATTAATCACGCTACGGGAAATCTCACTGCCCAGCGCTTTATCAAGAATGTTCTTCAGATAGTTACGGGAAGCGCCATTAATACCGCTCTGCTCCCGGTAATCCTGGAAGAAGTTATTCATCGCATTTCGGGCATGTGTGACTTTGATGCCGTGTAAACGCGCCATCGTTTCACTGACGCGTACCACTTCTTCACGGCTCAGTTTCGCCATCACAGTGGCGGCGGCTTCTTCGCCAATACTGAGCAGCAAAATAGCCGCTTGCTCCAGACGGCTGCGCCCATTATTGGCAGCGTTCCCCGGTGTGCGATTAGTCTTGTTTGCTTGCGGTTGCGGCTGCGCTATTTCGCTCATTGCTATTTATCCATTGTTTTAACACTTCAGCCACGCGCTCGGTTTCGCCTTGCGCCAGCGTCTGTAAGAATTCCACTTTCGTCTCTAGCCCTGAACTTTGCGGTGGGAGATTATCCTCAACCTGGAAGGAGGACTTCGGCAAAGCCTGTACCAGTGATTCGTCGTCGCTTGAGGTTTCGCCTTCCAACAGCACTCCGCTGTTTTCATCCTGCAAGTTGGCAACTTGTTGCTGTGAATTTGGCGTGAAACGCCGCGCCAATGGCCGAACTCCAAGCAGTAGTAGCAGTAAAGCAAGGAACCCAATACCGCCCATCTGCCCCCAATCGCGAATATCCGGATCCTGCCACCATTTCATTGACGGGATATCCAGGGAGCCAGCAGGCGTGAAGACAAGGCGGTCGAGGGTCAGTGAATCTCCCCGTTGCTTGTCTACCCCAGCGGCATCTTCAATCAGCTTATTGAGCGCGGTGAATTGTTCCGGCGTCCATTTCTCCAGTGCGGGGGCTGACTGGTTCAACACCACGGCAATGGACATTTTTTCGAGTTTGTAGATCGGATGTTTGATATGGCGTACATCGCGGTCATAGGCATATTTACGCTGAGTCTGGCTGCGACTCGAGAGCGCTTGAGGATTGCTGGTTGCGGGTGTGGCGGGTGTCGCCGCCGCAGTGGCCGGTGGTTGTGCAGGAGTCGCCGCAGGGGCACGGTTACTCAACGAACCAGGAATGCCCATCGCTAACTCATCGGTGGCGTTTTCCTGATTAATGCTTTCATCGCTGATTCGTGGGTCGCCCGCAAAACGTTCTTGCGTCTCTTCGATTGCGCTGAAATCCACTTGCGGCACGACACTAGTACGGAAATTCCCCTGCCCAACAATAGAGTTGAGCAAATTGGCGATGTTCTTTTCGGTTTCACTTTTGATCTGCTGGCTGATGTCACGAACTTTGCTGATACCCGCCATCTGGCCGTTATCAGTTTCGATGCCTTCAGAGAGAAGATTGCCGGTTTGATCGACAACCCGCACCTGACCTGCATTTAAGCCAGGAACGCTGCCAGCCACCAGTTGCACAATAGATGCCACTTGCTGGTCGTTGAGATGCTGCCCCGCACGTAAACGCACCATCACGGACGCACTGCTTTCCGGTTGGTTAGTGAGTACGAACGAACTGGACTCCATCAGCCCCAGATGCACTCGCGCAGCCTCTACCGGGTCAAGCCCCATAATGCTTTGCGCCAGTTCACCTTCAATACTGCGCTTATAACGGACGTTCTGAATAAACTGGCTGCTGCCAAGCAATTCGTCTTTATCCATTAATTCGTAGCCGCCAGGCATAATGGCCGTCACACCCTGTTCCGCCAGCGCCATACGTGCTTTTGCCAGTTTACTGCTGTCAACCATAATGATGCCGCTGGCAGGATCGATACGGTAATCAATGGTCTGGTTACCCAGAACATCAACAACCTGCTTCACGGGTACGTTTTCCTGGGAGCCAAACAACGCCACATAATTGTGATTGGTCATCCACAAAGATGTGACTATAGCGCTGGCGAGCATTAAGCCCGCAGCGCCCAGCAGCATGTTTTTCTTGTTTCCCGTGAGCCCATGTTCAAAGGTCATCGGGAATCTTTGTTTTATTTTATCTATCACATCAAAACCTTACACAGCCATATTCATGACTTCGTCGAGGGCAGATGTGAGCTTATTGCGCACCTGCACCATCGCCGAAAACGCGACACTGGCTTTCTGGCTTTCCACCATTGCGCCCGTCAAATCATCGCTTAACCCTGTTTCTACGGCGATCTGTTGCGCGGCCGCACTATGCTGTATGGCATCCACACGATTCACGGCTTCGTTCATCATTTGGCTGAACGAACCCGCGGATGAGCCAGAAAGGGAAGAGGCAGAAAATTCACCGCCGATTTGCTGCGCTGGGGCAATAATGCCTTGTGAAGAAGTGAGCATGTTTTGCTGCATTCGTTGCAGCATTGCCTGCTGCGCAGATGAGAAAGCAACCAACTGAATTTTATCCATTTATTATTTCTTCCTGTGAAGCTTTGAACCCAGTCAGGCGTAAATTCCATCGCCACGCATGGTTGCCAGGCGATAACGTAATGCACGCGGTGTAATGCCCAGTGACTGCGCTGTACGCGATTTATTGCCGTTGTGTTGTTTAAGTAAATCAATAATGTACTGATATTCCGCCAACCGTCCGTGGACTTTCACACCACGAATCGCGTCACAAACTGGAGTGACTAAAGTCGGGCTACCGCTACCCCATGTGTTATTTGCACGGGTATTTTCGTGCGATACAGGCAATGACAAGTCCTGTGCCTGAATCACGTCACTGGAGCTCAGAATCAATCCGCGTTGAATAACGTTTTCCAGCTCGCGAATATTTCCTGGCCATGAATATTTTAATAACGCAAAGCGCGCGTCATCACTGAGTTTTTTATTTTGTAGATGTCTCGACTGATATTTCTTGATGAAATTCAATGCCAACGGAATGATATCTTCTGGTCTTTCACGCAGAGGAGAAACATGAATAGGAACCACAGCCAGGCGATAATACAAATCCTGGCGAAAGCGCCCTTCAGCAATTTCAGTGGTTAAATCTTTATTGGTAGAAGCGATGACACGAATATCGAGGGGGATCTTTTTATGGCTTCCCAGGCGCTCTACTTCCTGCTCCTGCAAAACCCGTAATAATTTAGCTTGCAGGCTCAGAGGCATATCGCCAATTTCATCAAGCAATAAAACGCCATTATTTGCCAGTTCAAACTTCCCCGGCATGCTACTGAGCGCCCCCGTAAAAGCACCTTTTATGTGACCAAATAAAATGGATTCAAGCATCGTCTCAGGAATTGCTGCACAATTTACCGCAACATACGGAGCATTCACACCCACGCTGTAATGATGGATGGTACGTGCGATGCATTCTTTACCGGTTCCTGTTTCACCGGTAATAATGGTTGCAACATTAAATTCGGCTACTCTTTTTGCCAAATTAAAAGCACTCACGCTAGCAGCAGCATGAGCAATAAACCCGTGGCTGTTTGCAATGCTATCCTGAGTTAAACTATCCATATCCAAATCCACAAGTATCTCGTCGCATAAGTGAGAGTCAAAGTGACTAACTGACCATCCCGGTCAATAATGCGTAGGCTATCAATAAAAGTTGGTTTCAAAACCCTAATAAGAATTTTCCCAACAGAAGTATACCTAAGTGCTTATACTTGTCCCCTCATTAATCCCCTTTAAAGAACAATTAACAAAAATCACAATTAAACCCTTTAAAATCAAAAGATTAATAATAAATTAACGCAGATTAATTAACCAAAAACTTAAATAATTAATACATTAATGAGCCGCCAACACTTGAACTAAACATAACCAAAAGACATACTTTACGCCTGTAACATAATGCTGCATACGTAACCTGCAACACGCCAAAAAAAATAGTCACTATGCATAATGATTATTTATTTACTCGTCAGCACAACGCCACATATTAAAGAAGCGTTAACGTAAGCACACTGAATGATAATGGACACATCATGCAGAATGCATCGCATAGAACTCGTGTTTATCAGGCTTCTGATTGTCCTGAACTCACGCGACTGGATGTCAGTAAACTTGGCAGGGCCTATCACAAGATACCCAAAATAATCAGCGCTAAATTTGACAGTATTGAAGCCAGGTTAGGTATTTTCTTTTTAAAGAAATATCGACTCAATGCTCTATTGAACAACCTGACCTTTGATATTGATTATCATTGCAAGAATGCACAGATATTCTCCACACCTTATGGAAGTATTGGCTTCGATATTAATCGCAAGTTTTTACTGAGCATTTTGCATACCTATTATGGACTGAGCAAAGAAGGGAATACTGTCTCTTTAGACCTCAACCAATCGGTAACAAAAACTGAAGACCGGTTAAAAATAAAACTTGGCCAGGAGCTTTTGCAGCTGGCAATGGTCAAGGAAGTATTAAATGAAACGCTTGAACTAAAGAATGATTACACCTCGATTATTCATCAATGGCCTTATTCTGTTCGGTTCTGGCTTGAAGGTTATGATGAATATTGCTTTTCTATATTGCTGGATGCGCATCACGTTGATTTACTTCTTGCCACTTCACGCGCAGATGGCGAAAGCAGTGAGCCTCAGGCTAAGAATCTCTCATCTGAACAAATAGAACATATGTTTACCAATATGCCTTTGACCCTTACGGGCCGTCTGGTATCCATTAATCTCACCGTCGCCCAACTATTAAATATTGGACCAGGTGACATCATTCCCGTTTCGTTGAATGAACCTTTACCGGTTTTTATTGAGAATGAACAGATTTTTAGCTCAGTCGTCGCTGAAGAACGAGGACGGTTATATCTTTCTGAATTTAATGATAAAACTCCAGAGATGAAGTATGAGTGATCAAAATGACCTGTCCATTGATTTTAATCTGGACGAAATCGACCTGCCGGAAACTGCCGGGCATGACGCAGAAATTTCCGCCGCTAAATCTGTGGAGAGGACTGCGACGGAAAGCCGCAGTGAACAACTGCGTAAAATGGCGCTGTTTAGCCGTATTCCGGTAAACCTGACGCTGGAAGTTGCTTCGGTGAGTATTTCATTGGCTGAGCTGATGACCATCAGCAACGACAGCGTGATTGAGCTGGATAAGATGGCGGGTGAACCGCTGGATTTAAAGGTGAACGGCATTCAGTTCGGTAAAGCCGAAGTGGTAGTGCTTAATGATAAATACGGCCTGCGTATCATCGAATTTAGCAACCATGATTTAGGCAAACTGACGCAATGAGTCGCCATTTTCACAGCACTGGCCTGGGGTTATTGTTGTTAACCGGGCTGCTTATTTCGCCTCACCTGCTTGCCGCGAACGGGGATATTACCCTGCTTAGCACCACCAGCAATGGTAGCGGCCAGGATTACAGCGTTAAGGTTGAAATTCTGATTCTGATGACCCTGCTCGGCTTTTTGCCGATCATGGTGCTGATGATGACCTGCTTCACGCGCTTTATTATTGTGCTGGCGATTTTGCGCCTGGCACTTGGTTTACAACAAAGCCCGCCGAATAAAATCCTGACCGGGATCGCGCTGGCTTTGACCATGCTGGTCATGCGCCCGGTGTGGACCACCGTTTATGACCAGGCCATTGTTCCCTATCAGAATGATGCAATTTCGCTTAAAGAAGCACTGACCACCGCTGAGCAACCGCTAAAGAAATACATGCTGGCGCAAACCAGTAAAACCTCTATGGCGCAAATCATGTCGATTGCGGGCGAGAAAGGCGATCCGATGGCAATGGATCTCAGTATCGTGGTACCCGCTTTTGTACTGAGCGAGCTGAAAACGGCCTTCCAGATTGGCTTTATGATTTACATCCCGTTCCTGATTATCGACCTGATTGTCGCCAGTATTTTGATGGCGATGGGGATGATGATGCTGTCACCGCTGATTGTTTCCTTGCCATTCAAACTGATGCTGTTTGTGCTTTGCGACGGCTGGAACCTGATTGTCAGCACGCTGACCACCAGTGTACAAGGAGTTTCGGGATGATGACCATGGACACCGCCGGGGAGATTATGTCCGGTGCCATCTTGTTGGTGCTGATTATCTCTGTGGTGGCGATTGTACCCAGCCTGCTCGTTGGCCTGGTGGTCAGTATCTTCCAGGCTACCACGCAGATTAACGAACAAACCCTCAGCTTTTTGCCGCGCCTGGTTGTTACGTTGCTGGTTCTGGTGGTAGCGGGAAAATGGATGCTGATTAAACTGTCTGATTTCACTATTGAAATTTTCCATCAGGCTGCACGGTTGGTTGGCTAAATCATTATGGGCTTTGACATTCCGACACTGTTCGCCCCGTTGATGGCTGCTTTTCTGCCGTTTGTGCGCATTTTGTCGTTTATCCATTTCAGCCCGGTATTTGATCAACGATCCATTTCCCGGCGCATCAAAATTGGCCTCGCTATTGCGCTTACGGCGGTCATTTCCCCAATGCTGCATCAAGTTGTGGTGCTAACTGAATTGCTTTCGATGCGCAGCGTTGTGCTGATTGGTGAGCAGATCCTGTGGGGCTTTCTGTTTGGTGCCATGTTGCAGTTGGTTTTTGTGGCCCTGCAAACCGCCGGACATATTCTTTCAATGAATATGGGTCTCGGTATGGCGGTAATGAATGACCCCAGTAACGGCAACTCCACCACGGTAATTTCACAAATAATCTTTGTTTATAGCGTGCTGCTTTTTTTCACCATGGACGGGCATCTGCTGCTCGTCACCATAATGTATAAAAGCTTTACCTATTGGCCACCAGGACAAGCAATCACTTCGTTGTCGCTGCAAACCCTGGTTCAAAGTCTCGGCTGGCTGGTTTCCTCATCCGTATTAATCGCGCTACCTACCGGTTTTGTGATGCTAATGGTGCAAGGCTCGTTTGGCTTACTGAACCGTATTTCACCGACGCTGAACCTGTTTTCGTTAGGTTTTCCTATCAGCATGCTGTTTGGCCTGCTGTGCCTTGCATTGATGGTCAGTAATATCCCTGAGCACTATCTCAGCCTGACGAATTACATTCTCAGCAAACTTGATTCGGTAAGGGTTTACTAATGTCAGGTTCGGGAGATAAAAGCGAAAAGGCTACCCACGGCAAGCTTCGTAAAGCGCGCGAAAAAGGGGATATTGCGCGTTCAAAAGATCTGACGATGGCCGCTGGTCTGGTCACATCGCTTATCACTCTGATGATCTTTTTCCCGTTCTACCGCCAGCTGGTTCAGGACTCCTTTTTTTCCGTTGCGACCATGGCGGGAAAACTCAACGACGATGCAGCTCTCGAACAGTTCTTGATGCATCATGTCTGGTTGCTGCTGAAATTCGTTTTGACGTTAGTACCCATTCCGCTGGTTTGCATCATTTCAACGCTGGTACCCGGTGGCTGGATTTTCACACCGAATAAGCTGCTTCCCGACTTCAAAAAGATAAGCCCAATCAGTGGTCTGAAACGTATGTTTTCATCCAGCCACTATGTTGACGTCCTGAAAATGCTGCTGAAATGCAGCGTGCTGATGGCCGTCTTATGGTCGCTGATTCAGGATAATTTGCCTGAATTGCTGGGCTTACAACGCATATGGTTGCGCCAGGGGATTGAAGAAGGTTTGTTGATTCTGCGCCAGTCATTCTGGTGGTTGATCGGCGTGATTATCATCTTCGCTTTTATTGATGTGCCGTTATCTATTTTCATGTTTATGAAAAAGATGCGCATGACCAAACAAGAAGTACGCGATGAACATAAAAATAACGACGGCAACCCACAGGTAAAAGGGCGAATCCGCCAGTTGCAACGGCAAATGGCGCAGGGGCAGATTAATAAAGTCGTGCCGACCGCTGACGTGATTTTAACCAACCCGACCCACTATGCCGTCGCGTTGAAATATGACCCAAATAAGGCGCAGGCCCCTTATATTCTCGCCAAAGGGATGGACGATATCGCCCTGTATATTCGAGAAGTCGCCACTCAAAACCAGATTGAAATCGTTGAGTTTCCACCGCTCGCGCGTGCCATTTATTACAGCACGCGCGTAAACCAACAAATTCCTTCCCAGCTATTTCGCGCCATTGCACATGTACTCACCTACGTGATGCAGATTAAAGAGTGGCGCAATGGACGCAGCGATATAAAGCCGCAATTGAACAAGCATATGGACATCCCAAAAGAGGTAATGAAAACAGATGGCAAACGGTAAATTTACGGGTTACTTCAACCTGATTCGGCGAAGTAACGTGAGTATTCCTCTGTTATTACTTTGCGTGCTGGCTATGATTATGCTGCCACTGTCGCCGTTAATCCTCGATATTCTGTTCACCTTCAATATCGTGCTGGCCGTCATTGTGTTGCTGGTTTCGGTCAACAGTAAACGCCCGCTCGACTTTGCGATTTTCCCGACCATTTTGCTGATTACGACGCTAATGCGTCTGACCCTGAATGTCGCATCCACTCGCGTGGTGTTATTACATGGTCACGAAGGGGAAGGTGCGGCAGGTAAAGTCATTGAAGCTTTTGGCCAGGTGGTTATCGGCGGTAACTTTGTCGTCGGCTTCGTGGTGTTTGTGATCCTGATGATCATCAACTTTGTGGTGGTCACCAAAGGTGCGGAGCGTATTTCCGAAGTCTCCGCACGATTCACGCTTGATGCGCTTCCAGGCAAGCAAATGGCGATTGATGCTGACCTGAACGCAGGCTTAATTAATCAGGAGCAGGCTCGACAGCGCCGCCAGGATGTCTCCGGTGAGGCAGATTTCTATGGTGCAATGGATGGTGCATCGAAGTTTGTGCGCGGCGATGCGATTGCCGGGATTATGATCCTGATAATCAACATTATCGGCGGTATCTGTATCGGTGTATTTGCCCATAATCTCGATGTTGGCCACTCCTTCCAGCAGTATGTTTTACTGTCCATCGGTGATGGTCTGGTCGCGCAAATTCCTTCTCTGCTGCTTTCAACTGCTGCGGCGATTATTGTGACCCGCGTGGGTGACGGTAACGACATCAGCACCGAAATTAACACGCAGTTACTGGCGCGCCCTTCCATTCTCTATACCGCCGCGTTTGTCATGTTCGTGCTGGCTATCGTGCCGGGTATGCCACACATCGCGTTCCTGAGTTTTACCGCACTGCTAATTTTTGCTGGATGGAAACAGAGCAAAAAAGTGGCAGCACCACAGCCGATCATTGAAATTGATGCCATCAATGAAGCAATTTCCCACGACAATCCACCCGTTATTGACTGGGACAGCATTCCTCAGGTGGAACCGATTGGTTTGAATCTGGGCTATAAGTTGGTGACGCTGGTGGATACCACTCGAGGTAGCCCGCTTTCTCAACGTATTCGTGGCGTGCGCCAGGTGATTTCTGAAACCTGCGGCGTACTGTTGCCCGAAATACGGATTCGGGAAAACTTCCGCCTGAAGCCCTCTCAGTACGCAGTTCATATCAACGGTATTCGCATTGCGACCGGTGAAGTGCATGCCGACAAATTAATGGCAATCCCAGGGGCGGAACTGTATGGCGAAATCGATGGGGTGCTGGATACAGACCCCGCTTATGGCATGGCGATTACCTGGATATTACCGGAGCAAAAAGCGAAGGCGCTGAATCTGGGTTATCAAGTGGTGGATTGTGCAAGCGTCGTCGCAACTCACGTTAATAAAATTGCGCGCAATTATTTGCCTGAATTGTTTAATTACGACGACATCACGCATTTACATCATCGTTTAAGCCAGCAGGCGCCGAAGTTGGCAGAGGATTTGATTGCTCAACTTAACTACAGCCTTTTGCTGCGAGTTTATCGCCAGTTATTATTAGAGCAGATTTCACTGAAAGACATTAATACCATTGCAGCGACTCTGCTTGAAAGTGCCGCATTGACGAAAGATCCGGTGCTATTAACCTCGGATGTGCGCTTCGCGCTGCGCCGCGCCATTATCCATAATATCAACGGAGAAAAGCGCAGCCTTCAGGCTTATACACTGGATAATGAACTGGAAAACATTCTGCTCAACGCCCTCAATCACGCACAGCAAAGTGGAAAAGTTGGACTGGATAACTTCCCGGTTGACCCGAATATTCTGACGCAGTTACAAAACACGATGCCAATGATTCAGGAGCATATGAAAGCGCAAGGTATGGCGCCATTGCTGCTGGTAACGCCACAATTACGCCCGTTAATTTCTCGCTATGGCCGCCTGTTTGCTTCTGGTTTGCATGTGTTGTCTTATAACGAAGTGCCTGATGAAGCGGATCTGAATATTGTGGGGACGCTGGCCTGATGGGTAGCCCAGCGCTAAATATGATGAACGCTGGGCTAGGTACGAATATAACTTTGTACAAAATCTATTTTCTTCAATGGGCGCGAAAATAGAAAACCCTGCGCCAGTTCGACATTGTGTTTTAACAACATCGACGTTTGCGCCATGGTTTCTACCCCTTCAGCAATAATTGAAGCATTATTTTTATGTGCTTCAATTATGAGCTCAGGAGTTTTCTCGTTACTACCATTCTTAAGGCAGCTGCGGTCCAGCTTGATAAAATCGCATGCGGCCTGCGCCAGTTTGTTTTGTACATCATCAATACTGCCCACATCATCCCAGGCAAAAGAAAACCCAGCACTTTGCAATTGCTGAATATTTTTCTCACCACTTTCCGCTAATTCTTCAGCAGACTGCGTTATCTCAAAAATCACAGATTTTGCTGGTATTGCGAATACTTCCTGAAGCGCCATAATGCTTTCTGAAAAGGTTTCATCATTGAGTTGATGGGGTGCCAGATTGATACTGAGGAAGAAATCAGGTTTGCGCGATAACACCTCTTGTTGTAAAAACTCAAAAGCTTTACCGATGATATATTTTCCGACATTAATAATGCCGTCATTTTCTTCAAGCTGCTGTAGAAATTGCGCTGGCTGAATGATGTTGTGCCGATGCATCCCACGTAATAGCACCTCGGCACCGACACACTGGAAAGATGACAAATTGAAAATTGGCTGGACGTAAAAATCCACTACGTTAGAAAAATCGCTATGGGTTATTTTTCTAAGAATAAAATTTGAGCCAATGTCGCTCATGTTATTACCTCTTTATAATATGGGCCAGAGACAAACTACAAACGTGGACTCTCAGCGCGAAAAATGGGCTCAGGCACAAATATATTTCTGTGCAAAAACTTCTTTATTTACAGGCGGGGAATAATAGTATCCCTGACAAGCAGTAACGCCTTGTTCGAGCAACCAATCTCGCTGCCAGGCATATTCCACACCCTCGGCAACCAGCTGTAATTTTTTGGTCTTACATAACAAGATGATTTCACGAGCCTGCGGCAAACACTCTTCATTGAGCAAGCTACGGTCGAGCTTAATGACATTGCTGCAAAATTCACGGCTGTTTTTGCTCAAATCATCGAGATGACTAATATCATCCCAGGCAATCACAAAACCTTGTTGCTGCAACCAGCTGGCATTCTGCCGGCCTTGTGAACTGAGGGAAATATCCGTTTCAGTAATCTCAATGGTCACTTTATGGCTTGGGTAGCCTGTTGCATCAGTAATACTTTTAATTTTCTCAACGACACTGCAGTCGTTGATTTCGATAGGCGAAAAATTACTACTGATACTGAAGTTATCCTGTTGGTGGAGGTCATGTTCCTTACTGAATTGAATAGCTCGTTGCAGTACGTAAACCCCGACCTTACGAATATCTTTATTTTGTTCCAGCAGACCAATGAAGCGGTCCGGGAACACAAGCTTGCTCTCAACTCTCCCACGCACTAACGCCTCAGCACCCACACATTGGCCATCAACCATGTTAATAATCGGCTGCAAATAAATGACGAGAGACTGCTCAGGATTCCCCTGAGAAATATTAGCCAGTATCTTTCTGACATCCTCATTATCAACCGTCATTTTATTTTCCTTCCATGATTAAGACTAAATATGAAGCGGCCCATTCCTGCATAATTCACCTCACTATTTAGTCATTTGCAGTGTAAATCGCATTTTTCCCTGAGTGCTTCGCCTCATATAACGCTTTATCTGCTTTGGTTATAATATCCTGTGCACTTTCACCTGGCTGCCAACGCGCGATGCCACAGCTAAAAGTTACATTCAATGTGGTTTCTCGCCATTGCCGCTGGCATATGGTAATGCGCCATGTTTCCAGCAAGTCAAAGTAGACATCGTATTCCCCGCCATGGAACAGCACGACCAATTCTTCCCCACCAAAACGATAAATATCATAGTCCGGCTCGATTATAGATTTACCAACCTTACTGACATATTTAAGCACCGAATCACCTACAGTGTGACCAAACGTATCATTGATACTTTTAAAATTATCCAGATCCAGGATTGCCAGATAGAATGGGGAATTGCAATCAATCAACTCAGCCATTCGGTCATCAAATTTACGCCGGGTTCCAATTCCGGTTAAAGCATCTTCACCCGAAATACGGCGAACTTCTTTAAGTTCAACCTGGCTATTTTTTATTTTAGTATAGATTTTTTCCAGATCCTGCGTTTGGCCATCATAACTAATGCCGTTGACGCCCATATACAGACGGCCAATTATCTCTCTGATGTATACACGACATAAGCAAAGCAAAATTACATATATGATTAGGCATACTGAAATGATGTATATCAATGATTGTGGAGCATCATTAATAAATTCATTATATTTTTCGTCATCAACAATCGTAAATGCTAACCAATATGGATCGGTAAAAGAGCGGTAATAAATATGTTTCTTTGTTTCTTCATCATAAAAATGGCCTTCTAAATCAATGGATTTTTCAACCCATTTTAATGGCACTTTTTGACGAAAAATATCTTTAATATTTGCATTCATAATGACAGTGCCATCTTTTGAGGCGACTAAAAACTTCCCCTCAAAAGGAACCACCACATTTATCAAGGCAGAACTCATGGTATCCATATCCAAGTCAAAACCTATGTTTCCATATTTTTGTAGTTCTTCATCAAACAGGTTCATACTCACGGTGATAGTACGAACTTCAGGATCACTAGACTCAGCAAGGACATCTGAATAAGGCTCAGAATAATGAATACCTTTTTGGTTTTTAAGACTTGGATACCAGGGGCGTTTACTTGGTATGAAATCATCTCGTTTTATTTCTGGGTATGTACGGTAATTATCTTTGATATCAGAAATAATAGCTGTATCAAAAAAAGATAATGTATTAACAATTGATGCAATAATTGAATGAAGGATTCCTTTCTCTTCATTAATAAAAACCTGAGTGCCGGCATATGTCATTCGGCTATTCAGAATCTGGAATACAATATCAATCTCTTCTAACTGGCGATTAACACTTTCCATTGCTGTATTATGTGTAAATCGCGTCAGGTTATTTTCAAAAACTTCTATATTATTTTTATGTATATTAGCAAATGACCAAATAGAAACCATCATAAAAGGAATTAACATCACCAAAAATAATACGGTCAGTAAACGGTTCACTGTGCCTGACTTTTTACTAACTTCCATGTCTGAAATCCACTTAACAATGCCATAACCCGATACTGATGCCTTGACGCCAGATCTTCACACTTCATCAAAACAAAACGACTCATGAACTCAAATTCTTAAATTTGCCGATCAAAAAACTCCAAAAAACCGTGCATTCTTTTTTTTTTTATCGTCTCCTTAACTCAGTAAAAGCACTCTATTGCCAATAGGAACAACATGACTATCGAGACTATTTCCCCGGTACAGGCCAAAATTCTGGTCGCTCAAGGAGCCGCGTTGATTGATATCCGCGAGCGGGACGAACATGCCCGTGAGAATATCCCTGAGGCGCATTTACTCTCGCTTTCGGCCATCGAAAACGGTGACCGCCTTGGCCCATTCGACCCTTTCGATACCGTGATTTTTCATTGCCAATCCGGCATGCGCACCACGCAAAATGCCCAAAAGCTGGCTGATGCTGTGGCTCCGGCGAAAGTTTTGATCCTCACTGGTGGGTTGGATGCCTGGAAGAAAGACGGGCAGGAAATTCTGGCGGATAAATCACAACCATTACCTTTGATGCGCCAGGTACAAATTGCTGCGGGTACGTTGGTGCTTGCAGGCGTAGTGCTGGGTTATGCAGTACATCCGGGTTTCTTCTTACTTTCAGGATTTGTGGGTGCAGGTTTGCTCTTTGCAGGTATAAGCGGCTTTTGTGGCATGGCACGTCTGCTAGAAAAAATGCCGTGGAACAAACGTTAGGTTAAATCGACATGTATCCTGCCGCTTTGGGCTATGGTTAACGATAGACGTTGTCTATTTATCTTCGTTGAAAGAGGAAAACTATGTTCAAAGCAGGCGATCTGGTGCAGCCCAAAAAAGGCGGCCCAAAATATGAAGTTCTGGATGTTCAGGGAGATACTCTGTTCTGTACGCCCAGAAGCATTTTGACAGGCGAAACAGTCACCTTAAAGGCAGAAGACGTTGCGCTGTATAAAGAAGATGACGATTTTGGCGTTTGCTAATGCTTATCTCAGGCGGGTCTTGTTTTGCCCGCCGAAAAACTATTATCAGTAACCTCTTTCATAACCTGCAAAAAAGCATTTCACTGCAGTATCAGCATTCACTTCTTTGAAAAAATCTGCCACCAGTTCTTTGTCGAGGTTGTAGCGACGAGTCAAGACCCCAGCTTCCCATGCAGCGCGTTGGCGGTCGCCCGTTTGTTCTGAAATACGATGGCTAAACCCCAGCACAAACCCGCGTTTGTAGTCCGAGCAAAAGCGAGTCACCCTGGTGACACTGTCAGCTTCACGGGCTTTCAGCCCTGCCATCAATCCCTTTCCAAAATGATTATCCACTTGAATGCTCCTGTTGATCACATCGCTATATAACAAATTATATAACGAATTTTCAGGCCCTGGATAGCCTTAAAAATGAGGCTATGCATGAAAAATTTAAGATAATGATTTTAAATGAAAAATTAATAGCCAAACGACAAAATCAGGAAACTCTGTCTGATATGTCTCATTTAGCGGATTTTATTGACGAAATGCCTTTAAATAAAAATTTATCACTAATTGTCGAATTGCACGTAGGGATATAATCTAGCCGACATAAACAAATCATTTATTAGCACTGCCATTAGCACTCAATGGCAGTGTATATCGCTAATTATCATTCGGAGTTAGAATAATGTTTTCTCCTGAGTCACGCCTGCGCCATGCAGTCGCAGATACTTTTGCGATGGTAGTGTATTGCTCGGTTGTGAACATGATGATTGAAATCTTTCTCTCAGGCATGAGTTTTGAGCAATCACTCTCTTCGCGCCTGGTCGCCATTCCCGTAAACATTCTGATTGCCTGGCCATACGGTTTTTACCGTGATGCATTTATGCGTTTTACCAAACGCTACAGCCAGGCAAGTTGGGCGAAAAATCTCGCCGATGTACTGGCTTACGTGACTTTCCAGTCACCTGTGTACGTCGCTATTTTGTGGTCGGTTGGAGCAGACTGGAATCAAATAGTCGCGGCGGTAAGTTCAAATATCATCGTCTCGATGCTTATGGGCGCTGCATATGGCTATTTTCTTGATTATTGCCGTCGTTTATTTCGTATCAGCGGTTATCGAAGCGCAAAAGCAGAGGTGTGATAGCGTTGAGGTGTGAACCCAACAACGCCTCATTCGAATTAGTGCTCGCCAAATAAGCCAGACAAGTAACGTTCCAGGGCGACGCGTGAACTAAATCCATGCGGAATACCGTAATGCTGATGGGTTTCACCAGCCAGATAGAGTGGAAATTGCTGATAGTGATCGCAGGTTTTTACATCTGTCGCAGGCTCTGCCAGAGTCTGGCTTCGTTCTTTTAACGTGGGGTGAATGATCAAAGCTGTTCGCCCCATCCGCGCCTCACGATTTACATAAACGTAGTTTTCCCCACGCCGGTATCCGTAGGTTTTCGGTGTCACTATATCCATGGTAAAACCGGCTTTTTCAAGAACGCGGGCCACCTCATCAGGTCGTAAATACATATTTTTTCCTCGTCATCTTCTATTGCAGCGCAACCTTACAATAACCAGCATTAGCAACGCTTTCAGATTAGTCCATAAAGACGGTGAAAGAGAGTGAACTGACTCATTACTAAAAATTATGGTCTACACTGAGTAGTACATCGCAAAAAGGGAGAAACCAATGTTTAACCGCGTAAATCGAAATGATGTAGACGAAGGCGTTGATGATATTAACCGTGACGTGAACCAACTGGCTGACACGCTGGAAGAGGTTCTTAAATCGTTCGGTAGCGATGTTAAAGAAGAAGGGGAAGCTGCCCGCAAAAAAGCGGAGTCTCTGCTTAAAGAGACCAGAGCCCGCCTTCATGGTCGCACCCGCGTAAAACAGGCCGCTTGTGATGCGGTAGGTTGTGCCGATACATATGTACGAGATAAACCATGGCAGAGCGTGGGTATCAGCGCCGCTGTAGGTATTTTCATCGGGGCTTTATTAGCTTCCCGTCGATAATCCGAAAAGTGTAGTGATAATAAATATGCGTCTAACCCCGGAGCCACTTCCGGGGTTTTTTATATCCGTAATTCCTCAAGCGGCGTCTTTGTTGGCTATTTGATTTCAGCTAATCGCATCGCGTAGCTGTTTCGCGGCTTTTAACGCCATCGCTTGTGAGGTGAGATTAGTAAAACTCATCAATATTCCCCCTTCCCCTGTTGTCACCATTCGCCAGTCACTTAATGCTTGTACCGCAAGCCCTGCATCGCGAGCTTTAGCCACCAGTACACGGTCATCACCCTTTACGCGCATCACCAGTTGAATGCCTCCCGCCTGTGGGACGACATCAAACCCCTGTTGTTGCAGAGCATTCTCCAGCCATACTCTTCGCTCGCTGTAGCACAAACGCATCTTTTTCAAATGCCGCCAGAAATGCCCTTCGCGCAGGAAATCTGCAATGGTTTGTTGAATCAACAATGGGGCAGTACATGGCAGGAAATGTGTGTGCTGTGAAAATGCCTCAACCTCCTGTTGCGGCACCACCAGCCAGGCGACGCGTAAAGCGGGAAACAAAGATTTACTGAACGTTCCGGCATAGATAACGCGCTGCGGACCATCGAGGCTTTTTATCGGCGGCAGCGGTTTTCCGTGGTAGCGGAACTCACTGTCGTAATCGTCCTCAATAATCCAGCTATGATTTGTCGCAGCCCAATCAAGCAACTGGCGACGGCGAGTTATGGATAAAGCCACGCCCAGCGGGCTTTGATGAGCCGGGGTCAAAAGTGCAAAACGCGCATCGGGAAAATGATTAATACCATAATCAATCTGCATCCCTTCACCATCGACCGGCACCGGATGTAATGCCATCCCCGCTTCTGAAAATACCGGGCGTACATAGCGATAACCGGGATCTTCGAGCCAGACTCCGTCACCAGGTTTGGCTAGCGCATGCACAACCAGCCTCATTGCAGCCTGAAAACCTGCGGTGATGAAGATCTGCTCCGGCTGGCAGTCGATGCTGCGTGAAAAACGTAAATAATCGGCAATGGCCTGGCGTAAAGTCGATTCCCCATTCGCTTCGGGTAACACTAAATCGTAGCGTGTTTGCAGACGTAAGCGCCGTCCCATAATTCGCGCCCACAATGCGCGCGGGAATGCATCCAACGCGGGTAAACCCACCTGGAACGGACGTGGCGTACCTTGCGGTTGGCTGGTTGTCGTCTCGGGGTTATTTGCGCCTTTCGTCACCGACAAGCTGACAAAGGTCCCTGCCTGGCCACGTCTTTCCAGCCACCCTTGCGCAACCAGCTCCCCGTAGGCATTTTCCACTGTTGCCCGGGCCACCCCAAGTTCCAGCGCCATGGTGCGACTTGACGGCAAACGGCTTCCGGCAACCAGCTCGCCATCACTGATTGCCTGCTTAAGCTGTCGCGCGATTTGCTGGTAACGCGGTATCGAATGGTGAGCACTCACTACGGGTTCAATCGACCTTGCCATTATGGCCTGCTTTATTAGTTAATTTATGGCTCTCTTTAGTAGTCCATCATAGTGCTAAATTGCCCGCACACCAACACGAGGATTACCCCATGATTGAATTACGCCAGCCTTATTACGACCTTTCCCCAGCCGTATTTAAGCCTATGCTTCAGGCACTGAAAGGCCTGGAATCAAGCTCGCTCGGCTCGACCCTGATTGAACTTGTTTTCCTGCGCGTCTCGCAAATTAACGGCTGCGCCTATTGCCTCGAGATGCACTCAAAAGCACTGCGCAAAGATGGCGTAGACCAGACCAAGCTAGATGCATTGGCGGGCTGGAAAGTGAGTAATCACTTCAGTGATAAAGAGCGCGCGGCACTGGCCTGGGCCGAAGCAATAACCTTGATTACCGAAGGTGGTGCAGAAGATGCAGTGTACCAACCGTTGCTGCAATTCTTCACCGCACAAGAGATTAGCGATCTTACTTTCACTGCAAGCCTGATGAATGCGTTCAACCGCCTGGCGATCAGTATGCGTATGTAGTTTTTTCTGGTCGGATTAGCACAGCGACACCCGCACAATAGTGGTGGATTTCGCTAACGCTAATCCACCCTAAAAATTCTTTTTTGCCCGCAACCTGCCCCGCTCATCACCTTTGCTGTCCTTATCGAAAAAGACTATATCTTGTATGGTTGATTATTTTAACACCCACATCTAGTATTCATATTCTCAACATCGGAGAGAATAAGAATCATGCGCATTACCATATACACTCGAAATGACTGTGTCCAATGCCACGCAACTAAACGCGCCATCGAAAGCCGTGGGTTCACTTACGAACTGATTAATCTCGATTTAACCCCGGAAGCCGCCGACGAATTACGCGCCCTTGGTTTTCGCCAGTTGCCGGTTGTGGTCACAGAACAAGAGAGCTGGAGCGGATTCCGGCCGGATATGATCAACCGTCTGCGCAACCTGGCGACTGCATGAGTCATCTCGTCTACTTCTCCAGCACCTCGGAAAATACTCTGCGTTTTGTCGAACGCCTGGAATTACCCGCACTGCGCATTCCGCTGGATTTCAAACAGCGGCTGATCGTTCCAGAGCCTTATATTTTGATAGTGCCAAGCTACGGCGGCGGCGGAATTGCCGGCGCCGTACCGGCCCAGGTCATTCGTTTTTTAAATAATCCGACGAATCGCTCGTTACTGCGCGGTGTGATTGCCAGCGGTAATCGAAATTTCGGCGAAGGATTTTGCCGGGCGGGCGACGTGATAGCCCAGAAATGCCAGGTACCGTATCTCTATCGTTTTGAGTTACTCGGCACCGAGCAAGATATTGAAAACGTGCGTAAGGGAGTCAAAGAATTTTGGCAACGACAGAAGCTATCAGCGTAATGGCGACGGAAAGCGCGGATTATCACGCACTCAACGCCATGTTGAATCTTTATGATTCCGAAGGCCATATCCAGTTTGAGAAAGATAAGCTGGCGGTAGAGCAATTCCATAAACAACATGTGCTACCCCGTTCGCGCCAGTTTCCCCACCAGCAAGCTCGCCTCGACTATCTTGTGGCTGAAGGTTATTACGACAATGCCGTGCTACAACGCTATGACAGTCGTTTTGTCGTCACGTTGTTTGAGAAGGCGCTCAACAGTGGTTTCCAGTTCCAGACATTTCTCGGCGCCTGGAAGTATTACACCAGCTACACCCTGAAATCTTACGACGGTAAAGAGTATCTGGAACATTTCCCGGACCGTGTGTGCATGGTGGCGTTAACACTGGCGCAGGGTAACGAAAACCTCGCCACGCAATTGATGGATGAGATGCTCAGCGGCCGATTCCAGCCTGCCACGCCCACTTTTCTGAACTGCGGGAAAATGCAGCGCGGCGAACTGGTGTCCTGCTTCTTGCTGCGAATTGAAGACAATATGGAGTCGATTGGCCGCGCGGTAAATTCCGCATTGCAGCTTTCGAAACGTGGCGGTGGCGTAGCTTTCCTGCTCTCCAATTTGCGTGAAGTTGGCGCGCCGATTAAACGCATCGAAAACCAGTCGTCCGGTGTTATTCCGGTGATGAAAATGCTGGAAGATGCGTTTTCGTACGCCAACCAGCTCGGTGCGCGCCAGGGCGCGGGCGCGGTTTATCTTCACGCCCATCATCCCGATATTTTGCGTTTTCTCGACACCAAGCGCGAAAATGCTGATGAAAAAATTCGCATCAAATCGCTCTCGCTTGGCGTAGTGATCCCGGATATCACTTTCCAGTTGGCGAAAGATAACCAGCCGATGGCGTTGTTCTCGCCTTATGATGTCGAGCGTATTTACGGCAAGCCATTTGGTGATATTGCCGTCAGCGAACTTTACGAAGAAATGCTGTCGGACGAGCGTATTCGCAAAACCTTTATTAATGCGCGTGATTTCTTCCAGACACTGGCCGAGATCCAGTTTGAGTCTGGTTACCCGTACATCATGTTTGAAGACACGGTAAATCGCGCAAACCCGATTGCCGGGCGTATTAATATGAGCAACCTGTGTTCAGAGATCTTGCAGGTTAATAGCCCTTCTACTTACGACGAAAACCTCGATTACCAACAAACAGGTAAAGATATTTCCTGCAATCTCGGCTCACTGAATATCGCCCATACCATGGATTCCCCCGATTTTGGCGAGACTATCGAAGTCGCAATTCGCGGGCTAACAGCGGTTTCCGATATGAGCCACATTCGCTCAGTACCGTCGATTGAAGCAGGAAACGCCGCGTCACACGCCATCGGCCTCGGCCAGATGAATCTCCATGGTTATCTGGCGCGTGAAGGTATTGCTTACGGCTCGCCAGAAGGTCTGGATTTTACCAATTTCTATTTTTATACCGTGACCTGGCATGCAGTACGCACATCAAATTTACTGGCACGAGAACGCAAACAGCGCTTCGCAGGTTTCGAGCAATCACGTTATGCGAATGGCGAATATTTCCGCCAATATCTGCAAGAAAGCTGGCAGCCAAAAACCGAGAAGGTGCGCGCGTTATTTGCCAAAGCCGGGGTCGCTATTCCCAGCCGCGAAGAGTGGCAACAGTTGCGTGACGACGTAATGGAATACGGCCTGTATAACCAGAATTTGCAGGCTGTCCCGCCGACGGGTTCGATCTCTTATATCAACCACGCAACATCAAGCATCCACCCGATAGTCTCACGTATCGAGATTCGCAAAGAAGGTAAAATCGGTCGTGTTTATTATCCGGCTCCGTTTATGACTAACGACAACCTGGAGTTTTACCAGGATGCCTACGATATCGGCCCGGAAAAAATTATCGACACCTATGCGCAAGCCACTCGCCACGTTGATCAAGGTTTATCGCTGACACTGTTTTTCCGCGATACCGCCACCACTCGTGACATTAATAAAGCGCAGATTTATGCCTGGAAAAAAGGCATCAAGACGCTCTACTACATTCGCTTGCGCCAGATGGCACTGGATGGAACGGAGGTGCAGGGCTGTGTGTCCTGCGCTTTATAAGGAGAAATCATGACTGAGTTAACCCGCGTAAGTGCCATCAACTGGAACAATATCGAGGATGAGAAAGATCTCGAAGTGTGGAATCGCCTGACCAGCAATTTCTGGTTGCCAGAGAAAATCCCACTGTCGAACGATATTCCGGCCTGGCAATCGCTCAGCGATGAAGAACAGCAACTGACTATCCGCGTGTTTACCGGGCTGACTCTGCTGGACACTATTCAGAATACGGTTGGCGCACCGGTATTAATGAATGATGCAATAACGCCGCATGAAGAAGCCGTTTTGTCTAACGTGAGCTTTATGGAAGCGGTGCACGCCCGCTCCTATAGCTCGATTTTCTCAACGCTTTGCCAGACTAAAGATGTTGATGCGGCGTATGCGTGGAGCGAAGAAAACCCGCCACTACAACGTAAGGCGCAAATTATCCTCGCTCATTACCACGCCGATGATCCATTGAAGAAGAAAATTGCCAGCGTATTTCTGGAGTCTTTCCTCTTCTATTCTGGATTTTATTTGCCGATGTACTGGTCGAGCCGTGGCAAATTAACTAACACGGCTGACCTGATTCGCCTGATTATTCGCGACGAAGCGGTGCACGGTTATTATATCGGTTACAAATTCCAGAAAGTGCTGGCGCAGCAAAGCATTGAGCGCCAGACCGAGCTGCAAAACTTTGCCCTCGATTTGCTGATGGATCTTTACGATAACGAAGTCGCTTATACCGATGCGCTTTACGGTGATGTGGGTTGGCAGGAAGAGGTGAAAGCCTTTCTTTGCTACAACGCGAATAAGGCATTAATGAACCTGGGTTACAGCGCGCTATTCCCGCCTGAAATGGCAGAGGTGAACCCAGCGATACTGGCAGCACTCTCCCCCAATGCGGACGAGAACCACGACTTTTTCTCGGGTTCTGGCTCATCGTATGTAATGGGGAAAGCGGTGGAAACTACAGACGAAGACTGGGATTTCTAAAAACAGCCGCAGGTGCGTTGACTGCACCCGCGCCCCCCTGTCACATAGTTATCTATGCTCCTGGGGACTTGCGGCTTTGTCGCCTTTCTGCAACTCGAATTATTTTGGTTTCTTATCGTAAATTAAGCCAAATAAACCGCACATTTCTGGCGTTGATATTTTCAGTCAACACTACAAAATCGCTGTTTACATTTCCGCCTGAATATCACGCTATTCAGGCAAATTTCGCCTTCGCTTACAAAAAATATCATCTTTCTCTGATTTGCTCTCAGCCCTTTACTCATGGGAAATTCTGCCCACTCAAGCCGCGCGGATATTGGATATATCAGAAATCGAGGGTTGTCTCAGATTCTGAGTATGTTAGGGTATATGCAGTGAATATTTCCATCAGGAATTGTGTATAAATATATAAATACAGGAATAACTTTATTGCATGGCAATTAAACTTGAAGTGAAGAATTTATATAAGGTATTTGGTGAGCACCCACAGCGCGCATTTAAATATATTGAAAAGGGTATTTCAAAAGCCGAATTACTGGAAAAAACAGGGCTGTCGCTTGGCGTAAAAGACGCCAGTCTGGCAATTGAAGAAGGCGAGATTTTTGTCATCATGGGGTTATCGGGTTCCGGTAAATCCACCATGGTTCGCCTTCTCAATCGCCTGATTGAACCAACCCGTGGGCAGGTACTGATTGATGGTGTAGACATCGCTAAGATATCAGACGCACAACTGCGTGAAGTGCGTAAGAGCAAGATCTCAATGGTATTCCAGTCATTTGCTCTGATGCCCCATATGACGGTGTTAAATAACACTGCTTTCGGCATGGAATTAGCGGGAATTCCGTTAAAAGAACGTCAGGAAAAAGCTCTTGATGCATTGCGTCAGGTAGGGCTTGAAAATTATTCCCACGCTTATCCTGATGAGCTTTCTGGCGGTATGCGTCAACGTGTTGGTTTAGCCCGCGCATTGGCAATTAATCCAGATATATTATTGATGGATGAAGCCTTCTCCGCACTCGATCCATTAATTCGTACTGAAATGCAGGATGAATTAATTAAATTGCAGGCTAAACACCAACGTACCATTGTATTTATCTCCCACGATTTAGATGAAGCAATGCGTATTGGCGACCGAATTGCCATTATGCAAGGTGGTGAAGTAATACAGGTCGGCACACCGGATGAAATTCTCAATAATCCGGCAAATGATTATGTACGCACCTTCTTCCGTGGTGTGGATATTAGTCAGGTATTTAGCGCCAAAGATATTGCCCGCCGAAGCCCTGCTGGCCTGCTGCGTAAAACCGCCGGTTTTGGCCCTCGTTCTGCGCTGAAATTGCTGCAAGACGAAGATCGTGAATTCGGTTATGTCATCGAACGCGGGCAAAAATTCCTCGGTATTGTCTCGACTGACTCACTGAAAGCGGCGTTGGCTGCTGGTCAGGGTCTGGATAATGCTTACCTCGAATCTCCGGCGGCAGTTTCCGCTGATACGTCACTAAGCGATCTGCTCACCCATGTAGGCCAGGCTCCGTGCGCGGTTCCGGTCATAGGTGAAGAGAGTCAGTACGTGGGTATCATCTCAAAAGGGGTGCTGCTCCAGGCGTTAGATCGTGAGGGGGTAAGTCAATGAGTGAAGCAAATCCGTGGGATACCGGCAGTGCGGCTGCCGACACAACAACCAACCATGCCGCTGCAACTGCTGATGCGTGGGGAAGCCAGGCGGCATCCACGCCTGCGGCAAGTGGCAGTGCAGACTGGCTGAATTCAGCTCCTGCGCCACAGCCAGAACATTTTAACATTCTGGATCCGTTCCATAAGACGCTGATCCCACTCGATAGCTGGGTAACTCACGGCATCGACTGGGTGGTGACACACTTCCGCCCGGTGTTTCAGGGCATTCGCGTGCCGGTGGATTATATCCTCAGTGGCTTCCAGCACTTCTTGCTGGGGATGCCAGCACCGGTTGCCATCATTCTGTTTGCGCTGATTGCCTGGCAGATGTCGAGCCTGGGAATGGGTATCGCAACGTTGATTTCGCTGGTAGCGATTGGCGCGATTGGTGCCTGGTCACAAGCTATGGTAACGCTGGCGCTGGTACTGACGGCCCTGATGTTCTGCATGATAATCGGCCTGCCGCTGGGGATTTGGCTGGCACGCAGCGAACGGGCAGCAAAAATAATTCGCCCCTTATTGGATGCGATGCAAACCACCCCAGCGTTTGTTTATTTGGTGCCAATCGTAATGCTGTTCGGTATCGGTAACGTGCCAGGTGTGGTAGTGACGATTATCTTCGCCCTGCCACCAATTGTGCGCCTGACGATTCTGGGTATTAAGCAGGTGCCGGAAGATCTAATTGAAGCCTCGCGTTCGTTTGGCGCAAGCCCGCGCCAGATGTTGTTCAAGGTTCAGTTACCGCTGGCGATGCCGACCATAATGGCGGGCGTTAACCAGACACTGATGCTGGCACTTTCGATGGTGGTTATCGCCTCGATGATTGCCGTTGGTGGCCTGGGCCAGATGGTTCTGCGCGGTATTGGCCGCCTCGATATGGGTCTTGCGACCGTCGGCGGCGTCGGCATTGTCATTCTTGCCATTATTCTCGACCGCTTAACTCAGTCCATTGGCCGCGATTCGCGCAGCCGTGGCAACCGCCGCTGGTTCAATACCGGCCCAATTGGTCTCTTGACCCGTCCCTTCATTAAATAAGCCTGTGGCGGCATGCGTGCCGCCTCATGCCCCATCACCAAAAATAGGAATAACGATGCGACACACGACTCTTTTCGCGACAGCTCTTGCCACACTCGTTACCACCAGCACTTTTGCCGCTGACTTGCCGGGTAAAGGCATTACGGTTCAGCCAATTCAAAGCACCATTTCTGAAGAATCCTTCCAGACACAGCTTGTCAGCCGTGCCCTTGAAAAACTGGGTTACACCGTAAATACGGCAAGCGAAGTGGATTACAACGTGGGTTACACCTCGATTGCTTCTGGCGATGCCACATTTACCGCAGTGAACTGGCAGCCACTGCATGACGATATGTATGCCGCTGCGGGTGGCAGTAACAAGTTTTATCGCGAAGGCACGTATGTGACCGGCGCGGCACAGGGTTATCTCATCGATAAAAAGACCGCAGATAAATACCACATCACCAACGTTGAGCAGCTAAAAGATCCGAAGATTGCCAAACTGTTCGACAGCAACAACGATGGCAAAGCCGACATGATGGGTTGTACGCCGGGTTGGGGTTGTGAAGCGGTGATTAACCATCAGAACGAAGCCTATAAGCTGGCCGATACGGTAACGGTTAGCCACGGTAATTATTCAGCGATGATGGCGGATACCATTGCACGTTATAAAGAAGGCAAACCGGTGCTGTATTACACCTGGACGCCATACTGGGTGAGCGATGTGCTCAAACCTGGGAAAGATGTGGTGTGGTTGCAGGTGCCGTTCTCGTCCTTGCCGGGTGAGCAAAAGAATATCGACACCAAACTGCCGAATGGCGCGAACTATGGTTTCCCAGTGAACACCATGCATATCGTGGCAAACAAAGCCTGGGCCGAGAAAAACCCCCAGGCGGCGAAATTGTTTAGCCTGATGAAACTACCACTGGCGGATATCAATGCCGAGAATGCGATGATGCATAACGGTAAATCCTCAGAAGCAGATATTCAGGGCCACGTTGATGGCTGGATTAAAGCACACCAGGCGCAGTTTGATGGCTGGGTGAAAGAAGCTTTAGCCGCTAAGTAAGCCTTTGTATTAATCTGAGACCGGCCTTCTCTTCGGGAGAAGGTGAAAACCTAACCCTCTCCTGCCTGGAGAGGGTATTCCTACCAAAACAAACCGCACAATCCGACTCCTGCTTACGTTAATTTTCGTTATTATTCCCGCACCATCATCGCAAGTTGAAGAATAACAATGAAAAATACCGCCCCTGGACTTAGCCCCGCGCTTATCGTCCTGATGTCTATTGCCACGGGTTTGGCCGTTGCCAGTAACTACTACGCGCAACCGCTACTCGATACCATCGCTAATGCGTTTTCCCTTTCGATTAACCAGGCCGGATTTATTGTAACCGCCGCACAACTGGGTTATGCCGCAGGTTTGCTGTTGCTGGTGCCACTAGGCGATATGTTCGAGCGCCGCGGGTTAATTGTCTTTATGACGCTGCTTGCCGCAGGCGGCATGGTGATTGTCGCGCTGAGCCAGACGTTATGGATGATGATTCTTGGCACTGCACTCACCGGCTTGTTCTCGGTCGTTGCACAAATTCTGGTGCCGCTTGCAGCAACGCTTGCTGAACCTGCAAAGCGCGGCAAAGTGGTCGGCACGATTATGAGTGGCCTGCTGCTCGGTATTTTGCTTGCACGTACCGTTGCCGGGCTGCTGGCAAGTCTTGGTGGCTGGCGTACCGTTTACTGGGTTGCCAGTGTGCTCATGGTTTTGATGGCTTTAGCCCTGTGGCGCGGCTTGCCGAAAGTGAAGACTGAAACTCATCTGAATTATCCGCAGTTACTGTCCTCTGTATTCGGCTTGTTTATCAAAAACCCTCTATTGCGTACTCGCGCATTATTGGGCTGCCTGACGTTTGCCAACTTCAGTATCCTCTGGACATCAATGGCATTTCTGCTGGCATCGCCGCCATTTAACTTCTCGGATGGGATGATTGGCCTGTTTGGCCTCGCGGGTGCAGCGGGTGCGCTGGGTGCCCGTCCGGCGGGTGGATTTGCAGATAAAGGTAAAGCACATCTCACCACAACCATTGGGCTGGTGCTGCTGCTGCTGTCGTGGATTGCGACCGCAATGGGGCAGTATTCAGTCATCGCGCTAATCATTGGCATTCTGGTGCTGGATTTAACGGTTCAGGGTGTGCATATCACTAACCAAACCGTTATCTATCGCATGATGCCGGATGCACGAAATCGCTTAACCGCCGGTTACATGACCAGCTACTTTATTGGTGGCGCCGCAGGTTCAGTCATTTCTGCCAGTGCATATCAACATGCTGGATGGAATGGCGTTTGCGCAGCAGGTGCCATCATCGCCCTACTAAATTTAGTAGTGTGGTGGCGTGGCTATCACCGTCAGCCGTGATGGCTCTAATCCTTTACATTCCCCTTGAATAATTTGGGGTATTAAGGGTCGTACCAGTCTGTTAAGGTTATCCCTGTTTGTTCATTCGAGTGACATTAACGTCAGAAATAGATAAATAGTTAATATGGATAGTCCTGCAACAGATCACTTAAATACTAACCAAAATGATGCTACCTGGGTTGAAGGGCTGAAAGACAGTTTACCGATTGTCATCAGTTATATCCCGGTAGCATTCGCGTTTGGGCTGAATGCCACAAAGCTAGGATTTACCCCATTCGAAAGTCTATTTTTCTCCTGCATTATTTATGCAGGCGCTAGCCAGTTTGTTATTACCGCATTGCTGGCTGCGGGTAGCTCGCTATGGGTGGCAGCATTAACAGTAATGGCAATGGATGTGCGCCACGTCTTATACGGCCCTTCCCTGCGCCAACGAATCACTCGCCAGTTAAGTAAACCTAAAACCGCGATTTGGGCCTTTGGCCTGACCGACGAAGTGTTTGCTGCCGCAACAGCGAAACTGGTCCGTGATAATCGTCGCTGGAGCGAAAACTGGATGATCGGTATCGCATTCAGCTCCTGGTTTTCATGGATTCTGGGTACGGCGCTGGGTTCCTGGTCCGGAAATGGCTTGCTGGATAACTTCCCGGCAGTAGAAGCAGCGCTAGGTTTTATGCTGCCTGCCCTATTTCTGAGCTTCTTGCTGGCGTCATTCCAGCGTAAGCAATCCTGGATCGTGACCGCATCGCTTGCTGGTGCACTATTGGACGTCACGCTGATTTCGATTCCTGCTGCGATTTTTGCAGGCATTGCGTGTGGATGCCTGGCGGCGTTAGTGCAGGCGTTTTATCAAGGAGAACCGGGATGAGTACACAAGTACTTTTGCTGGGTCTGCTGGTCGGGCTTGCGAACTACCTGTTCCGTTATTTGCCTCTGCGAATCAGGGCAAATTCGACACGTCCAGCCAAACTTGGTGCGACAGGCGTGCTGCTCGATAGTATTGGCATTGCATCAATTTGCGCCCTGCTGGTGGTCTCAAGTGTGCCTGAGATCATGCACGATGCGCAGCGTCTGGTCCCAACGCTTATGGGCTTTATCATTCTCGGGCTGAGCTTTTATAAAACTCGCAGCATTATTATCCCGACGTTATTAAGTGCTCTGGGTTATGGATTAACCTGGAAACTCATGATGGTGATCGCCGTCTGACGATTAAAAAACGTATAAACAATACATTTACTTTATTTGTCACCATCGTTATTATATCGACCGCAACTAATGAGGTTATGCCAAAATGGATAGTTCGTTTACGCCCATTGAACAAATGCTAAAATTTCGCGCCAAACGCTACGAAGAATTCCCATACCAGGAAGTCCTTCTGACGCGCCTGTGCATGCACATGCAAGGCAAGCTTTTGGAAAACCGCAATAAGATGCTGAAAGCTCAGGGCATTAACGAGACGCTATTTATGGCGTTGATCACTCTTGAATCTCAGGAAAACCATAGCATCCAGCCTTCTGAACTAAGCTGTGCTTTAGGTTCTTCTCGAACCAACGCGACCCGAATTGCCGATGAGCTGGAAAAGCGTGGCTGGATTGAACGCCGTGAAAGCGATAACGATCGCCGCTGCCTGCATCTGCATTTGACCGAAAAAGGTCAGGAATTCATACGTCAGGTGTTACCACCGCAACACCACTGCCTGCATGAGCTGTGGTCTGCGCTGAGCGGTACGGAGAAAGAGCAGTTGGAAAATATTACCCGCAAACTGCTGACCCGCCTTGATGAAATGGACGAAAACCAGACTGTACTTGAAGCCGTGCGCTAAGTGCTGTCATCGCGTGAAATCGTAATACCCCAAAAAAGATGAATACCGACAGGCCAGCAACTCACCTTGCTGGCCTGTTGGGTCTAACAGGTCGGCTCAGCCGATCACTATAATAAAAAAGTGTGGAGATAAGCATGAGCGCACATGCGGAGACTCAAACCCCGCAACAGCCGGGTAACAAGAAAGGCAAACGTAAAGGTGCCTTACTTGTGTTGACCTTGCTGTTTGTAATTATTGCTGTGGCATATGGGATTTATTGGTTTTTGGTGTTACGTCACTACGAAAATACGGATGATGCGTATGTGGCCGGTAATCAGGTACAGATAATGTCCCAGGTTTCCGGAAGCGTAACCAAAGTTTGGGCTGAAAATACCGACTTCGTTAAACAGGGCGATGTTCTGGTAACGTTAGACCAGGCTGACGCTGAGCAAGCTTTTGAGCAGGCACAAACCGTGCTGGCTTCAAGCGTGCGCCAGACACGTCAGTTAATGATTAATAGTAAGCAGTTGCAGGCCAATATTGAGCTGCAAAAGACTTCGCTTGCTCAAGCTCAAAGCGACCTTAATCGCCGCGTACCTTTGGGTAACGCAAACCTGATTGGCCGTGAAGAATTGCAACACGCCCGAGATGCCGTCGCGACGGCTCAAGCGCAACTGGATGTTGCCATTCAACAATACAATGCAAACCAGGCCATGGTTCTGGGTAGCAAACTCGAAGAGCAGCCAAGTGTTAAACAAGCGGCTGCCGAGTTGCGTAACGCATGGATGGCGCTAGCCCGCACAAAAATTGTAAGCCCAATGACCGGCTATGTTTCACGCCGCGTTGTTCAGGTTGGTGCGCAAATAAGCCCAACAACTCCTCTGATGGCTATCGTGCCAGCAAGTGGTTTGTGGGTCGATGCGAACTTTAAAGAGACGCAGCTTGCGCATATACGTATCGGCCAACCTGCAACGGTTGTCAGTGATATTTACGGCGATAAAATTGAATACACTGGCAAGGTCGTAGGCCTGGACATGGGCACCGGCAGCGCGTTTTCACTGCTCCCGGCGCAAAACGCTACCGGCAACTGGATCAAAGTCGTTCAGCGCCTGCCAGTACGTATTGAGCTTGATGCGAAGCAACTTCAAGAACATCCGCTACGTATTGGCCTATCCACATTAGTTACCGTGGATACCAGCAACCGTGAAGGCAGTATTCTGGCTAACGAGACGCGTCACTCTCCGGTGTATGAAAGTAACGCGCGCGAACTTAACCTGGCACCTGCTAATGAGTTGATTAATAACATCATCCAGGCCAATGCGGGTTAACAAAGCGGAGGTTGTATGGCACAACAAAAACCGCTAGAAGGGGCACCGCTGGTCATCATGACCATCGCCTTGTCATTGGCGACCTTTATGCAGGTGCTGGATTCTACCATCGCCAACGTGGCCATTCCGACCATTGCCGGTAACCTTGGCTCGTCTCTGAGCCAGGGGACCTGGGTTATCACTTCATTTGGGGTGGCCAACGCCATCTCAATTCCTATCACCGGGTGGCTTGCTAAGCGCTTTGGTGAAGTGAAGTTGTTTATGTGGTCGACGATTCTGTTCGTGCTGGCTTCATGGGCTTGCGGCGTGTCCAAAAGTCTGGAGATGCTGATCTTCTTCCGCGTTATCCAGGGGATCGTTGCCGGGCCGTTGATTCCGCTTTCGCAAAGCCTGCTGCTCAATAACTACCCGCCTGCTAAGCGAAGTATCGCGCTGGCGCTGTGGTCGATGACGGTTATCGTGGCGCCGATTTGTGGGCCAATTCTCGGTGGTTTTATCAGTGATAACTACCACTGGGGTTGGATCTTCTTTATTAACGTGCCGATCGGGGCGGTGGTTGTTCTGCTGACGATGCAAACGCTGCGTGGCCGTGAAACCAAAACCGAGCAGCGCCGTATTGATGCCATCGGCCTTGCGCTGCTGGTGGTGGGGATTGGTAGCCTGCAAATCATGCTCGACCGCGGTAAAGAGCTGGATTGGTTTAACTCAACGGAAGTGGTCGTTCTGACAATCGTCGCGGTGGTGACGATTAGTTTCTTGATTGTCTGGGAGCTAACGGACGACAACCCGATAGTCGACTTGTCGTTGTTTAAGTCGCGAAACTTCACCATTGGTTGCTTGTGTATCAGTCTCGCTTACATGCTCTACTTCGGCGCAATTGTGTTGCTGCCGCAGCTGTTGCAGGAGGTATATGGCTACACGGCAACCTGGGCAGGTCTGGCATCGGCACCGGTCGGACTTCTTCCTGTATTGCTGTCGCCGATTATCGGGCGTTTTGCTCATAAGCTCGATATGCGACGGCTGGTGACGTTCAGCTTTATTATGTACGCCGTCTGTTTCTACTGGCGTGCATATACCTTCGAGCCGGGAATGGATTTCGGCGCGTCGGCCTGGCCGCAGTTTATTCAGGGCTTCGCCGTGGCATGCTTCTTTATGCCACTGACGACAATTACGCTTTCCGGGCTACCGCCTGAGCGTATGGCGGCTGCATCGAGTTTGTCGAACTTTACCCGAACCCTTGCCGGTTCGATTGGTACATCGATAACCACGACGCTGTGGACTAACCGCGAGGCGTTACACCATTCGCAGTTAACGGAGTCCGTTTCACCGTTTAACCCGAATGCGCAGGAGATGTATTCAAAACTGGAAAATCTGGGGATGTCGCCGCAACAAGCCTCTGGCTATATTGCGCAGCAGATTACCAATCAGGGGCTGATTATCTCAGCCAATGAGATTTTCTGGGTTTCTGCAGGAATATTTATTCTGTTGCTGGGTCTAATCTGGTTTGCCAGACCACCGTTTGGTGCCGGTGGTGGTGGTGGCGGAGCGCACTAAGTCAGAAAGAATGTCAGAAATACAAAAGGGGCCGATTGGCCCCTTTTGCTATTGGCGCTTACGCCTAATCAGAACTAGATATGCAGCTCTTTGAGTGTCTCTTTCGGCAGAGCCAGCTCTTCGTTGCTGTTTACGCTTACGCCATGCTCAAGGATATGACGGGCGATATCTTGCGCTTCTTCCAGCGAGTGCATGTGGTAAGTGCCACACTGGTAAACGTTCAGCTCTGGGATCTGGTTTTGCTCTTTCACCTTCAGCACATCTTCCATTGCCGCTTTCCATGCATCGGCAACGAGCGTCTCATCAGGCACACCAATCAGGCTCATGTAGAAGCCCGTGCGGCAGCCCATTGGTGAAATATCAATAATCTCTACGCCATTTCCATTCAGGTGGTCACGCATAAAACCAGCAAACAGGTGTTCAAGAGTATGAATACCTTTTTCTGGCATCACTTCCTTGTTCGGGATGCAAAAACGCAGATCAAATACAGTGATAGTATCGCCATGAGGCGTATGCATCGTTTTCGCTACACGCACTGCTGGTGCGCCCATGCGGGTATGGTCAACTGTGAAGCTATCCAACAACGGCATCTGATCACCTCCGATAAGTGATTTTTTTAAAAATAAAATGAACCATTCTTTCTCACACTACTCTGAATATATGAAAGACGCGCATTTGTTATCATCATCCCTTATTCAGAGATGTATATTTTGGCCACACTGATTGTGGCCTTTTTCTTTTCTACTAAGCGTGTTTCTCAAGCCACACATCAAACGGCTCGGTATCACTGGCTTCGATGTCTCGCTGGCGCTGCCATGAAGCATCATGTTCTTTCTGCAACACGTCTTCGGTCAAAATCTCCAGCGGCTCTTGTGTCAGCATCTGACGATACTGCTCAGCCAACGCAAGCCCGGTTCCGCCAATGCCATTATCAATCATAGACCGCAGAATGCGTGCCGAGTACGTTAATTCCGGATCGTCAAAACAGGCGACCAGCTGATCACAAACGTCCTGATATTCGCTATTGCCCGCAATACCATCCAGCGTTTCGGCTACACGGCGTAAATCTGTGAACAAATCTTTGCCCACTTTAGCCAGCGGATGCTGCGCGGTTTCACAACCTATACCCAGTGTCAGGCCTGGTTTGCGGCCTTCCAGAATCACACGATTCCAGTTTGTGCGGGTGCAAAGCAATTCGTCACTGCTCATTTCAGGCGCATCAGCCAGCACACACCAAATCATGAACAGGTCGAGGAAACGAACCTGCTGCTCATCAACACCAATTGGTGAGAACGGATTGATATCAAGTGAACGCACTTCAATATATTCAATCCCGCCGCGCATCAATGCATCAGAAGGCGACTCACCCGGCCCTGTAACGCGTTTAGGGCGAATAGGTGCATAGAGTTCATTTTCAATTTGCAGCACGTTGGTGTTGATTTGAAGGCGCTTGCCATCTTTCTCAACGCCCATCTGTGCATACTCTTCCGATGGCGTTTTAATCGCACGCTTCAGCCCGGCGACATAAGTCTCCAGATCGTTAAACGTAATACCAAGGTTACTCTGGGATTTATTGGTGTAGCCCAAGTCGCTCAGTCGCAATGAAGTCGCATATGGCAGGTAATTCATGCCACATTCGGTTTTTTCAAATGGCAGTGCGCTTTCTTTCCCTTGCAGGAAGGAAGAACAAATCGCCGGCGATGCCCCGAACAAATATGGGATAACCCAACCAAAACGGTAATAGTTGCGAATCAGGCGGAAATATCCGGCGGAAATCGCTTCTTTGCCGCTTTCAGCATCTTCAACACCCAGACGCGCCTGCCAGAACTCCAGCGGCAGCGAAAAGTTGTAGTGCACACCCGAAATAGTCTGCATCAACGCACCGTAACGGTTTTTCAAACCTTCGCGGTATAACGTTTTAAAACGCCCGTTGTTGGACGAGCCATACTGCGCCAGCTCGATATTCTGACCATCGTTGATATAACACGGCATGCTCAGCGGCCACATACGCTCATCACCCAGTTCACGGGCTGTATGGCGATGGAGATCGCGCATGAATGACAGCATATGGTCGATATCACCATCAACTGGAGTAATAAACTCCAGTAGCGCTTCCGCGAAATCAGTCGTGATCCATTTATGTGTCAGCGCTGAACCAAGGCTTTCCGGGTGGCCCGTTGTTGCCAACTGACCATCTGGTGTGACTCGCAGCGTTTCACGCTCAAGACCACGACAAATACCTTTAACTGCCTGAGGATGCTGTTCAAGCCAGGCCAGCGCCTGTGATACGTTCGGGATCAAATTGACCTCCCGCCTGTCGAATTCATTTTTATTAAGCATAATTGTTTTAAATGGCGATGATAATTATACCCTTTAGATTTCGAGCTGCAGGAAGGCGGCAAGAGAGCAAATCACCAGAAGCTTACTAGAGTAAGTGACTGGGGTTTGCGATTGCAGCCAACACACCTGCAGCTAGAAAGATAATAGGTATATCAGTCCATGCAATTAGTGCCACCACGCCATGCCTTGAACCGTTGCAGCCGCTACAACGATATAGCGAAGCGCTTTACCAAGGCATAAAAAAAAGATTACCGGTCCCCAGCTCATTCGTAATAAGCCAGCCAACAGGCACAGCAGATCGCCGAGTAACGGCATCCAACTGAGTAATAATGTTGCCGGTCCGAAACGTACCAGCCAGCCAGTCGCTTTCCCATGCCAGCGCGATTGTTCCCGCAATGGAAAAAAACGCCCCAGAATAACGTTAGTTAAGCCACCAAGGCTATTACCCATTGTTGCTATTAAGATGAGTAACCAGGTTGGGCCAGAGCCTGCAACTAATAGTGCTACCAGCACCACTTCGGAACTTCCTGGCAATAACGTAGCGCTTAGAAAGCTACTGGTAAATAATGAAAAAAGTGATAGTCCTTCACTCACAGCAAACGGACGTCCACGCCATCCATTCCCGCCGCTCTTGCAGCTTCCAGGCCAAAATCTGCATCTTCAAACACCACACATTTATTTGGTGCGACACCCATTAATTCAGCGCACAGCAAAAAAGTATCGGGAGCAGGTTTGTGATTTTTGACATGGTCTGCGGCAACAACAGCTGAGAAATACTGCCGTAAGCCTAAATGGTTGAGCAGCGCTTCGGCGATATCGCTTTCACTGCCCGTACCCACAGCCATTGGGCGACGCCCATGCCAGCATTTGACTACATCAATAAGGGGAAGTGGGCGCACCGTATCAAGAAGCATAGCTCTCACAGCTTGCGTCTTTTCTTGCGCCAGGCGATGAGGGTCAAGATCTGCACGATTGAGTTCGATAATTGCCTGCGCAATACGCCAGGTAGGTGAACCATTCAACGCAACCATTGCTTGTTCGTCGAACTGCATGCCATAGCCTGCCAGCGTCTCACGCCACGCCTTGCGATGTGTAGGTTCGGTATCGAGGATGGTTCCGTCCATATCGAAAATTAGACCTTCGTAACGTTCGTACATCTCATCCCTCACATCACTCAATATTGAGGCGTTACTTTATCGTAAACCAATAATATTGTCGCTTATTTGTAATTGAGATGGTTCAGAAGGTGACTAATGGGTAAATATGGCATTATAGGGGATTTTGTTTTTGAAATTCAGGAGGTAAAACTTGGGGAGAAAATGGTGCACCCAGGAAGATTACTCGCCGAAGGCTCGCCCTTCGGGCCGTTGCTGAAGCAACGTTATCTTCCCTTGTGCTTGCTGAGAAATCGAATTTCTCTGAAGCGCTACCATTGCTGGTATTTAGGGGAAATATGGTGCACCCAGGAAGATTCGAACTTCCGACCGCTCGGTTCGTAGCCGAGTACTCTATCCAGCTGAGCTATGGGTGCATCGGGGTACTGCTTTTGACTTCTGTCTTAATATTACTGAACTTGCCGTAATATTGAAGAAGAATGGTGCACCCAGGAAGATTCGAACTTCCGACCGCTCGGTTCGTAGCCGAGTACTCTATCCAGCTGAGCTATGGGTGCATAGGANNNNCGTAATATTGAAGAAGAATGGTGCACCCAGGAAGATTCGAACTTCCGACCGCTCGGTTCGTAGCCGAGTACTCTATCCAGCTGAGCTATGGGTGCATCGAGGTACTGCTTTTGACTTCTGTCTCAATATTACTGAACTTGCCGTAATATTGAAGAAGAATGGTGCACCCAGGAAGATTCGAACTTCCGACCGCTCGGTTCGTAGCCGAGTACTCTATCCAGCTGAGCTATGGGTGCACAGGATTACTTCTTTTACTGCTGACTTAATGCTGTTTGTTGCTCTAAACAACATCAAACTAGATGGTGCATCCTGAGAGTTACTCACGGTGCTTGCCCAAACGGGCCGTTGCTAAAGCAACGTTTTTCTCCCTGTCGCTCCTTAAGAAATTAACTTTCTTTGGAACACTACCGGCGCAAAATGGTAGTAGGAAGAATGGTGCACCCAGGAAGATTCGAACTTCCGACCGCTCGGTTCGTAGCCGAGTACTCTATCCAGCTGAGCTATGGGTGCAAAATGGCGGTGAGGCGGGGATTCGAACCCCGGATGCAGCTTTTGACCGCATACTCCCTTAGCAGGGGAGCGCCTTCAGCCTCTCGGCCACCTCACCACACGCCTCTTTCGAGGTGTACCGTTGAACTTGTTTCTGCTCATCGGCACTGCGTGGCGCACATATTACTTTCCTGCACTTATAAGTCAAACAATTTTTCCCAACTAATAATCAATTGCACACTTCACGCACAATAAGGCCGAATTGACAGCAAAAAGAGTGTTTTATCAACAGGCAGGATAAGGGTAATAGCTAAAAGGAAGCGTTCGGGATGAATAAGAAATTATGGGGATAACGAGAAATGAAGGGAGTATTGCGGGATAAAGCGAAGAAAAGGGTGCGCTAAAGGAAGCGTCTCGCTAGTGATTAGCGAGACGCAGTAACTTTAGTAACTCGTTTGTTGCGATTTTTCAGCCTGGATACGTTGGTAGATCTCTTCACGGTGAACAGAAACTTCCTTAGGGGCATTAACACCAATACGAACTTGGTTACCTTTTACCCCAAGCACTGTCACGGTCACCTCATCCCCAATCATGAGGGTCTCACCAACTCGACGAGTTAGAATCAGCATTCTTTGCTCCTTGAAAGATTAAAAGAGTCGGGTCTCTCTGTATCCCGGCATTCTCCATCATATACGCCAAAAAGTAAGTGGTGACAAACACATAAACTGTCAATGACCACAACATTACCTTCTGATATGACTAAGTCTAGCCGATATACGCAACTTTAACCTGACTTTATCATTATTGAGTGTGTGCAGATTAAGAAGACGCCATAACCTGAATGAGTTATGGCGTCTGTCTGCACTTTATTTTTTTACTTAGAGCTTAGCCGCGACCCAGGCTTCAACACCGGCCAGAGCACCTGGTAATGCTGCCGTGTCTGTACCACCTGCCTGAGCCATATCTGGACGACCGCCCCCTTTGCCTCCGACTTGCTGAGCGATAACCCCAATCAGCTCCCCCGCTTTCACACGGTCGGTCACATCTTTAGAGACACCCACAATCAGAGAAACTTTACCTTCTGATACCGTCGCCAAAACGATGATTGCCGAACCCAGCTGATTTTTCAGATCATCAACCATAGTACGCAACATCTTCGGTTCGACGTTGGCGAGCTCACTCACGAGGAGTTTCACGCCTTTTACATCGACAGCTTTGCTGGAAAGGTTTGCACTCTCCTGCACCGCCTGCTGTTCTTTCAACTGCTGCAACTCTTTCTCGAGCTGACGGGTACGCTCCAGTACCGAACGCACTTTTTCGTTCAGGTTCTGGCTGTCACCTTTAAGCAGTTGAGCAATATCCTGTAGTTGTTCGCTCTGTGCATGCAGGTTTGCCAGCGCACCTTCACCTGTTACAGCTTCGATACGACGTACGCCTGCAGCGGTACCGGATTCCGCAACAATACGGAACAGGCCAATATCACCAGTGCGATTTGCGTGAATGCCGCCACACAGTTCAGTTGAGAAATCACCCATGCTCAACACGCGCACATGGTCATCATATTTCTCACCAAACAGCGCCATTGCACCTTTAGCTTTAGCAGCTTCCAGATCCATGACGTTGGTTTCGATCGGCAGGTTGCGACGAATCTGTGCGTTGACGATATCTTCTACCGCACGCACTTCTGTAGGTTTCATTCCCTCAAAATGAGAGAAGTCAAAACGCAGGCCTTTATCGTTAACCAAAGAACCTTTCTGCGCGACATGCGTGCCAAGTACCTGACGCAGTGCTGCGTGCAGCAAGTGAGTTGCAGAGTGGTTCAGACGAATACGCGAACGTCGCTCTTCATCAACTTCAGCTTTTACGCTATCGCCCACTTTCACAACACCAGAAACGAGCTTGCCCAGATGACCGATCGCCTGACCATATTTCTGCGTATCGTTAACAGCAAAGTCTATGCCGTTACCCTTAATCGCGCCTTTATCACCGACCTGGCCGCCAGACTCCGCATAGAATGGGGTCTCATTGAGCACCACAACAGCTTCTTGCCCGGCAGTAATTTGTTCAACAGCTTTGCCATCAACAAATAGCGCGGTGACTTTAGCAGTTAAATCAGTGCGGTCGTAACCTTTAAACGCTGTGGTTGAATCAACGCGGATCATACTGTTGTAGTCAGCGCCAAAGCCGCTGGACTCACGCGCACGACGGCGTTGTTCTTCCATCGCAGCTTCAAAGCCTGCTTCATCAACTTTCAGGTTACGCTCACGGCAAACATCCGCCGTCAGGTCAACCGGGAAACCGTAGGTGTCATACAGACGGAAAGCAGTTTCGCCATCCAGAGTATCACCCTTCAGATTAGCCAGTTCTTCATCCAGCAATGCCAGACCACGCTCAAGCGTGCGAGCAAACTGCTCTTCTTCGGTTTTCAGAACTTGTTCAACCAACGCTTGCTGACGATGCAGTTCTTCACCCGCAGCACCCATGACTTCAACTAATGGGCCAACCAGTTTGTAGAAGAAGGTTTCTTTCGCGCCCAACATGTTGCCATGGCGGATTGCACGACGAATGATGCGGCGCAGCACATAGCCACGGCCTTCGTTCGACGGAGTCACGCCATCAGAAACAAGGAATGCGCAAGAGCGAATATGGTCAGCGATAACACGCAGCGATTTGCTGGTCAGATCGGTAGCACCTGTCACTTTAGCAACAGACTGGATCAACTTGCTGAACAGGTCGATTTCATAGTTGGAATTAACGTGTTGCAGAACTGCAGCAATACGTTCCAGACCCATACCAGTATCAACAGACGGCTTAGGCAGTGGCAGCATAGTGCCATCCTGCTGACGGTTGAACTGCATGAACACAAGGTTCCAGATTTCGATATAGCGGTCACCATCTTCTTCAGCGCTGCCCGGAGGGCCGCCCCAAATATGGTCGCCGTGGTCAAAGAAGATTTCGGTACATGGGCCGCATGGGCCGGTATCACCCATCTGCCAGAAGTTGTCAGATGCATATGCAGCACCTTTATTATCGCCAATGCGAATAATGCGCTCGCGTGGCACGCCAACTTCTTTTTCCCAGATTTCAAACGCTTCGTCGTCAGTCTCGTAAACAGTGACCCAAAGACGATCTTTTGGCAGATTAAACCACTGTTCGCCGGTCAATAATTCCCATGCGAAGTTAATGGCATCATGTTTGAAGTAATCACCGAAGCTGAAGTTACCCAGCATTTCAAAGAAAGTATGGTGACGGGCAGTGTAACCGACGTTTTCCAGATCATTGTGCTTACCACCGGCGCGGACACAACGCTGAGACGTTGTTGCACGGGAATAATTACGCTTGTCGAGACCAAGGAAAACATCCTTGAACTGATTCATCCCGGCATTGGTAAACAGCAAAGTAGGATCGTTATTCGGAACCAGGGAGCTACTCGCTACAACCTGGTGACCTTTACTATGGAAAAAATCGAGAAACGCCTGACGGATCTCAGCGGTGCTCTTGCTCATAATTATCCTGAAATCAAGCTAACGAGGAGTTGCAAACCGGGTGTAGCCAATTTTAATGCTTTGGCCGTAACCTGTTTACCTGGAAAAAGTGGGAATAAGATAAGTTTTCTTATGAGGGAAGTAAAATCCCGTGTATGCCTAATCGGAAAAATTTCGTTTTTTATACCCAAAATAATTAAAGTTGCGTCAAGGCGGCAAGCAAGAAAATCCCGATGAGCTTACTCCAGTAAGTGATTATTCGGCCCATCCATGGACCTCACCCCTTCGGGGCGCTGCTGGCAGCGTTCAAATCAGCTCCCAGCAGATTTGTCGGGTGAACGAGTGAAGCTAACGCCGAGGCAACTTTAAGTATTAAGGGTATATCAAGAATATACAGCCTGGATGTCTTCCATATAGAAGCCACGATACTGAAGATAACGCTGCACTTTAGCTCGCTCTTTCCATTCTGTGGGAAGTTGCTCGCCAAATTTTCGCTCGGCAATGTCTCGAGCCATCTCTTGCCAGTCTATTTCGCAATTTTCCATTGCGGCTTCGCTCAGATCACGCGCGATACCTTTGCCCTGCAATTCCTGGCGGATACGTTGCGGGCCATAACCTTTGCGGCTGCGGCTTGCGATAAAACGTGAGGCAAATTGAGCATCGTCCAACCAGTGGTGTTCATAACACCAGGCAATGACTTTTTCGATATCTTCAGGCGTGAATGGGTCTTCTTCAGCTCTTGGTTTTCCGGGGAATGTAGGCTGTGCCGCAAGTTTACGGCGAAGTTCTTGTTCACTGTGATCGCGCATCGCAAGGATACGAGTGGCTTTGTCTAATAAGCGAGAATAAGGACTGCGGCGGGAAGTAGATTCGGCAGGCATAGCGGATAACCTGTTTAATAGAAAATGTAGTAAGACAGAAACAAATAAGGGCTGCCGTAGCAGCCCTTATGGGATTTAGAAGTCTTCTTTGGATTCAGCAACGTCTTTGTCGTGGTCATCAGCAACAAAGTCTGGTGTACCATCTGGATTATTCAGCAGCATATCACGCAGTTTCTTCTCGATTTCAGCAGCCATTGGCTTGTTTTCTTTCAGGAAGTTACTGGAGTTTGATTTGCCCTGGCCAATCTTCTCACCGTTGTAGCTGTACCAGGCACCTGCTTTTTCAATCAGCTTGTGCTTCACGCCTAAATCAACCAGCTCGCCGTAGAAGTTGATACCTTCACCGTACATGATCTGGAATTCAGCTTGTTTAAATGGTGCAGCAATTTTGTTTTTCACCACTTTAACGCGGGTTTCACTACCCACCACGTTATCGCCATCTTTCACCGCGCCAATGCGACGAATATCCAGACGTACAGAAGCGTAGAACTTCAGTGCGTTACCGCCGGTAGTGGTTTCTGGGTTACCGAACATCACACCAATTTTCATACGAATCTGGTTGATGAAGATAAGCAGGGTGTTGGATTGCTTAAGGTTACCTGCCAGTTTACGCATTGCCTGGCTCATCATACGTGCCGCGAGGCCCATATGAGAGTCACCGATTTCGCCTTCAATTTCAGCTTTCGGCGTCAGAGCGGCAACGGAGTCAACAACCAGTACGTCTACTGCACCGGAACGTGCCAGCGCATCACAGATTTCCAACGCTTGTTCACCAGTGTCTGGCTGTGAACAAAGCAGGTTGTCGATATCTACGCCCAGTTTCTTAGCGTAAATCGGGTCCAGAGCGTGCTCGGCATCGATAAACGCACACGTTTTACCTTCACGTTGAGCGGCGGCGATAACTTGCAAAGTCAGCGTCGTTTTACCAGAAGATTCTGGCCCGTAAATTTCAACGATACGGCCCATTGGTAAGCCACCGGCACCAAGCGCAATATCCAGTGAAAGTGAACCGGTAGAGATCGTTTCCACATCCATGGTACGGTCTTCACCCAGACGCATGATGGAGCCTTTACCAAATTGTTTTTCAATTTGGCCAAGTGCTGCCGCTAACGCCTTCTGTTTGTTTTCGTCGATAGCCATTTTTACTCCTGTCATGCAGGGTGATACACGGATGCGCCACGCTGCTTACTATGCTGTTTTGTTGTGCCAATTATACTGTATGGTCATACAGTATCAAGCTTATTTTTGAGAAATTCTTCCCACAGGGTTTGCAGCGCATATTCAGTGGCCTGGCGTCGAACGGCATCACGGTCACCAGCAAAAATCTGGCAGTGGGCGATGGTGCCATCAAGTTTTGAAGCGAAGCCAAACCACACCGTCCCGACAGGTTTTTCTTCACTACCGCCATTTGGCCCGGCAATACCACTGACAGCAATCGCGTAATCCGCAGCAGCCGCATAAAGCGCGCCTTGCGCCATTTCACGCACCACGGCTTCACTCACTGCACCATGCGTTTCCAGCGTTGCGCTATCAACACCAATCATTTGGTGCTTAGCCTCATTACTGTAGGTAACAAAACCACGTTCAAACCAGGCAGAACTGCCTGAAAGATCGGTAATCACTTTTGCAATCCAGCCGCCAGTGCAGGATTCGGCCGTAGTAATAGTGGCGCCGAGCTCCCCGAGCGCTTCGCCGACCTGGCGACTGAGTTGATGCAATGTGTTGTCTGTCATGGCTTGCTCCGATTGTAGGCATATCGCTGGGTTACACGATAGCACTTAACCTATCTTTCAGAGGATTACATTAGATTTCTCGAGGCAGTTCCAGAAAAAAGAACGGCCAGCGAATACTGGCCGATTAAATCACTTCATGCTGTTAGCGATGGCATCCACATTGTGCTTGAATGCCATCTCATAAGTGCTGGCTGGGCCGTTTGCGGCTGAAAGCGCCTCGGGGTAAAGCTCTCCACCCGGCTGCGCGCCACTTGCGGCAGCAATTTGTTTTACCAGACGGGGGTCAGTCTGGTTCTCGATGAAGTAAGTTTTAATCTGCTGGTTTTTGAGTTGCTTGATAAGTCCAGCAACGTCACTGGCATTAGCTTCCGCTTCGGTCGAGAAGCCCACTGGCGCCAGGAAAGTCACACCATATTCCTGACCAAAGTAGCCAAACGCATCATGGCTGGTGAGTACTTTACGCTTTGATTTCGGAATAGCTTCAAAACGCGTTTTCGCCCAACTATCGAGCAATTTCAGGCGGGTGACATACTCGGAGCCACTGTCATTGATTGCAGCTGCATCTTCCGGGTCAGCCGCCACCAGCGCCCTGGTAATATTTTGTGCGTAGATTGCGCCATTTTCGGCGCTATTCCAGGCGTGAGGGTCGGTAATTTGTTTACCGTCATCGATCATTTTACGCGTAGAAATACCTTCAGAGGCAACAATCACCTTGCCTTTATAGCCTGATGCGCTGACCAGGCGGTCCATCCACCCTTCCATTCCCAGGCCGCTCACGATAACCACATCAGCTTTGCTTAACGCCACGCTGTCTTGCGGCGACGGTTCAAAGCTGTGTGGATCGCCATCTGGCCCCACCAAACTTTTCACCGTGACATGATCACCACCTACTTGTTTTGCCATATCCGCCAACACGGTAAAACTGGTAACCACATTGAGGTTTTTCGCCAACGCAGCCTGGCTTGAGCACGCCAACACCAATGACACCATCATCCCAAAACGTTTCATTTAATCCCCCTGCTTGTTGTTATCAAGCCTCGACAAAGGCTACGAACCAGCCCGCTGCGCGAACCAAAAAGAATCGAGATAAAGAAGCCGACGCTTGCCGTCAGAACAATGGCAGGGCCGGCTGGCAATGCGGCGGCAAAAGACCATGCAAGTCCAATCCAGGCCGACAACAAACCACAGACAATAGCGATAAACATCGCCCCTGGTAGGGTTTTCGCCCAGCAGCGTGCCGATACAGCGGGAAGCATCATCAGACCGACAGACATTAGAGTCCCGAGGATTTGAAACCCGGCGACTAAATTGAGTACCAATAACGCGAGAAATACACCGTGAATAAGATGAGGGGCCAGGCGGTTATTGACCTGTAAAAAGCTGCGATCGAAAGTTTCCATCACCAGTCCACGATATAAACCAGCCAGAATAAGCAGCGTCACGCTGGCTATCACGCCAACAAAGATTGTTGACTGGCTATCCACCGCCAGAATGGAACCAAATAGAAGATGGAGTAGATCAACGCTGGAACCACGTAATGAAATCAACGTGACCCCCAACGCCAGCGAGCCAAGATAAAAACCGGCAAAACTGGCATCCTCTTTAAGATTGGTACGTGAACTCACAAGCCCTGAAATTAGCGCAACCAGCACGCCCGCAACAAAGCCGCCAATCCCCATCGCAACCAGCGACATACCCGCCAGTAAATACCCCACAGCAACGCCAGGCAAAATGGCGTGAGACAGTGCATCCCCCACCAGACTCATACGTCGTAAAAGTAAAAAGATCCCCAATGGGGCTGTACTTATCGATAGTGCAAGGCAGGCGACAAGTGCGCGTCGCATAAAGCCGTAAGCAATAAACGGTTCAAAGAAGAAGTGATAAATCATGCAGATAACGCCAGATTGATGCTTGATTTGCAGTAATGGGGCAGTACTTCAGCGGTATCGCCCCAATGGAAATGGTCTTGCGTGAGCAACAAAACCTGCGGGAAGTGCCTGCTAACGAGCTCGTTATCGTGCAGCACCGCCATAACTGTCTGGCCCGCCTGATGCATCTGGCAGATAAGCGTCATCAAAAAATCACTGGTTTGTGAATCAACGCCGGTAAAAGGCTCATCAAGCAATACTAATGGCGCGTTTTGTACCAGCAGGCGTGCAAACAGCATTCTTTGAAACTGGCCGCCGGAAAGCGCTTCGATGGGTTGCTTGCTTAATGTAGTAAGGCCAACACGCTCAATGGCATCGGCTACTCGCAGACGGATTTGGCGATTCAACGAGGAAAACAGACCTCGAGCGGGCCATGCTCCCATGCAAACCACATCGTAAACCGTGGTAGGAAACTGCCTTTCCATTTCTGCAAGTTGTGGCAGCCATGCAATACGTGGACGCCCCTCAGTAAAAGACAATTGCCCAGAAACGGGCGACTGTAACTTCAGGATCGTCTTGAGAAGGGTCGATTTCCCTGTGCCATTGGCACCGATGATGGCCGTCATACTGCCTTTCACAATATGGCCGGTTAATGGCGGTGTCACAGCCCTTCCCTGATAACCCAGTACTAGCTGATTTAGCGAGATCATGGCAGTGCTATCGCCCAGCGAATAGCCAGCCATAACCCAGCCAGCAGAATTAAGACCGCGCAAAATCGGACAGGCGCAGCCACTGTGAATAGTGTCCGTATAGGAAGCATTGCAGGAAAACCACTGAATTTGATTTGTTATAACATAACATAAACCAAATCGAATGTGATGTAAATTCCTGATCGACGATCAGGAAAAACCTTCATAACAATCTGGGAAGCAAACCCCGCCTCAGAACAAGGCGGGGTGACGATTACTGAACGCGAGCCAGCGCTACTGCCTGACCGAGCTGCCAGACCGCCATCGCATAATGCGTGCTGTGGTTATAACGAGTGATAGTGTAGAAGTTCGGCAAACCGTACCAGTACTGGTAGCTATCGCCCATATCCAGGCGCAGCAAGCTTGCCTCCTGGTGGTTGCCCAGAGAAGCGGTTGGGCTTAAACCAGACTCAGCCAGTGCGGAAACGGAATATTTAGTTTTAAAACCATTCGCAAGCCCCGGCACCTGGCCGTTGGCAGGAACCGCAACCAAATCACCTTTCACCCAGCCATGGCCTTTGAAGTAGTTCGCCACACTGCCTATAGCATCTTCAGGGTCCCACAGGTTTACATGGCCGTCACCGTTGAAATCCACCGCATATTCTTTAAAGGCCGAAGGCATAAACTGGCCGTAGCCCATCGCCCCAGCGAATGAACCTTTCAAAGCCAGCGGGTCATCGCCTTCGTTACGCGCCATCAACAGGAAGGTTTCCAGTTCGCCAGAGAAGTATTGCGCACGACGAGGGTAGGCAAACGAGAGCGTAGCAAGTGCGTCGACAATCCGTGTTTTCCCCATCACACGGCCCCAACGGGTTTCAACACCAATAATGCCAACAATAATTTCTGGCGGCACGCCATAAACCTGGAAGGCGCGTTTCAGGGTGTCTTCATATTGATTCCAGAATGCGACACCATTTTGCACATTATCAGGGGTAATAAATTTGCCGCGATAGCGTAACCATGCACCATTTGGACCTGCTGGTGGTGCAGTAGTCGGTGCCTGCTGGTCCATTAAACGCAAAACGTAATCCAGGCGTTTGGCCTGAGAAAGCACTTCGTGCAATTGTTGGCGGTCAAAACCATGCTTATTCACCATTTTATCGATGAATTTCTCAGCCTCTGGATTGTTAGCAAAATCCCCCGTCTGCATAAACACATCATGCTGCGGTTGCAACAAGAACCCCCCAGTAGGCGTGCCGGTTTGTTGAGGCTGAGTTTCTGTTTTCGGTTTGCTGCTACAAGCGGCGAGCAAAACAATAAGCGGAAGTAACGCGACGGAGTAACGCATGTGTTGGGATATCCATATAGCTAACGACGAGGTGTATTCCTTATGGTAAATCAAAATCAATAATCCGTGATCCCCCTTTCTAACTCCTTTCATTTCATCCGCGTAATTTTCAATGCAAACCCCACAATCTTTCAAATTAACAGTTTTATGTTTCATAATGAGATCTAAATAACATACCAGAAGGTTTCAAAGTGATTATTATGAACTGCCACTGAACGCAGAGTGAGCATTTATCCTTCAGGAGATAACAATGATCGACATGATTACCCATGGAGCTGAATGGTTTATTGGCCTGTTCCAAAAAGGGGGAGAAGTTTTTACCAGCATGGTGACCGGCATTCTTCCGCTGCTGATAAGCCTGCTGGTGATAATGAACGCGTTAATTAATTTCATCGGCCAACATCGCATCGAACGTATGGCCCAGCGCTGTGCCGGAAACCCGGTTTCCCGTTACCTGTTACTGCCCTGCATCGGTACGTTTGTGTTCTGCAACCCGATGACGTTAAGCCTGGGGCGCTTTATGCCCGAGAAGTACAAACCGAGCTATTACGCCGCCGCTTCATACAGTTGCCACTCAATGAATGGCCTTTTCCCTCACATCAATCCTGGCGAGTTGTTTGTGTATCTCGGGATCGCCAGTGGGCTGACCACGCTGGGTCTGCCACTCGGCCCACTCGCAGTGAGTTACCTGCTCGTCGGCCTGGTCACTAACTTCTTCCGTGGTTGGATAACCGACCTCACAACCTCGATTTTCGAGAAGAAAATGGGTATCGAACTTGAACGCCAGGTGCGACTTTAAGGAAAAATCATGACGCAAAATATTCGTATTGATAAAGGCCAGGGTGGTTGGGGCGGCCCGCTGATTCTTCCGGTCGAACCTGGAAAAAAAATCGTCTATATCACCGCAGGAACTCGCCCGGCGATTATCGATAAACTGAGTGAAATGACTGGCTGGCAGGCGGTAGATGGCTTTAAAGAAGGCGAGCCGCCGGAAGCTGAAATCGGCGTGGCGGTGATCGACTGTGGCGGAACATTGCGCTGCGGGCTGTACCCGAAACGCCGCATACCCACCATCAATATTCATGCCACCGGAAAATCCGGGCCAATGGCGCAGTATATCGTTGAAGATATTTATGTTTCTGGTGTGCGAGAAGAAAACATCACTTGGGAGGCTGATGAAACGCAGCCCGTCGCGAAAGCGCCGGTTCGTGACTACGACACCCGTAAAAAAATAACCGAACAAAGCGATGGTTTGCTGGCAAAAGTCGGCATGGGTATGGGCTCGGCTGTGGCGGTGCTGTTTCAGGCCGGGCGCGACACCATCGATACCGTGTTAAAAACCATCCTGCCGTTTATGGCGTTTGTCTCGGCGCTTATCGGCATCATCATGGCCTCAGGATTAGGCGACTGGATTGCTCACGGCCTGGCTCCGCTGGCCAACAACCCCATCGGGCTGATAACCCTGGCGCTCATTTGTTCGTTTCCGCTGCTCTCACCTTTCCTTGGCCCGGGGGCGGTCATCGCACAGGTGATTGGGGTATTGATTGGCGTACAAATTGGCCTCGGCCATATTCCCCCTCATCTGGCGCTGCCCGCGCTGTTTGCCATCAACGCGCAAGCAGCCTGTGACTTCATTCCGGTGGGTCTGTCTCTGGCTGAAGCCCGGCAGGATACGGTGCGTGTCGGCGTGCCATCGGTATTAGTCGGCCGCTTTTTAACGGGCGCGCCGACCGTCCTCATCGCCTGGTTAGTCTCCGGCTTTATCTATCAATAGGGTGAGTTATGCGAACTATCTATCAAACGACCATCACGTTCATCGGCCAGTCAGCTCGCGACGCGCTGGAGGACAACATGCTGATCACGTTTCGGGAAGGCGCTCCCGCCGATATTCAGGACTTCTGTTTTATTCACTGCCACGGCGCATTGAACGGCACGCTTGAACCCGGCATCAGTTTTGAACTCAATGGGCAGCATTACGATGTCACCGCTGTTGGCGATGTCGCCCAGCAGAACTTACAGGAACTGGGGCATATCACCCTGCGTTTCGACGGCGAAGCACGCGCCGAATACCCGGGAAACGTCCATGTTAACGGACCGCTACCCCAGAATATTGAAACCGGCTGCCAGTTGAAGTTTTTAGCTTAAATACATTAAAGGAGTAGAACATGAACCAAGTTGCCGTTGTCATTGGCGGAGGACAAACCCTCGGAGCATTTCTCGCCCATGGGCTTGCGAAGGAAGGTTACAAAATTGCCGTAGTGGATATCCAAAGCGAAAAAGCTGCCCGTGTCGCTCAAGAAATTAACGACCAGTACGGTACCGGTATGGCCTGGGGATTTGGTGCTGATGCCACCAGCGAACAGAGCGTAACCGCGCTGGCAAACGGGGTAGATGAGATTTTTGGCCAGGTTAATTTATTGGTGTATAGCGCCGGGATTGCCAAAGCCGCGTTTATTGGTGATTTCGCGCTGGGTGATTTTGACCGCTCGTTGCAAGTCAATCTGGTGGGCTATTTTCTGTGTGCCAAAGCGTTTTCAGCCCTGATGATTCGCGATTGTATCCATGGCCGCATCATCCAAATCAATTCAAAATCCGGGAAAGTGGGCAGTAAGCATAACTCCGGTTACAGCGCAGCAAAATTTGGCGGCGTAGGGCTGACACAATCTCTGGCGCTAGATTTAGCGGAATATGGCATTACCGTTCATGCCCTGATGCTCGGCAACCTGTTGAAATCGCCAATGTTTCAGTCATTACTGCCGCAATATGCCGAGAAACTGGGCATTGCGGCAGATGAGGTCGAGCAGTATTACATTGATAAAGTCCCGCTCAAGCGCGGGTGCGACTATCAGGATGTGCTGAATACTCTGCTGTTTTATGCCAGCGAAAAAGCATCGTACTGCACCGGTCAATCCATCAACATTACCGGCGGACAGGTGATGTTTTAACCGTTGATGTTTTAACCATTGATGTTTTAACACCACGGCTGGATAGCCGTATGGCAGCATACGCGCTATCCACCTCGTCAGAGAGAGAAAAATGACCAATGCACTTATTGCCGTCGCAGTTATCGCCTGGCTGAGTCAACTTGTTCTGGGCGGCTGGCAAATACGCCATTTCAATCGCTCGTTTGAAAAGCTATGCCAGAAAGGAGCCGTGGGTATTGGGCGCTCGGGGGCGCGCTTCAGGCCCCGCGTGGTGATTGCGCTGGCATTCGATGAACACCAAAATATCTGCGACAGTTTAATGATGAAAGGCATCACTATTTTTGCCAGGCCCTTACCTTTGTCACAAATACACGGGATGAACCGAAAGGAATTACAACCTGATGTGATCTTCCCCCATGATCGGAACTGTCAGAATGCTCTATCATTAGCGATTAAAGTGAAACATGGATAATTTCGTTTCGAACGCTTATTGCTTGCGAAATTATCAAACTAAAAATTAGCGCAAGGTAATAAGAGCTTATGAAACCACGCCAGCGACAGGCCGCAATCCTGGAGTATCTGCAAAAACAAGGAAAAAGTTCCGTTGACGATCTCGCGCAATATTTTGCCACCACGGGCACCACTATCCGCAAAGATTTGGTGCTATTGGAAAATACCGGGACGGTTATCCGTACCTATGGCGGCGTAGTACTCAGCAAGGATGAACCCGATCCGCCTATCGACCACAAGACGTTAATTAACACCCATAAAAAACAACAAATCGCAGATGTGGCGGTGACATTCATCCACGATGGTGACTCGATTATTCTTGATGCCGGGAGCACGGTGCTGCAAATGGTTCCGCTCTTACAGCGCTTTAATAACATCACCGTCATGACCAACAGCCTTCATATTGTTAATGCGCTGTCAGAACTCGATAACGAGCAAACTATCCTGATGCCGGGTGGCACCTTCCGTAAAAAATCAGCCTCTTTTCATGGTCAACTGGCCGAAACCGCGTTTGAACAATTCAGCTTCGATAAACTGTTTATGGGCACCGATGGCATCGATCTCAATGCCGGCGTCACCACATTTAATGAGGTTTATACCGTCAGTAAAGCGATGTGCAATGCAGCGCGTCAGGTGATCCTCATGGCTGACTCATCTAAATTTGGTCGCAAGAGTCCGAACATTGTGTGTGGGCTGGACAGCGTCCACACCATTATTACCGACAGCGGCATCAGCGAGGCATTTTTGACGGCGTTACAGGAAAAGGGAATCAACGTGATTATTACCGAGGAAAAACATGACTGAACGCATGGTACGTATCGCGCGCGAAACGCTGGAATTAGAACTGTATGAAGCCAGCCGTTTATCAGACAGGCTGGGCGAACACTTCGTGAGTGCCGCCCGAGCAATGCTTGCCTGTGAAGGCAAAGTGATTGTTTCAGGGATGGGTAAATCAGGGCATATTGGTAAGAAAATTGCCGCAACGCTTGCCAGCACCGGCACCCCTGCTTTCTTCGTACATCCTGCGGAAGCCCTTCATGGCGATTTAGGGATGATTGAGAGCCGCGATATCATGCTGTTTATCTCCTATTCTGGCACGGCCAAAGAACTGGACTTAATCATCCCGCGCCTCCAGGAAAAAGCCGTCACCTTGATTGCCATTACGGGTAAACCCGACTCCCCGCTCGCCAACGCTGCGCTGGCGATACTCGATATCTCTGTTGAACGCGAAGCCTGCCCTATGCGCCTCGCCCCCACATCAAGCGCGGTGAATACCCTCATGATGGGTGACGCACTTGCCATGGCCGTTATGCAGGAACGAGGCTTTAATGAAGAAGACTTTGCTCGCTCCCATCCTGCTGGGGCTTTAGGGGCGCGCCTGTTAAACCGCGTGCATCACCTGATGCGCACAGGGGATCAGCTTCCAGCCGTCGCGGACACAGCAACAGTCATGGATGCCTTACTCGAACTGAGCCGCACAGGGCTGGGCCTGGTGTGCGTGACCAATACGCATCATCAGGTTGTGGGGGTGTTCACCGATGGCGATCTACGCCGTTGGCTGGTGGGGGGCGGCAAACTTGAAGCGGGCATTTGCGATGCAATGACCACTCAATGTTCCGTACTCCAGACCGAAACGCGAGCGGCTGAAGCCAAAGAAACACTCATGAATAAACGTATTAGTGCGGCACCTGTGGTCGATGAAACCGGTCAACTGGTTGGCGCGATTAACCTGCACGATTTCCACCAGGCGGGGATGATATAAACCCGAGTTTTCGATCCTTCTAATAACACAGGGCATCTCCATGAGCCGATACCATGTATCCAGTCGCGAAGGCCAGTATGAGAAAGACTCTGGTGAGCAGGTTTTGGCTAATAAACTGGGTATCGCTTCTTCTGATGAGATGGATGAGGCCGAACTTGTCCTGTTAGAACAACTCTACCAGTCCGTTTTTGAAGAACAATTCCCGGAAGGACAGCTCAGCGTAACCATGCTAAAAAGCTGGCATCGCCGCTGGTTAGGTAACATCTACGAGTGGGCTGGACAAGAAAGAGCGGTCAATATCAGCAAGGGCGGTTTTATGTTTGCCCCCTCAGCACAGTTGCCAAAACTGCTGAACGAGTTCAACACGAAGTATCTGGCTCAATACACGCCGTGTAGCGGCATGGACGAAGAACAGCTCATCACCGCCCTCGCCATCACCCATGTCGAGCTGATACTTATCCATCCATTCAGAGAGGGAAACGGGCGCCTGTCGCGACTGCTAGCCGACGTGATGGCCGTTCAGGGAGGATACAAACCGCTGGATTATCAAAGCTGGGAGCAAAACAAAACCCAGTATATCTCGGCTATCCATGCAGGCATATCAATGGACTACGAGCCGATGAGACACTGGGTAAGAGAAGCATTAAGAAAGGGTTAAACCGCAAGACGTAAATGAGCGAACTTTTTGCGCGTCGCTTCAAGGGAAGCTTCGATCTTCTCGGAGGACTGCCCTGTTTCAACAGCCGTAGATGTTGCTACCGAGCGAACGATGTCAGCGCGAGATGGCTTAGCGTAGCTTGCCTGAGTTTTTTTGTTGTTACTCATCATTACTCCTGAAAAGCAGAATCTGGGCTAAAAACATCGTTCAAACAGTATACCAAAATTATCAGATTAAGCCTCTAATAGATCTTGTATCCATGAGTGCGCCGCACTGCGTGGTAATCCTCACATCAAGCGCGGTGAATACCCTCATGATGGGTGACGCACTTGCCATGGCCGTTATGCAGGAACGAGGCTTTAATGAACTCGCTCCCATCCTGCTGGGGCTTTAGGGGTGCGCCTGTTAAACCGCGTACATCACCTGAGCCGCACAGGGTTGGGCCTGGTGTGCGTGACCAATACGCATCATCAGGTTGTGGGCGTATTCACCGATGGCGATCTACGCCGTTGGCTGGTGGGGGGCGGCAAACTTGAAGCGGGTATTTGCGATGCAATGACCACTCAATGTTCCGTACTCCAGACCGAAACGCGAGCGGCTGAAGCCAAAGAAACACTCATGAATAAACGTATTAGTGCGGCACCTGTGGTCGATGAAACCGGTCAACTGGTTGGCGCGATTAACCTGCACGATTTCCACCAGGCGGGGATGATATAAACCCGAGTTTTCGATCCGGCTCGTAACCTTTTCGATAAGATGTTAACCCCCTCCCCCATTGTGATACGCTTTGCCCCATTCTCGATCCTGACCAGAACACTCTGGATCGTTTCTTCATTTTATCGTGAAGTTGGTTAATAAAATCAAATGACTACTACTGAAAACCTCGACCACCACACCCCGATGATGCAGCAGTACCTGCGCCTGAAAGCTCAGCATCCTGAGATCCTGTTGTTCTATCGCATGGGCGACTTTTACGAGTTGTTTTATGACGATGCAAAACGTGCGTCGCAACTGCTCGATATCTCGCTGACTAAACGTGGTGCATCCGCAGGCGAACCGATTCCAATGGCGGGTGTTCCACATCACGCCATCGAAAACTATTTAGCTAAGCTTGTTAATCTGGGTGAATCTGCCGCCATTTGCGAACAGATTGGTGACCCCGCCACCAGTAAAGGTCCGGTGGAGCGCAAAGTAGTGCGTATCGTTACGCCAGGCACTATCAGCGATGAAGCCCTGCTGCAAGAGCGCCAGGACAACCTGCTGGCGGCAATCTGGCAAGACGGGAAGGGTTTTGGTTATGCCACACTCGATATCAGCTCCGGGCGTTTTCGTCTGTCAGAGCCTGAAGATATCGAAACAATGGCTGCCGAACTCCAGCGCACCAATCCTGCTGAACTGCTGTATGCGGAAGATTTTGCCCAGACACGTTTGATTGAAGGCCGCCGTGGCTTGCGGCGTCGCCCGCTGTGGGAGTTTGAAATATCCACCGCACGCCAACAGTTGAATATGCAATTTGGTACCCGCGACCTGATTGGCTTTGGCGTTGAAAATGCCCATCACGCATTGTGTGCCGCAGGCTGCTTGTTACAGTACGTTAAAGATACGCAGCGCACTTCCCTGCCGCATATTCGCTCCGTCACCATGGACCGCCAGCAAGACAGCATCATTATGGATGCGGCAACGCGCCGTAATCTGGAGATAACCCAAAACCTGTCTGGTGGCTTTGAAAATACGCTCGCCTCAGTGTTGGACTGCACCGTGACTCCGATGGGTAGCCGCATGCTGAAACGCTGGCTGCATATGCCGATTCGCAATATCGACGTGCTGCAAAAACGCCAGCAGACCATTGCAGCCTTACAAGAGCGTACCGCTGAAATCCAGCCGGTGCTGCGTCAGGTTGGCGACCTGGAACGTATTCTGGCTCGTCTGGCATTACGCACAGCGCGCCCACGCGATTTAGCGCGTATGCGCCACGCTTTCCAACAACTACCTCAATTGCGTGAAATGCTGGCCGATGTACCAACAGAGTATGTGCAGACACTGCGTGAAAATATGGGTGAATTCACTGAACTGCGTGAATTACTTGAACGCGCTGTAGTGGAATCGCCGCCCGTGCTGGTGCGCGATGGCGGTGTGATTGCACCGGGTTTTCACGAAGAGTTAGACGAGTGGCGTGCGCTGGCTGATGGCGCAACGGATTATCTTGATAGGCTGGAAATCCGCGAGCGTGAAAAGCTTGGTCTGGATACGCTGAAAGTCGGTTTTAACGGTGTGCATGGTTATTACATCCAGATTAGCCGCAGCCAGAGTCACCACGCGCCGATTCATTACGTGCGCCGTCAGACGCTGAAAAATGCCGAACGCTATATTATTCCTGAGCTTAAAGAGTACGAAGACAAAGTTCTTACATCAAAAGGCAAAGCTCTTGCACTGGAAAAACAGCTCTACGATCAGTTGTTCGATACGCTGTTGCCACATCTTGAAGCGTTGCAGCAAAGTGCTACTGCTTTGGCGGAACTGGATGTGCTGGTTAACCTTGCTGAGCGCGCTTACAGCCTGAATTACACCTGTCCGCAACTGACTGATAAACCGGGGATTAAAGTTGTTGATGGTCGTCATCCAGTCGTTGAGCAAGTTCTTAGCGAACCGTTTATTGCCAACCCGCTAAGTCTTGCACCTCAACGCCGCATGTTGATTATCACTGGCCCTAACATGGGGGGTAAAAGCACCTACATGCGCCAATCGGCGTTGATCGTGCTGCTTGCCTACATCGGTAGTTTTGTTCCTGCACAGCAGGCAGAGATTGGGCCAATCGACCGTATTTTCACCCGCGTAGGGGCGGCTGACGATCTGGCTTCCGGGCGTTCAACCTTTATGGTGGAGATGACCGAGACGGCAAATATTCTGCATAACGCCACCGAGAACAGCCTGGTACTAATGGATGAAATTGGTCGCGGGACTTCCACATACGATGGTTTGTCATTAGCCTGGGCGTGTGCCGAAAGCCTGGCTAATCGCATCAAAGCACTGACCCTGTTTGCAACGCACTATTTTGAGCTGACTACGCTGCCTGAGAAAATGGAGGGTGTGGCGAACGTTCATCTTGATGCTATCGAACACGGTGACACCATCGCCTTTATGCACAGCGTGCAAGATGGCGCGGCGAGCAAAAGTTATGGCCTGGCCGTTGCCGCGCTTGCAGGCGTGCCAAAAGATGTGATTAAACGAGCACGTCAAAAACTACGTGAGCTGGAGACGATTTCTAACAATACCGCAGCCACACAGGTTGATGGTACGCAGATGTCGTTGCTGTCGGTCGCTGAAGAAACGTCGCCTGCGATTGAGGCTCTGGAAGCGTTAGATCCGGATTCGCTGTCACCACGCCAGGCGCTGGAGTGGATTTATCGTTTGAAGAGTTTGGTGTAGAAATGTCGGATGTCGCTATGCTAATCCGACCTACGGGATAGCAGTTGCAGGCGTCATCCGCGCTGAAAAAACCATAAAAAAAGCGGTGACCTTAGTCACCGCTTTTTACTTGAAGAGTCGATTATTCGCGGAACAACGCTTCGATATTAAGCCCTTGCGTCTGCAAAATCTCGCGCAGACGACGTAAACCTTCTACCTGAATCTGGCGAACACGTTCACGAGTCAGACCAATTTCACGGCCAACATCTTCCAGTGTTGCAGCTTCATAGCCTAACAGGCCAAAACGACGAGCCAGTACTTCACGCTGTTTCGCGTTCAGTTCAAACAACCACTTCACGATGCTCTGCTTCATATCATCGTCTTGCGTGGTGTCTTCCGGACCGTTGTCTTTCTCGTCAGCCAGAATGTCCAGCAGCGCTTTTTCAGAGTCACCACCCAACGGGGTGTCTACTGAAGTAATACGCTCGTTGAGACGCAGCATGCGGCTGACATCATCAACAGGTTTATCCAGTTGCTCAGCAATCTCTTCCGCACTCGGCTCATGGTCGAGTTTGTGGGAAAGCTCACGAGCAGTACGCAGATAAACGTTCAGCTCTTTCACGATATGAATCGGCAAACGAATCGTACGGGTTTGGTTCATGATTGCCCGTTCGATGGTCTGACGAATCCACCATGTTGCGTATGTTGAGAAACGGAACCCACGCTCTGGGTCAAACTTCTCAACAGCACGGATCAGCCCCAGATTCCCCTCTTCAATCAAGTCCAGCAAAGCCAGACCACGATTGCTATAACGACGGGCAATCTTAACCACCAGACGCAAGTTACTTTCGATCATGCGTCGACGAGAAGCGATATCACCACGCAGTGCGCGGCGGGCAAAATACACCTCTTCTTCGGCTGTTAATAATGGGGAATAACCAATCTCCCCAAGATAAAGCTGAGTTGCGTCAAGCACACGCTGAGTGGCACCTTGTGACAACAACTCCTCTTCGGCTATGTCGTTATCACTGGGTTCCTCTTCTACGAGGGCTTTTTCGTCAAAGACCTCAACTCCATTCTCATCATATTCCGCGTCTTCATTTAACTCGTTAACTTTCAGCGTATTCTGACTCATAAGGTGGCTCCTACCCGTGATCCCTGGGCAAAATACCTTTGCACTTCGTCCTTTAACCGATCTCCGCGTTGACTGCCTTCATTCACCCCAGTCACTTACTAAAGTAAGCTCACTGGGATTCACTCAGTTGCCGCCTTGATACCGCCTAAATTCCTATGTGCATTTAAAAGTACTTTGCCGGCTTATCGCTGCGGTAAATAACGCAGCGGGTTGACGGATTTCCCCTTGTAACGAATTTCAAAATGTAAACGTGTTGAACTGGTTCCGGTGCTACCCATGGTAGCTATCTTCTGCCCCGCCGTGATTTCTTGTTGTTCCCGGACCAGCATTGTATCGTTATGGGCGTAGGCACTCAGGTAATCATCGTTGTGTTTAATGATGATTAGATTACCGTAACCACGCAGCGCGTTACCGGCATACACCACTCGCCCGGAGGCGGTAGCAACAACAGCCTGGCCTTTGCTGCCTGCGATATCGATCCCTTTATTGCCACCTTCAGTAGCAGAGAAGTTCTCAATAACCTTGCCTTCAGTCGGCCAGCGCCAGGTTGAAATTGGCGCGCTATCGGACGTGCTGCTGGCAGTTGGTACAGTAGTCGTAGAGCTAACCACAGGTGCCGTAACCGGTGCTGTGACGACAGTCGCAGTACCTTTATTATTCGGCAACATTTTGTTAGCACTCTGTTCACCTGAATCCTCAGAATACGTAATTACAGGTTTAGAAGCAACCACCGCGGTGGTATTTTGCACAGGTGGCGGAGCGACGCCTTGCGCGCTGGCATCAGCCGTTGTGACCGCATTTCCGCCAGTGATTGGCGTCCCAGAAGAGCTGCCCACTTGCAGGGTCTGACCTACTTCTAAGCCGTACGGGGCCGGGACATTGTTGCGCTGGGCTAAGTCACGAAAATCGTTCCCGGTAATCCATGCAATATAGAAAAGAGTGTCGCCGCGTTTAACGGTATAAGTGCTGCCGCCGGCATAGCTGCCTTTCGGAATGTTCCCATACTTGCGGTTATAAACGATACGGCCGTTTTCAGTTTGAACTGGCGTTGAAACAACGGTCTGTGACTGTGTTTGCATCGGTTGAATTACTGGCTGCTGTTGTACAGGCTGAATTTGCGAAGTCTGGCTTTGGGTGGACATTTTCGGTGGCTGGGTAATCAGCATTCCACCGGATGAACTACTACCGGCATTGCTGCTACCACCTACAGAACTAATAGGCGCCTGGCTGTTATTGCTGGTACAGCCAGCTAACCAAAGGCTAACCAGCGACAACGCTGCAATACGGCGTAAAGTAAAAGTTGGGCTTCCCGCGCTCATTTATCCCCCAAGAAAAACAATCATATGCTTATGAAAATACGGCAGAACTGGCGCTGACGGCCAGGCATCACTATCTTATGCGCGTTACGTTACGCCAAAACCCTTAGAAAAAAACAAGATATTTCCGGGTTATGCCAGCTCGCCCTTCACTAAGGGCACAAAACGAACGGCTTCTACCGTATCAATGACAAATTCCCCACTCTGGCGACGAATACGTTTAAGAAACTGCCGATCTTCGCCTACAGGGAGAACTAAAATTCCGCCTTCATCCAGCTGTGCTAAGAGTTCGCTGGGAATCTCCGGCGGTGCTGCCGTAACAATAATAGCGTCAAATGGACTGCGCGCATGCCAGCCCTGCCAACCATCACCGTGACGGGTTGAGATATTGTGCAGATCGAGTTGTTTTAAACGTCGCCTTGCGTGCCATTGCAGGCCTTTAATGCGTTCAACTGAACAAACATGATGCACCAGGTGCGCCAGAATGGCAGTTTGATACCCGGAACCCGTACCGATCTCCAGCACACGGCTCTCAGGAGTCAGTTCAAGTAACTCGGTCATTCTTGCAACCATATAAGGCTGCGAAATGGTTTGGCCTGAGCCAATGGGTAATGCAGTATTTTCCCAGGCTTTGTGCTCAAACGCTTCGTCGACAAATTTTTCCCGAGGCACCTGCGCAATTGCATCAAGAACTTTTTCGTCCTTGATACCTTGATTGCGTAGCTGTTCGAGAAGGGTTTGTACGCGTTTGCTTACCATTGCTCATCCACTCCTGACTTGCTCAACCAGTGGCTAACCACCTCACGAGCACTGTGGGCGGTTAAGTCAACATGCAACGGCGTAACCGACACATAACCTTCATCAACAGCGGCAAAATCGGTATCCGGGCCAGCATCAAATTTGTCGCCCGGAGGCCCAATCCAATACAGAGTATTACCGCGAGGATCTTCTTGCGGAATCACTTTATCGGAAGGATGACGGCTACCACAGCGGGTGACACGAATACCTTTGATTTGATCAAGTGGCAAATCAGGCACGTTAATATTTAAAATGCGCCCTGTTCGCAGCGGCTCGCGCATCAGCGCTCGCAGAATCGTACATGTTACCGCTGCGGCAGTTTCATAATGCTCATGGCCATTAAGAGAAACAGCCAGCGCCGGAATACCTAAGTGTCGCCCTTCCATCGCCGCCGCAACTGTGCCTGAATAGATAACGTCATCACCCAGATTTGGGCCAGCGTTAATCCCGGAAACCACCACATCAGGAGCCGGGCGCATCAATGCATTCACGCCAAGATAAACGCAGTCAGTCGGCGTGCCCATCTGCACAGAAATATCGCCGTTTGCGAGAGTGAAAGTACGCAATGAAGATTCGAGCGTCAGTGAGTTTGATGCCCCACTGCGATTACGGTCGGGGGCTACCACCTGCACGTCAGCAAATTCCCTTAGTCGGGTCGCCAAAACTTGAATGCCCGGCGCGTTGACCCCGTCATCGTTACTCAAAAGTATTCTCATATTAAATTTAAAGCTTCTTTTATATGAAAAGGATAAAACCACATGTTGGCTCCAGGCATCTCAACGCTCTGGGATGTTTTACCCGTCAAAAACGGTCCAACCTGTTGTTTTATCCCATTCTGCTGATTTTAGTGCACCCGTAATGAAATTGTTGCAGTTTTTGTAACATTCACCACAAAGTCCTGTCCAGGGGCTACTATACAATCCAATGTTGACTAAATCACCTGCTGTGGTCTGAGGATTGCGCCGAAAACAAGAGGTTGAGGGACTGTCAGAGAAAAAATCAATGTGGAATTTAAAACAAAAAAAAGCGGGTAATGTCATTACCCGCTATGAATGAGTTCTACCTTACTCTGCAATATCCGCGTAATTACCCGGTGCGTTCATTAATTCACGCACCACGCTGGTTGCAAAACTGCCGGCTGGCAGCCAGAAATTCAGCTCAACGGTGATGTCATCCCACCAGCTCCAGCTCAACTCTTTGGGCATCAACAGCATGGCGCGGCGAGCCGCTTCGACACGCTCACGCACCAGCAACCCCTGCAAATCCGTTTCCCCAGCAACACAACTCTGTTCAAACTCCAGCGCGGCGTTTTGCGTGCCCCAGGAACCGTCACCCGGTAGCGGTGCAGTAATCAATAATTCACCGCTATCGACACGGTTTTGCAGCTCAGGAAGCTCTTCCTGCGTGGCAACAAACCAGCTTCCGCGCCCGGCAAGTTGCAGCGCATCACCATCGATAACCTGGTTGAAATCAGACTTTTTCAGCCTTTCGCTGACGATCTGGTTAAACATGGCGCTACGAGCAGCGGACAGATAAAAACTGCGCTTATTACGATCGCGGATAGGTGCATTGGTTTGCGCCCAGCGCACAGCCTGGTGCAGGTTATTACCTGCAATACCAAAACGCTGGCTACCGAAATAATTCGGCACTCCACGATGCAAAATTGTATTCAAACGCTGCTCAATATCAGCACGGTCACTCACTTCACGCAGCACCAGCGTAAAACGATTCCCCTGCAAAGCACCGAGGCGCAATTTACGGCGGTGACGGGCATATTCCAGCACCTGACAGCCTTCAAGCTCAAACCCGCTCATATCCGGCATTTCTTTGCCAGGAAGGCGTACACAGAACCACTGTTCGGTTACTGCATGCTTGTCTTTCTGCCCGGCAAAGCTCACTTCGCGGGCTGGAACCTTCAGATATTTCGCCAGCGCGTCAGCAACAAAACGGGTGTTGCAGCCATTTTTCAGGATGCGTAACAGTAGTTGCTCACCGTCACCATCCGGCCCAAAACCCAGGTCTTCGATAACCACGAAGTCCTCTGGACTGGCTTTGATTAACCCGGTGCCTTGTGGTTTGCCGTGCAACCAGGTCAGATTCTGCATATCCATTATTTGCGCGCCTTATGCAGCAATGCGACCGCTTCGCAGGCAATGCCTTCACCACGGCCTGTAAAACCGAGCTTCTCAGTGGTGGTCGCTTTTACGTTCACATCGTCCATATGGCAGCCGAGATCTTCGGCAATAAACACGCGCATCTGTGGGATGTGCGGAGCCATTTTTGGAGCTTGGGCAATAATCGTCACATCGACGTTACCTAATGTGTAGCCCTTCGCCTGAATACGACGCCAGGCTTCGCGCAACAACTCACGGCTGTCTGCACCTTTAAACGACGGGTCTGTATCCGGGAATAATTTGCCGATATCGCCCATTGCGGCAGCCCCTAACAAAGCATCGGTTAATGCGTGCAGAGCGACATCGCCATCCGAGTGAGCAAGCAACCCCTGTTCGAAAGGCACACGTACGCCGCCAATGATAATGGGCCCTGGGCCACCAAAAGCGTGTACATCAAAACCATGTCCAATACGCATTATTTATTCTCCGTTTGGGTTAACCGCGTGAGGTAAAACTCCGCCAACGCCAGGTCTTCAGGACGAGTCACTTTTATATTATCGGCGCGGGCGCTAATTAATTCGGGATGGAAGCCACAATACTCCAGAGCCGAGGCTTCATCAGTAATCGAGGCATGCTCATCGAGTGCGCGCTGCAAGCAGCTACGCAGTAATTCCAGAGGGAACAACTGAGGTGTTAAAGCGTGCCAAAGGTCTTCACGATCGACAGTATGCGCAATCTGCACTTTACCCGGTTCGCCACGTTTCATCGTGTCACGTACCGGAGCTGCCAGAATACCGCCAATTTTGCTCGTCTCAGTGATATCCAGCAAACGGGCTAAATCATCCTGATGCAGGCAAGGGCGTGCCGCATCATGCACCAGAACCCATTGCGCATTTTTCACCACGTTCAGCCCGGCAAGCACCGAGTCAGCACGCTGTGCGCCGCCGTTTATCACGGTGATATTTGGGTTAGAGGCAAGGGGCAAAGAGGCAAACCAGCTATCGGTTGGGCTAATGGCGATAACGACATGAGCCACGCGTGGATGAGCCATCAGGCTCGCCACTGCGTGTTCAAGAATAGTTTTATCGCCGATTTTTAGATATTGCTTAGGACATTCCGTTTGCATGCGGCTGCCGATACCTGCTGCCGGCACCACGGCAATTACGTCCGGGGAGGAGTCTGCCATGTAGATTCACTTACGCTTGATTATCGATTGTTCTGCCCGGCACTGTTAGTTAAGCGCTTAGAGCTATCGGGTACCAGGCGGTAGAAAGTTTCACCCGGCTTGGTCATGCTTAATTCATTACGTGCACGTTCTTCAATGGCTTCCTGCCCGCCATTAAGATCGTCAATTTCCGCAAACAGCTGATCGTTACGCGCTTTGAGTTTAGCGTTCGTCGCCTGCTGCGCAGTAACGTCGTCATCTACTCGCGTGTAGTCATGTACGCCGTTTTTTCCAAACCACAGCGAATACTGCAGCCAGACCAACAAGGCCAGCAATAGCAGCGTTAGTTTACCCATCCTGCCCCCTGAAAAACGGCACAATCATCGCACAAAATTTTATCGAGCTTCGCTCTGGGCACAAGGTGGCCCTTCGTATTTGCGGCAGAATTTATCACAGAAAGCGCCAACATGCGCGTTTGCAGGTGAGTTAGCGGACATGCAGCGATAAATAGTCTGTTACGGTTTGGCGAATATTTTAAGATTAACCCATCAGCCATAAGAAAAGGATGCCAAACATCAGCGTTACGGCAAGCACCGTAGCAATGCAGCTAAAGATCAAACGGCCTCGTAGAAGGGAGTGCAGCGCAATTCCCACGACGACCGCTACAGGAAGTAAAGCGAGGAAAAATGGCCAGGTATAGAGGAAGAAAAACAGCGTGTTAGGGCCATAAATCAGGAAAGGAATACCCAGCGCCAATAGCCATGACAAAAAACCGATGAACGCGCCGGCCAATGACCAGGTCGTCTCTTCGGTACCAGGGCTTGCTTCAGCCGATGTAATTGCCATGTTAGTGCCATTGCGCATAACGAATCCGTAAACCCTGTAATCCAGTCGCATAACGCGACTGGTTATCTCTCAGGTTTTGATAATAACGTCACGACGCAACAGGTCTAATAATTGGGCTATCAAATTTGTTACTAATTGTTCGCCGTCTAAGTGTATTTCCGGATTCACTGGTGCTTCATAGACTGAGTCAATTCCGGTGAAGTTACGCAGCTCGCCCGCACGAGCTTTTTTGTATAAACCTTTCGGATCGCGCGCTTCGCAGATAGAAAGTGGAGTATCAACAAACACTTCGATAAACCGCCCTTCTCCAACACGGTCGCGCACCATTTGCCGTTCCGCACGATGTGGCGAAATAAATGCGGTTAGCACCACCAGCCCGGCATCGACCATTAAATTGGCGACTTCGCCAACACGACGAATGTTTTCTTTACGATCGGCATCGCTAAAACCCAAATCGCTACACAAACCGTGACGCACATTGTCGCCATCAAGCAAGTAAGTGCTCACGCCAAGTTTATGCAGCGCTTCTTCCAGGGCACCAGCGACGGTGGATTTACCCGAGCCCGAAAGCCCGGTAAACCACAGCACCGCGCCCCGGTTCTGGTGTAGTTTTTCACGCTGCTCAACCGTGACCGGATGGGCGTGCCAGACGACGTTTTCGTCGTGCTCAGCCATTATTTGCCTCCCAGCAAATCGCGTGCACCCCAGTGTGGGAAGTGGCGACGCACCAGCGCATTCAATTCCAGCTCAAACGCGCTAAACGCTGACGGCTCCTGATACACCTCTTCTTGCGGCTCACGCACCATGCCAGCGCCAACCGTCACGTTGGTCAGACGGTCGATGAAAATCAACCCGCCAGTGACCGGGTTTTCCTGGTACTTATCCAACACCAGCGGTTCATCAAAGGTTAAGTCGACCAGGCCAATACCGTTCAGCGGCAGGCTTTCCACCAGACGCTGTGTCAGGCTGTTAATTTCGACCTGGTAGTGAATGTTGTCGACACGGGCACGGGTTTTCTTGCCGGCAACTTTGATGTCATAGCTTTGCCCCGGCACCAGCGGTTGTTCAGCCATCCACACCACATCGACTTTCGCCGTTTGTACCGCAGGCTGCGTGTCATTTGCATCAACCAGCAGGTCGCCACGGCTGATATCAATTTCATCTTTGAGCACCAGCGTAATGGCTTCGCCCGCAGCAGCTTGTTGCAAATCTCCATCAAAAGTGACGATTCGCGCAATGGCTGACTCAACGCCCGATGGCAGAACTTTAACGCGTTGCCCAACTTTCACGATACCCGATGCCAGGGTTCCGGCATAACCACGGAAATCCAGATTTGGGCGGTTCACGTACTGAACCGGGAAACGCATCGGCTGTTGCTCAACGATACGCTTCACTTCAACCGTTTCCAGAAGCTCCAGCAGCGTTGGGCCGGTGTACCACGGCATGTTCGAACTTTGCGTGGCAACGTTGTCACCTTCCAGTGCTGAAAGCGGTACAAAACGAATATCCAGATCCGCAGGAAGCTGCTCGGCAAAGGTCAGGTAATCTTGTTTGATCTGCTCGAAAGTCTCTTCGCTAAAGCTCACCAGATCCATTTTGTTAACCGCAACGACCAGATGCTTGATCCCCAAAAGCGTGGAGATAAAACTGTGGCGGCGCGTTTGATCCAACACGCTCTTACGCGCATCGATCAATAAGATCGCCAGATCGCAAGTCGAGGCACCTGTCGCCATATTGCGGGTGTACTGCTCATGCCCCGGGGTATCAGCAATAATGAATTTACGTTTTTCGGTGGAGAAATAACGGTAAGCCACATCGATAGTAATGCCCTGCTCACGCTCGGCTTGCAGACCATCCACCAGCAATGCCAGATCTAGTTTCTCACCCTGCGTACCGTGGCGTTTGCTGTCGGTGTGCAACGATGAAAGTTGGTCTTCATAAATCTGGCGCGTGTCATGTAGCAAGCGACCAATTAGCGTACTTTTACCATCATCCACACTGCCGCAGGTCAGAAAGCGCAGCAGGCTTTTATTTTGTTGTGCGTGCAGATAGGCTTCAACGCCGCCTTCATCAGCAATTTGTTGTGCAATAGTGGTGTTCATCTGGCGGCTCCTTAGAAATAACCCTGGCGTTTTTTAAGCTCCATGGAGCCTGCCTGGTCGCGGTCAATTGCCCGCCCTTGACGTTCACTGGTGGTCGAAACCAGCATCTCTTCGATGATTTCCGGCAATGTCTGCGCTTCGGATTCAACGGCGCCGGTCAGTGGCCAGCAGCCGAGGGTACGGAAGCGCACCATTTTCTGCTCAATCACTTCACCTGGCTGTAAATCGATGCGGTCATCGTCAACCATCAGCAACATGCCATCGCGCTCCAGCACAGGACGCGGTGCTGCCAGATACAACGGAACGATTTCAATATTTTCCAGGAAGATGTACTGCCAGATATCCAATTCGGTCCAGTTTGAAAGTGGGAACACGCGAATGCTCTCACCTTTATTAATCTGGCCGTTGTAGTTGTGCCACAGTTCAGGACGCTGGTTTTTTGGGTCCCAACGATGGAAACGGTCACGGAACGAATAGATACGTTCTTTAGCACGGGATTTTTCTTCGTCACGACGCGCGCCACCAAAAGCGGCATCAAAACCGTATTTACTTAGCGCCTGCTTCAGACCCTCAGTTTTCATGATGTCAGTATGTTTAGCGCTGCCATGCACGAATGGGTTGATGCCCATCGCCACCCCTTCCGGGTTTTTATGCACTAACAGCTCAAAACCGTAGTTCTTCGCGGTACGGTCACGGAAGTCGTACATCTCACGGAATTTCCAGCCGGTATCCACGTGCAGCAGCGGGAAAGGAAGCGTGCCTGGGTAGAAGGCTTTACGGGCCAAATGCAACATCACCGAGGAGTCTTTACCGATGGAATACATCATCACCGGATTGGCAAATTCGGCGGCGACCTCACGGATGATATGGATGCTTTCCGCCTCCAACTGCCGCAAGTGTGTAAGTCGTTTCTGGTCCATAAACTTCCCTTAGCCGAGGTTTAGTACGGAGGGTCATAGAACCTCCGTTTAAAAATTCATTAGGGGACTATACGGCTGAGGATTATTTGTAATGAAATTACGAATTGGAATGAGTAGTTCCACAAAGGAATAACGCCATGGAAAAGCAAATAACAAAATGTGCTGAACCAGCGATTTAACGTGGCTTTCAGAGCAATTGAAATTGTGTAACGTCCGTCACAGTTTCATACTATGCGTGCAAAAAATTTTCCTGGTTGAAGGACCTCCACTATGTTTTCCGCAATGCGCCACTCGCTAACCAGCCTGGCGTTAAGCATTTGCTGTACCTTGCCCGCAGTTGCCAACACAACGCCAATGGGCAAAATTGCCAGTCAACAAACACGCCACATTGCTACGGTATTCCCAGGACGCATGACCGGTAGCCCCTCGGAAATGCTGGCCGCAGACTACATCAAGCAGCAATTTAGCCAGCTTGGTTACCAAAGCGATATTCGCCGCTTTAACACTCGTTATTTGTACACCACCAAAGATGGTCATCAGAGCTGGCATAACGTTAGTGCAAGCTCTGTCATTGCCGCACGTGAAGGAATTGAGCCGCAGCAAATCATTATCATGGCGCACCTCGATACCTATTCACCGCTCAGTGATAACGATGTAAATAACAATCTTGGTGGTTTAACGCTGCAAGGTGTTGATGACAATGCTTCAGGGCTGGGCGTTATGCTTGAGCTTGCAACGCGCCTGAAAGATATTCCAACGCGCTATGGCATCCGTTTTATCGCCACCAGTGGTGAAGAAATTGGCAAACTAGGTGCGGAAGATGTTCTTAAGCGCATGTCGGCCAGCGAGAAGAAAAATACATTGCTGGTGATTAATCTCGATAACCTGATTGTCGGCGATAAACTCTATTTCAATAGCGGTAAATCAACACCAACCACGGTCAGTAAACTGACGCGCGATCGTGCATTAAAACTGGCGCGCCAGTTAAATGTTAAAGCCGCGACTAATCCAGGACTAAATGCCAAATATCCGAAAGGAACCGGTTGTTGTAACGATGCCGATGTGTTTGATGAAGCCGGCATTCCCGTGCTTTCTGTTGAAGCAACTAACTGGTCATTGGGCAAGAAAGATGGTTATCAGCAACGAGCGAAAAGCAAAGCCTTCCCGGATGGAACCAGTTGGCATAATGGCTTAATCGATAACCAACAGTATCTGGATAAGTGGCTACCAACGCGCATCGAGAAACGCAGCCATGATGTGGTGCGAGTGATGCTGCCACTGGTAAAAGAGCTGGCAAAAGCGAAGCAATAACCCTGCAAATCTTAACTGGCCGGATCGATAAAGCCGGCCGTTTAGTATGACTAATAAAAACACAATTATGTGACCTTCTCGACTCATTTCGACTTTAATTCTGGACACAACCCGGTACCCGAAACTTAAATAGTCATACTAATAAGTGTCAGAGAGAAGGCTATGTCCACCTGGTCCCCGCTATTTATTGATTACGACGATGCCGCAGCGCTACGTATACATTTGACGCGCAATACTCTGCTGGGCGAAACCTTGCGCCTCCAGCAGCAGCAAGTTGAGCAATGGCTGAATGCACCGCTGTGTGTTCCCGGGCATGGGGAAGGCGGCGGGCCGGAACACACACAGCACAAACTGAATTACCAGATGATGAATCTTGCGGGGCGTATGTGGCTCATTACTCAGGATGCGCGGTACAAAGAACGGGTGATTCAGATTCTCTGCATCTATGCCGATCGCTACCCGCAGTTGGGTGATGCCATTAGCCACGACACCAATCCGCCAGGGCGTTTATTCCACCAGACGCTTAACGAACATATGTTTTTGCTCTATGCCGCTGAAGCCTGGCATTGTGTAAAAACTGAATCTACCGCTGAACAAATCCAACATATTGAAAGCAATTTGCTGCGTCTGATGGCGTACGACGCCACGCATACTCACGCTGCAACCTTCGATATTGTGCATAACCATGGGATGTGGTCGGTCGCGGCAGTCGCGATTTGCGGGTACGTGTTAGGTGATGATGAATGGGTGCTGGATTCGCTGTATGGCCTGGCGCGAGATAGTAAAACTGGCGGCTTCTTCGCGCAGCTTAACCAACTATTTTCATGCGACGGTTACTATATAGAAGGGCTTTATTACCAGCGCTTTGCTCTGCGCCCTCTCCTGCTGCTCGCCGAAGCCATCTCCCGCCGCCAGCCTGAACTGAATATCTGGGAATATAACCATCGTATTATTCAACGCGCTTGTTACACCTTGTTTGCGCTGGCCTTCCCCGACGGTACGCTTCCGGCTTTAAATGACGCGTCAAAAACGATGGACTTACGCGATGAAGGTGCCGTTATCGCCGTCAGCCTGTGCTGGCAGCATTACGGAGCGGATGCCCGTCTGGCTGAGTTGGCCCGCTGGCAGTCATGCGTCTGGCCAGGGCTCGGGGCTTTATCACTTTGCAAACATCTGGAAAATTCGCCAGCTCAATCTTTACCATGGCCAAGCCAGTTAGTTCGTGATGGCCAGGACGGTGAGCGTGGGGCGATCGGCGTGTTGCGGGCGCGGGATAATCAGCAAGATGACAATATGGCGCTGCTGTACTGGGGCGGTCACGGCAATATTGCCGGAATGCATTCGGCGTTAAACCACGGTCATTTCGACGGCTTGCACCTGAGCCTGTTTAATCGTGGTCGCGAGTTTTTACGCGATTACGGTTTCGGTCGCTGGGTCAATATCGAATCAAAATTTGGCGGGCGCTACATTCCCGAAAACAATAGCTACTGTAAACAAACCGTCGCCCACAACACGGTGGTGGTAGATGAAGGCTGTCAGCATAATTTTGATAAAAACCAGGCCGCGTTGCACCACGGTGAAACGCACTTCTTTATCACCAATAATCCACACGGCCAGGGGATGAGCGCTCGCAGCCACGATGACTGGGCCGGCGTCAGCCAGCAGCGCACGGTGTTATTACTCAATGTGCCGCAGTGCGAAAAGCCATTGGTGCTCGATCTTTTCAGTCTAAGCAGCAGCGATAAACATCAATATGATTATTGCCTGCACGGGCGTGGACAACTGATCAACACCTCGCTACCAATGAATTATTCGAGGTCATGGCAGCCATTAGGCGATCGGCACGGCTATCAGCATTTATGGGATTGCGCCCGCAGCCCGGTTCCTGAAGGTGAAAGTGGGCAACTGACCTGGCTTGATGGCGATACTTTTTACACCGCAACGGGCGCGTTGCCCCAGGGCGGCGAGCTGATTATTGCTCAGACCGGTGCTGGCGATCCGCAGTTCAATTTACGTGTTGAACCTGCTTGGTTATGGCGTACTCATGGCGACAACGTGGTATTTGCCACCACTATTGAAAGCCACGGCTATTTTGATGAAGCCAGCGAAACCTCACGCAATGCGCGCGGGCAGGTAACACGTGTCGAAGTGCTGGAGCATGAACAGAATGCCCAAACCAAAGTCGCGGTCTATTTTGTGCAAGGCGAAGCGCTGGAAATCATCGTCGATAACCGCCCTGGTGTTGGGCAGTTTTCGGTGCAGCCTTTATAGACGGTGTTTGCTTGCCGTCATCAACGCTAAAGATGCATCATAGGCGGCTTCACCGTCGCCAATCATAATCGCGCGATAAATGCGGTGATGGTCTTCCAGACACATGCCGCCTTCTTTCGACGAATGGCTGATAAACCACTTAAACACGGTGGTCAGCACATTGCCAAACGGGGCATAGAAGCAATTTCCCGAAGCCAGGAAAATAGCACGGTGGAAGCGCGTATCCACATCAACCCAACGATCGGGATCGAACTCTTTCGCTACGGCGCACATTTCTTCATGCACTCGAGAAAGCTCAATACGCTGCTCGCTGGTGGCATTCAACGCGGCAAGGCGTGTTGCATGCGGCTCAATAACGCGGCGGAACTCGAGAAACTGGTGATACATTTCCAGCGTCCCTTCCATGCCGTTCATCCACTCGAGCAACTGAACATCAAGGATGTTCCAGTTATTACGCGGGCGAACACGGGTTCCCACTTTCGGGCGAGATTCAAGCATCCCTTTCGATGACACAAGTTTGAGCGCCTCACGCAATGCCGTACGGCTCACTCCGAGCTGTTCGCAAAGCTCCACTTCGCTGGGCAAAATATCCCCCGGCAAAAGTTGCCCGGAAAGAATCTTGCGGGCGATGTCGCTGGCAATAAGTCCATCCAGACCGCGTTGCGTAGTAGCAATGGTTGTGAATTGCATGCTTTTGTCATACCTGAAAAAGGGAAGGAAATTAGTGTATCACTAAACCATGTAGCCAAAATAATTCGAGTTGCAGTCAGCACCGCTGCAACCCGAAGTATGACGGATACCTTTAAGGGGCCATCTGGCCGCCATTTACATCTAAAATCTGGCCGGTAATGTAGCCGCTCATTGTATGAGATGCAAAGAACAGGAAGCTTGGAGCCACCTCTTCACTGCGCCCAAAACGCCCCATCGCTATCGACCCGGCAATCTTGTCACGCAGTTCCTGCGGTTTATCTTCATGGAACGCGGTATCAATGGTGCCCGGCGAAACAATGTTGAAGCGAATATTATCTTTGGTGAATTCTTTCACCCAGTTGCGATGAATGTCGTGCAACCAGGCTTTTGACGCCGCGTAAATTCCTGCGCCAATGCCACCACCTTCACGCCCTGCAATCGAACCGGTGCTGATTACCGAGGCGGTTTCACCACTGATTTTTGCCGATTCTCGCAGATGAGGAATCGCATATTTGGTCATCATTAATGCCGAGCGTGCGTTCAAGTCCATGACGCGGTCGTAGAAGTCATCGTCGATGCTCTCAAGACCTGCGCGCCCACCTAATCCCCCCGCGTTATTGATAAGCACATCGAGGCCACCAAATTGTTCGACAAAAGCGCTGACCAATTGCTGACAGGCACCTGACTGGGATAAATTAGCCGGGAAATAGCAAACTTCGCCACCTAAACTGCGAAGTCTGGCAAGCTGCGGTTCCATCTCCTGCGCGGAGCGGCGGCCATTAATACCCACTTTTGCGCCGCAGCGTAAAAATGCCTCTGCTGCTGCCAAACCTACGCCTGCCGAAGCGCCAGTCACTAATACACGTTTATTCCGTAAATCAGAAAACATCGGATCACCTCTATTTGTCATTTAGTATTACAAATAATACCAACCCGTTCGGGCTAAGCAAAAGAAAAGCGCCCGGGAAAAGGCGCTTTTGCGAGTTAAAGCATATGTTTCGCTTGCTGCGGGGAATTCTGCCCCACGCGGCAACTCAGGCGTAGCAAATACCCCACGAGGAATATCGATGCGGCACATCCCAGGAACAATAATCGCCCCCACAGCGGGTTTGGAATCAGCACCATCAGCACCATTCCGCCGCTCATCAGCATGGTAATAAAGCCGATTTTTTCGCGTTGCAAGCGGTCAAACGCGCTCTGCTGATCGTCTTCCACCACTTCGGTTTCAATATTCTTGAAGAAGGTTTCAATCTGCTGCTGTTCTTTCACGGAATATGACGTTTCGCGATAGAACAGTTTGGTGCAGATAAAGAAACCACCCGTGAGAACCAGATGCGCAACGATATTAATGATGACGTTGATTTCGCTCAGTTCGCGTTTGGTAAACTCAATTCCCAGCAACTGGCCGAGTGCTTTCGAGGTCAACACATCCATACACATCCACGATACAAAGATGCCGAATACCACTGTTCCCCACGCGGCCCAGCGCGGAGTGCGCTTGATAAACATGCCGAAGAACAGCGGCACCAGGAGTGGAGCCTGAGCAAGTGTTGAAACCGACATCATCAGGTCAAACAAACTCATGCCTTCAAGATGACTGAAGAACAGCGAAACAATAATCACCAGCAAGCCGTTCACAATGCAGAACATTTTCCCGGCAAACAGCTCCGCACGATCACTGATCTTTTTATTACGGCAAACCACCGGCACCCAGAAACTGCGCACGAAAATACCGCTGTTACGATTCAAAGCCGGGTCCATTGTCGACATGGTTGCGGCAAATAAACCGGCAACTAACAAACCAACGGTTCCCGCTGGCATTGCCCGTTCAACAAAGCTCAAATAAATAGTGTCCGAGGCTTTATTTCCGAGTGCGGCATATTGCGCAGTGGCATCCGGGTACAGGCTGGCAGAAACCCACGGTGGAATAAACCAAATCAGCGTTCCTACAGCCATTAATATCATGGCAAAGAAAGCGGCCTTTTGGGCATTCTTTGAGTCTTTCGCATTCAGGAAACGGTAAGAGTCCTGCATGTTATTTATATTTTGCAGCTGTTTTACAATAAAGAAGATAACTGAGCCTAATATCACCACTCCGTAATTCATATTCGGCCCCATAATAAAGCCGGATGGGAAGTGAGTGACCATATTTACCGGGCCGCCAACATTGACTAATGCAACAATGGCACAGGCAACAGAAATAATCGCAACAATTAAGGTTTGCACAAAGTCTGAAGCAACCACGCCCCAGGCTCCGCTTAATAACGAAATCATTAACACCACAATACCGGTAACCCAAATCGTGACCGAAAGATCCCAGTCAAAAACGGTGCTAACAAATATCGCCAGCGCATTCATCATTACCGCGCCGCTCAGAATACTCAGTGGGATAATCACCCATGTGAAGAAGTGTTCGTTCTGCGAACCAAAGCGATGACGAATCACTTCAGTGGCCGTGTCTACCCGCACCTGGCGGAAACGTTTTGCAAACCATAGCCAGGATATTCCGTATGCGATGGTATTGCCGAGGAATATTGCTGCCACCATAAAGCCATCACTAAACGCTTTCCCGGCGGCTCCGGTAAATGTCCAGGCGCTAAACTGCGTCATAAACGCCGTCGCCCCCACCATCCACCACAACATGCGCCCACCGCCACGGAAATAATCACTGGAGGATTTACTGGCCATTTTTTTAAATATAAAACTGATCAACACCATTAAGATGAAATAACCACAGATTACAGCGGTATCATAGATCATAATCGTACCCTTAGGTCAGAGGATTACCAGTTCCAGAGCGTTCCGTCTTCGAGGCGGCTAACAGGAAGATAAGATCTGACATAGGGGTAATTCCCCATGGCGGCTTCATCTATATCTATTCCCAAACCTGGTTTATCAGAAACCAATAGCATTCCATCCTTGAGGGGCAGTTCGTATTTAAATATGCTGTTTAATTCTGGGGTGCCAAAACCAACAAATTCCTGGATACCAAAATTAGGTGCCCAACTATTAAGATGCAAATGAGCCATTGTGGATATGGGTGATAAATCCGGTGCACCATGCGGTGCCATACGCACATGATAAAGGTCGGCAAATGCACTGAGCTTACGCATCGGTGTTATTCCCCCGCCATGTGAAACTGCGGTGCGGATATAATCTATCGATTGTGTTTCGATTAACTCTTTTGCATCCCAGATGGTATTAAATATTTCACCCACGGCCAGCGGCGTCGTGGTGTGCTGGCGAATAATTTGATAACCAGCCGGGTTTTCTGCCGTGACGGTGTCTTCTAAAAACAGCAAATCATACGGCTCCAGCAGTTTCCCTAGCCGTGCCGCTTCTATTGGCGTCAGACGACTATGTACATCATGCAATAAATCAATGCCGTAACCGAAACGTTCGCGAGCCGCTTTGAACAACTCAGGTATGAAATTCATGTATTTGCGCGTAGACCACGCTTGTTCCGGCGGCAACGGGCGATTGCCCTGCAACTCATAGTAATTTTTCTTCCCTTCCAGCGTGCCATAAGTGCCTTTGGTGGATGGAATCGCACATTGCAGACGAATGGCTTTGTAGCCCTGTTCAATAAAATTCGCCGTGTTATCCAGCACTTCATCGATGCTTTCGCCGTTGGCATGAACATACACCGTCACGCCCTGACGGCTTTTTCCACCCAGCAGTTGCCAGACCGGTAGCCCCGCGTGTTTGCCCAGAATGTCCCACAACGCCATGTCGATTGCGCCGATCGCCGTCATCGTCACCGGGCCTTTACGCCAGTACGCACCGCGATAAAGGTACTGCCAGATATCTTCGATATTGCGCGGATCTTTGCCGATAAGACACGGAGCAATGTGCTCTTCCAGGTACGCTGCAACGGCCATTTCCCTGCCATTCAGTGTGGCGTCACCCACACCATAAATCCCTTCGTCCGTTTCAATTTTTACCGTAACAAAATTTCGTCCAGGCCGGCTCACCAGCACTTTTATACGTTCGATCTTCATAGCAACTCTCGTAGGGTTGAGAAAAGACAGGGGGAGTAAATTATTGTATTTGTCGTACTATAGTATTTATAAACTGACTATTGTGTGAACAATGTCGTAATTTTTAAGTTACCAGACGAGGAGTTATTTGTTGCCAGATAGTAAATATTAGCAGTATTTATGAAAACGCCTGAAACAAACATCACTAACACATTGATTATATTGTGTTATATTTAAAGTGATAACAATGATGAATTTGCAGTTGCGAGGGGGACTGTGAAATATCACGAATCTATTAGTATGACTAATAAAAATAAAGACGTGTTCTAATCATAAAAAAGCCCATCGGCTTTGCGCGACAGGCTTCGGGATTATTGTGCTTTCGTGTGTTACTCGTGCAAACCGCACTCGCGCTTCAAACCAAAGAAACGCGTTTCTTCTTCTGCCATACCCTCTTCCCACTTACGTGTGGTGTGAGTGTCGCCCACGGAGAGGTAGCCCTGATCCCACAGCGGGTGGTATTTCAGGCCATTGGCGGTCAGGTATTGGTAAACCTGGCGGTTGTCCCAGTCGATGATTGGCAGGATTTTAAAGACTTCGCGTTGAATCGCCAGCACCGGTAAATTGGCACGGCTGCCAGATTGCTCGCGGCGCAGGCCAGCAAACCACGTTTGGCCGCCCAACTCGCGCAGCGCACGGTTCATTGGCTCAACTTTGTTGATGTCATTGTATTTCTCAATGCCTTCAACACCCTGCTCCCACAGCTTGCCGTAACGCGCTTCCTGCCACGCCGCACTTTCCTTCGCGCTGAATATTTTCAGATTCAGTTTCAGCTTATCCGTCAGCTCATCAATAAACTGGTAGGTTTCCGGGAACAAATAACCGGTATCGGTGAGGATCACAGGGATATCCGGGAATTGTTGCGTCACCAGATGCAAAGAGACCGCAGCCTGAATACCAAAGCTTGAGGAGAGCACAAACTCCCCCGGCAGGTTTTCCAGCGACCAGGTGACACGCTGCTGCGCCGTGAGCTTTTCGAGCTGGCTGTTGACCTCGCCCAGCGCCATTATGCGCTCAACTTTCGGCAGTTCATTCAACGCTTTTAGATCGAGTACCGACATACGTGCCTCGCTAGTTGCTTGATATCATAGTGGACGGCCCCTGCGGCCAATCCACCCTACAACGGTCTTTAGTTGGTCGGAGAAGCGTTAGCGTCATCCGACTTCAAAATGGCTAGTCCCACAAATCCCGGGCCGGGTCCAGCACCGGGCGAGTAATCCCCGCGCGGATGGTGAAATCACCGAAGCCTTCGTCTGCTTCGCGCTCTTTTGACCAACGCCCAACCAGTTCATCAATAGATGCCAGAATTTCTGGCTCAGTGATGTTCTCACGGTACATACGCGGAATCCGCGTACCGATACGGTTACCGCCAATGTGCAGGTTGTAGCGCCCAGGTGCTTTGCCCACCAGGCCGATTTCAGCCAACAGCGCACGGCCACAACCGTTCGGGCAGCCGGTAACACGCGTGACGATGTGTTCATCCGGCACGTTGTGTTTTTCCAGCACTTCTTCAACTTTAGTCACAAACTGCGGCAGGAAGCGTTCAGCTTCGGCCATTGCCAGCGGGCAAGTCGGGAAGGAAACGCAGGCCATCGAGTTTTCACGCTGTGGTTTCACCGCGTTCATCAGGCCGCTTTCTTTGGCGATCTTCTCGATCGCTGCTTTATCACTTGCTGGCACACCCGCCACGATCAAGTTCTGGTTTGCCGTCAGGCGGAAATCGCCTTTGTGGATCCTGGCGATCTCCATCAAGCCAGTTTTCAGTGGGCGCCCCGGGTAATCCAGGATGCGGCCATTTTCGATAAACAGCGTCAGGTGCCATTTGTCGTCGATGCCTTTTACCCAACCAATACGATCGCCACGCCCGGTAAATTCGTACGGGCGCGTCGGCTCGAATGTAATACCCGCACGGCGTTCAACTTCCGCTTTAAACACGTCAACACCAACGCGCTCAAGGGTGTATTTGGTCTTGGCATTTTTACGGTCAGTACGGTTGCCCCAGTCGCGTTGCGTGGTGACAACAGCTTCCGCCACCGCCAGTGTGTGCTCAAGCGGAATGTAGCCGAACTCGCTCGCGGTACGGGCGTAAGTCGCTTTGTTACCGTGTTCGATAGACAAGCCACCCCCCACCAGCAGGTTAAAGCCCACCAGCTTGCCGTCTTTCGCAATGGCGATGAAGTTCATGTCATTGGCATGAAGATCGACATCGTTCTGCGGTGGCACCACGACCGTGGTTTTAAACTTACGCGGCAGATAGGTAGCACCGAGGATCGGCTCTTCGTCGGTCGTCGCGACTTTCTCTTGATCCCACCAGATCTCTGCATATGCGCGAGTACGTGGCAGCAAATGTTCAGAGAGCTTCTTCGCCCATTCGTAGGCTTCCTGGTGCAGTTCAGACTCCACCGGGTTCGAGGTACACAACACGTTGCGGTTCACGTCGTTGGCGGTTGCCAGTGCGTCCAGCCCAACTTCATGCAGCATCTCATGTGCCGGTTTCACGTTCTTTTTCAGAATGCCGTGGAACTGGAAAGTCTGGCGGTTGGTCAGGCGAATGCTGCCGTAGATGGTTTTGTCTTCGGCAAACTTATCAATCGCACGCCATTGCTCGGTGGTAATAATCCCCCCCGGCAGACGGCAACGCAGCATCATCGCGTGACGCGGCTCGAGCTTTTGCTCCGCACGTTCAGCACGAATGTCACGGTCATCCTGCTGATACATTCCGTGGAAGCGGATCAGCAAAAAGTTGTCGCCGCGGAAGCCGCCGGTCAGACCATCCTGTAAATCTTCCTGGATAGTGCCACGCAGAAAGTTACTTTCGCGTTTCAGGCGCTCAGCATCAGTTAACTTGCCTTCGACCACTAATGGTCCTGGGTGTTTTTCGCTCATTAGTAGACATCTCGCTGATAACGGCGCTCAACGCGCAGCTCACTTAAAAATTCATCTGCCGTTTCGGTATCCATGCCACCGAACTCAGCTACCACTTCCAGTAATGCCTGCTCAACGTCTTTTGCCATGCGATTTGCATCGCCGCAGACGTAAATGTGGGCACCTTCATTAATCCAGTTCCACAGTTCCGCGCCTTTTTCGCGCAGTTTATCTTGTACGTATATTTTATGTTCCTGGTCACGCGACCAGGCGAGATCAATGTTGGTTAGCAGGCCGTCTTTGACGTAACGCTGCCATTCAACCTGATACAAGAAATCATCAGTAAAGTGCGGGTTGCCGAAGAACAACCAGTTTTTACCACCTGCGCCGTCGTTTTCACGCTGTTGCATGAACGAACGGAACGGGGCAATACCAGTGCCTGGGCCAATCATAATCACCGGGGTTTCCGGGTTAGCTGGCAGTCGGAAGTTATCGTTGTGCTCGATGAACACGCGTACTTCGCCATCTTCTTCAAGGCGATCAGCCAGGAAACCAGAAGCGCCTCCGGTACGGGCCCGGCCTTCAATGTCGTAACGCACTACGCCAACGGTAATGTGCACTTCGTTTTCAGCTTCGGCCTGAGATGATGCAATGGAGTACAGACGTGGCGTCAATGGGCGCAGCAATTCAAGCAACTGCTCAGCGGTTAATTCTGCTGGCGCGTAACGCACCATATCGACAATCGGCGTGTTATGAGCAAAGTGTTGCAGCTTAGCTTTATCACCCGCCAAATCCAGCAGCGCTGCATTGCGGGTAATCTGCGCGTATTTCTCAACAATGTTTGCCGTGTTAATCGTCAGCTCGAAATGCCACTCCAGCGCTTCAGTAAGCCGCAGCGTTTTACCGTCAACAGTGACGCTTTCATCGCCTTTTAGCCACAGCAGTTCAACCAGCTCTTTCACCAGTGCAGGATCGTTTTGATACCAGACACCGAGTGCATCACCTGGCTGGTAACGCAGACCTGAATCACCCAAATCGATTTCGAAATGGCGCACATCTTTTTCAGAGTCACGACCGGTGATTTTCTGATTAACCGCAAGCGTTGCGGTCAGCGGCGCTTCTTTGGTGTACGGGCTTGATAATACTTCGTTGACCACGCCCGTTGCGGTGACCGCTGCTTGGGCAGGCGTTTCTGCTGGCACACGAGATTTCAGGACGTCGACAATTTTTGCACGCCACTCACTGGCTGCTGGCTGGAACTCTACGTCACAATCCACGCGGTCCAACAGGCGCTCACCACCGAGTTCCGCAAGTTTGTTATCAAAGTCTTTACCTGACTGGCAAAAGAATTCGTAGGACGTGTCGCCCAGGCTGAATACGGCAAATGCAGTGCCAGGCAGTTTTGGTGCTTTTTTCGAAAACAGGAATTTGTGCAACGCCACCGCTTCTTCAGGCGGTTCGCCCTCACCTTGCGTTGAAGTCACGACAACCAGCAGTTTTTCCTGGGCAATTTGTTTGAATTTATAGTCGCCCGCGTTAACCAGGTTAACGTTCAGTTTTGCTGCCAGTAAATCGTCACGCAGTTGTTCGCTCACGCGACGCGCATTACCGGTTTGCGATGCAGAAATCAGGGTAATAACCGGAACGTCTGCTGCTGGTGGCTGAGCCGTGGTAACAGCACCCGGTTGTTGATTAATCATCCCCCAGAAATAGCCGGATAACCAGGCCAGTTGCGTCTGCGAGAAATCGGTTGTCGCCGCCTGAAGGCGTGCCAGTTGCTCCGGGGTAAGCGGCAGCAAAGCGGTCGGTGGGGCCTGAGTTGTCATGCTTGATTGGGTTCCAGTAGCAAAAGGTCCGTTTTCATCATTCAACGGTAAAAAGCATTCATGGTGTAAGGTTAACCATCAGGATAATAACAATTAAAGAAGGGATAGAAATATCAAATAACCAAAATGACTAACCGCTTTTACGGGTAATCCATAACGTTAAAAGTGGTTAATTAATCCTTTGATTTATATCAATTTAAATTAGTAAACATGACTAAATAGAACCTTTAACCAATGATGATAGTTTTAGTTAATGCTTAAAATAGTGGATTCCGGTACTATGCGGCGGTTTTTCGTCCTATTGAGATAGTAATAATGACCACCACTCTGTTTAAAGATTTTACCTTCGAAGCCGCTCACCACCTGCCGCATGTGCCAGAAGGCCACAAGTGCGGTCGCCTGCATGGCCACTCCTTTATGGTGCGTCTGGAAATCACTGGCGAGGTTGATCCTTATACCGGCTGGATCATGGATTTTTCTGAGCTGAAGGCGGCATTTAAACCGACTTATGACAGGCTGGATCATTATTATCTGAATGATATTCCTGGGCTTGAGAACCCAACCAGCGAAGTGCTGGCAAAATGGATTTGGGATGAGATGAAGCCGATTGTCCCACTGCTCAGTTCAGTGATGGTAAAAGAAACCTGTACCGCCGGTTGCGTGTATAAGGGCTAAAAGAAAGGCACCCAAGGGTGCCTTTCTTGTTTTAAGCGATATTTAAATACTTATGTGTCTGCATCGAAAGTCGCCAGTTGCGGGCAATGCACGTTTCAATACACAGGCGCGTCGCATCTTCTTTCTGGCTGATTGGCTGTAGTGCGATAATGCGCTTTTTATCATCTATCAGCGTCGCTAACAGTTCATCCAGCGCTTCAATATCACGCATACGCCCTACCGGATGTTTAATCTCATCGGCACGTTCTAACGCCTGAGATAACACATCATAACCCCCGCGCATATTCACTTTAGGCGAAACGGTAACCCAGGTTCCCGCGGTGCAGCGCACTTCGTGCGTGCCGCTGGTTTCAATCTGGCAGCTATAGCCGTGGTGCTCAAAGAGCGAGGTCAGTGGCGTGAGATCGTGAATACAAGGTTCGCCACCGGTAATCACTACATGGCGGGCGGTATAGTCCTGGCGTTGGAAAATCGCCAGCAGATCTTCGGCACTGGCATTGCCCCATTTATCGCTTTCTTTGGTTTTAGCCAGAATGCTGAACAAAGAGACTTCACGATCCGCGAGTTTATCCCAGGTGTGTTTGGTATCGCACCACGCGCAACCCACTGGGCAGCCTTGTAGGCGAATAAAAATGGCGGGCACACCAGTAAAATAGCCCTCCCCTTGCAGGGTCTGGAACATCTCGTTAATCGGATACTGCATAGTCTTCTCAGATAATAGGTGTAAAGAGTAATTATCGCAGAAGTGACGGCTGAGATCATGCGTAACGCGGCTGCTGCGGCATATGTTCCATAATCATCCCTTAAAAAATACCTGATAATGCCTATAAAACATGGTTATCATCACAACAATCCCCCTTGTTTTGCCTCTATGCCACACGGCTTGATCATCGTCATGTTCCCATTCGCCAGACACTTTTAGCATCGCTCCAGCCATTTTTCTGATGGGCTCACAGGTGCAGTATGCCTGGCGCCACGTTAATTATGATTCTGGAGTGACCCATGGATTTAAAACAGTATCTTCAAGAACTAAAAAAAGTAGTCAACATCGACTGTGGAACAGCAACTATTGATGGCGTAGAAGAAGTCAGCAGAATTATTCAGCACTGGTATCAGAACGAGAATTGGCAATGCGACAGAGTCTCACTCGGTGAAAAAGTTGGGCCAGGGTTATTCGCAACCAACAAACCCAATGCTGATCGGTATGACGTGCTGCTCGTCGGACATATGGATACCGTATTCCCTGTCGGAACTGTAGCTGAGCGCCCTTTCCGCATTGAAGGAAACCGTGCATATGGCCCTGGCGTATCCGATATGAAAAGCGGACTGTTGAATATTCTCTGGGCGTTGCGCGAAATGGATAAGGCGACTCTGGAGCGGTTATCTATAGCCGTGGCGATGAACCCGGATGAAGAAACCGGCTCCGCTCACTCCCATCACTGGATTTGCGAACTGGCAAAACGTAGCCGGTATGTATTGGTGTGTGAAGCCGCCAGGGCTGATGGTTCGCTGGTGAAAGCACGCAAAGGCATTGCAGGTTATAAACTCACATTTAAGGGTGTGGCGTCACATGCGGGCAATGATCCGGAATCTGGTCGCTCTGCTATAAAAGCTCTGGCGCGCGCCGTTCTGGAAATCAGTGACCTGGCAGATATGTCAAAAGGCACCACTATCAACGTCGGTGTGATTTCTGGCGGTGTCGTGGCGAATATCGTACCGGAACACGCGGAGATGATTGTCGATGTCCGCTTCCAGGACAACGATGAATATGCGCGAGTCCATGCTGCAATCCAGGCTTATAGCCAGCGGGAATTCGAGCGCGAAGTGAAAACCGCTGTTAAACAGCAAGCGCATAAACCAGCCATGTCACCAACCGCAGATACTGAAAAGTTAATGCAACTTGTTGAACAGGCCGGTGTTGCCGAAGGCATCGACGTGCGCTGGAAATCTGTGGGTGGTGGTTCCGATGCTAATCACACCGCCGCATTAGGTGTCCCGTCGCTTGATGGGTTTGGCCCGATCGGCGCAGGTTTCCACAGTACGTCAGAATATCTGGAGATAGACAGCATCGAGCCTAGAATTCGGCTGCTTAAACGCGTGATTCAGTCGCTATAAAATCAAATGGCCGGGGAAACCCGGCCATATTCAGTTTACCCGGCAACGCTTACTTCTTCGTTTTAAAATCAATCACCATACGGCCTTTGATTTTACCCTCTTCCATTTCCTTGAAGATCGCATTGATATCTTCAAGCGGGCGCATCGTCACTTTCGGCACAACTTTGCCTTCGGCTGCAAACTGGAAGGCTTCAGCCAGATCCATGCGAGTTCCAACTAATGAACCAACTACTTCGATGCCATCAAGCACCAGACGCGGAATGTTGAGACTCATGGACTCTGAAGGCAGCCCAACGGCAACAATGCGAGCACCGGCACGAACCGCATCTACCGCCGAGTTGAACGCCGCTTTTGCTACGGCGGTGACTACAGCCGCATGTGCGCCACCTACTTTTTCCTGAATAACTTTTGCCGCATCTTCATTGCGCGAATTGATGACTAAATCAGCCCCGCATTCTTTGGCAAAATCGAGTTGTGCATCATTCACGTCGATAGCGATAACTTTGGCATTAAACACATTCTTTGCATATTGCAGTGCGAGGTTACCAAGGCCACCCAGGCCGTAAATAGCAATCCACTGCCCGGGTTGGATATGCGAAACTTTCACCGCTTTGTACGTTGTCACGCCCGCACAAGTCACGCTGCTGGCTGCGGCAGATTCGAGGCCATCGGGTACTTTTACCGCATAGTCAGCAACAACGATGCACTCTTCGGCCATACCGCCATCTGCGGTATACCCTGCGTTTGTTACGCTACGACACAGCGTTTCGTTACCGGTATTACAGTATTCGCAATTTCCGCATCCACGGAAGAACCAGGCGACACTTGCGCGGTCCCCCACTTTTAGCGAAGTAACACCTGGGCCGATAGATTTCACTACCCCGATACCTTCGTGACCCAACGTAATGCCAGTCACATCACCAAAGTCTCCATTTTTCACATGCAAATCGGTGTGACAAACACCGCAACACTCCATCGTCAGTAATGCCTCGCCGTACTCAAGCGGGCGTATGGGCTTATCTATGATGCCGACAGAGTGGTCTTTGTTAACAACTGCAGCTTTCATGACGGTCTCCTGACCTGTGAGTGAAATAACCCACTAATCCTGGTCGAGAGCACAGGCAACCGCAAACTGCATTCCCGGTTTATGCGAGGGTGACTCTGGTTTGGCGAATAAAGGGCACAAAAAAACCCGCCGAAGCGGGTTTTTTAATCAGAATTTAAAGCAGTAACGAATTACTGACCTTTAACTTCTTTCAGACCGTTGAACGGAGCTGGTGTGCCCGCAGCAGCCAAAGCTTCTTCGATACGAATCAGCTGGTTGTACTTAGCAACACGGTCAGAACGGCTCATAGAACCAGTTTTGATCTGGCCTGCAGCAGTACCAACAGCCAGGTCAGCGATGGTAGCGTCTTCAGTTTCGCCTGAACGGTGAGAGATAACTGCAGTGTAGCCAGCATCTTTCGCCATTTTGATCGCAGCCAGAGTTTCGGTCAGAGAACCGATCTGGTTGAATTTGATCAGAATGGAGTTAGCGATACCGTTGTCGATACCTCTTTTCAGGATTTTGGTGTTAGTAACGAACAGGTCGTCACCAACCAGCTGAAGTTTGTCGCCCATAACTTTAGTCTGGTATGCGAAACCATCCCAATCAGACTCGTCCAGACCGTCTTCGATAGAAACGATTGGGTACTGTTTAGTCAGGTCTTCCAGGAAGTGGGTGAATTCTTCAGAGGTGAAAGCTTTGTTGCCTTCGCCAGCCAGAACGTATTTACCGTCTTTGTAGAATTCAGAAGCAGCACAGTCCATAGCCAGAGTAACGTCTTTACCCAGCTCGTAGCCTGCAGCTTTAACCGCTTCAGCGATTACAGCCAGTGCTTCAGCGTTGGAACCCAGGTTTGGCGCATAGCCACCTTCGTCACCAACAGCAGTACCCATACCTTTAGATTTCAGAACCTTAGCCAGGGTGTGGAACACTTCAGAACCCATACGGATGGCTTCTTTCAGAGTTTTAGCACCAACTGGTTGAATCATGAACTCTTGGATATCAACGTTGTTGTCTGCGTGCTCGCCACCGTTGATGATGTTCATCATTGGCAGAGGCATAGAGAACTTGCCTGGGGTGCCGTTCAGTTCAGCGATGTGTGCGTACAGCGGCAGGCCTTTAGAGGCAGCAGCAGCTTTAGCAGCAGCAAGAGAAACAGCCAGGATTGCGTTAGCGCCGAAGTTGGATTTGTTTTCGGTACCGTCCAGGTCGATCATGATCTTATCGATGTTAGCCTGGTCTTTCGCATCTTTACCAATTACAGCCGCAGCGATCGGGCCGTTAACTGCAGCAACGGCTTTCAGAACGCCTTTGCCCAGGAAGCGAGATTTGTCGCCATCGCGCAGTTCCAGCGCTTCGCGGGAACCAGTTGAAGCACCTGATGGTGCAGCAGCCATACCTACGAAACCGCCTTCCAGATGAACTTCAGCTTCAACAGTCGGGTTACCACGGGAGTCGATGATTTCACGACCGATGACTTTAACGATTTTGGACATTAGATTTTCCTCAGTACAAGTTAAACTAAAACTCCAGACAAACAACGCGCGAAACATTCGCGCGTTGTCGTTCTAACTTTCTGCTTACTTCGCCTGACGCTTCTGGTACTCACCGGCAGCTTTCACAAAGCCTGCGAACAGTGGGTGCCCATCACGCGGAGTAGAAGTAAATTCCGGGTGGAACTGGCAAGCAACAAACCAAGGATGATTTGGCACTTCGATGATTTCTACCAGTTGGTCATCACCGGAACGGCCCGCAACGCGCAGACCTGCTGTTTCAATTTGCTTCAACAACATGTTGTTGACTTCATAACGATGGCGATGGCGCTCAGTAATGGTCGGCTCACCGTACATCTGGCGCACCAGACTACCATCGGTCAACTGACACTGCTGGCCACCAAGACGCATGGTGCCGCCTAAGTCGCTCTTTTCAGTACGGACTTCAACGTTACCTTCTTCGTCACGCCACTCGGTGATTAAGGCGACCACCGGGTATTTACAGTCTGGCACAAATTCAGTTGAGTTGGCGTTAGCCATGCCTGCAACGTTCCGTGCGAACTCAATCAGCGCAACCTGCATACCTAAGCAAATGCCCAGATATGGAACGTTCTGCTCACGAGCATAGCGCGCGGTGGCGATTTTGCCTTCCACACCACGGTAACCGAAACCGCCTGGGATAAGGATAGCATCCAATCCCTTCAGCACTTCTTCAGCACCGCGAGTTTCAACATCCTGCGAGTCAATCAGCTTGATGTTAACGGTAAGACGGTTTTTCAAACCACCGTGTTTCAGCGCTTCAATCACAGATTTGTAGGCATCTGGCAGTTCAATGTACTTGCCGACCATACCAATCGTGACTTCGCTTGTCGGATTCGCTTCTTCATAAATAACTTGTTCCCATTCGGACAAGTTAGCTTCAGGAACGTTCAAGCTGAATCGTTTACAAATATAATCGTCCAGCCCCTGTGATTTCAACAGGCCTGGAATTTTATAGATGGAATCAACGTCTTTTAGAGAAATAACCGCTTTCTCCGGCACGTTACAGAACAATGCAATTTTTGCACGTTCGTTTGCCGGAACAACGCGGTCTGAACGGCAAATCAGCACATCTGGCTGAATACCGATAGAAAGCAGTTCTTTTACGGAGTGTTGGGTCGGTTTAGTTTTCACTTCACCGGCAGCAGCCAAATATGGCACCAGAGTCAGGTGCATATACAGCGTGTGCTCACGACCCACTTCTACCGCCATCTGACGAATCGCTTCGAGGAACGGCAGGGATTCGATATCACCTACAGTACCGCCGATTTCAACCAGCACGACATCGTAGCCTTCGCCACCTTCAAGGATGCGTTCTTTGATAGCATTCGTAATATGCGGAATAACCTGGACGGTCGCGCCCAGATAGTCGCCACGGCGCTCTTTACGCAGAACTTCTGAGTAAATACGGCCAGTGGTGAAGTTGTTACGACGCGTCATTTTGTTGCGAATGAAACGCTCGTAGTGACCTAAATCCAGGTCGGTTTCAGCGCCGTCTTCTGTAACGAACACTTCCCCATGTTGAATAGGGCTCATGGTACCCGGATCGACGTTGATATACGGATCGAGTTTCATGATGGATACGTTGAGGCCACGGGCTTCGAGAATAGCTGCGAGGGAGGCTGCGGCAATGCCTTTACCCAGAGAGGAAACGACCCCGCCGGTCACAAAAATATAGTTCGTTGTCATGCTGAACCTGAGAAGTTAGGTTTAAAGACGATGGGAGTACCAGGACGGGAAAGTAGTATACCCGAACAGTATCGGCGCCACAAACTTTCATTCTGTCTGCTAAGCCCTGACCTCGCACTTTGTCAGGGCACTGAAAATAGCCCGTCTGGTAGAAATGTTTTTGACTCAAATCAAGAGCTTGTTAAATCGAAATGGCCATAAAAAGCGCTTGACCACAAAAACGTGTTAGATATCAGTTTCCTGGCGTTTAACTTCTTGCCAGACTTCTTCCATGATTTCCAGGTCAACTCCGGTCATTGTCAGGCCTCTGGCGGCAATAATCTCTTCCACCTGGCGGAAACGGCGCTCGAATTTGATATTGGCTTTCTGTAAAGCTGTCTCGGCTTTGGTCCCTAAATGGCGTGCAAGATTGACGGTCGCGAACAATAAATCACCGACTTCTTCTTCCAGTTTGGCTTCATCAACGACGACCTGTTTAGCTTCAAACATCACTTCGTCGATCTCCTCATAGACTTTGTCTAAAACCGGGCCAAGGGTGGTCCAGTCGAAACCAACCGTTGAGCAACGTTTCTGGATTTTATGCGCACGCATTAACGCAGGCAACGCGTGAGGAATATCATCGAGTGCGGAATGTTGTGCTTTTTCAGCACGCTCATCACTTTTGATTTGTTCCCAACGCTCCAGCACTTCGGTGCTGTTTCCTGCGGTACCGTCTGCAAAAATATGCGGGTGACGGCGTTCGAGTTTATCGCTGATGGCTTTACAGATATCGTCGAAATTAAAGCGCCCTTCTTCCTGCGCCATTTGTGCGTAAAAGACGACCTGGAATAGCAAGTCACCCAGCTCACCGCGCAAATCATCAAAATCTTCGCGGTTGATGGCGTCAAGCACTTCGTAAGTTTCTTCGAGCGTATAGGGTGCGATGGTGGCGAAGGTTTGCTCTTTGTCCCACGGACAGCCAGTTTCCGGGTCGCGCAAGCGCTTCATGATGCCCAGAAGGCGATCTATTTGGTTCATTTCAATTCCTTGCAATACAAAATTTAAAGGCGGGATTGCTCCCGCCCTTTTGTCACAAACGTCTAACCGTGCAATCGCTTCGCATCGATAATATCCGGCACCTGGTTCAATTTACCTAGCACGCGGCCCAGCACTTGCAGGTTGTAGATTTCGATATTCATGTCGATGGTCGCCAGTTGCTGTTTGGTGTCGCTGCGGCTCGCAACGCCCAATACGTTCACTTTTTCATTCGCCAGAATAGTGGTGATATCGCGCAGCAATCCGCTGCGATCGTTGGCGGTAACGCGCACCACCAGCGAATAACCGCTGGAGTAGCTTTCGCCCCACACTGCATCAACAATGCGTTCTGGCGCGTGGGATTGCAGCTCCGCAAGCTGGTCGCAGTCTGCGCGGTGAATCGAAATACCGCGGCCCTGGGTGATAAAACCGACAATCTCATCACCAGGAATCGGCTGGCAGCAACGCGCAATGTGGTGCATCAGATTGCCAACACCTTCAACCACTACGCGGCCATTATCTTTGCTGCGCGATTGCGGTGTGTGAGTCTTCTGCTTCAGTTGGCGAAGCGCTTGTTCATCCTGCTCAGCTGCGGTCGGCTTGTTAAACTGCGCTTGCAAGTAGTTACTCATCTGATTAAGACGAATATCACCGCCACCAATTGCCGCCAGTAACTCTTCGATATCGTTGAAGTTATAACGTGGCAGTAATGATTTCTCGGCCTCTTTCAGGCTGATACCCAGATGTTCAATTTCATCATCAAGGATCTGCCGCCCGGCGAGAATATTTTTGTCGCGATCTTGTTTACGGAACCAGTTGTGGATTTTCGCCCGCCCGCGGCTCGTCGTGATATAGCCCAGGTTTGGGTTTAACCAATCACGGCTTGGGTTAGGCTGCTTCTGGGTAATTACTTCAATTTGGTCGCCCATTTGCAACTGGTAGGTAAACGGCACAATGCGCCCGCCGATTTTCGCACCGATACAACGGTGCCCCACATCACTGTGAATGTGGTAAGCAAAATCAAGCGGCGTGGAGCCTGCCGGTAAATCCACCACATCGCCTTTTGGCGTAAACACATACACGCGGTCATCAAATACCTGGCTGCGCACTTCATCCAGCAGTTCGCCGGAATCCGCCATTTCTTCTTGCCAGGCTATCAGTTTACGCAGCCACGCAATGCGATCTTCATGGCCTGAACTGCCGCTTTTGGCATTACCCTCTTTATACTTCCAGTGGGCAGCAACACCCAGCTCCGAATCTTCATGCATCTGCTTGGTTCGGATCTGGATTTCAATGGTCTTGCCGTTTGGCCCCAACACCACCGTATGAATCGACTGATAACCGTTAGGTTTCGGGTTGGCGACGTAGTCATCGAACTCGTCAGGCATATGGCGATAATGGGTGTGCACTATACCGAGTGCTGCGTAGCAATCCTGCAAACGTTCAGCCACCACGCGCACGGCACGCACATCGAACAGCTCATCAAAGGCGAGGGATTTCTTCTGCATCTTGCGCCAGATGCTGTAGATATGTTTAGGGCGGCCATAAACTTCAGCCTTAACACCCTCTTCTTTCATCGCTTTACGCAGTGCGCTGACAAAATCGTCGATGTAATGCTCACGGTCGATACGACGCTCATGCAGCAATTTCGCGATTCGTTTGTATTCATCAGGATGCAGGTAGCGGAAGCAGTAGTCTTCCAGCTCCCATTTGAGTTGGCCAATGCCGAGACGGTTAGCGAGCGGTGCATAAATATTGGTGCACTCTTTTGCCGCCAGAACGCGTTCGTCCTCCGGTGCGTCTTTGACTTCGCGCAAATGAGCAATTCGCTCCGCCAGTTTAATGACCACGCAGCGGAAATCGTCCACCATTGCCAATAGCATGCGACGAACGTTATCGACCTGCTCAGCAGAAACTGAATCCGTATGAGCGGCTTTCAGTTGGCGAATCGCAGCCATATCGCGCACGCCGTGAATCAGCGTCACAACCTGATTATCAATGCTTTCGCGCATCACTTCTTCGGTGACCACGCCCGCATCGGCAAGAGGGAACAGAAGCGCGGCTCGCAGCGTGTCGTTGTCCATGCTCAGCATCGACAGGATTTCCACCATCTCGACGCCGCGCCACAACAGCAATTCTGCGTCAGGACGGCCTTTGGTCTGTTGCTCGCAATACCGCCAGGTTTCGGCTAAGCGTTCACATGACTGCTGGTTGGTGATCCCGAGGCTCGCAATCCATCTATCGGGCGCAAATTCGCCAGCTTTATTGAGATGTGCACTTCTTACCGCAACCATTGTCCGTCCTCTTCGGTGGGGTACTAAAATCAAGTCGCTCGACTTGATTTAACCACTTAATTTCGCTCAAACAGCGCCATCGACTCCAGGTGCCCCGTGTGCGGGAACATATCCAGCATGGCGAGTTGGCGCAGTTGGTAACCTGCTTCCAGCAATGCCTCGCTATCACGAGCAAGCGTCGTCGGATTACATGAAACATAGACCACTCGCTCAGGTGCGAGTGCAATCACATGCTGCATGACACCAGGAGCCCCCGCTCGTGCAGGGTCGAGCAATATTTTGTCAAACCCTTGAGCAGCCCAAGGTTGACGAGTCACATCATCCTCAAGATTTTCATGGAAGAATGTGACATTTTTCAGTGAATTACATTGTGCATTATATTCACCTTTCGCCACCAGCGCAGCAACGCCTTCCACCCCGACGACGCTTCCGGCACGCATTGCGAGTGGGAGCGTAAAATTTCCCATTCCACAGAACAAATCCAGTACGCGGTCAGTTGGCTGAATATCCAGCCACTCGATAGCTCGGGCGACCATCTGCTGGTTCACGCCATCATTCACCTGAATGAAATCCCGTGGGCTGAACGTTAAGCGTAGCCCGTCTGAATGATAGCAAGGTTCGTCATTACCCAAGGCCGTAAGTGTCTCACTGTCCGGCGCTAAATACAGCGTGACGCCATGAGAATGCGAAAAGCGTTCCAGTTTTTGTCGGTCATCATCATGAAGTGCATCTAAATGGCGCAGCACCATGAGCGGGCCATTATCTGCGTGGACCAATTCAACATGCCCTAAACGCCTAACCGCTTTTAATTCTGACAAACATTGGCGCAATGGTTCCAGTAACGCTTCAAGTTGGGGCGCCAGAACCGGGCAATGGTGAATATTCACCAGCTCGCTGTCCTGAGATTTGCGAAACCCCATTTGTAAGGTCTGTGTTTTAGGCTGGTAATTCAACCCTAAGCGCGCACGGCGGCGATAACCCCATGGTGTTCCAGAAATAATTTCGTTCACCACTGCCGGGTTTTCACGCGCGCCCATCATGCGGGCCAGCGCCTTTGATTTCGCTTGCTGTTGCAGTTCGATACTGGCGTGCTGCTGCTGGCAGCCACCACAGACACCAAAATGCGGGCAATGCGGTGTCACACGTTGCGGGCTATCATTTAAACGCCGCTTAACTTTAGCCTGAGCAAAGTTACGTTTATCTTCAGTAATAGTAATTTCGACTTGTTCACCAGGCAGCGCGCCCTGGATAAAAAGCGCCTTACCGTTGTGGCGTGCGACGCCCTGACCAAATGGGTCAAGGTCATTAACCGTCACGGTTATGATCTGACGAGTCGTAACCCGTCGCTTTGCAGAGTAGAATTGCGCCATGAGCCTGAGTGCTCTCTTAAAATATTAACTATTGCTTCAATTGTCCCATATCGGAACCCCATGACCAACTACAGCCTGCGCGCACGCATGATGATCCTGATTCTGGCGCCGACATTAATGATCGGTTTATTGCTCAGCATCTTTTTTGTCGTCCATCGATACAACGACTTGCAGCGTCAGCTTGAAGACTCTGGCGCCAACATTATCGAGCCGCTGGCGGTCGCAAGCGAATATGGCATGAGTTTTCACAGCCGAGAGTCGATTCGCCAATTGGTCAGCGTGTTGCACCGCCGTCATTCCGATATCGTGCGAGCAATTTCAGTGTTCGACGAGAACAACAAACTATTTGTTACTTCTAATTATCAGCTAAATGCGGCTGCATTGAAGCTGCCGAATAATGAAAAACCGCCGCACAGTTTAAGCATCTCGCGGCACGGCGATTCGATTATTCTGCGCACCCCGATTATTTCAGAAAGCTACTCCCCGGACGAATCTGAGGTGACCGATGCCAAACCGGCAGGCAACACGCTCGGTTATGTCGCCATCGAGCTCGATCTCAAATCCGTGCGTTTACAGCAATATCGGGAAATTTTTATCTCGACGTTGATGATGTTGTTCTGCGTCGGTATTGCGATGTTGTTTGCCTACCGGCTGATGCGCGATGTCACCGGGCCAATTCGTAATATGGTGAATACCGTCGACAGGATAAGACGGGGGCAGCTCGATAGTCGTGTCGAAGGTTTCATGCTCGGCGAATTAGATATGCTAAAAAATGGCATCAATTCGATGGCAATGTCGCTCACCGCTTATCACGAAGAGATGCAGCACAATATTGACCAGGCCACTTCCGATCTGCGTGAAACACTCGAGCAGATGGAGATCCAGAACGTGGAGCTGGATCTGGCGAAGAAACGCGCTCAGGAAGCGGCACGTATTAAGTCTGAATTCCTTGCCAATATGTCTCACGAATTGCGCACGCCGCTTAATGGCGTGATTGGCTTTACTCGTTTGACGCTGAAAACGGATTTGAATGCCACCCAGCGCGATCACCTGCATACCATTGAACGTTCAGCTAATAACCTGCTGACAATCATTAATGACGTGCTCGATTTCTCGAAACTGGAAGCGGGCAAACTGATCCTTGAAAGCATTCCTTTCCCGCTGCGTAATGCGCTCGATGAAGTTGTCACTCTGCTTGCCCATTCGGCTCATGATAAAGGGCTGGAGCTAACGCTTAATATCAAAAATGATGTGCCGGATAACGTGATTGGCGACCCACTGCGTTTGCAGCAGGTGGTGACGAATCTGGTAGGCAATGCGATTAAGTTTACCGAAAGCGGCAATATCGACCTGGTGGTGGAAAAACGCTCGCAGGGCAATAATAAAGTACAAGTTGAAATGCGAATTCACGATACCGGTATCGGTATTCCCGAGCAGGAACAATCGCGTTTATTCCAGGCGTTTCGTCAGGCTGATGCCAGCATTTCGCGTCGTCACGGAGGTACCGGCCTGGGCCTGGTTATTACACAGAAACTGGTTACCGAAATGGGGGGGGATATCTCCTTCCACAGCCAACCCAATCAGGGTTCAACCTTCTGGTTCTATATCAACCTGGATTTGAATTCCAATGCAGTTCTGGATGGTTATTCTACCGAAAACCTGGCTGGGAAACGCATTGCCTATGTGGAACAAAACGCCACTGCGGCACAAAGTACGCTCAATATTCTGGCGAATACTCCGCTCGAAGTCATCTACAGCCCGGCGTTTTCGACTCTTGCCGAAGGTCACTACGATATTATGCTGCTCGGCATTCCGGTTACGTTCCACGACACGTTAACCATGCTAAATCCGAAGCTTGCGAAAGCGGCCTCCATGGCTGACTGCCTGATTTTCGCATTACCAAGTCATGCACAAGTTGATGCGGAGGATCTTAAAAAACAAGGGGTGACGGCGTGCCTGCTGAAACCTATCACCTCTACCCGACTGTTGCCGCTACTCGCTGAACACACTTTTGATGCAAACTCCACTGTGGTTGAGAGTATTGAAAACAAGAAACTCCCGCTTACTGTTATGGCGGTTGACGATAACCCTGCCAACCTGAAACTGATTGGCGCATTGCTTGAAGATCATGTGCAGAACGTCGAACTGTGTGGCAGCGGTGTGCAGGCCATCGAACGTGCAAAACAGATGCAGATAGACATTATCCTGATGGACATTCAGATGCCGGAAATGGATGGTATCCGCGCCTGTGAGTTAATTCGCCAGATGCCGCACCACCAGCAAACGCCGGTAATTGCGGTGACAGCACACGCCATGGCGGGGCAAAAAGAGAAGCTGCTAAGCGCCGGGATGAATGACTACCTTGCCAAACCAATCGAAGAGAAAAAACTTTATAGTTTGCTGATGCGTTATCAGCCGGGGGCAATCACCGCCCCTGCACTGGTTGCAAATGTAGAAACCACACCGCAAATCAGCAATCAAAATCAGACGCTTGATTGGGCACTGGCGCTACAACAAGCCGCAAACAAGCCGGATCTGGCACGCGATATGCTGCAAATGCTGTTGGCGTTCTTGCCTGAAGTGCGCAACAAAGTTGAAGAGCAGCTGGTGGGAGAAAACCCGGAACAGCTGGTCGAAATCATTCACAAACTTCACGGCAGTTGTAGCTACAGCGGCGTGCCACGGCTGAAAAACTTGTGTCGAACACTTGAGCATGAGCTGCGTAGCGGTGTGAAACCAGAAGATCTTGAACCTGAACTCTTTGAACTTCTTGATGAGATGAACAATGTTGCCAAAGAAGCAAAGCGGATGTTGGGATAAGTATCGTGTTGATGTCGGATGTCGCTTACGCTACTCCGACCTACGCGGTTTCAGAAGGTTTTGTTTTTGTTGGTGGATTAGCGCAGGCGACATCCACCACCTATTGCAAGCGTTGCGGCAATATTTCGCGCGGCCATACGCAGGTTATCTCCCGCATTATCCAGAGCTTCTTCCAGGCTGCAGATGCTGTATAAGACACTAAATACGGCATCCAGGCCGTGGTCATACACTATGCCTACATCCGCCGTTAAACTCCCGGCAATGCCAATCACTGGCTTGTTGTAGCGCTTGGCGACTTTCGCCACGCCAATCGGTACTTTGCCGTGAATTGACTGACTGTCGATACGCCCTTCTCCGGTAATCACCAGATCTGCATCGCGCACCAATTCATCAAGTTTTAATGCTTCGGTGACTATATCAATGCCTTGTCGCAATTCGGCTCCACAAAAAGCGTACAGCGCCGCGCCCATTCCTCCCGCAGCACCGCCGCCAGAAAGCGTCAGCACGTCGATATCGAGGTCTCGGGCGATAATTTTTGCATAGTGATCCAGAGCCTGGTCAAGTTCACTAATCATCTCAGGTGTGGCACCTTTTTGTGGGCCAAACACCGCCGTAGCGCCCTCTTTACCCGTTAGTAAATTGGTAACGTCACACGCAACTTCAATACGACACTCTTTAAGCCGTTTATCCAGGCCTGAAATATCAATGCTCGCGAGCCGTGCCACTTCCCGCCCCCCAAAGCCCAGAGGTTCGCCATTGCTGTCCAGTAAGCGTGCACCAAGTGCCTGTAACATACCGATCCCTCCGTCATTGGTGGCGCTGCCACCAATGCCAATCAGGATACTTTGCACACCACTATCGAGCGCAAAACGAATCAGCTCACCGGTTCCCCACGACGTGGTATTGAGTGGATTGCGTAATTCCGGTGGAACCTGCTCAAGGCCACTTGCGGCAGCCATTTCGATAAAGGCCTGCTGTTTATCGCCCGAAATCCCGTAAAACGCCTGAACCTGGTCACCCAACGGCCCGGTGACATCCACTTCAATGATTTCACCGTTTGTTGCAGCGACCATCGCTTCTACGGTGCCTTCACCTCCATCAGCGACGGGCAATTTCACATAATGGGCATTCGGGAACACTTCCCGAAAACCGGCTTCAATTTGTGTCGCCACCTCAAGAGCACTGAGGCTCTCTTTGTAAGAATCTGGTGCGATGACAATTTTCATATGCCGTCCATTTAATGTCGGATGTCGCTACGCTAATCCGACCTACGCGGTTTCAGAGGGTTTTGTATAGCCTATCGAACCATACAAGGACGCTTATTATTGAACGACCATTCTGGGATCAAGTACTGCATCGCCATTGCGTCATCGCGCGCGCCAAGCCCGTGCTGTTGATAAAGTTCGTGCGCTTTCATCACTTGATCCATATCCAGCTCAACACCCAGGCCTGGCGTGGTTGGAACCTGCACCATGCCGCCTTTGATTTCGAAAGGTTGTTTAGTCAGGCGCTGGTTGCCTTCCTGCCAGATCCAGTGGGTGTCGATGGCGGTGACTTTGCCTGGCGCGGCTGCGGCAACGTGGGTGAACATCGCCAGTGAAATATCAAAGTGGTTATTGGAATGCGAGCCCCAGGTCAGGCCAAACTCGTGGCACATTTGCGCGACACGCACCGAACCTTGCATGGTCCAGAAATGCGGGTCAGCCAATGGAATATCGACGGATTGCAGCGAAAGCGTGTGGCCCATTTGACGCCAGTCGGTAGCAATCATATTGGTTGCAGTTGGCAGGCCTGTCGCACGGCGGAATTCCGCCATAATTTCGCGACCTGAATAACCTTGTTCAGCGCCGCACGGGTCTTCCGCATACGCCAGAACGCCGCGCAATTGCTTACCGATGCTAATCGCTTCGTCGAGCGACCAGGCACCATTTGGGTCAAGCGTTACACGAGCCTGCGGGAAACGTTTTGCCAGCGCCGTTACCGCTTCGGCCTCTTCACTCCCGGCTAATACGCCGCCTTTGAGTTTGAAATCGTTGAAGCCATATTTCTCATAAGCGGCTTCTGCCAGGCGCACAACAGAATCCGGTGTCATGGCTTCATCATGGCGAATGCGATACCAGTCGCATTTCTCATCGGGCTGGCTTTGATAAGGCAACGGAGTTTGTTTGCGATTGCCGACGAAGAACAGATAGCCCAGCATTTCAACTTCGCTGCGCTGCTGCCCGTCGCCCAATAAAGACGCCACATTCACGCCCAGATGTTGGCCGAGCAAATCTAACATGGCGGATTCAATACCCGTGACAACGTGGATCGTGGTGCGCAAATCGAAAGTCTGTAAACCGCGGCCACCGGAATCACGGTCGGCAAACTCGGCACGAACCAAATTGAGAAGGTTTTTATACTCGCCAAGCGTTTTGCCAATGACCAGGGCGGCAGCCTCTTCCAGCGTCTGGCGAATTTTTTCACCACCGGGGATTTCACCCACGCCCGTATGGCCGGAGTTATCTTTGATAATCACAATATTGCGGGTGAAAAACGGCGAGTGTGCGCCGCTCAGGTTCATCAGCATACTGTCGTGGCCTGCAACGGGAATAACCTGCATCGCAGTAACTATCGGGGTCGAAGTTGTCATGTTACTTATTCCTTTTCTTTCATATGAATGAGTTGCGGCCAAATGCCGGGCGTTTACGATCAAACTTCCAGCCAGGTACCAGATATTGCATCGCTGTTGCATCGTTGCGCGAGCCGCCCGGCAGAGATTTATACACCTCGTGGGCTTTTTGCACCTGTTCCCAGTCAAGCTCAACACCTAAGCCTGGTGCATCTGGCACTGCAATTTTGCCGTTAACGATTTGCAGCGGCGATTTGGTCAGGCGCTGTTCACCTTCCTGCCAAATCCAGTGGGTGTCGATAGCTGTAGGTTTACCCGGTGCCGCGGCACCCACATGGGTAAACATCGCCAGTGAAATATCGAAATGGTTGTTAGAGTGACAGCCCCACGTCAGCCCCCATTCATCGCACATCTGCGCGACACGAACCGCACCACTGAGCGTCCAGAAGTGTGGGTCGGCTAACGGAATGTCCACAGCGTTAAGCATGATGGCGTGATTCATTTCGCGCCAGTTGGTGGCAATCATATTGGTCGCAACAGGTAAGCCTGTGGCGCGGCGGAATTCAGCCATCACTTCACGCCCTGAATAGCCTTGCTCCGCGCCGCATGGGTCCTCGGCATAGGTCAGAACATCGCCCATCCCTTTGCATAATGCGATTGCTTCATCCAGCAGCCATGCGCCATTGGGGTCAACAGTAATGCGGGCATCCGGGAAGCGTTTTTTCAGCTCACGGGCAGCATCGAGTTCTTGTTCGCCAGGTAGAACACCACCTTTAAGTTTGAAGTCTTTGAAACCATAACGATCTTGTGCAGCCTCTGCCAGTTGAACAATCGCCTGGCTGCTCAGCGCTTGCTGGTGGCGCAAATCATACCAGGCATGTTTTGCATTTTGCCCGTCCAGAAACGGCAAATCGGTTTTGCGGCGGTCGCCGATATAAAACAGATAACCCAAAACGGTCACTTCATCGCGCTGTTTACCCGGGCCGAGCAGTTCGCACACCGGAACATTGAGCGCTTTGCCGAGAAGGTCGAGCAGTGCGGCTTCCAGGGCTGCCACCGCATTGACGCGCAATTCAAACGTCCAGGCACCTTTGCCGAAAGTATCGAAATCAGCCGACTGGTTACCTTTGTGAACGTTCTGGACTACGCGATTCATTCGCGCGACTTCCTGACCCACAACTTGCGGAATTGCATCGACCAGCGTCTGGTAAATCACTTCGCCACCGGGTGCTTCACCTACGCCGGTGTGACCGGCGTTATCAGTAAGAACCACAATGTTGCGGGTGAAAAAGGCGCCATGTGCGCCGCCGATATTCAGCAGCATGCTGTCATTCCCCGCCACCGGAATGACTTTCATATCCGTAATAATCGGGCTTGCCTGAGTATTCATGATGATTGCCCTACCATGACGGGTTTCAGTTCAACACGTTTGATATCGCCAACAATGACCAGGTAGCTCAGTACCGCGACAACCGCGTGAATCCCAACGTAAATCAGCGCACCGTTAAATGAACCGGTTGTGCCGACAATGTAGCCGATAGCAATTGGCGTCACGATGCCAGAAACGTTACCGAACATATTAAACAATCCACCGCTCAGGCCGCTGATTTCCTTTGGTGCGGTATCGGCCATCACAGCCCAACCCAGAGCCCCGATGCCCTTGCCAAAGAACGCCATCGCCATAAAGCCGACAACCATCATCTCTGATTCGACATAGTTACAGAACACCATGCTGACGGAGAGCAACATCCCCAGTACGATTGGCGTTTTACGCGCAATATTTAACGAACCGGTGCGGCGCATCAGCCAGTCTGAAATCACACCACCAAGCACACCGCCGACAAACCCACACACCGCTGGAACGGAAGCCACAAAACCGGCTTTCAGAATCGACATCCCTTTTTCCTGCACCAGATAAACCGGGAACCAAGTAATGAAGAAGTAAGTTAAGGCGTTAATACAATACTGGCCGATGTAGATCCCAATCATCATGCGTGATCCGATCAACTGTTTGATCTGGCCCCACTTCTGTGCCATTGGGATATGCTCTTTTGGCTTCTTCTGATCCATATTGATCAGCGCGCCGCCTTCTTCGATGTACTCCAGCTCTTTCTTGTTCACACCCGGATGGTTGTTCGGCTCATGAATCACTTTAAGCCAGACAAAACTGATGATGATGCCCAATCCGCCCATAAAGAAGAACACGTGTGACCAGCCCACTTCGTGCGTCAGCCAACCCATGATTGGCGCGAAGATCACCGTCGCGAAATACTGTGCGGAGTTAAAAATGGAAACCGCCGTGCCGCGTTCCTGTGCAGGGAACCACGCAGCGACTATTCGGCTGTTGCCGGGGAAGGAAGGTGCTTCGGCCAGGCCCACCAGGAAGCGCAAAGTAAACAGCGCGATGATGATGCCAAAACCACTGAAAATATCGACGAAACCTTGCAGCAAGGTGAACATCGACCAGATAAAGATGGACCAGAAATAAACCCGTTTTGAGCCGAATTTATCCAGCAACCAGCCGCCAGGGATTTGCCCTATGACGTATGCCCAGGAAAATGCGGAAAACACATAACCCATGCCAATCGGGTCGAGGCCGATATCTTTTGCCATCTCCGAACCAGCAATAGATAACGTGGCGCGGTCACCATAGTTAAACGAGGTGACGATAAAGAGCATGACGACTATCCAATAACGAGCGTTGGTCCTTTTTTCGGCAACGCTCGCCGTTTGGCTAATTGTGTTCATGTTGCACTCCTGAATTATAGCTTTTGGCTATGATCCATTCTGCACTTGTAGGGTATCAGAATGAGGTATCGGCCCATCCGCAGTATTTTTTGTGGTGCTGAATCTGCGGTTTTTATGTGGCCGATGGAAAGTATATGAAGGGAGTTAAAACGCCTCACCGTGCAAAGACACAGTTTTATCGCGCGCTTATTGAGCACTTTATGGCGTATGTCCAATGTGTTGGGGGATGGTTCACGATTTTTGAAACAACCGGATAAAACGAAGGGATTATGCTTGAGGTGAAACGATGTGCCAATTTTAGTCGGAGGGCAGGTAAGTGTGACGTCACCCGCCCTGGATTCATGTTGTTACTTTAACAATGCAGCCCACTGCTCAACCCATGGGTTAGAGACCGATTCGGGTTCGGGATGATCGTTAGCATCAATGGCTAAAACTGTGCCCACACGTTTAGCACCCTGCTCTTGCAATAAGGAATCAAACTGCTTCCCGCCGCCACAAAAATGCTCGTAGTTGCTGTCGCCCAGGGCAATCAAACCGTAATGCAAATCTGGCTGGTAACCGACTTTGTCTTTTATCGCCTGAAACAGAGGAACTATACTGTCTGGCAAATCGCCCTGACCGGTTGTTGAAGTGACAATCAATACGTACTTGTCGCTGTATTTTTGCCAGTCGGCAAGCTCAGGATCTTCAAATACAGTGGCTTTATGACCTTTCTTTTTTAAAATCGCTTCGGCTTCTTCTGCCACCAACAGCGAGTTTCCATACATCGTGCCTACAAAAATTCCCACTTCGGCCATCAGTTAACTCCTTGCGTTACGGCTGTATTATTCATCCTGGCCGTTGCTTGCAACAAACTCAACCTTTTCGATATCACTCAGCAATCCGCTCCAGCCAAACTGTGACATCATCTGCATCCAGGTGCCATCAAGGCTCGCACGAAGACACAGCAGTTCACCGGTAACCGGGTGATTTAGCGAAAGCTGACTTGCGTGAAGCATTAAACGCTCGCAGCCAAAATGTTCCGCAGCTGCACGGTTTTGACGCAAATCGCCATGTTTTGAGTCACCAATCATCGGGTGGCGCAAGTGAGACATATGACGGCGTAACTGGTGTTTACGACCAGTTTTAGGTTCGAGTTCAACCAGGCTGTAACGTGCTGTTGGGTAACGCCCAACCGGAACTGGCATTTCCACTGTCGCCAGACCACGATAATGCGTTACTGCGGGCTTCGCCTCTTTATCCTGAGTCGCTTTTTTATCGGCGATTTTATCCAGCTCTTCAACGAGCGGGTAATCAAGCACCGCATCATCTTCAAGCCAGCCACGCGTCACAGCATGATAGCGCTTCTGAATCTGGTGATTTTCGAACTGCTGAGACAATAAATGCGCGACTTCGCTGGAAAGCGCCATCAGCAGTACGCCGGATGTTGGCCTGTCGAGGCGATGAACGGTGAAAACGTGCTTGCCGATTTGGTCGCGCACAGTTTGCATCACAAAAACGGTTTCATGCCGGTCAAGCCAGCTACGGTGAACTAACCAACCAGAAGGCTTGTTAACGGCCACCAGCCACTCATCCTGATAAATAATTTCCAGCATTATTTCGTGTCACTCGCAAACAGAACATCAAGATCTTGTAGCGCTTTTAACAGCGGATCGCGCCCGACATGTGCTGCATCCATCGCCATTTCGTAATAAGGCGCGAGGGCAAAGTCAGCAGGCAGAGGGTGTTGAGCGTCAAGAAGTGCGTGCATTCGTGGAATCAGAACCCATTGCAACCATTCATGGGGCTGCATTGTATCCAGGCAAAATGGTTGCGTGCTTTCAAAGGCTTCAGCGTCTGGAGCACAGCCCTGCCAAAGTTGATGGTCACGCAAAACTTGTTCAATGATAAGTAAATGCTGGCGTACCAGCGCGTGGCGTTCCATGAAAACCTCCGGCATCAGTCAAAAGAAGCCGGCAATCATACCACTTCTTGCTATGGGCGAAAAAAAGCATAAAAAAAGGGAGCACTGTATAAACAGTGCTCCCGGTTCGTTTCGCAGCTAATCCGGCTACTTTTGGTGCTCCCTGCTCGTCCGTGACAACTATGTCCTGCGGTCTCCTGACCTACAATCCGTCGTACTCGCTTCCTGCTACCATCATCCTGAGGTGTTCCGGCATCGTCCTGATGCAATATCCTTTGGTCTTCCAGACCCACCGAACATCCAAATTCGGCTCTCTTTCTCCGTCCTGGAGGTGTCCCTTACTCTTCCTGAGTGATCCTTGCTTCGTCCTGAAGCCTTCCTTGCAACACCATCCTGGTGTGTTCCGCTTCTTCAATGAAGTGACATCATCCTGACATCTCCTTCACTTCCCGACTTCCTGTCGACGGACATAGAATCTACCATTTCGTTCACTCTGGCAAGGCACTCACAACTGAAGCTTACGATAACTTTCATTCAAAAGCAGATCAGAATAATCATAATATAATGATAAATAATGATTTTGTTATTTATCACTCACAAAAGTCTGCACGTAAAGTTAGAGATCTCTTACAGCTTGTGTAAGAGATCTCTCACAAGCCCATCAGCGATCCGCGCTTAAATAACCTGTGGCTCAAGGTCGTTAAGGAAAGAAATCAGCGATGGGGCGAGTGTTTTGCGCTGCTTAGTACCAATTTTCTCCAGCACCACTTCACCGCTTAAATTGCACAGCGACACCACTTCCATTTCATCGGGTGTGGTCGCAAGGAATAGCGTTGGTGAAAGTTTCAGTCTTTTTTGCGTGACCAGATGGCCAATCAGGTTTTCCTGAACACGCTGGAAATCATCTTCGCTCCAGGCCTGTAACAAAGTTAAGGACTGGCTCCCCAAAAGTGCAGGCATGTCGCCGGCAAATTGCGTGGTGTAGAACTGATGCGCCGCAGGCTGTAATGCAATGTCCATTGCTCTTTCTACAGCACCAAGATCGTTTTCCGGTGCAAAAGGTTGCGGCTGCCAACGCACATCGTCACCCGTAGTTGTCACGATACACGGCGACGGCACACCATATAATTCTTCGCTCGCGGGCCACCCACCCACCTGCTCACGCCATGCATGACAAAAGCGATTGGTAAAATCTTCCAGTGCCTGACGTACGTCGTTATCCACCAATTTCTCACTCCCTCAAGGCTGCGGTACAATAAAGGCCAATTGTACCTGCATTCTATTGGTGACACATGTCTTATGAAAAACACCAGGCACTGAGCGGCCTGACGCTGGGCAAGCCAACCGCTTACCAGGATAAATACCAGGCATCTTTACTTCAGCCTGTACCGCGTAGTCTTAATCGCGACCCGCTTGGCTTACAGGCTGATAATCTGCCATTTAGTGGTGGCGATATCTGGACCTTGTACGAACTGTCGTGGTTGAACAGTAACGGTTTGCCTCAGGTGGCAGTCGGGCATGTGCAGCTTGATGCAAACAGCGTGAACCTGGTTGAGTCCAAAAGCTTTAAGCTCTATTTGAACAGCTTTAACCAGACACAATTCGCAGACTGGGAAAGCGTCGAAGAAACGTTAAAGCGTGATTTAAGCGCCTGCGCACAAGGCGATGTCAGCGTGGTGTTGTTCCGTTTACGTGAACTCGAAGGCCAGGAAATTGCAGCATTCACAGGCGAGTGCATTGATGAGCAAAATATCACTATTGATAACTACGAATTTAACGCCGATTACCTCACTGGTGCCGCTGGCGACGAAATCGTAGAGGAAACGCTGGTCAGCCACCTGCTTAAATCCAACTGCCTGATCACCCACCAGCCAGATTGGGGTTCCGTGCAAATACGCTACCGTGGCCCACGCATCGACCGGGAAAAGCTGCTGCGCTATCTGGTATCGTTCCGTCATCACAATGAATTCCACGAACAGTGCGTTGAGCGCATCTTCAATGACATTCAGCATTTTTGTAACCCGGAAAGCCTGAGCGTTTACGCACGCTATACCCGTCGTGGCGGCCTGGACATTAACCCGTGGCGCACAAATACCGATTTCCACCCGGCATTTGGGCGTCTGGTTCGTCAATAAGTGCGAAACGCCTCGCAGCCTGAGGAGGGATTATTGTTTTCAGGTTGTTAAATTGAACATTGCAGGGCTATTGTAATCATTGGGAGCGGCACTTTACGCTTCGTAAGGAGTTAACTTGATTACACATATTAGCCCGCTAGGCTCAATGGATATGTTGTCGCAACTGGAAGTGGACATGCTTAAGCGCACGGCCAGTAGCGACCTTTATCAACTGTTTCGCAATTGTTCACTTGCCGTACTTAACTCAGGAAGCCAGACGGATAGCAGTAAAGAGCTGTTGTCGCGTTACGAAAACTTCGATATCAACATTTTGCGCCGCGAACGTGGTGTCAAACTCGAACTGATTAACCCTCCTGAAGACGCTTTCGTCGATGGTCGTATCATCCGGGCTTTGCAAGCTAACTTGTTTGCCGTATTACGCGATATTTTATTCGTTAACGGTCAACTTTCCAGCGCAGGTCGCTTCCAGAATCTCGATCTGGAAGAACCGGCAAATATCACCAATATGGTGTTCTCTATCTTACGTAATGCCCGTGCATTGCACGTCGGCGAAGCGCCAAACCTGGTCGTATGCTGGGGCGGGCACTCAATCAACGAAAACGAATACCTCTATGCGCGTCGCGTCGGCACACAACTAGGCCTGCGTGAACTCAATATTTGTACCGGCTGTGGCCCTGGCGCTATGGAAGCACCAATGAAGGGTGCGGCGGTAGGTCATGCCCAACAGCGTTATAAAGAAAGCCGCTTTATTGGTATGACCGAGCCATCAATCATTGCCGCTGAGCCACCGAATCCACTAGTGAATGAGCTGATTATCATGCCTGATATCGAAAAACGCCTTGAAGCGTTTGTTCGTATTGCGCATGGCATCATCATCTTCCCTGGTGGGGTAGGTACCGCGGAAGAGCTGCTTTACCTGCTCGGCATTCTGATGAATCCTCACAACCATGATCAAGTATTGCCACTGATTCTGACCGGGCCGAAAGAAAGTGCTGACTACTTCAGTGTGCTCGATGAGTTCATCGTCAACACCGTGGGTGAGCAGGCACGCCGTCATTATCAAATCATTATTGACGACCCGGCTGAAGTGGCCCGTCAGATGAAAAAGGCTATGCCGAAAGTGAAAGAGAATCGCCGTGAAACGGGTGATGCTTATAGCTTCAACTGGTCGATTCGAATTGCGCCAGATTTGCAGATGCCGTTTGAGCCAACCCATGAAAACATGGCAAATCTCAAGTTGTATCCAGACCAACCGGCAGAACAACTGGCTGCATCTTTGCGCAGGGCATTTTCTGGGATTGTTGCGGGTAACGTTAAAGAAGGCGGGATCCGCGCAATTGAAAAATTCGGGCCATATAAAATCCACGGTGATGCAGACATGATGAAACGCATGGATGTTCTCCTCCAGGGATTTGTCGCCCAGCACCGTATGAAATTACCAGGCAGTGCTTATATTCCTTGCTACGAAATCTGTACCTAACTCACCTGGGCGGAGTCACTCCGCCCATCTTTTTTTCCCCACTTTTTTTACCCTTTTGCTGTTTTATTCATTTTTCTACATGTTACCGGTATCAGAATTTATCTCTTCATGAAAACTTATGTTTTCGTATATATCCTCGCTAAAAATCGTTCTTATACAGGTAATTACACCACAAGCCAATAATGAAACCTCGTTTTATAAACCACAAAAACATCATCTTTAGGGTATAAACACTGCATAAAATATCAGTCGCAGACTGAAAAACTGTAAAAAACCATACAAACAGTAGATTCTTACAATTGGGATCTTGATCACTGATGAATTGACGTCATGAATGTATCTTTCCGCCCGCTGATTATCACTGGCCAAAATTACTATAAAATAGCCTGTAAACAGCATTAAGTTTCAGTAGTCAATGGCAAGTCATCGCGATTGAACCAGATTTCGAATCATATGTTCCTTTGGAGAAGTAGTAGATGGAAACCACTCAAACCGGCAGTATTGCCTCTGTCGAGAGCAAAAGTTCGTGGCGCAAGTCCGATACCATGTGGATGCTAGGGCTGTACGGTACAGCAATCGGTGCAGGCGTGTTGTTCTTGCCAATTAATGCCGGTGTAGGCGGTCTGATCCCGCTGTTCATTATGGCAATCCTCGCGTTCCCGATGACGTTCTTTGCCCATCGTGGTCTGACTCGTTTCGTGCTGTCAGGTAAAAATCCTGGCGAAGACATTACTGAAGTTGTAGAAGAGCACTTTGGCGTTGGCGCAGGTAAAGTAATCACCCTGCTCTACTTCTTTGCTATCTACCCAATTTTGCTGGTTTATAGCGTTGCTATCACCAACACCGTTGATAGCTTTATTACTCACCAGTTGGGTCTGGTTTCTCCGCCGCGCGCGCTGTTATCTCTGATTCTGATCGTTGGCCTGATGACTATCGTTCGTTTCGGCGAGCAGATGATCGTTAAAGCAATGAGTATTTTGGTCTTCCCATTCGTTGCCGCTCTGATGGTTCTGGCTCTGTATCTGATCCCTAACTGGAGCAGCGCGGCATTCGATACCATGTCATTTAGCGCAAGCCCGGCAACCGGGAGCGGTTTGTGGATGACACTGTGGCTGGCAATTCCGGTAATGGTGTTCTCCTTTAACCACTCACCAATCATCTCTGCCTTCGCTGTAGCGAAACGTAACGAGTATGGTGAAGAAGCAGAGAAAAAATGCTCCCGCATCCTGTCCTACGCACACATCATGATGGTTATTACCGTGATGTTCTTCGTATTCAGCTGCGTACTGAGCCTTTCTCCAGAGAACCTGGCCGAAGCAAAAGCACAGAACATCTCTATTCTGTCTTACCTGGCTAACCACTTTAATGCGCCAGTGATTGCGTGGATGGCACCGATTATCGCTATCGTCGCTATCACCAAATCCTTCCTCGGCCACTATTTAGGTGCTCGTGAAGGCTTCAATGGGATGGTTATCAAGTCCCTGCGCGGCAAAGGCAAGAGCATCGAAATTAGTAAGCTGAACCGCATTACTGCAATCTTCATGCTGGTATCGACATGGATTGTCGCCACCCTGAACCCAAGCATTCTGGGCATGATTGAAACTCTCGGCGGCCCAATCATTGCGATGATTCTGTTCCTGATGCCGATGTATGCGATTCAGAAAGTACCAGCGATGCGCAAATATAGCGGTCATATCAGCAATGTATTTGTGGTGATTATGGGTCTAGTCGCTATTTCTGCTATCTCTTACTCTCTATACTCGCTGTTCATCTAACAGTTCTAAACCGCCAGCTTCCTGCTGGCGGTTTTTTCATTAAGTTATTCAGGCAACGGACGCAACATGATTAGCGTATTCGATATTTTCAAAATCGGTATTGGCCCTTCCAGTTCCCATACCGTCGGCCCGATGAAAGCCGGTAAGCAATTCGCAGACGATTTAATCGCGCAAGGGATTTTGCAGAACGTCACGCGTGTAGTGGTTGATGTATATGGTTCACTTTCCCTCACCGGCAAAGGCCACCATACTGATATCGCCATTATCATGGGACTGGCTGGCAACATGCCAGACACTGTCGATATCGATGCTATCCCTCACTTCATTCAGGACGTGAATACTCACGGTCGTCTGTTACTGGCTAACGGCCAGCGTGAAGTGGAATTCCCGGTCGATAGCTGCATGAACTTCCACGAAGATAATCTTTCACTGCATGAAAACGGTATGCGTATTACTGCGCTTGCGGGCAGCGAGGTTATCTATAGCCAAACTTATTACTCCATCGGCGGCGGTTTTATCGTTGATGAAGCGCATTTTGGCCTCGAAGATAGCCAAAAAGTTACCGTGCCGTATCCCTATAAAAGTGCGGCGGATTTGCAGCGTCATTGCAAAGAGAGTGGGCTTTCCCTGTCTGGCCTGATGATGCTCAACGAACGCGCGCTGCGCACTCAGTCTGAAATCGACACCCACTTTGCAAACATCTGGGATGTGATGCGCAGCGGTATCGAACGTGGTATCACCACCGAAGGCGTGCTGCCGGGCAAAATGCGTGTGCCACGCCGCGCAGCAGCATTGCGCAGAATGTTGGTCAGCAGTGACAAGAACAACTCTGATCCAATGGCTGTTGTGGACTGGATTAACATGTTCGCCCTGGCGGTGAACGAAGAGAATGCTGCCGGTGGGCGTGTTGTTACAGCTCCGACTAACGGCGCATGCGGCATCGTTCCAGCAGTTTTGGCCTATTACGACAAATTCATTCGCGAAGTTAATACCAACTCTTGCGCACGATACTTCCTCGCTGCCGGTGCAATTGGTTCTCTGTATAAGATGAACGCATCAATTTCAGGTGCAGAAGTCGGTTGCCAGGGCGAGGTCGGCGTTGCCTGTTCTATGGCCGCGGCAGGTCTTGCTGAACTGTTGGGTGGTAGCCCAAGTCAGGTGTGTATTGCTGCGGAAATCGGCATGGAGCATAACCTTGGTCTGACATGCGACCCGGTTGCCGGGCAAGTTCAGGTGCCATGCATTGAGCGTAATGCTATTGCGGCGGTGAAAGCGGTGAATGCGGCACGTATGGCATTACGCCGTACCAGCGAACCTCGTGTCTGCCTCGATAAGGTTATCGACACCATGTACGAAACAGGCAAAGACATGAACGCCAAATATCGAGAAACTTCTCGCGGCGGGCTGGCCATGAAAGTGTCCTGCGATTAATACCAAAAAGGCTCTCATCTGAGAGCCTTTTTTAATGGCGGTTTTATATCCAGGCGACCCTCTAAATAATTCGCGTTGCAGAAAGGCGGTGAGTAAGGGAATCCCAATGAGCTTACTCTAGTAAGTGATTTGGGTGACCGAGTGAAACCAACACATCTGCAACGTGAAGTATGACGAGGGTTTAGCGCAAGTCGCCCACTTTCACATGGTCCATATCATCAAACACTTGGTTCTCGCCAACCATACCCCAGATAAAGGTATACGCACGCGTACCCACACCTGAGTGAATTGACCAGCTTGGTGAGATCACAGCTTGCTCGTTCTGCATCACAATGTGACGAGTTTCTTGCGGCTGACCCATCATGTGGAATACGCAGCTATCCTGCTCAAGTCCAAAGTAGAAATAGACTTCCATACGACGTTCGTGAGTATGGCAAGGCATAGTGTTCCACAGGTTGCCGGGTTCCAGTTGGGTCAGACCCATGCTCAGTTGGCAGGTTTCCAGTACATCCGGAACGAAGTACTTGTTGATGGTACGACGGTTACTGGTAACGCTGTCGCCCAGAGTAACCGGAGAAACATCCGCAGGCGTTATGCGCTTAGTTGGGTAAGTAGTATGAGCCGGTGCGCAGTTATAGTAGAAGCGTGCTGGGTTTGCCGGATCAATGCTTGCAAACACCACTTCTTTAGCACCTTTACCAACATACAGACCATCACGAGCGCCAATTTCGTAGCAAGTCCCATCGACAGTAATTGTGCCCTGCCCACCAATGTTAATCACACCCAGCTCACGACGTTCCAGGAAGTAGCTCACACCTAACTGTTTGCCCACTTCACCGCCAACACTCACAGTGCGAGTTACTGGCATGACACCACCAACAATGATGCGGTCAATGTGGCTGTAGGTCATGGTGTACTCATCGGCGGTAAAAATAGTTTCAATCAGAAACTCTTTACGCAGACCGGCAGTATCCAGTGTTTTTGCATGATCACTATGAATGCTTTGACGAATATCCATTACTTTTCCTTACTGGGAATAAGAGGCGGAAACAAAATCACGCCCGTTACTATTAATAATAATTTAGCAATTAAAATAGAGTTATTCACAATAGCTCTACATTTAACTGCACCACATAGACAGTTTATCACCAGAATAAATAAATAATGTGATCCAAATTGAAATATCGTTTCAATTTGATTGAAGTGCAGTTCCAATCGGTGGATAGTTTATCTCACGAAGCGTTACCTGGCAGATTGGCCGTGGTAACTAGCTCTATAACGTTTATGAAACTGCCATTAAGAGCAAATAGCATCTCTGACCCAACATACTAATTAATCAGGGAAAACAAACGGTTTTCGCCGCTAACTGTTAAGTCATTTTTTCATTAACACGCTGTAATTGATGAAAAAATCATAAGGAATTACAAGGAATTACCATGAAGATCAAAGCTACTATTGAACGCATTCCTGGTGGGATGATGTTGGTTCCATTGATACTTGGAGCTATTTTAAATACTTTTGCTCCAGATACTGGCGCCTATTTTGGTTCATTTACTAAAGGGATGATAAGCGGCACCGTTCCAATTCTGGCGGTCTGGTTCTTCTGTATTGGTGCTTCAATTGATCTTCGTGCTACAGGTACGGTTCTTCGCAAGTCTGGCACCCTGGTACTAACCAAAATTGCAGTTGCCTGGGTTGTGGCAATGATTGCAGCATCCTTTATTCCTGAAGGTGGTATTCAGACAGGTATGTTTGCAGGTTTGTCGGTTCTGGCCCTCGTTTCTGCGATGGATATGACAAACGGTGGCCTGTATGCGAGCCTGATGAACCAGTACGGGACTAAAGAAGAGTCAGGTGCATTTGTCCTGATGTCTCTGGAATCTGGCCCACTGATGACCATGGTGATTCTGGGTTCCGCAGGTCTGGCTTCATTTGAACCTCACCACTTTATCGGTGCCGTGCTGCCATTCCTGATTGGTTTTGCGTTGGGTAACCTTGATCACGATTTCCGTACTTTCTTCAGCAAAGCAACGCCAGTACTGATTCCGTTCTTCGGCTTTGCGCTGGGTAACACCATCAACCTGACCGTGATTATGCACACTGGTCTGCTCGGTGTGCTTTTGGGTGTCGCGGTAATCATTATCACCGGTATTCCACTGATTCTGGCTGATAAATACATTGGTGGCGGCAACGGTACAGCGGGTATTGCAGCATCTTCCGCAGCAGGAGCTGCAGTGGCAAACCCGGTTATCATTGCGCAAATCAACCCTGCATTTGAGCCAGTTGCCGCATCAGCAACAGCCCTGGTTGCAGCAAGCGTGATTGTGACCGCCATTCTGGTGCCAATTATTACCGCACTGTACTCAAAACGTATGGGTGGCACGGTCGTTAAAAAGAGCGAAACAGATGATGTGGTTGAGCTTTCACATTAATAGTTAAAATACTTAATACAAAAATGGAGCCTTTCGGCTCCATTTTTACATCTTACAGCGCAGATTTAAGTCGCTGAACGGCCTCATAAAGCTGCTCTTCAGTGGCTGTTGCGTAAGAGAAACGTAGCGTTTTCTTATCAGCATTATCACTAAAGAAGAACTCACCAGGTACATACACGACACCTTTTTCCAGGGTCTGCTGTAACCAACGAGTAGTGTCAAATTCGTAGCGGAAAGCGGCCCACAAGAACATCCCACCCTGCGGCTGATTGAAGGTGATGTGCTCACCGAGTTCCTGTTGTAAAAACGTCGACAAGCTCAGACACTTCTTCTTATACGCTTCACGAATAAGTTCGATTTGCGGATTCAGGCGATCAAGTGTCAGATACGCCGACACCAGAGATTGCGTAAATGAGTTAGCGTGCAAATCCGTGGCTTGTTTAATGATGGCCACTTTTTGCTTCATCCACTCTGGCAAAACAATCCAACCTACGCGCAGCCCTGGTGCCAGAATCTTAGAAAATGTTGATGTATAGACTACGTTATCTTTGCTGCCACGTTCAGTAGCCACTTGCAGCAAGGTTTTTTCACGCGTGTCAGAGAAACTAATAGCCCCGTACGGATCATCTTCAACAATGACAAAATGGTGCTCTTCTGCCAGTTTGACCAGTTTTTCACGGCGGCTGGCACTGAGTGTTGTGCCGCTTGGGTTGCCAAATGTCGGAACGATGTAGACACCTTTAATGCGTGTTGTCTTCAGCAATTCTTCCAGTTCATCGACGATCATACCGTGCTCGTCGCTGCCCACTGATTTCACATTAGCTTCATTGAGGTTGAGGATTTGCAGCGTCGCCAGATAAGTTGGGCGCTCAACAACAAACACATCACCCGGATTCACCAACGCACGCATCAGCAAATCCAATGCTTGCTGCGAACCCGAAGTGATCAGAAGTTGATCAGGCGTAGTGGTAATGCCGCGTTCCTGACACAATCCAACTAGCTGATGACGTAATTCAACATTGCCTTCAGTCAAACCATATTGGAAAGCATCGTTAAAATTCTCAGCGACCACTTTTTGAGTCGCGACACCTAGCCCTTCGGTATCAAACAATTCGCTGGAAGGAATGCCTCCGGCGAGCGAAATCACGCCAGGCATTTTGCTGTGCTTCAATAATTCTCTGATTGCTGACGGTTGTAGAGCCTGAATACGATGTGCGAGGTGTGAACTATTACTCATGTTGTTGTCTCTGGTTTTTCTATTTATTAAAAATATACATAGCAACCTAACTAGTTAGCAATGCATTTTCAGATCAATAAATACGACTTTTATTGCGAGCCGCTTTCCTGATTGCGCTTGCCGAATTCGCGGTCACTCTACAGAAATGTTAGTGTGTACAAAGCAAATGTCGAAAGCGAAATACTCATGATGATTCATTTACTTATCGTTGACGCCCTGAACCTGATACGTCGTATTCATGCGGTCCAGGGATCACCCTGCGTTGAAACTTGTCTGCATGCCCTTGATGCGCTGATAACACACAGTCAGCCTACGCATGCGGTCGCCGTGTTTGACGACGAAGACCGTCGTGAAGGTTGGCGACATCAGGTCTTGCCTGACTATAAAGCGGGGCGCGCACCAATGCCAGATACCTTGCACCAAGAAATGCCACTCTTGCGGGAAGCCTTCGCTAAAAGAGGTGTGGCTTGTTGGCATTCTCAGGGAAATGAAGCAGATGACCTGGCGGCAACTCTTGCAGTAAAAATAGCAGCCGGTGGGCATCGCGCCACCATCGTTTCGACCGATAAAGGTTTTTGCCAACTATTAGCGCCCACGATTCAAATCCGTGATTATTTTCAAAAGCGCTGGTTAGATGCGCCTTTTATTGCACAGGAATATGGCGTTCAGCCTGAACAGCTGGCTGATTTTTGGGGACTTGCAGGGATAAGCAGCAGCAAAATTTCCGGCGTTCCGGGTATTGGACCGAAAAGTGCCACGCAGCTAATCAATCAATTTTCCACACTGGAAGCGCTGTACGAAAGGCTGGATGAAGTGCCAGAAAAATGGCGTAAGAAATTAGAGCAGCATCGGGAAATAGCGTTTATTAGCCGCCAGGTTGCGCAGCTACAAACAGATTTGGTGCTTGACGGGAATTTACAGCAGTTACGCTTGCCGGGTGGGACACCCCCACCATAGCCCCCTCCATCAGGAGAGGGTTGGGATGAGGGGCGAATTTATTATCTTTCGTCGCGACGACCACCGACAGCCGCCCACATACGGCGCACGTGTACGGTTACTTCTTCACGGTCGTGGTACAACTGGCGAGCCTGAATCTCAGCGCTGATACCATGTTCCGCCAGTTTTTCATGAATCAATGCCAGGTTTTGCGACACTTCTTCATAGCGCTTCTTCATTGGCAGCTTGAGGTTGAAAATGGTTTCACGGCACCAGCCATTAATTAACCACGTAGCCATCAGATTTGCCACTTTCGCCGGTTTCTCAACCATGTCACAAACCATCCAGGAGATGTTGTTGCGGCTTGGCTTATATTTGAAACCATCTTCCTGCAACCAGGTCACTTGCCCTGTATCCATAAGGCTTTGCGCCATCGGACCATTATCAACAGAACAAACCCACATGTTGCGTTGCGTTAATTGGTAAGTCCAACCGCCTGGACAGGCTCCAAGGTCAACGGCATGCATCCCGTTTGCCAGACGTTCGTCCCACTCATCAGCCGGAATGAAAGTATGGAAAGCCTCTTCCAGTTTCAAGGTTGAACGGCTTGGCGCCTCCGAAGGCAATTTCAGACGTTGGATGCCCATATAGAAAGGCGAGTTATTGTTGCTATAGGAATAGCCGGTATAACAACAGCCTGGCGCGATAAAGAACACATGCACAACCGGGCGTTTTGGCGTTTCGTAATTGGTGAGAATCCCCGCTTCACGCAGGCTCGCACGCAATGGCACCGTTAACTTACGGCAGAACTTCATCAGTTCTTTGCTTTCATTGGTGTCGGCAACTTCAACGCGCAGATCGCCGCCTTTTTCCACGACACCAGTCAGCATTCCAGTGATTGGTGTAATACGATCGTCGGTTGGAAGATCTTTAAGCAGTTCACCGGCAACAATCATCTGACGAGCAAAGATCAAATCTTTAAATGGCAGCTCACGCGCCAGCTTATCGGCGTCATCTTGCTGATAACATTCGTAAATAACATAACCGCTGTTTTCTTTAACACGAGCAAAACCAAAAATGTCGCGTTGACTGGCTTTATCGGTAATCTCCGCCGCGCACTCTTTCTCAAAGCCTTGTCGGCAATACAAAATAACTTTATTCATGGCTTACGCCCCTACGTTTCAGGCGCATTGCACCAATCAACATCAATATCCAACCGGCCAGAAAACTGATTCCACCGACGGGGGTAACAAACGCCCAAAGGCGTAAATGAGACAGCGCCAGACAATAAAGGCTGCCGCTAAATAGAACTGTACCGAGCGCCATAAATACGCTGCTCCAGTAAAACCAGATGCTGATCCGACGCTGCATAGCAACCGCCAGACCAAAAATCGCTAATGTGTGAAAAGCCTGATATTCAAGGCCGGTTTGAATCCAGCCCATCTCCACAACACCAAGCGTTTTGCTCAAAATGTGAGCCCCGAAGGCCCCGAGAGCAACAAAGATAAAACCGCTAATTGCGGTAAAAATCAGCATGAAACGGCTGGTCATGGTGTAACCCTAAAGTAAGGCGTAGCGGCATGGCTACGCGATGGTTTGCTTATTGATCGTAGCGAAAACGGAATTTTTCTTGTTCGCTCGCTGTTTTCGCCAGAATCCACTGCCTGAAGGCCGCTATTTTACCCAGTTCTGCCTGGCTGTCATGACAAACAAGATAAAACGCGTTTTTACTCACCAGAACATCGTTGAATGGGCAAACTAAGCGGCCCGCTTCAAGCTCTGATTGCGCCATAACATTATTCGCCAGCGCAATGCCTTGCCCGTGAATAGCAGCCTGTAACACCATCGCACTGTGGCTGAAGATAGGGCCTTGCTGCACATTAATATGGCTTACGCCTAATTGACGAGTATAGGTCTGCCAGTCACGACGAGAAGCATCATGCAGCAAAGTATGATGGGCTAAATCTTCAGGAGTTTTGATTGGTTTATCGCCCGTTAACAGCAAAGGCGAGCAGACCGGCAGCAAATATTCTGCATAAAGCTTTTCCACTCGCAAACCCGGCCAGTTTCCACGCCCGTAAAAAATCGCGACGTCGACATCATCAGAAAGTTTATCTTCCTGACGGTCAACAGCCTGAATTCGTACGTCGATTCCCGGATAAGCTGTATTAAAGCTAGTTAGGCGTGGCACAAGCCAGTGAATGGCAAAACTTGGCAGTAAACTGACCGTTAACGCACCTTTAGCACTACGCGCCTGAAGCTTACGCGTTGCTTCTGTCAGTTGCGTAAATATCTCTTTGATGTCCAGATAATAACTCTGCCCCTCTTCTGTCAGCAACAAAGAACGGTTGCGACGGCGGAACAGCTTAAGACCCAGAAAATCCTCCAGAGACTTAATCTGGTGGCTCACGGCGGCCTGTGTCACGAATAATTCATCAGCCGCTTTAGTAAAACTCAGGTGACGAGCAGCGGCGTCAAATACACGTAAGGCATTTAAAGGTGGCAAACGCTTGGACATAGTTGATTGGCTTAAATGTTAAAGTCTATTAACAAACAGGCGAACTTAGTTAACCTATTAGTTTTTTTTATCTGAGCCATTATAAATTGTCCGTTGAGGATGCACCAGCAAATACCTATAGTGGCGTCACTTCCTGAGCCGGAACGAAAAGTTATCTGAAATGCGTGTTTCGGAGGGCTTTTGGCTTACGGTTGTGATGTTGTGTTGTTGTGTTTGCAATTGGTCTGGCATTCCAGACCCCGGTAGCTAAGCTACCCCTTTTTCACTTCCTGTACATTTACCCTGTCTGTCCATAGTGATTAATGTAGCACCGCAAATTGCGGTGCTTTTTTTTGCCTGTAGTTTGAACAACTGCAATTCGAGCAAAAAGATTACTGATCCAGTTCAACCATCTCTTTCACATCAGTACGATTAATCTGCTGCTTGTTGCCGTTGGCATCTTTATACGAAATCATCCCGGTTTCATCATCAGTTTTCGGTTTGCCATCGGACACAATGGTACGGCCATCGTTGGTGTGCATTACGTAATTCGGGCTAGAACATCCTGAAAGACCAAAAGCCATAACACCTACAAATACTGCTGCGGCTGCCTTGTTCATATTCTTCTCCTTAGTAGCGTTTAATGCTGATTAACTGTAAAAAATTTAGTGGGTGAAATACTCACCTAACATTAATTAGCATAACTCTCTTTCACGAGCTTGCCAGTTTATGCAGATTTATGCAGATTATTCCGAAGGTCATTGATCCCTTGTGTGATTAAAGCAAATGCGCCACGATCTACGGATTGGATACGAGGAAAATCATGAAAACTTTTAATCCTGCCCAGTTTCGCAGCCAGTTTCCGGCACTCGCAGATGCGGGTGTTTATCTCGATAGCGCCGCTACCACACTCAAGCCCCTTGCCGTTATTGAAGCGACTGAGCAGTTTTATAGCCTTAGCGCCGGTAATGTTCATCGCAGCCAGTTTGCGGCGGCACAGCGCCTTACAGAACGCTATGAAGCCGCCCGTGACAGCGTCGCGGCTCTACTCAACGCTCCTTCAGGCAAAGATATTGTCTGGACGCGTGGCACAACCGAAGCGATAAACCTGGTAGCACAGTGTTATGCACGCCCTCGCCTGCAACCTGGTGATGAAATTATTGTTAGCGAAGCCGAACACCACGCTAACTTTGTGCCATGGTTAATGGTTGCCGAGCAAACGGGTGCGAAGGTCATTAAGTTGCCGCTTGGCAAAGATTACCTCGCTGATTTAAGCAAACTGCCAGAGTTACTCAATGAGCGGACCAAAATTCTGGCATTAGGGCAGATGTCCAACGTCACAGGCGGCTGCCCGGACCTGGTTAAGGCCATCACGCTGGCTCATGCTGCGGGTGCCGTAGTCATGGTCGATGGCGCACAAGGCGTGGTGCATTGCCCGCCTGACGTACAAGCGCTGGATATCGATTTTTATGCCTTCTCCGCCCACAAACTTTATGGCCCAACCGGCATCGGTGCGCTATACGGTAAAAGCGAGCTGTTAGAAGAAATGTCGCCATGGCTTGGCGGCGGCAAGATGATCACCCATGTCTCGTTTGAAGGGTTTAAAACGCAGCCGGTGCCGTATCGCTTTGAAGCCGGTACGCCAAATGTGGCGGGAGTGATTGGCCTGAGTGCAGCACTCGAGTGGCTTGAAACGGTTGAGTTAACAGAAGCAGAAACTTATAGCCGGGGGCTTGCAACACTGGCGGAAGCGCAGCTGGCTAAGCGCTCTGGTTTTCGCAGTTTCCGCTGCCAGGACTCAAGCCTACTGGCGTTCGATTTCGAGGGCGTTCACCACAATGACATGGTCACATTGATGGCAGAAGCCGGTATTTCACTACGCGCCGGGCAACATTGTGCTCAGCCGTTGCTCGCAGCATTAGGGGTGAGCGGGACACTGCGCGCCTCTTTTGCGCCGTACAATACACAAAGCGATGTAGATGCGTTGGTTAAAGCCATCGACAATGCGCTGGAAATTTTGGTGGATTAAATGACAAGTGGATTCCTGGCCGGTCACCCTTTTGGCACCTCAATCACCGCTGACAGCCTGCGAGCTACATTTGCGCCGTTACAGCAGTGGGAAGATAAATACCGCCAGCTAATCCTGTTAGGGAAACAGCTTCCGGCACTGCCCGCAGACTTAAAAAATGATGAAATCGAAATCGCAGGCTGTGAAAACCGCGTCTGGTTGGGTCATAACCTTCAGGCAAATGGCACGCTGCATTTCTATGGTGATAGCGAAGGGCGAATCGTTCGGGGTTTGCTGGCGGTGTTACTCACTGCCATTGAAGGGAAAACGGCGGCACAATTGCGGAATGAAGATCCGCTTGCTCTGTTTGATGATCTCGGGCTCAAGAACCAGTTAAGCGCTTCACGCAGCAGCGGGCTTGCGTCATTAGCGCAAGCCGTGCGCGTTGCGGCTCACGCCTGATTACGCGCCGCTTTTGCCATCATTTTCTTTAATACATGGGACACCGCCACGAAACCAAAGCTGGCGGTGACCATGGTTGCCGCACCAAAACCGGATGCACAATCCATGCGTTTCGGGCCTTCGGCGGTACTTTTCATCCCACATACCGAGCCATCAGCCTGCGGATAAACCAACGCTTCGGTGGAAAACACGCAATCAATTCCGAGCTTTCCTTTGCTGTTCTTCACCACGCCAAAATCGCTTTTTAATCTTTCACGCAGTTTCGCCGCTAATGGATCCTGAATCGTTTTCGCCAGATCGGTCACCTGGATCTGTGTCGGATCAATTTGGCCGCCCGCTCCACCCGTGGTCACCAACGGGATCTTGTAACGCCGGCAATAAGCTATCAAGGCGGCTTTTGGGCGCACACTATCAATCGCATCAATCACGTAGCTAAAGCCCTGGTTGAGCAGCTGCGCGGTGTTGTCAGCGGTAATAAAATCATCCACTACCATGACACGGCACTCCGGGTTAATTTCGCGGATACGCGCCGCCATCACTTCTGCCTTGGACTGCCCTACCGTAGCCCTCAAAGCGTGGATCTGACGGTTAGTGTTCGTCACACAAACATCGTCCATGTCGATAAGCGTAATTGCACCGATACCGGTACGAGCCAGCGCTTCTGCCGCCCACGACCCCACGCCACCAATGCCAATCACGCAAACATGCGCATCAGCGAACAGTTGCAGAGCATCGCGGCCGTACAAACGAGCAGTACCACCAAAGCGTTGCAGCCAGGCGTCGGTCAAAACTACAGACATTACGTTATCCTCGGAAAATCTTTGCGGGTGTTATTGCAGATATAGATGACGGGCTGATTATACAGCCCGTCTGCGGGAAGATTAACCCGTGAATACACTGTTAGTGGTGCCCGGGGCATTTTTCAGCACCCAAACGCGACCGTAATGGTTGTACCAACCCGCACGGTGACCGGCATCAGCCCCAATCCCCTGGTAGATATCAAAGTGCTGCCCTTTAATCGCACCGCCAACATCCAGCGCAACCATGACGCGCAATTCATATTGCCCGCTGAATTTGCCGTTGTTATCCAGTAACGGGACTTCTGCCAGAATAGTGGTGCCCGCAGGAATAATAGAACGGTCAGATGCAACAGAGGCACGGCCAATCAACGGCACAGCACTCGCCCCTTTCACTGGCGCGAAGCTTGCTGGTTTAAAGAAGACGAAAGAGGGGTTCTGCTCAAGCAGCTCCTGCACTTGCGCCGGGCTGTGGGTTTCTCCCCAGTGGCGAATCGCCTGCATCGACATATCTTCTTTCTTTACTTCACCGCGGTCGATGAGCACCTTGCCGATACTGCGGTAGGCGTGGCCGTTCTTACCCGAGTAACCAAAGAAGGTTAATGGCTGGCCGTCGCCGAAATCGATATAGCCGCTGCCCTGCACATCCATAATGAAGTTATCCATTAAGGAGTTGCTGTAAGCAATGATATAGCTATCGCTCAAAGCACCACTGTAGATCTCAGCACGAGACGGTAAGCGCCCACGCTTTGGCGGCATACGGTAGATAGGATACTGGAACTCGCCCTGGCGGGTGTAACGCGCCTGTACCACAGGTGTGTAGTAGCCGGTGAATTGCACGTTACCGTAGTTGTCTGCACCTTCCATCTGCCAGGCATCAATACCGTACTGGCTCAGCTTGCTGGTGTCGCCACCGGCACGTAGCCACTGCTGCACGGCACCGTAAACATCGCTCTTGCTATTGTAGAGGCGCGGAGACGCAGAACGAATCTGGTTAACTTGTTCAGCAAAGTCGCCACCGTTAATCGGTGCACCCACAGCATCGGGGCGGTTGACGAGTGAAAAAGGCTGAGAAAACTTCCCGTCCTTATATTGCTGGCCTTTATCTGTCGGTTTTGAGGAACAGCCCGCCAGAATGGCAACCATTACCCCAGTTACAATGTACTTCGTCCAACGTCCTATCATTACTTCCTCGCCCTGATTATATTTCGCGCCTGGCCCGGGATACTTCAAGTATGCAGCCACGGGAAGATAGCAAACACCAGGCAAGAATTAAACGTGTTGGACCCCACACAGACCAGATGTGTTCACTATCTGTACTTAAAGTAAATTATTATCAGCTACATGTGACAAATCGGGCATTTATTAAAAAAAAGGTTGCATCAAAAGCCGGGCAGAGTATAGTGCGCTTCCACGGACGCGGGGTGGAGCAGCCTGGTAGCTCGTCGGGCTCATAACCCGAAGGTCGTCAGTTCAAATCTGGCCCCCGCAACCAATTAAAAAGTCGCTGAGTTTAGCGCGGTGGTGAAAACCATTTGCAGTAAGTAGTTATACGGACGCGGGGTGGAGCAGCCTGGTAGCTCGTCGGGCTCATAACCCGAAGGTCGTCAGTTCAAATCTGGCCCCCGCAACCAACTACAAAGTCGCTGAGTTTAGCGCAGTGGTGAAAACCATTAGCAGTAAATAGTTATACGGACGCGGGGTGGAGCAGCCTGGTAGCTCGTCGGGCTCATAACCCGAAGGTCGTCAGTTCAAATCTGGCCCCCGCAACCAACTAAGTCGCTGAGTTTCGCGCAATGATGAAAGTCATTTGGGTACTAAAGAAGTTTACGGACGCGGGGTGGAGCAGCCTGGTAGCTCGTCGGGCTCATAACCCGAAGGTCGTCAGTTCAAATCTGGCCCCCGCAACCAATATTAAAAGCACTCTCAGGAGTGCTTTTTTTGTATCTGCAATTCGCTCACACAGTTCTACTATCCTCTAAATAATTCGAGCGCAGCCAACTCAGCCGCGGCTCGAAGTATGACGGGGATTAACCGAGCCGCGCTAATCGCGCACTATCCGCAAAATAAGCCTTTATACCTGCCAGAATAGACTCGGCCACTTCCTGCTGGAATGTCGCGGTTCGCAGCTTGCGCTCTTCCTCAACATTACTCAAAAAGGCAGTTTCTACCAGAATGGATGGAATATCCGGAGCTTTCAGAACCGCAAACCCCGCCTGATCGACGCTGTTTTTATGCAGTTTGTTCACCTTCCCTAACCGGGCCAGCACTTCTTTGCCGAACTTAAGGCTATCGTTGATGGTCAATGACTGCACCATATCAAACATCGTATGGTCGAGGTAACGATCGCCACTCTTACTGACGCCACCGATTAAGTCGGCGGCGTTTTGCGTTTGGGCGAGGAATTTAGCGGCGGTACTGGTCGCGCCTTTGGTTGAGAGCGCAAAAACGGAGGATCCGCGAGCAGCCCCCGTGGTAAACGCATCAGCATGAATAGAAACAAACAGATCGGCACGCTGCTTCTGTGCCTTCGCTACCCTGACTTTTAATGGGATAAACACATCCTCATTGCGGGTCATGTAGGCTTTCATATTCGCTTCTTTATCAATCAGCGCTTTCAGGCGGCGAGCAATCTGCAGAACGATATCTTTTTCGCGCGTTTTGTTCGGCCCAATCGCACCGGGATCTTCCCCACCGTGGCCGGGATCAAGCATGATAACAATTGGCCGGTCACGCCCGGCTTTACCCGGTTGCGGCCCTTGTTCTGGCGACGGCGGCTTGTCTTTATCCAGCTTGCCGTTGTTGTAATCTTCCAGCAATGCCAACAGCGGATCTTGCTCGCTATTCATATTCGCCGGATACAAATCCATCACCAGACGCTCTTTAAATTCAGCTACCGGGGCCAGTCCAAACAGATGTGGTGTGACGTTCTGTTTGAGTTCAAAAACCATGCGCACGGTTTGCGGGTCAAACTGCCCGACACGCGCAGATTTGATGAAGGGATCGTCAGCACGAATCTGGCCACCAATGCCTTTCAATACTGAATTTAAATTCACACCTTCGATGTCGACAACGACGCGATCCGGGTTGCTCAATGCGAACTGCTTATATTTAAGCTCTTTGTTCGATTCCAGCGTGACACGAGTGTAAGAAGAAGCGGGCCAGACACGCACCGCAACGACCAGGCTTGAAGCTGCAAGACCGACCTGGCTGACACTCAAAAGCCACATAGCACCTGCTCCCTGGAGCAACCGGCGCCGAGTTATTAATGGACTGGAATCTGACATAGCTCTCCTGAGCGGTGTATTTCCGGGAATCGAATAATCAATTTTATTTTTTGAGCCGAAAACTTTAACCAAACAGGCCCGGGCTGTCACTCATTAAAGGGTAAACATTCGCAATCAAGCACCTGGCAGGCTGAATTCAGAAATATTCGCTTTGTGGAAATTGCCGCTTGCACCGGAGGCAATAAAAGAATAAAAATACAGAAATTACGAATAATCATGCAATGAGGTCTGGCCGTGGTGAAGGAACGTAGAACCGAACTGGTACAGGGATTCCGCCATTCTGTTCCCTATATAAATGCCCATCGGGGAAAAACGTTTGTCATTATGCTTGGCGGCGAAGCCATCGAACACGAGAACTTTTCCAGTATCGTTAATGATATTGGGCTGCTGCACAGCTTGGGGATTCGTCTGGTGGTGGTGTACGGCGCACGCCCACAGATTGATGCCAATCTGGCTTCGCATAATCATGAGCCTATCTATCATAAACATACGCGTGTTACGGATGCAAAAACGCTGGAGCTGGTAAAGCAAGCGGCCGGTTTATTGCAGCTGGATATTACCGCGCGTTTGTCCATGAGCCTTGGCAACACGCCTTTGCAGGGCGCACATATCAACGTGGTCAGCGGTAACTTTATTATCGCGCAGCCATTGGGCGTGGATGATGGCGTGGATTACTGCCACAGCGGACGCGTGCGTCGTATCGACGAAGAAGCTATTCACCGCCAGCTTGATAACGGTGCAATCGTGCTGATGGGCCCGGTTGCGGTATCGGTCACGGGTGAAAGTTTCAACCTCACTTCAGAAGAGATTGCCACCCAACTGGCAGTCAAACTGAAAGCCGAAAAAATGATTGGCTTCTGCTCTTCTCAGGGTGTTATCGACGACAACGGCAATATTGTCTCCGAACTGTTCCCTAACGATGCGCAAAAACGTATTGAAGAACTCGAAGAAGCCGGTGATTACCACTCCGGCACCGTGCGTTTCTTACGGGGTGCTTTGAAAGCCTGTCGTAGCGGTGTGCGTCGCAGCCATTTAATTAGTTACCAGGAAGATGGCGCACTGTTGCAGGAGCTTTTCTCCCGCGACGGGATCGGTACACAAATTGTTATGGAGAGTGCGGAGCAAATTCGTCGCGCTACCATTAACGATATCGGCGGTATTCTGGAGTTGATTCGCCCTCTTGAACAACAAGGGATTCTGGTACGCCGCTCGCGTGAGCAACTGGAAATGGAGATTGACAAGTTCACCATTATTCAGCGCGACAATCTGACTATCGCCTGTGCAGCACTCTATCCATTCCTTGAAGAAGGGATTGGCGAAATGGCCTGCGTAGCAGTTCACCCTGACTATCGCAGTTCATCGCGCGGTGAAGTGCTGCTGCAACGTATTGCCACGCAAGCCCGCCAAATGGGACTGAGCAAGCTGTTCGTGCTGACCACCCGTAGCATTCACTGGTTCCAGGAACGCGGATTTATGCCGGTCGATGTTGAGCTGCTGCCTGAAAGTAAAAAAGAGATGTACAACTATCAACGCCGTTCGAAAGTGCTGATGGCGGATTTAGCGTAACCAATAAGCTAGCCCTATTCAGGGCTAGCTAAAACTCTCCATCAATCCGCTGCGTCTTTCTGTCTTCGTCACAATTGCCTTTTCCAGAACCCGGTCATCTGCATACAAAGATAGCCTGCTTCGAGCACGAGTGATCGCGGTATAGACCAGTTCACGCGTAACCACAGCGGTATACTGATTTGGCAGAACAAGGGCGGCGTGATCAAATTCCGAACCCTGGGATTTGTGCACCGTCATAGCATAGGCGGTGTCATGCCCTGGTAAACGGCTCGGCTGCACTGATTTTATTGTGCCATCCGGCATCGGGAACCAGACGCGTAGCCCCTCGCCTCTGTCTAACGCGATACCGATATCACCGTTGAATAGGCCTAACGAGCTGTCGTTACGCGAAATCATAATTGGCCTGCCGTTGTACCATCTTGAAGCGGCCTGATTTGGCCGCTCAATGAGCCTTTTTTGAATCAGCGCGAGTTCGATTCTATTGTTCAGGCCACTGACGCCAAACGGGCCATCACGTAATGCACACAACAACTGATAACGCCCGAAAGCTTCAATAATAGCTGCAGGTTCTGCGTGATTGCGTATTAACTCCAGATACGGCCGATACCCATCCACTGCATCAGCAATCATCAACGCGTAGTCTTCAGTTTCGCGCAATGGCTGCTTTGTGATATCGCCAAAACCTTTAGCAAACACAGCTTTAGCCTGTTTCACATCACTTGCATTAACAGCATAGGCCAACTGCCCAATCCCTGATTTGCTATCAAAACGGTAGCTTTTTTGCAGCAGACAAAGCCCGTCGCGCAGCACACTGGCTTCTGTTCCTTCACCTGTTACCAGTGAGTAACCCGTCAGTCGACTTAATTCGGCCGCACGAACAGGAGAATATCCGTGTGTTACATAATGGCAAATATCCCCGAGCACCGCCCCCGCTTCCACCGATGCCAGTTGATCGCGGTCGCCTAAGAAAATGATCCGCGCGTGTGCTGGCAACGCATGAATCAGCTTTGCCATCATTGGCAAATCCACCATTGAGGCTTCATCTACCACCAGCACATCAAGATGCAATGGGTTCCCTGCGTGATATCGCAGACGTTGGCTGTTAGGTTGTGCGCCCAATAAGCGGTGCAAGGTACAAGCATCGCTAGGCAACGAGGCTTTTTGCGCATCATCCAACGGCAAACGCCGTAGAGCGGAACCTAAGGATTCGGTTAAACGTGCAGCAGCTTTACCTGTTGGAGCCGCCAGTTGGATACGCAAAGGTTTTGCGTCCGATAGCTGAACCAGTGCTGCGAGCAATTTGGCCACCGTAGTGGTTTTCCCGGTTCCTGGCCCGCCAGAAATCACTGAAATGCGTCGTGTCAGTGCCACGGCCGCAGCAACCTTTTGCCAGTCGATATCGGCTGTTGGCTCAAAGAGTTGATTTAATACACGGATAATCTGCGTTTCATCAAGTGGGATTACGCAGTTCTCTTCACCAAAAAACCGCGCGACAGACTGTTCGTTTTGCCACATCCGGTTGAGGTACAAGCGCTCGCCAATTAATTTCAGCGGTGTTGCCCCTTCATACTCACTTACCGCATCAGATGCCAATAGCAGTTCGTGCCAGTTGGCGTTGATACCAATCACAGCGAAAAGTTGCTCCGCAAAATCAGGTTGCCGCCCGGCAAAACAGAACTCCGGCTTTAAACGCGAAAGTGGGATACACACATGCCCTTCACCCGCATCGTGGCTGACAAGTGCCGCTGCCAGCATGACTGCGGGCTGCTCGTCACTGGAAATCATCATGGCGAATTGTGCATCCAATGCGCGCAACAATTTTTGCTCGACTGCCTGCTGTAGCAACTCAGACATTTTCATGGCGTAACCTCGTCCGTTTGCCCGGCAAAAAGTGCATCCATTTTCGTAATCAATTGAACATCTGGCTGCGTCGAGAAAATCCCCTGTGAAGAACCGTTGCTTTCGACTCCGCGCAAGAAAAGATAGATAACGCCGCCAAAATGTCTTTGGTAATCGTAGTCAGGCATACGGTGGCGCAAATAGCGGTGCAGAGCCAACGTATATAACTGATATTGCAGGTCGTAACGATGGGATTGCATCGCACCCGCCATCGCTTCCTGGGTATAAGCACTGCTGTCTTCACCCAGCCAGTTGGATTTATAATCCAGCAGGTAGTAACGCCCTTGCCAGCGGAAAACCAGGTCAATAAACCCTTTCAACATGCCACGCACTTGTTTGAAATTCAGCGCAGGGCAGCCCGCAGAGAGCGGATCGTATTCCCGCACCAGCTTATCCAGATGCGCAGCCTGCAAATCACTTTCAATTGGCAGATAAAATTCCAGCTCGACCTGTTTTTCCTGTGGCGTTAACTGGTTAAGCGACACGCCCGAATCATTGAGCGGAACCTGCAAAATGGCCTTTAACCACTGCGTTAACACGGGTAGCCACTCTTCAGCAAAACCTTGCTCTGTGAGTTGCTTTGCAACCCATATATCGTCAATCGGCTGAGTAAAATCAATGCCTTCGAATAAGCTATGCAAAAATGTGCCCGGCCCCGCACCGCGTGGGAAGCTATGCGGAGTTAGTGATGGCTCACTTTGCACTGGCGCTACACCTGCAGCGTCCACATCTAATCGAGGTAATAGATCCAGTACCTGGCTGCTGCCATGCTGCTGCAATCCGGAATAACTGGTCACGCGCCAATTATCAGCAACCTGCCTTTTCATCACTCTGGCACTCAGTTCCGGGATTGCGGTACTGACAGGCTGCCACGGGCTATAGTCTTCCGAGTGAGGTTCTTCGACGCTAATCGACTCACTGACCAGTTCCTGCAAACATGCCTGTAAACCGGCAGCATCTTTCGCCTCACCTTTTTGCAGCAGATACCCCAACGCGCCCAGATGCAGATCGCTGCCCCCTTTTTTGGCTCGGTTCCCTTTAAATAACGGGGCGACACCCAGGCTGCAATGCCAGATTGAACGAGTCAGAGCCACGTACAGCAAACGTAAATCCTCTGCCAGGCGCTCTTCTTCCGCAAGGCTCAGGCTTTCTTCATCGTCGCTTAAATCCAGCAACGGCGAGAATGTTGAACGGTCATGGTACAGACCACTGTTTTGCGCCCGATAGTTGGCGATGAATGGCAACCAGACCAATGGGTACTCAAGCCCTTTTGATTTATGGATAGTGACAACCTGAACCAAATGCTTGTCGCTTTCGAGACGTAATTGTTGGCTGTAGGCGTTGCTATCAGGTTCAGCGACCTGCTGTGCCAACCATCGAACCAGAGCATGTTCACTGTCAGTTTGCGCTGCTTCTTCTTGTAGCAATTCGCTGATGTGTAAAATGTCGGTAAGACGCCTTTCACCTCCCGGCGTTGCCAACAAGTTTTCAGCAACCTGCCGACGAGCAATCAGCGCCCGCAGCATCGGCATGACGCCCCGGCGCAGCCAGGTTTGGCGATATTCAGAAAACTCTTCAACCAACTGATCCCAGGCATTTTCATCGTTATTCAGCGCCTCAATCATTTGCGCATCAAGGCCAAGCATACTGGTCGCAACCGCACTTCTCAGTGCTGTTTCAATTTCAGGGGCAAGTACAGCCTGCAGGATCCACAAAATCTCTCGCGCTTCAGGCGTTGCAAAAACCGAGTCACGATTTGAAAGGTAAACAGAGGGAATATTGAGCGCGCTCAAAGCCTCCCGAACAATTGAAGCTTCACCGCGACTACGAACCAAAATAGTGATGTCTGATGACTGTACCGGGCGAGATACCTCACCTTTCCACAATAGAGCCTCACCGCGCTGCCCGGCAGTCAGCCAGTCTCGAATCTGCTGCGCACACTGCATGGCCATGATTTGTTGGTAATCACTCACACCGCAACCGTCACCCGACTGTGCCCAGAGCGACATAGCCGCCTGGTTCTTCCCTTTGAAAGTAAAACGCAGTCCACTGTTTTTCTCGGCCGCTTTGACCGCTAAAAATGGGATTTGCTGGAATAAGAAAGGGTTACTCAGTTGCTGAAACAGAGTATTCACGCTGTTTATCATTGCAGGGGATGAACGCCAGTTAGTGTCCAGCGTGTAGTGGGCACTTACCTCATGACGAGCTTTCATGTAGGTAAAAATATCCGCCCCGCGGAACGCATAAATCGCCTGTTTCGGGTCACCAATAAGCAATAACGCAGTACCCGGCTGGTTGATGTACAGCCGCCTGAAGATGCGATATTGCTGAGGATCGGTATCCTGAAATTCATCAATCATTGCCGCCGGGAAACGCCCACGAATGGCGGCTGCCAGGGCGTCGCCACCCGGCTTATGCAGAGCTTCATCCAGCCGGGTCAACATATCGTCGAAACCCAGCTCACCGCGACGGCGTTTTTCTTGCTGCACGGTATAGCGGATTTCAGCCATAGCACGCGCGATAACTAAATCACGCAGTGTTAGCGGCTCCCCCAATAAATCGTTAATCGCTCTGAAAACAGGATGCTGCGGCGGTTGGCCTTCTTTGGTTTTCTCGTCGAGCATCGACTGAGAGAAACGCTCCAGTTGGTCAGGCAATTTATAAGTTGTGGTTTCTGTCTGAGCCCATGTGCCAACAATATTCAGCCAATTAGGTAGGTTTTTACTGCTGTAACTACGGCGGTCTATCTTCGCCACACTTAGGAGTTGCGCAATTTCATCCGCGCAAGCACACCATTGCGCTTTCACATCTTCAATGGCGTTAATTATTTTCTGATGCCGTGCAAGTAGCGTTTCATCATCAGCTGGCGGCTGTTTAAGTACCGGTTGTTCACCTTGCAACCAGCTGTTTATGTCTCTGAGAAGTTCTTCCGGGCCAGCCCACTCCTCTGCCATAACCTGCGCGACCGGTTTAGGAAGTGGGTAACAATGGCGACGCCAAAAATCAGCACAGGCATTACGACGCAGCCGTGATTCATCTTCAATGAGTTGTTGCTCAAACAGCATGCCTGATTCGAAGGCATTAAGGCTGAGCATTCGCTGGCAAAAACCATGGATAGTGAAAATGGCCGCTTCATCCATTTGCTGTTCTGCAAGGCGCAAAACTTGGGCAGCCTGGTGAAGGTCAGGGATTTCTGTGAGCAGTTTTTGGAACAAGGGATTGTCAGTGCGCTTACATACGCAGGCGATACGCAGTTCATGAATATTGGCGCGAATACGGCCGCGGAGCTCTTCAGTCGCCGCCTGAGTAAAGGTTACGACCAATAATTCTTCAACTGAGAGTGGCCGGGGATGGGCATTTTCCCCACCCAGGCCAAGCAGCAAACGCAGATAGAGTGCCGCAATGGTAAATGTCTTTCCGGTACCGGCAGAGGCTTCAATCAACCGCTCTCCCGTCAGAGGTAAACTTAGGGGGTCAAGCGGCTGAGTGATTCCGGTCATTATTATACCTATTGTCTTTCAAGTTGCAGGTGCCGTGGCCGCCATTACTTAGCGTCTACACGCGGCAATGATTGCTGCAGAGTGCTGACCTCCTTCCAGGTTTTCCAGCCTTTCGGAGTGGCATAATCTGACTTGCCATTGTGGCTACCAGAAACTTGCGACAGTACAGCTATTCCCTGTGGTTCAATCACTGCCTGATGGAAGAAATCAGCCAGTTTTCGCGGCGTCAGTTTTTTAATTTCGGCGACTACTTTATCACGCGAATCAAAATCCAGGTTTCCGCGATCGAAATCTTTGCTCAGTTGTGAGGCCTCCTGTGACAAGGTCTGCGGTGCCTGCATAATTTCACTGATCATCCCCTGCTGCATTTGAGCAAAATCTTCAGCGCTCATCTCACGCAACTTCTTTTCAGCCGTTGGGTAAAACGCTTTAAAACGCTGGTACAAGTAGGCTGGTTGCTTATCGTTACTTTGCAGTAAGAAACCAATCCCCCACTGGCGGCCAACTGACATCGGGAAAGCAAACACCGCATAGCCCAGTTGCTCCTGGGTACGCAACTGGTTGTAGAACCACGGCTGAATGATTTGCCCCAACATTGAGCTGTAAGCAGTACTGACCGTTTCATCGAAACCTTTCGGTACATAAACTGCTGCCAGCGCGGAATCTGTGCTGCCTCCTGTTTTTTCAAACATCGCTAAATGTTTGCTATCAACAAGCACGTCTTTATTGCGGCACCACTCATTACCTTTGGTAGTCAGCTGGCTTTGTACGTTATGCGCAAGCTCTTTTGCCTGATCAGGAGACATATTGCCCAGAACTAAAAACTCAGGTTTAGCACCTGTTTTTAAAACTTCCCGGTAATCAAGCACGTCTTTTATCGTCAGAGCAGGCAACAACGCGCGGCGCGTTTCACGCTGGAAATACGGCACCTGCGACACCATCTGCACCGGCATAATCGCCTGATCGTAAGCTTTGCCTTTGTCTGCCGAATCCATCATTTGGGCATACCATGATTTTGCCTGATCCAACTGCTCTTGAGTCGGTGTATAGGAGAAATAGCCTTTTAGCAGCGCTTCAAAAAGCTGCGGCAAACGTTGGGTGTAACCATTGGCATTAACCATCAAACCGCTGTTGGCATTAGTCGAGAAACCAATACCGCCAATCGAAGCCTGGTTGCTTAACTCGTCCAACGCGATGCCTGCCAGGTAGTCATTCAGGGCAAACAATACCTGGTTTTTCGCACTATCCATTGCCTGCGGGTTACGCAGCACCATCGTCACGTCAGCTTTCGGTTCGCTGGCAAAATAGTGGCTTGGCATATACAACACACGCAGACCGGGTTCTTTCACCAGTAATTCTGGGTGAGCATAGGTTTTGTCAGGTTTAACTAACGTAAAGTCATCCGGGATATACGGGTTCAATTGTGGCAATGCCAGTTTGATTGCTGCCGCTTTTTCCTGCCAGGTATTGAAGACTTGCGGGGTGATTTTATCGACCTGATAAGGCGCTTCTACAAAATAAGCCGTTTTGTTATGTGGCTCTTTCGGGCTGATATACCAGACACGTGCATTTTGCGGCGTCATCATATCCAGGCGTGCTTTAATAGCCGCTGGATCGTATTGATCGGCGATGTTGACAGCATCAAGTGTGTGCTCGACAGGCACGCGTAACATGGTGTCTGCTAACCATTCTACGTAATCCATATCACGGGTTATTGATGGATAACGGAAGTCGAGATCGAGAACATGGGCAAGCTCGTCGAAATAACTTTTATCGACGCCATTCTCACGCATTTTATTTAAGTAACTGAAAATAGCCGCAACCACATCATCACGCTGCGCGAGACCTTTATCAGTCAACGATACAGAGATAGCGAACACGCCACTATTGCCGTTAACTAACGGGTCGGAATCGGCACGGATGCTATCTGCCAGCCCCTGCTTTTGCAGCCAGTCAGAAAGTGTATTGTTGCTACGGTTGCCAATCAAATAGCCAATTAACTCATCAGTTTTGCTGCGGAATTTATCGCTATTATTGTCGATACGGAATTCAACACGCACCACTTTGCGAGGCAATGCGGGGACGTAATGAATTACGACTCCTTTTTGCGCATCCGTGACAACCGGCACATTAATAACTGGCCGTTCAATGTTTTTATTCGGCACCCGGCCATAGGTTTCCACAGCAATTTTTGCCAGTTCCGGCAATGGTTTATTACTGTAAATAACAGCCTTCATTAGGTTCGCAGAATAATATTTATCACGGAAAGCTACCAGGGCGTCCAGCAGCTTACTGCCTGGTTTGTCGCGCAGAGTTTCAAGGTTACCGCCGGAAAAACGCGAACCCGGATGTGCAGGGTTGATAGTTTCAGCACTAACTTGCGCCATACGCATACCGTCACGGGCGCGAGCTAAGGTCAGCTCAGCATTAACCGCATTACGTTCACGTTCGGCATATTCTGGGGCGAGATTTGGCTCAGCAATAGCATCAGACAAACGGTCAACTGCCCCTTCCAGCGCATCGTTTTCCACTTCGAGATAAAACGCAGTGCGGTAAGTTGCAGTACTGGCGTTATGGCTGCCACCATGCTTTTTGAGAAACTCTGACAGGCTATCCGGCTCCGGATATTTTTTAGAGCCCATCAGCGTCATATGTTCAAGATAGTGAGCCAAGCCAAGATGGTCGTTAGGATCTTCTAAAGATCCAACAGGAACAACCAACGCAGACAATGACTTAACAGCTTGCGGATCAGAAACCAGCAGGACTGTCATACCATTATCAAGACGTATAGCCTGATATTGACGGTTGTCTTTCTCACTTTTGCGGATAGTTTCCTGGATAGGTTGCCAACCCGTGTCTGCCTGACTTAATGGTGCCCAAATGGCAACTAACAACAAGAAAAGCGGTTTTAACCAGGTGCTGCATTTAGGCATTCACGAACCTCATAATCACGAAACTTCCTAACTCACTCATCATTAACAACTTTTAAAAACAATCTGCAATTTTAGTTGTTTCTTTTTTCGCCAACCCTGAGCAAGTAGCGCATCATAGATGAACCCGCCGGGTTGTGCAATTTTTATACAGCCATTTAAGCTTTATTGAAACGAAACAGCGGCAGTAAGTAGCGCTCTGCCTCTCTTATAATCGCCTCGTAGTAATCAGGCTCAAGCGTACGATATAGGCGTTGTAACCACATATCGGCCCCCTCACCTTCAACTCTCTGATTCCCTTCCCAGGCCGCCAACAGTTTACTTTTGGCTTTCTGTTGCGTTTGCTCATCCCATAAAATGGCATCATTTGCGGGTTCATAACAGGCTTTTATCCATGCTCCACCACTCATGGGAAGCAATAAGAGCGGTTGTACCAATCCTTTCCGATAACCATCAATAAGTTGCTGGAGATAGCTTTTTGCCTGGGTCACATCAAGTGCAGGGAATTTCCACTCTGTTGAATCCCGTCCGTACAGTCGGCTTTCGCCATCGCCTCCCAATGCACACCAGACAACATGTTCAATCCATAGCTGCAGACCGTGTGCCGGATTGAGGATGGAAGGACGCCAGCGTAATAAGCCATCAGCCTGCACATCCGACAACCAACCTTCAAGCCTTGTTCCGTCTAAATCTAGCGAGACCTCCAGGCTGTTACCGTTTTGCCGTTCGGCTCTCACTTTTTGCGCCAGTTCAGCCATTTCTGTTAACTGGGTTTCCCATAAAATCTCACCGAAAGCTCCATACGGCAACGAGCCTGCCGCACGGTAGCGGCGGAATAGTTGCTGTGTGTCACCTTCCTGAACCAAAGTATTGAGCAGTTCCTGATTCATCTGGAAACGCTCCAGACTATCTAATGTGAACGGCTCGGCATCGGGTAAATCGCTCTCTTCAAGTCGAAAATGGATACCCAGACGCATCTGGAAAAACGCTCGTACAGGATGACGCCAGAAACGCTGTAATTGGTCGAGCGTAATGACTTCCTGGCTCTCTTCTTGTAATGGTTGAATAAATGCCACCTGGGTATGGCCCTGCTCACTTGCAGCTGGCAGCCATTCGTTGGCATAGCTTTGTACTAACGCTCCTGGCAAAAAATTACCAGCCTCAAAAGGAGTGCGAAAATGCAGCTGGACCAGATGTTTTTTCACAAGCTCACTACTTTCATCACAGGTGAGTTCCGTATCCTGTGGCAAGCAATGACTTTGCGCGATGTAGTCCAATAATTCGTCAACCAGCACTGAAGGGTAGCGTTGGCTGTTGTCCTGAATAGACCGCCCGATATAGCTGATATAAAAACGTAATTGCGCCGAATTGAGGGCCTCAAGGAACAAGTAACGGTCATCATCCCTGCGGCTACGGTCACCACGTTGCGGCTTCTGGCTCATTAGATCAAACCCAAGTGGCGCCAGCGTGCGCGGATAAACGCCATCATTCATACCAAGCAAGCACACAACTTTGAAAGGAATGGAACGCATCGGCATCAGGGTACAGAAGTTTATTGGCCCGGCCAGGAAACGTTGACTGATACGTTCCTGATCGAGGCGCTGGGCCAGCTCGTCACGTAATAACGTCAGCGAGATATGCTCCTGGTAACGCGACTCAAGACCATATTTAATGATCTCTTGCCACTGCTGTTCAATCAACGCCAACGCACCTTCTGTTTCAGTATCAGGCAAGAAGAAGCTCGATAACATGTCGCGGCAGACTGTTGTCCATTCGGCTAATGGCCGAGCTACAGAGAGCTCTCTACGCCAGATGTTCAACTGCATTAATAATTCAGCCAGTTGCCCGACAAGTTCAGCAATTAAACCACTCGACTCATCGTAAGGGAGAATTGACTGCCATTCACCCGCCTGGCTATCCATTGCATAACCCAACAGCATACGCGTGAGACCAAAGCGCCAAGTGTGCTGCCCGGTTGCGGGAAGATCCAATTCACGCACATTGTCGTCGTCAATTCCCCAACGGATCCCAGATTCATTGACCCATTGGCGCAAATAGCGCAGCCCTTCTTCGTTAATTGAGAAGCGAGCAGCCAGTGCGGGAACCTCAAGCAGCGCAAGAACATCCTGTGCTGCGAAACGGCTATCAGGAAGGGAAAGTAGAGAAATAAACGCCTGCAGAGCCGGGTGAGCCTGCCTGGCGCGACGGTCAGAAATAGCAAAGGGTAAGCGGCGCTCACCAACAGCATTACCAAATACGGCCTGGATAAATGGGCTGTAGCTATCGATATCGGCCACCATCACGATAATGTCTCGTGGTGTTAGCGACGGATCAGCATCCAGCATCGCAAGCAGTTGATCGTGCAGCACTTCGACTTCACGCTGAGGACTGTGACATTCATGGAATGTCACTGATTGATCATTAAGGGCAAGAAGGCGTTTCTTATGGCTATGTTCAAACTCTTCTTCGGTTAATCCGGTGACAGCATTGTTTTGCAGCTCCAGCAAATCGTACTGCACATTGCGCAGCACGTTGTCAGGCTCAATATCGACAAATACATCAATCTCTTCAAAACGCTGTAATTCAGCTAACAAGTACGTGTAATCACGCCCCAACTTCCCCCATGAGGCCAGTAGTGGGTTGCCAATATCTTGCTCACCATCATCGTTGAACAATGCTGAGGCGGTGTCGCAATCTTTAAACAGTGGCAGCGTGATGTCTCGCTGCGCGTGGCTACGACGTCGACGGCTGATCAAACGTGCAAGATAAGCGGGGTCTTTAATATCGCCCCAGTAGTAGCGGCAAGGGTTGGTAAACAGCAGATGCACGTCAATGTGCTTACCAAGTGCCTGTAGCGCCTGAAGGTAAACCGGTGGCAATGCCGAAATACCACAAATAAATACACGCGCTGGCAAGCCCGGCGGGCATTCACTGCTTTTTTCCAGAGTATCAATGAAACGTTGATAGAGATTTGCACGGTGCCATTCCGGCTGTTCAAGTTCTTGCGTATGCCGTACCAACGCAGCCCACAGCGGGGCCTGCCACAATTGGGCTTCACCCACATTGTCTGCGAGTTCACCTTTTTCCCACAGGCTTAACCATGAAGGCCGATAAACTAAATATTGGTCATAGAGGTCAGCAATTCTTGAGGCTAACTGGGAGAGTTTTCGCCCATTATCATCTTCTTCAAGATACTGACTCAGCAGTGAAAATTCAGGCTGCTCCAGCATCGTGGGGATGAGCGTCATCAATTTCCAGCTCATGCTTTGCTTGTTGAAAGCACTTTGCTCAGGAATGTCTGGTAACACACGGACAAACATATCCCAGATGAAACTGGCTGGAAGCGGGAAGCTAATGTTCGCTGCGATACCAAATTTTTGTGCCAACGTCATTTGTAGCCACTGAGCCATACCGGTGCTTTGCACCAATACCACTTCAGGCTGGAAAGGGTCCGGCAACGGTTGCCTTTCCACAATAAATTCCATAATTGCTTCCAGCACATCCAGCCGGTTGGAATGGTAAACACGCAACATAGAATCGCTACTCCTGACTTTTCTCTTTTTGCGGGCAATGTAGCCGCGATAGCTGCCCGGTTCGCCCGCCAGGGCTAATAATAGTAACGGCGATGCTGACACATCCCGCCGCTGATGTCTGCTGTCGACTGACTTTCCATCCATCTGTTGGCAATGGCACATCAGGCTCGCTCATTTCTACGGCTAAACGCCATAGCTGGCGAGAATGCCATTGCGACTGAAAACCTTGTTGTAATACCCGGTAATACCCCAGCAGAGCCAGCATCACCACTGAAAATAGTGCCATAGCACACAACACTTCTATCAGGCTAAATCCGCGCTCTAACGATTTTACTGTGGTAACTGACATCTGGGCACCTCAGCTAAAGGGCAAAAATCCAGCCAGCCATGAGGGGTCGATAACCAATGTGAATTATCTACAACACCCCATCGCCACAGTGTCAGTGGCAATTGCGCCCCTGAATAAGTCCCACGCACCGCCATCAGCACCTCATTTCTCTCGACCAATAAGACGCAGGCTTTCCAGCCTTTTTCTATTTCTTGCTGGCACTGCCAGGTTTGCTGAGGTTGCCAGGTTAACTGACTTCCCCAGGCTTGAGCAGAAATGGCAGCAGCATATTGCTTAAGAAAACCCACTTCGCTGGCGACTAAGTGACGCTGGTGACTTAACTGTCGTTGTAATCCACCTAGCATTAATAACCCCAGCGCAAACAACAGCAGCACGAACCCGAGGGTAATATTTCCCCGCTCAGGATGCCCACTCACAAGTTATATCCCACTACGGTATGGCGCAAAGACACCAGGTTTTGGCCTTTTTTGAAAGCCGCTTCCAGTTCAATTATTAACAGCGGAGGCATTGAGTGACGAGCCTGGCGGGTCACCGAGAATTTCTGTATAGCCATTATTGCTGGATCGGATACTTTCTCCCAGCCACTCCCTTCACAACTGGTAGCTCCGCGCATAAATTCCAGATTGCTACCGTTTAGTCGATAGCCTGCCAATTCAGTCTCGGCATGGCTGGAGGGCTCCCAGCGCCCATTACTATTGCTATCCCATTGCAACAAAACGCATCCGCCCTCTTTGCGCAGTATCAACCCATCTCCCTGGCAGCTTCCGTGACAATAGCCTGCTCTTTGCAACTGTTTACCCAAACTGAACGCCAACTGCCAGAGTGACTCTTGTAGGCTTTCTTTTTGATATTGCTGCAATACTGCTTGTTGCAGAGCTGGAAATAACCGTCCTGCACCTAGCAAAACAATACTACTTAATGCCATTGCAATGAGCGTTTCCAGTAAGGTGAATCCCTGCTGATTTAGCTGCATTTATTGCTCCCTATAACCTCGCAGACACGAACTCTTCCCTGAGCCGATAGAACAACCCGCCATTTGCCAGCCAAGCTTTGCAACATGATATGTCCAGGCCAGGCGGTATTTCTCAATCCATAAAACCCCATACCTGGCGTTATCTCAGTGATATCAACATCAGTAAAAGGCTGGTTCAATCGCCAGCGTTTGTCAGAATGACATTCACTGTCCTCCACCAACTTACTAGTAAGACACCACATTTTTTCTGTTCGCTTCACGACTAACAGATGGTCTCTGTTATGCCAGTTAGCATCACTTCGTAGTTGTTCAAGCAAATTGCGGACATGTTGGGTGGTTATCCACAGCCGTTGCTGTTGCTGCCACTGTTGCCAGCCAAACACACCACCTGCGCCAAGTACCGCAACAATGATCATTACCACCATCATTTCTATCAGGCTAAAGCCTTGTTGTTTTGTTTTCATGGCGGCAGTGTGCCAGCCGAAAAATTCTTCGCCACAGCCAAAGAACTATTTTTCGGGGTGACTCGAAGGATAGTTTTACTGTTTCATCAGGTTGCAAAAGTGCTGGAAAGAGGCTCGCAAAGACGAAATTCAGGCAAAAAAAAACCGGCGCACAAATGGCACCGGTTATGGCAGGCTGTCGGTCGTCAGATAGCGACTGGCGCTTTGATCGCAGGGTGCGGATCGTAGCCTTCAATGTCGAAATCTTCGAAATGGTAATCGAACAGTGATTCAGGTTTACGCTTGATCACCAGTTTTGGCAGGGCACGTGGCTCACGCGTTAGCTGCAAACGAGTTTGTTCGAGGTGGTTGCTGTACAAGTGGGTATCACCACCGGTCCAGACAAAGTCCCCCACTTCCAGGTCGCACTGCTGCGCCATCATATGCACCAGTAACGCATAGCTGGCGATATTAAATGGCAGACCAAGGAAGATGTCGCATGAGCGCTGGTAGAGTTGGCAGGAAAGTTTTCCGTCAGCCACATAGAACTGGAAGAACGCATGGCATGGAGCCAGGGCCATTTTATCCAGCTCACCCACATTCCACGCCGAAACGATAATACGGCGCGAGTCCGGGTCATTTTTAAGCTGGTTAATCACGGTTGTTAACTGGTCAATATGGCGGCCATCAGGCGTTGCCCAAGAGCGCCACTGCTTGCCATACACTGGGCCAAGGTCGCCATTTTCATCTGCCCATTCATCCCAGATAGAGACGTTATTTTCATGCAGATAAGCAACGTTAGTGTCACCTTTCAGGAACCATAACAGTTCATGAATAATGGAGCGTAGATGGCAGCGTTTAGTGGTAACCAGCGGGAAACCATCTTGTAAATTGAAGCGCATCTGATGACCGAAAATCGACAGCGTACCGGTGCCAGTGCGGTCATCTTTTGGAGTGCCGTTTTCCAGCACATGTTTCATCAAATCAAGATACTGTTGCATGTTTCCTCACGAAAGCTGTTGCTGCGGACGACGACGATACGCCCAAACCATCATTACCACACCGGCGACAATCATCGGAATCGAGAGGATTTGCCCCATGCTGATGTACTGCACCCACGCACCGGTAAACTGCGCATCCGGCTGGCGGAAGAATTCAACGATAATGCGGAAAGCACCATAGCCAATCAGGAATAGGCCGGATACAGCCCCCATTGGGCGCGGTTTACGGATGAAGATGTTAAGAATGATGAACAGCACGATACCTTCCAAAACCATCTCGTAAAGCTGAGAAGGATGACGTGGTAAGACACCGTAGGTATTAAACAGCGACTGCCATTCAGGGTGAGTCGCCAGCAGGCCAATATCTTCACTGCGGGAGCCCGGGAACAGCATCGCCCACTGGAAGTTAGGATCAACACGGCCCCACAGTTCACCATTGATGAAGTTGCCCAAGCGGCCTGCGCCCAAACCAAATGGGATCAATGGTGCAATAAAATCAGCAACCTGGAAGAATGAGCGGCGAGTACGGCGCGCAAACCAAATCATCACGCAGATAACACCAACCAGTCCGCCATGGAAGGACATACCGCCATCCCAGACTTTAAACAGATACAGTGGGTCAGCAAGGAAGGATGGCAGGTTGTAGAAGAAAACATAACCAAGGCGTCCGCCGAGGAATACCCCAAGGAAGCCAGCATAAAGCAGGTTTTCGACTTCGTCTTTCGTCCAACCGCTACCTGGCTTATTGGCGCGACGACCTGCAAGCCACATAGCAAACACGAAACCAACCAGGTACATCACTCCGTACCAGTGCAAAGAGACTGGCCCGACGGAAAAAATCACCGGGTCAAATTCAGGGAAATGCAGATAGCCACTATTCATCTGTCACCACAAACCATTGTTACCCCACCGAAAGTCGACGATGGGTTGCAAGTACGCATCTGTGCGGATGCGCTCCGAAAGCAGCGGATCATAGCACAAAGGGCTCAAGGGTTAAGTCCGTTAAGCTGGTGAAGTTGTAAAAGATATGTAATGCCAGATGGGGAGGGTGAACAGTCCGCCGGCTTAGTACCTATTCCAGCAGGCGTTATTGTTGCAGGCATTTTGGACACGGACAGCGCGCCACAACCGGAGCGTACATGTAGTACGTGAGGATTGTGAACACTGCCCGGGTTCAAAATACAAATAAAATAGCCTGATGGGCCAGAAATTAGCGCCCGCCGCGAATCAACCCGCCCATACCCCGGCGTTCCATGAAGGAAGCTACCTGGTGGCGCACTTCTGTCGATAATTGAGCCTCCAGGCTACGCTGCGCAAGCTGCTGTGTCTCTTCCAGGCTAATGTGACGCAACAGATATTTGACGCGAGCCACCGAGCGGCCGTTCATCGACAAATGGCGATAACCCATACCAACCAGCAGAGCCACGCACATCGGGTCACCCGCCATTTCACCACATAAACATAGGTCAATACCGTTACGTTCCGCCTCTTTCGCAATGTGGCTCAACGCACGGATCATTGCCGGGTGAAGGCTGTCATACAGGCTTGCAACGCGAGTGTTATTACGATCGACGGCCAGCAAGTATTGCGTCAGGTCGTTGGTGCCCACAGAGATAAAATCAACCCGACTGGCAAGGTGCCCCATCATAAATACCATCGAAGGGACTTCAACCATCACGCCAATACGCGGCTTAGGTAGCTCATACCCCAGTACTTCTTCTACTTCACGCCCGGCTCGATCAATCAGGCGGCGTGCCTCATCAATCTCGTCGATGCTAGTGATCATCGGTAGCAGAATGCTCAGGTTGCCAGTGGCAGCGTTAGCACGCAGCATGGCCCGCACCTGCACGAGGAAAATCTCGGGTTGGTCAAGCGTGATACGAATACCTCGCCAGCCCAGACACGGGTTTTCTTCACTGATTGGCATATACGGCAGTTGTTTATCGGCACCGACATCAAGCGTACGCAGCGTGACCGGCTTTTCGTTAAACATCTGCAACATGCCCTGATACTGGGCGACCTGCTCTTCTTCCGATGGGAAGCCGCTTTGCAGCATGAAGGGGATTTCGGTGCGATAAAGCCCGATACCATCAATCCGGCTGCCAAGCAGTTGTTCATGTTCCGGGCTAAGACCCGCATTCAACATTACCTGAACGCGTTCGCCGCTTTTCAATGCCGCTGGCTGATCAACGTCGTCTTCAACCAGGCGGGTGAGTTCGTTTTCTTCAGTGATGAGCCGCTGGTATTCCTGCAACAGCACGGTTTCAGGATCAACCAGCAGTTCACCGCGGTAGCCATCGACAACTAACGTGCGGCGATGCAGCACTGAAGGCTGAATATCAGCCCCCATGACGGTTGGAATACCCAACGCCCGCACCATGATTGCAGCATGCGAGTTCGCAGCACCATCGCGCACAACAACACCAACCAGGCGGTTTTGCGGCAACTCAGCGAGCGTGGTTGCAGATAGCTCATCAGCCACCAGCACAAAGCGTTCAGGCCATGTATTTGGGCTCTGAATGTTGTCATCAAGATGGAATAGCAGACGTTGACCGAGCGTGCGGAGATCGCCCGCTCGTTCTTTTAGGTAGCTGTCGCTGAGGCTTGCGAATTGCTCCGCAAATTTTTCGATGACGGTTTTAACTGCCCATTCTGCCACCGACCCTTTATCCACCTCTTCGAATAGTTCACGACGAAGTCGGGCATCGGTAAGAAGGTGAGAATAGAGGTCAAAGATGGCCGCAGTTTCTTTCTGAGCCCCCGCTGCGAAGCGTTTGCTATAGCGACGAAATTCGTTAGAAGCCTCTTCAAGAGCAGCAGTTAGACGTTCACGCTCAAGTGTCGTATCGAGTGTAGATGCCTCAGACACTTGCTCCATTAACGGAAGTGTTGAATCCATCCAACCTTCGGCAATCGCCACACCTGGAGATGCAGGCAACGCACGAATACGCGTTTGGCGATATTGACCAAATAAGGCAGCTAGCTGTGATTGAGAGAGGATTGCCGCCATTTGTGTGGCGAGCGTGACGAGGAAAGACTCCTCGCTTTCATCATATTGCCGGTGCTCCCGTTGTTGTACTACCAACACACCCAGCAACTGGCGACGCTGGATGATAGGAACACCCAGGAAGGCGCGAAAACGTTCTTCTTTTACTGCAGGAACATATTTAAAACTTGGGTGCTTCTGCGCATCCGCAAGGTTTATCGGCTCTGCAAGACGCCCAACCAGTCCGACAATGCCTTCATCAAATGCGAGTGTAATGGTGCGACCACGTGGCTTTTTAAGGCCACGTGTTGCCATCAGATAAAAGCAGCGCCTGTCATGATCTGCGAGATAAACCGAGCATACCTCGGTATCCATCGCAAGGCAGATATCTGTAACCAAAATATCCAGCGCCTCATTGAGGCGCGGGGCACTGGCAACCTTCTCGACTATTTCTCGCAGACGGGTGAGCATTTTTCGCGTGACTTAACCTCTTTTACGTCGCCATGCAGGCGCGTTATTACGTGGTGGCGCAACTTCCTGTAGCGGCATTACGACGCTGGCAAACTCTTTCATCACCCGACGATAAACATCGCGTTTAAAGGAGACAACCTGACGAACCGGATACCAATAACTAACCCAACGCCAACCATCAAACTCTGGGGTACTACTGGTTTGCATATTGATATCGTTATCGCTGCTGATCAACTGCAAGAGAAACCATTTTTGTTTCTGGCCGATACAAACCGGCTTTGTGTCCCAACGCACCAAACGTTTAGGTAACTTGTAACGTAACCAGTTTCGGGTCGAGGCGAGTATTCGGACATCTTTTCGCTGTAAACCCACTTCCTCGAAAAGTTCCCGGTACATTGCCTGTTCCGGGGATTCGCCAGGATTGATGCCACCTTGCGGAAACTGCCAGGAATGTTGACCAAAACGCCTGGCCCACATTACTTGACCCTGCCGATTACAGATTACGATACCAACATTCGGGCGGTAGCCATCATCATCGATCACCGGACTACCTCAAAACAAACTTAGATTAGGGCGATTGTTTCATACAAGCGCTAGACGGTAAACCACTGTGTATCGCTTCTCAGAAGGAATAACATTTGAATAACTCACAAAATATGACCGAGTTATAAACATTAACGTGGATGGGCCTCGCAGTTTATTCACTTTTTCTGTGGATATAACTGTGAAGAACTACCTTATACACTCGGGACAACTTAGGATAACTCCTGAAGCTCGTTAAAAAGATGAAATAAAATATTCAATATATTCAGTGCAATAAAGATAGAATGAATAACTCTCAGCTCAGTAATGTGACGATCATCACACACTAAGATCTCACGCTGATGAAAGATCGACCAATGACGTTTTTATCCACAGATTGTGCCAACAAGTTAGTCACATTCTGTCGAAAAATTGGGTTTTACCCCCAGTCAAGGCTGTAAATCGAACCAGTAGTGAGCTTTTTTATCACTTATCCCATTTTTCTGTGGATAACCCGGTGTAAGATCCTGTTCACTCCCGGTGACCAGAATGGGAAAAGGTTTTTGAAGAATTGATAAGTGAAAATTTTAGGCGATAAAAATGATGCAAAATCAGTACATTGTCATTCTTACCCCCGAGACGCTAAACTATTTCCACGTTGTGGGTAAACTGCGTTCACTTTTTGACCAACCAGTAACAAGACATCATGCAAACACTCAATCCCTTAGTTAACCCTCCAGAAAACGAACAGATTTTACTGACACAAGCTCAGAGGCTGGCAGGTTATACGCTAGGTGAACTGGCAGCTCTAGCCAGATTGCCGATCCCAAAGGATCTAAAGCGTGACAAAGGTTGGATCGGTGTTTTGCTCGAACTATGGTTGGGTGCCAGTGCCGGTAGCAAACCTGAACAAGATTTCGCAGCATTAGGAATTGAGCTGAAAACCATCCCTGTGGATAGATTTGGCCGCCCGTTGGAAACTACTTTTGTTTGCGTGGCCCCGCTCACCGGCAACACCGGGGTGACGTGGGAAACCAGCCATGTGCGCCACAAATTAAAACGGGTGCTGTGGGTTCCGGTTGAAGGAGAGCGGCAAATCCCCCTTGCTGAGCGGCATATTGGCACCCCTTTGCTGTGGGCTCCTTCCGAAGAGGAAGAGCAGCAGTTGCGTCAGGATTGGGAAGAGTTAATGGATTTGATTGTACTCGGCCAGGTTGAGCGCATCACCGCACGCCACGGAGAAGTGTTGCAGTTACGCCCCAAAGCCGCCAACAGCAAAGCGCTAACCAATGCATTCGGTGCAGATGGCGCGCCAATTCTTACACTCCCGCGTGGTTTTTATCTGAAAAAGAACTTTACCGCCGCTTTACTGGCTAATCATTTCTCGTTGTAGATTCATTTAACTTGCACCCTGTTCCTGGCTGGCGTTTATAATTGGCGTTTTATATTTTCAGGCAGGATTTGTTTAATGTTGTTTGCATGGATTACCGACCCTAACGCGTGGATGGCGCTGGGCACCCTGACGATTCTGGAAATCGTACTGGGTATCGACAATATCATCTTCCTTTCACTTGTCGTGGCGAAGCTGCCCAAAGCACAACAAGCCAAAGCCCGCCGCCTGGGACTGGGTGCTGCGATGATTATGCGTCTGGTGTTACTGGCGTCTATCGCCTGGATGACGCACTTAATTCACCCCCTATTTTCCTTGATGGGCCATGCGTTCTCGGCACGAGACCTTATTTTGACATTAGGTGGCGTGTTCTTAATCTGGAAAGCGAGTAAAGAGATTCACGAGTCCATTGAAGGCGAAGAGGAAGGAATTAAAACCAACGTTCACTCCTTCTTTGGCGCAATCGTGCAGATAATGCTGCTGGATATTATCTTCAGTCTGGATTCAGTCATTACAGCCGTTGGCCTGTCCGATCATCTGTTTATTATGATGGCAGCCGTGGTGATTGCCGTAATGGTGATGATGTTTGCTGCAAAATCGATTGGTGATTTTGTGGAACGCCACCCTTCAGTGAAAATGCTGGCGCTGTCTTTCTTGTTGCTGGTCGGTTTTACTCTGATTCTGGAAGGCTTCGATATTCATGTGCCGAAAGGTTACATCTACTTTGCGATGTTCTTCTCAATAGCTGTAGAAACGCTGAATCTTATTCGCAACAAAAAGAACCCGCTTTAGTCGTCTCAGGGGAAGCATTTTCGCTTCCCCGCTGTTTCTTTTAAGAATTTACTGCTTACTTTTAACGGTTGCCCGAGTTATTACTAGACTGTATATGTCATTCCACACCACACGAGGCGAATAACAATGAAAAAATGGGCAGTTATAATTTCCGCTGTCGGTCTGGCATTTGCGGTTTCAGGTTGTAGCAGCGATTACGTGATGGCAACCAAAGATGGCCGTATGATCCTGACTGATGGTAAACCGCAAGTCGATGACGACACCGGTCTGGTTAGCTATCGCGATCAGCAAGGCAATGAGATGCAGATTAATCGCGATGATGTTTCACAGATTATTGAACGCTAATTCCCCTTCATCTTTCAAGTTGCAGATGCGTTGGCTGCTCTCGCTCACCCGAATCACTTACTAGAGTAAGCTCATCGGGATTTTCTCGTTTGCCGCCTTCCTGCAGCTTGAAATATTTTGGGGATCATCAGATGATCAGCGCCTCGCTGGCCTGTAACACTTTTTCTTCACTTCCCCCCTTCCGCTTTTCCCTTCCCTCTGCCATGTTTATACCCGTCATACTTCAAGCTGCATCATTGTTGGCTACGTTTATTCACCCGAATCACTTACTTATGTAAGCTCATTGGGATTAATTCACTTGCCGCCGCGATGCAGCTCGAATTATTTTGGGTATTAGTCTATTTTTTGTCGGGTGCTTGCCTGACGGATAAGACAGAAGAATAAGGAAAGCGGCTATGCACTATCACCGTATCCCCCATAGCTCTCTTGAAATAAGTACGCTAGGGCTGGGAACCATGACGTTTGGTGAGCAAAACAGCGAAGCCGATGCTCATGAACAACTCGATTACGCAATCAGCCAGGGTGTTAACCTGATTGATGTCGCAGAAATGTACCCTGTGCCACCTCGCCCGGAAACCCAAGGCTTAACAGAAACCTACGTCGGTAACTGGTTAAAGCAGCGCGCGAATCGCGAAAAACTGATTATCGCCACAAAAGTCAGTGGCCCAAGCCGTAACAACGATGCCGGCATCCGCCCAAATCAAATACTGGATCGCAGAAATATTCGTGATGCGTTAGATGCCAGCCTGAAGCGTTTGCAAACCGACTATATCGACCTTTATCAGGTCCACTGGCCACAACGTGCCACCAACTGCTTTGGCAAATTGGGGTATACGTGGACCGATAACGCCGTACCGGTCACCCTGCTTGAAACCCTGGAAGCACTAACTGAGTTCCAGCGTGCCGGGAAAATCCGCTATATCGGCGTCTCCAATGAAACGCCATGGGGCGTGATGCGTTATCTACAACTTGCTGAAAAGCATGATTTACCGCGCATTGTCACCATTCAGAACCCATACAGTCTGGTGAACCGCAGCTTTGAAGTGGGGCTGGCAGAAATTACTCAGCGCGAAGGTGTGGAGTTGCTGGCTTATTCCTGTCTGGCGTTCGGAACGCTGACCGGTAAATATCTCAACGGAGCTAAACCTGCTGGCGCTCGCAACACGCTGTTTAGCCGCTTCACTCGTTATAGCGGTGAACAGACTCAGCATGCGGTTGCCGCCTATGTTGATGTTGCTAAGCGACACAATCTTGACCCGGCCCAGATGGCTCTGGCTTTTGTTCGCCGTCAGCCGTTTGTCGCTAGCACGCTGTTAGGTGCGACCACACTTGAGCAGTTGAAAACTAACCTTGAGAGCCTACATCTGGACTTAAGCGAAGACGTGATTGAAGAGCTGGAAGCGGTGAACCGCGTTTATACTTACCCGGCACCTTAAACTGCAAAACCCCTCTCCGATTGGAGAGGGGAAACTCTCTATTTATGACGCATCTGCCAAACCCATAATCCAGCAATAGCCAGCGCAAACACAGCGCCAAAACCAATGCCTATGCCGACTATCGATGCGCCAGTTTTAACCGCCAGCGAATACAACCCGAGCATCAGTAACATCGCGGTATTTTCACCGAGGTTCTGCACTGCAATAGCATTCCCCGCGCCAACCGAATGTTTCCCTCGTTCCTGAAGCAATGCGTTCAGCGGCACAACAAAGAAACCACCCATAATACCAATCAGCACCAGCAGCAGATAAGACGGCAGCAATGCGGTTTGCATGGCGAAGAACAGTACGCCAACGCCAATCAAAATACCGGCAGGCATACAACGCGCTACAGTTTTAAGCGTCACCAGTTTCGCCGCCGCACCGGCCCCCACGACAATCCCCACCGCCACCATCGCATTCAGATACGTTGGCGTCGCGTTATCGGTAACACCCAGCGCCACTGGTACCCACAACACCAGTAAGAAGCGCAGTGTTACACCTGCACCCCAGAACAAACTGGTGCCAACTAGTGAGAAACGAGTTTCACCATTGTGCCAAAGTGAGCGACACGCCGTGAAGAAACTGCGCGTCATCGGTGTAAAGCGCCATGACTGCCCAGGACGCGCAGGAGCAAGTTTGGGGATGAATAGGTTGGCAACAACCGCGCCCGCGTACACCAGCACGCACACGCTAAGTGCCGCCACGATATGCCAGTCGGCCAGCACACCGCCAGCCATTGAACCTAGCAAGATTGCGGCAATGGTCGAAGATTCCATCAGGCCATTAGCCTTCACCAGACGATCGCCGGTGGTTAGCTCACCGAGAATGCCATATTTAGCGGGTGAATAAGCAGCCGCCCCCACGCCCACCAGCGTATAGCCGACAAACGGGTTGAAGCCAAAGCAGATAATCGCCGCACCCATCAGTTTGAGACTGTTGGCAAACATCATCACCCGCCCTTTGGCAAAGCTATCAGCTATCTGGCCGACAAACGGAGCAAACAGAATGTAGGCACCGACAAACACCATCTGCAAAACAGGCTGGCTCCAGTCGGGGTAAAACTGTTGTTTCAGCACCGCAAGCGTGGCAAACAGCAGTGCGTTATCACCAAACGCCGATAGAAACTGCGCGCCGGTAACTGCCATCATACCTCTGGACCAGATTGAGGTATCGTTCACGGCATTATCATGCATTCTGTGTCTCCGGCTGGTCTACCAGCGCTTTCAGGCTTACGTAATCGGGTTTACCGCTACCTAACACAGGTAAGTGTTTTAGGAAGCGAATATCGCGCGGAATAGCCAGCTCTGGCACACCATTAGCGCGAGCATATTGCAGCAGTTTTTCGCGGTTAAGTTCGTTATCAGTGGTGAACATCACCAGTGCCTCACCCTTTGCTGCATCCATTTTGATAACGGTTGCATGCATTTTTTCTGGGGAAACGCCGAGTGCCAGTTGCTCCACCATTTCCAGCGAAACCATTTCACCGGCAATTTTTGCAAAGCGTTTTGCTCGTCCCTGAATCACACAAAAACCGTTTTCATCAAATTTGACGATATCACCCGTGTCGTACCAACCAGGTTCAACTTCACCCAGTGCGTTTTCAGCACTCGGTGCTTCCAGCACGCCAGGATTTTCCACACGCAGATAACCTTTCATGATGTTCGGCCCTTTCAGTTGCAGCCGACCACCATCTTCGATACCAGGAACCGCCATCAGACGGGCATCCATCGCCGGGAGAATTCGCCCCACAGTCCCGACTTTCGCCGCCATTGGAACGTTGATGGAAACCACTGGTGCGCACTCAGTTACGCCGTAGCCTTCAAGAATGCGCAAGCCAAATTTGTCCTGCCAGATTTGTTTGGTGCTTTCCTGAAGTTTTTCCGCCCCTGCGACGACATATCGCAGACGGTAGAAATCATATGGATTAGCAAAACGAGCATAGTTGCCAAGGAACGTAGAGGTGCCAAACAGCACGGTACAGTTACGGTCATACACCAGTTCCGGCACAATGCGGTAGTGCAGCGGGCTTGGGTAAAGAAATACTTCCGCGCCGGTGAGTAACGGTGTGAACAAACCTACCGTCAGACCAAAAGAATGGAATAGCGGCAGCGCTGACATAAAGCGGTCATTGGCGGTGAAATCGGCAATAGTGCGAATTTGCTCAACGTTAGCCAGCAAACTTTTATGGCTATGCACCACACCTTTTGGGTTCCCTTCCGAACCTGAAGTGAACAGCACCATCGCAGCATCTTCTGGCTGCTGTTTGACCTGAGCGAGATGCGGCACGAATAAATGGCCGAATATCCATAGCTTATCGCTAAGCGTCACATCTGCTTTTAAATCTTCCAGGAACACCCAACGCACCTGCGTGAGCTGCTCTGGAAGGTGCCATAACTTGCCTTTATCGAGGAACTGGCGCGAAGTGAAAATCGTTTTTAGCTGAGCCGCTGTAATCGCGCTGGTCAACCCTTTCACGCCTGCTGTGTAGTTCATCATGGCAGGAATCCGTCCGCGCGATGAAGCACCAAAAATCACAGCTGCGGTTATTGCCGCATTCGGCAACATCAGCCCGATGGTTTCGCCCGGCGCACTGTATTTATTCAGAATGCGCCCAACAAACAGCGTTTTGGTCAGCAGGCTACGATAAGTATCAGGTTTGAAATTAATGTCTTCGATACAGTTTTTACGGTCACCATAGCGGTACTGCGCGGAAAGCAGCGCCTCGTACAATGTTTCCCGAGGGCGCACTGCCATACGCGCTTCCATCATAATTTGATGAAGCATCTCACCAGCCATTTTGCGGCGGTCGCGGGCACGCGGCGCATCAGGCATCGCAACTGAAGTAGGTGGCAGAATGTGCAGGTTAATGCGCGGGAATAAGCGGCGTTTGACCAACCCTTTCAGGCGGCTGAAAAATGTCAGTTCGGCACCGTCAATGCGAATAGGGATAACAGTCGCATTAGATTTAGCGGCAACAAACCCTGCGCCCTCATAAATTTTCATCAATGAGCCACTCACCGTGATGCGCCCTTCCGGGAAGATGACAACCGGCCTGCCCTGCTCAATCAGGCGAACCAGATGCTTAATCGACATCGGTTTTGTTGGGTCAAGCGGCACAAAATCAATTAGCGATTTTAACCAACGCATATACCACTGCTGGCTAATCGATGAGTACACAGCAAAAACCGGGCGCCCCGGTAAAAACAACGCCAGTAAAATTCCGTCAATAAAGGAGACGTGATTGGGGACAATCAGAACGCGTGATTGGGAAAGAAGTTGTTGATCGCCATGAAGTCGCACCCTGAACAGAATACGAAAAAGCGTACGGAAAAAACCAAATAGCATAGCAACTCCCTTTGTCATTAATGAACCGCAGGCAATTAAGTGTAGCGGCAGATTACATGACTAACTGCATAGGAGCGAGAGTCGGAACGTGTGTAGAGTCTGAAAAAAAGGCAAAAAAAACCTGCGCATCTGCGCAGGTTGGTGCAAAAGAATTGTACTTAACAACGTAACTAGAATTCTCACCAATCAATACCTCTGGGATCTGAATTGTGGCTCAGTCCAGTCAGTGTCACCAGCGAGAAAAAGCAAGAGAATTAGCGGAAAGTGCAACCAGGTGTTTAAAACATCGCGTCTTGTTACAGGCAGGCAAATTTTGGGCAAAAAAAACCTGCGCATCCGCGCAGGTTGGTGTAAATCATGTGATCAGCATTAGATGCTGACATCACCTATCAATACCTCTGGGACTTCAAATGTAGCAGTGGCTGAATACTTTTCGCCATGGCGAAATAGCAACAGCACGCTGCAAACTGTAAGCAAAGATTTAGTCTGAAATCATTAAAAATCCAGAACATGCCTCTGTCTGCCGCTGCGCTTGAATTCCCGTGTTCGCTAAGTGTAACGATTACACTAAAAACGCCCCCATTTTGCATAGGTTTGCGACGAGGAATACAGTTGCGACCTTGAAGTGACGCGTCTTTTCCGTAACACTTAAAGTTGTGTAAGCGTTTACCCACCAAGGAATATTGACGATGGCGACAATAAAGGATGTAGCAAGACTGGCAGGCGTTTCTGTCGCCACTGTGTCTCGTGTCATTAATGATTCACCAAAAGCCAGCGATGCATCACGGCAGGCAGTCACCTGCGCGATGGAAGAGCTAAATTATCACCCTAACGCCAATGCCCGTGCGCTGGCACAGCAAACTACTGAAACTATTGGCCTTATCGTTGGTGATGTGTCCGACCCTTTCTTTGGCGCAATGGTAAAAGCAGTCGAACAAGTTGCTTACCGCACCGGTAATTTTTTGTTGATCGGCAACGGTTATCACAACGAACAAAAAGAGCGCCAGGCCATTGAACAACTCATTCGCCATCGTTGTGCGGCATTAGTGGTTCACGCGAAGATGATTCCTGATAGTGAATTGATTTCACTAATGAAGCAGATGCCTGGGATGGTGGTAATTAACCGCATCTTGCCAGGTTTTGAGCAGCGTTGTGTGGCGCTGGACGATCGCTATGGCGCGTGGCTCGCGACACGACATCTGATTCAGCAAGGCCATACCAAAATTGGTTATCTGTGTTCCAACCACCAGATTTCCGATGCTGATGACCGGCTCCAGGGTTACTACGATGCGCTAACGGAGCACGGCTTGACGGTGAATGATCGCTTAGTGACTTACGCAGAGCCGGATGAAAGTGGCGGTGAACAGGCCATGACCGAATTATTAGGCCGTGGGAAACATTTCAGTGCCGTCGCCTGTTATAACGATTCTATGGCCGCAGGTGCGATGGGCGTTCTAAACGACAACGGGATTGATGTACCAAAAGAGATTTCGTTGATTGGTTTCGATGATGTGCTGATCTCGCGCTATGTGCGTCCACGTCTGACGACAGTGCGTTATCCGATAATCACTATGGCAGCACAAGCTGCGGAACTGGCACTGGCGCTGGCTGAAAAACGTGAATTACCGGAAATCACTCATATGTTTAGCCCAACACTTGTGCGCCGTCATTCAGTCATTGCGTATTCAGGCGAATGATTTTCAGAGAGTGAATTGGTACAGATGGACGGGCGTATTTGGGTAGTCCAGGCCATCGCCAATGAACTGCCAGCCAAAGCGTTCGTAATAGCCTTTATAGGCTGAGTAGAGATAAAGTTGCGGGTAACCTAACTCACGGGCATGTTCGATAACGTGTTGTTGCAGTTTTGCCCCTAAGCCATGTCCGCGCTGGTTTTCATCAATGTAAAGTGCAGCCAGCCATGGATAAAGATCCTGGCGGCTAATCAGGTCGCAGCGCCATAATCCCACAGTGCCAACCAGTTTCTCACCTTCTACGGCAACAAACGTCAGCGGCATTTCACCTTCCCGCTGGCTGGTCGTGATAATCGAGGCGAAAAAGTCCCGGCTATCGGGAGTGCCAAACGCCTGCCACAGCCAGTCGGTGACTTGCTGTTCATGTTGCGGCACGACGTAAAGTGGCACAATTTTCACATCAGTTTTCCCTGGAAGATAGGAACGGACTCGAACAAATAACCATCAAAATCGGGGGCGTCAGAATCAGACTGTTCAAGCAGACTGTTTTTCACGTTCTCAAGATGCTGCCACATTGCCTGCCAAGACCCCATCACGTCCCGGCGGCGAAGTGCGGCCAGAATAGTTTGTAAGTCACCAAGCCATTTCAAGCGATAACTGCGGGAATCGATATGCGCGCGTAGTTGCTGCCACATTGGGCTGCTGTCCATATGACGCCAGATACTTTCAACCGTCGCCAGTAGCATCTGGTTTTGCGAAGCGCCTGCCAACACCAGATGAAACATTTTGCAGTTGTCCTGGCCCAGGTCATTAATCGCAATGGCACGCTGCTCTTGTTCAAGAATACGCTTGAGATTGTCGATATCAGCTTTAGTTGCCATTTTGGCGGCGAACGCCGCGATATTGCTTTCCAGCAACTGGCGGGCCTGGAGCATTTCAAATGGGCCAATATCGCTACTGAAAAAGGCTTCTTCTTCCGCTTCGTTTTCTGCAGGAACACGGGTGACATACACTCCCGATCCCTGTCGAATATCGACCGTACCTTGCAGTTCAAGCATGAGCAGCGCTTCACGGACGATGGTGCGGCTAACTCCGTAAGTCTCAGCAATATTTCGTTCCGGCGGTAAACGCGAACCGACCGGATACAATCCCTGTATTATTTGCGCGCGCAGATCCTCACCAATTTCCTGGTATTGTTTTTTTTCTGGCGAAAGTACGAGCTTATCCACAATGTTACCTATGTGTTTGCTAAAAAAGCGGCATAGTGTCCTGCCGCTGATTAATACCCATTAGCTTATCAAACTATTCATCTGAAATATTATTTCCATTCATCATCAAGGTTGAGCTGTAACGTTCGAGATTCGCTGACTGACCGATACCAATGAGCTGATTTTTTAGCGCGCCGCTCACGGTTGTTTTGCAGATTAATTTCAATCAAACCGTAACGGTTTTTGAATGCATTCATTGGCGAAACATTATCTGTGAATGCCCACAGCATATAACCCTGGCAATTTGCCCCATCTTCACGGGCGCGCAGCGTCTGGTACAAGTGTTCACTGATAAACGCAATCCGATAATCATCTTCAATCACACCGTCGGCGTTGCGGAACTGCGCTTCATTTTCTGTACCCATTCCGCTTTCTGCGACAAACCACGGAATATTGTGATATTCGGTTTTAATGCGCATCGCCATGTCATAAACAATGCGTGGGTAAATTTCCCAGCCACGCGATTTATTCATCCGCCGCCCCGGCAACTCAAACGGCTCATAATAACAAGCCGGATGGAATGGCGTCTCCGGGTTCCAGGCTCTCGATGGTGCTTTTACCCGATGTGGGTAGTACAAGTTAATCCCCAATTCATCAACGGTATTTTCGCGGATGATCGCGAGTTCTTGTTCTGTGTAATCCCATTGCACATTGTGTTTTTCAAGCAGCTCAATCAACTGCTGCGGATATTCACCATTCACCAGAGGGTCGAGGAATACGCGGTTGTAGAACAGATCGTAAATTTGCGCGGCTTGCTGATCATGGGCGGCACTGGAACGTGCGTAAGTGACTTCCGGATTAAGAATGCATCCCACGGTGCCGCTATATCCTTTCTCGCGGAACAATTTCACAACTTTTGCTGTGGCGAGGTTTTTATGGTGATTCCACTGCATCCATTTATGAGTGTTCTGCTCATATGGCCAGCGCAATGCATCAAGATAAACACGAGTTTGCACCACAATCGGCTCATTAAAGGTGAACCAGCGATTCACCTTGTGGGCATAACGGGCAAAAACTTTCTCCGCGTATAACACATACAAATCGACGACTTTCTTCGATGCCCAACCGCCGTAAGTTTCAAATAATGTCGCGGGAAGCTCGTAATGCTCGAGGCAGATCATCGGCTCAATGCCGGTGCTGCGCATTTCGTCGATCAGATTGTCGTAGTACTGCGCATACTCTTCATCAACAACGCCATTTTCATAATCAGTGAAAAAGCGTGACCAGTTGATGGAGGTGCGGTAATGCGTCAACCCCGCCTGTTTCATCAACGCCACATCTTCGCGATAACGATTAATAAAATCCGTGGCGACCGCCGGACCATAGCCTTCATGCCAGACATGCCTGTCGTTTTTATACCAGGCATCCAGCCACGAATCCTGCCCCTCTTTCTTGCCGCTCCAGCCTTCGGTTTGCCAGGCCGATGCCGCAGCGCCAAGGATGAAATCTTCTGGGATGGTGATTTTTACGTTGCTCATACCTTCCTCACGCGTTATTGGCAATTTGTTGCTGTTCGGCCAGCAGTTGCGCCTGTTCGGCACGGCGAGAAGCAATTTTCACAAATGGCAGGTAAATCAGAATGGAAACCAGAATGCAGCCCAATTGCGTGACCACCGCGCCCATAGAACCCGCGGTCGAAAGCCAGGCGTTGATCAGCGGCGGCGTGGTCCACGGCACCATCACAACGGCTTTACCCGCAAAGCCCATGGCGGTTGCGAAGTAACCGATAGTGCCGGTAACCAGTGGCGTAATGATGAAGGGAATGGCCAAAATAGGATTAAGCATAATCGGCATACCAAAAATCACTGGCTCGTTAATATTGAAGATGCCAGGGCCAAAAGAGAGCTTAGCTATCTCCTTCATTTCTTTGCGTTTGGTGGCAATCATAACGGCAATCAGTAAACCGATTGTTAAACCCGAGCCACCAATACTCATATACACATCCCAGAAAGGCATTGTGATGATATTAGGAATCTCTTTACCCTGCTCAAACGCACTCATGTTGACGGTAATCGCCCCCAGCAGTAGTGGCTCGCGGATAGGCTTAATCATCTGGTTACCGTGAATTCCGATAACCCAGAAAAGCTGCGCCACAAACATCAACAGCAAAATCCCCGGCAGGCTTTGCACCACTTTTTCCAGCGGCTGTTGCACCACCTGATAGACCGCGTCATACAAATACATGCCGGTAGTTTGATGGAAGATAAAACCAAAGGTCGCTATAGCGGTAACGGTAATGATCGACGGGATGAGTGCTGAGAAAGAGGCCGAAACGTTCGGTGGAACGGTGTCAGGCATTTTGATCTTCAGCCCTTCCCTTTTTTCTAGCCAGCAGTAAATTTCAACCGACAAAATGGCGATAAACATGCCAAGGAACAGGCTGCGGGTATCAGAAAACTGGCGTGCCAGAATGTCTTTCACCATGTGCATCTGCCCGTCGACCATCATCTCGATGGTGGTCGGCGTAACACAGATAAAGCAGATCACCGCCAGCAAGCCCGGGAACAGACTTTTAATACCGTTGATCCGGCCCAGTTCGATACCAATCAGGAACACCGCACCAATGTTCAAAAAGTTAAGCGTGGCGTAGTTTATCGCCGCGGTAATCGGCTTTAGTTGTGCGAGAAACGACAGCGCGGAAAAACTGGCTAGACCGTTTTTGGGATCCAGCACCATGTTCGATATTAGTACTGAGAATGCCCCGACGATGATCACTGGCATCAGGGTAATAAAGGAAGATTTGATCGCCATAATATAGCGGTAGCTATTGAATTTAGTGGCAAAACTTCCCAGAGAGTCGATTAACTTTTCCTGCAAAGCCATAGGGTATACCTCTATGTTGTCGTTTTTTATTATGTAGGGTGATGTTTAACGAGCTTTTGGTATACCAAAAATAGAACCAACTTCTTAACATTTCCGTGATAAATGTCCCACATTGATATATTGGAATTCCAATACCAACCAATTTAATTAATTTGGTATACCAAATTAATATAAACATTCTGAATCATTCAAAAGCGTGATCGGGTACGACAAATGACATAGCGAAGCCGCAAGCACGATGTTTCATAAGCACAGCATGTTAAACTAGCGAAATCATGCGACCACGCCGCTAGCGTCTTAATCAGGAATGAATTGATGGTAACAATGCTGGATGTCGCGCTACGCGCTGGTGTTTCTAAAGCAACGGTATCACGCGTGCTCAACGGGATTGGGCAAGTCAAAGAGAGCACCCGTGAACAGGTGTTTAACGCCATGGAAGAATTGGGCTACCGGCCTAACTTTTTGGCGCGATCCCTTGCCAATCGCAGCAGTAATAGCGTGGGTCTGGTGGTGTCTACTTTTGATGGCTTCTACTTTGGACGCCTGCTCCAGCAAGCCTCACGCCAGACTGAAGCCTGGGGTAAACAGCTGATTGTCACTGATGGGCACGACACGCCACAAAAGGAGCTGGAAGCCGTTCAAATGCTGGTGGACAGGCATTGCGACGCTATTGTGCTGTACACCCGGTTTATGAATGAACGTACATTACTTTCACTCATCAATAGCATCAAAGTGCCACTGGTCGTAATTAACCGTGATGTAAGCCAGGCTCGCGATCGCTGCGTGTTCTTCGAGCAACAAGATGCTGCATTTCAGGCGACCGAATATCTCGTTCAGCAAGGCCATCGCGACATTGCATGCATTACGGTGCCAATTTCCACACCAACTGGCCAGGCGCGCCTGATGGGTTATCGAAAAGCGCTACAAAAGCATGGTATTGCCTTTAGTGAAGAGCGGGTCAAATATGGTGATTCAAGCATGGAACTCGGCCATAAACTGTGTCAGGAATTGCTTGAAAGTCGCGTACCATTTACCGCACTGTTTGCCTGCAACGATGATATGGCATTGGGTGCTTCGAAAGCTTTGCATCAGGCAGGCGTTCGCATTCCACAGGATATTTCGTTGTTTGGTTTCGATGATGCACCGAGCGCTCAGTGGCTGGAACCTGCACTATCCAGTGTCTATTTGCCTATCGATAGCATGATAACCACGGCTATCGATCAAGTCATAAAACTGGCAAACGGCGAGTTGCTTGAAGCAATCCCACCGTTTGTTGGCAAGCTGGTATTACGTGATTCAGTCGGCCCGGGCCCGTATTACATTTCCAGTGCCAGCAATTCCTGAATAGTCTGGCGGCGGCGAATCAGTCGCGCCGCGCCATTATCAAATAACACTTCAGGCAACAATGGGCGGCTGTTGTAATTGGATGACATCGATGCGCCATACGCCCCGGTATCGTGCAGTACCAGATAATCCCCCACCTGCACTGGCGGCAGTGCACGCGTTTCCACTTTGCCGCCTTCCTGCTGGGTAAATACATCCCCCGATTCACATAATGGCCCGGCGACGACAGTTTCGACTAACGGGAGCTGAGTCAGCTCACGTCCATCACCCGCTAAAGCAGAAATATGGTGGTAGCTGCCGTACATCGACGGGCGCATGAGATCGTTAAACCCGGCATCAATCAGCACAAAGTGGCGTGAGCCCATGTTTTTAACCGAACGCACCTGAGCCACCAGCACACCTGACTCTGCTACCAGGAAACGGCCAGGTTCAATTTCAAGTTTCACCGGGTGTCCCAGACGCTGAGCAATTTTTTCACGTGCAGCATTCCACAGTCCGTAATAGTGATTGGTGTCGATAGTCTCTTCACCTTCACGATACGGAATAGACAAGCCACCACCTGCGGAAATCGCTTCCAGATCCTGACCAAAATCAATCACCTGCTGCACCATCGCACCACAAACACGCTCAAGGTGACCGTAATCAACACCAGAACCGATGTGCATATGGATACCGACTAAATGCAGTTTGTAGCGCTGAATAACTTCCAGTGCCTGCGGTAAATCTGCGTGCCAGATACCGTGTTTGCTGTTTTCGCCACCGGTATTGGTTTTCTGGCTGTGGCCATGGCCGAAGCCTGGGTTGACACGCAACCAGACGCGATGACCTGGAGAAACCTCGCCAAGCTGTTGCAGCATATCCACGGAACCCGCGTTCACAGGAATCTGTTGTTCGGCGACCAGTTGTAACGTCGGCTGGTCAATCATATCGGCGGTGAATACGATGTCGTCGTGATTTTCCAATGGCTTGTAACCTGCAGCCAGCGCACGCTCAATTTCACCCTGCGAAACAGAATCGACCTTCACGCCCTGCTCGCGCATCAGACGCAAAATATGAATATTTGAGCACGCTTTTTGCGCAAAGCGAATCACATCAAACTGACGCAGTTGAGCAATCTGCTGGCGAATAATTTCAGCATCGTAAACCCAGACTGGACAGCCAAATTCGGCAGGCAATGCCAGCAGGTTTTGCGCATTCAAAGCAGTGTCGGTGTTATTCAGTGGGCGTGGCATGGTTGGCTCCGGCAACAATTCGTTTTTTTGTATTACGCCACAGAGTGAAGTGAAGAAAAAATATCGCTTTATCCCGAGTCTATGCAAAACTGATATAGATTAAGGAGACCATCATGCCCTCAATAACTCTGCGTCATATTGAAATTTTCCACGCGGTAATGACCGCCGGTAACCTCACCGAAGCCGCAGGGTTACTGCATACCTCGCAGCCTACCGTTAGCCGCGAACTGGCAAGACTTGAGAAGTTGATTGGTCTGCAATTGTTCGAACGTAGCCGCGGGCGTTTGCACCCGACAGTTCAAGGTTTACGATTATTTGAGGAAGTACAGCGATCCTGGTACGGGCTGGACAGAATTCTGAGTGCCGCTGAGAGCCTACGTGAATTCCGCCAGGGCGAGCTCTCCATAGCCTGTCTGCCGGTGTTTTCACAATCATTCTTACCGATGTTGGTTCAACCCCTTTTGGCACGCTACCCGGAATTAAGTCTGAATATTGTGCCGCAGGAATCACCGCTGTTAGAGGAGTGGCTATCAGCCCAGCGCCATGATTTAGGGTTAACCGAAAACACCACAACGCCTGCCGGAACGGAGCGCCAGACGTTACTGACGCTCAATGAAGTGTGCGTGTTACCCGCAGGGCATCGCCTCGCCGATAAAAAAGTGCTCTCACCGCAAGATTTCGCCGGAGAGAATTACATTAGCCTGTCGCGTACCGACAGTTATCGCCAGTTGTTAGATTCACTTTTTCAGGAACACGACGTTAAGCGACGAATGGTGATGGAAACACACAGTGCGGCATCGGTGTGTGCAATGGTGCGGGCGGGAGTGGGTGTATCGGTGGTCAATCCGTTGACCGCTCTGGATTATGCTTCAAGTGGCGTCGTTGCCCGTCGATTTAGCGTGGCGGTGCCTTTTACGGTGAGCCTGATTCGCCCACTTCACCGCCCTGCTTCTGCGCTAGTCACGGCTTTCAGCGAACATCTGCAAAACAGTATGCAGATTTACATCGAGCCGCTAAATCAACTGCTTGATGCCTGAATTACTGCTCGGTCACCGGCTGATGGTGACCCGTTCCGCTGCTAAAGTTAATCAGGCAAATGATAAGCCCGATAGCCGCAAGCCCTGCTGCCGCGACCGGAACGGCAGTCAGACCAAAACCGTGCGCAATAACTGTGCCGCCAACCCATGCACCGAGCGCATTGCCGACATTAAAGGCCGCAATATTCAGCGTCGAAACCAGGTTCGGTGCATCTTTACCGTGCAGCACAACGTTGATTTGCAGCGCGGGAACCGTTGCAAAAGCCGCCATTGCCCAAAGGAATAAGGTAATTTCCGCAAGCCACATACCGTGGCTGGTCCAGCGAAACAGCAGAGAGAAGATAGCAATCAGGCTAAAACTCAGTATCAGGCTAAAAGAAACTTTCCAATCTGCCAGACGCCCACCAAGAATATTACCGACCGTTAAACCCGCGCCAATCAAGAATAGCGTCCAGCTTACGCCCTGATGAGTGACACCAGTCACCTGTAACAACATTGGGGCAATGTAGCTAAATAAGGTGAACATAGCTGCGGCGAAAAACACCGTCATCGCAAGCGACAGCCACAGCTTACCGTTGGCCAGCGCGCTGACTTCACGTTTAAGGTCGGTCGGCGCTTCCTCTTTCTGCGATGGCAGGCTGACAATCAGCGCAATAAATGCGACCACACCGATAATTGCCACTCCCCAAAACGTCGAACGCCAACCGTACAATTGCCCAAACCAGGTGCCAATCGGTACGCCCAACACATTGGCAAGCGTCAGACCAGTAAACATAAGTGCCACCGCTGAGGCTTTACGATTGGGGGCAACCAGACTTGCGGCTACCACCGCGCCAATGCCGAAGAATGCGCCGTGGCAAAGTGCCGTAATAACGCGAGCTAACATCAGGAAATGGTAATTCAGCGCTAAGGCACACAGGATGTTACCGACAATAAAAATCACCATCAGTAGTACCAGTGAGAGTTTGCGCGGCAATCTTGCCGTGAGCAACGCCATGATAGGTGCGCCAATCGCCACACCTAGCGCATAGCCACTAATCAACCAGCCGGCTGTGGGAATAGAGATCGCCAGATCCCCTGCCACATCGGGCAACAGGCCCATAATAACGAACTCCGTCGTGCCGATGGCAAATGCACTCATCGCCAGCGCGAGTAAGGAAATAGGCATGGAATAACTCCAGGTTGCAGAAATAACAAAAGGCGGGAGAACTATGTTCGACCGCCGGATTACGAGGATGTCAGAGGTGCAGCTTGTTTGGAAAAGCGTGCGCTGCTTAACAAATTAATAACACAAAAAACGCCGGGGCGACCCGGCGTACGCTAAGGATACTCTTTTTTACCGTTTAACCATTTGAAATAATGAATAAAAAAATATTACTCGGTCAGCATGAAATTCACCGCGTCGGCGGCGTGAATCGCTGCGGTATCGAAGACCGGGAGCGGGCAATCCTGTTGGTTTAACAGCAACCCGATTTCAGTACAGCCAAAAATCACACCCTGTGCACCCTGCCCCTGTAGCTCTTCAATCACTTGCTGATAGTAGCGTTTCGATTCTTCGGTGATTTTCCCAAGGCAAAGCTCTTCGAAGATAATCTGGTTGATACGCAAACGTTGAGGCTCTTCAGGGATAAGAGATTCGATACCAAACTCAGCGCTCAGGCGGCCACGATAGAAATCTTGTTCCATGGTGTAACGCGTGCCAAGCAACGCAACACGCTGCACATTTTGCGCAGTAATCGCACGCCCGGTTGCATCAGCAATATGTAGGAACGGCAACCCACAGCGCGATTCAATATGGTGCGCGACTTTGTGCATCGTGTTGATGCACAACACAATACCTTCCGCTCCGGCTTTCTGTAGCCCCACCGCTGCTTGTGCCAGCATCTCGCCCGCCAGATCCCATTCGCCTTTTGACTGGCAAGCTTCAATCTCATGAAAATCAACACTGTGCAGAACAATTTTCGCTGAATGTAGGCCGCCTAATTGTTCCTTAATACCTTCATTAATTAAACGATAATAAGGAATGGTCGACTCCCAACTCATCCCGCCCAGCAAACCAATTGTTTTCATGACTTTTCACCTGTTAACTTTTATTACTTTGGTTATATCAGGCAAATTACCTGGCAGGAAAGCGTGATCTGCCTTACAAAACGCGGGTGTGAACTATCGTAAAAGGACTTTTCAAGATACGATTAATTAAATGAAACAACGTTTCACATAAAAAAGGATCGCGAATGTTCACTTTTATTAAAGATACCAAACTGGAAGATTTAGGTGCTGGCGTGAGCCGTCGTATTCTGGCGCATGACGGTAAAATGATGGGTGTGCAGGTTAACTTTGAAGCTGGCGCAATTGGCCCGATGCATAACCATCCACATGAGCAGTTGACTTACGTACTTTCTGGCGAGTTTGAATTCACTATCGGTGATGAGACTCACCGCGTTACAGCGGGTGATACGCTATATAAAGAACCGCATGTGATGCATGGCTGCGTATGCCTGAAGGCGGGTACCCTGCTGGACACCTTCACCCCAATGCGTGAAGATTTCCTGAAGTAAGGTACAAAAAAACGGCGCCTGAGAAGGCGCCGCTTATGACAAATTCTAATTTAGATGTCTCAATCAATATGCATACGAGATGTGAATGCACCACGAACTAACACCATACCCGAAGCGACAATCAAACCCACCAGTGTCGCCAACACAATAATCAGGGATTTACCTGGACCATCTTTTTTCAGTGGTAATGAAGGCTGCATCTGGAATTGGTAAGGTTTGAAATCAATTTCGCCTAGCTTTATGGCTTCTAAGGAAGTAAGAACGTGATCGCGGTTTTGCACAGAAGCATTCAACTGAGCCACATCTTTAATTGATTGCTCAATTTTTAGCTTTTCTGTAAGCCCTTTAGCGCCAAGAGCAACGGAGTAATCAGGGTCGTCTTTTACCGCCTGCCCGTTGCTATATACCGGGTCTTTCAGGCCCGCAGCATTGGCTACCTGCAACGAATATCCCAGACGCTCCAGGTTAACATTGTGCTCGTTCTCAAGCGCAGTACGGTCCAGCGCCAGTTTGTTTTTTTCAAATGCCACTTTGAGTTCGAGAGCATTTTTTACATTGGAGATAACGTCTTTGCTCACTTCAGCAGCAACAAACTCAACGTATTTCTGCAGTACCTGTTGAGCATCTTCTGCATCTGGTGCGGTAAAACTTAGTGTCCAGGAAGAATAAGGGGCATTGTCAGTTTTTTTAGAATCGATATTGTTTACTGCTTTGAATTTTTCCGAAACGTTGGATATTGCGCGATATAGCGCACTCTTATCCACCTCAGCATTTTTCACCAATGCCTGTACATAAGGAGATTTTGCCAGAAATTGCTCGCGCAGCTCTTGCGAATCAAATTTCTTCAAAAACATATTATAGAGACTACCCGCATCAATATTCGCATCCACGCCAAGCACCGTCATATCTACCAACGCACGACGCAGCCCAATTAGATTGCTTGTTTCAGGCGGGGTGATAATCGCTTCACTAGTCCATTTTTGCGGCAGTAGAAAACTGACAGCCAGTCCACATAATGCAAACAGTAGCGTAATGGTAATTATCTGTTTTTTTGCCGCGTAAAGAGCAGACATCAGGCCTAGTAAATCGATCTCTTCATGGCGAGGTGCCATAAGTGGGTATGGAGACGCGTTCTCTAATTGATTGGTTTTCATTTCTATAGAAGACATAACTAGCCGGTTTTTAAGTTATTGAGAAAAATACCCGTCTAACTTCCAGGAGCAGGAAATTAAGCAGCGCTTACGCCAAAGAATGAGAAATAGGTTGGGTTTTAAACCATAAGAAAGGCTGTATATCTTCTCCTTGTGCATGTCACTGTCGATATCAAAAACTGACTGTAAATAACATAATTACCATTTGGTAATGCACTGATAACAAACCCTTAACTCTGTAACGAAACGTAACTCTCTTTAATGAATGGTCATTATTCCTAAGAATCAACTGAAAAACAACCACCAACTATTGCAGTTTAAAAACTAAGAATTTCTCCCTTCCTTTTTTCATCCCGAGCAAAACCTCGTCCATTTCACATTATCGAAACAGTGTTTCGACTTTGATCACATTTCCATCATGAATTGAATGACTCCGTTACAAATCGTAATAGGATTAATTAAAACGCTGTTTTACTAATCGGGAACCATGGTTCGCATGTTTATGAAATCTGAATGTAAATACAGAACACGAACAAACGACATGGATTTTTAATCTTTATTTATCAATTAATTATCAGGGAATGAATATGACAGGCACGCCCACCTCTTTCCGACCCATCCGTATAGCTTCACGGGTGAGGCAATGAGTTTCGAGAACGATTTTTGCAAAACAATTTTTAAACCATTGACCACCAGGTAGGTATGTATGAATGAAAACAAAATGCTGGGATTGGCATGGATTTCGCCCTACATAATAGGGTTGTTAGTCTTTACTGCCTTCCCGTTTGTTTCATCTTTCTTCCTCAGTTTTACTGAGTACGATCTGATGAACCCGCCGGTATTCACCGGTATAGAGAACTATCGCTACATGTTGACCGAAGATTCGCTCTTCTGGAAATCCATGGGCGTCACTTTTGCGTATGTGTTTTTAACCATTCCGTTAAAACTCGCTTTCGCACTCGGTATCGCATTTGTTCTGAACTTTAAACTGCGCGGCATCGGTTTCTTCCGTACTGCGTATTACATCCCGTCAATTCTGGGTAGCTCTGTCGCCATCGCCGTTTTGTGGCGCGCACTGTTTGCCATCGACGGCCTGCTGAATAGCTTTATTGGTGTGTTCGGTCTCGACCCGGTGAACTGGCTGGGTGAACCGTCTCTGGCGCTGATGTCCGTTACGCTTTTGCGTGTATGGCAGTTCGGTTCGGCGATGGTCATCTTCCTGGCCGCACTGCAAAACGTTCCGCAATCACAATATGAAGCAGCAATGATTGATGGCGCGTCTAAATGGCAGATGTTCACGAAAGTGACCGTGCCTTTGATTACGCCGGTTATCTTCTTCAACTTCATCATGCAGACCACGCAGGCGTTCCAGGAGTTTACCGCACCGTACATCATCACCGGTGGCGGCCCGACTCACTACACCTACTTGTTCTCACTGTATATCTACGACACAGCCTTCAAATACTTCGATATGGGTTATGGCGCGGCGCTGGCGTGGGTACTGTTCCTGGTCGTGGCGGTCTTTGCCTCCATCGCCTTTAAGTCATCGAAATACTGGGTGTTCTACTCCGCAGATAAGGGAGGCAAAAATGGCTGATATCCAACCAAGCCAGCTAGCGGCTAAAAATGCGACGGACCTTGCAGAAGAAGAGATCGCGCGTACGTTGCGCCGTGAAAAAATCAGCCGCACCATCCGTTATGTGGTGCTGATTATTGTCGGTCTGTTGATGCTCTACCCGTTGGTGTGGATGTTCTCTGCGGCGTTTAAACCGAACCATGAGATCTTCACAACCCTCGGTCTGTGGCCGTCAAACCCAACCAGCGACGGCTTCGTCAACGGCTGGAAAACCGGTACTGAGTACACCTTTGGCCACTATATGTGGAACACAATGCAGTATGTGATTCCAAAAGTACTGCTAACCATTATCTCTTCAACGATTGTCGCTTACGGCTTTGCCCGTTTCGAAATCCCGTTCAAGAAGTTTTGGTTCGCGACGTTGATTACCACTATGTTGCTGCCAAGCACCGTACTGTTAATCCCGCAATACCTGATGTTCCGTGAAATGGGCATGTTGAATAGCTACCTGCCGCTGTGGCTGCCAATGGCATTCGCAACCCAGGGATTCTTTGTCTTCATGTTGATCCAGTTCTTGCGTGGCGTTCCACGCGATATGGAAGAAGCCGCACAGATTGATGGCTGTAACTCCTTCCAGGTGCTCTGGTATGTGGTAGTGCCGATTCTGAAACCGGCCATTATCTCTGTCGCCCTGTTCCAGTTCATGTGGTCTATGAACGACTTTATCGGGCCGCTGATTTATGTGTACAGCGTAGACAAATACCCAATTGCACTGGCGCTCAAAATGTCTATCGACGTGACTGAAGGCGCTCCATGGAACGAAATTCTGGCAATGGCGAGCATCTCCATTCTGCCATCGATCATCATCTTCTTCCTGGCTCAACGCTACTTCGTACAAGGCGTGACCAGCAGCGGAATTAAAGGTTAAGTGAGGGAATATCATGGCTGAAGTTATTTTCAACAAATTGCAAAAAGTTTACTCCAACGGCTTCCAGGCGGTTCATGGTATCGACCTGAAGATTGAAGACGGTGAGTTTATGGTTATCGTCGGCCCATCTGGCTGCGCGAAATCAACCACCCTGCGTATGCTGGCAGGTTTGGAAACGATCAGTGGCGGTGAAGTCAGAATCGGCGACCGCGTGGTGAACAACCTGGCCCCTAAATCTCGCGGTATCGCGATGGTGTTCCAGAACTATGCACTGTATCCACACATGACCGTGCGTGAAAACCTGGCCTTTGGCCTGAAACTCAGCAAGCTGCCAAAACAGCAAATCGAGTCCCAGGTGAATGAAGCGGCCAAAATTCTTGAGCTCGACGAGCTGATGGACCGCCTACCGCGCCAGTTATCAGGCGGCCAGGCACAGCGTGTGGCCGTTGGCCGTGCGATTGTGAAAAAGCCTGACGTGTTCTTGTTCGACGAACCGTTATCTAACCTTGATGCCAAGCTGCGTGCGTCGATGCGTATTCGTATCTCCGACCTGCATAAGCAACTCAAGAAAAGCGGCAAGCCTGCGACTACCGTTTACGTGACCCACGATCAGACAGAAGCGATGACCATGGGCGACCGTATCTGCGTGATGAAACTGGGTCACATCATGCAGGTGGATACGCCAGATAACCTCTATCACTTCCCGAAAAATATGTTCGTGGCAGGCTTTATCGGTGCGCCAGAAATGAACATTCGCCCGAGCAAGCTGATTGAAAAAGACGGCAGCCTGCAAATTAGCGTCGGTAATGACACCCTCGCTCTGAACGAGCGCCAGCAGAAGCGTTGTGCTGAATACAAAAATCAGGACATCTTCTTCGGCATCCGTCCTGAGTTTATTTCAATCTCTGATGAACCGTTCGCTGAAAGCCATTCAAGCGGTGAAATGGTGCGTGTAGAGAATATGGGCCACGAATTCTTCATCTACCTGAAAGTAGCTGATTTTGAAATGACCTGCCGCATCCCTTCCGATGAAGCTAAGCCAATGATTGAGAAAGGCCTTCACCGTAAGGTGTATTTCAAGTTTGACATGGAAAAATGTCATATTTTCGACGCAAAAACAGAACAAAACATCTCTCTCTGACAGGAGTCTATGATAATGAAAAAAGTGCTATTAAGTACCCTGATTGCCTCTACCTTAGCAATGGCTGCCGGCTCGGCGTTCGCGGCAGATGATGTTGAGTTACGTATGTCCTGGTGGGGCGGCAACGGACGCCATCAGGTTACGTTGAAAGCAGTTGAAGAGTTCCAGAAAGAACACCCAAACATTAAGGTGAAGTCTGAATACACCGGTTGGGACGGCCACCTTTCACGTCTGACTACACAGATTGCGGGCGGTACCGAGCCTGACGTGATGCAGACTAACTGGAACTGGCTGCCAATTTTCTCCAAAACCGGCACGGGCTTCTACGATTTGAACACCGTGAAAGGTGAGCTGGATCTGACTCAGTTTGACCCGAAAGAGCTGCAAACCACCACCGTTGACGGCAAGCTGAACGGCATTCCAATCTCCGTGACTGCGCGTGTGTTCTATTTCAACGATGAAACCTGGAAAAAAGCGGGCGTTGAATACCCGAAAACCTGGGATGAGTTGATGGCGGCGGGTAAAACCTTTGAATCCAAACTGGGCAAGCAGTATTTCCCAGTGGTGTTAGAGCACCAGGATACGCTGTCTCTGCTGCGCTCTTATATGGTTCAGAAATATAATATTCCTGAAATCGATACCGCGAAAAAGCAATTCGGCTACTCCAAAGAACAGTGGGTTGAGTTCTTTGGTATGTACAAAAAGCTTATCGACAGCCACGTAATGCCTGACACCAAATACTATGCGTCATTTGGTAAGAGCAATATGTACGAGATGAAACCGTGGATTGAGGGAGAATGGGCCGGTACTTATATGTGGAACTCCACCATTAAAAAGTATTCCGATAACCTGAAGCCGCCAGCGAAACTAGAGCTGGGTTCTTACCCGATGCTGCCAGGTGCAACAGATGCCGGTATGTTCTTTAAACCAGCGCAGATGTTCTCTATCAGCAAAACGACCAAGCACCCGAAAGAAGCAGCCATGCTGATTAACTTCTTGCTGAACGAAAAAGCGGGCGTGGAAGCGTTGGGTCTGGAGCGCGGCGTACCGTTGAGCAAAGCGGCTGTAACCCAACTGACTGCTGATGGCGTGATCAAAGATAATGATCCAGCGGTTGCCGGATTGAAACTGGCGCAATCTCTGCCAAACAAACTGCCAACATCGCCATACTTCGATGACCCGCAGATTGTTTCCCTGTTCGGTACTTCTTTGCAGTACATCGACTATGGCCAGAAAACCGTAGAAGAAACTGCTGCTGAGTTTGAACGTCAGGGTAACCGTATTCTGAAACGCGCAATGCGTTAATTAATCAGCCTCATATTTGCAGATAGATACCCTGCCCCGCTTGCGAGGTGGGGTATTTTTTTAAACAAATAAGGAAATTCGTTATGGCTAAAGGTAAGAAAATCCAACTTTCCTTCCGCGCCCGACGCGACAAGGAAACCGGAACTGAAGTATTACGACTCACCCCACCGCACATTATTTGCCACCGTAATTATTTCTACCAAAAATGTTTTAGCGACGATGGGCAGCGGCTAATTTTCGGCGGCGCGTTCGAAGGGCACTGGAATTACTATTCACTCGATTTAGAAAAGCAAATGGCAACACAACTCACCGAAGGTGAAGGTGACAATACTTTCGGCGGCTTTTTATCGGCTGATGATCGGTCGCTGTGGTATGTGAAAAACGCTCGCGAATTACGCCGCGTTGATCTGCATTCACTCGAAGAATACGTAGTTTATGAAGTCGATGATGAATGGGTGGCTTATGGCACCTGGGTTGCGAATTCCGATTGTAGCCAACTGGTGGGGATTGAAATCAAAAAGAGTGACTGGTCACCGCTCACCGACTGGCAAAAATTCCGTGATTTCTACTTCACAAACCCGGAGTGCCGCCTGATTCGCATCGATTTGCACAGCGGTGAGCAGCAGGTCATCTTGCAAGAAAAACGCTGGCTGGGTCACCCAATTTACCGCCCGTTTGACGATGAAACCGTGGCGTTTTGCCACGAAGGCCCGCGTGATGCCATTGATGCTCGCATGTGGCTGATTAACCAGAATGGTAGCAATCAGCGTAAAGTTCGCCAGCATGACGAAGGTGAAAGTTTTACACATGAGTTCTGGGTGCCGGACGGCTCCGCACTTTACTACGTCGCCCATAAAGAAGGTGATGCGCACCGCTATTTATGGAGCGCCGATCCACAAACGCTTGAGAATCGCCAACTCCGAACCATTCCGCCTTGCTCGCATTTGATGAGCAACCACGACGGCTCGCTGGTTGTCGGTGATGGCGCACCGCACAAAACGGGAAATATCGATCTCAACGATCCCTTCATTTGGGTGTTTGATCTAAAGAAAGGTACGCAAAAAGCAGTCTGTAGCCACAATACTTCCTGGAAAGTGCTGGATGGTAACCGCCAGGTGACGCATCCGCATCCTTCATTTAGCCCGGATAACCAATGGGTGCTTTACACATCTGACGAAGAAGGGATGCCTGCGTTGTATTTAGCAAGGGTGTAGATATAAAAAAACCTCCTGATTTCAGGAGGTTTCTATTTAGTCTGGTTTGGTCAGGTGGATTAACGTGCTAACCAGCCGCCATCAACTGCAACGGTGTAACCGTTGATGTAATCAGATGCAGGAGAGGCCAGGAACACGATTGGACCTTTCAGATCTTCTGGCAGGCCCCAACGACCCGCTGGGATACGCTCAAGAATCGCCGCACTACGCTCTTCGTCAGCACGCAGCTGTTGGGTGTTGTTGGTCGCCATGTAGCCCGGTGCGATAGCATTCACGTTGATACCGTGTTGTGCCCACTCGTTAGCCAGCAGACGAGTCACACCCATAACTGCGCTTTTAGAAGCAGTGTAAGACGGTACGCGGATGCCACCCTGGTAAGAAAGCATAGAAGCGATGTTAATGATTTTGCCGCCTTTGCCTTGAGCAATGAACTGGCGAGCCACAGCCTGAGACATAAAGAACACGCTCTTGATGTTCAGGTTCATTACATCGTCCCAGTCTTTTTCGCTGAAGTTGATTGCATCTTCACGACGAATCAGACCTGCGTTGTTAACCAGAATGTCGATTTGGCCGAACTCAGCAACCGCACGCTCCAGCAGAGATGGAATACCATCAATCTGGCGCAGGTCAGCGGTCAGGCTCAGGAAGCGGCGACCCAGAGCAGTTACGCGCTCGATGGTTTCAGCCGGTTCAACGATGTTGATACCAACAATGTCACAACCTGCTTCAGCAAGACCGATAGCCATACCCTGGCCCAGACCTGTATCACAACCAGTAACAACAGCAACTTTACCTTGTAGGGAGAATGAATCCAGAATCATGTAGGTTTCCTTTTTTTATACGGGCCTGCTGTAAGCGCAAGCATCTTGGGGAAAATTTTGTTCACGCAAATTGCGCAACTCATAAATCACTTACGGTAAAAACGCTGTTCCGTAATCTTTGATGGATTCATAGTAATCTGGTTGAAACTGCTTTTCAATTATAAATGAAACGTCGTTTCAAATTATGGGTAATACTTTTCAGATTTGATATTTCGATCACGTTCCCTCTGCATTTATCCCCTTAAATGCATCTCTTTACTGAAAGTATTGTCAGTGGTTTTGCAGTTTAGTGAATGCAATCACACATATTGAAACAATGTTTTGATAAATTAACACCAAGATTTTGAACATAACTTTCACCGAATACCCGTTAGCATTCGAGTTGCAGCCCCCCCTGCTGCTTGAAGAATGACGGGTATATGAATTGTCATTTTAAGGAGAGCATCATGGCTAAAGGTATGCGGGTTAAGCTGGTTTATGAAGTGAGTCAGGACCCAGACACAGGCGTCGAAGTCACCCGTTTAACGCCACCAGAAGTAACGTGCCATCGCAATTACTTCTATCAAAAATGCTTCACTCAGGATGGCAGTAAGCTACTGTTTGCTGGCGAATTTGACGGTGACTGGAACTATTATCTGCTGGATATCGCCGCCGCCGAAGCGGTGCAATTAACTGAAGGCACTGGCGACAACACCTTTGGTGGCTTCCTCTCCCCGGATGACAAATCTCTCTATTATGTGAAGAACGAACGCACGCTGCTGGAAGTTAACCTTGAAACGCTGGTTGAACGTGAAGTTTATCGTGTGCCTGCTGACTGGGTTGGTTACGGAACATGGGTTGCCAACAGCGATTGCACAAAACTTGTGGGTATCGAAATCTCCAAAGATGATTGGGTACCGTTAAACGACTGGAAGATCTTCCATGACTTTTTCCATAAAGGACCAAACTGCCGCTTGCTGCGTGTTGATCTGCAAACCGGTGAAAGTGCCGTTATCCACCAGGAAAAAAACTGGCTCGGCCACCCAATCTACCGCCCGTTCGATGACAACACCGTTGCGTTCTGTCACGAAGGTCCACACGACCTGGTTGATGCACGTATGTGGATGGTCAACGAAGATGGTAGCAACGTGCGCAAAGTAAAAGAGCACGCCGAAGGCGAAAGCTGCACGCATGAATTCTGGGTGCCGAACGGTTCGTCCTTAATGTACGTTTCCTACCTGAAAGGCCAGCAAGGCCGTACTATTTATAGCTACAATCCGGATAACGGCGAAAATACAGAAGTCATGCAGATGCCAGCATGTTCACACCTGATGAGTAACTTCGATGGTTCGCTGCTGGTGGGTGACGGTTCGGGTACTCCGGTCGACGTTAAAGATACTAGTGGTTATACCATCGACAACGATCCGTATTTATATGCCTTCGATGTAGCGAAAAAAGCTTATTTCCGCGTAGCTCGCCACGATACTTCCTGGGCAACTTTTGCTAATAGCCGCCAGGTTACGCATCCGCATCCTTCATTTACTCCGGATGACAGTGCCATCTTATTCAGCTCAGATAAAGATGGTAAGCCTGCACTGTATATTGCCAAAATGCCTACTAACCCAGAGTTAATTTCTGCCTGATAAATAAACATAGTGTGCCCTGTGTAGGCCTTGCCTTCTCTTTATGAGAGGGCTTTTTTATATCTATTTATTTAGGGTATTGACTGTGTACTTAAAACTAATTGCTTTATGTCATATTCAAATATAAAAAAGCCTCTGCTAATAGCAGAGGCTGGGAGAGGATATTAAAGGATTAAACTATCAGAAGGAGTATGCAACACCGACACGTAAACGGGTCTGACGGTCATCGCGATCATTTACCCCTACGTTACCGACTTCACCATATGGAGCCCAGTTTTTATCCAATTTATAAGCCAACTTCACGTTGTATTCCTGAGAATAAGGCTTGTTATTATTACGAGCATTACCCTCTTCACTACGTGCATAAACATAGTTTAGCTCGGTACGCCAGTCCCCCATCACGAAGCCTGCCCATGCGTCACCACGGTTGACTTTATCGTCATCTTTCTTAGCATTAGCCGGGTAGCGGGTGTAATCATAACGGTAACGAGCAGCAACATAGAAGCCATTGTCGAAGCTATATTGCACACGTAAGTTTGGCTTATAGATAGAACGGCTATCGTTACTTTCAATATTAAAACCAGGTGTTACAGAGAAATTTTTATCGGCTTTCCATTGCCAGCTAATAGCTTCTTCATGGCCATTACCAACAAAGTCACTAAATGGCTGATCGGTATTATCACCGCCTGATTTCCATTTCGCTTCTACAGAGAAACCGAAACCATTTGCAAAACGATGTGAAACTGAGACGCGATCGGCGTTGGTTGAGTCCGTTTTACCACCGTCAATGAATTCATGGCGTAAGTCGACGGTCACAGCTTGAGCTGCAAAAGAAGCACCAATCAACATTGCCAGACCCAGAGTTTTCTTCAACATAAATAAATCCCTCATTGAAATATCGTTTCATTATTATGAAACTGAATTTTATTTTTAAATGAACATCATTTTAGTGATCAAGATCGTAAATATTTATGTCAAAATTAACACATGGTAATCTTCGTGACGGCTATCAACAAAACAAACAATTCGTATCGAAATTAAGCGACATCCATCACGCGAAAAATGCAAGGTCCGCCAATAAAACATCATTTCAATAATGTTTTAATTTATTTACATAAACCATTTTTGTGACTTTAATAAAACTACAGCCCCCCTTTAATTCATTTTAATTCGAATAATAACGGAGGGAATTACAATAAAATTATTTACACAGAATGAGGGTTAAGGCAAATGAGCTGAAGGGTTCTTAACAAGGGAAAAATAATCATAACAATGAGATCCCGTTCAAAGAAAAAGGCACCTTCATAACGAAGGTGCCTTTCTATTGATAAACAGGACTGTGCAGGGCGTTAATCTCTCTCGATGGCTAAAGCGACGCCCTGCCCGCCTCCAATACACAACGTCGCCAGGCCTTTTTTGGCATCACGCTTAATCATTTCATGCACGAGTGAAACCAGGATTCGACAACCAGAGGCACCAATTGGATGCCCCAACGCCAACGCGCCACCGTTGACATTCACTTTGCGCTCATCCCATTCAAGCATTTTTCCCACCGAAAGCGCCTGCGCCGCAAAGGCCTCATTCGCTTCAATCAGATCCAACTCATCAAGCGACCATCCTGCTCGCTCAAGGCAACGCTGCGTAGCTGTCACAGGCGCAATGCCCATATACGCAGGATCAACACCAACGCTTGCAAATGCTCTGATACGAGCCAGAACTGGTAAATTGAGCTCTTCGGCTTTGCTGGCACTCATCATTAACACAGCCGCGGCACCATCATTAATAGAAGAGGCATTTCCCGCCGTTACGCTTCCCAGAATATCGAAGGTTGGGCGCAGTTGCGCCAGGGCTTCAGCACTGGCATCGGTACGTGGCTGTTCGTCAGTATCGACAACTACTGATTTCCCGGAGTTGAGTTCAACAGTCACCGGCACAATTTCATCTTTAAAACGCCCGGCATCAATCGCTGCCCGCGCTTTATGCTGCGATGCCAGAGCGTAGGCATCCTGACTTTCACGGCTGATACCATATTCACGCGCAAGGTTTTCAGCCGTCACGCCCATATGGTAGTCGTTGAAGGCATCCCACAATCCATCGTGAACCAAGCTGTCGATAAGTTGGCTATTACCCAGGCCTGCACCGTTACGGCTATCGGCCAAAACGTGTGGTGCGCGACTCATATTCTCCTGGCCACCAGCAATCACCACATCAGCTTCACCGCACTGAATCGCCTGCGTCGCAAGATGAAGTGCTTTTAAGCCGGAGCCACAAACATCATTAATAGTGATAGCGGAAACAGACCAAGGCAAACCACTATTTAGTGCGGTTTGTCGCGCGGGGTTTTGCCCCGCGCCCGCAGTTAGAACCTGGCCCAGAATCACTTCATCAACTTCTTGTTCACTTACGCCGCTGCGTTCTAGTAGCGCTTTAACCACCGCACTCCCCAGTTCCGAAGCGCTACGTGGTGAAAGAGCCCCTTGAAAGCAGCCAATAGGCGTTCGTGCAGCCCCCACGATCACAACATCTTTCATCATTATCTCCGCAACGTTGCGACTGCTTTTCTGGAAAGGTTATAAGCCCCGGCGACGATCTTTTTCGATGTACATTGCCGCATCAGCTTCACGCAAAGCTAAATCGTGATCGGTATCTGCTGGGTTGACTGCGACAACACCAATGCTGGGGCCCGCATAATTAATCACACTGGAATGTAGCTGATACTCGCCAGTCAGCAAGTTTGCCAGCCTAATTTTGAATGCCTGCGCCGCTTGTAGAGCCTCATCAGAGGCTGAAGGCCCAACGCTTGCCACAACAAACTCATCACCACCAACACGTCCAATGATTTCATCAGGACGCGTTCCTTCTTGTAAACGCCGCCCAATTGCGCACAGAAAGCTGTCGCCAACGCCATGACCATAAGCGTCATTAATTTCTTTGAAATCATCAAGATCAGCAAAAGCCAACAACACAAAGCGCGCATCATTACGAGCCTGCGAAAAGAGTTTCGGTAACTGTTCAAATACAGCTCGACGATTAGGCAGCCCGGTCAGTTCATCAGTATAGCTGGCGGTGGTAAGCGCGGCATTTGCCTGTTGAAGTTGCTGCAAAAGCTGTTCATTTTGAATTTGCTGAGCAATCAACTGCGCAAACAATTGCAGGACTTGCTCGCTACGCTCGGTCAAAATGCGATGCTCAGAACTGGCTGCGCAAAGTGTTCCATATAAAGAACCATCCGCAAGCGTGACTGGCGTACTGACGTAAGTGGTAATACCTAATGCCTTCGCGGCCTGGGAATCGCCCCATACATTCGCTACATCGCAGGTATAGCGCTTTCCTTCGTCGAGTGCGCGCTTGCAAAGCGTGTCACCCCACGGCACGCAAAGCCCTTCAGGAATTTGCATATGTCGGGAATTACGAGCAAAAAGAATATGTTGGAAACTGCCATCAGGTTCGATTCGAGTCAGATAAGTTGACTCCATATTGGTTACCAGTTCGAGCATTTCCAGCAGCTGTCGGACAAGTCCCTCAAGAGTGTATTCAGATTCTAACGCGGTGGAAATGCGCTCGATAAGATTGTCAGACATAAAATCGGGTATACCTTTTTAATTAATCGTACAGATGTAAGGCTCAGATGCGCACGTTTTTAACATATTTTTCATACGACTTCCCCTGCCAAATATGACAAATGGGAGTCTGCTTCCAGTGGATGGATTCATTTGTTCAGAAGATTGGAGAAGTGTGTAGCTCAGAGAGTTGTCTGCGAAATCGACGTGGTGATAACGAAGAGAGCAGGCGGTGTAAGATTCACCGCCAGCTTAATAACGGACTCAGGCTTTCATCCTGCACCAGCGCACGCAGCCCGGGTAATTTGCAGCATTGCTGCAGTATCACAGGCAGAGGGAGTATTTCATTTTGCAGCAGTACCACATTTTCCAGCTCTCCCCAGAAATACCATCCGTTTGCGACATTGCTCGCAGGCACCAATAAATGCAGATGCATGCCGCGCTGCGGTTCATCCGGCAGCCCTAACCAATGGCTAAATCGCTGTATTTCTGGTGTATCGTGCACTGCCAGCACACAGCGCTGCACCTGCGATGTCGGAATATAAAAATGCATATTCCCGAGAGTGATTCTTACTGCCGCAAGACTAAGCGAGTGAGTCATAGCCGCTGGTTTCCAGATAACGCTCAAAGACTAAATTCAAATCCAGCAGCGCAAAATACTCGTGCCCGACAGGAACGATCCCGACCACCACTTTTTGCATGGCAGCAGATAAATTATCAGCCGCTGGATGAATAAGGCTTTCAGCCACATCCAGCACATCTATTAATTTATCGATAAGAACCCCGCTTTGCATTTTATTACCACGGCCAATAAGAATGGTGCGTTTGCCTGGTACATCCTGCCCCGCGGTTTCAATTAGCCGATTTATGTTAATCACCGACTCAACGCGACCGCGATGATTAATCACCCCTTCAAGAGAAGGCGGGCAGCCCGGCACCCATGAAACAGGGCGCTCGGCCAGGATCTCTTTTATTTGCGAACCGTAAAAAGCAAAGTTTTTGTCAGCTTGCTTAAACAAAACAAGGCTACATTGCGGTTCATCAACGTTGGCAATTTCCCGATGCTCATCCTGATAAAGACTGAGTATTTGCTCTAATGGCTCGCTCATGCCACTTCCTTATTATCATCAGCAATACAATAACGGTTACGGCCATGCTGTTTTGCAGAATATAGAGCCTGGTCTGCACGTTCGCGGATAGTTTCTATTTTGTCTCCCGGATGCCAGGAGGCAATTCCCGCACTGAAGGTATTGCTGAAGTTAGTCTGATTGACTGAGAAGTGAATTTTTTCAAATCCCTGACGCAGTCTTTCAACCACTGCGGCGGCCTGTTCTTTGGTGGTGGCCGGCATAATTATCGCAAACTCTTCCCCGCCATAGCGCCCCACAATATCGGTGCTGCGTAAACGATGTGAGAAAAGCTGTGAGATACCCAGAATCACCTGATCGCCCGCAACATGGCCGTAGGTATCATTGATATTTTTAAAGTGGTCTAAATCGACCATGACCAGACTAAATGGAATGCCGCTGTAGTTGGACTCGGTGATCGCGCTTTCCAGATAATGCGTCGTCGTTGAGTGGTTATACAGGCCCGTCAAACTATCCTGAGACATACGAGCACGCAGCGTACGCATTCTTTCTGCTCGAATTGAAACCGCATTAATTAACTCCTGCGGATCGGCCTGCTTAATAATAAAATCTTCCGCACCGGTGCTCATCGCCCCAAACTGGGTTTTCTTATTGGTTTCGCTGGAGAGATAGGCGATTGGCAAACCGATATGTTGTGGGATCTGACGAATCAGTTTTGTCAGTTCTTCGCCACTGTAATCCGGCATGTGGAAATCCATCAGAACAATATCGATCGGATGGGTATTGAGAACATTGAGCAGGTGCGGAACCTGGGTAAGAACATGCACTTCCATTCCCGCCATACGCAGCATTTCGGCATTGTATTGCGCGACTTCGGGCTCATCATCAATCAGTAAAACCTGATACGGTTTTTTCAGTGACGGCTGCGTTAAGCGGTGCAGCTCCTGAACTAAATCGGTGGTTGATGCAGGTTTCACATAGTAACCATCACATCCCGCTTTAATCGCATTGATGCGGGCGTGGAAATGGCTATGGCAGGAAAGATAAAGCACCGGGAAAGGTGTGCCGACTTTACTTCTCAGGTCAGACATCGCAAGCGGGCCGCCATAAGCGTTATCCGGGAAGCTGACATCCATAATGACCACTGACGGCGGCTGTGATAACACTGCTTTGGTAAAATCTGCCGTGTTGGTAAACACATAACAGATAAAGCCAAAGCAGCGAAGTTGGGTTGCCAGTAATTCAGCCTGATCGCATTCATCATCACACAGATAAACAGGCTTAATGGTGCGGTTAATCGCAACCTCTTCCTGAGTAGAAGCCGCTATGGGGAACTTAACTAAAGAATCTGCCCCACGACGTGCGCTCTCCGCCTGCTCTTCAGTTAATGCATATAACTGCCGCATTATCTCGCCAAGCTTGGCGTACTTCGTATCCGAAACAGAATGGCTCACCAGCAGATGCTCACCTTCAGCAGCCTGGCTGGCAATTTTCGTGAACCCAAACGACGCGCTGGTTCCGTGGATGCTATGCAACAAAAGGTGCAATTGCTTACTATCCACTTCGTTCGGCTCAACGACTAATTTCGCCAGCAGCCCATCAGCCTGGTCCAACATCACGGGAATACGCTGCAAAAAGCGCTGACGCAAACGAGCGATTTTATCTTGAGCAGTATTCATCGTATTCTGCATAAATTCTTGTTTTATCATGATTTATATTTGCTCATCCGCAGCATCTGGCTTAAGTAATTCATTCACTACAGCCACCAGTCTTTCTGCCATATTCTCGTCTTTCTTCACCCAGCAATCTGGGATGATGGTGATGTCTGTCATCTCACTGGCGCTGAGTAAAATAAAAGGTTTTTTCCAACCGTTGGCCCGCAAAACCTCTAATAGATCCAGCCCGGTAATTTCCGGCATATGGAAATCGCTGATGACCAAATCGATTCCATCATCAGAATCAAGATTGGCTAATGCGGTCATTGCACTTTCAGCAAGCACCACTTCATAGCCGCTCATTTCCAGAAATACCGAAGCCAATTCAGCGGCAAACAAATCATCATCAACTAATAAAACACGCATCTCTTTTCTCACTTTTTAAGCCTTTAGCATAAAAGCATTTTTAATGTTTCTATGAGGCTGTCCTGTTCGAAATCACCCTTGGCTATATATGCATCCGCACCCACCTGGATTCCTCGGCGGCGATCTTCTTCTTTAGCCCGTGAAGTCACGATAATAATCGGAATATGTTGGTAGTTATCTTCGGCACGCAATGCTTTAGTGAGCGAGAATCCATCCATCACAGGCATTTCTACGTCCGTCAATACTGCGTCAAACTGTGTTAGACGCGCTTTTTGTAACCCCGAGAATCCATCTTCGGCGAGCGTGACCTGATAGCCGTGTGCTTCCAGAACGTTTTTCTCAATTTCACGCGTATTCAATGAGTCATCGACTATCAGCACATGCCATGAGTTCTGTCGAACCTGCGGCTTAGGTGCAGCAGTCCGTGGCTGCCCTTGTTTTTGTGCCATCTCCATCAGAACCGGAACTTGCAAGATACTGACCAGTTGGTTGTCCTGGCTCAGAACCATGCCGGAGACAAGCGGCTGCTGCTGCATATGCTTTGGCAGAGGCTTAATCATCATGCTGCGTTCGTCGAGCAATCGGTCCACCAGCATCGCCATCTTGCCAAACTGGTTCTGAATGATGATAAGCAGCAAGTCGCTCGCATTAGAGGCCGATGAGTTTTGCCCTCCGGGCCTCTCGTTGATGCGCAGTAATTCGGCAGCTGAGATAACCGGGATAAATTCGTTGTGCAGAATAATTGCCGGACGACCGGCAATGTCACGAACTTCACCACGAGAATATTTAACAACCTCAACGACATACTGAGCAGCAAGGCCAAAAAGATGGTTCTGCTGTTCAAACTGCAAAATGCGCATCATTGCCAGAGAAATGGGCAGCCTAATTATAAAGGTGGTGCCTTGCCCTGGGCGGCTATGGACCTGAAGCGTGCCTTGTAAATCAGTCACAATAGTCTTGCGAACAATATCCAGGCCCACACCACGGCCGGATAATTCAGTGACAATCTTGCTGGTTGAGAAACCCGGGTGGAAAATAAGCTCGTTACATTCGAGCTCTGAAAGCTGATCAACAACAGCTGCATCAACCAAACCACGAGCCACTGCTTTAGAGCGAATCGCCGGGTAATCCAGACCACGACCATCATCTTCTACGCGTAACAAAATTCCGCGCCCGTCTTGCTGAGTCGTCAGCGTGATGGTGCCACGAGCCGACTTCCCAAGTGCTACGCGTTCAGCCGCTTCACCAATACCGTGGTCGATAGCATTACGCAGCAGGTGGGTTAGCGGCTCGGAAAGTCTGTCTATTAATTGTCTGTCGATCTCAACTTCGCCACCTAAAATGCGGCAATCCACCTGCTTATTCAGGGAGGCCGCTAATTCACGCACCTGCATAGAGACCGGCTCAAAGAGCATCGAAACAGGAAGCATACGAATGGTGGTGGCAACATCATAAAGTTCGTACATCTGAAGATGCTGAACCTGAAAATCTTCTTTTAGCTTGCGGCTGAATTGCAGGACCTGCTTGCGCAGTTGTTCTACATCCATGTGAGAGATACGCGGCCCCAGATTAACTAAACTCTGTACCTGCTGCTCAAGGCGGTCATGACTGGCGACAACTTCACCGAGGATGTTAATCAGGTCATCGAGTTTGTCGAGCTTAACGCGTACCGAACCCGCCTGTTTTAACCCACCGTCTAATATTTCAAGCGATGGCATCGTGACTGGCTTTTCTACCGGAGCTTTAACCACTTCATCAGCCGCTGTGTCTATTTCTCCACGGCTGGCACGGGCTAATTGCTCGCATAATGCAACATCTGCCGGAGGCAGCTGATTATTACCTTCACTTGCCGACAGCTGCGCCAGTTGATTTGAAATGTAGTCGCAAGCCTGAAGAATTAAGGTGCCAAGGTTTTGGTTAGGCTCGAGTTTCTTATCTCGTAGCTCACTTAATATCTCTTCAAGCTGATGGGTAACATCGGCAATGCTTTGTAATTTGAGCATACGCGCGCCCCCTTTCAGGGTGTGTGCCGCACGGAACATCTCTCCGATTTGTGCGTCGGTATTTTGACCAGACGAGAGCAGGAACGCCCCCTCTTTTACGGTATGTAAATGGCCGTTTGCTTCATCAATAAAGCGCAGCACAAATTTTTTAAGATCGATAGCCATACGGTTCTCTATTGCCCATCCTGAGTGGTGAACTGCGCCAACTGATGTTCACAAAGAAAACGAAACGAATTACTCGGAAATGACAGTGGCAGCCGCAGCGCGCAGGCGTTCCCAGCATTGTTCATTTCGGCGTTGAGTAATTGCAGTGTAATGCGGTAGGTCCGCTGGGCCGGGCGGTATAACTCACTTTGTCGGTACATTTCCGCAAGGTAGTAATGGGCAGGCCAATAACTTGGTTGTTGATAAACAACCTCTTTAAACCAGGCAATGGCTTGTTGGGTATGCTGCTGCCACATCATTGCCATGCCGAGCAACATTTTTGCTTCCGCAGACCATTCATCCAGCTCCAGCACGTGTTTCGCACTCAGAGCCGTTTGCTCGAATTCACATTTTTCCAGCGCAATGGCTCCTTTGATAACCAGTGCTTCCTGATTATGAATATCGCTATCGAGCACCTGGCCTATCCACTCTTCCGCCTCGGCAAAGCGTTTATCCGTAACGCAAGCTAGAGCCTTTTTAATCCAGTTATCGTACTGCTGTGCAGAAGGAACAGGAGCGGCAACAAATGGTGCTTCGGCGGGAATAACCGGAGTAATAATTCTTGGCTGTACGCTGGGTGCCGGAGCATGAGTTCGTGATGCCTGGGGCTGGCAAAAGTAGAAATTGCCGAACTCTTGCTTGAGTTTCAGGATGCCAAAGTTATTTGCCAGCGTCTCCGCGTTACCAAAGAAGAGCGCCCCTTCCGGTTGCAGCATGTTCAGCAGATTAAAATGCAGCGCTCGGCGCGTTTCGACATCAAAATAGATGGAGACGTTACGCAGCAAAATAATATCGAATTTGGGCTGTAGCTGTTCTTTGACGATATTTGCGCGATGGAACTTCACTTTATTGTGAATCACATCGTGTAACTGGAACTGGTTACCGTTGCGCGTGAAATAGGTTTGCTGCAACAACGGATCAACACCACGGAAAGAGTAGCTGGAATAACTTGCCACTCGGGCTTTATCCAGAATCTTTGTGTCAATGTCACAGCCGTGAATATCCACATTGTCAGTAAATTTATCGTGGAATTTCTGATGAAGTTTTATTGCCAGAGAGTAGGCTTCTTCACCCGAAGAACAGCCTGCGCTTAAGATGCGCACTGGGCCGCTGCGCTGCTCAAGAATGCGTGGCACCAGCTTATCGCAAATGATGTCCAGCACATCTGGCTCACGGAAAAAGTAGGTTTCGTTAATCGTCAGCAGGCTAAGAAGTTTGTCGAACTCGACAGTCGAGACACTGAGAATCTCATAGTATTCTTCGAAGCTCTCTTTTCCGCGCTCAGAGATGCGCTGATGCAATGCCGCATTGAGCAATCCTTCCATGCCATTAAAAAAGTGCAGGCCCACTCTGTCCTTGATAAGTGTTTTAAAGGCCGCAATATTTGGGATCATGGTTGTTTGCCCTCATAGGACCCAAGGCGAGCCATCGATAACAAAGTCCCGGCAAGCTTTTCCAACGGCAGAATTTTATGGATGATATTTTTATCGATGGCGAATTTATTCATACCGAACACGACAGAAGAGTTTTCATCTTGAGCCAGCGTTTTACCGCCTTTTTTATAGATGGCTTCAATTCCATGGCAGCCATCACTCCCCATACCGGTCATGATGAGTCCGACGGATTTTTCACCATAAACCTCAGCGACGGACTCCAGCAGTAAGTTACAACTCGGATGATAGACATCGCTCGTTTTACGAGGAATGGCAGCTAACCGATGGTATTTCTTAACCACCAGATGGTGTTCGGGAGGCAGGATATAGACATGGCCTGCACACAGGACGTCGTTTTCCTGAGCAAGCTGAACAACAAGTCCAGTGACGCTATCCAGCCACTCCACCATACTTTTGGCAAAACCGTCGGCAATGTGCTGAGCAATAATAATCGGGCAAGGAAAATCTGCAGGCAGTGCCTGCAGTAATTTGCTCAGCGCCTGCGGCCCACCCGTTGAGCAGGCGATTGCCAATACATAAGGCCACTCTCGGTGATATGCCTCGTCAAAGACAGGAGCCTGAACGCAATCGGGCTGAACCTCGGGGTGGTGGCGCAAACCCTGGATATGGCGAATCACTTTAACCCCGACCAGCATTTCAACCTGACGGTGTAGGGCTTTGGTCGCGAGCACCGAGTCCCCCTGGTTGCTCACCACAGCCAGCGCTCCACGTGTGATGAACTCGGCATCCCACTGCGCATCGGAATAATAGCGCATCACCATGATAGGAATTGCGCAGGTCGCCATGATCGTTTCGACGGTTTCTACGTTTTCCGGACCTGGCGCACCTAAGGTCAACAACAGAAGTTGCGGAGCCATCTTTTGGACCAGCGTCGCCGCTTGTTCGCGATGCACTGCCTGGCCTACGACTTCGATGTTGTTGTTAATCTCAAGCTGTCGAATCAGGGAGTTACGCGACACACTCCCATGATCGACGATGAGCACCCTGATTTTAGGCCTGTTCATCAGGTCTATCCGTCAATTTGAAAGACCCTGAGGCCTGGTTCAACTCTTCAGATAACTGAGTCATATCCTGGCTGATGGACAGAATGTCTTTAATTGATTGAGAGGTATAATTACTGGCAACCACGATTTCACGCAAAGCCATAACAACCTGATTGCTTGCGGTTTTCTGCTGTTGAGTCGACAGTGAAATCTGCATAGCAGCAGTGGATGTTTGCTCAGCTGTAGCCACAATATCGTGTAAACGATCGGCGCTGACTTTACAGGCTTTGGTACCTGCTTTAATGCTGTTGCTACCTTTCTCTGCGTTAAGAACCAGGCGATTAATCGAGTTCTGAATTTCGCTGATTTTATTCTCAATCTCAAAAGTAGATTCAGTCACTGAGTCTGCCAGACGGCGAATTTCTGCTGCAACCACCGAGAAACGTTTACCGGACTCACCAGCACTTGAAGCTTCCAGCGCTGCATTGAAGGCAATGAGCTTAGTCTGATCCGCTACGTTGTTGATGATTACCATCACGCGGCTTATCTCTTTAGACTTGTTACCGAGCATCATAATTTCGCGCATGCTTTGCTGGTTGTCGCTGTCGATATCAGACATGCGAGTAAGCAATTCACCCATTGAGTCGGAACCCTTGTTACAGTCATCAAGAGTCACATTGGCAATGTCTACGACTGCGCGAGAATGCTCGGCAATCTGCGTAGAAGAAGCCGACAACTCTTCCATCGTCGAAGTGATTTCTGCTACCGAAGAAGAGGTTTCAACACTAGTAGAAGCCTGGCCATCAACAGCCTCAGTAATTTTCAGTGCCGCTTCATGTACGTGATGAGCATGAGAAACAACCCCACCTACCAACGCATGCAAAGAAGCCCGCATCTTTTCATTAGCGCTCAGCAGTTCACCGATTTCATCTTTATGATCGATACGAATATCAACGGTAAGGTCACCTTGAGAAATCGATTGAGAAATTTTCAATACGTTCTGCAAGCGCTTGGAAATCAGGATTCGGCTGGTTCCGGCAATCAACAGCAAAATCACCGGCATCAGCAGCAAGCTGAAAAGCAGCAGGCTATTGCGTACCAGGTTGCTGCTGCGGGCAACATCATCAACATAACTGGTGGTGGCGATGATCCAGTTAATCCCATCAATATATTCAAACACCGCGACTCTTTTGCGAGGCGCTGCGCCATAACCACTCACAGTTTCGTAATAAATCGTGCCGTTTTTACGCGCTAAAATATCGGCGTAGCGCTTGTAACCGTGAGCGTCGGTCAGGTTTTCAACATGCTGATTCACCAGAGTCGGGTGTGCAACCATCGCACCAGGACTAAACCCAGCATCCAACACATATGCGTAGCCACCCTCGCCGATATGCACAGCTAACAATTCTTTAATGACCGGCTGCAAGGCAAGTTTGACGTCAAAACCAATTGCCACCGCACCGACAACCTGGCCGAATTTATCGGCAATCGGTTCGTAGTGGCTAATGAACTGTTTTCCGTAAATCACCACCACACCAGAGAAAGGTTTGTTTTTGAGTAACGCTGTATATGCAGGGTTGTCATGGCTCAGAACAGTAGAAGTGGCAATTTTTCCTTCTTTACCCTGCAAGGTAGAAGAAACTCGCACAAACTGATCGCCTTCACGCACTAAGGTGGAAGCGAATACGCTGGTTAACTCAGTGAAATGAGCATTGATTTTGGTATCATTTAATAAATCTTTGAGGGCATTCTCATCCAGCGAATGCAGCGGAGCTGGGGACATATTTTGGTAATTATTAATATAAACGTTGCTATAACGTTCAGCGTCCCGCAATACCCTTTTGTATTCAGTGGTGATGTTATTGTGGAAAATCCGCGTATTTGAACGCAGAACCTCCAGCGCATTATCTTGCAACTGAGTCGCCAGGTAAGATGAAAGTAGGAAGGATGCACCAACCAACAATATGCCAATGCATGAAACCAGCATCAGGCCCAGCTTCATGGCGACACCGATTTGCAACTTATGCAGCCATGATGTCAGAAATTTTTCCGTAGTATCTAAGGCGTCAGCTTCCGCGGGTTGCTGCATGTTTAAGAATTTATGCATGAGATTCCAGTGATCTAGATAATGTGAAATTAATGCCGAATTAATGTCTTGCTACGTGCAGTACTCACTGGACACGCGAGCGTAAGGGCCAGAAAAATCATTCTAAGGGAGTGATTTTTCACAGCCATTTCATACCAACGTTAGTAAAGGCACAGGCTTACCGATGTGGTATCCCTGGAGCCAGTCCACGTTCATTTTTTCAAGGGTTCGTTGAATCTTTTCGTTTTCAACATATTCAGCGACTACCTGCATATTCTTCATTCTTGCCACATGGCAGAACGACTCAACGATGTAGTGGCTGAGTTCGTTTTCCGTAATTTCACGGATAAATGAACCGTCGATTTTCAAAATATCGGCGCTGACATCTCTTAAGCGGGCATGGCTTGAAAAGCCCGTTCCGAAGTCATCAATAGCAACCCGACAACCCAGGCTCTTAAGCGAACGAACCGTGTTCTCAGATTGCTCGGTATCCGACAGTGCATCAGCTTCGGTTATTTCAAAGATGATGCGATGTGGGTCCACGCCAAACTGCGTAAGCAATAACTGCACGCTATTAACGAAACTTGCACGGCACACCGTTACCGGAGCCAGATTTATCGAAAAACAGTGCTCAGGATGTAACTGCATTGTTTTTAAAGTGTTTTTAATGACCCACAAATCAATATCTGGCGCAAGGCCCGCTTCAGTTGCCACCGGTAAGAACCGATCAGGCGGAATAAAACGACCTTCTTCATCCAGCATTCGCAGCAGTATTTCGTGATACCGCTCTTCACCACGAGTACTGACGATGGGCTGCGCCATTAAGACAAATGCGTCGTTATCCAGCGTTTTCTGTAAGACTGTGCGAATGTCAGTACGGCCCACAATATGGTTTTCAATCTCGCGGCTGGACTGAGCTTCGAGGTTTTCAGGCTTGCCGCTCACAACTGATAGCCCGGAGACGATGCCCAGCTTTCCTGTCAGGCTGTAAACGTCATTGCAGAATTGTGTGGCCCGGCAATAACCAAGCCCACTGCGAAAGCCGAGTTGCTGGTTATTATGGGAATAACGAAACGTATTCGCTGACCGGTACAGAATGCTAAGTCTTCCCCAGCTCGGCTGCTCAAGTTTCAGCAACAGACCGTAGCCCGCGTGGTAGTAAACCTTTTCATCGTCATTCAGTTTTGTGCGTAACTCTTCAGCTAGTTTTTTCTGATATCTGGCACGAAAGTGCGTGCCATATCGCCGGGCAAACAGATCCACTTCAGGGACCTGTATCAGACAAACGGTAGAGTTAGGGGATGCTTTTATATCAGCCTTTAATGCCCTGAGATTAGGCATGTTGGTCATGGGGTCTGTGAACCCCATATGAAGCAACTGTTCGAAGCGTAACGTATTGAATCTGGCCAAAACGCCCATGATGACAATGGTCTGGGTAAAGATAAAAATAGCCGTTGAAACAAACACCTGATGAAGCATGAAGTCATCGTTTAGCGCGATATAATTTACGTTGTTCTTTGCCAAAACGATCATCATTACGGTCCAGACAGGCGCCGTGAAAACATAACCGATACGAACAGAGCTCCATAGCATGAGCGGGAAGATTAATATCAGGCTATAAAACGTGAATAAGATGTTGCCCTGGTAAGTAGTATTCAGGCAGTACATCAGAGCAATCAGCAGTAACGACCACGCGGCAAATTGGGGGAAACTCACGCTTGCAGAAAACTGAGCCTTCATCGTCCTTAGGCAAGTAAACCAATACCTGGGACGGCAAATAATCCTTAACACTGTATAAAACAAAGGAATACCGGTAACACACCCGTTCATCACCCCTTGTATTCTGACCAGAACTTCCGAGTTGAAAACATGGTCCAGAACCATTTTCGAATCAACATGGTTGTTCGTAAACAGGCAAATCACTTCACTCATAACTGTGTTTAGCAAAGCATTACAAATGCATAGCCAAACAATTCTTTTGGTCGTGAGCGTTATGCGACCAAAACTTGCCGCACTACGCCAACCCGTACTCTGTTTATAAAGGAAATAGCTGATCAACGCTGCGAACTGATAGCAAAACAGTTCATAGATTTCAGGTTCCGGGCGGTATATCAATGTATAAACCGCGAGCAGAGTAACTCCAGCAATGACTCTGTAGCCAAACAACACCAGCAAAGCAGACAGGGCCGCTAATCTCAGGTCATACACTACCAATACATGATTATCAAAAATCAGATGACTGCTAAGTAGTTGCGCCAGTAAGTAGAGCAGGCACGGAAGTACCAGCGGTAAAACCCACCGTTTATTGGTATACGCTGTGCTATTGCTCACTGTAGAGTCCAAGTATTTAACCCGTCTTGTATGCTTTCGTATGTGATTAATGTGATGTGGTGAGTGTATTGCTAAATGGACAAAAATCTTGCAGCAGATATAATGAATTAAAACAAATGCCGTAATTAATTAACATTCACACCATAGCAAAAAAGAACATACACACTTCCAAGCCAACAGTGATAAAAACAAATAACTAACAATTACGCTTAACTTTAATAATATTTATGATTAATGAATGTTAAAACCGCATCCATCCTCAAGTCATTTTTAATTGTATTCATTTTTCGAACAAAAAAGAACAGCTATTTATAGGTAAAAATGGACAATCATAAACAATTAAAAATATCTAATACCTAACAAAACAAGCTCTCAACACACTGAAAAACAACAAAATTAAAGAAAATATCATTAAGCACAACTAATTATATAATGTTTAATGAAGGACAATACACAATAGTGCTTAACGTGTTTATTTAATACAGACGTTAAAGAGAATCAATCAACGTGGCGGTGTATTTTAGCATGCATTTATTATGATTGACTTGACTAGCAGTGTTAACTATAGTCCCGGCGCGTCGTTTTACCTTTATTTATTATCCAATCAATAATACTACACTATAGTTCATTATTGTTGACGCAACGTCTGATGCACCCCATAAAAACTCACATAAAAGCAACAACCAGACAATATATAGTAATGAGTTAATACCAAAGTTTTAATTCATGAGTCATTCGCATTTATCAGGAAACTAACAATCTGTGGCTAAAAATTTTTTCTCGCTTAAACGCGTAAAAGGTTGGCACCATTCTATCGCAGGGAAAATAACCCAATTCTTGTTGGCTGGTATTCTTATTGCGTTTGGGGCAGGTGCATGTGCTGGTTGGGGCCTGATAGATAGCTTCTCTTACCAGCAATGGGTACACCAGGCTGAAGCGAATGCTCAAATAATGACTTACATCGTCCGTAACGTGTACACCAATGTTGCGGTAGGAACGAGCTCAACCGGGCAAATTACACGTATTGTCTCAGAACATAAACTTGGTGACCCTGACTCAGTCATCCAAACCGGTTATAACCCTGTCGATGTATTGGCACTGGCTTCAGTGCAAACCCGTAACCCGACCTGGCTTTTCCTTTATACGCCAGAAAAAGGCTTTCAGGGCATCAGCAATACTTCAGATTCACAAGAAGCAAAAATAGTCTTTAAAGGGCAAAGAGCCACAGACGTTCTGGTGAACTACTATATTGGCTTCGCTTCTATTAACGGAAAAGAGTGCTTTATTAGTGCCGTCCCAATCCTTGCGCCATCAGGTGAAATTCTTGGTAGTTTGATCAGCAGCATTGGCGATAAAAGTCAGCTATATGCAGCTTACGACGCCATGTTGAAGAAGACCCTTGTCATTCTGGCATTAGTTTTATTGGCAACACTCGCGCTGGTTACCCTCTTTATGCGCCGACTGTTCCGCCCGGTCCCTGTGCTTATTAACTCTTTGACCCGCATTGCACACGAGCAAACCGACCATATTACGCCTTTCTTAGACCAGGATGACGAAATCGGTAAGCTTGCATCGGCAATTGAAAAACTGCGTGTGGCGATGGTGGAACGAGATTACCTGCAACGCATGCAGGAGATGTCGCAAAAAATGGAATACATGGCTCACCATGATTCACTGACCGGCTTCCCGAACCGTGCTTCCTTTAGCCAGGCTCTTGATAAGTGTATCCGCGAAGTGAATCAGAACGGTCAGCTATTCAACCTTCTGCTTATTGATCTTGATAACTTTAAACCGGTAAACGATACCTTCGGCCACTCAGCCGGGGATGAAGTGCTTATCGGTGTTGCCCAACGCTTGTCACTGCTGTTAGGGCCAACAGATTTTGCTGCACGTCTGGGTGGCGATGAGTTTGCAATTCTTCAGAGCGTGAAGTCAGACAATTGCCTGGAAGCCGCCGCGTTGTCGCAAAAAATTGTCCGTGCATTAAGCATTCCGTTTACCTACGGCACAAACTCCTTCGCCATCAGTTGTAGCGTCGGGATTGTCACGGCACCTTCGCAGGGCAATAGCGCTACGACGCTGATGATCAATGCCGACCTGGCCTTGTATGCCTCAAAACACAGTGGCCGTGGCTGCTACCACTTCTTTGAAGATGGCATGATGATGAAGCACACCAACAGTGTGTTTGTGAACCAGGAAATCATTAATAGCATTGATAACAATGAGTTTGTGCTGCACTACCAGCCGATTGTCGATTTGGAAAATGAAACTGTTTGTGGTTATGAATCGCTCATTCGTTGGAACCATCCAACCAAAGGTCTGATATACCCTGATTACTTCATTAATATTGCTGAAGAATCAGGTCTGATTATCCGCCTGGGCGAGTGGATTATTCGCCAGTCCTGTATGGCAGCCGCTAAGTGGCCTGAGACAATAAAAGTTGCCGTTAACATTTCGGCCTATCAACTTCATAGCCCTGGTTTGCTTGATATTATTGTTGATGCACTGAAACAAAGTGGCCTCTCGGCAAATCGCCTTGAAATCGAAGTCACTGAATCCGAAAAACTGGATCAGTCCATCGCATTACCCGTCTTTAACAGCATTCGCGAGATGGGCATCTCAATTGCAATGGATGACCTGGGCACTGGGTATGCAGCATTGGATTACCTGCTAATTTACCCATTCACGCGCATTAAAATTGCCCGCACGCTGATTATGAAACTGGAACAAGAAAGTGCCAGTCAGTATCTGGTAGTAATGCTGATTCAATTTGCCCAGAAATATGGCATGAGTGTGACGGCTGAAGGTGTTGAAACCGAACAGCAGCGCACTATTTTACGACGCATTTCCTGCCAAAACGTACAAGGCTACTATTACAGTCGGCCGTTGCCAGAAAAAGATCTAGAGCCAACCTTTGGCAATAAAGTCATCGATGGTGAGGTTTGCAATGCTGAATAAGCCATTGTTTTGTAGAACCTCGTATCTGACCATTGCACTATTGCTTTTGATAAGCCCGCTGTGCCGGGCGCATAACATTCATAGTAAGCCAACCCTGGACAGGATAGCCGAGACAAAGACCATCACACTCGGTTATCAGGATGATGCATTCCCATTTTCGTATGTCGAGTCTCAGAATCCGGCAGGCTATACCATAGATATTTGTAATAAAATCGTTGATGCACTCAAAGTTAAGTTGAAAATAAAAGATCTCAAAGTGCGCTGGATAAAAAGCAGCACCGCCTCGCAGTTTGTTTTAATCAAAAACCACGCGACGGACATGATGTGCATTCCGGCATTTTATTCAGAAGCACGCCACCAACAAGCAGAATTCACCCTCCCCTTTTTCTTTTCCAGCACGCGATTTATCACACGAAAAAATAATGACACAGACACAATCGAAGATTTAGCCGGCCACAGTGTGCTAGTAAAAAGTGGCACAATCTATGTTGAGCAACTGCATCAGCTTAATAAGGTGAACGATCTTAACCTTAATATAGAGCTAGAAAATAATAATAATGCAGCATTTCAGAGTGTTGAATCAGGGGAATTGCCGGCATTAATTTCAAGCTACGTATTGCTTAAAGGTATGATGAGCCTCTCCCCTGATCCTGAGCAGTTCGAAATATCGGATGAAGTGTTTAGCCAGCCAATACCTGCAGGGTTACTCCTGCCATTAAATGATAATGAATTTAAAAATTTCATTGATGACACAATGAAATCAATCCTCGTCAGTAAGGACTTTAATAATTTATATCAACACTGGTTTATGTCACCCATTCCGCCGAAAGCGATAAATCTCAACATACCTATGTCGACTGCACTAAAGGCACTAATTGCATCAACGTCAAGCAATGCGAACTAAAATGAAAAATTTATTTAGTCTCAAGCTAAAGCATTTACTCAATGCATTGATGTTTATACCATTAAGCATGGCATCGCAGCCGTTGTCCGCGGAGCCAACCTCTGTGACTCTTGAGCATATCAAATCAAGTAACACATTAAATATCGGCTATCGCCAGCTTGAGCCGTTTTCATTCCGTGATAGCGACGGAAAAGTCACGGGCTACACCATTGCACTGTGTAATATGATTGCTGATGAATTACGAGTAAGTCTGGGTATCAAAAAACTCGCTGTTCATTATATCCCTATTTTATTTACCGAGCGTGTTTCTGCACTCAATTCCAGCAAGATTGATTTAGATTGCAGCGTTAACACTGTTGCACCTGAGCGCCAAAACAGCGTCTCTTTTTCTATTGATTACTTTGTTGCAAACATGCGCATTGTGTCCTTTCGCAATAATAATATTAAAACCCTTAATGATTTAAAAGGCAGAGCCATTGCTGTACCGCGTGGTTCTAAAGACCTGTTAGAACTGAACAGGATTAATCGCGAAAAAAACCTTAGCCTTTCGATTGTTACTTCGGATACTGTGCAAGACGCTTTCGATATGATGACGCAAAAGCGTACAGCCGCATTAATATTGGATGATATTCTGGCTTACCCGTATATCAACCAAAGCGAACACCCTGAAGACTTCGTTGTTTCGCATGAGGTTGTTGGTGATAAAATGAAATATGCCCTCATGATGAGAAAGAAAGACCCAATGTTTGTCGCTTTTGTCGACAAAACTCTGGGGGAAATATTCGAATCACCACTTAATGCTCAGTTGGTCAACAAGTGGCTGACGCAGAAAGTGGTCGTAAAAAACGCACAGAAAACCCAATATTAAGCGCCTCTATGTGGACGTGTAATTGAACTCAGTCAGGAAATTTTTGCATACCAGACTACCTGCGCATTTCATATTTTCTGGCATGCTGTTGTTGTTATTGGCGGGGAGCTCGTTACGTGCTGCCTGGGATTTCACCACCATTCAACAACGCACCGACAAGCTTTATGGCCCTGCATCTTTTGATGCCGGGCAGCGAATTGATGACTGGCAGCAGTTACTGCTTGAGCAGCGAAACAAAAGTGAGTCTGAACAATTAAGTGCAGTGAATCACTTTTTTAACCAGAAGCTGCACTATCGTGAAGATATTGATATCTGGCACGTAATCGACTACTGGGCCACACCGATAGAATCCCTACGAAAAGGGGAAGCAGATTGCGAAGACTACGCCATCGCTAAATATTTCACATTACGTCAGTTAGGTGTTTCGGGAGAAAAGCTGCGTATTACCTACGTTAAAGCCTTGCGTCTTGATAGAGCACACATGGTATTAACCTGGTATGAAACACCCGATGCAATACCGATAGTGCTTGATAGTTTGACGGATAATATTTTGCCTGCAACAAAGCGTACGGATTTATTACCTGTGTATTCCTTTAATGATAACGGTCTGTGGTTACCAGGAAGTCAGAATAATAAACGTGTCGGGGATAGTAAGCGCCTTTCTCGCTGGCAGGATGTGTTGAAAAAAATGCGGGACGAAGGTTTCCCGGTTGATGAATAGGATAAGCCTGTGTCTCTTTTCAAACAGCTTCTTATAGCTATCTTTCTTTTTATGCTGATTATTTTCAGCGGCAGTTTTATTGTTAATCTCGAAAGTTCTCGAGAGCAGTACAATAATCAGCTGCTGTCTCATGCGCAGGATGCTGCAACGGCGCTGGGCTTATCACTAACTCCGCACGTTGACGATCCGGCAATGATCGAGCTTATGGTTAGCTCGATTTTTGATAGTGGGTACTACGATGCTATTCGCGTTATCGATCAGAGTAGCGGGAAAATCATCCTTGAGCGCACCGCCTCTTTGTCTATTCCTGAGGTTCCACACTGGTTCGTTGCGCTGGTTAATGTCTCTCCGCAAGCCGCTGAAGCCACCATTATGCGCGGTTGGCAGCAGGCTGCACGCGTCGAAGTAGTGAGTAACCCAGTCTTTGCCATTAAGCGTTTGTGGGAAAGTACGTTGGCAAACCTGTTGTGGATGCTGGCCTGTAGCGTCGTATGTATTCTGGCGGGTGCCGCACTATTACGCCGCCAATTGCGCCCCCTCAACTACATGGTCAAACAATCACAAGCCATTACTCGCCGTGAATACCTGACTCAGATCGACTTACCGAAAACCCCAGAGCTGCGCCGTGTGGTTGAAGCCATGAACCTGATGGTCACCAAACTTAAATCATTGTTTGAAGACCAGGCTGAACACAGTGAACGCCTGCACAATGAAGCCTATATCGACAGCCAGACAGGTATTGCTAACCGCCGTGCTTTCGATATGCAGATGCAAACACGTTTAAGCGACGAAGAAACCGCACCAGGATATTTACTGTTACTGCGTATTCAGGATTTGGGCGGCTTGAACCAACGTTTTGGCGGCCCGCATACTGACAACCTGCTCAAACATGTTGCCGATATGATGAATGTGGTGAGAAACCAATACGCCGGCTCAGACAGTATTCTTGCGCGTATCCGTGGTGGTGAATTCGCCCTGCTCTGCCCGGGTGTCACACACAATGAAATGCTGAATTTGCAAAACTCGCTCAATCAGCAGCTTGCCGCATTCTATGCCACCGGTATGTCTGACATGAACCCTGTCGGACATACCGGAATGGTGCCGTTTAGCTACGGCGATTCAGCGCAGTCGCTGATTGTTCAGGCTGACCGCGCGCTGACGGAATCAGAAACGCATACCACGCATCAGACTAATTTCCTGCCTGTAGTACAAACTGATGCCGCCCTGGAAGACCAACATCTGTGGTTTACTCGCCTTGAGAACGCGTTGAGTAAAGAACAATTCCAGTTATTCTTCCAGCCGGTTGTCAATTGTAAAAACACACAGAAAGTTATTCATTACAAAGTGTTGTCGCGCATCGTGGATGAAAACGGCAACAGCATTACCGCTGGCCGCTTCCTGCCATGGATTCACCGCTTTGGATGGAGCCAACGTCTTGACCAGGTGATGTTAAGCCTGACGCTGAAGCAGTTGAAAAGCTTCCCAGGCTATCTGGCGCTCAGCTTGTCCGGAAATTCACTGGCCAATGAGGCGAGCATCAAACAACTTCTCAGCCCACTGAAGCAAAGCCCACAGCTTGCCAACCGTTTAATTCTGGAGCTGGATGAAAACCAGTTGCCAGAACCTGAGCAGATGGAAGTGTTTATCAAGTCGTTGAACCAGTATGGCTGTGGCCTGGGTCTGCAACACTTCGGTAGTCGCTTCGATATGATTGGCCACCTGTCACAATGGGGCCTGGCTTATCTGAAAATCGACTCCAGCTATATCCGCCATATTGATATTGAAAATGATAAGCGCTTGTTTATTGACGTGTTACACGGTGCGACCAACAACATTGATCTGCCATTGATTGCCGAGCGAGTAGAAACCGAAGGTGAACTGCGAGTGCTGCAAGAGGTTGGGATTTATGGTGCGATGGGGCAGTTGTTGGGCGAACCAGCACCATTCTGATGCAGAAAAAAGGGTGGATGGCGCTTAGCGCTTATCCACCCTAATGAACCATAAAACACAACATCATCAATGTAATAGCGTAAATAGTTCGCGTTGCGTCAAGGCGACAAGAGAGCAACAAATTTGTCTGAAACAAATTTGAACGCTGCTTGCAGCGTCCCCAAAGGGGTAAGGCCCATGAATGGGCCGCATAATCCCCAGGAGCTTACAAAAGTAAGTGACTGGGGTTTGTGAACGCAGTCAACGCAGAAGCAGCTCGAAATATGACGGCTATTTAGAAGATGCCCTGGTCGTCAGAGTTCAATAAATCCTCTAACCCACCCAATCCCTGGCGCGCCTGCGCACGATTCATCAGCTTAACCTGCGCCATTGGCGGCAAGTCAGTAATCGTTATCACGCCTTTTTGAATCAGCAAGAAAATCAGGTCATCCAGAACACGGACCATTTCCAGGTCGCTTCGCTGAAGCAACTCACGATGCTGCAAAGTCCCATCAACCACATCGCGGGCATTGTTCCACGCCGCAATCTCCGGAGTCTGTGAGAAAATCTCACCCGTCATGCCGACAAACGGCTCGTTCTCAACTCGCGTCAGTTGGCCTTCTTCATTACGTTGAACGTAATACATTTTCGATACCTTTATATGCGTAGGAATCACCGCCCGGTTAAGGGCGGTGAGGCTCAATTATGAATGGTAATGCTCAGGCTTTGGGATTAGGTGGTCCAGCGAATGGGTCGCCGCCCCCGCTGAGTCAAAGCTTGCATGGTGTGCATCACCACCGTGTGCCGGGGTAACAGAAGGTGCATCAGCAGCGCTTGCACCTCCCTTGCCGTGGTGTGCATCCCCGCCCTTAATCATCTGCGTAATATCTGTACCTTCGTGCAGTTCGTGCGCCAGATCGCTCAGATCAACTTTCTCGTTTCCGTGATTTTCTTTACCGGTAAAAATCTTCAGGCTTTCATCACCGTGATGACCTTTAGAATCATGGGCAAGATTAAAGGAGAAAGTATCGTGACTGTCATCAAACAGGTTACTTAATCCATTATCGTGAGAATGTGCATTAGCAGCATGATGTGATTTGTCACTACCATCTACGTCATGCTTTCCACGATGGGATGGATCATCCATCGTAAAATCAGCGTTTTGATGGATAACGTTGGTGTTGCCATGATCGTCGTTAGCGATAACTGAAACACCCACGCTATTTTTACCAATATGGAGCTCATTGGTATTAACCGGAACGTCATAGGTCAGATGGCCATTATCTTCGTGCAGTATCACGTCATAATGTTTGTCATTGATGGTGACATTGATATGTTCGTTGTTATGCACATCTGCGCTGTCGATCTGGCCGGTAATATGAGTCACATGATGACGCGCTTCTTGCGAATCTATGTGGTCATCACCTGTCACTTTATCGATAGTGATCTTAGCGTCTGCGTGGGTGTCTACCAGCACATCGTGTGAGTCATGAACGGTGATTGCGTTACCTGCTTTATCCGTCGCATTAATACTCACATCAAAGGTGTTTTTCCCGTCTTGCAGGTATCCTTTATCAACAGGAATGTCGTAACCCAGGTGGCCGTTAATAACACTAACCACACCTGTAAACGACTGGTGGTTAATCGTCACCGTTACATGATCGCCCAGCTGTGCATCGGTATCCCTGTCAATTGTGCCGGTGACAGAAACATGGTCAACTTCTTTGGCATTGATAACATTGTTACCCGCCACGTTGTCGAGATGGATGGCGGCGTTGAGATGAGTATCCATCAGCACTTCATGTCCGGCATGAACGGTAATTTCGTTACCGGCACCGTCCGTCGCTTTGATACTCACATCAAAGGTGTTGCTCCCTTCATGCAGATATCCTTTATCCACCGGAATGTTGTAACCCAGATGGCCATTAATATCCTGAACCACACCGGTGAATGACTTGCCGTTCACCGTCACCGTGACTTCATGACCTAGTTTTGCATCTGAATCCGTACCCACCGTGCCGGTCACCGAAACATGGTCAGCGGCGGCGGCGTTGATAACATCGTTCGCCGCAACCGGCTCGAGCGTGATAGTGGCATCAAGCTGCGTATCCACCTGCACATCGTGCCCGGCATGAACGGTGATTTCGTTTCCGGCACCGTCTGTCGCTTTGATACTCACATCAAAGGTATTTGTCCCTTCATGCAGGTACCCTTTATCTACATGAATGTCGTAACCTGGGTGACCATTAATCTCTTTAACCTCACCCGTGAACGACTTGCCGTTCACCGTCACCGTGACTTCATCACCCAGTTTTGCATCTGAATCCGTACTAACCGTACCGGTCACCGAAACATGGTCAGCAGCGGCGGCGTTGATAACATCGTTCGCCGCAACAGGCTCGAGTGTGATGGTGGCACCAAGTTGCGTATCCACATGCACATCGTGTGAGTCATGTACGGTGATTGCGTTACCGGCAGCATCTGTCGCAGAGACGCTCACATCAAAGGTGTTTGTCCCTTCGTGCAGGTACCCTTTGTCTACATGAATGTCGTAACCCAGATGGCCATTAATAACTTTAACCTCTCCTGGGAACGACTTGCCGTTCACCGTCACCGTCACATGATCGCCCAGTTGTGCATCTGTATCCCTGTCAATGGTGCCGGTGACAGAAACATGGTCAACTTCTTTGGCATTGATAACATTGTTACCAGCCACATTGTCGAGATGGATGGCGGCATTGAGATGGGTATCCATCAGCACATCATGTTCTGTATGTGCCGTAAACGTATTGCCGGCATCGTCCTTCACGGCAACATCAACAACAATCCTGTTGCCGCCTTCTTGCAAGTCCCCTCTAAGCACTGGAATACTGAAGTGTTTATTGGCATCCAGCAGGCCTGTATACGGGTGTCCATTGACGGTCATATTCACCGGGTCGCCCGGCTGTGCATCTCCATCAACCGTACCTTGAATAGACACATTGTCAGCCTCTTTGGCATTGATGACATCGTCGTTCTGTGTTGCCTGTTCAAGGGTGATATGTGCGCCAATAGTAGTATCGAGCGTAATCGTATGAGTATCAGTCGAATGTGCAGGGTTGCCCGCTTCGTCAAACCCATTAACGGTTACTTCAACTTTATTCGTCCCTTCTACAAGTAAGTCGGTTGGAACCGGGACCGAGAAGGTCTTCTGCGTACCATCATCAACAATCACAGCGTCTTTAGCGTCAATCGTGATCACTTTATCGTTCACTGTAATGGTGACCGTACCGTTGAATGCATCACCCGTCACAACGCCATGTACCATGGTGGTAGGGTTATGAGACTCATTAACATTGACTTTATCGTCACCCGCGACGATATCAATTTTTATGCTGTTGTCCGCCACCTGATCGACTTTAAGATCAACAACTTCAGTGTGCTCAACGGTGTTACCGACACCGTCTACACCCATCACTTTATAGGTGATGTGCTGGTCTTGCAGAAGATCAGAGGTTGGGACATCCAGCTTAAAGGTCAACCCACCATTACCGTCACTTTTTAGCACTGCTGGCAGCTCGTGGCCGTTGACGGTGACAATCACATTGTCGCCCGCCTTAACATCGCCTGTAACCTTGCCACTGATTTCCGTGGTGGATTTCTGGCTTTCAACTGCATTAAGCGTGTTATCGACTGCCACTGGGTTTACCGTCAAGACCACATCAGCATGATCGTCAATAGTCATGCTTCTGGTGACGCTCTCGCTAAACGAGTTACCCGGACCATCTGTCCCGGTCACTGTCACGGTAATCTCTGGGTCAACGCCAGGTTTAGCCGCGGCTTCGGCTCTTAGCTCCGCTTCTAAATCAGAGGTAGTTACCTTCAGTGTGTAACCCAACTCCCCGGTGATGCTATCCCGTGCCACATAAGCGGTCGACGTCTTACCATTTAGTATAACTGTGACCGCATCACCGATATCGGCATCGCCACTCACTGTGCCGCTGATCTCGGTTTGCGTTGCCCCAAGATCTTTTTTACTGAGGATGTCGTCACCAGACACCACGTAGGTCGTGATGGTTGCTGCCGTAGAAGTATCAATGGAATAGTAATGGTCTGCGTGCACAGGGAGTGTATTACCCGAATCATCATGCCCGGTCACATCAGCGGTAATGACTGCCTTGCCACCATCAGCGACACCTTTAGTCAATTCGGTGGTGTCGACTTCAAGTGAGTACGATTTGTCAGGAGCAATCTTGACGTTTGTATGTTCGACGCCATTAATATGCAGCGTAATGGTGTCGGTATTAGGATCAATATCGCCGGTAACCGTACCGCTAATGGTCGTCTTCGCTTGATGAGTTTCATTTGTATTGAGAATGTCGTCACTAGTCACACTATTAATACTGACTGTGGCTTCAATTTTCGTATCAACGGTTACGGTTGCATTGTCTGCTTTAGTGGTGACGTTCCCATGATCATCATATCCGGTAACACTGGCTGTAACGTGAGGATCCAGGCGCAACTCGTCAATGCTGACCTCTTTGCTAAAGCTAAACGTGTTGTGGGTTTTATCCTCAACCACCTGCACCGTCATATCATGGCCGTTGACGGTGATCGTAACGTTACTGCCGTCATGAATACCGTCACCCTTCACTGTTCCGCTGATGATCGTTTTACCGCTTGCCGCTTCCGCAATATTAATAACGTTATCGCCAGCAATCGGAGCCAAATGAATTTCGACATCGGCGTCTTTGTCGACGCCGACAGGTTTCTGTACCCCAAACACGAGATTATTGTCAGTGTGAGAATTTACACTCGCACTAACATACGGATTATCAACCAGGTATTTCGTATCCACTTCGATTTCATAGCCCAGTTCACCCGGCAGATTCGGGCGTTCGGTAACCACAACCGGAATATCTTGTGTGCCGATGTGCACAGTGACGATATCACCCGGCTGAACATCACCTGAAACCGTACCGCGAATCACGGTCTTGCCCGCCGCTAATTCGTCTTTATTGATCACATTATCACCCGCAATTGGGCTGATAGTAATGTGAACATCCGTGCTGTGAGGATGGGATGGATCTACATATGGTGGGAGCACCGAGTGATCGTTTGAGCCTTGTGCAAATGCAACTCCCGTTACCGTCTTGTTATTATCGTAGGGGTCATGACCCGTGATTTGAGCAGTAATATATTCGTTATTTGCATGACGAGGGATTAGTACATGGTCCCCATTAGTGTCTTTTACAGAATTCTCATCAGCTCGATAGGCCAGATAAGGAGGACCATTATGTGTTTCGGTATAAACAGTAGTTGTGTAGGTATGACCACCCACAGTGAGCGTAACCGTATCCCCTGCTTTCACATCCCCGCCAACTCTCCCTGTAACAACCCAGAAATCAACACCGTTAGCTTTTGAGTTATCCAGATTAATGGTGATATCCGCATCAGCCCACGTATCTACACCAACAGCCTGATCAGCCTGAGCCAACACAGTATTACCCACCGCGTCATAACCCGTCACAGAGGCATGAAGTTGCGGGATTTTTTTTGAAATCAAATCATCCGTGCTGACATCAATGCTATAGCCTAAGCCTTTTCCTGAACCCAAATCGATGACATTGCCGTAGTAATGCGCACCGTTCACATCCAGCGAAACCCTGTCATTAAGATGAACATCACCCGTAACAACACCGGTAATGGTGGTGGTCGGCAGGTGTGCTTCCGCATTGTTAATCACGCCGTCCGCAGTCACCGGATCAATGGAGATGGTGGCGGACACACTGTCATCAGTAAAGACGGTATGGGTTGCAGTCGCTGATGCATGGTTATGAGCAACGTCCTCGGTCTCAACATGGGCCTTGATGCGTGAGTCAGCCGCCAGATCTGCTGTTTTAACCTTTAACGAATAACCCAAATCTCCGTTGAGTTCGGCCTGTGACCCGACAACGGCTTTGTATTCATGACCATTGACGTGAACATACACAATGTCGCCGTTGTGAACATCTCCGAAGACTCGCCCATTAACCGTCGTTTCATCTGCTATCAGATCATGCTTGTTAAGCACATCATCGCCAGAAACTACGTTGATGGTCAGCGATGCGTCAGCGTGATCTTTAAGATCAACGTGATGATCGTTTGTTGCGATTCTTTCGTTGCCCGCTTTATCCGTTACATCAATACTGGCGTGAATATTTGGACTGGCCTGAAGATCGGCGGTATCAACCCAAACACGGTAACCCATCAGTTGATTACCCTGCGCATCTTTACCTAAATCAACGACTACACCTGGGTAATCATGATTATTTATCTTCAGGTTCAATGGATCACCCGGTTTCATTTCACCCGTTACGGTGCCCGTCACCAGGGTGTGAACATGCTCGAGTTCTTCACCATTGAGGATGTTATCCCGCGTGACATTATCGACAGTGATAACAGCCTCAACGTTGAGATCAACAATAACGTGCTGATTATCCTGAGCTGACGCCGTGTTATTCGCGACATCCGTGACAGTTACCGATGCAGTTAAGTCCGGATGGGTCATCAGGTCATGGGTACCAACCTTGATGTTGTATTTATAGCTGTTTGTCGCAGAATCAAAATGTACCGTCCCCGTTAAATTAAGGTCCGTGACACCAGGGCCCTTCAATCCAAGATGAACAATGTCACCTTCTTTCACATCTGGCCCACCAACAACTCCGGTAACATAGGTAAACGGAGCCTTCGCTTCTGCAGCATTGATCATACTGTCGCCAGTCACCGGGTCGATGGTAATGGTCGCTTCCGCTTGCAGGTCAATATCGATATGGTTGGTGATGTCGATAAGATGTTCGTTGCCAACATGATCGTGTGCCACAACATGAGCGGTTGGATCCTGATCGGCCATCAGATCTTTAGTCGACACATCTACGCTGTAGCCCAAAGCACCATGTTGATTCGGCAGCTTAACCACGGTGGTTTCATAGGAATGGTCATTCACGGTGACGATAACTTTATCGCCTTCCTGAACTTCGCCGCTCACCGTACCGCTGACTTTGGTAGTGTGCTCTCTAGATTCGTGGTGGTTAATGATGTTATCGCCGGTCACCGAACCCATCGTGATGTTGCCATCCGCGTGGTTATCAATATGCGCAGTGTGTTCGGTGGTCGCCGTGATTTTGTTGTGCAGTTCATCGAACGATGTCACAGAGGCTTTGAATGTCACATTGGTGTCAATGTTGCCTTGATTGTCGCTGATAGCGTAATTATCGACTGGAATGCGGAAACCTAAATGACCGTTACCCAAGTCAACCACCTGGCCTGAATACTTATAGGTATTCACTTCTATAACAACGTCATCGCCCACTTTGGCATCACCATCCACCACGCCGGTAATCATCACTTTAGGCTGTGCTAACTCATCGTGATTGAGCACGTCGTCAGCAGTGACATTATCAATGTGAATAGTGGCATCCGCATGGGTATCGACCGCAATGTCATGCGTGTGCGTAGTGGTGATGCTATTCCCGTGCAAGTCCTGGCTGGTGACCTGGACTGTAACGGTGTCCAGACCTTCATACAGCCCGCCCGGTGGCACCGGCACTGAGTAAAACAGGTTGCCGTTTGAATCAACGTGCACCGTGCCTGAATAATCATGGTGATCGGGTTTGCCGTTAGCATCAACACCCGACACGGTGACTTTTACAATATCGCCAGGTTTCGCATCATCCCCCGTGACGGCACCACGGATCATAGTGTTACTACGGGATTCAATTTTACTCACCCAGTCATCGCCCGCCACTGTTTCGATGGTGAAATCGTTGACGGCAAAGTTATCAAGATGAACCGTGTGCTCGGCAGTGACGATAACTTCGTTGCCCGCTGCATCATGAGAGGTGATCTTCGCCGTGAACTTGAGATCCCCATCGACATGATTTTTGTTGTCGTTGAACTGCGAAGACGGAACGGGAATGTGGTAGCTCATATCTTTACCGACGGTTCCGGGGTAACCGATTCCGTTAACGGTTATAACCACATGGTCACCCGGCTTAGCATCGCCTCCCGCAACACCACTGATAACTTGATGATCCTGAGTTAACTCAGTGTTGTTAAGCAGATTATCATCAGTAACTTTTTCAATAGTAAGCGTCGCGTTGGCATGGTTATCAATAGTCACCTTGTGCTCGCTGGTCGCAGTCACAAAGTTACCATGATCATCATGTGACTCCACCTTGACGGTGACTTTCACATACTTATCCACTTCGCCTTGGTTATCGCTGAAATCAGATGATTTCACATCAATGTGGTAACCCAGATGTCCTGGACTTATTTCTGTCACTCTGCCGAAGTATGGTTTGCCATTTACCTCGAGCGTGACCTTATCCCCTTCCCTGGCATCGCCGTGAACTTCCCCAGTGATAGTCTGAACTGAATGGTTCAGTTCGCTGTGATTCAGGAAGTTGTCATCAGCGACAACTTTAATATCGATGGTCGCGTTAGCATGATTATCGATATCAACAGTATGTTCTTCTGTTTTGGTAAAGACGTTCCCGGCTTTGTCATGAGAAGTCACACTGACATGGAAGGTAACACTGGTATCCTGTTCGCCCTTGTTATCACTGAATAACGATGGATCCACCGGAATACGGTAGCCGAGTGAGTTATCTGCAAAAGTCTCAACTACACCGTAGACATGCTGAGTACCAATCTGGATATCAATCACGTCGCCAAGGCGTGCATCAAGGCCGACTTTGCCGTGGATCCACTGTTGGTTATCGTTTAATTCACTGTGGTTCAGGACGTCATCTTTGGTGATATTTTCAATGGTAATACTGGCGTGGGCGGCGGTATCCACCTCAACGTTTTGGTGTTCAATGGCTAACGCTTCGTTACCCGCTTTATCGTAGCTGGAAACCTTCACCTGAACGTCGTTCTTGCCTTCCTGAAGCATGTCACGCGGGACTGGAACGTTGTATAACAGGCGGCCACCGGCCCCCTCGAACACGGTACCGAAGTAGCTATTGCCATGTACGGTCACTTCAACTACATCACCAATTTTCGCATCTTTGCCGCTCACATGGCCGGTAATGTCGGTATCGTGCTGGTGTTCAGCGTGGTTAACCACGTTATCGCCAGCCACGGTTTTGATAATCACACTATTATCAGCATGGTTATCAAGATGGAAGCGGTGCTCGGTGGTTACGACAACTTCATTATTCGCTTTGTCATGAGAGGTAACCTGAACAGTAAAAGGTTTATCAGCATTCACTTCACTCTGATTATTACCAAATTCAGAAGTCGGAACATCCACGCTGTAAACAAAATGACCATCCGGGGTTTCAACCACAACCCCTTTGTGTTGATTACCATTAATGGTGAGGATGACCTCGTCATTAGGTTTAGCATCGCCGCCCACAGTGCCTGTAATGGTCTGCGTTTGATGTTCAAGCTCAGTGTGATTGAGGGTGTTATCGTCGGTCACACTGTCAACAGTGATCGTCGCGTTGGCGTGGTTGTCGATAGCAACCGTGTGATCTTGCGTCACGATAACTTCGTTACCCGCCTTATCGTGTGAGGTCACAGTGACATGCACATTTGCGCTGCCGTCCACTTCACCTTTGTTATTACTGAACACACGTGGATCGACGGCAATCTTATAGCCGAGTTGATTGCCGCCCAGATCAATCACTTCACCTTTGAAATGATTGCCATTAATTTCGACATCAATGCGATCGTGGACTTTAGCGTCGCCGTCCACCACGCCGTTGATCCATTGCGTTTTAGCAGCGAGTTCGTCGTGGTTGAGGACATTATCCTGGGTGACATCATCAATGATGATAGTGGTATTGGCGTGGTTATCAATTGTCACCAGGTTATCCTGGGTCGCGATCACTTCGTTGCCCGCATCATCATGAGAGGTAATAGTGGCGTGCACATTGACCGTGCCGTCTACTTCACCTTTGTTGTTGCTGAATACACGCGGATCGACCGGGATGTTATAGCCCAGCTGGTTA
>NZ_SODY01000003.1:286157-683304 GCF_004366275.1 Buttiauxella sp. BIGb0552
CACGCGTGCGTCGCCGCCGACGTTGCCGTGAACAAACTGTTTCGCAGCGTTCAGCTCGTCGTGGTTAAGCGCGTTATCTTTGGTGACATCATCGATGGTGATGGTGGTATTAGCGTGGTTGTCGATAGCCACCAGGTTATCCTGGGTCGCGATCACTTCGTTGCCCGCATCATCATGAGAAGTAATAGTGGCGTGCACATTGACCGTGCCGTCTACTTCACCTTTGTTGTTGCTGAATACACGCGGATCGACCGGGATGTTATAGCCCAGCTGGTTATTACCAATATCGACCACTTCACCCCGGATATGGTTGCCGTTAATCTCAAGCACAACCACATCGCCTTCACGCGCATCACCATCCACCACACCGTGAATAAACTGGGTTTTGGCCGCCAGTTCATCGTGGTTCAGAACATTATCTTTGGTGACATTTTCAATGGTGATCGTCGTGTTAGCGTGGTTATCGATGTGTACCGTGTGGTCAGCGGTCTGCACCACGACGTTACCCGCGCCATCGTGAGATTTAATCGTGGCGTGAACGTTAACGTCGCCGTCGATTTCACCTTTGTTACGGCTAAATGCAGAAGGCTCCACTTCGATGTTGTAGCCTAACTGGCCGTTGCCGAAGTCAACCACGCTGCCGGTGAAATGCTTGCCACGAATCTCAAGATCAACCACATCCCCCACGCGTGCGTCGCCGCCGACGTTGCCGTGAACAAACTGTTTCGCAGCGTTCAGCTCGTCGTGGTTAAGCGCGTTATCTTTGGTGACATCATCGATGGTGATGGTGGTATTAGCGTGGTTGTCGATCTGAACTTTGTGCTCAGTCGTCTCAACAACTTCATTGCCTGCCGCATCATGCGCTTTGACGCTGGCAATAACTTTAACAAAGGTGTCCACCTCACCTTTGTTATTGCTAAAGGCAGAGGGGTCTACTGCTATCTGATAACCCAGTTGGTTAGGGCCAATATAGATAATGTTTCCAGTGTAGTGTTTACCGTGAATCTCAAGGTCAACCACATCACCTTCGCGTGCATCGCCGCCAACTTTGCCGTGAACAAACTGTTTTGGCGCATCAAGTTCGTCGTGGTTGAGAATATTATCTTTGGTGACCGGATCTATCGTGATCGTGGCATCTGCGTGAGTGTCGAGCGTGACGTTTTTATGCTCGACAGCAATCGCTTCATTGCCCGCCGTATCATGGCTGATCACCGTCACGCTGACTTTATTATGACCTTCGGTAAGTGTACCGACTGGTACAGGCACTTTGTAGTGCAGATGGCCTTCAGAATCGGCAGTCACCTTACCAACGAAGTCTTTCCCCTGCACATGAACTACAACACGGTCACCAGGCTGTGCATCTTCACCGCGGACATGGCCAGTGATGAAGGTGTCGCGTTGTGATTCGATATGGTTAACAACGTTATCACTTTCGACTGGACTGATAGTCACAGCGTTATGCGCCTGCGTGTCCAGCACAACCGTTTTTTGCTCAATTGCCGTGGTGGCGTTACCAGCATTGTCAGTACCGGTGATCATCACCTGCACATCGTTGCTGCCTTCGTTCAGCGCATGAGTCGGGACCGGCACGGTATAGCGCAGCTGGCCATTTTCATCGGTCACGGTGCCGTAGAAGTTCTGGCCGTTAACGCTGACCACCACATGGTCGCCTGCATGTGCATCGCCGGATACCTCTCCGCTGATGAGCGTTGGCATACGGGATTCGCTGGCGTTAACGGTGTTGTCACCCGCCACCGTTTCGATGGTCAGGGCGTTATGTGACTGTGTATCCAGTACTACTGTCTTGTGTTCAACAGCAATAGCCGTGTTGCCAACATTGTCGACACCCGTGACCATCACCTGCACATCGTTGCTGCCTTCATTAAGTGCTGAAGTTGGCACTGGCACGGTATAACGCAGTTTGCCGTTTTCATCAGCAACCACTTCGCCATTAAAATTCTGACCGTTAACACTGACAACCACATGATCGCTAACCTGCGCATCACCGGTAACTTCACCGCTGATAAACGTTGGCATACGGGATTCGCTACGGTTCACTGTGTCATCACCAGCAACCGTCTCAATCGTCAGCGCATTTTGTGCATGGGTATCGAGAGTGACGTTGTGATGCTCTACGGCTATCGCTTCGTTGCCCGCGTTATCATGGCTGACGATTTGCACCTGAACATCATTCGCCCCTTCGTTCAGAAGGTTGGTTGGCACCGCGACTTCATAGCGCAACTGACCGTTGTCGTTAACCACCACACCATGGAAATTCTGGCCCTGAACCGTGACGGTTACCGGGTCACCAGCCTGAGCATCGCCACCCGCTACGCCACCAATCATCGTTGGCATACGCGATTCACTGGCATTCACCACGTCATCGCCCGCTACCGTACCGATGGTGACGGTGTTGTGAACGTCGAGATCGATAGCTACAGTATGATCGCTGGATGCCTGAGTCGTGTTCCCAGCCTCATCGGTTGACGTCACCGTGGCATGAATATTCGGATTGGCCAACAGCCCCTGAGTCGAGACATTAATCCGATAGCCCAGATTGCCATTACCGAGATCGATAACGACATCGTGATATTCCTTGCCATCGACGGTTAATGTGATGGCATCACCGATTTTTGCATCGCCGCTAACTGTTCCGTGAACGGAGGTCTGCGCTTCGTGAGATTCATTGATGTTAATAACGTTATCGGGTGTGACGTTGTCGATGGTGATGTCGTCGTGCAAATCAGTAACATCGATCACGGCATCAGTCGTGCTATATGCGCTGCGGCCAGATACATCTGTAGCTGTGGCGGTAACGTTTATCTCACCTTCCACCAGTCCACTTAAATCTGGTTGTAATGTCCAATGGCCATTATTGACAGGTACGTCGATGGTGATTGTGTTTTTTTGGCTATCTGTGAAGGTCAGTGTGATGTGATTTTGATTACTGGTACCGCTGATATTTGTGTGATTGATTTCATTTTTGTTAATAAAACCATCGTTACCAGCAAAATCATCAATGTTAACTAACGGTGGTAAAACTGGAGGTGCTCCAGCATCGGCTAAGCCGTTCTCAGGTAAGTTAAGTTCCCATGTCGGCGAACCCAGTCCTACTGTTTTAAAACCGGCGGTTGGATCAATTATCTGCCCGGTTAAATCTAACTGCACCAGAGTGTGGCCACCGCCGCCGCCTTCAATTTGCACCGGTGCTTCATTGCCCGCAGCGGTTGCTTCTAATGCTTGTGTCGGGTCAGCGCCGTCAGCAATAGATTTCTGTAACGATGCGACATCCTGAGTGTCATGCTCTGCAGTGCTTACTGCATTTAAGCCATGCTCACTCCAGTGGCTATTACGTCCGAGATCCATGGTTTTGCCGTCAGGCAGTGATACGCTCACCGCACCGCTGGCTCCCGTGACAATCTCTTCACCACTGTAGATTCTGTCACCTTCTTTCAAGAGACGCTGCGAGCCATCTGCTTCTACTACATAAACCTGACCAATGACCGCTTTAATAACACCGAGTAAATTACTCACAGAACCCTCTCTTGAAAATCATCGTTATTTTTATAAAAGTCGCAATAAATTAAATAATTAATAACATTGTTATTTCATTTGTAATACATAACCAAAAATAAAAAAATGCCCATTAATGGACATATCCTTGCTGGGGAGTATTTATAAATGTAGAAAAAAACACAGTTATTAGAACTCTATTAGCGGAGACTTGACTGAGCGTTAAATATAATCAAAAATGACGAAAAGTGAAACATCACATTACAGAACATTAAATTTCATTGCGAATGAAACTTGCGTTTAATGTAATCAGATAAAGACCTCTGCACTTGTTAATTAATATGATGTTTCGTGTTAAAAATGAAATGGATATAAGGCGTGATATAGGGATATCGTTAACGCGCGCAATATAAAGGCTTCATAAAATGCAGAAGGTTTCCCTTTTTATACTTGGTTGTTTATCAATACCATCAGTTAATGCAGCAACTTTACAAAATACCGTAAATCAAGCTTTATCCAGCCATCCGGAAGTCAATGCTTCAGTAAATAGTCGTTATTCTGCAGAGCAGGATTTGCGCGCAGCTCGTGGGGGATATCTTCCTTCTTTGAATGTAGATGCCGAAGCAGGCAAGAAAAACATCAATGATGCTACCACGCGAGCGGGTGGCAGTAATAATGGCATGAATTTGTCTCCAAACGATGCCACGCTTAGCCTCAACCAGAATGTATTCGACGGTTTTGCCACGTCTAGTGAAGTTGGCCGTCAAAAGGCAACCGTTGATTCCCGCGCTTTTAACGTGCTCAACATCAGCGAAAATACCGCATTCCAGGTGGTTCAGGCCTACCTTGATGTATTGCAACGCCAGGAATATGTGCATCTGGCAGAAGATGACCTCGCGAACCATGAACGTATCTACGACCAGATTCGTTTACGTACCGATCAGGGTGTTGGCCGTTCAGGCGATTTAATGCAGGCAGAAGCGCGTCTGGCGCAGGCTCGCAACAACTTGTTGACTGAGCAAACCAACCTCGAAGATGCCAATACTACATTCATGAGTGTGACCGGTGAAGCGCCTGAAAACCTGAGTCTGCCTGAAAGTATTGATGCCTTCCTTCCAAAATCGCTTGAAGATGCCAAACGCATAATGGAAGACAACAGCCCGCTGCTGAAATCTGCCAATGCTGATATTCAGGCTGCTCGCCAGCAATATGAAGCTTCAAAATCAACGTTTTATCCACGTGTTGATGTAGCGGTATCTCGCAGCATCAGTAATGACACCGACACGACTCGCGCCCATTCTGAAGAGTGGCAGGCGATGGTGAAACTGCATTATAACCTGTACCAGGGTGGCAGCGATAAAGCAGCAATGCAGTCCCGCGCGTATCTGGAAAAACAATCCCAGGACGTGCGTAATAACACCTTGCGCCAGATGAATCAGGAAATTGGCCTTGCATGGTCAGCATTAAAAAGCGCCAGAGACCAAATTCCCGCGGCCACAGATTATGCCGACCGCAGTGTGAAAGTTCGTACCGCTTATCAGGATCAGTTCAGCCTGGGTGAACGAACTCTGCTGGATTTATTGGATAGTGAAAATGAAGTATTCTCATCTAAACGCCGCCTTGTTGAATTACGTTATCTGGAAATTACGACGGGTTATCGTATTTGCGCGCGTACGGGTGAATTATTAAAAGCACTTAAAATTAATCCAGTGCCTGCAGGTCAACCAATAGACTCTCCAGAAAATAACTCATTACCTGAACTTAATTAGCATTTGCTTAACTGAAATAGTTTCCCAATAAACTATTTCAGTGTTAGCTATTTTTTATTTTTGCTGAATAATTGCGTCAGGAACATTCTCATCAATGAATTCACAAGTTGAACACATGAATACAATGTCAGAGGCTCCTCCTATTGAGGAGTCGCATTATCATGACCCGCGCAGTCGCAATGACGATCCATTGCTCGACTGCCTGCTGGTTCTTTGTTCTGTGCATGGTAAATCAGCCAGCCGCTCGACATTAAGTAGTGGGCTGCCGCTGGAGAACGATCGCCTGACGCTGGCTATTTTGCCTCGTGCTGCCGCTCGTGCAGGTTTAAAAGCACGTGTCATCAAACGTTCGCTCAATAAAATCGCCGCTATGTCTCTGCCTGCGATTCTTTTGCTACGTGATGGTGGTGCCGCCGTACTACTTGGTTGGAACGCCGATGGTACTGCTCGAATTATGCCAAGCGAGAGCGAAGGCGGTGAAATCAATATTGATGCAGCAGAGCTTGAGAAAAACTACGCAGGCCAGGTGATTTTCGCGCACCCTCGCCATGAGTTTGACTTACAGTCTGAATCTTTCCTGCCGCGTACAAAATCCTGGTTCAAAGACACGCTGATGCTGTCTCGTTATCTCTACATGGATGCGATATTAGCAAGTTTGCTGATTAACCTGATTGCGCTAGGAACTCCGCTGTTCACCATGAACGTGTATGACAGGGTTGTACCCAATCATGCCACGGTGACGTTGTGGGTTTTGGCCGTCGGTATTTGCATGGCGTTTGTTTTCGATTTGATCTTAAAAATGCTGCGCGGTGTCTGCCTCGACATTGCCGGTAAAAAGAGTGACCTGATTATCTCAGCCACGCTCTTTGAGCGTATTACCGGCATGGAGATGAAAGCGCGCCCTGCTCGCGTAGGTAGCTTTGCACAAAACATTCATGAATTTCAGTCGCTGCGTGATTTCCTTTCCTCACTCACGTTGACCACGCTTATCGATTTGCCGTTTACGCTGGTGCTGCTGCTGGTGATTGGCATTATCGGCGGGACGCTGGCGTGGATTCCGTTACTCACCTTCCCTATCGCACTGGTGATTAGCTGGGCGTTGCAGAAACCGGTAAATGCTGCCGTTGCCAAAACAATGAGTTTGGCAAGTGAGCGTCAGGCATTGCTGATTGAAACACTCAGTGGCCTGGACGCTATCAAAGTCAACAACGCGCAAAGCGAACGCCAGTATCAATGGGAGCAAACTCTGGGCAGTTTAAGCCGCCTGGAATTACGCGTTAAAACATTATCCAGCTTAGCCAGCAACTTGACCGGATGGTTCCAGCAAATGTCTGGCGTCATCATGATTATCGTCGGCGTTTATATGATTATTGGTGGCAAGCTGAGCATGGGTGGCCTGATTGCCTGCTACATGCTTAATGGCCGTGCGCTGATGCCGATGGGCCAACTGACCGGGTTGATTGCCCGTTATCACCAGGCGCGTTTGACTATCAAAAACACCGAACAAATGATGTCGATGCCGCAGGAGAGACGCGATCATGAGCATCCTCTGAAGCGTGAAACCTTCCGTGGCAGCATTGAATTCAAAGATGTCGATTTCAGTTATCCCGAGCAGAAAAACCCTTCACTGCAAAAGATTAATCTGACCATTAAGCCCGGCGAACGCGTAGGTATTATCGGTCGTAGTGGCTCGGGCAAGAGCTCGATTAGCAAGTTGATAATCAATCTTTACCAGCCAACCGGCGGTAATATTTTGATCGACGATGTAGATGCTCGTCAGTTGGACGTCAACGATTTGCGCCACAGCATTGGTTATGTTCCTCAGGACATTCAGCTGTTTAATGGTTCACTGCGCGATAATCTGATTTGTGGTGCCCGTTATGTCGACGATGAAACGATGCTGCGCGCCGCGGAACTTGCTGGCGTTAACGAATTTGCTCGTGTTCACCCTGACGGTTACAACTTGCAAGTGGGTGAGCGTGGTATGCAGTTGTCCGGCGGGCAGCGCCAGGCTGTTGCGCTGGCCCGTGCACTCCTGCTGGAGCCACCAGTCCTGTTGCTTGATGAACCAACCAGTGCGATGGACAACACCAGTGAAGACAAGATTAAACAAGCGCTGGTGCCATTTGTCGCTGATAAAACACTGTTACTCGTGACGCACAAAGCGTCGATGCTGACACTGGTTGATCGACTGATTATTGTTGATAAAGGACGCATTATTGCTGATGGCCCGAAAGCCATTGTTATGGATGCGCTGAAGAAGGGTCAAATCAATGCGTCTCGCTGAGTTATTTGCACGTTTACGCCCGCAAATTCGCCACTACTTTAAAGGTCGCGATGAGAACCAGGCCGATAACATTAACGAGGTGAGTCATGCTCTGATTGATGACTCCCCGCGCGTTATTCGTCTGACTCTTTGGACTATCCTGGTATTAGTCTTACTGGCGTTCGTTTGGGCAGGATTTGCCAAACTTGATGAAGTTACACGTGGCGAAGGTAAAGCCATCCCGTCATCACGCTTGCAAAAAATACAGAACCTGGAAGGCGGTATTGTCACCGAGCTGTATGTGCATGAAGGGCAAATCGTTGAAGCTGGCGCGCCGTTGATTCATTTGGATGACACTCGTTTTGCATCAAATGTTGGTGAGACTGAAGCAGACAAACTCGGCTTGCAGGCTAAAATCGACCGTCTGACAGCGGAAGCCGAAGACAAAGAGTTTGTTATTTCTGATGAGATTGCTAAGAAGGCTCCAGAAGTAGCACGCGGGGAAGTCGATTTATTTAATAGTCGCCGTCGCCAGTTCCAGAATGAAATCGAAGGTCTTCAGGAACAGTTAGTGCAGAAAAAACAGGAGTTGCGTGACTTCCAGTCCAAACAGGCACAGTACAAGAACAGCCTGGGTTTACTGCAGCAAGAGATCAAAATGTCTGAGCCACTGTTGGCATCAGGTGCAATTTCTAAAGTTGAAATCCTGCGCTTACGCCGCACTGAAGTGGAAACTAAAGGGCTGCTGGACTCCATCACTCTTTCTATTCCTAAATCCGCATCAGAAACGAAAGAGATTGAAAATAAGATTGGCGAAAGTCGTAACCGCTTCCAGAGCGATGCGCTTTCACAGCTTAACGAAGCACGCACGAATCTGAGCAAAGCAGAAGCCACTGGCAAGGCTCTTGAAGACCGCGTCAATCGAACCATGGTAGTTTCGCCTGTTCGCGGTGTCGTCCAGCAGATTATGGTTAACACCATTGGTGGAGTTATTCAGCCCGGCAGTGACTTAGTAGAAATCGTGCCACTTGATGACAAATTGCTTATCGAAGTGAAAATTCAGCCGCGTGACATTGCCTTCCTGCACCCAGGGCAACATGCGGTGGTGAAGTTTACCGCTTACGACTACACCACCTACGGTGGTCTGAATGGCGAGTTGGTACAGCTAAGCCCGGATACCGTAACCGATAAAGAAGGCCACAGTTACTACATTGCACGCCTGCGCACAGATAAGAACTACCTGGGGACCAAAGAGCATCCAATGGTCATCATTCCGGGTATGGTCGCCTCAGTCGATATCATAACTGGTAAGAAATCTATTCTGAGTTATCTGCTGAAGCCGATTATTCGCGCCAAAGCAGAAGCGTTACGCGAAAGATAGAAACGATAAAAAAGCCGCAACAGATGATGTTGCGGCTTTTTTTATGGTGAGATTCAGTAGCTGTTTGGCGTTAAAAACATCACACTCAAGTTTGTCTTACTGGCCATTAAACGAAGACAACTTCCCACGATTCAATGTCAATTTACCCTCGTTAACCAACTCCTGAAGCACTTTATGGATAGCGCTACGTGAAATGTGGTTCCTACTGAGTATGAATGTGTAAACTGATGTTTTTTCACGAATTTCAGGTTCAAGGGACCAAATGTGCTTCACATGTTCCGTCACAATTTCGCGAATCGTTTTATGTGAACGTAGATTTTCACGCTGGAAATAACGCTGCAGATGATTAGTCAAAATATCAAATGCATGTATCCATAGGTTTTTCTTACTGAGCATCTCATTAGCATTAGTCGAATTCATCACCCACATCTCACAGTCCGTGTCACACCGCAGGTAATGAGACATCACATCATTACGCATCTGTGCCAGGCCAAGGATAGCGGGTGCGGTAAAGCTCACCGTAACAAGGTCATTTTCAACTCGGTAAACAGAGACGGAGCCTTTCTCAAGATAAAAGATGTTTCCATCTCTTTTCATTTCAATGCGCTGACGTTTTTTTCTCAGAGAGAAATAAGCGTTTTCAGATTTTTTAATCTCATCTCCAATGAGCATTACAGATTCATCAAAATTAAGAATGGACATCAGCTTCTCTTACTCTAGTTATGGGATTGAGATTATCTCCTGGCGAAAAGCAAAGGAGATCACCCTAATGTAAATTGATAACCCGCTACTCGGCACGTATATCAATATAGAACATTACGGTAAACCTGCGATTGATAAGCCAGATACTGAGGATTGTAGGATGGCGATTTGAAAAGAATAGCCTTATGAATTCCCTGCCAGACAATATTCTACGCTCATGAACAACCACATACTTTATGATAATTTAATTATCTAACAATGAAATAATCACTCGGGAAAATAACATCACCGCATGTCATTTTTTAAACAGTCACAACTGTCATTCCATATACAGCAGGGATTAAAAATAGCTTGAAAAATAATATATAATAAATACAATGGCCAAACAATTGATATCACAATTACGGTATCAATTTTATCTTTAAACCAGGCAGTATCATTCTGCTGATATTTTCTTACCTGCTTTAAAAGCCATACCACTCTGAATAACATAAACACCAGGGTCGAAACCCCATAAATACATACTATTATTTGAAATAGTTTATTCAATGGCCATAGCCCCATTGTTATGGTGAGACATCGTCAACGATGAGTAAAGGCGACTAAAATACTCAGTTATTAAATTTCATTTTCAAATTTACATTATTGAGAATCTAACCCTGAGATACCACGCCTGCCCCCTCGTGCTGCTCTGTCAGTGAGTATATTTATCTGAAGGCAGATACGTAATTTTTTTAATCTTTGCGTTGATAACTTTTTCTTTTCAGTTAAAAAAGAAACAATAAAAAACCATAAGATATTGATTTTAAATAACTTTTAATGTATAAAAACAGTTAATATCTTGTTAATCATAAGTGTACTAATGATCCAAGAAGTACCTACAGGGTAAAGTCGCTAAAAGGCTGGATTATTCCATGCCACATTGTGCTTATAATGGCAGGTGGAAAACCAGCCTGAGTCAACGAGAGTACTGGCAATATGTCCGAAGCAGATAATCTATGTTATCTCATTGAAAATAAAATAATATTCCTACCTGAGAAACAGTGTCTGGTGCATACAGACAGCCATGAACAGATAAAGCTCAAGCCGACAGCCTCCTTATGCCTGCTGCTGCTGCTCAGAAATCACGCTGAAATTGTGACTCAGAATGAGTTACTCGCTTTCGCATGGGGTGAAAGCCACAGGCAAGTTAGCTTTAACGCCTTTTATCAAAGTATTCTCTCTCTACGAAAGTCATTTTTACAAATGAATGTAGAGAAGCAAATAATCACCACGGTTCCGCGCAAAGGTCTACTTATTCAACAAGAAATAACCATTGAAAAAAAGTGGGATTATGCTGTATCTGAGGTTGATATCGAACTTACAGAGACGCCCTCTGTAACGGAAACCAATAGAGTCGAAAATAAAAAACTGCCGAAACTAAATCTGGTAGAAACGCTCATTATTATGTTTACCGTGCTAATAGCTGGTGTGCTTCTCTACCCAAAAGTAACCAGCGAAAATTATTTCTCGGGTTATGTTGCTTCAAAAAAATATGATGGCCAATGCCACTATTTTTTTAATGATGATGCCAGCAACTATCTCCGCCATGAGGGGTTTATCAAGGAACATCCTGAGATGTGTAGTGATAATAAATTTCTCTATATAACGGCATATCCTGAGACGAAAAATATCTCAATCATTCTGTGCACTACCGGTATGGATTTGTCACATGATAATTCCTGTCAGTCAGTCTATTACCCTCGGTATGATAGTAAATGAAGATACTCACCGCGATTGCCTCTCTTCGAACACAAACGCGCATCGTTTTTTTAGTCTGTCTCGCGATACTTTCTGGCGTGGTGCTATATCTTCACCACCCGTCTTACGAAAACCCGCATAGCCTCGCCTGCAGGGCGACTTTGCAGATAGTCAGAGACAACGCATCATTTCGTGGAATTGTCGATTTCAAATCCGCGGATGGCAAAGGCATTGCGCACATTAACGGCATCATTAACGTTACCCCGCAAGAAGAGTATACCGTCCAGCGAACCGTCCTGTTTACACTCGCAGACTATGGGCGTAGCCCTGTTTGGGTCTCTCGTCAGATTGTCATTTCAAACCGTGAAACAACCCCAGCAGGCATTGTTCAGCAATTTCTTCCTGACTTTTATTTGAAAAGCTCAGGAGTGACCGATATCGATATTTTTACGCTGAACAAGGACGCTGACCTCATCACTCGTGAAGGTGTACCTTACTTGTACTGCCAGAAGTACATGCTACCTGATGATGCGTGACGTTTAGCTGTAAACATCGCCACTGTGCATGGATGGATTTAACAAGGTCTGGCCATAACTACAAAATTTTCAGCACCTAAAAAGACAATCAACTCTTTGGTTGTCTTTAATTTATGAAAAAGAATAAAAAAATCTTGAAGATATTAAGTACATCGTTATTATCCCACTGCACATTAAGATTATAATAAACATGCACGCCTTTAAGAGTGAACTTTAAGTTAAATATGTTATTTAATTATGATATTTCATTAGTCCTACTCGCAGTAATTATTGCGTGCCTGGCTTTTTATGTCTCTTTTTGGCTATGTAAGGCTGGCGCTCGAAAAAAACATAACTGCTGGCCTTTATTTAGCGGCCCAACTATGGGCTGTGGGATATGGGTTTTACACTACATGGTGATGCAAGCACATCATCATAGTCACATTATAAATTATAACATTAAGATAACGCTGGCCTCCTTACTTGTTGCTATAATTGGCTGCTCGCTCGGGTTTGGCTGCTTTTTATTCAAACAATTACGCAAAAATCATTATCTGCTGCCTGCATTGATATTTTCTGCAACCGCGGCATCCATGCACTACCTGGGAATGGCTGCAATCATCAATGCGGGAGATTGGTCTGTCAGCAATGCTCATATCACTCTTTCGCTAATCGTTATTTTTATTACTTCATTAGGCATGTTGCATTTAACCCATCTGATGTTGGTTATGACGAGTAAAAACGACAGCTATGCCAACTTCTGCCGATTGGGTGCCACAATTACTCTTTGTACCGGTGTAGCAATCATGCACTTTTTAGGTACCAGCAAAATGAATATGGCTCCAGTAGCCGCATCATCTCTTGCTATAAATCATGATGACAACATCGAAAATACGATTGCGATGACGATGATAATACTCATCGCCCTAGTATTTATGTTAGCAATCTTCATCTGGTTTATTAATTTCAAAGAGCATTTAAGCAATGAGCTTCTAAAAAGAGAGTTAATCTCGAAGAATTTGCAATTAAAACAAATGACGCAACATGACTCGTTAACTCAATTACCTAACCGCGTTTATTTACAAAGTCATTTAAATACACTGTTTGAGAAACAGATACAGCCACTGTTCATTATGTTTATTGACCTCGATGGTTTTAAACGTGTTAACGATGTCTGGGGGCATGCCATTGGTGATGAGCTGCTGGTAAAGATATCTAAAATGCTCAGGAACGTTGTTGGCAAGGGAGGCTTTGTTGCAAGAATTGGTGGTGATGAATTCATCATCGTCGTTTGCGAACAAACAGAAGATGCAGTGATCCAACTTGCTAAAACCTTGCTTTCCAGAATCTCAGATAACTACGAACTCTCAGCAACAACAGTCGATTTTTTATCTGCCAGCATTGGGATTTCAATTTACCCTGACCATGGGCAAGATGTTGCCACACTATTGAAAAAAGCTGATGTGGCGATGTATTACATAAAAGACAAAGGGAAAAACAATGTCATCTTTTACGATGAGATAGCCATGACATTACCCACATGATGCCAGGTTAATACAAGAGTGTATTAATAGAGCACGATAGCCGAGTGTTAGTAACACTTATTTTTAAGCAATGGATGCTTGTAAATCATTCCAGACACTGGAATTAGTAAAAAAGCAGACATTGATGATGAAATTTACTGCGTTGTATAACAAGTACAAAGACAAATGGTGGGCTTTACCACTTGTTCTCCCCTTCATCCTGTATCCTATAACTCAGTATATGAGTTCCTACGGCTACGTTGATGGTTTCGAGATACCTTTCTTTTATCTCAACATGGCACTTATGACAGCCCTTACCATGATTTATGGTTTTAAGGCGCTTCCTGGTATCATACTGTGTGTATTTTTCCGTGTGGCTCCTGATCGTGGCCTGGAACCAGCATTGATGTCCGTATTGCATTATTTTACATCGACAGGAATAAGTTGTGCTGGTTATTACTATTTCACCGGGAAACGTGGTCGAGCTAGTTTCGGGCGCTATAACCTAACCTGGCAACGTATTTTCTGGTTAGTATTCATTAATGCCACATTGTTCCTTAATTATTTCCAGACCGTACTCTACTTAGGCATGTATGGTGTACATCAAAAAATGATGTACATAACCCCATTCACCACGCGAACATTGATAAATTATCAGGGAATGCTGGTTGGGAATATGATTGGCTTGCCAATGTGTTATTTGGTAATTCGTTCATTCAGAACGCCATCATACATGAAGAAATATGTTGAAAAAATCCGTAATCAAGTTGCAGAAGACCTGCGAGCACTCGAGCTCATTTGTCTATTTAGTGCAATGACATTGCTTACGGCGCTCATGATCTCACCAATTAATCATAAGCCAACACTGATAAACTCCGTATATACCCTGACGTTACTGTTACCAGTCATGATCTGGGGAACGCTACGTCTGGGCCATGCTGCCATTTCTCTCATTTGGTGGGTGTTATTGGTCGTACTGTGCAATAACTATCAAAGTTATATTCCTCATACAGTCGATTACAAGTTACATCTGGCTGTTGCAACGTCCTGCTTCGCAGCGTTTTCAATAACCATTATCCTTATGGCTATCAATATTTCACGGCAAAGAGCCTTGAATATTAAGACTAAGCGTCTAATGAGCATCGACCCGGTAGTGCACCTACCAAATTTGCTGGCACTAGATACAGATTTAAATAAAAATACAGTCTCTGTTTTATGTCAGTTATATGTCCCTGACCTTGAATTACTAGGCCGCCACTATGGTTTGCTGATGCAAGTTCAATATAAGCAACAACTGGCTCATTTTTTGAAACCGGTACTGGAAAGCGATGAGCTTATTTATATAAGTTCTGGCCACGATTTAATTGTCCGGATGTCCCCTTTAAATGCAGAAAAAAGGATTTCTGAGCTGCACAACAAAGCAAAAGATTTCCGTTACACCCGTGATGGGGTAAAGCTTTACCCACAAATTGGCTGTAGCTACTGCATCATTAACTACCCTGTGGGTCATCTTTATCTATTAATTGGTGAACTCCGAGCACTGGCAGAGATCTCCCTGACGACAAACTTGCCCGTGGATATGAGAAAGCAAAGCAGTCGGCAGGTACAAAATCAGGTTAAAACTAAAGTCGACATGATGAATCAACTTCAACGTGCGCTTGAGTTAGATCGGTTTGTTTTGATGGCTCAGCCAATAGAAAGCAAAAATGGTCATCGCTACCATGAAGTCCTGCTGCGGATGCTTGGTAACAATGATGAGCTTATTTTCCCGGATACTTTTTTACCGCTAGCAAATGAATTTGGCATGTCATCGAGCATTGATTTATGGGTGCTAAATAACACCATGAAATATATGGACGAAACCCGTCATTCACGGCCAAACCAATGCTTCGCCATTAATCTGACTCCAGCATCAATCTGCCGCACAGATATGGCACATCTCATTGAAAATATGCTGATTAAGTACGGTATTGCGCCTGAGCAGCTCGTTCTGGAAGTGACCGAAACCGATGAACTTACCAACAACTTACAAGCCGATAAGACACTGGATGCACTACAGCGTTTAGGTTGTAAAATTGCTATCGATGATTTTGGAACGGGTTATGCGAGCTATGCGCGACTCAAAAATATGCAGGCGGACATACTCAAAATCGATGGCAGTTTTATCCACAATATTATTTCCAGCGAGATGGACTACAAAATCGTGGAATCTATTTGTGAGTTAGCAAGAATGAAAAACATGACGTTAGTGGCTGAGTTTGTCGAAACAGAAGCGATTCAGAATGCTCTATTCCGCATGGAAATTGACTATGTTCAGGGCTACTTCATCGGTAAGCCTGCGCCTATCGAAACCTTACCGGCAACTGTTTAAGCCATAAAATCAGGCAGCAGAAAGCATGATGCAAGGGTTTCCTGCTGTCGTGATGGATAATAATCAAGCAAATTCAGGACGCAAAAGTGGCGTAAAGCACATATTCACTGGGTTCGTTAGATTACAGGTAATTTGGAAGAGATGAGCTGGAGCGGGTGAAGGGAATCGAACCCTCGTATGCAGCTTGGGAAGCTGCCGTTCTACCATTGAACTACACCCGCTTTGAAGTGCGTAGGCATTATAGACGTTCAGCTTTCGCTGGCAAGCGCCTTTTAAGTTTATGTGGTGGATTATTAAGCAATTGTTTTTACAGCCTGTGTGTTGTCAAATCTTACGGGGTCGTATGGGGGTTAAGGCTAGAGTGTTACATGGGGGATTATTTACCCAGCTCCCCTGCTCTGACTTACGATAAAAATGAAGGGAAACCCTATGGGTTCCCCTTATTCCTTAAGCGTGAACTGCCGCTTTTTTCGGGAATACCATCAGTGCGACGATAGGTGAAACAACCATCAGCGCAAACACCCAGATAAAGCCCATTGTGAAGCTACCGGTTGCATCAATCGACCAGCCAATCAGTTGGCTGTTCGCGGTGGCGATAACAAAGGTACAAACCCAGAAAGTCGACATCGTGTAGGTCACCGTTTGGGTATTGGCCCCTTTTAATGTCTCTTTTGGAATTGAGAAGATAAAAGCAAACCAGGTCGCAAAAACAAAACCCGTCAGGAATGAGCAGACCAGAATCAAAATGTCATTGGTTGCGAACAGCATAATAAAGGTCGTAATTGCCATCGCGATGCTGGTGCTAAACAACCAGTTTTTGTAATGGTAGCCGCGAGCTTTGCAGAATGGTCCAGCGATTGCGCCGAGCATAATCCCGACCTGGTTTACCGTGCCGCTCAGGTGAGCATGCGATTCTGGCGGCAGGTGCGCGTATTTGGCGTAGTAAAGCGGCAGGAAGGTGAACATGAAAATCATCATGATCATCGCGCCGACGTACTGGGCAATCATCCCCCACACCACGCGGTTAAAAATCGCATCTTTCATGATGCGCAGTTTATCCGTGCTGCCGTCGTTGCTTGCAGTGGTAACGGCAACCTCTTCATCAGTAAAGATAATAAGCCACACAGCACCCAGAACCAGCGTTATCACACCATAAACTGCCAGCAGGTTTCTCCAGCCACCAAAGTAAATCGACAGGCTACCCGCCAGCGTCAACGCGATAATCGTGCCGATGATGTTGGAGGTGCAGTTCAGGCTGTTAAGCGCAGATGCGGTTTTGTTATCGAACAAACGTGCCACGGTCGGCACCAGAGAAACCAGGCAGATTGCCCCACCCAGGCCACCCATAAAGCGAATCACTAACAGCAGGTCGAAGTTATTGGTCCATGGAATGAATATCGATAATCCGGTCAACACGCAGCCCAGAAGATAGGACTTTTTCGCGCCGAGTTGCGCGGTCAAAATCGAGGTGCAGAAAGCACCTAAAATTTTCGCCCACAGAATGACGTTCGACATTAACGCCGCATGGGACACGTCGATATTAAAATCGGCCATGATTTGCGGCATAACGGCACCGGTAGTGGCCCAGGCTGCGCCAAAGACCATGTAGACGGCATACAAAACAAATTCAGTTATCCACTTATTCACGCAGGCACCTCTTGAGCACTCAGAGCAACGATTTCCAACAGCATTTCACTTGCCAGGCGCAGAGACTCTGCGGGCAAGAGCTCTTTGGTGGAATGGAAATTATGGGCACCAGTAAAGATATTAACCGTCGGTAAGCCGGCAGGCGTAATCACGCTACCGTCATAACCGCCGCGCATAATTAACGGTTTCGGCTCAATGCTCAGGTTACGCATTGCCTGCTGAACGCTGGCAATAATTTCCGGCTTTTTATCAAGCCCGGCTTTCACGTTATCGTAGGTATCCGATAATTCCAGGGTGATATTTTCCTGGCCATAACGGCTTTGCAGTTGCTCAGTGATGGACTGCAATAACGCTTTTCGGCTCTGGTAACCTTCAATTTCAAAATCACGCAGGGCAATTTCGAGTATGGCATTCACGGTATTACCGGTGATTTTATTCACCCAGAAATACCCTTCACGGCCTTCCGTTAATTCCGGGCGTTCACTTGCTGGCAATGCGTTGATCACTTCGTTGGCGATTAATACAGCATTGACCAACTTGCCTTTCGCGCTCATAGGGTGAGCCGTCACGCCTTTGAATGTCATTTTGGCGCTACCTGCGTACCAGTTTTCAATAACATATTCGCCGATACCACAGCAATCCAGGCAAATACCGAAATCAGCATTTAGCTGCGCCACGTTTAACGCTTTAGCTCCACGAATACCAATTTCTTCGTCTGGTAATAACACCAGTTTGATATCGCCATGTTTAAACTCAGGGTTCGCAACCATATAACGAATGGCTTCCACTGCCGCCGCAATTGCCGCTTTATCGTCAGCACCCAACAGGCTGGTACCATCTGTGGTAATGATGTCCTGGCCGACATAGTTCAACAGTTCAGGGAACGCCTCAACGGTTATCTCTTCCCCAGTCGCAGGCAGTACGATATTTTTACCATCGTAGTTTTTCACGCGCACGGCATGGGTGTCATTGGCGTTATCTGGCGCAGTATCAAGATGCGCGAAGAAGGCAATGGATGGCATTTCCGGGCTGTTTGCCGCAAGACTCAGAACGGTAATGGCATTAGCGTTAATGGAAGTCTCGACGGTATTCACGTTGGAAAATTCACTCACAACAAGCTGAGCTAATTTGTACTGATTTTCGCAACTGGGAAGTTGGTTATTTTCGGGAACGGAAGTGGTGTTGATTGTTGTATACCGGATAAAGGTATCTATTATTTGGTCTGCATTAATACGTATTGTCATTGTTTGCTACTCACCATTAACATGAAATGGTTGATAAATATTACAACGTTAATTAACCGAGTTATATTTTTTATAACTTAGTTATTATTCTGCAACATATTTACCATTCATATTATGAATTAAAGTGATCAGCATTATTAGCCAGGAAAGGATGACGGTGTCTGATAAAGATCAATAGGGATGGTATTTATTAGAAGCCAGAAAATATCTGGCTTCTGCTAATTAACAAGATGGCTTACTACCTGGAGGCGGTAAGTAGCGCTGAGGGTCGATAGCATTTGCACGATAACGAATCTGGAAATGCAAATTCACCGAATCTGAACCGCTGCTGCCCATTGTGGCAATTTTCTGCCCGGCGCTAACTTTCTGACTGGTGTTTACCAATGTCGTTTCGTTGTGAGCATAAGCAGTGATGTACTCTTCGTTATGTTTAATCATCACTAAATTGCCGTAACCGCGAAGCTGGTTACCCACGTAAACCACTGTACCAGCGGCAGAAGCATAAATAGGTTGCCCACGCTTACCGGCAATATCTATACCTTTATTCCCACCATCGCTGTCGGAGAACGGCGCAACAACTTTACCGGATGTTGGCCAGAGCCAGCATTTTGAACCAACCGGAGGAGCGGCGACTTTCGCAACGCTACTTGTGGACGATGAACGCGGTTTAGAGGTTTTCGCCACGGCTGTTTTCTTCGATGAAGATGAAGAGCCAGAGCTACTTTTAACACGGATTTTTTGCCCTATCTCCAGCGTATAAGGAGCAGGAATACCATTGAGGCGTGCCAATTGGCCGACGCTTGTGCCGGTCATACGCGAGATGCGCGAGAGTGTGTCACCACGTTTGACGGTATAAACCGAACCGCTGTAGCTACCTGAAGAGGCTTGAGTGGTGCCCGCTTTATTTGATGAGCAAGCGACGAGTAACAGGCTTAGCACCAGGATAACGGCATTCGGTGCCCACTTTCTGACTGTGCTTTCCTTGCGCAAACCAATCCTCGAATACATTAACTGAGAAGAAGATGCTCCTCCCTGCAGCGCAGGGAGGAACGAGTACAACTTACTTAACCGGGCGCAGAGCCGGGAACAAGATAACGTCACGGATGGTGTGGCTGTTAGTGAACAGCATAACCATACGGTCGATACCAATGCCCAGACCCGCCGTTGGTGGCAAGCCGTGCTCCAGAGCAGTCACGTAGTCTTCGTCGAAGAACATCGCTTCGTCGTCGCCTGCGTCTTTCGCATTAACCTGGTCAGCAAAGCGCTGTGCCTGATCTTCTGCATCATTGAGCTCGGAGAAGCCGTTACCGATTTCACGACCACCGATGAAGAACTCGAAGCGGTCGGTGATTTCTGGATTTTCGTCATTACGACGCGCCAGTGGAGAAACTTCTGCCGGGTATTCAGTAATGAAGGTCGGCTGAATCAGATGGCTTTCAGCCACTTCTTCGAAGATCTCGGTGACTACACGGCCCAGGCCCCAGCTCTTCTCGACTTTGATGCCGATAGCTGCTGCGATTTCCAGTGCTTTGCCCATATCGTCCAGATCTGCAATATCAGTTTCCGGGCGGTATTTTTTGATGGCTTCACGCATGGTCAATTTGGCGAATGGCTGGTCGAAATCAAAGATCTCTTCGCCATACTTCACTTGCGCAGTACCCAGCACGTCATGCGCCAGAGTACGGAACAGAGATTCGGTCAGTTCAATCAGATCTTTGTAATCCGCGTACGCCATGTAGAGTTCCATCATGGTGAACTCTGGGTTGTGACGCGGAGAAATACCTTCGTTACGGAAGTTACGGTTGATCTCGAATACGCGATCGAAGCCACCCACGACCAGGCGCTTCAGATACAGTTCCGGCGCGATACGCAGGTACATATCGATATCCAGCGCGTTGTGATGCGTGATGAACGGACGTGCAGACGCACCACCCGGGATCACTTGCATCATTGGCGTTTCAACTTCCATAAACCCACGTTCCACCATGAACTGACGCACGCCAGCCATGATTTGCGAACGGATTTTAAAGGTGTTGCGGGATTCTTCGTTGGAGATCAGATCCAGGTAACGCTGGCGGTATCGTGCTTCTTGATCCTGCAGACCGTGGAATTTGTCCGGCAGCGGGCGCAGAGCTTTAGTCAGCAAACGCAGTTCAGTACAGTGAATAGAAAGCTCACCAGTTTTAGTTTTGAACAGCTTGCCGCGTGCACCCAGGATGTCACCGAGGTCCCATTTCTTGAACTGCTCGTTGTAGATGCCTTCTGGCAAATCGTCACGCGCAACGTAAAGCTGAATGCGGCCGCCAACATCTTGCAGGGTAACGAAAGACGCTTTACCCATGATACGGCGTGTCATCATTCGGCCAGCAACAGCCACTTCGATGCCCAGCTCTTCCAGCTCTTCGTTCTCTTTCGCATCGAAGTCAGCATGCAATTGGTCTGAGGTATGATCGCGACGGAAGTCATTTGGGAAAGCAATGCCGTGCTCACGCAGGCCAGCCAGCTTCTCACGGCGGGATTTCAGTTCATTGTTAAGATCGACCGCTTCGGTGCCCTGTTCTTGTTGTTCAGACATGTTGATTCCTCATAACCCTGCTTTCAAACTTGCTTCGATAAATTTGTCCAGATCGCCATCCAGTACCGCCTGCGTGTTACGGGTTTCTACACCAGTACGCAAGTCTTTGATACGGGAGTCGTCCAGTACGTAAGAACGAATCTGGCTGCCCCAGCCGATATCCGATTTGTTGTCTTCCAGCGACTGCTTCTCAGCATTCTTCTTCTGCATTTCCAGCTCGTATAACTTCGCCTTCATCTGCTTCATCGCCTGATCTTTGTTCTTATGTTGCGAACGGTCGTTCTGGCACTGAGTCACGGTATTGGTCGGAAGGTGGGTAATACGCACCGCAGATTCTGTACGGTTAACGTGCTGACCACCCGCACCCGAGGCGCGGTAAACGTCGATACGCAGATCGGCCGGGTTGATTTCGATATCAATATCGTCATCAACTTCCGGGTAGACAAAGGCGGAGCTGAACGAGGTATGGCGACGGCCACCGGAGTCGAACGGGCTCTTACGTACCAGGCGATGCACGCCAGTTTCAGTACGCAACCAGCCAAAGGCATATTCGCCCTGAATACGAATAGTCACAGATTTAATACCCGCAACGTCGCCATCAGACTCTTCAATGATTTCGGTTTTGAAGCCGCGTGATTCAGCCCAACGCAGATACATTCGCATTAGCATGCTGGCCCAGTCTTGCGCTTCGGTGCCGCCAGAACCTGCCTGAATGTCGATATAGCAATCGGCGCTGTCGTACTCACCGGAGAACATGCGGCGGAACTCAAGCTGCGCCAGTTTGCCTTCCAGTTGATCTAACTCGACAACGGCTTCGTTGAAAGTGTCTTCGTCGTCGGCTTCAATAGCCAGCTCCAGCAAACCGGAAACATCTTCCAGCCCCTGAGTCATTTGATCGAATGTTTCGACAATCGCTTCCAGTGAAGAACGCTCTTTACCTAACGCTTGTGCGCGTTCAGGTTCGTTCCACACATCAGGTTGTTCCAGCTCTGCGTTTACTTCTTCCAGGCGCTCTTTCTTGGCATCATAGTCAAAGATACCCCCTAAGAACGTCGCTGCGCTCCGTAAGGTCCTGGATGCGGTTTTTTACCGGGTTAATTTCAAACATGGTCTGTATTATCTTATGTTGATGACAGAAGACGAAAATGCGGTCGTAAACCGGAAAGTTTACCGGAATTACGCCGCTTTTTATAGTTTTGTTGCCCGTTAATAGCCAAGTAATAGGGCTATAGAGGCCAGATATGATCGATTAACAACTGAACGCTGCGATTACCGCGAAACTCATTTACGTCCAGCTTGAAAGCCAATTCAACTTCACGCACGCCGTTATCCGGCCAGCATGCTGTATCCACGTTAAAGGCGATGCCGTCAATCAACGGGCCGCCGCCGATGGGTTCAACCATGACTTTAAGATGGCGTTCCCCGACCAGCCGTTGCTGTAATAAGCGGAATTTGCCGTCAAACAGTGGCTCAGGGAACATCTGCCCCCACGGCCCGGCGTCACGCAGCATCTCGGCGGTTTCCAGTGTCATCTCTTGCGCAGAAATAGCACCGTCTGACCAAATCACGCCCTGAAGCAATGCGGGATCAAGCCATTCGCCGATCAGATCGCCAAAACGCTGGCGGAACTCTTCGAATTTAGCTTCTTCCAACGACAAACCTGCAGCCATCGCGTGGCCGCCAAATTTCAGCATCATGCCAGGATACAACGTATCAAGCCGCTCAAGAGCATCGCGCATATGCAAGCCTTGCACCGAGCGGCCTGAGCCTTTCAGCGTGCCATCACCCGCGGGTGCAAAAGCGATAACCGGGCGGTTAAAACGCTCTTTGATACGTGAAGCCAGGATACCAACCACGCCCTGATGCCATTCCGGGTGGTACATCGCCAGGCCATACGGCAGCTCATCGTGGCTGTGTTCCAGTTGTTGGCACAACGTGAGAGCTTCAACCTGCATGCCCTGCTCAATCTCTTTTCGCGTCTGGTTTAGCGCATCAAGTTCGTTAGCCAGCATGCGTGCTTCGCCAATATTTTCACTGAGCAGTAACGCTACACCCACGGACATATCATCCAGGCGACCGGCAGCATTCAGACGCGGGCCTAAAGCAAAACCTAAGTCGCTTGCCGCCAGTTTATGCGGCTCACGGTTGGCGATTTCAATCAGCGCTTTAATCCCCGGGCGACACTTGCCAGCACGAATACGGCTCAAGCCCTGCCAGGTCAAAATGCGGTTATTCATATCCAGTGGCACAACATCGGCCACGGTGCCTAACGCCACCAGATCCAGCAACTCTGCAATGTTCGGAATGGCCAGGCCTTGTTGTTCAAACCAGCCGCAATCACGCAGATGCGCACGCATCGCCAGCATCAGATAAAAGGCAACGCCAACGCCTGCGAGGGATTTAGACGGAAACTCGCAATCAACCAGGTTGGGGTTGATGATGGCATCTGCCGCAGGCAATTCTGCCCCTGGCAGGTGGTGATCGGTAACCACCACCGGAATGCCCAGCGCATGGGCACGCTCAACACCACTATGGGATGAGATGCCGTTATCGACGGTCAAAATCAGCTGCGCGCCACGCGCATGAGCTTGATCCACCACTTCCGGGCTCAAACCATAACCGTCGTCGAAACGGTTAGGTACGAGATAGCTAACGTTTTGGCACCCAAGGCTGCGCAGTCCAAGCACGCTTAACGCAGTGCTGGTTGCGCCGTCAGCATCAAAATCGCCGACCACGATAATGCGCAAGCCTTCACGGAAAGCGTTATGCAGTATCTCAACGGCTTTATCCATGCCATTAAGTTGTTGCCACGAGAGCATTCCCTTCACACTGCGTTCCAGGTCTTGCTCGCCGCGCACACCACGGCTGGCGTAAAGGCGTTTTAGAAGTGGGTGCAATTGCTGGGGTAACACCACGGATTCATCGACCGTACGGCGGCGAAGTTGTGTTTGCTGTTTCACCCGTTAACTACCCACCTACATTGGTCAGTTGCTGGTGTGCATCCAGCATTTGCTTCATCTCTTTCGGCCCCTGGTAGCCAGGAATAACCGTGCCGTTACTCAGCACAATCGCAGGCGTCCCCTGGATGCCGAACTGCACGCCCAGGTTGTAATGGTTCGCGATATTCATATCGCAAGTCCCGCCAGCTACCGCTTCGCCTTTCATTGCTGCATCAAAGGCTTTTTTAGGGTCTTTTGCACACCAGATGCCTTTCATATCGTTTTCAGTCTGGCTTTGCAGACCCTGGCGTGGGAAGGCCAGGTAACGCACGGTAATACCTAGCGCGTTGTAGTCTTTCATCTCTTCATGCAGCTTGTGGCAATAGCCGCAGGTAATGTCGGTAAACACCGTAATGACGTGTTTCTCTTGCGGCGCTTTGTAAACGATCATCTCTTTTTCAAGCGCTTTAAGTTTACCCACCAGCAGCTGATTGGTGACGTTAACAGGCTGCCCGCCGCTCACATCGTACAGCGGCCCCTGAATAACGTGTTTACCGTCTTCGGTCACATACAAAACGCCGCTATCGGTTAATACCGTTTTCATGCCCGCAACAGGTGCCGATTGAATGTCAGCATTTTGCACGCCTAACTTAGCAAGAGACTGCTTGATTGCTGCGTCGTCAGCATGAACAAAACCGGACACAGAGACCGCTAACAATGGGAGCAGCCACAAACGCTTTTTCATGATGATTCCTTATCTTCTACCACTCACGCTCGTGGGTGGTGCTGTTGATGTAGCTGGCGTAACCGCTCTGTCGCTACATGCGTATAAATTTGTGTGGTGGACAAATCGCTGTGTCCAAGCAACATCTGTACGACTCGCAAATCCGCACCATGGTTCAGTAAATGCGTGGCAAATGCGTGTCGCAGAACGTGCGGTGACAGCTTTTCGCTATCGATTCCAGCCTGCACCGCATAGTGTTTAATACGATGCCAGAATGTCTGGCGCGTCATTTGTTGGGCTCGATTGCTCGGGAAAACGGTATCAATCGACACGCCATTGAGCAGCCATGGCCGCCCATGTTCCAGGTAGTTTTCCAGCCAGTAAACCGCTTCTTCACCCATTGGAACCAGACGTTCTTTATTACCTTTACCGATGACCCGTACGACTCCCTGGCGTAGGCTGACATCACTCATCGTCAGCCCAACGAGCTCCGATACACGCAGCCCAGTAGCATACAATAATTCGAGCATTGCTTTGTCACGCAGCTCGATAGGCTGGTCGACACAAGGAGCTTGCAGGAGACGCTCTACCTGCGCTTCGCTTAAATCTTTCGGCAAACGCTGCGGTAGTTTTGGCGATGAAAGCATCACACTCGGGTCATCTTCGCGTAATTTTTCGCGGTAGAGATACTGAAACAACCGACGAATAGCGCTCAGCATACGCGCTGAACTTGTTGCTTTATATCCACCTTCAAGGCGCTCAGCAAACAGCGACTGCAAATCGCCAGTTTGTACATTCAGCAGGCTCAAAGAGTGACGTTCCAGCCACTCCGCCACCATCTTCAGATCCCGACGGTAGGAGTCTAATGTGTTTTGTGCGAGATTCCGCTCAAGCCAGAGCGCATCAAGAAATTGTTCGATTCGGGCCAGATCCTGTTCCACTGCAGCCTCACATTTGGCGAATTGTGTCCATTATGCATGATGCACAATGGGATCTGATACACTTGCAATCCTGCACGTTTTTAAAAGAGTTGTTAACGCGATGAACATTGGCCTTTTTTATGGCTCCAGCACTTGTTACACCGAAATAGCTGCCGAAAAAATTCGTGACATCATTGGCCCGGAACTGGTGACGCTGCACAATCTGAAAGATGATTCACCAGCCATGATGGAACAATACGATGTGTTAATTCTCGGTATTCCCACCTGGGATTTCGGCGAATTACAGGAAGACTGGGAATCCGTATGGGATCAACTAGATAACCTAAACCTTGAAGGAAAACCCGTTGCGCTTTATGGCATGGGCGATCAGCTCGGCTACGGTGAATGGTTCCTTGATGCTCTGGGCATGCTGCACGACAAACTTGCGCCACGCGGTGCTCAGTTTATTGGCTATTGGCCAACTGAAGGCTACGAGTTTACTAGCCCGAAACCGGTTATTGCCGATGGGCAACTGTTCGTTGGGCTGGCGCTAGATGAAACCAATCAGTACGATTTAAGCGATGAGCGAATCGAAACCTGGTGTGAGCAAATTCTTGCGGAAATGGCCGAACATTTTGCCTGAAAGCTGTTTAAGCTTCCCCACTCCCACTCGCCTGTTGTTGCAGCATCAGGCGACGTAAATCACGCCACTCACCTGTATCCATACTGTCAGCGGACAGCCATAAATGCTGGCAGCGTTTGCGCCCGACCCGGCGTAAGCGCAGCATCATGCCACTGCGTAAAACCCAAGGGGAACCAACGATTTCCCACTCCTGGTTTTGCCAACGCAGATGGTAGTCGGTCAGGAGTTTCATTTCGCCCTGGCAAGCATGGATGCGCCGCTGGCTGCGGACACTGTCAAATACAACTAGCGAAAGTAGCAGCATCCAGATTAGCGTATAGCTCATCGGCCACGGCATTAGCAGCACTAACAGGGCGACTAGACCGTGAGCCAAAAGAGACAGCCATTGTGCACGCCAGGAGACGCGAAGATCAGATTGCCACAGGACCACGTTCTTTATTCCGTGTCTGAATCAGTGTCACCATCCGTTGCAGCTCTGTATCTGCCGGTTTGCCATGATTCATTAACCAATTGAACAGGTCTGGATCATCGCTTTCCAGCAAACGGACAAACAACTGCTTATCCTCAGTGCTTAACGAGTCATATTCATATTCGAAGAATGGCATAATCGAAATATCCAGCTCGCGCATTCCCCGGCGGCACGCCCAATGAATTCGGGCTTTGTTATTGATATCCATGTGCTCTTTCCTGGTTCTCTGACAAAGTAGGTACAAATGTTAGTGTAACGTGTTTTTATGGCACGCATTAAATGAATGTTACCGTTTGCGCGCTATATCGTGAGAAAAATCTGTAATGCGTTGCTGTTGCATTAACCTTGCGAGAAAACTCGTAAGCACACAGCTCGCGTTATCAAACTACTTGCATTGCCAAATGGCTCTTTTACCATTGAGCCAATACATCAGCTCAAAAACCAGGGACATAATTATGGCTTTCACTCCATTTCCTCCACGTCAGCCTACAGCCGCAGCTCGCCTGCCGCTAACACTCATGACTCTTGATGATTGGGCTCTGGCAACCGTGACGGGCAAAGATGCAGAATCGTATCTGCAAGGCCAGGTCACTGCTGACGTCGCACAGCTTGCGGCAAACCAACACACACTTTGTGCACACTGCGATGCGAAAGGGAAAATGTGGAGCAACTTGCGCCTGTTCCATCGTGGCGAGGGATTTGCCTTAATTGAGCGCCGCAATCTGCGTGATGCGCAGCTTGTTGAGCTAAAAAAATATGCAGTTTTTTCTAAAGTCACCATCGCTCCAGATGATGAAAGCGTGCTGATAGGCGTTGCAGGTTTCCAGGCTCGTGCTGCGCTGGCTAATCTATTTTCAGCCTTGCCAGATGCAGAGAATCCGGTTGTTCAAGAAGGTGCGACCACGCTCCTATGGTTCAACTTGCCTGCCGAGCGTTTCATGTTGGTAACGGATGAATCTACCGCTCAATCACTGGCTGAAAAATTACAGGGCGAAGCACAGCGTAACGACAGCCAGCAATGGTTAGCTCTGGAGATTGAAGCCGGTATTCCCGTCATTGAACCGGTAAACAGCGCGCAATTTATTCCGCAGGCAACCAACCTTCAGGCGCTCGGTGGTATCAGCTTCAAAAAAGGGTGTTACACCGGCCAGGAAATGGTGGCGCGGGCGAAATTCCGTGGCGCTAACAAGCGTGCGTTGTGGTTCCTTGCAGGGAAAGCCAGCCGTTTACCCGAAGCGGGTGAAGACCTGGAATTGAAAATGGGTGATAACTGGCGTCGTACCGGTACGGTACTGGCAGCCAGCCAGCTTGATGATGGGCGAGTACTGGTGCAGGTTGTGATGAACAACGATCTGGAAGCCAATAGCGTGCTGCGCGTTCGCGACGATAACGGCAGCGAGCTTGTTATCGAGCGACTGCCTTATTCATTAGAAGATGAGTAAATACCCGTCGTACTTCAAGTTGCAGATGCGTTGACTACGCCTATGCGCCCCAGTGACATTGTTATCTATGCTCTGGGGAGTTATGGTCTGGTCGCCTTTCTGCAACTCGAATTATTTTGGGGCATTGCTTGATGAATATCGGTAATTAATGAATATAGAGATAGATCGCGAGGAAGTGGCAAACACTACCGCCGAGCACAAAACCGTGCCAGATTGCGTGGTTGTATGGAATCCGCTTGCAGACGTAGAAAATCACTCCCAGCGAGTAAATCACCCCGCCAACTGCCAATAGCGTTACGCTGCCCGGCGCGAGTTTAATTACCATCTGGTAAATCACCACCAGCGATAACCAGCCCATCAGCAGATAAGTCACCAGCGACAAAACTTTAAAACGATGTGCGATGGTCAGCTTAAAAATAATTCCGGCCAGAGCCAGCCCCCAAATCACAACCATCAGCCCGCGCGCCAGAGGCGAATCCAGGCCCACGAGTAAAAATGGCGTATACGTCCCGGCTATCAACAAATAAATTGCGCAGTGGTCAAATTTCTTCAGCCAGCGCTTGGCGGGTTGATGGGGAATCGCGTGATACAACGTTGATGCGAGAAACAGCAAAATCATGCTGCCGCCGTACAGGCTATAACTGGTTATTGCTGTCACACTTGCGTTGGTATCAACCGCTTGTATCAGTAACAAAACCAGCCCGACAATCCCAAAAACCAGCCCTATACCGTGGCTAATACTATTGGCGATTTCCTCCGCCATTGAATATCCTTTCGCTATCAATGGTTTGTCAGCCATATGGCAACTCCCGGTGAGACAAAAGATGGATAATGCATTGCACACTCAACTTGAAGGATGACCGGAACAGCATAGCTGAGAATGATTCCAGCTAACACCTGTACGCTAAAATAAATCCGTCAGAGCGTATAACGGTATAGATACAATATATTCACACTAACAATTTACCAATGGAGCACCAGGATGACGCAGCTAGCCTTTGGCGCAATGAGTGAAGTGATTAACTTTCTGATGGAGATCGACAAGCTAAAACTTATTGAGCGGCGCACTAAGATTATCGGTCATGGCCGCCCCGAAAACTCGGCGGAACACAGCTGGCATTTTGCCGTAGCAGCCATGAGTCTTGCTCCCTTCGCACCAGAAAATGTTGATATTTCCCGCGTCGTCCAGATGGCATTACTCCATGATATCGTCGAGATAGATGTCGGTGATGTCCTGGTTTATGACCTTGCCGCTCGCGCAGCCATTGCCGAGAAAGAAGCCATCGCAGCTGAAAGGTTGTTTGGATTGTTACCTGAACCACAGAGCACTCTGTTTTTACAGCTCTGGCAGGAATATGAAGCTGGTGCCACTGCCGATTCTCGCTTCGCAGGTGCACTCGATAGAATCCTGCCTATCCTGCAAAATTTGCATAACGATGGGCAAAGCTGGCGCGAGAATGGAATTTCACTCGAACAAGTGTTGAAGCGCAATTCACTGGTGGGCGAAAGCTGGCCGGAATTATGGCAACATGTCGTCGGTCATTTATATTCAGCGCAAGAAAAAGGCTGGTTAATTTAATTCGGGAAGACCCAGATGTTTACTCATGCAGCAATTGCCAATCTCAATGGCCTGGAAATGCTGGTCTATAACTTTGTCATCAAAAATCGTGACAAAGTGATGTACATGACTATCCGCGAGTTGGCTGATGCGGTGGGCGTTTCCACGACTACCGTGCTGCGTTTTTGCCGCAAGCTGAATTGCGAAGGCTATTCTGAATTTCGTGTGCGCTTTAAATTATATCTGGAACAGAATGATGAACAGCTGGTGAATTTTGGTCCAAGTGAAATCATCAGCTTTTTTAAAAGTACCAATAATGAAGAGTTCGATAATTTAATCGACCGTGCTGTTGATATTATTTGTTCTTCAGAACGTATTATATTTGTCGGTGCCGGAACATCTGGCGCCTTAGCAAAATATGGCGCACGCTTCTTTTCTAACGTTGGTAAATTCAGTAACCATATTGATGACCCTTATTTCCCAGTCACTAATGACATGGCGAAAAATGCCCTGGCAATTGTACTGTCAGTTTCCGGTGAAACAGAAGAGATCCTGCGCTTCGCCAGCCAGTTCAGCCTGCACAACTGTAAAGTGCTCTCCATTACCAGCCATGAGAACTCAGCGCTGGCAAAGCTTGCAGACTTTAATATCTCCTGGCACATTCCACTTACACGCGTCGGCGGGGTGTATGACATCACCACGCAAATCCCTGTCATTTATATTTTAGAGACCATTGGCCGTAAATTGGCTAAGAAAATGGCATAAAAAAAACAGCCTGTTTTTTCCGTGTAACAAATCACATGAATCGTGATTTGTTATATCGTGACAATTAAATCTCATTTGCTAGACTCCAGACCAGAGCTTATTAATGCACTGCCATTTTGTGATGTATCCCACATTATTTCTGGCACTGACAGTGAGATTACAAAATATGAAAAAACTGACTTTACCAAAAGATTTTTTATGGGGTGGTGCAGTTGCTGCACACCAGGTTGAAGGTGGCTGGAACAAAGAAGGTAAAGGCCCAAGTATTTGTGATGTATTGACAGGTGGCGCTCATGGCGTGCCGCGTGAAATCACTCAGGAAGTTATCCCTGGCAAATATTACCCGAACCATGAAGCCATTGATTTCCATGGCCGTTACAAAGAAGACATCGCGCTGTTTGCAGAGATGGGCTTCAAATGCTTCCGCACTTCAATCGCCTGGACGCGTATTTTCCCGAAAGGTGACGAACTTCAGCCTAATGAAGAAGGGCTCAAATTCTATGACGACATGTTCGATGAGTTGCTGAAATACAACATTGAGCCGGTTATCACCCTATCCCACTTTGAAATGCCGCACCATCTGGTTACCGAATACGGTGGCTGGACCAACCGTAAAGTGGTCGATTTCTTTGTTCGTTTTGCCGAAGTGGTGTTTGAACGCTACAAGAGCAAAGTGAAATACTGGATGACCTTCAACGAAATCAATAACCAGCGCAACTGGCGTGCGCCGCTGTTCGGTTATTGCTGCTCTGGCGTGGTTTACACCGAGCACGACAACCCAGAAGAGGTGATGTATCAAGTTCTGCATCACCAGTTCGTGGCGAGCGCTATGGCGGTGAAGATTGGTCACCGCATCAATCCGGAGATGCAGATCGGCTGCATGCTGGCGATGGTGCCGCTGTACCCGTTCTCCTGCAAACCAGAAGATCAAATGTTCGCTCAAGAATCGATGCGTGAACGTTATGTCTTTACCGACGTGCAACTGCGCGGTTACTACCCATCTTATGTGTTAAACGAGTGGGAGCGCCGCGAGTTCAACATCAAAATGGAAGCAGGCGACGAGCAGATCCTGCGTGAAGGCGTGTGTGATTACCTTGGTTTTAGCTATTACATGACGAATGCTGTGAAAGCAGACGGTGGCAGTGGCGATGCGTTGTCTGGTTTCCAGGGCAGCGTGCCAAACCCACACGTTAAAGCCTCTGACTGGGGCTGGCAAATTGACCCGGTTGGCCTGCGTTATGCGCTGTGTGAGCTGTATGAACGCTACCAGAAACCACTGTTCATCGTTGAGAATGGTTTTGGCGCTTACGACAAAGTGGAAGAAGATGGCTCAATCAACGACGATTACCGCATTGATTATCTGAAAGCTCATGTTTCCGAAATGATGAAAGCGGTCACGTATGACGGCGTAGATTTGATGGGATATACCCCGTGGGGCTGTATTGACTGTGTTTCCTTCACCACCGGACAGTACAGCAAACGCTACGGCTTTATCTATGTGAACAAGCACGATGATGGTACTGGCGATATGTCCCGCTCACGCAAGAAGAGCTTTAACTGGTACAAAGAAGTGATTGCCAGCAACGGCGAAAATATCTAATCCTCTCTAAAAGGGCACTTTGGTGCCCTTCATTCCCCTGTCTTGATTGGTACAGGCTATTTAAACGATAGCCCAGGCCTGCCTTTTCCCTTGATGCTGCGCAACAAGCGATCCGCTTAAATTCATCACCATCATAGCCACATGGAATCTGTGGATTTTAAGGAGTGCGGATTCTGCTTTACCTCTGAGAAAGGGAAAATCAATGAAAAAAATAATAAAACTATTGGGGATAGCTTTCGTGGGTGGCGCTGCGTGTTATCTCGGGCTGGTCGGCTATGTGCACTATCATGATAAACAGCGTATTGATGCTTCGTTCGCGCAAAAGGAGCCTTCGGTACTTAATACTAAAGTTCTGAATATTCTTCAGGAAAAAGGGTGTGATTACTGCCATACCCCTTCTGCAAAACTGCCCTTTTATGCTTCCTTCCCAATAGCCAAACAGCTAATGGAGTACGACATCCAGCTCGGCTATAAATCCTTTAATCTGACCCAAATCCGGGAAAGTCTGAATAACAATACCGCCGCGCCACAAAGCGATATCACAAAAATAGAGTGGGTTATGGAGCATCAAACCATGCCGCCCACGCGATACATTGCACTTCATTGGGCAGGAGAGATGGATGAAGCAGAGCGGAGTACGCTGCTTGAGTGGGTTAAACACCAGCGTCTGAATTACTACGCGACGCCTGATATGGCTGAAAATCGCCGTAATGAACCTGTTCAGCCTATCCCTGAATCCCTTCCTGTTGATGCGCAAAAAGTGGCTCTGGGGATGCGGCTTTATCACGATCCTCGCCTTTCTGGCGACAACACTATTTCCTGCGCACATTGCCACCAGCTTGGTGCAGGCGGTGTAGACGGACGTAAAACCTCGCAGGGCGTAGAAGGTGCTATCGGCCCGATTAATGCACCAACCGTGTTTAACTCAGTGTTCAATATTGAGCAATTCTGGGACGGGCGCGCGCCAGATCTTCAAGCACAGGCTGGTGGCCCGCCGCTGAACCCAATTGAAATGGCTTCAAAATCCTGGGGTGAAATCACAGGCAAACTCAACCAGGATCCAATCCTGCTCCGCGATTTTACCGCCGTATATCCGCAGGGCTTAACTGGTGCCACAATAACCGATGCAATTGCAGAGTTTGAGAAAACCCTTATCACACCGAATGCCCCTTTCGATTTGTATTTAAGAGGTGATGATAAGGCACTGACCGCACAGCAAAAGCATGGCTATCAGCTTTTCAAAGACAACAAATGCGCTACCTGCCACAGCGGGAAAATTCTGGGTGGCCGCTCGTTTGAACCCCTTGGGCTGAAAAAAGATTTTAGCTTTGGTGAAGTCACCAGTGCCGATATCGGACGCATGAATGTCACCAACGAAGTACGTGACCGTCTGCGTCAGAAAGTACCGACGCTGCGTAATGTTGCACTCACCGCACCCTACTTCCACAGGGGGGATGTCAACACGCTTGATGAAGCAGTTAAAGAGATGTTGAAGTACCAGGTTGGAACCACATTGCCGCAGAAAGATGTTGATGACATTGTGGCATTCCTGAACACACTGAACGGTGTATATACCCCTTATCCGCTCAACTAAACCAGCCAGTTACCGCTTGCCTGCATGGGCAAGCGGTCTTTTTTTAGACAGGCAAGGCGAAGCGGAAGCAGGCACCCGTTTCTGGTCTTTCCACCAGCGCAATATCGCTACCGTGTAGCTGCAGCATCTGGCGAACAATCATCAGCCCTAATCCACCGACTCTGACATGTGACTGATTAACAATCGACGGGCGCACAAACAATCCCTCTTTCAGTTCCTGTGGGATGCCAGGTCCGCTATCGCTAATCTGCACCATCACTTTTTCGCCCTCTTTCCACAAACGTACCGCGACAGTTCCCTGCTCTGGAGTGTGGCGAATCGCATTGTCGAGCAAGTTAGTCAGCACCCGCTCAATCATCCCCAAATCCGCATCAATTAACGGCAAACCAGGTTGAATATCGGCCACCAGTTGCAGCTGACGAGTTTGCGTCATGAGTTCGAATTTCTGGAAGACATCCTGCAACAGTTCACTCAGGCAGAAATGCTCTTTCTGCGGCTTCACCACGCCATATTCCAGACGCGCCAGCTCAAACAATGATTGTGCAAGAGTCCGTACTTTCTGGCTCTGCGCTAAAGCGATTTCCAGATACCGTTTTTTCTCGGCTTCGGAAAGTGTTGCAGACATAACAGATAAACTTTCCAGATAACCGTGAAGTGAAGTTAACGGAGTGCGCAGGTCATGAGAAATATTGGCGATAAACTCACGACGCAACTGGTCTTGCTGCGAAAGGCGGTGCCATTGTTCCGAAATCCGCCGCGCCATCATGATAACCCCCTGGCGTAACAGGCTAATTTCATCATTGCTCTGTATTTTTTCGGAAGGCAGCGCGGCCATAGCCTGCATTTCTGCCATTCCGCCGGTTTCCAGCGCATTAACCTGGCGTGAAAGCGAGCGCAGTGGCCGGGTAATCCAGCGAAATGCCAGCCCCCCAACAATCAACCCCAATAACGCAACCAGGCTGATGGAGAGCAGAACCACTTTAAATAACGTATTCGACTGCGCGTCACTGGCGAGCGCATTGTAATTTTCACCGAGCAAAATGACATACAGATAGCCTTTTACCTGCCCGTTTTGCCGCATCGGTGCCACGCTAAACACTTTCTTACCATCAATACTGCGCGGATCGTCACCGTAGATCGGATACTGCCGATCGTTAAGTGCTGACTGGATCGGATCCAGATCGACTTGATGGCGTTTAATATGATCCGGTGGCGCGGCATCACCAATGATATTGCCTTTCTCATCCAACAGATAAACTTCAACGCTTGGGTTTACCGTCATGAGATGATCAAACAGCGTGCGCACAGAATCATTATTCAGGCCATCTTGCCCAAGCAGCGGGTAGCTCTGGTTGATGTGTTCAGCCAGTGAGCCGGAAAGCTGTTGAATGACCGCCTGGCTATACTGCGTGCTGGTGCGAATTTGCAACCACCCCAGCAGGGAGCAAGAGGTGATGAGTAACAACGCAAAAACCAGAGTCAGGCGCTGTGAAAGAGTGAGTTTTCGCATGGTTTACTCGTGTCGCGGTGCGATGAATTTGTACCCTTTTCCCCACACCGTCAGAATGAATTCAGGCTCTGCGGGGTTATCTTCAATCTTGATGCGTAGCCGATTGATGTGCGTGTTTACCGTATGTTCATAACCTTCGTGTTGATAGCCCCAAACCTGGTTGAGCAAATTGAGCCGGGAGAAAACTTTGCCAGGGTGTTTGGCAAAAAACCACAGCAAGTCAAACTCGCGCGGCGTCAATTCAACAGGTTGTTCTCTGAGGCGCACATCTCGCGCCAGCGGGTCAATCGTAAGTCGGTCAAAAGTCAGTGTTCCTGCATCCTGCATCAGGTTCTGGCTCATCGCTTCCTGGCGGCGGAAAAGCGCTTTAACGCGTGCGACAAGTTCCAGCATCGAAAATGGCTTTGCCAGGTAATCATCGGCGCCAAGTTCCAACCCTAAAACCCGGTGTGTTTCACTGGATCGCGCGCTTATCATCACAATCGGCGTATAACGCGTCATGGTGCGAGCGTGGCGGCATATTTCCAGGCCATCAACACCTGGCAGCATGAGATCCAAAATCAGCGCATCCCAACCGCCCTGTTTCAGTAGTTCCAGCCCCAGAGTGCCGTCTGCTGCATGGACAATCTCATAGCCTTCTTCTCGCAAATGGAGTTGCAGAAGTTCAGCAATATTTTCGTCATCCTCGACGATTAATAACTTTTTGGGCTTCATCACTTCGCCTTTTATACCTGCGTTAAAGGAAGTCTATACAACAAACGGGCGTGGAGTTATCACATTTAATTTAACTTTTCGTGAGACTTTGGCGAACAGATTTAGGCCACACTTATTTCAACGCAATAACCGGAAATAAAACGATGGATACTCCAACGTTTCAGGTTAAACCCATTATCGTACATCCGATGTGGTTGAGGATTTGCCACTGGCTGAATGCACTGGCGATGCTTGTCATGGTGGCAAGCGGATGGCGAATTTATAACGCCTCACCACTGTTTAATTTTACTTTTCCAGGCGAGTTAACCCTCGGTGGGTGGTTAGGCGGTGCGTTGCAGTGGCATTTTGCAGGAATGTGGCTGTTTGGCATAAATGGCGGGGCTTATCTGCTGATTAATATTTTTAGCGGACGCCTGAAACGCAAATTTTGGCCGCTGTCGCCGCGCGAGTTGATAAAGGACTTTCTTGCTGCTCTACGTGGGAAGTTGGCCCATGCGGATCTCAACCACTACAACACCGTACAAAAACTGGCGTATCTGTTCGTGATGTTCGACGGGATCATTCTAGTTTGTTCAGGTCTGGTGGTGTGGAAATCAGTGCAGTTTCCACTATTACGCGAATTATTGGGTGGTTATGACAACGCGCGTTTTATTCATTTTTATGCCATGTCTGGAATGGTGGGGTTTGTCGTCATTCACCTGATTATGGTGGCGCTGGTGCCAAAAACTTTACTCGCCATGCTACGCGGACGATAAGGGAAAAAGATGAACAATAAAAATAAGCTTTTCTCTGACTCGGATAAAGCGGTCATTATTCACGATGCCACACAAGAAATTAATAAGCAGTTATCATCGGAAGGCCGCCGCCGTTTTTTAAAACAAGGCTTAACGCTGGGTGGTTTGATGATGCTAACCGGTTGCGATATTAGTGATAATCAATCGGTAGAAAACACATTAAGCCGTATATCACGTTTTAATGATCGGGTGCAGGGCTGGTTATTTAATGCCAATGACTTGGCTCCGGTTTATCCAGAAAGCATGATGACACGGCCATTCCCCTTCAATGCTTTTTACAGTGAAGAGGAAGCACCTGTGGTTAATGGCGACGCATACCGCCTGGAAGTCACCGGTTTAGTGGCTGATAAACGCCCGTGGACACTCGCCCAACTGCACCAGATGGCTCAGGTAAGTCAGGTGACACGCCATATCTGCGTTGAAGGCTGGAGCGCCATTGGCAAGTGGGGAGGTGTGCCATTCTCGCTGTTTCTGAAAAGCATTGGTGCCGATTTAAATGCGCGTTATGTCAGCTTCAAATGCGCTGACGATTACTACACCAGTATTGATATGGCGACAGCGCTGCACCCACAAACCATTATTGCATTGACTTACGACGGTGAAATATTGCCGCGTAAATATGGTTTCCCCATGAAATTAAGAATGCCAACCAAGTTAGGTTATAAAAACCCAAAGCATATTTTAGTTATGGAAGTCACCAATCGTTATCCCGGAGGTTATTGGGAGGATCAGGGATATAACTGGTTCGGTGGAAGTTAATACCCTTCATAATTCAAGCGGCAGAAACGTTGACTGCCACACGAATTACTCTGATTTCACAAACCTAAGTAGTTAATTAAACGACGAGGATATAAAAAATGAAAAAACTCTACACTGCCCTGATGTGCTCAGCATTATTCTTTGGCGTAACGGCTGCAAATGCTGCCGATAATATGGCTAAAGATAATATGGCCAAAGATAACATGGGGAAAATGTCCCATGACTGCTCTAAAGACAGTATGAAAAAAGACTGCATGTCGAAAGACCATATGTCAAAAGACGGTATGTCTAAGGATCATATGTCCAAAGACAATATGTCTAAAGACAATATGGCTAAAGACGAGATGGGTAAAAAGTAATAACCCGAATAATGGCAGCTCACCGAAGCATTCAGGTGACTGCCATTTGTCTTATTTACCGCCCGCTAAATCCAGGAAACTTCCCGTCACGTAAGAGGCGTTATCGCTAAGCAACCAGGCGATGGCCTGTGCGACCTCTTCTGGCTGGCCACCACGTTTCATCGGCAAGAGATCTTTTACGCGATCGACTCTACCGGGTTCACCACCAGAAGCATGCATTTCGGTATAGATAAAACCTGGCCGCACGCCATTTACACGAATACCCTGCGCTGCGACCTCCACAGAAAGCCCGGTGGTTAACGTGTCTACCGCACCTTTCGACGCCGCATAATCAACGTACTCACCCGGAGCACCTAAACGTGCCGCGGCAGACGAAACATTAACAATCGCGCCCCCCTTTCCACCGTGGCGAAACGCCATGCGTTTTACGGCCTCCCGGCAACAGAGGAAATAGCCAGTGACGTTGGTCGCCAGCACCCGATTGATACGTTCAGCGGTCAGTTCTTCAATGGTGGATTGCTGGAACAAAATCCCGGCGTTGTTGACCAGCGCGGTCACTGGCCCAAAAGCATTGTCGATTTCGGCGAACATCGCCGTCACTTGCAGTTCATCGGCAATATCCGCTTTGATGGCAAGTGCCTTGCCGCTGTGCGCACGAATAATACTTACCACTTCATCAGCGGCTTGTTTGCTTTGCTGATAATTAATCACAACTTTGTAGCCAGCCTGTGCCAACAGGATAGCGGTCGCCCTACCTATGCCACGACTTGCGCCCGTTACCAGAACCACGCCCATTTTGCCTCCTGATCTACAGATAAAACAAAGGGCACCGAAGCGCCCTTAAGAGTGTATCGCGTGATAAATGTTACTGATATTCACTCATTGGCACACAAGAACAGAACAGATTGCGGTCGCCATATACATCATCCAGACGTTTCACAGTTGGCCAATATTTATTGCTATGGCCTACCGGGAACACCGCCAGTTCGCGGGTATATGGATGCGTCCAGTCAGCAACAATTTCGTCCTGCGTGTGCGGCGCGTTAACCAGCGGGTTATCTTCCAGCGGCCATTCACCACGCGCAACACGGTCGATTTCAGTGCGGATTGTCAGCATCGCATCGATAAAGCGATCCAGCTCCAGTTTGCTTTCAGATTCCGTTGGCTCAACCATCAGCGTACCCGCAACCGGGAACGACATAGTCGGTGCATGGAAGCCGAAATCAATCAGGCGCTTGGCAATATCCAGCTCACTAATGCCGGTCTCTTCTTTCAGTGGGCGAATGTCGAGAATACATTCATGCGCCACATGGCCGCTGCGCCCGGTGTACAGAATCGGGAATGCCGATTTCAGGCGAGTCGCAATATAGTTCGCATTCAGAATGGCGACCTGACTGGCCTTCTTCAGCCCCTGCGCACCCATCATGCGGATGTACATCCAGCTGATTGGCAAAATTGATGCGCTACCAAACGGCGCTGCGGAAACCGCACCCTGCTGGGTCAACATCTCTTCAATTTGCACCACGCTGTGGCCTGGTACGAACGGAGCCAGGTGCGCTTTCACGCCAATTGGACCCATACCTGGACCGCCACCACCGTGTGGAATGCAGAAGGTTTTGTGCAGGTTAAGGTGCGAAACATCCGCGCCGATATATCCCGGAGAAGTAATCCCCACCTGTGCGTTCATGTTTGCGCCATCCAGGTAAACCTGGCCGCCAAACTGATGAACGATCTGGCACACTTCGCGGATAGTCTCTTCATATACGCCGTGGGTGGACGGGTAAGTGACCATGATACAAGACAGCGCATCGCCCGCTTGTTCTGCTTTCAGACGCAGATCGTGCAGATCGATGTTGCCTTGTTTATCACAGGCCACCACCACCACTTCCATGCCCGCCATTTGCGCTGACGCCGGGTTAGTCCCGTGCGCAGAGCTTGGGATCAGGCACAGATTACGGCTGCCTTCATTGCGGCTTTCGTGGTAGCGACGAATCGCCAGCAGGCCCGCATATTCGCCCTGCGCACCTGAGTTTGGCTGCATGCAAAGTGCGTCGTAACCGGTCAGTTTCACCAGCCAGTCAGATAGCTGGGAAATCATCTGGTGATAACCTTCTGCCTGGTTTGCCGGGCAGAACGGATGCAATTCTGAGAATTCAGGCCAGGTAATTGGGATCATCTCAGCGGCAGCATTCAGCTTCATGGTGCATGAACCGAGCGGGATCATCGCCTGGTTGAGCGCCAGATCTTTGCGCTCAAGCGAATGCATATAACGCATCATTTCGGTTTCGCTGTGGTAGCGATTGAATACTGGATGGGTCAGGATCGCGTCTTCACGCAACATGCCTTTTTGAATAGATAGGCTATCGCCCGCTACGTTTTGATCTAATTTGTCGATATCCAGGCCGTGGTTGTCACCCAGCAATACAGTGAACAACGCCTGCACATCTTCACGCGTAGTCGCTTCATCAAGCGTGATGCCAACTGCATTGAGAATGTCGCTACGCAGGTTGATTTCATTAGCTTCAGCACGCGCCAGAACCGCACCTTTATCGGCCACTTCTACACACAGGGTATCGAACCAGTGTTTGTGGCGCAGCACGAGGCCTTTTTGTTGCAGGCCAGCCGCAAGAATATCGGCCAGGCGGTGGATGCGCCCGGCAATGCGTTTCAGGCCAGCCGGACCGTGGAACACCGCATACAGGCTCGCGATGTTCGCCAGCAGAACCTGGGAGGTACAAATGTTGGAGTTGGCTTTCTCGCGGCGGATATGTTGCTCGCGAGTTTGCATCGCCATGCGCAGCGCAGTGCGGCCTGCCGCATCGCGGGAAACGCCGATAATGCGGCCTGGCATAGAACGTTTGAATTCGTCACGTGCAGCAAAGAATGCAGCATGTGGGCCGCCGTAGCCCATTGGCACACCGAAACGCTGCGCGGAACCAAACACAATGTCGGCACCTTGCTTGCCTGGTGCTGTCAGCAGAACCAGCGTCATAAAGTCAGCGGCAACGCTCACGATGACTTTGCGTTGTTTCAGCTCAACAATCAAAGCGCTGTAATCATGCACTTCGCCGGTAGTGCCCACTTGTTGCAACAGCACACCGAACACGTCCTGGTGATCCAGCACTTTCGCGGCGTCGTCAACAATCACGTCAAAGCCAAAGGTTTCAGCACGGGTGCGCACCACGTCCAGCGTTTGCGGGTGTACGTCAGCGGCAACAAAGAAGCGGTTGGCATTTTTCAGTTTGCTGACGCGCTTAGCCATAGCCATGGCTTCGGCTGCGGCGGTAGCTTCGTCCAGCAAAGAAGCAGAGGCGATATCAAGCCCCGTCAGGTCCAGCGTTACTTGCTGGAAGTTAAGCAGTGCTTCAAGACGGCCTTGTGATACTTCCGGCTGATACGGCGTGTACGCGGTATACCAGCCTGGATTTTCCAGCATGTTACGTAGAATCACCGGGGGAGTTTGCACCGCGGTGTAGCCCATGCCGATATACGTTTTAAAACGTTTGTTGCGGCTGGCAATGGTCTTTAATTCAGCCAGGGCCGCGAATTCGGTTGCAGCCTCACCCACCTGTGGTGGCTCGGCAAGCTGGATATCAGCCGGAACGATTGAAGCAATCAGCTCGTTTAACGAACGAGCGCCAACCGCCTCCAGCATTTCGTGTTGCTGTTGCGCGTCTGGTCCAATGTGACGGTCGATAAACGCTTCGTGATTTTCAAGCTGACGTAAAGACTGGGTCATGAGCGGTGATTCCTGAAACATGTGGGGCTTTAGCGGTGGATGGCACTACGTTTATCCACCCTACAAAACCGGGCTGGTACAGCTCACCCGAATAATTCCGATTCCCAAAATCATTTGTGTTGCTGCCAGGCGGCAAGTGAAAACATTCCCAGGAGCGTACATAAGTACGTGACTGGGGTGTTTGAGCTACGCCAACACCCCAGCAACACGAAGGATGAAGGGAATTTACTCGTCTTCTAGCAGCGCTTCGTACGCAGTCGCATCCAGCAAACCGTCCAGTTCGGACTCGTCGCTGGCTTTGATCTTAAAGATCCAACCTGCCGCGTATGGCTCGCTGTTGATAAGCTCGGGCGCATCGCTGAGTGCATCGTTTACTGCGATGATTTCACCGCTGATTGGCGCGTAAATATCAGAAGCCGCTTTGACAGATTCGGCAACGGCGCAATCATCACCGGTGCTCACTGTTGCGCCCACTTCTGGCAGGTCGACAAACACCATATCGCCCAGCAGCTCTTGCGCGTGTTCAGTGATACCAACGGTGTAAGTACCATCAGCTTCTTTACGCAGCCATTCGTGTTCTTTGCTGTATTTCAATTCGTTAGGAACATTGCTCATTGTTTTTCTCCTGATTTCAAATTCACTGCGCGACAGCTTTACCGCCGCGAACAAAAATAGGTTTCGTCACTTTAACGGGCATTTCACGGTTACGGATTTGCACAATGGCGGTTTCGCCGATACCTGCCGGAACACGCGCCAGAGCAATGCTGTAACCCAGTGTTGGCGAGAAGGTTCCGCTGGTGATCACGCCTTCACGGATGTTGCCTGATTCATCAGTAAAGCGAACAGGCAGCTCATTACGTAATACGCCTTTCTCCGTCATGATCAAACCCACGAGCTGATCGGTGCCTTTCTCACGCTGGCTCTCCAGGGCTTCACGACCAATAAAATCACGGTCTTCCGGTTGCCAGGCGATAGTCCAACCCATATTGGCAGCCAGTGGAGAAACACTCTCATCCATTTCCTGGCTATACAGGTTCATACCGGATTCCAGACGCAGCGTGTCACGCGCGCCAAGCCCGCAAGGTTTCACGCCAATCTCGACCAGCTGCGCCCAAAATTCGGCAGCTTTTTCGTTTGGCATCGCAATTTCGTAGCCCGCTTCACCGGTATAACCGGTGGTCGCAATAAACAGATCACCCGCTTGAACACCGAAGAATGGCTTCATACCAGCAACCGCTTGGCGTTGCTCTTCGGTAAACAGCTGCGCGGCTTTTGCCTGAGCGTTTGGCCCTTGTACGGCAATCAGCGACAAGTCATCACGCACGGTAACGGAGACAGAGAACGGTTCGGCGTGTTGGTTAATCCAGGCCAAATCTTTTTCACGGGTGGCAGAGTTCACCACCAGGCGGAAGAAGTCTTCAGTCTGGAAATAGATAATCAGGTCATCGATAACACCGCCGGAGGCATTGAGCATGGCGGTGTAGAGGGCTTTACCCGGTTGGGTGAGTTTGGCTACGTCATTGGCGACGAGATAACGCAGGAATTCGCGGGTACGGCTGCCTTTCAGGTCAACGATGGTCATGTGGGAGACATCAAACATACCGGCATCGTTGCGCACTGCATGGTGCTCATCAATCTGCGAGCCATAATGCAATGGCATCATCCAGCCGTGGAAGTCCACCATGCGCGCACCGCAGAGATTGTGCTGTTCAAACAAAGGGGTCTTTTGAGTCATTTTTTCCTCTTTAACCATCTGGTTGAAAAGCGCATTTCGCTTTTCTTTTCTTCAGACGAAACCCAGCACCGCCTTCGATCCCGAGGGCGACGCAAACGTTACCTTTTGTCTGAAGTTACCACTGAATGGGGGAGTAAACCATAAGGCTAAAACCGTTATAGCATTAGCTTATGACCAAAATAGAAGGCGCAGCATGCAGAGTATTCGACTGGAAAAATGCGAGACACTACGCATAAATAAGAAGTGTTTAAGTCAGAATTTAGCGTTAGCTAACATTTACGACCATTTCAGAAACAAATTCACTACAACGCTAAAATCGTGGGATGAGAAAAAGTAATCCGAAATAACAGGTGAGATTAGAATTTTTCAAATGAGAGAAGGTGATCGTTATCACACCGAATGCTCTAAATAATTCGAGCTGCAGCAAGGCGGCCAACTTGGCTATCCCCGGAAGCTTACTAAAGTAAGTGACTGGGGTAACTGAGTGCAGACAACGCCGTTGCAGCTTGAAGTATGACGAGCATTTATCTTAACCAGTCTGGAAGATCGTGTAGACCCATCGCCTGACGAACTAATTGCGGTTTCACGCCTGGAAGGGTATCGGCCAGTTTAAGGCCAATATCGCGCAGCAGTTTCTTCGCCGGATTGCTTCCGGCAAACAAATCACGGAAGCCCTGCATGCTAGCAAGCATCATTGCCGCACTGTGCTTACGGCTGCGCTCGTAGCGGCGTAAATACATATGCTGCCCGATGTCTTTGCCCTGGCGATGCAGACGACGCACTTCATCAATCAGTTCAGCGGCGTCCATAAAGCCCAGGTTCACGCCCTGCCCGGCAAGCGGATGGATTGTGTGTGCCGCATCGCCAACCAATGCCAGACGGTGGGCGGCAAAATTGCGGGCATAGCGGCCAGTCAGCGGGAAAACCTGACGCTCACTTGCAACGCTGCACAAACCCAGGCGCATATTGAAGGCCATGCTGAGCACCTGGTTAAATTCTTCGGCTGTCGCCTGCTGCAAACGCTCTGCTTCAAGCGGTGGTAATGACCAGACAATGGAGCACAAATGCGGGTCGCTTAATGGCAAGAAAGCCAGGATCCCCTCGCCATGAAACACCTGGCGAGCTACCGCTTGATGGGGTTCAGCGGTGCGAATAGTTGCCACCAGCGCATGGTGTTTATAATCCCAAAAAGTGAGCGGGATATCGGCCTGGTTGCGCAGCCAGGAGTTGGCACCATCAGCCCCGACGACCAGACGTGCAGTCAGCATGGCACCATCTTTAAGGGTAATGAATGCTTCGTTTTCGCCCCAGGCAACTTGCTGCAATTCAACCGGGGACATCAAAGTGATATCGCTGCACTGTTCGGCGCGTTGCCACAATGCATGGTGAATCACCGCATTTTCGATAATGTGGCCAAGATGGCTGAAACCAAAGGATTTATCATCAAACGCGATATGCCCGAAGCTGTCTTGATCCCACACTTCCATGCCGTGATAGCAACTGGCACGCTGGGAGATAATTTTCGGCCAGACGCCAAGGTGAGTCAGCAGTTTTTCGCTGGCGGCATTGATGGCCGAAACGCGCAAAGCGGGTGCAGATTCAGGTGCCAGCGGCTGTGGGAGATGGTTCTCCAGCACCGCAACACGCAAGCCGCTGCCTTGCAGACCACAGGCAACCGCCAGTCCAACCATACCACCACCAACAATCGCCACATCAACGCTTTGCAAATTGACTCTCCTTAAAAACCTGTTTTAACGTGCAACCAAACCGAGGGTACGCATAGCCAGCAAATCACGTGCCGGAGTAAAATGTTCCATCGCCATCAGCCCGAGATTGCGCCCCACGACAAGCGGAGCCCAATGGTTAGCAAACAGCTGCACCAGGCCATCGGTCACACCAATGGTGGCAATTTTGTCTTCATGGCGGCGCTGCTGATATTCAGCCAAAACGCCATAGCCGCCAATATCCTGAGATGCTTCATGTGCCACCGCCAGGTTTTCAGCCAGCGACATCACATCGCGCAAACCCAGGTTAAAGCCCTGCCCGGCAATCGGATGCAGCGTTTGCGCAGCATTGCCCACCAGCACAACACGGTGAGAAACCGACTGCGTGGCCGTGGTTAATACCAGAGGATATTGTGCCCGCGCGCCTGCATGGGTGATGCGCCCAAGCCGCCAGCCAAATGCGCGTTGCAGTTCATTGCAGAACCGCTCGTCATCCCACTGCGCAATGCCAGCCTGAGCCGCCAGAGGATGGCACCAGACCAGCGAACAGCGCCCATCAGACATCGGTAACATTGCCAGCGGCCCATGCTCGGTAAAACGCTCAAAAGCACGACCATTATGGGGCTGCGATGTGGTGATGTTGGCAATAACCGCCACTTGCTGATAAGCCTGCTGCTGCCAGGTCATGCCACACTGCGCACCAAGCTGTGAGCGAGAACCATCTGCAGCCACCAACAATTGGCCTTCAATGCATTCGCCATTATCGAGCTTAACGCTCACTTTATCGGTTTCACGAGTAAAGGACGCGACACGCTGCGGGCAATGCAACGTCACGCCAGGCGCTTTGCGTAACAACGCAAATAACCGCAGCCCAACATCATGCAGTTCGACCACTTGCCCCAGTGCAGGAATCTGATAATCCTGCGCTTCCAGCGTAACAAAACCGGCATGCCCGCGATCGCTGACATGAACAGTTGTGATAGCCGTCGCGCAGTCCTGAATGGCAGGCCACACCCCGATGCGGGTTAATTGCTGGCACGTCCCTTGCGCAATGGCGATGGCGCGCGCATCAAAACCAGGATGCGCCGCACAGTTAGGTGCTGCCGCTTCAATCAGATGAACCGGCAACTTTCCGTGGGTCAAATGCGATATAGCTAGCGCGAGCGTCGCACCCGCCATACCGCCACCGACAATAATCACGCTCATGAGTGCCGTGCCGCCGCCATTAACGCTTCAATGTCATCCGCCGATTTCACCACGCTTGCCGTCAGGTTTTCGTTACCGTCAGCGGTGATGAGAATATCGTCTTCGATACGAATACCGATACCACGGTACTCAGCGGGCACATCGGCATCTGGCGCAATATACAAACCAGGTTCAACGGTAATCACCATGCCAGGTTCAAGCAAGCGTGAGCGGTCTTTACCGTAATGACCGACGTCATGCACATCCAGTCCCAGCCAATGGCTCAGGCCATGCATAAAGAATGGACGATGGGCGTTATCAGTAATCAGCTGGTCAACATCGCCTTTGAGAATCCCAAGGTTGACCAGGCCGTTAACCATAATGCGTACCACCTGCGTGGTGACTTCTTGCATTGAGGTGCCCGGGCGGTAGAGCTGGAGAGCGGTTTCCAGTGACTCAAGAACGATGTCGTAAATCGCCCGTTGAGGTGCGCTAAATTTACCGTTCACCGGGAAGGTGCGGGTAATGTCACCGGCATAACCTTTGTATTCGCAACCGGCGTCGATCAGCACCAAATCGCCATCACGCATTTGGCTTTCATTTTCGGTGTAATGCAAAATGCAGCCGTTTTCGCCGCTGCCAACAATGGTGTTGTAAGACGGGAAGCGCGCACCGTGGCGGTTAAATTCGTGAAGAATTTCGCCTTCGAGCTGGTATTCAAACATCCCCGGACGGCATTTTTCCATCGCACGGGTGTGCCCGAGTGCCGTGATTTCCCCGGCGCGGCGCATGGCGACTATCTCTTCTTCCGACTTAAACAGGCGCTGCTCGTGAACCCACGGACGCCAGTCGGTCAATGTCGCGGGGGCGGCAAGATTCTGGCGCGAGCCACGGCGCAGTTTATCAAGGGCGGCAAAAACGATGGTGTCAGCGTAAGCGTGTTCGCCCTGCGCGTGATAGACAACATCGAGACCATTGAGCAACTGCTGCAGTTGCTCATCAATTTCGGAAAATGCCAGCGCACGGTCAACGCCCAGTTTCTCGGGTGCCGCTTCCTGGCCAAGGCGACGCCCAAACCAAATTTCTGCGGTTTTATCGCGCAGGCGATTGAACAGCACGCTGTGATTATGGGTTTCGTCGCTTTTAATCAGCACCAATACCGCTTCCGGTTCATTGAAACCCGTGAAGTACCAGAAATCGCTATTCTGGCGATACGGGTACTCACTGTCGGCACTGCGTGTTACCTCGGGAGCGGCAAAGATGAGCGCGGCGCTTGCCGGTACCATTTTGGCTAACAACGCCTGACGGCGCCGGAGAAATTCGTGCTGATTCATCACACCTCCTGAAGCTAATAATGATTAATGCAGAGTGGGTTTTTGCACTTCTGGCGCGGTCGGAACCTGGCGCGTGAAGGTGTCGTGGCACAACAATGCCGCAACGCGCACATACTCGATAATCTCTTCGAGTGACATTTCCAACTCTTCTTGATCTTCATCCTCGTCGTAGCCCAATTGCGCAATGTTGCGCAGATCGTCGATAGCTTCCCCGGTTTCGCCGGTGACTTTATCGAGCTTAGGCTGCGTTACGCCAAGGCCCAGCAGGAAGTGGTTTACCCAACCCGCCAGTTCGTCGGCACGCTGGAATACGGTAACGTCGTCGCCATCGGGCAGGTAAAGCTGGAACAGGAAACCGTCATCTTCCAGCGAATCGCTCGTTGCACCGTGCATCTGGCGCAATGTGTCGGCAAGGTTTTGACCAAAGGCCAGCCCTTCGTTTGTCAGGTCGTGTAGCTGTGGCTGCCAGCTGGTATCTTTGTTGCCACCGCACAGCATACCGCTAATCAAGCCGTGCATTTCAGAGGCCGTCAGGCCCACACCTTGTTGGTTCAATAGTTGGCCGACTAAGTCGTAGTCAGGCATAGTGTTCTGTATAGACATGCGCATTCGCCATCGTTGGCAGGGATAGTTCATGTTATGCTACCACCAGGGACCCCAAGGCACCAGAAAAGGGCTTGTATCTTCATTTCGGGATAGCTATAGTGACGCCCCTTTCGTAGCCTGGCACAGGTTAGCGAGAGGCAGGCGAGTTAACAGCAGGAAGGTGGCATGTCTGCACAACCAGTCGATATCCAAATTTTCGGTCGTTCATTGCGCGTGAATTGTCCGCCTGAACAACAGGATGCACTGAATCTTGCGGCCGAAGAGCTTAATCAGCGGTTGCAAGATTTAAAAGTTCGCACTAGAGTCACAAATACTGAGCAGTTAGTTTTCATCGCAGCACTGAACATTTGCTACGAACTGGCTCAGGAAAAATCGAAAACCCGCGACTACGCTTCCAATATGGAAGAACGTATTCGGATGTTACAGCAGACCATCGAACAAGCGTTGCTTGAGCAAGGTCGCATAACAGAAAGACAGGGTCCAAATTTTGAATAACACTTCACAGTTACCTATGGTAGAGTGACTTTGAAGACCAAATTTCTCTGAGATGTTTGCATGCGGGCCAGTCCCCTGAGCCGATATTTCATACCACAAGAGTGTGGTGATCCAGATTCTGTGAGCATGCTCGGTCCGTCCGAGAAGCCTGATGATTCTGACGCTGCACTCACCTTGAACCAAGGGTTCAAGGGTTACAGCCTGCGGCGGCATCTCGGAGATTCCCTCTTTCTACCAAATTAGTCATCACCATGACGAAAATTCAGCTAATCCCATCGCTTCGCTCAGAAATCCGACAACACATTCGGCAACGACGCCGTGCACTCACGCCAACTGAACAACACCATTTTGCTGAACTTGCCGCTGTGCGCATGCTTGCTTATGAGCCCATTGCGAAAGCTGCGACGGTCGCTGTGTTTTTGTCGTTTGACGGTGAGCTAGATACCACGCCACTGATACGCGCCTTATGGCACGCGGGAAAAACCGTTTACCTGCCCGTCCTGCATCCCTTTAGTAAAGGCAATTTGCTGTTCCTGCGTTATGCCGAGGATAGCCATCTGGTGATGAACCGTCTGAAAATCCTTGAGCCTAAACTTGATGTGCGTGACGTGCTGCCGCTGGATAAACTGGATGTGCTGATTACGCCGCTGGTCGCGTTCGACGAGCAAGGGCAAAGGCTGGGAATGGGTGGCGGCTTTTACGACCGTACGTTGCAGAACTGGCAGCAGCATGGCTTGTGGCCAGTTGGGCTGGCACACGATTGCCAGCACGTTCCGGCGTTACCTGCGCAAGAGTGGGATATCCCGCTGCCTGCGGTGGTCACGCCATCGCGTATCTGGCAGTGGTAAACTCAGGCTACACGCAGTTTCAGTAACTGCTTTGTGTGCCAGTATTGCAGTATCAAAACCGTAAACAACGCACCGAGAAGCGCACAAAACATATCTGATTGCGTGTCCCAGACATCGCCCTGCGTACCCAAAAACTCATCTGCACCCTGCCCTAATGACAACGCCGCCGCCCATTCAATGAGTTCATACAATGCACTGATGGCGAGCGCTACGCAGCAGACCAGAAACGCGACCATTTTGCGCCCACGGACATAGCCACCACGAATCAGGATTTCCCGTGCAGCGAGTGCCGGAACCAGCCCCTGGAAGAAATGGCCGAGTTTGTCATACGGGTTGCGGCTCAGGCCGAACCATTCCTGCACATCAAAGCCAATGGGTACTTTCGCGTAGGTATACAAACCGCCGACCATCAAAATAATGGCGTGGAAGAAAATCAGCGTATACAGAAGTGGAGTCAGCGGGTAACGAGCGTGAGTCGCTAAAAGCAGAGGGACGATAATAATGACCGGCGTGACTTCCATCAGCCAGGTAAGCCTGTCTGCGGTGCTAAGGCCCGTATAGATGAGAATCAACAACAGGATAAAGGCACCGGATTTTAAGAATGTACTGGTCATGTTGTTTCGCCGCCTGGCTAAAAGCGTAACTATCAGTGGGCAGGGTGAAAAAAACAACTCAGGAAAAGGACTTTAAGAAAAAACAGGAGCCCATGCAGGCTCCAGTAGATTTGAGATTAGTAAAGCAGACGAGCGCGAATAGTGCCTGGAATCGCCTTCATAGATTTCAGTGCAGCTTCAGCAACATCTTCTTCAGCGTCCACATCAATCACCACATAACCCATTTGCGGCGTTGTTTGCAGGTACTGAGCGGCGATGTTGATGCCCTGGTCGGCAAAAATCTGGTTAAGCGCGGTCAAAATCCCCGGGCGGTTTTCGTGAATGTGCAGCAAACGGCTGGTACTTCCACCATGCAATGGCAGGGAAACCTCAGGGAAGTTCACGGCAGACAATGTTGAACCGTTGTCAGAGTATTTCGCCAGCTTGCCAGCCACTTCCAGACCGATGTTTTCCTGTGCTTCCTGAGTAGAACCGCCGATGTGCGGAGTCAGGATCACGTTATCAAATTCACACAGTGGTGAGTTAAACGGATCGCTGTTCGTCGCAGGCTCAGTTGGGAACACATCGATTGCCGCGCCAGACAGATGCTTACGTGCTAAAGCATCACACAGGGCAGGAATATCCACCACAGTGCCACGTGCGTCATTGATAAGCAGCGCGCCTGGCTTCATTAATGCCAGTTCATTGGCACCAATCATATTTTTAGTGGAGGCGTTTTCAGGCACATGCAGGCTGACTACGTCGCTCATATTGAGCAAATCAGACAAGTGCTGCACCTGAGTGGCATTGCCTAACGGCAGTTTGTTTTCGATATCGTAGAAGAAGACGTTCATGCCAAGCGCTTCAGCCAAAATACCCAACTGAGTCCCGATATGGCCGTAACCAATGATACCGAGTTTCTTGCCGCGCGCTTCATAAGAACCCACAGCCACTTTATTCCACACACCACGATGTGCTTTAGCATTAGCTTCTGGCACACCACGAATCAGCAGCAACAGTTGGCCAATAACCAGTTCAGCAACAGAACGCGTGTTGGAGAACGGAGCATTAAACACTGGCACGCCGCGTTTAGCCGCAGCATTCAGGTCAACCTGGTTAGTACCGATGCAGAAACAACCCACCGCCACCAGCTTTTCAGCAGCAGCCAGAACATCTTCAGTTAAGTTAGTGCGGGAACGCAGACCAATGAAATGCGCATCACGGATCGACTCTTTCAGGGCTTCGCTGTCCAGCGCGCCTTTATGGTATTCGATGTTGGTATAGCCTGCTGCGCGAAGGTTATCCACGGCTTTCTGGTGTACGCCTTCCACCAGCAGGAATTTAATCTTGTCTTTATCCAGTGATACTTTTGCCATTTCCCGACCCTATTTTTAGAACTGATGTTGTGCTGTGTGATAAGACACCCTTCTGCCAAAATATCAAAAATTACGGGCGGGGCAATATAAACGATTGCGCAGGCATCTCGTCAGAAAAGGAATAAGGCGTATAGGGCAGCAGAAAATGCTAATCAGGGAAGATAACCAGGAATGAAAAGTAGACAGTTGTTAATAATGTGACATATGTCACCAAATTTAGCGTTAGATTATTTTGTCATTTTTTATTCATTTTAAGGGGCGCTACTGCGCCCCGGTCATATCATTTCACAATGGTTTTCACGCCATCGGCAGTACCAATCAACGCCACATCCGCACCACGGTTAGCAAACAGGCCAACCGTCACGACACCAGGGATGCCGTTAATCGCATTTTCCAGTGCGATTGGCTCGGCAATGCTCAGGCCATAAACATCAAGAATGATGTTGCCGTTATCGGTCACCACACCCTGGCGGTATTCAGGGCGGCCGCCCAGTTTGACAAGTTGGCGAGCCACACAACTACGCGCCATTGGAATCACTTCAACTGGCAGCGGGAAATTACCGAGTATACCCACCTGCTTAGACGCATCAGCGATACAGATAAACTTTTCCGCCACAGACGCGATGATTTTTTCACGGGTCAGAGCGGCGCCACCGCCTTTGATCATTTGCATTTGGCCGTTGATCTCATCTGCGCCATCAACGTAGATGCCCAGTGAGTCAACTTCGTTAAGATCAAAAACAGTTATACCAAGGCTTTTCAGTTTGGCGGTGGAAGCGTCGGAGCTTGAAACAGCACCATCAATCTGATGTTTGATAGTCCCGAGAGCATCAATAAAGTGTGCGGCCGTTGAGCCGGTACCCACACCAACGATCGTGCCTGGTTGCACGTATTGTAATGCTGCCCAGCCGACTGCTTTTTTCAGTTCATCCTGCGTCATGGTTTTTTGCCTGTGTGCTATGAAAACTGACGCGCATTATAGTGCAAGCGCCATGAGATTGTCCCCGTGAATGGCTGAACTCATCCGATCTTTGTGGTTTTGGTCTGGATCGAGTGCAAATTTATGTCATAGTGCTGGGATAACAAAAACAGGAGTCAGCTAACAACAATGAAACGCCCGGACTATAGAACACTACAGGCGCTGGATGCAGTTATTCGTGAACGTGGTTTTGAGCGTGCGGCACAAAAGCTCTGCATCACTCAATCAGCCGTTTCACAACGTATCAAGCAACTGGAAAATATGTTCGGCCAGCCATTGTTAGTGCGCACCGTGCCTCCTCGTCCAACCGAACAAGGACAAAAGCTATTGGCGTTATTGCGCCAGGTGGAATTGCTTGAAGAAGAGTGGTTGGGCGATGAGCAAACTGGTTCCACACCACTCCTTCTGTCTCTTGCGGTCAACGCCGACAGTCTGGCAACCTGGTTGCTGCCAGCGCTCGCGCCTGTGCTTGCCGACTCCCCTATCCGCCTGAATCTTCAGGTGGAAGATGAAACCCGAACACAAGAACGCCTGCGTCGTGGTGAAGTAGTCGGTGCGGTGTCTATTCAGCCACAGCCGCTGCCAAGCTGCCTGGTCGACAGACTGGGTGCGTTGGATTATTTGTTTGTCGGTTCAAAAGATTTTGCCGCGCGCTATTTCCCGAACGGCGTCACGCGTTCTGCCCTGCTAAAAGCCCCTGCTGTCGCGTTTGACCATCTCGACGATATGCACCAGGCGTTCTTGCAGCAAAACTTCGATTTGTCACCGGGCAGCGTACCGTGCCATATCGTTAACTCGTCAGAAGCCTTTGTGCAACTGGCTCGCCAGGGCACCACATGCTGCATGATTCCGCATCTGCAAATCGAAAGAGAGATTAATAGCGGTGAGCTGATTGACCTGACGCCAGGCCTGATGCAACGCCGTATGCTGTACTGGCACCGTTTTGCACCGGAAAGCCGCATGATGCGCAACGTTACCGACGCACTGCTGGAATACGGGCATAAAGTTCTACGACAGGACGCAGAATAGAAGAAGGCCGCTAATATTTAGCGGCCTTCTTGTTTTGTCGGATGACGATAACGCTTATCCGACCTACATTTTTGCAGTTTTATAGGGTGGATAAGCGCAAGCGCCATTCACCATTTATTGTGCAGACTGCTCGCTCTTAGCGCGTTCCAGCTCAAACACCACATCAACCTGGTCATCAAACTGAATAGTTTGCTGGTCGTAGGTATCCTGGGCTGAAACCGGCGCAGCCGCGTCAGCTTTCATCATCCGCACCATCGGCGCTGGCTGGTAGTTAGAGACATGGTAACGCACGCTATAAACTGGGCCCAACTTGCTGCTAAAGCCTTCGGCCAGCAGTTTAGCCTGGCGAACGGCATCGTCGATAGCGGCTTTACGCGCTTTGTCTTTGTATGACTCGGGGTTCGCAACACCCAGAGAAACAGAACGAATTTCGTTAAGACCTGCTTTTAATGCGCCATCAAGCAACTCGTTCATTTTGTCGAGTTTACGCAGCGTGACATCCACCTGACGCACGGCAATGTAGCCTTTAAGCTGCGTTTTACCATCCTTCAGATATTCATATTCTGGTTGAGTACGAAGATTGGCAGCATTGATGTCTTTCTTCTCGATGCCACTTTGCTGCAAGAATGTCAGGTATTGTGCAACACGATCGTCAGCTTGTTTTTTAGCTGATGCAGCATCTTTGGCTGATACATTGACTTCGATTGCGAGCTTAGCAATGTCAGGAACAGCATCCACGCTAGCGGTGCCGGATGTCACAACATGTGGGCCATTTGGCAACTCGTCGGCCAACGCCGGAACCGAACCTAATCCCACTAAAGCGGCTAATGCCAGGGTTTTAAACTTCACTGTAATTCCTCCATGCTACATTCCACTGTCATTACACCCGCAAAATACACGGACGTCTGGCAGCAAGCTTAGCCTGGAATGGTAACTTGTCTATCGGATTTACACCCAAAATAATTCGAGTTGCAGGCAGGCGGCGACGCAGTGAATCCCCAGGAGCTTACTCAAGTAAGTGACTGGGGTGAGCGAGGAAAGCCAACGCACATGCAACTTGAAGTATGACGGGTGATGGCTAATTACCCTATCAGGGAAGCGATATGGCGAACCCCATCTGACGCAAGTTGCAACGCGATAACCCACATCACCACGCCCACTACGCCATTGATAATCCGCTGAGCTTTCGCGGTGCGCAGACGTGGCGCAAGCCAGGCTGCGAGAAGAGCCAGACCATAAAACCATAGGATAGACGCACTCACGGTACCTAATGCAAACCAGCGCTTCGGTTCATCAGCCAGTTGCCCACCGAGACTCCCCAGTACAACAAAAGTATCCAGATAAACATGCGGATTAAGCCAGGTTACCGCCAGCACGGTGGCGATAATTTTCCAGCGCCCCTGCTTCATCACTTCTGCTGAAGCCAGTTCTACGCTGCTACTCATCGCGGTACGCAATGCGCCCCAGCCATACCACAAGAGGAATGCCACACCGCCCCACGTCACGATCGCCAGCAGCCATGGCGACTGCATCAGCAGCGCACTACCTCCAAAAACCCCACCGCAAATCAGCAGCACATCGCTTAAGGCGCAAAGCGAGGCGATCATCAAATGATACTGGCGGCGAATACCCTGGTTCATCACAAACGCATTTTGTGGGCCGAGCGGCAAGATTAACGCAGCGCCTAATGTAAGGCCTTGAAAAAAGTAAGATAACACGATGATTCACTCTTTAATGTTTAGCAATTAAAGAGGAGTTTAATGGGGAATAATTATTAGAGGAAATGGATAATTTTAATGGTTTATAAGTATTGCTAATGAAGAATAGGCCAGCCGAAACTGGCCCCAGAAAATCACGCTTACGCAGCTTCTTTCACTCGTTTGAAATTCACATCCATTTGCGGATAAGGGAAGCTGATTCCCTGCGCATCAAACTCGCGCTTAACGCGTTCCAGCACATCCCAATAGACGTTTTGGAGGTCGCCGCTGTTGCTCCAGGCACGCACCACAAAGTTAATGGCTGACGGCCCAAGCTCATTGAGGCGCACGGTGATGTCGCGGTCTTTCAGCACGCGCTCATCGCTGTTGATGATATCTGTCAGGATTTGCTTAACCTTGTCGATATCCGAATCGTACGCCACGCTGATGATAAATTCGTTGCGGCGCACCGGTTCGCGGGAGAAGTTAATAATATTGCCGGCGATGATTTTACCGTTAGGCACCACAACGATTTTCCCGTCCACAGTGCGCAAAGTGGTGGAGAAAATCTGCACGTTCAGCACGGAGCCCGCAATACCGCCAAGATCAACATATTCACCCGCGCGGAATGGGCGGAAGGTCACCAGCAACACGCCTGCCGCCAGGTTAGAAAGCGAACCTTGCAACGCCAGACCAATGGCTAAACCTGCGGCACCGAGGACTGCGATAACGGACGCAGTCTGAACGCCAACACGCCCCAGCGCGGCAATTAACGTAAATGCGATGATGCCGTAACGCACCAGAGCGGAAAGGAAATCAGCTACCGTCGCATCAATACCACGCGCCAACATCACACGGTTAATCGTATTGGAAACCACGCGAGCCACGATCATCCCGACGATGATTATCGCAATCGCCGCCACAATGTTGACCGCATAGCTCAGCAGTAACGCCTGGTTGCGCACCAGCCAGCCTCCAGCATTATTAATACTGTCTACTACGTTGAGATCTTCCATTCACGGTTCCTTGTCTTTACTGAAATTTGCGCCTGAAAAGCACAACAGAGACTTTAAAGGGTAAACAAAACAACCGAATATGCCAAGTTGCTCACAAATTTGGCCGAAAAAAACCCGCGCGCGGCGGGTTTCAGGGAAGCGAATTAATGCTCAAAGGCATTAGATCGAGTGGGTAAAGGTGCGCGAAATGACATCTTGCTGCTGTTCACGCGTCAGAGCATTAAAACGCACCGCATAGCCGGAAACGCGGATGGTCAGCGTCGGGTAGTTTTCCGGGTGTTCAACGGCATCAAGTAGCATTTCCCTGTTCATGACGTTTACATTCAGATGCTGCCCGCCTTCAGTTCGCACATCGTGATGGAAATAACCATCCAGCAATCCCACCAGGTTTAACTGGCGCACGGCGTCATCACGCCCTAATGCCGCAGGAACAATCGAGAAGGTATATGAGATACCATCTTTAGCGTAACTGAACGGCAGTTTAGCGACCGACGTTAATGAAGCCACTGCACCTTTCCGATCCCTCCCGTGCATTGGGTTCGCCCCTGGTGCAAATGGCATACCGGCACGGCGGCCATCTGGCGTGTTACCGGTTTTTTGCCCATACACCACGTTTGAGGTGATCGTCAGGATCGACTGAGTCGGCACCGCGTTGCGATAGGTTGGCAGCGCCTGGATCTTTTTCATAAAACGCTCAACCAGATCGCAGGCAATGGCATCAACACGATCATCATTATTACCGTATTGCGGGTAGTCACCTTCAATGACGAAATCAACCGCCAGCCCGTTTTGGTCGCGCACCGGTTTCACCGTGGCGTACTTAATCGCAGAAAGCGAATCCACTGCCACCGACAACCCGGCAATACCGCATGCCATGGTGCGATAGACATCCCGGTCATGCAGAGCCATTAACGAGGCTTCGTAGCTGTATTTGTCGTGCATGTAGTGAATAAGATTGAGCGCGGTGATGTATTGCATTGCCAGCCAGTCCATAAAGTGGTCGAGGCTGCCCATTACCTTGTCGTAATCCAATACCTCATCGAGCAGCATTGGCATTTTCGGGCCGACCTGGATTTTGAGTTTTTCGTCCATGCCACCGTTGATGCAATACAGCAGCGTTTTAGCGAGGTTGGCTCGTGCACCAAAGAACTGCATCTGCTTGCCAATCACCATCGGACTGACGCAGCACGCAATCGCATAGTCATCGCTGTCGAAATCACAGCGCATCAGGTCATCATTTTCGTATTGCAGAGATGACGTTTCGATGGAAACTTTCGCCGCATAAACTTTGAAAGGTTTCGGCAATGCTTCCGACCAGAGAATCGTCAGGTTCGGCTCCGGTGCAGGCCCCATGGTGTACAGCGTGTTCAGGTAACGGTAGGCATTTTTGGTGACCAGCGTGCGACCATCAAGCCCCATTCCACCGATGACTTCGGTCGCCCAAATAGGATCGCCGGAGAATAGCGTGTCAAATTCCGGTGTACGCAGGAAACGCACCATGCGGATTTTCATAATGAAGTGATCGACCAGCTCTTGTGCTTGCTGCTCTGTCAGCAGCCCAGCTTTTATATCGCGCTCGATATAAATGTCGATAAACGTGGTGGTGCGGCCCAGTGACATCGCCCCGCCATTCTGCGATTTCACCGCAGCCAGGTAGGCAAAATAGAGCCATTGCAACGCTTCTTGCGCATTGCTTGCCGGGCGCGAAATATCAAAACCGTATTTTGCCGCCATCTCCTGAATTTGCAGCAGTGCACGGCGATGTTCAGACAACTCTTCACGCAAGCGAATTACCGCTTCAAGATTTTCACCACGCTCAAGCTGGTTTTGCAGATCGGCAAACTGCAATTCACGCTCGCGCACCAGGTATGCAATCCCGTAAAGCGCAACACGGCGGTAGTCGCCAATAATGCGGCCACGCCCGTAGCCATCTGGCAAGCCAGTCAACACACCTGATTTACGGCAGCGCAAAATATCCGGTGAGTAAACATCAAATACGCCCTGGTTATGCGTCTTACGCAGCGAGGTGAACTGATATTCAAAATCCGGGTCCATTTCACGACCATAAGCTTCAAAAGAGCTTTTGATCATATTCACGCCACCATAAGGGTGTAAGGCGCGCTTTAGCGGTTTATCGGTTTGCAAACCGACAATTTTTTCATGCTCTTTGACGATATAACCCGGTGCATGCGCGGTAATCGTGGTGGCAATATTAGTGTCGAAATCGACTGGCGCGTGGGTGGCATTCTCAATACGAATGCCGTCCATGACCTTTTCCCACAACGCAGTGGTCGCTGGAGTTGCGCCTGCTAAGAATGATTCATCACCTTCATACGGGGTATAGTTATGCTGGATAAAATCCCGAACATTAATTGTCGCTTTCCATTCTACGCCCGAGAATTGCTGCCAGGCATGGGCATAATTATCGTTGGTAATATCAACATCTACTTTCATTACTTCATTCCTTTAAAGCATATTATTTATATATACCCTTTGAATTTCGAGTTGCGGGGGTATATCAGGCGTATTCGGCGAGATAGCATTCTCTACCTAAATGCAAAGCATCAAGTGCAATCATCTTTTCTTCATTGGTAGGAATAACCGCTAAAATAACGGGAGACTGTTTGCAGGAAATAATTCGCTCACCTGAGCGGTTAGGTTGGTTATTCTTATCAATATCCAGTTCAACACCAAATACCCGTAAACGCTCAGAAACCAGACGGCGAATAAGTATTGAATTTTCACCAATACCACCGGTAAAAATAATGCCGTCCAGGCGATTTAATGCAGCTGTGTGCGCGCCAATCGTTCGGGCAATACGATGGACAAATGCTTTTATCGCCCGTTGTGCCCGCTCATCACCGTTGTGCCAGGCATTTTCCAGGGTACGTAAATCTGACGATAAACCCGAAAGCCCCAGTAGCCCTGACTCTTTATTGACTACCTGCTCAAGGTCATCCATGGATTGTCCGGTCTGCCTTGCAAGCCAGGCCATCGCCCCGAAATCCACATCACCGCAGCGCGTACCCATAATCAGGCCTTCGAGTGGCGTCATACCCATTGAAGTATCGATGCTTTCGCCATTTTGCACCGCGCACACCGAAGCACCATTACCTAAGTGAGCAATCACTAACCCCGAATTCTCTACGTTCAGGCCTAATAAATCACATGCCTGCTGCGCCACGTAACGATGCGAAGTGCCATGGAATCCATAGCGGCGCACACCATACTCTTCAAAGTAACGATATGGCAGACCGTACAAATAAGCTTCGGGCTTTAGGGTCTGATGGAAGCTGGTATCGAATACCGCGACTTGAGGAACGCCAGGGAAACGAAGGCGTGCAGATTCCACGCCGTGTAAATTGGCATAATTGTGCAGCGGAGCCAAAGGTGAAATCTGGCGAATTTTTTCTATGACATCATCAGTAATTAATACCGACTCCCTAAACAAAGAACCACCGTGAGCAATACGGTGGCCAACAAAGGCCACACTATCAATTAAATGACGTTTCTCAAGTTCAGCAGATATTGCCGCGAGTGTCTCTTCATAATTCTGGTGAGCCAGAATAACTGGCTCTCCATCATTGACCGTTAAAAATGCACTCTCGGTATTAATACCTTCACAAATTCCAGATAAAAGCACATCGAAAGTTTCTGCATCTAATACTGAAAACTTTACCGAAGAAGAACCACAGTTAATCGTCAGCACTACCGGGTATTCATTCATTTTTAAATTCCACTCATCCTGAGTAAGTCATTAGATAAGCTTGAAGACAATATTAAGAATGGTCAGCAAACCAATTACTGTGACAAAAATGTTTTCGGTCCTGCCTTTATATTTCGCCAGCGCAGGGGTTTTGCGAATGGCATACATTGGCAGCAGGCAAAGCAGAGAGGCGATAATCGGCGCACCCATAGCTTCAATCAAATCGAGGATGTTCGGGTTGGCGTAAGCCACAACCCAGGTCGACCCCATGATAAAGACCATGCTGATAAGGTTGAGTTTGCCACCGGATACTTTGGTTTTATCACCCTTATACCCAAACTTGAGGACCAGACCGTTAAGTCCTTCAAGTGTGCCAAGATAGTGGCCGAAGAAGGATTTGAAGATAGCGACCAGGGCAATAATCGACGCGCCATACTCAAGCGTAGTGGCGAAGGTCGATTTTGTACCCGCCATTGATGAGAAGTGGTTAGCCAGATAAGAAAGCACCGGAATGTTTTGCGCTTTAGCCTCGGCCATATTTTGCGGTGAAAGCGTGAACAGGCAGCTGAAGGCGAAGAACATCACAACAGCCACCATCAACATGCTGGCACGGGAGATAATTTTCGAGCATTTGTCTTCGGTGTACTGCCTGCCGAAGTCCTTCTCATACTCTTCGCGTTTGGAAACCACAAACGAAGAGACAATCGGCGAGAAGTTAAAGGAGAAGACCATGATGGAAATACCGAGCCATACGGTCACAAGAATACCGTCACTGCCGGTAAACGAAATATCGCTGAGACTCACCTGGTCGATAACCGCAGAGTTCCAGTAAGGGATCAGCGAGACAGAAATCAAGATCAGGCAGGCAATAAACGGGAAAACCAGATAGCTCATGACTTTGACCATCAGGTCTTTGCCAAAATAGATAACAAAAGCCATCAGCAGCAGCAGGAACAGCGCCACCACACCGCGGTTTAGGGGCATGAGTTGCAGCTGGTTTTCCCAGAAAGTCATAAAGGTGTTGGTAATCGTAACGCCGTAAATCCACAGCAACGGGCAAATGGCGAAGAAGTACAGGAAGGTAATGACCACACCACCTGTCTTACCAAAATGCTCTTCTACCGTTTCGGTAATATTTCCAGAAGGGTTGCTCCCGGAAAGACAGAGGCGTGCTAGTGCGCGGTGGCAGTAAAATGCAATGGGATAAGCCAGAAACAACATAATCAATATTGGAATTAAGCCGCCGTAACCTGCACGAATAGGGAAAAATAAAACCCCGGCGCCGATAGCGGTGCCAAATAAGCCTAATGTCCAGGTGGTGTCAGATTTTCGCCATTGCGATACAGCTTTTTGGCCAATAAGGGTTGCATCAGTATTACTCATAATAGAGTTCCTTTAATAATTCAATATCCGTTATATTCCGGGTTACACATTTATTATCCTGAGTGCAACCCGAATTAGTTGGTTATATCAAATATCTGCTGATCCTGTGATTTGCGAAACACGCGAAAGATCGATGTTTCCGCCAGATATAATGCTTACTGTTTTACGGCCTTTAATATAGTGATCCAATTTTCCACTTAATAAAGCCGCAGTGGCCAGTGCGCCAGCGCCTTCAGTAACAACTTTATTACGTTGGATTAGCGCCACCATACTGTTGCGAATTTCATCTTCACTGACTAATACAATATCGGTAACTAATTTCTTCACGATTTCATAGGTTATTCTGCCCGGACGGGAAACATCGCAACCATCGGCTAATGTACCTGAAGTACGGTGTGCCATCAGTTCACCTTTATAAAATGATGCAGCCATACCATGCACATTTTCAGCCTGGACACCGATAATATTAATTGTCGGGTTGATTGATTTAATCGCCAACGCAATGCCCGCGATTAAGCCACCACCGCCAATCGGCACAATAACGTTATCTACATCATATAAATCTTCAAGAATCTCGAGGCCGATGGTGCCTTGCCCGGCAATAACATGTTCATCATCATACGGCGGTATGAAGATACGCCCTTCCATCTCAACAATTTCGCTAACCTTAGCGATGGTGTCGTTGAAGTTATCGCCGTGCATCACTACCTGCGCTGAGTAATCGGTAGTTGCTGCCACTTTAGATTTCGGTGCACCGTTAGGCATCACCACCTTGCCATTGATTCCCAGAATAGCGCAAGAAAGCGAAACCCCTTGCGCGTGGTTGCCAGCAGAACAAGCCACTACCCCTTTTTTTCTTTCTTCTTCTGTTAAGGAGCTAAGCTTATTAAAAGCACCACGTATTTTAAATGAACCTGTACGCTGCATATTTTCAAATTTCAAAAATATCTCGCCCTTGCAGCATTCGCTGAGATAATTAGAACGGGGCATTCCTGTTTTATATATATATCCAGCGAGTCTTTTCTTCGCTTCAAGGACATCAATAATAGTAACAGGAAGTTCATAGTCGATATGCATGTTGACCTCAACATTAAAAAGCTAAAACAATACAGGAGGTGACTGCTTATTAAATCAATCACCTTGAATGAGTTATATATTTATCAATTACTGAATTAGGCTAAGCAACTTCAGTTAATTGGTTAAATTGAAACTGACTACGCAATGAATGTTTTTTGGCAAGCTCAACTAATGTGGCTGCAGAATGATTAATTCGGTAATTTTTAGACCACACCGCAGCGTAGCGAGCTATAGGTAATTTATCTTCAACAGGAATTTTTATAAATTGGTTAGAACCAAATGGGGCAATCATATCTCGAGGGATTACCGTCAGGAAATCGGCATTCAACACTAAATTATAAATAGTCACTACCGAATCAGTTTTAACGATATTTTCGCTTTTAATATTATTCTTTTGCAGCGTAGTAAGGAGTTCACTGTAATATCCCATTTCCGTTTGTGGCAAGACCCATTGTTCATGGCTTAGAGCACTTAGCGTAGTCGTTCCTTTGACTACCCGTGTTCGGTTCGCGACCAGAATAAATTCTGACTCAAACAGCGGCTCAATATGGAGATCTTGCAGTAGCATTTCATCACTCAGAGTACCGATTGCAAAATCCAGACGCCCATCACGAATTGCGGGCAAGAATGAGGAAAGCTGGGCTTCGAACATTGATACCTGAGATTGTGGAAAGAGCCCTTTAAACTCTTTCATCATGCCCGGCAAAAAAGTAAAACCGATCAGCGAAGGATAGCCAAATGATACATCACAAACAGTATTGCCAATCATACGGCTCATTTCGCTGCACATATTTCTCAGTTCGCGCGTGATGGATTCTGAGTATGTCAGTAGCACTTTACCTGCTTCGGTTAATTTTACGCCGGTGTTTTTTCTGATGATGAGCTCTAAGCCAAAATAAGCTTCCATCTCACTAATAACTTTACTGACTGCTGGTTGGGAAAGACCAAGCTGTTTTGCTGCAGAACCAAATGAACCACTCCTGACAACTTCCTGGAATACCATCAGGTGTTGTGTCTTTGGTAACGAATTATTGTCCATGAAGTTCTGCGCTCAATTAACTTTCCATGCAGAAGATCATAACGAATTGCACACAGGATGTTATGTGGCTTGACTCACAAATACTTGAGAGTTAATTGCATGCAAAGCAATCAACTTAAATAAATGCTTTAAAAACAAATACATATATAAAAACAATCAGCCTTTAATATGATGCGCATCAACCTTAAGCACCCTGATAAAATTAAGTTATGGAGATAATTTAATCATATAAGTTTAAATAAGCAGCTGTTCATACTGCATTTTATAATAGCAAGAGAAGATTTATCTTAGGGCTGAAGGTGCAATATAAACTAATTTTGTTATTTTTAAAAAATAATTAATACATCCAACGAGATTATTTGATCATTTAATGAACTTGAATAAAATAATTATTGAATAATAAAGAGTGAATTTAACGGGATATTTTATTTTTAAATATTGAGATATAAACGATTGCGTTCTCATTACTGCACATAAAAAAACCCGCACAAGGCGGGCTTTTCGATACAGCAATTAAGCTACGAAGATTACAGAACGTCTACTGCGTTCAGTTCTTTGAAAGCTTGCTCCAGACGGGTGATCATAGAAGTCTGTGCAGAACGCAGCCATACGCGCGGATCGTAGTATTTCTTGTTCGGCTGGTCTTCGCCTTTCGGGTTGCCCAACTGACCTTGCAGATACGCTTCGTTAGCTTTGTAGTAGCTCAGGATACCTTCCCAAGTTGCCCACTGGGTATCGGTATCGATGTTCATTTTGATAACACCGTAGCTCACGGAATCTTTGATTTCTTGAGCTGTAGAACCGGAACCGCCGTGGAATACGAAGTTCAGGGAGTTGTGCGGCAGATTGTGTTTCTTAGAAACATAGTCCTGAGAATCGCGCAGGATAGTTGGAGTCAGAACCACGTTACCTGGTTTGTAAACACCGTGCACGTTACCGAAAGAAGCAGCGATGGTGAAACGTGGGCTGATTTTGCTCAGTTCGGTGTAAGCGTAATCAACGTCTTCTGGCTGAGTGTACAGAGCAGAAGCGTCCATATGGCTGTTATCTACGCCATCTTCTTCGCCGCCGGTGCAACCCAGTTCGATTTCCAGAGTCATGCCCATTTTGGACATACGAGCCAGATATTTAGAGCTGATCTCGATATTTTCTTCCAGAGACTCTTCAGACAGGTCGATCATGTGAGAAGAGAACAGTGGTTTGCCAGTTGCTGCGAAGTGTTTTTCACCCGCGTCTAACAGGCCATCGATCCATGGCAGTAATTTCTTAGCGCAGTGGTCAGTGTGCAGGATTACTGGCACGCCGTAATGTTCAGCCATCTGGTGTACGTGATGTGCGCCAGAGATAGCACCCAGGATTGCAGCGCCCTGAGGAACGTCAGTTTTCACGCCTTTACCAGCGATGAATGCAGCGCCACCGTTAGAGAACTGAACGATAACTGGAGCTTTAACTTTCGCAGCAGTTTCCAGTACGGCGTTGATAGAGTCGGTGCCTACGCAGTTAACTGCTGGCAGAGCAAAGTTGTTCTCTTTTGCTACCTGGAAAACTTTCTGTACGTCATCACCAGTGATCACACCTGGTTTTACGAAATCAAAAATCTTAGACATGTTTGTCGTCCTGTATCGTCGCATTTAGAAAAAACGTTTGTGCCGCCGAATACTTTACAGCGGCAAAAATTCAACGGGCAGGAAACCCTGCCCGTAATCATTACTTCTTAGCGCGCTCTTCGAGCATCGCTACTGCTGGCAGTACTTTGCCTTCCACGAATTCGAGGAATGCGCCGCCACCAGTGGAGATGTAGGAGATCTTGTCAGCAATACCGAACAGGTCGATTGCTGCCAGAGTGTCACCGCCGCCTGCGATAGAGAATGCTTCGCTGTCTGCAATTGCATTAGCAACGATTTCAGTACCTTTACGGAAGTTCGGGAATTCGAACACGCCAACCGGGCCGTTCCACAGAATGGTTTTTGCATTCTTCAGGATTTCAGCCAGTTGCTGCGCAGATGCATCACCGATATCCAGGATCTGCTCGTCAGATTTCACGTCGTTTACAGATTTCAGAGTTGCAGTAGCAGTCTCAGAGAACTCAGTTGCAACGCGAACGTCAGCAGGAACTGGGATATCACAGATAGTCAGCAGGCGTTTAGCTTCGTCAACCAGGTCTGCTTCGTACAGAGATTTACCTACGTTGTGGCCTTGAGCAGCAACGAAGGTGTTCGCGATGCCACCGCCAACAATCAGCTGGTCAGCGATTTTGGACAGGGAATCAAGAACAGTCAGTTTGGTAGAAACTTTAGAACCGCCAACGATTGCAACCATTGGACGAGCTGGTTCTTTCAGTGCTTTACCCAGTGCGCTCAGCTCTTCAGCCAACAGCGGACCTGCACAAGCGATGTCAGCAAATTTACCAACGCCGTGAGTAGAAGCCTGTGCACGGTGCGCAGTACCGAAAGCGTCCATTACGAATACGTCACACAGAGCAGCGTATTTCTTAGACAGAGTTTCGTCGTCTTTCTTTTCGCCTTTGTTGAAGCGAACGTTTTCCAGAACAACCAGTTCACCTTCAGCAATTTCAACGCCGTCGAGGTAATCTTTAGCCAAACGAACCGGGGAAGACAGTTTGTCTTTCAGGTAGTTAACAACCGGCAGCAGAGAGAATTCTTCGTTGTACTCGCCTTCAGTCGGACGACCCAGGTGAGAAGTTACCATCACTTTAGCGCCTTGCTTCAGGGCCAGTTCGATAGTTGGCAGTGATGCACGGATACGTGCGTCAGATGTCACTTTCCCTTCTTTAACTGGTACGTTCAAATCTGCACGGATCAGAACGCGCTTACCAGCCAGATCCAGATCGGTCATCTTAATTACAGACATGGTGAATCCTCTCGTTGATTCTTAAAGTTTTGCGAACGCATATGCGCTCTACCTGAAACCACTTGCGGCCATGACTAACGTCGTGTCGAGCATTCGGTTAGCAAAGCCCCATTCATTATCACACCAGACTAGAGTTTTAATCAGATGTTGCCCACTGACCCGGGTTTGTGTGCCGTCAACAATGGCACTGTGCGGATCGTGGTTAAAATCAGTCGAGACCAATGGTAATTCCGTATAGTCAACTATACCATGAAATGAATCTCGTGCTGCTTTTTGCAGCAACTTGTTGACTTCATTGGCTTTAACTGCATTTTTCACCGTCACGCTTAAATCTATTGCCGTGACGTTGATGGTCGGAACTCGCACCGCGATCGCTTCAAAACGATCGTTAAATTTCGGGAAAATACGTGCGATTCCAGCAGCAAGACGCGTATCAACAGGAATAATAGACTGGCTGGCAGCACGGGTGCGGCGCAAGTCTGGATGATAGGCGTCAATAACCTGTTGATCATGCATGGCAGAATGAATGGTAGTCACTGTGCCCCACTCAATACCGTAAGCATCATCAAGCAGTTTGATAATTGGAATGATGCAGTTTGTGGTGCAAGAAGCATTGGAAACAATGCGATGCTCAGCAACCACACTTTCATGATTCACACCGTAAACAACGGTGGCGTCGAGGTCGTTACCGCCTGGATGAGAGAAGAGGACTTTTTTGGCACCGGCGGCCAGATGAGCTTCACCGTCTGCACGGGAGCCAAACACACCGGTACAATCGAGCACCACATCAACGCCCAGTTCACGCCAAGGCAAATTAGCAATTTCCGGTTCGTGCAAAATACGGATGGCGTCGTCGCCTACCCATAACTGGTCGCGCTCCTGACGGACGTCCCAGGCGAAGCGGCCATGGCTGGTGTCATACTTCAACAGATGCGCCATACCCGCAGCATCAGCCAGTTCATTGATTGCTACGACGGTAATTTCCGCACGGCGACCGGATTCGTACAAAGCACGTACCACGTTGCGCCCAATGCGACCGAAGCCATTAATTGCTATGCGTACGGTCATATCTCTCCTGCCAGAATCCCTGAGACTAAGTGGCTGACAGAGTAATCCAGCAATCGTCTGAGGGGAATCCTCGCACTATTGAAACTGCATTTGTTTGCTTAATTGTCGAACATTTAGTCGACTGAAACGCTTCAGCTATGGTAAGCGAAACAGGGAATAAATGGAACGTTACCCCAGGACAGGCAACTAATCTTCTGACGCAGGTCACATTTTCGATGGAATAACTGCAACGAATTATGGGCTAAGAACGAATAGTAGACAGCGTAAACACGCGACTACCCAGAATTACAGGCTCCGTAGTAAAACTGGATTTCAACGATGAAGAGTAAACGCTGCCAGCTGGCAGCGTTTATCCTGACAGGCTTTCAATCAAAATTCGATTCGGGCCCCCAGATTATAACGACGCCCCTCGACCAGCCCGTAATCACCCCATGGGCTGACACGTTGTGGGTCGGCATCAAACACGTTGTACACCCCAGCCATAAGCTGAGTATTTTTGTTCAACTGGTAACGCGCACCGAGGTCAACCATCGTCCAGGCGTCATAATCAATATGGTCGCCGGTATCGCGATTGCTACTGCGGTAATTTGTTTTGCTCCACAGATCTAACGCTTGTGTCGCCGACCAGGTCAGTGACAAGTTCGCCATATGGCGTGGGAAGTCATTGAGCGCATAACCCTTATTCACACCTGTTTTCTGCTCACTATGGTTATAAGTGTAGTTTGCGTTGGCCTTCACGGTTTCCGTCACTTGCCAGTCCGCATTCAGCTCCACACCGTAAACATCAGCTTTGCCGACGTTAAAGTATTTGCTGATGGAATCAGCTTTATAGCCGTTCATCTGGCACTGGTTAGTCGCCGTCGTTTCGCAAATAGTCTCTTCCGAGATTTTATCTTTAAATTGGGTGTAGAAAACCGTGCCGTCTAACGCCAGTTTTTCTCCAGCCCAGTACAAGCCCAGTTCGGAGTTGACGCTTTTCTCTGGTTTCAGGTCATCGTTACCCACGGTCAAATAAGGGTACGGTGGTAATGAGCCCCGTGGCGTCACGAAGTCGGCTGAGGTTTCACGCAACTCAGGTTTTTTATAACCTGAAGATACGCCACCTTTCAGAGCCCAGGCGTCCGTAATGGCCCAGTTGCCATAAAGTTTTGGCGTGATGTGTGTGCCAAAATAGTTGTCGCGGTCCATACGTGCAGAGGTGGTCAACGTAAAGTCCCCAATCTGCCAGCCGTCTTCAGCAAACAATGCCCAACCGTCGCGGCTGATTTTGGTCACCGGTTCAACGCCAGGCGCTTCTTTACTGGAAACCGCAAATTGATCGTTCAGCTCTTCGCGGGTGAAGTTAGCCCCAACGGTGAGTTTATGATTCTCGAACGAGAAAGTGGTCTGGCTATTCGCAACGTAGTTTTCAGTCTCAATGTGCTGCGGTGCATCGCCGTCCAGGTTGTATTTAGAGCGACCCTTCTCATAGTTGAGATAGTTATTGGTCGCGATCGTATCTTCGGCATACCAACCGCTGTGGCTCAGCGTCACCGCATCCCTGTCAAACGTCCACATCCATGGCGCGTCGTCGCGGTTTTTCTTCTGTTTTCCCGTCACCACATTCAGATCAAAAAGGTTAGTTTCGTTTGCCGCAAGGCCAACGGTCATATCAATAGATTTACGATCGTTCTTGCTGAAGTAATTATTGCGCTCGTCGTCACGGCGATTTAGCCAGTCGGCCGCGACGCTAATACCCAGCACGTCGGGCACAATTGGCCCCATTGCGAACAAATTCATTTGGTTGGTATTACCGAATGCACTGTCTTCCTGAATGAAGGTGTTTGCCACCAATGCCCCGGTCCAGTCTTGTACGCCGTAAGGTTTTTTGGTGATAACGTTCACCACACCGCCAATGGCATCGGAACCATATAGCGATGACATTGGCCCGCGAATGACTTCAATTCGTTCGATAGCTTCCATCGGCGGCAGGAAGTTAACCTCGGCACCAATATCCTGCCCATAAGGCCGTGACTCACCGGTATTTTGTTTCACGCTATTAACCATAAATGCGGTATAGCCTGAGTCCATACCGCGCATCATAATACTGCCGGTTGCCATATCACTCGAACCACTGCCGATATTAACGCCGGGTAAATCCTGAATGGCTTCGGCGACATTCCTGTTTGGTTTTTCATCGAGCTGTTTTCTGTCAATAACAGAAATTGTCGCCGGGGCATCTTTTTTCTGTTGAGAAAAACCCGATGCCGTCACGACCATTTGATCTTCAGATTCTTTAAGAGAAGCGTTATTTTCCTCGGCCAACACGGGAAGCATAGCGCCCCCTGCTAGCACCATTATTCCTGCCACTCTTCTTGCGAACACCAACTGCTTATTCGTTGCCATTTTTTATTACCCAAGATATTGAAAAAAAGCCTGCCGGCCCTGTGAATTTTCACCACAGGGCTTTATTGTTCTTTTAATGAAAAGTGAGTTAGATTTTTTCGAGATCGACTTTAATAATGTAGTCCGGTTTTTTACCTATCTCTTTTTCACCCTGCTTCACGCTGGCATAAAGAGTGTGGCCATCCGCTGAGAGAGCAAGGCTATTAGGCAAGGCCGATGTCACGATGCTGGCTTTCACTTTATAAGTATCAGCGTCGACAACGCTAATCAGCTGCGCGTTACGGTGAGTGATATACACCTCGTTGCGGCCATTGTTGTACATCACAGCCAGAGAGTTAATCACCTTAATACGATCAATGATTTTGCTGTCTTTTAGTGAAACCACCAAAACATCAGGTAAATCAGGATCGGTAATAAATGCACGCTCTTTTTTATTATCCAGCGCGATATTTAAGAAGAAGTGTTTTTTCTGCGGTTCAACTTTAACTCGCGAAATAATTTTATTATCGCTGGCATCAAGCGTAATCAATTCCCCACTGCCGTTGACAGCATAAACTCGCCCTTTATCTTCATCGACAGTCAACCCGGTTGGATATTCACCCATATTTTCAATGGTCGCAATATGCTGCTGTTTTTGCGTGTCGATAACCCAAATAATACCTTTCTGAGTAACGCCTGATACATATAAGCGCTGGCGTTTTTTATCGAGCGCCATTTCACGGGTGTGAACGATTTCTTTGGGATTGCTGATATCACTCAGTTGAACCGTTTTAATCTCTTTGTCGGTGCGCGTATCAATAAGCGTGACAGCCCCTTCAAGGGTGTTACCGATATACAGAATATGGTTTTCTTCATCCAGCAATGTGGCAAATACGCGTCGCTCAGTGGTGATTTTCCCCGTTGTCTTCAACGTGTCTGGGTTCAGCTTGTAGACCAGACCATCCGTTTTATCTTTATCAAACGAAGGGGCAGAGGCAGCAAACAGAACGTTTTGAGAGGCGTCATATGCCAGCTCATAAACGCCATTACCCACCGGAACGGTAAGAAAGTCCTTTTCAGGAAGTGGTTTAGCGCTCGCGCTCAGTGAGCTCATCAATAGTGCGACGGTTAAAGCAATGAAGCCCGATTTCTGGTATCCGTACAAAGTATGTCGATTCATTTACTTAGATTCACATTTATTTACGAATGTGAATGATAATAATTTTCAATTGCATTATCAACAACAGATAAAAAAAAGGCCAGCAATCAATGTTTGCTGGCCTTAGGGGGGATTACGTTTTACAGAACTGCTTTAGCTTGTTTCACTACGTTTGCAACGGTGAAACCAAACTCTTCAAACAGAAGCTCAGCCGGAGCAGACTCACCGAAGGTGGTCATGCCCACAACTGCACCGTTCAGGCCAACGTATTTGTACCAGTAGTCAGCGATGCTGGCTTCGATAGCCACACGCGCAGCAACCGCTTTCGGCAGCACGGCTTCACGATAAGCTGGATCTTGTTTGTCGAATGCATCGGTAGACGGCATGGAAACCACGCGCGCTTTGATGCCTTCAGCCGTCAGTTGATCCCACGCAGCCACTGCCAGTTCAACTTCTGAACCGGTTGCAATCAGAATCAGCTCAGGCGTGCCTGCACAATCTTTCAGAACGTATGCGCCACGTGCAACATCTGCCAGTTGCTGTTCGGTACGATCCTGCTGTGCCAGGTTCTGACGGGAGAAGATCAGCGCGGTCGGGCCGTCGTGACGTTCTACTGCGTATTTCCACGCCACCGCAGACTCAACCTGGTCACATGGGCGCCATGTGCTCATGTTTGGTGTCACGCGCAGGGCAGCAAGCTGCTCTACAGGCTGGTGAGTTGGACCATCTTCGCCCAGACCGATTGAGTCGTGAGTGTAGACCATCACCTGGCGTTGCTTCATTAATGCTGCCATACGCACCGCGTTGCGGGCATATTCAACAAACATCAGGAAGGTAGAGGTGTACGGCAGGAAACCACCGTGCAGCGCGATACCGTTGGCAATCGCGGTCATACCGAATTCACGTACACCGTAATGGATGTAGTTACCGGCCAGATCTTCATTGATTGCTTTAGAACCAGACCAGATAGTCAGGTTAGAAGGCGCGAGGTCAGCGGAGCCGCCGAGGAATTCAGGCAGCAGGTGGCCGAATGCTTCGATGGTGTTCTGAGACGCTTTACGGCTGGCAATTTTTGCAGGGTTAGCTTGCAGGTTCTTGATGAACTCCTGCGCTTTAGCTGCGAAATCAGCAGGCATGTCGCCTTTCATACGACGGGTAAATTCAGCAGCTTCTTGCGGGAAGGCTTTAGCGTATGCAGCGAACTTCTCGTTCCATGCCGCTTCTTTAGCCTGACCTGCTTCTTTCGCGTCCCACTGAGCATAGATCTCAGACGGGATTTCGAATGGCGCGTGTTTCCAGCCCAGTGCTTCACGGGTCAGTGCGATTTCCGCGTCACCCAAAGGTGCGCCGTGGGAATCGTGCGTACCGGCTTTGTTTGGTGAACCGAAACCGATAATGGTTTTGCACATCAGCAGTGAGGGTTTGTCGGTAACGGCTTTAGCTTCTTCAACAGCGCGTTTGATTGCGTCTGCATCGTGACCGTCAACGCCGCGTACTACGTGCCAGCCGTAGGCTTCAAAGCGTTTCGCAGTATCGTCAGTGAACCAGCCTTCAACATGGCCGTCGATGGAGATACCGTTGTCATCATAGAAGGCAACCAGTTTACCCAGACCCAGCGTACCCGCCAGAGAGCAAACTTCATGGGAAATACCTTCCATCATGCAGCCATCACCCATAAAGGTGTAGGTGAAGTGGTCAACGATGTCGTGACCTGGACGGTTGAACTGTGCTGCCATGGTGCGTTCAGCAATGGCCATACCCACTGCGTTCGCAACACCCTGACCCAGCGGGCCAGTTGTGGTTTCAACACCCGCGGTATAGCCCACTTCCGGGTGACCCGGAGTTTTGGAATGCAGCTGACGGAAGTTTTTCAGTTCTTCAATCGGCAGGTCATAACCTGTGAGATGCAGCAAGCTATAGATCAGCATTGAGCCGTGGCCGTTAGACAGCACGAAGCGGTCACGGTCAGCCCATGCAGGGTTCTGCGGGTTATGGTTCAGGAAATCGCGCCACAGGACTTCGGCAATGTCGGCCATACCCATAGGGGCGCCCGGATGACCGGATTTGGCTTTTTGTACTGCGTCCATGCTGAGTGCACGAATAGCATTGGCAAGCTCTTTACGAGAGGACATTTTGACTCCAGATCGGATGGTTGAAGGTCAGGCCTTGACTACTATGCGTTATGGGCTACGCCCAAAAAATTGCCATCAATGTACCGCAAGCGGTGTGCCATGTACATGGAGCATCCTTTTGTCTGGTTAAGAAATCTCTGGAACCTGCTCGCATGTTGCGCAAGTTGATGCGCGAGTTTGGCTAACTTCTTTATACTGAAGCGACTAGCCAATGGTTTGTGGCTGAATCACCTCTGAGCAGTTATCACTAATTAAGGATATTGGCATGAAATTGCGCCCAATTTTATTAAGCCTGAGCGTTGCTGCCCTACTGAGCGGCTGCCAGAACATGGACTCTAACGGTCTGCTCGCTTCCGGTGCGGAAGCATTTCAGGCGTACACATTAAGTGATGCGCAGGTGAAAGAGTTGAGTGACAAATCTTGTGCTGAGCTCGACAGCAAAGCGAGCATTGCACCAGCTAGTAGTGAATATGCTAAACGTCTAAGCAAAATTTCCTCAGCCCTGGGCGACAACATCAACGGCATGCCGGTGAACTACAAGGTGTATGTCACCAAAGATGTGAACGCGTTTGCGATGGCTAACGGCTGTATCCGCGTATACAGCGGCCTGATGGACATGATGAACGATAACGAAGTCGAAGCAGTTATCGGCCACGAAATGGGTCACGTTGCACTCGGTCATGTGAAGAAAGGCATGCAGGTTGCATTGGGCACTAACGCAGCCCGCGTAGCAGCAGCCTCAGCGGGCGGTGTGATTGGTAGTTTATCGCAGTCACAACTGGGCGATTTGGGTGAAAAACTGGTGAACGCACAGTTCTCCCAACGCCAGGAGTCTGAAGCTGATGACTACTCGTATGATTTGTTGAGAAAACGTGGAATCAACCCAATTGGCCTGGCGACCAGTTTTGAGAAGTTAGCAAAAGCGGAAGAAGGTCGCCAAAGCTCAATGCTTGATGACCACCCTGCTTCAGCCGAACGTGCGCAACATATTCGTGACCGTATGGCTGCAGATGGTTTGAAGTAACTTCAGTCAACTAAGCACTTCAGGCGTTATTGTCGCAGACAGTTTGAACCCGGGCAGCGCGCAGCCACCGGAGCGTACACACAGTACGTGAGGATGGCGAGCACTGCCCGGGTTTAAAATGGCAAGTAAAATAGCCTGATTACTCGCCCTTCTTAGCCGCCTGGATATACAGCATTTCTAGCGCGAGAGTTGCGCCAGCCAATGCAGTAATTTCGGACTGGTCGTAAGCCGGAGACACTTCCACAACGTCCATACCAACGATGTTCAGGTCTTTCAAACCACGAACCAGTTTCAGTGCGCGGTCAGTCGTCAAACCACCGATAACCGGAGTACCGGTACCTGGTGCGAAAGCAGGGTCGATACAGTCGATATCAAAGGTCAGGTAAACCGGCATATCGCCAACAATCTGCTTAACCTGAGCCAGCACGTCGTCAACAGTTCGGTCGTTAACCTGGCCTGCATCCAGCACGGTGAAACCGTTGTCTTTATCGAACTCAGTACGGATACCAATTTGCACTGAGTGGTTCGGGTCGATCAAACCTTCTTTAGGTGCGGTGTAGAACATCGTGCCGTGGTCGAACTCGCAACCATTCGCATAGGTATCGGTGTGCGCATCGAAATGCACCAGTGCCATTTTACCGAAGTGCTTCGCGTGGGCGCGCAACAGCGGAAGAGTCACAAAGTGGTCACCACCGAAAGAGAGCATACGCTTGCCAGCAGCCAGCAGTTTTTCTGCGTGAGCTTGCAGACGTTCGCTCATGTCACGCGCATCACCGAAGGCGTAAACCAGGTCGCCGCAGTCAACAACGTTCAAACGCTCGCGCACATCGAAGTTCCACGGGAAGCGGTTGCCTTCCCATGCCAGGTTGGTAGACACCTGACGGATTGCCGCAGGGCCATGACGACCACCTGCACGGCCAGACGTTGCCGCATCAAAAGGAACGCCAGTGATAACCCAATCAGCATCGCTGTCATATGGCATAAAGTTCAGCGGAAAACGTAAAAAACCGAAGGCATTGGATACCAGGGAATTGTCGTACTGATGGCCTAAGGTGCTCATGGTTTGACCTCACGATGATGGTAATGATTAGCAAAAAAAAGTCCCCTCCGCGTCGTTAAACCCGACGAGGAAGGGACTGTATTCATTCAGACTGCTTGTTGGCACGGATTATCGCCGAACGCAGCCTTATTTGTATACTAATTACTCTAGTAATTCGCGTTGCAGGTAGGCGGTAAGTGAGTGCAGCCAACACACCTGCGACTCGAAGTACGCCGAGTAATTTACTCGTCTTCTAAATAAGTATAGCCATACAACCCAGCCTCGAACTCTTCGAGGAACTGCTGCTGCAAACCAGCATCCAGATCGGTCTGTTTAACCTGATCACGGAAATGCTTCAGCAAGGTTTTTGGATCAAGCTGAACATATTCCAGCATGTCCGCAACGGTATCGCCTTCGTCAGAAAGCTCGACCTCTACGCTGCCGTCAGGGAAGACAAACACATCAACCGCTTCTGTATCACCAAACAGGTTGTGCATGTTGCCCAGAATTTCCTGGTATGCGCCAACCATGAAGAAGCCCAACAGTGGTGGGTTTTCTGCATCGTATTCTGGCATCGGCATGGTTGTCGCAATGCCGTCACCGTCGATGTAGTGATCGATAGCACCGTCGGAGTCACAAGTGATATCCAGCAGTACCGCGCGACGCTCAGGAACCTGGTTCAGCCCTTCAAGCGGCAGCACCGGGAACAGCTGATCGATGCCCCACGCATCCGGCATCGACTGGAACAGCGAGAAGTTGACGTAAATCTTATCCGCCATACGCTCTTGCAGCTCGTCGATGATCGGACGGTGCGCACGGTTGCTTGGGTCGAGCAGGCGCTGAATTTCATGGCACATGCTCAGATAAAGCTGCTCCGCCCAGGCACGTTCTTGCAAAGAGAAACTCCCTGCGGAATAGCCGGTATGGATATCATGCAAATCATTCTGGCTATCGTGTAGCCATTCACGCAGCGAGCGACGGTTGTTCGGCTCGTGCATTTCGCCCCAGGTTTCCCACATGCTTTGCAGCGCACGGGACGCGTCTGCAGCCGGAGCCGTTGGCGTGGTGTATTCGTTACGCTCAACACCGATGATGTTAGACACCAGAACGGTGTGGTGCGCGGTTACCGCACGACCAGACTCAGTGATAACCGTTGGGTGTGGCAGGCCGTTTTCTTCACACGCGTCGCCAATCGCCCAAATGATGTTGTTCGCATATTCGTTCAGGCCGTAGTTGACCGAACAATCGGACTGAGAACGCGTCCCTTCATAGTCAACACCCAGACCGCCGCCCACATCGAAGCATTCGATGTTAACGCCCATCTTGTGCAGTTCAACGTAGAAGCGAGAGGATTCACGAACGCCAGTAGCGATATCGCGAATGTTCGCCATTTGCGAACCAAGGTGGAAGTGCAGCAATTGCAGGCTGTCGATACGACCGGCTTCACGCAACATCTCAACCAATTGCAGAACCTGCGTCGCCGCCAGACCGAATTTGGATTTCTCGCCGCCTGAAGACTGCCATTTGCCGGAGCCTTGTGACGCCAAACGCGCACGCACACCGAGGCGTGGAACCACATTCAGGCGCTCAGCTTCTTCCAGCACAATGCGGATTTCTGACATCTTCTCGATGACCAGATAAACCTTGTGGCCCATCTTCTCGCCGATCAACGCCAGGCGGATGTATTCACGGTCTTTATAGCCGTTACACACAATAACTGAACGCGTCATACCGGCATGAGCCAGAACCGCCATCAGTTCCGCTTTAGAACCTGCTTCCAGGCCCAGAGGCTCACCGGAATGAATCAGTGATTCAATGACGCGACGGTGCTGGTTCACTTTGATTGGGTAAACGAGGAAATAGTCGCCTTTGTAGCCGTAGGATTCACGAGCACGTTTGAACGCTGCATTTATAGAACGCAGACGGTGCTGCAAAATCTGCGGGAAGCAGAACAGTGCAGGTAAACGCTGCCCCTGTGCTTCACGGGCTTTTACGAGTTCAGCAAGATCAACACGCGCTTCCGGGACATCCGGGTCCGGGCAAACGGTAATGTGACCGAGTTCGTTGACGTCGTAATAGTTATTACCCCACCAGGCAATATTGTAAGTACGCAGCATCTTGCTGGCTTCCTGGGAACTCATGGCAATCTCCTGCATGGAGCGGTGTACATCCTGCTCGCCCACTGACGAACCCGAAACAGAAGAGATTTTGTCAGACATGGCGAACCTCAAATTTAAACGAATGTGCAAAACTGTTGACTACTATCGCAGGGGTATCCCGCAATAACAACCCATTAACAGCGCGTAAAAGCAGCATAAGACGCTGACAGACTAACTGTGCGACCGGTTTCTTTTTCATATCATAGTAAAACACGTAACCGAACTCCGTTGCGCGGAGCGGCGAAACCACGAGAATACTCTTATCGATGACAAGAGAGCCCAAGTTCTGAATTTCGAGGGTTTAAAAACCGGCCCGAGAATCCATCGATGCGCCAAGATGGGTATAACATCGGCAGGAATGCAGTTGTAGCAAAGAGTTGCTGGATGCGAGGAGCATATGCACGACCTGGACGGTCGCCAGAGTTTGCGAATTAAAGCGGTTTTTCAATCGTATCACCTCCACGCATACGGTTTGGGTATGCGACAAGCCAAAGCTCAGAAATTTGCTCAACCCGGCTGGAAGTGGGCAACACAAAAACTGTGTGCTTGTTGAATGAGCCGCGCGCGCCGCTTTATACCGATTACAGCCGAAAATTGCAAAGTAAAAATCCCTGGATTGCGGCCCTGTCGGTAAAATTTGCCACCCGAGATTATTTGCGCAGACTTGCAGGCGTAAAAATCACTGGTAATCTGATTAATGGATAACCTAGAATAGACGTCCAGATGTTAATCCATCTATACCGATTAACTGTTAGACTGCCTGAAATGAAACCTGTGGTGAAAACTCTCGTTACCAGTACATCGCACTGGTTCGAGCGCCGATAAACAGCAGTCTGCACTAACCTAATTCTCTTAGGGTGAATAAAACATGGCCAAACACCTCTTTACGTCCGAGTCTGTATCAGAAGGGCATCCCGATAAAATCGCTGACCAAATCTCCGATGCGGTGCTTGATGCGATCCTGGAACAGGATCCAAAAGCGCGCGTAGCTTGCGAAACTTACGTGAAAACCGGCATGGTTCTGGTTGGCGGTGAAATCACCACCAGCGCCTGGGTTGATATCGAAGAGATCACTCGTCAAACGATTCGTGAAATCGGCTACGTGCATTCTGATATGGGCTTTGATGCCAACTCTTGCGCAGTGCTGAGCGCTATCGGTAAGCAGTCCCCGGATATCAACCAGGGCGTTGACCGTACTGACCCGCTGGAGCAAGGTGCAGGCGACCAGGGCCTGATGTTTGGTTATGCGACCAACGAAACCGAAGTGCTGATGCCAGCGCCAATCACTTACGCACACCGTCTGGTTCAACGCCAGGCTGAAGTTCGTAAGAATGGCTCACTGCCATGGTTGCGTCCGGATGCAAAAAGCCAGATCACTTTCCAGTATGACGACGGTAAAATCGTTGGCATCGATGCGGTCGTTTTGTCTACTCAGCATTCAGAAGATGTTGCACTGAAAACGCTGCAAGAAGCGGTGATGGAAGAGATCATCAAGCCAGTTCTGCCAGCAGAATGGTTGAATGCTTCCACTAAATACCATATCAACCCAACAGGCCGTTTTGTTATCGGTGGTCCAATGGGTGACTGCGGTCTGACCGGTCGTAAAATTATCGTTGATACCTACGGCGGCATGGCTCGTCACGGTGGCGGCGCATTCTCTGGTAAAGATCCATCTAAAGTGGACCGATCTGCGGCGTATGCGGCACGTTATGTGGCGAAAAACATCGTTGCTGCGGGCCTTGCTGACCGTTGTGAAATCCAGGTCTCTTACGCAATCGGCGTTGCTGAGCCAACTTCCATCATGGTTGAAACCTTCGGTACTGAGAAAATCTCTACCGAGCAATTGACCCTGCTGGTACGTGAGTTCTTCGACCTGCGTCCGTACGGCCTGATTCAGATGCTGGATCTGCTGCACCCAATTTACAAAGAAACCGCAGCATACGGTCACTTTGGTCGTGAGCATTTCCCTTGGGAAAAAACCGACAAAGCAGAATTGCTGCGTGATGCTGCTGGCCTGAAATAACCTCTAGCCAGTTCACCATCAAACTTTAAAGGCCAGCGCTTCGCTGGCCTTTTTCTTTTTTACCCCCCTACAACACTTAAAATCCTCTTCCCGCAAAATCTCTCGTAACAAACAACACCAGTGGAAACGGTTACATTGGCGTTAACAAGGCATTAATTAAGACAGTTCTGCATGACAACATTTTGTTGCTGCGCTAGTTACAAAACATTTCAGATTAGTCTTGCATGGAAAATTTTGGTTTTATTTTCTACACTCAATTCACTGTTTTAATTATATAAATTACATATACAGTTCTTGACACTAGTGTAACCGATTACACTAACGTGAGTTGAATCACACAATTTTACGTCGCGTTAACCTAACCTTAATAGCGAGATATCCCCCAAATTATTCAACTGGAGAGCACTATGCCTGAAATAAAAAAACAAGGGCGCTCGAACAAAAGCATGACCTTTTTTGTCTGTTTTCTTGCAGCCCTGGCCGGTTTGTTATTTGGCCTCGATATTGGCGTGATTGCCGGTGCGTTACCGTTTATCGCTAAAGATTTCCAGATAACTGCGCACCAGCAAGAATGGGTTGTAAGTTCGATGATGTTTGGTGCAGCTGTCGGTGCCGTGGGCAGTGGCTGGCTCTCCTTCCGCATCGGGCGTAAATACAGCCTGATGATTGGCGCAGTGCTTTTCGTTGCAGGTTCACTGTGTTCGGCTTTTGCACCGAACACTGAAATTCTGATTCTCTCCCGTGTATTGCTCGGCCTGGCAGTCGGTGTTGCGTCTTATACCGCACCACTTTACCTGTCTGAGATTGCACCAGAAAAAATCCGTGGCAGCATGATCTCCATGTACCAGTTGATGATTACCATCGGTATTCTTGGCGCTTACCTTTCCGATACAGCTTTCAGCTATAACGGTTCATGGCGCTGGATGCTGGGTGTTATCACCATTCCTGCTTTGATCTTGCTGGTTGGCGTATTCTTCCTGCCAGACAGCCCACGTTGGTTCGCCGCAAAACGTCGCTTCCATGATGCTGAGCGTGTCCTGATGCGCTTACGTGACACCAGTGCTGAAGCAAAACGCGAACTGGAAGAAATCCGTGAAAGCCTGAAGGTGAAACAAAGCGGCTGGTCATTGTTTAAAGAAAACAGCCACTTCCGTCGTGCCGTGTTCCTGGGTGTTCTGCTTCAGGTGATGCAACAGTTCACTGGTATGAACGTCATCATGTATTACGCACCGAAAATCTTCGAAATTGCTGGCTTCACCAATACCACTCAGCAGATGTGGGGCACCGTCATCGTTGGTCTTATCAACGTACTGGCAACCTTCATTGCTATTGGTCTGGTAGACCGTTGGGGCCGTAAACCTACACTGGTACTAGGCTTCATGGTTATGGCCGTGGGCATGGGCATTCTCGGGACTATGCTGCACGTTGGTATTCATTCCCAGGGCGCGCAATACTTTGCTATCGCCATGCTGCTAATGTTTATCGTTGGTTTTGCAATGAGTGCCGGCCCGCTGATTTGGGTACTGTGTTCTGAAATCCAGCCGCTTAAAGGGCGCGATTTTGGTATCACTTGCTCAACCGCCACCAACTGGATTGCGAACATGATCGTGGGTGCAACGTTCCTGACCATGCTTAACACGCTGGGCAATGCGAATACTTTCTGGGTATACGGCGCGTTGAACCTGTTCTTTATTGTTCTCACCGTGTGGCTGGTTCCTGAAACTAAACACGTTTCCCTGGAGCACATCGAACGTAACCTGATGAAAGGCCGCCGTTTACGTGAGATTGGCGCTCACAACTAAGCAATAGCCGCCCTTCTCCTTAACGGGAGAAGGGCTTGCACCATGCACCACCTCGCACTATTCTTTGCCGCTATGAAATCCCCAAGACTCCCCATCGCACTCCAGCAAGCCGTTATGCGTTGCCTACGGGAAAAGCTTCAACAGGCTAATCTGCACTTAGGCCGTAACTACCCGGAACCGAAGCTGGTATATCAGCAGCGAGGCACAGTTGCGGGCACAGCATGGATGGATAGCTACGAAATCCGTCTCAACCCGGTGTTGTTAATGGAAAACCAGCAGACCTTTATTGATGAGGTGGTACCTCACGAACTGGCTCATTTGTTGGTGTGGAAACACTTTGGCCGCGTAGCGCCACATGGCAAAGAGTGGAAATGGATGATGGAAACAGTGCTTGGCGTTCCTGCCCGCCGGACACATAAGTTTGAAGTGCAATCCGTTCGCAAAAACACCTTCCCCTATCGCTGCCGTTGCCAACAGCATCAGTTGACGGTGCGCCGTCATAACAAAGTCCTGCGCGGCGAGTCAGAATACCGCTGTGTGCAATGTGGCGACCTGTTAAAACCTGACGTTACAACCCACTGTAATTAAAAATATTATCCATAAAGTTTCCTGATTTTGCTGATTGAATCCCAATAAATCGTGCGGTAGTGTGCGGACTCGATTTAGTAAGGATTCTGGAAATGTCTCGCAAAATTTCTTTGGCTGTTGCACTTGTTGCAGCCCTCTGCTCTTTCTCTACGTTCAGCTCCGGTATCAATAATTTCTCTCAGGCAAAAGCGGCTGGTGCCAAAGTGAATGCCGACGCGCCTGGCGACTTCTATTGTGGATGTAAAATTAACTGGGAAGGGAAAAAGGGTGTTCCCGATCTGGAGTCATGCGGCTACAAAGTGCGTAAAAATGAAAACCGTGCCTCACGTATCGAATGGGAACATGTTGTTCCAGCCTGGCAGTTCGGCCATCAGCGCCAATGTTGGCAAGATGGTGGCCGTAAAAACTGCGCTAAAGACCCGGAATATCGCAAGATGGAGAGCGATATGCATAACCTGCAACCAGCTGTTGGTGAAGTGAATGCTGACCGTAACAACTTTATGTATAGCCAGTGGAATGGCGGCGAAGGCCAGTATGGGCAATGCGCAATGAAAGTGGACTTCAAAGAAAAGATTGCCGAGCCACCAGCGCGTGCCCGTGGCGCCATCGCCCGCACATACTTCTATATGCGTGACCAATATCAGCTAAACCTTTCTCGCCAGCAAACCCAGCTGTTTGAGGCGTGGAATAAGCAATATCCAGTCACCACCTGGGAGTGCGAACGCGACGAACGCATCGCTAAAGTTCAGGGCAATCATAACCCTTATGTGCTGCGGGCTTGCCAGGCACAAAACAGCTAACCTACACTAGCGGGAATTGTTATCACTGTTCCCGCTTTTGGATATTAAAAACCATGCGTATACCCCGCATTCATCACCCTGAACTCCTTTCCGTCGGCCAGGACATCGCACTTTGCGAAGATGCAGCAAATCATGTTGGCCGCGTATTGCGCATGAGTGCAGGCCACGCGTTGCAATTGTTTGACGGCAGCAATCAGATTTTTGAGGCTGAAATTATTCAGGCCGATAAAAAAAGCGTGCGGGTCAAAGTCCTGAGCGCGAACGTTGATGACCGTGAGTCCCCACTTCATCTACATCTCGGCCAGGTCATGTCGCGCGGTGAGAAGATGGAATTCACGATTCAGAAAGCCGTCGAACTGGGTGTGAATGTGATTACGCCTTTGTTTTCTGAACGCTGTGGCGTAAAACTGGATGCCGAGCGCCTGAACAAGAAACTGGGACAGTGGCAGAAAATTGCTATTGCCGCCTGCGAGCAATGCGGTCGCAATATCGTGCCAGAAGTTCGCCCGGCGATGGATCTTGAACTGTGGTGTGCTGAAGATGATGCAAGCCTCAAGCTCAACCTACATCCTCGTGCCAGCGCCAGTATTAATACATTGCCGCAACCTGTTGAACGTGTGCGCCTGCTAATTGGCCCGGAAGGCGGTTTAACGGTTGATGAAATTGCCATGACCGCACGTCATCAGTTTACTGATATTCTGTTGGGACCTCGCGTTCTACGCACTGAGACTACCGCGCTCACAGCCATTACTGCGCTGCAAGTGCGTTTTGGCGACCTGGGCTAAAACCGGAGAAAAACAATGATCAAGCTCGGCATCGTGATGGACCCCATCGCAAACATTAACATCAAGAAAGACTCAAGCTTTGCCATGCTGCTGGAAGCACAGCGCCGTGGTTATGAACTGCATTACATGGAAATGGCCGATCTGTATTTGATCAACGGCGAAGCACACGCACGCACTCGCCTGGTCACTGTCGAGCAGAACTACGATAAATGGTACGAATTTGGTAGTGAGCAAGACATCAAGCTTGCGGATCTCAACGTCGTATTGATGCGTAAAGATCCTCCGTTTGATACCGAATTTATCTACGCGACGTATATTCTTGAGCGCGCCGAAGAACAAGGCACGTTGATCGTTAACAAACCGCAAAGCCTGCGCGACTGTAACGAAAAGTTGTTCACCGCCTGGTTTGCTGATTTGACACCAGAAACACTGGTGACTCGCAACAAAGCGCAGCTTAAAGCGTTCTGGCAAAAGCACGGCGATATCATCCTCAAGCCGTTAGATGGCATGGGTGGCGCTTCAATTTTCCGCGTTAAAGAAGGTGATCCAAACATTGGCGTCATCGCTGAAACGCTGACTGAACTCGGCAACCGTTACTGCATGGCGCAGAATTACCTGCCTGCCATTGTCGATGGCGACAAGCGGGTTCTGGTGGTTGATGGCGAACCTGTTCCTTACTGCCTGGCGCGTATTCCCCAGGGCGGTGAAACCCGTGGCAACCTGGCAGCAGGTGGACGTGGCGAACCGCGCCCATTGACCGAAAGCGACTGGGAAATTGCCCGCCGTGTTGGCCCAACGCTTAAAGCGAAAGGGCTGATTTTTGTTGGCCTGGATATCATCGGTGACCGTCTGACCGAGATTAACGTCACCAGCCCAACGTGCATTCGTGAAATCGAAGCCGAATTCCCGGTTTCTATTACTGGCATGTTGTTTGACGCTATCGAAAAACGCCTGGCGAAATAGTCCGGCGCCCTTTTTCAGGGGTATGGCCCAAGGATGGGCCGAGTGTCCAGAGCAGTTCAATAATGATAAACTGACTATTCCCTGCGCATAAAATGTCGCTTATTCAACCGGAACCAAAACCTCTGACAATGAATTTACAGCATCACTTTCTAATTGCCATGCCGGCGCTCCAGGATCCTCTGTTTAAGCGAGCCGTCGTTTATATCTGCGAATACAACGACGAAGGCGCAATGGGGATAATTATTAATAAACCCCTTGAAAACCTTCAGGTTGATGGTGTTCTACAAAAATTAAAAATCGAACCAGAACCCCGTGACCCAGCCATTCGCCTTGATAAACCTGTTTTTATTGGCGGCCCGCTGGCGGAAGACCGCGGTTTTATTTTGCACTCCCCTCCAGATTGTTTCGCCTCCAGTATCCGTATTTCGGACGACACCGTGATCACCACATCTCGCGATGTGCTGGAAACCATTGGCACGGCAAAACAACCTACGGATGTGATTGTCGCGCTCGGTTACTCCTCGTGGGAAAAAGGCCAACTGGAACAAGAGATTCTCGACAACGCGTGGCTAACCGCTCCGGCAGATGCATCGATTCTTTTCCATACCCCGATTTCTGAACGCTGGCGAGAAGCCGCAAAATTAATCGGCATTGATATCCATAACATGCCAAGTGAAGCGGGACACGCCTGATGAGCAGTGGGACTTTATTATCCTTTGATTTCGGTACCAAAAGTATTGGTGTCGCCATTGGCCAACGCATTACCAGAACAGCACGCCCTTTAACCGCCCTGAAAGCACAGGATGGCACACCCGACTGGAACGTTATCGAGAAAATCCTCAAAGAGTGGCAACCCGATGAAGTCGTCGTAGGCTTGCCACTGAATATGGATGGTACCGAGCAGCCACTCACCGCGCGCGCACGTAAGTTTGCCAACCGCCTGCATGGCCGCTTTGGCGTAAAAGTCTCTTTGCAGGATGAACGCCTGAGCACCGTGGAAGCTCGTGCAGGATTATTCGAGCACGGCGGTTTCCGCGCCCTCAATAAGGGCAGCATTGATTCCGCCTCAGCCGTTGTGATTCTTGAAAGTTGGTTTGACTATAATCCTTAGTCTTTTTTGTTGTCAGGCATGTCTGAAGACTCATCAATCAGCTCATGCCTTGCTGCGACTGCCAGAAAATGACTGCGATCCCGGTAACCCGATGATGGCTGTTTTACACGGTTATCAATTCGCATAAGTAGCGTATCCGGCAGAGTAATGTTTATCCGCTGTTGTTTTCCTTCCAGGGCCGACAAATCCACATCAACCAGCAGCCATTGACTACAATACGCATATTCTGGATTTGCCGCATAGACGAATGGCCCGGCATCTTTAAGCTGCGTAATGTCGACGCCACGCTTTACCATTTCATCCGCGATTAACAAAATTGCCTCTCGTACCATTTCTGCGATTTCATCCTGATAATCTGCCGCTGATACACAGCCAAAATCATCATTGCACAACGCCGGTACAACCAGACCGAACGCTTCGTTCTCGTTTGCAGGCATCTCCACGCCAACAGAAAAAAACATAGGTAATCTCCGTGAGTTGGGAATCATATTCCCGCGCGTTTACGAATGGATCTGACAGTACCGATGGGAAGATCTTTCTTTGGATGCGGAACCGGAAAAGTATTCCCGGTATTTGGCGACCACCAGATCCAGTGACTGCCTCCCGAATTTCTGGCGGGTTCGCATCCTGCGGCCTTCAGTTCCTTAATCAGGTCAGAATAATTCATGGTTTTCTCCTGATGGAAAAACAATACACACCAATACACACAGAAGCAATTATTTTAACCATCATTTTTTTCCCCATCGGCAATACGACCTTCCGCACGTAACACCGCTTCACCTTGAGCAAAACTTTTCATGCCATATTGCTGCCCGGTTTGTATTTGCCCCGGTAATTGGTGGGTTTTCCCTTCACGGATAAGGCTCGCTACGGCGGGTGTATTGACCAGTAACTCGAACAGAGCCACTCTTTCGCCACAGCTATCGGGCAATAATTTCTGTGCCAACACCGCTTTTAAACTGCCCGCCAGTTGGCTACGCACCATGTTTTTTTCTTCTGCGGGAAACACATCCACCAGCCGCTCTACTGCTTGTGCCGCCCCACGAGTGTGGAGCGTTGCGAGAACTAAATGACCGGTTTCTGCGGCGGTGAGTGCAAGGCGGATAGTTTCGCTGTCGCGCAACTCGCCCAACAAAATGACATCAGGATCTTCACGCAGTGCCGCACGTAAACCTGCGGCAAACGATCGGCAATGCTGCCCCGGTTCTCGTTGCTGAATCAAACAGCGCTTCGGGTGATGAACAAACTCGATAGGATCTTCCAGGGTGAGAATATGCCCGTCGAGATGATGGTTGAGATGATCCACCATCGCCGCAAGCGTAGTGGATTTACCGCTGCCCGTAGCCCCGGTGACCAGAATTAAGCCATCAGCAGATTTCAGTAATTCCGGAATAATGGCAGGAACGTTTAGCGATTCAAGTTTTGGGCTGTGAGAGGTGAGTATCCGCAAAGCAAGCGAGTCGCCTTGCATCTGGCGAAAAGCGTTGGCACGCAGCCGGGTGCCACTTGCCAGGGTAACGGCAAAATCCAGTTGCCCGTGTTGCTCTAATTCTTCTCGTTGCCCGTTTGTCAGCCAGATGCTCAGCAACGTTGCGGGGGTTGGCGCACTTTCGGGCAGAGGTTCAAGCCGCCCTTGCCTGCGCCAGCGAGCAGGAAGCTGCGTACACAGGTGTAGATCAGAGACATTATGCTTTACACTAAGGGCCACAATTTCTTCGATATCCATATCACTTTCCAACCTATGAACGAGATAGCGCACAATCTGGCACAGGTTCAGAATAAAATCTTAGCGGCAACTGAACGCTGCGGCCGTGCTCCAGAAGAAGTGACTTTGCTTGCAGTGAGCAAAACAAAGCCTGCGGGTGCCATCGCAGAAGCCGTTGCTGCCGGGCAACGCGCGTTTGGTGAAAACTACGTGCAGGAAGGCGTGGATAAAATTCGTTACTTTGCCGAAAACGGCGAAGAAACCCTTGAGTGGCACTTTATCGGCCCGTTGCAGTCGAACAAAAGCCGTCTGGTTGCAGAGCATTTTGACTGGTGCCACACCGTTGATCGGTTGCGCATTGCCAGCCGTCTGAGCGAACAACGCCCGGACGAAATGGCTCCGCTTAACGTGCTGATTCAAATCAATATCAGTGATGAACAAAGCAAATCTGGCATTGCGATAAGTGAGCTTGAAACACTCGCGGCTGATATTGCCGCTCTGCCGGGTCTGGTGTTACGAGGTTTGATGGCAATTCCTGCCCCTGAACCTGATTACGAGCGTCAGTTAGCGGTTTGCCAGAAAATGGCAGCAGCTTTCGAATCGCTCAAAAACCGTTACCCAACGGTTGATACGTTGTCCCTGGGCATGACCGATGACATGGACGCCGCGATTGCCGCAGGCAGCACCATGGTGCGCATTGGAACCGCTATTTTCGGCGCGCGGGATTATTCCGCACGTTAATCACTAAATTTTGAGGAACGCCATGCTGACGTTGACTTTCCTGGTCAAAACACTGATTGAACTGTATGTGATGGTGCTGCTGATTCGCATCTGGATGCAGTGGTCGCGTTGTGACTTTTACAACCCTTTTGCGCAGTTTATCGTCAAGATTACCCAGCCGATTGTCGGGCCGCTGCGCCGGATCATTCCGTCGATTGGGCCAATTGATACCGCCTCTTTACTGGTGGCGTTTATTCTCACCACATTGAAGTACCCGGTTTTGCTGCTCATTCAGGTTGGCGCTTTATCGCTTGACCCGATGAACCTGCTGGTGGGCTTGTTATCACTGCTCAAATCCGCCGGTACGCTGGTGTTCTGGGTGATCATTATCCGCTCGCTGATGAGCTGGATAAGCCAGGGCCGCAGCCCAATTGAATACGTGTTGATGCAGCTCACTGAGCCAATGATGGCGCCCATTCGCCGCGTGCTTCCGGCTATGGGTGGCATCGATTTTTCAGCGATGATCGTCATTTTGATTCTCTACGCGCTGAATTACCTCGGCATGGACTTGTTCCCGGGGCTTTGGTATTTGCTGTGAGTGCAGTGAGCCTTAACTCCGACGGGCTGGTTTTACGGCTGTATATTCAGCCTAAAGCCAGCCGGGATAGCATTATCGGGCTACATGGCGACGAGCTTAAAGTCGCCATCACCGCCCCACCGATAGACGGCAAAGCTAACGCTCATCTGGTAAAATACCTGGCTAAGCAGTTCAAAGTTGCCAAAAGCCAAGTGCTGCTTGAGAAAGGCGAACTGGGCCGCCATAAACAAATTAAGATTATCGACCCGCAACACATCCCGACGGAAGTCGCGGCTTTGCTCGAATAATTAGCCAATTTCACAGGATTTTCTCACTATGCAAAAAGTTGTCCTCGCAACCGGTAACGCCGGTAAAGTGCGTGAACTCGCCGATTTACTGGGCGATTTTGGTCTGGATGTTGTGGCGCAAACTGAGCTGGGCGTGGAGTCAGCCGAAGAAACCGGGCTGACGTTTATCGAGAATGCCATTCTGAAAGCGCGCCATGCCGCACAGGTTACCGGCCTGCCTGCCATCGCCGATGACTCCGGTCTGGCTGTTGATGTGCTGGGTGGTGCTCCGGGGATTTACTCCGCACGCTACGCAGGCACGGATGCATCCGACCAGCAGAACCTGGAAAAGTTACTGGCTACACTGAAAGATGTGCCGGACGATCAGCGCAAAGCACGATTCCATTGCGTGCTGGTCTATATGCGCCATGCAGAAGATCCAACGCCACTAGTGTGTCACGGTAGCTGGGAAGGCCAGATTACCCGCGAAGCAGCAGGCCAGGGTGGCTTCGGCTACGACCCTATTTTCTTTGTCCCGAGTGAAGGCAAAACTGCCGGTGAGCTTACTCGTGATGAAAAACGTGCGATCTCCCACCGTGGGCGAGCACTGAAACTGTTACTGGAAGCAATGAAAAATGGCTAATTTGCCACCTCTGAGTCTCTATATTCATATCCCGTGGTGCGTGCAGAAGTGCCCCTACTGTGACTTCAACTCTCATGCACTCAAAGGCGACGTACCGCACGATGAGTATGTCGCCCACCTGTTGCGCGATCTGGAAAATGACGCGCCAATGGCACAAGGACGTGAAATAAAGACCATCTTTATTGGTGGCGGTACGCCGAGTCTACTTTCAGGCGAGGCGATGCAAAACCTGCTCGACGGTGTGCGTGCACGCCTACCGGTGGCAGCGGATGCGGAAATTACCATGGAAGCGAACCCCGGGACGGTAGAAGCAGACCGTTTCGTGAGTTACCAGCGCGCTGGCGTGAACCGCATTTCTATCGGCGTGCAGAGTTTCAGCGAACCGAAACTCAAGCGCCTGGGGCGTATTCACGATTCTGGCGAAGCAAAGCGTGCAGCACATCTGGCAAACGGTCTTGGCTTGCGCAGCTTTAACCTGGATCTCATGCACGGCCTGCCGGATCAGACTCTGGAAGAAGCGCTCGATGATTTGCGCCAGGCGATTGAACTGAACCCACCGCATCTTTCGTGGTATCAGCTGACGATTGAGCCGAATACTTTGTTTAGCTCACGCCCGCCAAAACTGCCGGACGACGACGCACTGTGGGATATTTTCGAGCAGGGCGACAAACTGCTGACGGCTGCCGGTTACCAGCAATACGAAACCTCGGCCTATGCGAAACCAGGCTACCAGTGCCAGCACAACCTGAACTACTGGCGCTTTGGTGATTATCTGGGGATTGGCTGCGGTGCCCACGGCAAAGTGACATTTGAAGACGGACGCATTATGCGTACCGCCAAAACTCGCCATCCACGCGGTTACATGGAAGGCAAATACCTCGATAAGCAGCACGATGTTGAACAAGCCGACAAACCATTCGAGTTCTTTATGAACCGTTTCCGTCTGCTGGAAGCCGCACCTCGCAACGAATTTAGCCTGTATACCGGGCTTGATGAGTCGGTGATTCGTGCGCAGTTAGACGAGGCAATGGCTAAAGATTATTTGATTGAGACAGAAGAGTTTTGGCAGATTACCGAACACGGTAAGCTGTTTTTGAATTCGCTATTAGAAATTTTTCTGGCCGAATGATTATCTGTCGGATGACGTACAGCGTCATCCGACATTATTTCAGCTTAAATATTCTTTACCCGACTGGTCAGAATCAACGCCAACACCGACAACCCCGCAATTAGCCAGTACACTGAATGGTGCCCGAAGCTCTCCGCCAGCGCACCCTGTAACACGCCCGCCAGAATCACGCCCGTCGAAATACTGTTTGTAAATAAAGTGGTCGCCGAACCCGGCCTGCCCGGCATCAAATCCTGGAACCACAACATCCCGATACCGGCGACAATCCCGATAAACACCGCGTTAAAAAGCTGAAGTAACAGCAGCGCCGTGCGACTATGGAACAGAATCAATCCAACGTAGAACAACACGCCAGCCGCCACAGCAATCACCATCATACGGCGTTTACCAAAACGCTTAACGTAATAGCCTGCAAGGATCATTGCCGGGATCTCAAGCCCCGCAGCGGTGCCCATCAGAAGCCCCGCCAGCGATTCAGGCAGCCCTAAATCAGTGCTGACCCATAACGGCATATCAATGATGTACATGGTGTTGCAGGTCCACATCAGCATGGAGGCGATAAACAGCATGCGAACGTTTTTGTCTTTCCAGCCGCTGACCTGCGTGAGGGCAACATCTGCGGGTTGTTCAATCCTGCTCACTGAGGGGAGTGCAAAGAAAATGAGCGCCAGCGAGATAACGAAAATCCCGGCCGCGATCAGGAACATGGTGGTGAAACCGTAGTTTAGCGCCAGCATAAATGACAGCGGCGGCCCGATAACCCAGGCAAGCGAGAGCTGCGCACGCATTATCGAGCTGAACATCACCACCTCTCGCGCCGAGCTATCGGCATACTCGCGGGCAAGAGCGAAGATTTGTGGCATCGCTGTGTTGGCAATAGACGCGAACATAACGCCAACGGTAATTAACGTCAGGTAATGGCGGTTAAAAGCAAACAACACGCAGTTTGCTACGGCCATTACGCAACAAACCATAATCAGTTTGCGACGGTCGCCCCGGTTATCTGAACGCTTCGCCAGCGCCAGGCTGACGAGTATCCCGGCTATCGCATTGACGGTATAAAACAGCCCGACCCAGAACGGGCGCACCTGCACTTCACGCGTTAAAAACAGGCTAAGGGTGGGAGCCTGAAGTGCCCCCGCAATCCCCATCATAAAAGCCACAACCATAAATGCGGCATACACCGGATTGAGGCGGCGTCCTCGTGTCAAAAACCACAGCATGCAGAAATTCCTTTTGTTCGAGCGCTCACTGGGTGTGCAAAACGTAAACTATACCCTAATGACGGGTATAAAAAAGCCAGCAGGAACAATCTGCTGGCCAGGTGAAATTCACCAATTCTCAGTCACACATGTATCAACGAGTCAGTACTTCACGGTCACGGAAGTTGTCACCTCCCACTGCATTAAGTCCTCAAGCATCCTTAGACGTTGCGATGCTGTCAGGCGAGCCAGCCATCCAGCGGAAACACTTTGGGTTGCGGTAAAATACTGTTGATAGAACTTAACAACTGGCGACCGTTTCATATGTACCTCCTCGCTTTCAACGTTGATGATTATTGGCGTAATATGAGGAAAGTTAAATTGATGAGTTTCTGACGGGAGTTCCTCTTTTATGTCCAGCAGTCGTCTGCAACAACAGTTCATACGTTTATGGCAAAACTTTGAAGGTAAACCGCAGGAAACCACGCTCAATGAGCTGGCAGATCTGCTGAATTGCTCCCGCCGCCATATGCGTACGTTACTAAGCGCGATGCAGGAAAAGGGCTGGCTCAGCTGGAAAGCAGAGGTCGGGCGCGGCAAGCGTTCACAGCTGGAATTCCTGTATACCGGCCTTGCGCTGCAACAACAGCGGGCAGAAGATCTTCTCGAGCAGGATCGTATTGATCAACTGGTGCAGATCGTCGGTGACAAAGCCGCAGTACGCCAGATGTTGATCTCCCATCTGGGCCGCAGCTTCCGCCAGGGGCGGCATATCCTGCGCGTGCTCTATTACCGCCCGCTATTAAATCTGTTACCCGGCTCGGCTTTACGCCGCTCGGAAACCCATATTGCCAGGCAAATTTTCAGTGGGTTAATCCGTATAAATGAGGAAAATGGGGAACTGGAAGCAGATATTGCCCATCACTGGCAGCAAATATCCCCATTACACTGGCGTTTTTATCTGCGCCCCGGCATTCATTTTCACCATGGCCGCGAACTGGACATGCTGGATGTCATGACATCTTTGCAACGAATTAATGCGTTGCCACTCTACGCACACATTACGCAAATCAGCTCGCCAACCACATGGACGCTGGATATCACGCTCTCGCAGCCCGACCAATGGCTACCTTGGTTATTGGGCAGTGTTAACGCAATGATCCTGCCGCGTGAATGGCAGACATTAAGCAATTTTGCCCGTCAGCCTGTTGGGTCAGGCCCCTATTCGGTGGTACGCAACAATAACAACCAATTGAAAATTCAGGCTTACGATGATTACTTCGGCTATCGCGCATTGATTGATGAGGTAAATTTCTGGGTATTGCCAGAGATCGGTGAAGATGTCAGTTGCGCAGTGCAACTATCGGGCATGCCTGATAGTGAAAAAGCCGTCGAAAGCCGTCTGGAAGAAGGCTGCTATTACATTTTGTTTGATAGGCGATCCAAATCTGGCAGTAATGACGACGTTCGCCGCTGGCTAAGCCATGTGTTGGCCCCCATTCATCTGCTTTATAGCGCGGGTGCTCAAAACCAGCAGTACTGGTTTCCTGCGTATGGTTTACTGCCGCGCTGGCACCACGCGCGCCCACAACCGGTGCTTGAAAAACCTGATAGTCTGGAATCTGTAACGCTGACGTTTTACCGCGACCACGTTGAACACCGCATGATCAGTAAAGTGATGGAGGAGTTGCTGGCCCGCGTGGGGGTAAAACTGGTGGTGCAGGAAGTCAGTTATGAAGAGTGGCACCAGGGTGAGGCAGAAAGTGATATCTGGCTGAACAGTGCCAACTTCACGCTGCCGCTGGAGTTTTCACTCTATTCGCATCTTTATGAAGTGCCGCTGATTCAGAAATGCATTGCGAATGACTGGGAAACGGATACCCGAAAATGGCATAACGGTGAGCTTTCGCTCCCGGAATGGTGCCAGGAGCGAGTTGAAAACAATGATATTTTACCGTTAATCCACCACTGGCTGCGCATTGAAGGGCAACGCAGTATGCGCGGTGTGCGAATGAACACATTGGGTTGGTTTGATTTTAAATCGGCATGGTTTGCACCACCGGAACCGCAATCTGTGAGTACGGGTAAAGAGCTTTCGTAAGTTTCACAAAATCATTACAATGCACGCGTTCTCAACGGGGTGCTAAGACGAAAGTCTGGCTGAGATAATACCCGTCGAACCTGATCCGGATAACGCCGGCGAAGGGATTTGAGGCTCAATTCTCAAAGTCCTTTGCCACCCCTAATTCCAAGAGGTGCAAAGTGTTCAAAAAATTCCTGCCGTTACTGGCGCTCATCGCAGCCCCTGTTTTCGCCAAACCCCTGCTGACTGTTTACACCTACGACTCCTTCGCTGCCGACTGGGGCCCAGGCCCTGCGGTAAAAAAAGCCTTTGAAGCGGACTGCAATTGCGAGCTGAAATTCGTCGCACTCGAAGATGGTGTTTCCTTGCTTAACCGCCTACGCATGGAGGGTAAAAACAGCAAAGCTGACGTGGTTTTAGGGCTGGATAACAACCTGCTGGAAGCGGCGGCACAAACGAAATTGTTTGCTCCGAGCAATGTTGAAACCAGCTCGCTAAAAATTCCTGGCGGGTGGAACAACAATACCTTTGTGCCATTCGATTACGGTTATTTCGCTTTTGTGTATGACAAAAACAAACTCAAAAACCCGCCGAAAAGCCTGAAAGAATTGGTTGAAAGCGACCAGAAATGGAAAGTGATTTACCAGGATCCACGCACCAGCACGCCAGGTCTCGGCCTGCTGTTATGGATGCAAAAAGTATATGGCGACAAAACGCCTGAAGCCTGGACGAAACTGGCGAAGAAAACCGTCACCGTCACCAAAGGCTGGTCCGAAGCCTACGGCCTGTTCCTGAAAGGTGAAGGCGATCTAGTGATGAGCTACACCACTTCTCCGGCATATCACATTATTGAAGAGAAAAAAGATAACTACGCGGCAGCCAATTTCAGCGAAGGGCACTATTTGCAGGTCGAAGTAGCGGGCCGCCTGGCCTCCAGCAAACAGCCTGAGCTGGCGCAAAAGTTCATGAAATTCATCACAACGCCTGAATTCCAGAACACCATTCCAACCGGCAACTGGATGTATCCGGTAACAGATGTGAAATTGCCGGAAGGCTTTAACGGCCTGGTCAAACCACAGACCACGCTGGAGTTTAGCCCGCAAGACGTTTCATCCCATCGCGCCAGCTGGATCAGTGAATGGCAACGCTCCGTCAGCCGCTGATCCCCGGCTGGCTGATTCCAGGGCTATGCGCCGCCACGCTGGTGGTCGCCGTCGCCCTGGCAGCTTTTCTGGCGTTGTGGTTTAACGCGCCACAAACCGATATCCGCGCATTGGTGCAGGATAGTTATTTGTGGCACGTGCTGCGCTTCTCTTTCTGGCAGGCTTTTCTCTCGGCTGCCCTTTCGGTGCTCCCGGCTATTTTTCTGGCCCGGGCGCTTTACCGACGCCGTTTCCCAGGGCGATTAGCACTGTTACGTCTGTGCGCCATGACGCTGGTGTTGCCGGTGTTAGTTGCCGTGTTTGGGATTCTGACGGTGTATGGCCGCGAAGGCTGGCTGGCCTCATTGTGCGCCAGACTTGGCATCGAATGGGGGTTCTCACCGTATGGCCTGAAAGGCATTTTGCTGGCACACGTATTTTTCAACTTGCCGATGGCAACCCGCCTGCTGCTTCAGGCGCTGGAAAATATCCCCAGCGAACAGCGCCAGGTCGCCGCACAGCTTGGTATGCAGGGCTGGAATTTCTTCCGCTTTGTCGAATGGCCGTGGCTACGGCGCCAGATCCTTCCTGCCGCCGCACTGATTTTTATGCTCTGCTTCGCAAGTTTTGCCACCGTGCTTTCGCTCGGCGGCGGGCCGCAGGCAACCACCATTGAACTGGCTATCTTCCAGGCCCTCAGTTACGACTACGATCCCGCACGTGCGGCACTGCTCGCAATAGTACAAATGGTTTGCTGCCTTGGCCTCGTTTTGATGAGCCAGCGGCTGAGCAAAGCGATTCCGGTGGGAATCAGCCAAATGCAAGGCTGGCGCGACCCGCAAGATAACCTACGCCGAAAACTGTGCGACGGGTTGTTAATTTCACTCGCAATGTTGCTGCTATTGCCCCCGCTGCTGGCGGTCATCATTGATGGCATCAACAGCGGATTTAACAGCGTGCTTTCACAGCCAATTCTCTGGCAGGCATTATTCACCTCGTTAAGAATTGCAGTCGGCGCGGGGCTGATAAGCGTCGTCATTACGGTAATGCTGCTGTGGAGTTCGCGGGAATTGCGCCTGCGCAACCGCGCATTTGCCGGGCAAGCGCTGGAGTTGAGCGGCATGTTAATTCTCGCCATGCCGGGCATCGTGCTGGCGACCGGCTTTTTCCTGTTGCTTAATAACACGGTAGGTTTGCCGCAATCCGCCGATGGCATTGTGATTTTCACCAATGCATTAATGGCGGTTCCTTACGCCCTGAAAGTGCTGGAAAACCCAATGCTGGATGTGGCGGAACGCTACAACAAGCTGTGCCAGTCGCTGAATATCAGCGGCTTAAACCGCCTGCGTTATATCGAATTACGCGCGCTTAAACGGCCTCTGGCACAAGCGCTGGCATTTGCCTGTGTGCTGTCGATTGGTGATTTTGGCGTAGTGGCGCTGTTCGGCAATGAAGATTTCCGCACGCTGCCGTTTTATCTTTATCAACAAATTGGTTCATATCGTAGCCAGGATGGTGCGGTTACTGCGCTTATCCTGCTGATACTGTGCTTTGCTTTATTCACATTGATTGAAAAACTTCCGGGACGCGATTCCCAAAATGATTCAGGTTGCAGGAAGGCGGCAAGTGAATGAAGCCTGGGAACATAGAAAACTATGTGACCTGGATGAAAGAACGCAGCCAACACACCTGCAACTTGAAGGATGAAGGGAATGCTAACGCTAACTGATGTAACCTGGCTCTATCACCATTTACCGATGCGCTTTTCGATGCAAATTAACGCCGGAGAACGCGTTGCGGTGCTGGGACCAAGCGGGGCGGGGAAAAGTACGCTGCTGAGTTTGATTGCCGGTTTTCTCACCCCTGCCAGCGGGCAGATTATGCTGCATGGCAACGACCATACGGCGACGGCACCCGCACAGCGCCCGGTATCGATGCTGTTCCAGGAGAACAATCTTTTCAACCACCTTACGGTGCGCCAGAACATTGGCCTGGGGCTAAACCCCGGCCTTAAGCTCAGCGCGGCACAACAGGAACGCCTGGCGACGATTGCCAGCCAGATGGCGATAAGTGATTTACTCGACAGGCTGCCAGCGCAGCTTTCCGGCGGCCAGCGCCAGCGTGTCGCTCTTGCCCGTTGCCTGGTGCGCGAACAACCGATTTTACTGCTTGATGAACCATTTTCAGCACTCGACCCGGCGCTACGCCAGGAGATGCTGCAACTGCTCGATAACCTGTGTCGCCAGCAACAGCTGACGCTATTGATGGTGTCACACAGTATTGAAGATGCAGCACGAATTGCCGAAAGAAGTCTGGTGGTGGTCGATGGCCGTATCGCCTGGGATGGCGATACGGCAACCTTATTGAGCGGAGAAGCCAGTGCATCAGCACTGTTGGGTATTAGTGGTGCCCGGTGAGCACTTTCCAAAGAATGCTGCGGTAAATCGGCATCATCGGGTGCATCTGGATTGCAACAAAGCTCCCCACGGCCAGCACCGTCATTGTTGGTGCTAACCAATGCAAACGAGCGCGCGGCAAGTACTGAGTTAAACGGTCAGTACTTGCTTTACCACTGCGCCACCAGCGCCAACACAACCATCCCGCTAGCCACAGCCCCAGTGCTACTAGCAGCAAGAGCCATTTAAAGCTGCTGCTTTGCATATCCGCAGGAATATCAATCGCGGCACCCGCCAGAATCCCCGGCAAGAAGTAGATGGGTGGCCAGAAAATGCAGCCAATAATATTCGGGACGATAAATTTAGAAACCGGAAGATCTAACATGCCCGCGACCATCGGCACCAGTGGGCGCGTTGGGCCAACAAAGCGGCCAACCAGGATGGTAAACATGCTGTGCTGATGCAGCGCATGCTCGGTTTTATCCAGCAGCGCTTTGTTCTTTTTCATAAACGACCAGCGATGCAGCGGCCCTTTAAAGCGGCCTCCCAGCCAGAACGAAATCCAGTCGCCCAGCAGGCAACCGATAATCCCCGCAGCCCAGGCGTGATAGAACCCAACCTGCCCGCCACCAATCAGCGCACCAAGCCCCGCCATCATTACTGTGCCAGGAAGGATAAGCCCCACCAGCGCCAGAGATTCCAGAAAAGCCACCAGCATCACCGCAAAAAGCGAATACGCCACTGACTGAGTAATAAAGTGTTCCAGCAAAGCTTCCATAAAGCGTCCGTCGAGAAACGAGTGGGCGATTCTCCTGAGTGTGGAATGAAGCGTCAAGCCATCATTTGTATGAATCAATAATAGCGGCTATTCACATATATTATTCACAGCCGGCACGAAACTCGCTCGGGCTGGCTCCTGTGCACTTTTTGAAAACGCGCGAGAAGTAGAGCTGGTCTTCAAAACCGACGTTGCGCCCGACGCTGGCAATCGGCATGCGGGTGGTGCTGAGCAACAGTTTGGCCTGCAGGATGCGTTGGTCTTCACGCCAGCTTAAAACGCTGACGCCAAGCTGCTGGCGGAACAAGTGCGACAGGCGAGAAGGCGATAAACAGACATGCTGCGCCACCCCTGCAATATCAAAATGGTTATCGGCCAGGTGGTCGCTGATATACTGGCAGGCATCGCGGACACGGTTATCAAGCGGTGGATTGAGGGAAGCATTCAGCACCTCCATGCGCCGCAACAACAACTGCTCTAACAGGTTAATCGCCAGCAATTCGGCGTAGCGCCCTTCTGCCTGCCCGGCTTCAATTATCTGGCCAAACAACTGTGAAAAATTCTGCTGATGGGCGTCATCAGGACGGAAGAAACCGGTATGCGCAAAGATAGGGTCCCAGTTTAACCACTCCTGCCAGTACGCACGCGGGCGGAAGTAAACCCACTGGTGATACCACTCTTTACTGTCCGGGGCGCGGCCATAGTGGTGCACTTCACCCGGAGGGAAAAGCAGAATATCGCCAGGACGGCAGACGTAGTTTTTCCCCTGATTATTGATAACCCCTTCACCCTTCACCGTTAAATTCAGGATGAAACCTTTCATTCCTAACGGACGGTCGATGAAAAAATCCAGCGGCCCTTCGGCTTCAATCGGCGTTAATCCCGCAACTAAATGGGCATTAAAAGAGTACCCCGGTAACAGAGGGTCATTTTGCATTTCAGCCATCAACAAGCTCGCTATTCAAGAGGGGGTACAGAAACAATTTGTCCATATCCGTGCTCTGCCTTGCCAGGGCAACACTGTCTGAACCGTAAACCGTCCGATTCTCATCATAAAGCCGCAATTTACCTGCACCTATGCTTTTTATCTGACAACCAGGAGGTTTTAAGAAGATAACCAATGTGTTTATAAAAGTAGCAGAAATATCCACATCGATTATTTGCGGGGCGTCACACTTCTCAAAGGCACAGCACATTTCTCCATAACTACAGCGAATACGACCTGACTGTTTTTCTGCATAAAAACTAATGTCATTTCCATAGATAACAGGTCAGGGAGTTTAAAAATGTCGATTGCGCTGGGCCTCGATTTTGGTAGCGATTCTGTTCGCGCTTTAGCCGTTGATTGTGAAAATGGTGCAGAGCTTGCGACCAGTGTGGAATGGTATCCGCGCTGGCAGGAAGGCCAATATTGCGACGCCCCAAACAACCAGTTTCGCCATCACCCACGAGACTATATTGAGTCCATGGAACGGGCAGTAAAAACCGTTCTCGCCGAACTGACGGCTGAACAGCGCGCCCGGGTTTGCGGGATTGGCGTTGACAGCACCGGCTCCACACCCGCGCCAATTGATGCCCAAGGAAATGTGCTGGCTCTGACGCAAGAGTTTGCCGACAACCCGAACGCCATGTTTGTGTTGTGGAAAGATCACACCGCCGTAGAAGAAGCCGAAGCCATTACCCGCTTGTGCCATCAGCCCGGCAAAGATGACTACTCCCGTTATATCGGCGGCATCTACTCGAGCGAATGGTTCTGGGCAAAAATCCTGCACGTGACCCGCGCTGACCCCAAAGTGGCAAAAGCGGCTGTATCGTGGATTGAATTGTGCGACTGGGTTCCCGCGCTGCTTTCCGGCACCACCCAACCGCAGGATATTCGCCGTGGCCGCTGTAGCGCCGGGCATAAGTCTTTGTGGCATGAAAGCTGGGGCGGTCTTCCTCCGGCCAGTTTCTTTGACGAGTTAGATCCGGTTATTAACCAGAATCTGGCTTACCCGATGTTTACCGAAACCTGGACTGCTGATGTTCCGGTTGGGACACTTTCCCCCGAATGGTCTGAACGCCTCGGTCTGCCGCAAAACGTGGTGATTTCCGGTGGCGCGTTTGACTGCCATATGGGCGCTGTTGGCGCGGGTGCACAGCCGAACACGCTGGTGAAAGTTATCGGCACCTCAACTTGCGACATTTTGATTGCCGACAAACCCACCGTTGGCGACCGCGCGGTAAAAGGCATTTGTGGGCAAGTTGATGGTAGCGTGATCCCTGATTTTATCGGCCTCGAAGCCGGGCAATCGGCATTCGGCGATATCTACGCCTGGTTTGGCCGTGTCCTTGGCTGGCCGCTGGAACAACTGGCGCTTGCACATCCGGAACTGCGTGAGCAAATCAATGCCAGCAAGAAACAACTGCTACCGGCGCTGACGGAAGCCTGGGCTAAGAACCCCTCTCTTGAGCATCTGCCGGTCGTACTCGACTGGTTTAACGGCCGCCGCACCCCGAATGCCAACCAGCGCCTGAAAGGGGTGATCACCGATTTAAACCTGGCAACCGATGCACCCGCGCTGTTCGGTGGGCTGATTGCCGCAACCGCCTTTGGTGCCCGCGCCATTATGGAGTGCTTCACCGAACAAGGTATTCCCGTCACTCACGTGATGGCGCTTGGCGGAATTGCACGAAAATCCCCGGTCATCATGCAGGTTTGCTCTGACGTACTAAATCGTCCATTGCAGATTGTTGCCTCTGACCAGTGCTGCGCATTAGGCGCCGCCATTTTTGCCGCCGTTGCTGCTGGCATTCACGCGGATATTTCCCGCGCCCAGCTCGCTATGGCCAGCCAGATTGAAAGCACCCTGCAACCTGATTCCCAACGCGCCGAGCGCTTTGAACAGCTCTATCGCCGTTACCAGCAATGGGCGGTTAGCGCGGAACAACACTATCTCCCTTCTGCCCCAGCTGCGGTTACTCGTGTAGCTCAGGCCACTGTGACCCATTAAGGACATGACGATGAACATTTTTGAACAATATGAAGTGTGGTTTGTAATTGGCAGCCAGCATCTCTACGGTGCGGAAACGTTGCGTCAGGTAAATCAACACGCCGAACAGGTTGTGAATGCGCTCAACAAAGAAGCCAAACTGCCGTGCAAACTGGTGTTGAAACCTTTGGGTACGTCGCCGGATGAAATTACCGCTATCTGCCGCGATGCCAGCTACAGCGATAAATGTGCCGGAATGGTGGTGTGGCTGCACACCTTCTCGCCGGCAAAAATGTGGATCAACGGCCTGAGCATCCTGACCAAGCCGCTGCTGCAATTCCATACACAGTTCAATGCGCAAATCCCATGGGGAAGCATTGATATGGACTTTATGAACCTGAACCAGACCGCGCATGGCGGCCGTGAGTTCGGTTTTATCGGCGCACGTATGCGCCAACAGCACACCGTGGTGACGGGTCACTGGCAAGATCCACAAGCCCATCAACGCATTGGTTCCTGGATGCGCCAGGCGGTGTCCAAACAAGATACTCGTCAGCTAAAAGTGGTGCGTTTTGGTGACAACATGCGTGAAGTTGCCGTGACCGATGGCGACAAAGTTGCCGCGCAGATGAAATTCGGCTTCTCCGTTAATACCTATGCGGTCGGCGACCTGGTTGAAGTGGTTAACGCTGTCAGCGAAGGGGATGTCAACGCGCTGGTCGATGAATACGAAAGCAGTTACCGCCTGACCGCCGTTGCGCAAATCAATGGTGAAAAACGCCAGAACGTCATTGATGCCGCGCGCATTGAATTGGGGATGAAACAGTTCCTCGAACATGGCGGTTTCAACGCCTTTACCACCACCTTTGAAGACCTGCATGGCCTGAAACAACTTCCGGGTCTGGCAGTGCAACGCCTGATGCAGCAAGGCTACGGCTTTGCGGGCGAAGGCGACTGGAAAACCGCCGCTTTGCTTCGCATCATGAAGGTGATGTCAACCGGTCTGCAAGGCGGCACCTCTTTCATGGAGGACTACACCTATCACTTCGAAAACGGCAACGATATGGTGCTCGGCTCCCACATGCTGGAAGTCTGCCCTTCGATCGCACTGGCTGAAAAACCGATTCTCGATGTGCAGCATTTAGGGATCGGTGGCAAAGACGATCCTGCCCGCTTGATCTTCTCAACGCAAACTGGCCCTGCTCTGAACGCGAGCCTTATCGATCTTGGCGATCGTTTCCGCCTGCTGGTGAACTGCGTTGATACCGTTGAAGCCCCACACCAGTTGCCGAAGCTTCCAGTGGCTAATGCTCTGTGGAAAGCACAGCCCGATCTACCAACCGCTTCTGAAGCGTGGATCCTGGCTGGTGGCGCACACCACACGGTGTTCAGCCAGTCTCTGACGCTTGACGATATGCGCTTGTTCAGCGAACTGCATGGCATCGAACTGTCGGTTATCGACAACGACACCCGCCTGCCTGCATTTAAAGATTCGCTGCGCTGGAACGAGGTTTATTACAGCTTCAAACGCTAAGACGTTTTGCCCCTCACCCCGGCCCTCTCCCTGAGAGAGGGTTCGGGTGAGGGGAAATCCCGGAGAACGATATGTTAGAACAACTCAAACGTCAGGTACTCGAAGCGAATCTCGCGCTGCCAAAACACAATCTGGTGACGCTGACCTGGGGTAACGTCAGCGCCGTCGATCGTGAACGGGGGGTGCTGGTCATCAAACCATCCGGCGTCGATTACAGCATCATGACGGCTGAAGACATGGTAGTGGTGAGCCTCGAAACCGGCGAAGTGGTTGAAGGCAATAAAAAACCTTCATCCGACACACCAACCCATCGCCTGCTGTATCTGCAATTTCCGCACATCGGCGGCATCGTCCACACCCACTCGCGCCACGCGACCATTTGGGCGCAAGCCGGGAAATCCATTCCCGCAACGGGCACCACTCACGCGGATTACTTTTACGGCACCATTCCTTGCACTCGCAAAATGACCGATGAAGAGATCAACGGTGATTACGAATGGCAAACCGGTGAAGTCATCGTAAAAACCTTTGCTGAACGAGGGATCGATGCCGCACAAATGCCTGGTGTGCTGGTGCATTCTCACGGCCCATTTGCCTGGGGAAAAGATCCGGTTGATGCCGTGCATAACGCCATCGTGCTGGAAGAAGTGGCCTATATGGGCATATTCTGCCGCCAGCTCACGCCAGAATTACCGGATATGCAGCAAACATTGCTCGATAAACATTATTTGCGAAAGCATGGTGCTAAGGCTTATTACGGGCAGTAAGCACTGTATATAAAAGCAGTAAACCTGCATGAAGTGGTCTATAATCAGACCACTTTTCCTTTATGAGAATGCAGCGTGTCACAAGCCCGCCAAGGTTTTTTGCTAACGCGTCACTGGCGAGATACCCCGCTCGGTACTGAAGTTGAGTTTTGGCTGGCTACGGACGATGGCCCGGTTAAGGTGCGTCTGCCGCGCCAGGAGTCGGTCGCGTTTATCCCCCAGTCGCAACAATCCGAAGTTGCTCGCTTGCTCGCGAAAGAAAGCCAGTATCGGCTCACACCGCTGCCCCTCAAAGATTTTCATCGCCAACCTGTTTGCGGCCTTTATTGCCGACAGCATCGCCAGCTTATGCGTATCGAAAAAGTGCTGCGTGATGGTGGAATAACAGTTTACGAAGCCGATATTCGCCCGCCAGAGCGCTTCTTGATGGAGCGTTTTATTACTGCTCCCGTCTGGTTTAGCGGCGAACAGCAAAATAATTGGGTGGTTGAAACTAAGCTGAAACCCGCGCCGGATTACCGCCCACCGCTGAAATGGGTGTCGCTGGATATCGAAACAAATCGCCACGGTGAGCTCTATTGCATCGGCCTGGAAGGTTGCGGGCAGCGTGTCGTCTACATGCTTGGACCGGAAAACGGTGACGCCAGCGGGCTGGATTTCACGCTGGAATACGTCGCCAGCCGGCCACTGCTTATCGAAAAACTCAATAGCTGGTTTGCCGAGCACGATCCCGATGTGTTGATCGGCTGGAATGTGGTGCAGTTCGATTTGCGTGTGCTGCAAAAAATGGCCGATCATTATCAGGTTCCGCTGCGCCTTGGGCGCGAGAACAATTTGCTCGAATGGCGTGAGCACGGTTTTAAACAAGGTGTGTTTTTCGCTCAGGCCGCAGGGCGAGTGATTATCGACGGTATCGAAGCCCTGCGTTCCGCATTCTGGAATTTCTCCTCGTTTTCCCTGGAGACAGTGGCCCGGGAACTGCTTGGTGAAGGCAAAGCGATTGATAACCCGTGGCAACGGATGGACGAAATTGACCGGCGTTTTGCGGAAGATAAACCGGCACTGGCGAAATACAACCTTAAAGACTGTGAGCTGGTGACACGCATTTTCCATAAAACCGAGCTGATGCCATTTTTACTGGAACGGGCAACGGTCAACGGTTTGCCGTTGGACAGGCATGGTGGTTCGGTTGCCGCATTTAGTCACCTTTATATTCCGCGTATGCACCGCGCCGGTTATGTTGCCCCAAATCTTGGCAGCGTCCCCCCGCAGGCGAGTCCCGGCGGCTATGTTATGGACTCACGCCCGGGCCTTTATGACTCGGTGTTAGTGCTCGATTACAAAAGCCTTTATCCGTCGATTATCCGTACTTTTCTTATCGACCCTGTAGGCCTGGTTGAAGGAATGGCGCACCCGGAACCTGAGCATTCCGTTGAGGGTTTTCTCGGTGCGCATTTTTCCCGAACCACACATTGCCTGCCGGAAATCGTCGGGCAAATCTGGTCAGGGCGCGATGAAGCCAAACGCCATGGCAACAAGCCTTTGTCCCAGGCGCTAAAGATCATTATGAATGCGTTTTACGGCGTATTGGGTACCAGTGCCTGCCGCTTCTTTGATCCTCGCCTTGCCTCGTCGATCACCATGCGTGGGCACCAGATCATGCTGCAAACCCGAGAGCTGATTGAATCTCAGGGTTATGACGTGATTTACGGAGACACGGATTCCACGTTTGTCTGGCTGAAAAAAGCCCACTCAGAAGAAGATGCGGCGCGTATAGGCCAGCAATTAGTGAATCACGTTAATGCGTGGTGGAAAGCCCATCTGCAACAGACTCAGCAGTTGGACAGTCAGCTTGAGCTGGAATACGAGTCCCACTTTTGCCGCTTCCTGATGCCAACCATTCGCGGCACCGTTGAAGGTTCCAAAAAACGCTACGCCGGAATGATTCAGGAAAATGATAAGCAGCGAATGGTGTTTAAAGGGCTGGAAACCGTGCGTACTGACTGGACGCCGCTGGCGCAAGAGTTCCAGAAAACGCTTTATTTACGGGTTTTTCGCAACGAACCGTATCAGGATTATATTCGCGAAACTATCGCCAGTTTGATGGCCGGTGAACTGGATGATCAGCTGATTTACCGTAAACGCCTGCGTCGGCCATTAAGCGAATATCAAAAAAATGTGCCGCCGCATGTCCGTGCTGCACGCCTTGCGGATGAGCATAATCAACGGCTTGGGCGGGCTGCACAATATCAGAACCGCGGGACAATCAAGTATGTGATTACCACTAGCGGTCCTGAGCCTGTGGATTATCAGGAATCGCCGCTGGACTACGATCACTACCTGACCCGCCAGCTCCAACCCGTGGCTGAAGGAATTTTACCCTTCCTTGAGGATGACTTTGCTACACTGATGACAGGACAGTTAGGGTTATTTTGACGGTGACGAACGCGTTTCCTTCCAGTACCATAGCGCCCTCCTGAATCATCCTTAAATCTACTTTTGAACTACCGCCCCCTTTGCGCGCGGTCGTTTTACTATTGCCTGCAAATCTTAGTCACTGATAATAGAGCCGAAATCTTATGCCTTTTACACTTGGTCAACGTTGGATCAGCGATACCGAAAGCGAACTGGGACTGGGAACCGTGGTCGCTTTAGACACACGCATGGTAACCCTGCTCTACCCTGCCACCGGTGAAAATCGACTGTACGCCAGAAATGACTCACCTATCACGCGCGTGATGTTTAACCCGGGTGATACCGTCACCAGCCATGAAGGCTGGCAACTCAAAGTTGATGAAGTTATAGAAGAAAACGGCTTACTGGCCTACATCGGTACTCGTCTGGATACCGAAGAAGCCGGTACGACTCTGCGCGAAGTTTTCCTCGACAGCAAACTGGTGTTCAGCAAGCCGCAAGACAGACTGTTTGCCGGGCAAATTGACCGCATGGACCGCTTCGCCCTGCGTTACCGTTCCCGTGTTTACCAAAGCGAGCAGTATCGCCAACCGTGGAGCGGCCTGCGCGGCATGCGCACCAGCCTGATACCACACCAGCTAAACATTGCCCACGATGTTGGTCGTCGTCATGCGCCACGCGTATTGCTCGCTGACGAAGTAGGTTTAGGTAAAACCATTGAAGCCGGGATGATTCTGCACCAGCAACTGCTGGCTGGCAGCGCTGAACGCGTCCTGATCGTGGTGCCGGAAACCCTGCAACACCAGTGGCTGGTTGAAATGCTCCGCCGCTTTAACCTGCGTTTTGCTCTCTTTGATGACGAGCGTTACGCCGAAGCCCAGCACGACAGCGATAACCCATTCGAAACAGAACAACTGGTTATCTGTTCGCTTGATTTCGTGCGCCGCAGCAAGCAACGCCTTGAGCATCTTTGTGAAGCCGAATGGGATTTGTTGGTGGTGGATGAAGCCCACCATTTGGTGTGGAGCGAAAATGCCCCGAGCCGTGAATACCTGGCCATCGAACAGCTGGCAGAACACATTCCGGGTATCTTGCTGTTAACCGCAACGCCTGAGCAGTTGGGAATGGAAAGCCACTTCGCACGTTTGCGTTTGCTGGACCCGAGCCGTTTCCACGATTTCGAGCAATTTGTTGAAGAGCAGCAACATTACCGCCCTGTGGCCGATGCTGTTGCATTGCTGTTAGCAGGCAATCACCTGACCAACGATCGACTCAATATGCTGAGTGAATTGATTGGCGAGCAGGATATCGAGCCTCTGCTGCAAACCGCAAACAGCGACCGTGAAGGTAGCGCTGCGGCACGCCAGGAGCTGATCTCCATGCTGATGGACCGCCATGGCACCAGCCGTGTGCTGTTCCGTAACACCCGTAATGGCGTGAAAGGTTTCCCGAAACGCGAACTGCATACCATTCGTTTGCCACTGCCGCTGCAGTATCAAACCGCGATTAAAGTGTCCGGCATCATGGCCGCACGTAAATCCGTGGAAGAACGTGCACGCGATATGCTCTACCCCGAGCAGATTTATCAGGAATTTGAAGGTGATAGCGGCACGTGGTGGAACTTCGACCCGCGTGTTGAATGGCTGATGGGTTACCTGACAAGCCACCGCTCTCAGAAGGTGCTGGTGATTTGTGCCAAAGCGGCGACAGCATTGCAACTTGAGCAAGTTCTGCGTGAGCGTGAAGGCATTCGTGCCGCCGTGTTCCATGAAGGTATGTCCATCATCGAACGTGACCGTGCAGCCGCATGGTTTGCCGAAGAAGATACCGGTGCTCAGGTTCTGCTGTGTTCCGAGATTGGTTCCGAAGGCCGCAACTTCCAGTTCGCAAGCCAGCTGGTCATGTTCGATTTGCCGTTTAACCCGGACCTGCTGGAACAACGTATTGGCCGTCTGGACCGTATCGGCCAGGCGCACGATATCCAGGTCCACGTTCCGTACCTCGAGAAAACTGCGCAATCAGTACTGGTGAAATGGTTCCACGAAGGTCTGGATGCGTTCGAGCACACTTGCCCAACCGGCCGCACAATTTACGACAGTGTCTATCCACAACTGATTGAGTATCTGGCAGCACCTGAGAATACCGACGGTTTTGATGCGCTGATTAAGCAGTGCCGCGAGCAACATGATGCGCTGAAGATTCAGCTCGAACAGGGTCGTGACCGGCTGCTGGAAATTCACTCCAACGGAGGTGAGAAATCACAAGCGTTGGCGCAGTCCATTTCCGAGCAGGACAACGACACCAATCTGGTGAGTTTTGCCCTGAACTTGTTCGATATCGTCGGCATCAACCAGGACGATCGCGGTGACAACATGGTGGTACTGACCCCAGGCGATCACATGCTGGTGCCTGATTTCCCAGGGCTTCCAGAAGATGGTTGTACTATCACCTTCGAACGTGAAGTGGCCCTGTCGCGTGAAGATGCGCAGTTTGTTACCTGGGAACACCCGATCATCCGTAATGGCCTGGATCTGATTCTGTCTGGCGATACCGGCAGCTGTGCACTCTCTTTGTTGAAAAACAAAGCGCTGCCTGTTGGGACATTATTGCTGGAGCTGATTTATGTTGTAGAGGCAAAAGCACCGAAGCAATTGCAGCTCAACCGCTTCCTGCCGCCAACGCCTGTGCGCATGCTGGTGGACAAAAACGGCACCAACCTTGCTGCTCAGGTTGAGTTTGAAAGCTTTAACCGCCAGCTCAGCACGGTGAATCGCCATACTGGCAGCAAATTGGTGAACGCAGTTCAGCAAGATGTTCACGCAATTTTGCAACTGGCAGAAGAGAAAGTGGAAGCTGCGGCACAAGTGCTGATTAAAGCGGCGCGCGAAGAAGCTGATGAGAAGTTAAGCTCTGAGCTTTCCCGTCTGGAAGCGCTGAAAGCGGTGAACCCAAACATTCGTGATGATGAACTCGAAGCAATCGAAAACAACCGTCAACAAGTGTTGGAAAGCCTCGCGCAAGCTAACTGGCGTCTCGATGCTTTGCGTCTGATCGTGGTGACACATCAATAATGATTATGGAACCCTATAACCCGCCAACCGATCCCTGGTTAGTTATTTTGTACCAGGATGAACATATCATGGTGGTCAATAAGCCTTCGGGCTTATTGTCTGTGCCCGGGCGTCTTGATGAGCACAAAGACAGTGTGATGACGCGCATTCAGCGCGACTTCCCACTGGCGGAATCAGTGCATCGCCTGGATATGGCAACCAGCGGCGTAATCGCCGTTGCGCTGACTAAAGCGGCAGAGCGCGAGCTGAAGCGTCAGTTCCGTGAACGTGAGCCGAAAAAGCAGTATGTGGCGCGGGTTTGGGGCCATCCTCAGCCGGAAGAGGGTCTGGTGGATTTACCGCTGATTTGTGACTGGCCAAACCGGCCAAAGCAGAAAGTGTGTTATGAAACCGGCAAAGCGGCACAGACGGAATATCAGGTTCTGGATTATGCAGCGGATAACACGGCTCGAGTGCTGTTAAAACCGATTACCGGGCGTTCACATCAGTTACGCGTGCATATGCTGGCAATGGGTCACCCCATTCTTGGCGATCGCTTTTACGCGACACCAGAAGCCCTGGCAATGGCTCCACGTTTACAGCTTCATGCTGAAATGCTGACCATTACCCACCCAGAGTATGGAACCCCCATGACGTTCCGCGCCCCGTCTGACTTCTAAAAAAAGCCTCTCAACTTGAGAGGCTTTTCTATTACTTAAATCCTTTCGCCGTCTTAATCAGATCGTACGCTTTCTGGATATCCTGCGCTTTCTGCTTGGCCATCTCCATCATCTCTGGCGGTAAACCTTTAGCAACAAGCTTATCAGGGTGATGCTCGCTCATTAATTTGCGATACGCACGCTTAATGGCAGTCGCATCATCCGTGCTTTTAACGCCGAGTACATTGCACGCATCTTCGAGTGTCGGACCACGCTGTTGCTGGAAACCACCGCCTTGCGACTGATTGTATCCGCCACCAAATTGCTGCCCGCCTTCCATCATGCGTAAGAACTGATCGAACTGGATGCGTGAAATGCCAAGCTCTTCCGCAATAACGTACAACACTTCCCGTTCGTTAGGGTGCAAAGAGCCATCAGCAAACGCCGCCTGAATTTGAATTTCAAGAAACATCCGAATTAGGTCAAAACGGCCAAAGCACACGCTGCGTAACTGACGCATTTTTTCACGCAGCGGATAACCGTTCTCTTTGCCTACACGAAATGCGTGTTGTGCAGCACTGCGCGCATCACCATGTAATTGCATGCGATCCATTAATAGCGAGGCTATCTGGATGTCTGCTTCTGTGACGCGCCCTTTTGACTTAGTCAGGTGGCCCATCACTTCAAATGTGGTGCTAAAAAATAGTGACTGACGCTGTTGTTGGTTAGAAAACCAGGACTGACGACGGCTACGCACCTTATCGATGGCATGGCCAATCAGCAATCCTAAAACCACACCCCAGAAGCCACCACCCATAATTAGTGCTATTGCGACACCGAGTACTTTTCCCCAATACTGCATATACTCCCCAAATCGTCATGCCGTCGGCTAGAATTTGCTTTATCATACCCGTCATTGATAGCGGTGCCTAACGGCACTCTGCTGAACGGGAAGGATTAACACTAGCGCTGTGGTGATGAGTAAGTTAGTCTCTGACCGTTTGCCGACGCTAAGCCATTGATGATGGAACAACGAATAACACGTATGAAAAAACGTATTCCCACCTTGCTGGCCACCTTGATTGGCGCAGCGCTGTATAGTCAACAAGGTATGGCTGCCGATCTTGCGTCGCAGTGTATGCTTGGTATCCCAAGTTACAATCGCCCTTTAATTCAGGGAGATACCAATAACCTACCCGTTACTATAAATGCCGATCACGCAAAAGGAAATTATCCTGATGATGCGGTGTTTACTGGCAATGTTGATATTCAGCAAGGCAATAGCCGCCTACAGTCTGATGAAGTGTTGCTACACCAAAAACAGGTTGAAGGTCAGCCGGACCCTGTCCGCACGGTCGATGCTGTCGGCAACGTACACTACGATGATAATCAGGTTATTCTTAAAGGGCCAAAAGCCTGGTCAAACCTGAACACCAAAGATACCAACGTCTGGGAAGGTGACTACCAAATGGTAGACCGCCAGGGGCGGGGTACTGCCGATCTAATGAAACAGCGCGGCAATAATCGCTACACCATTCTGGAAAATGGCACATTTACTTCCTGTTTGCCGGGTTCTAATACCTGGAGCGTTGTGGGAAGTGAAGTCATTCAGGACCGTGAAGAAGAAGTCGCGGAAATCTGGAATGCCCGTTTTAAACTGGGCCCGGTTCCGGTCTTCTATAGCCCTTATCTGCAATTGCCAATCGGTGATAAACGTCGTTCCGGTTTCCTGATCCCAAATGCGAAGTACAGTACCAATAATGGCCTTGAGTTTTCTCTGCCGTATTACTGGAACATCGCACCAAACTTTGATGCCACAATCACTCCGCACTATATGGAGCAACGTGGTACTCAATGGCAGAACGAATTCCGTTACTTGACCAAAGCTGGCGCGGGTATTATGGAATTCGACTACCTGTTGTCTGATGAGGAATACAAAGACGATACCGCGAAGAACCCTGAAGGGGATGAACGCCGTTGGTTGTTCTACTGGAATCACAGCGGTGTGATGGATCAGGTGTGGCGTTTTAATATCGACTACACCAAAGTCAGTGATCCAAACTACTTCAACGACTTTACTTCGCAATATGGTTCTAGTACTGACGGTTATGCCACACAGAAATTCAGTGTTGGTTATGCCGTTGAAAACTTCGACGCCACACTTGCAACAAAACAGTTCCAGATTTTCGATTCTCAACGTAATAGCGGTGCAAATTCATACAGTGCTCAGCCACAGTTGGATATGAACTACTATAAAAACGACGTTGGACCGTTTGATACGCGTATCTATGGTCAGGCTGTTAAGTTTACTAACTTTAATAACAACATGCCGGAAGCTACACGCCTGCATATTGAGCCAACAATTAACCTACCGTTATCCAATGGTTGGGCAAGCCTGAATACCGAAGCAAAGCTGATGGCAACACACTATCAGCAGGACAATCTCGAAAAATACGAAAAAAATGTCAATAGCAACAGCAAGTTAGAGTCTACGGTTAACCGTACCCTGCCTCAATTCAAAATGGACGGTAAACTGATTTTCGACCGCGATATGGACTCTGCAGCAGGCTGGGCGCAAACCCTTGAGCCACGCGTACAGTATCTGTATGTGCCGTACCGCGACCAAAGTAACATCAACAACTACGATTCTGCGTTGTTGCAATCTGACTACAATGGCTTGTTCCGTGATCGTACTTACGGCGGCCTTGACCGTATAGCTTCAGCCAATCAGGTCACCACGGGGGTTACAACTCGTGTTTATGATGACGCAGCTGTTGAACGTTTTAATGTTTCTGTTGGTCAAATCTACTACTTCACCAAGTCTCGTACTGGTGATGAAACGATTAACAGTGAAAAAGGTGACGAAACAGGTTCTGTGGTATGGGCTGGCGATACCTATTGGCGCATGACTGACCGCTGGGGTTTACGCGGTGGCTTACAGTACGATACACGGCTTGATAATATTGCGACCGGTAACGGCGTTATCGAATATCGTAAAGATAACGATCGCCTGGTACAATTTAACTACCGTTACGCAAGCCCTGAATACATCGGCGCCACTGTTTCTAACATCAACATTAATGCTGACCAGTACAAAGACGGAATCTCACAAGTTGGGATGACGGCAAGCTGGCCTATCGTTGATCGCTGGTCTGTTGTTGGCGCGTATTACTACGATACCAATGCACAACAAGCGGCTGACTCCATGTTAGCCGTGCAGTACAACTCTTGCTGTTATGCGATTCGTTTAGGTTATGAGCGCAAAATTAACGGTTGGGAAGATAACCAAAGCAAATACGACAACGTAATTGGCTTTAACATCGAGTTACGTGGCCTGAGTTCTAACTACGGCCTGGGCACACAGCAGATGTTGCGTTCAAACATTCTGCCGTATCAGAGCTCGATGTAATTCACTTTGACTTGAATTAGCAGTCCGCTTTGCGGCTAAGAAATGGAAAAAGTATGAAGAATTGGAGAACGCTGCTTCTCGGTGTCGTCCTTGTGGCGAACACCTCTTTCGCGGCCCCACAAGTGGTCGATAAAGTTGCAGCCGTAGTGAATAACGGTGTGGTACTGGAAAGTGACGTTGACGGCATGATGCAGTCAGTGAAGAGCGGCGCCCAACAAGCCGGGCAACAACTTCCCGACGACAACACTCTGCGTCATCAAATTCTGGAACGTCTGATCATGGACCAGATCATGCTGCAGATGGGTCAGAAAATGGGCGTTAAAGTGACGGATGAGCAGCTTGATAAAGCTATTGCTGATATCGCTGCCCAGAACAAAATGAACATGGATCAGATGCGTAGTCGTCTGGCCTATGACGGAGTTAATTACAATTCTTACCGTGCACAGATCCGCAAAGAGATGACCATTTCGGAAGTGCGTAATAGTGAAGTTCGTCGTCGTGTATCTATTCTGCCGCAGGAGGTTGATTCCCTTGCGCAACAGGTTGGTAGCCAAAACGACAGCAGCACCGAACTTAACCTGAGCCACATCCTGATTCCATTGCCGGAAAACCCTACTTCTACTCAGGTAGACGATGCGGAAAAGCAAGCGCGTGACATCGTTTCACAAGCGCAAAATGGTGGCGATTTCGGAAAATTGGCAATCACCTACTCTGCTGACCAGCAAGCACTGAAAGGCGGTCAAATGGGTTGGGGTCGTATCCAGGAACTGCCAACTATTTTCGCTCAGGCATTAGGCACGGCGAAAAAAGGTGACGTAATCGGTCCGATTCGTTCAGGTGTTGGTTTCCATATCCTGAAAGTGAACGATCTGCGTGGCCAGAGCCAGAGCATTTCTGTGACTGAAGTTCATGCACGTCATATCTTACTGAAATCATCGCCAATCATGAGTGACGACCAAGCGCGAGCTAAGTTAAACCAGATTGCAGCTGATATTAAGAGTGGAAAAACGACCTTCGCTGCGGCAGCAAAATCCTTCTCTGAAGATCCAGGTTCAGCAAATCAGGGCGGTGACTTGGGTTGGGCTGCTACCGATATCTATGATCCTGCCTTCCGTGATGCACTGTCGAAAATGCATAAAGGTGAGTTGAGTGCACCGGTTCACTCCTCCTTCGGCTGGCACTTGATCGAACTTATGGATACTCGTAGCGTTGATAAGACTGATGCTGCGCAGAAAGACCGCGCGTATCGCATGCTATTCAACCGTAAGTTCTCTGAAGAAGCACAGACCTGGATGCAAGAACAACGCGCATCTGCTTATGTGAAAGTCATAGGTAGCAATGGCTAATATCCAACGTGTAGTCATCACTCCCGGCGAACCTGCCGGGATTGGTCCTGATCTGGTCATCGCGCTGGCACAGCGCGACTGGCCTGTCGAAGTGGTTGTCGCAGCGTCTCCCGAATTACTCCTGGAACGTGCAGCTCTTCTCGGTCTTCCTCTTCAGCTCATTCCTTACTCGCCTGACGCTCCTGCAAGCCCGCAAACTGCCGGAACACTCACCATACTGCCCATAGCACTACGAGCACCAGTCAAACCGGGGTTGCTTGATGTGAAGAACGGTGAGTATGTGGTGGATATGCTGGCTCGGGCATGTGATGGTTGTATCAAGGGTGAATTTGCAGCGCTGATCACCGGGCCGGTACATAAAGGCATCATTAACGATGCTGGTATTCCCTTTATCGGACATACCGAGTTTTTCGAAGAACGATCGCACAGCGAAAAAGTCGTGATGATGCTGGCGACCGAAGAACTTCGCGTTGCGCTGGTGACGACACATCTGCCGCTTAAAGCCATTAGTGATGCGATAACGCCAGAATTATTACGCCAGATAATCACCATCCTGTATCATGACCTGCAAACCAAGTTTGGTATCGCGCAGCCGCATGTACTGGTTTGTGGCCTCAACCCCCATGCCGGGGAAGGTGGCCACATGGGTACTGAAGAAATTGATACCATCATTCCAGTACTGAATGAAATGCGCGGTCTTGGAATGAAGCTTTCTGGCCCGCTACCGGCAGATACGCTGTTTCAGCCTAAGTATCTCGATAACGCCGATGCAGTGCTGGCGATGTACCACGACCAGGGCTTACCTGTACTCAAATATCAGGGCTTTGGTCGAGCGGTAAATATCACGCTAGGCTTACCTTTTATCCGCACTTCGGTTGACCATGGCACCGCGCTAGATCTAGCCGGCCAGGGGAAAGCCGAGGTCGGCAGTTTTATTACGGCGCTTAATCTCGCCATCAAGATGATTGCTAATACTCAATGAATACTCGTGTCCACCAGGGCCATTTAGCCCGTAAACGTTTTGGACAAAACTTCCTTAATGACCAGTTCGTTATCGACAGTATTGTCTCTGCTATTAATCCACTGAAAGGCCAGGCGATGGTTGAAATCGGCCCCGGCCTTGGCGCATTAACCGAGCCTGTGGGTGAACGCCTTGATGAAATGACCGTCATCGAACTAGACCGTGATCTTGCAGCCCGTCTGCAAACGCACCCATTCCTGGCACCGAAGCTGACTATTTATCAGCAAGATGCCATGACAATGGATTTTGGAGAGCTGTCGCAAAAAATCGGTCAGCCGTTGCGCGTTTTTGGCAACCTGCCGTATAACATCTCCACGCCATTGATGTTCCATCTCTTTAGCTATACTGATGCCATTGCTGACATGCACTTTATGCTGCAAAAAGAGGTGGTAAATCGTTTAGTTGCTGGCCCTAACTGTAAAGCGTATGGTCGTTTATCAGTCATGGCGCAGTATTATTGCAATGTGATCCCAGTACTTGAAGTGCCACCAACGGCCTTCACACCGGCACCGAAAGTTGATTCTGCCGTCGTGCGCCTGGTGCCACATGCAGTAATACCGAACCCTGTTAAAGAGCTGCGTGTGTTAAGCCGCATCACCACTGAAGCCTTTAACAAGCGTCGCAAAACGATTCGTAACAGCCTTGGGCATCTGTTTAGTCCAGAGGTGATGGCGGAACTGGGAATCGACGCAACCCTACGCGCTGAGAACATCTCAGTCGCACAGTATTGCCAACTGGCAAACTATTTGGCTGACAATCCGCAGCAGCCAAAGGAGAGTTAACGATGTTAAATTCGCCCCGCGTATGCATTCAGGTACAAAGCGTTTATATCGAAGCGCAGTCCTCCCCGGAGAACGAACGTTTCGTCTTTGCTTACACTGTAACCATCCGCAACCTGGGGCGAACACCGGTGCAATTGCTTGGTCGTTATTGGCTTATCACCAATGGAAACGGCCATGAAACTGAAGTTCAGGGCGAGGGCGTGATTGGCGTCCAGCCGCATATTGAACCGGGCAACGAATATAGCTACACAAGCGGTGCGGTACTTGAAACACCGCTTGGCACCATGCAAGGCCATTACGAAATGGTCGACTCTCAGGGCGATGCTTTCCGTGTCGCTATTCCCGTATTCCGTCTGGCTATCCCAGCCTTTATTCACTGATACGATGTCTACATACCTGATTGGCGATGTTCATGGTTGTTACGATGAACTGGTAGCCCTGCTACAACAGGTTGAGTTTACGCCTGGCAAAGATATTTTATGGCTTACGGGCGATCTCGTCGCGCGTGGACCCGGCTCGCTTGAAGTTCTGCGCTACGTACGTGGCCTTGGCGATAGCGTGCGTATAGTTCTCGGTAACCACGATCTGCATCTGCTGGCGGTTTATGCAGGAATTAGCCGTAATAAACCTAAAGATCGCGTTTCCCAATTGCTGGAAGCGCCAGATGCCGACGAACTGCTGAACTGGTTACGTCGCCAACCTTTGCTTCAGGTTGATGAAGATAAAAAACTGGTGATGGCACATGCCGGGATTACGCCGCAGTGGGATTTGAATACTGCAATGGCCTGTGCGCGTGATGTTGAAGCCGTGCTTTCAAGCGACAGCTATCCATTATTCCTCGATGCAATGTATGGCGATATGCCTAACAATTGGTCGCCTGAACTTTCAGGGCTCGCTCGTCTGCGCTTTATTACCAATTCGCTGACCCGCATGCGTTATTGCTTCCCGAACGGGCAACTGGATATGTACTGCAAAGACACACCAGAAAGCGCTCCTGCGCCGCTTAAACCGTGGTTTGCTATTTCAGGGCCGGTTACCGATGAATACTCCGTTATCTTCGGGCACTGGGCATCACTGGAAGGTAAAGGTACACCTGAAGGGATTTACGGGCTGGATACAGGATGCTGCTGGGGTGGTGAGCTAACATGCCTACGCTGGGAAGATAAAAAATATTTCACCCAGCCATCGAATCGCCAGCAAGATGTTGGCGGTGGAGAAACGGCTATCGCTTCATAATAAAAAACCCGGTTATATCCGTCATAATTCAAGTTGCATGAGTGTTGGCTGCTCTCGTTCACCCCAGTCACTTACGTTAGTAAGCTCCTGGGGATTCACTCCTTTGCCGCCTTCCTGCAACTCGAATTATTTTGGATATACTAGCTAACCGTTTTTTTCATTCTCAACGCCTTAACGACGTTCCAGTACTTCGAAGCAGTAGCCGTGCGAGTTGAGCTCGTCGGCGTCATGAAATTCGCTGAAGGTAGACTGCCATTCATCCGGGTCGTAATCCGGGAAGTGCGTGTCCCCTTCCACTTCCGCATCAATATGCGTCAGATACAAGCGCTGTGCTTTCGGCAGGAACTGTTCGTAAATACGCCCACCGCCAATCACCATAATCTCTTCCGCATCGCCACAGGCTTTAATGGCATCTTCTACGGATGAAACCCACTCAACGCGATCGTCGGTGCCGGGCTTGCTGCTAATGACGATATTCTTGCGACCAGGAAGAGGACGACCAATCGATTCCCAGGTCAAACGCCCCATGATGACAGGTTTATTGAGCGTAGTACGTTTAAACCATGCCAGATCGGCAGGGATATCCCAGGGCATGGCGTTTTCCATGCCAATTACACGATCTACCGCTAATGCAGCAATCAGACTGATCATTCTATTAACCCAAGGGTGGTGAAAAAATTGCCGCCACTATACGGAAAGCGCATTCTTTCGTCGACTATCCGCAAGCCTGTCCGTAAGAATTTTTTTATTCTGCGACTGTAAACCTGTAACGCATTGCTTCCTGATTCAGCAGGAACAATGAGTTAGCTTAAAATTGCCAGAAGGAACGTAAAAAATTCTTAACTGTGGAAGACCATCCACTATAAGTTTACGTGATAGCTGCGTTATAGTTGTCGCAGTTCACACTTTTCCTCTATTTTGCCGGATAAAACCATGCTGGAAACCACGCTTTTTGTCGCCACAATTGCCACTTTGGGGATGCTCTCTCCTGGGCCTGATTTCTTTCTGGTCATTAAGAATGCCGCCCGCTATTCACGCACTGCGGCAATGATGACCTCGCTGGGCGTCATCAGCGGCGTGGCAACTCACATGACTTATTGTGTTGCGGGTTTAGCGGTGGTTATTACCACCACGCCATGGTTATTTGACCTATTGAAATATGCCGGGGCCGCTTATCTGATCTGGATTGGTTTCCAGGCATTACTCGCACGCGGCAGCAGTAAAATGGATGTCAGCAATGTTGAGCGCCAACAAACGACTCTTAAGAAAGCCTTTTTACAGGGCTATTTGTGCAACCTGCTGAACCCCAAAGCGACCCTATTCTTCCTTTCTGTTTTCACCCAGGTATTGAACGTGAATTCGGGGACCATGGAAAAACTTTGGTACGCCGGAGTTATTCTGATGCTGTCCGTGGTCTGGTGGCCTCTGTTGGTCGTGTTAATCCAAAGCGAGCCTGTTCGTCGCGGCCTGGCTAAGGCACAGAAAATTGTCGATAAACTGCTGGGTGGAATGTTGATTGCGCTAGGGATTAAAGTAGCTTTGAGCTGACTTTTGCTCAAACCAATAGATTTAAAAAAGCTCCCAAATTTGGGAGCTTTTTAGTTATTCCGGTTTCACTGGCGGCTCATCGGCCAGTTTCCCCGAATGAAGCCCTTCTTCCGTCCCCTGCCAGCCGTGGCGCTGAATCACATTCAGATGTGTACGATCTTCGTTAATCACCTCAGTCAGCATGGCACTGGTGCGTTTGAGCACATCGGCTCGCGCCGACCAGTCTGGAGCCGGAACCATCTCTTCAACCATCTGCGTATTAAAACGTCGGAAGTGATCGGCTCGCTCACGCGCTTCGTAGCTGCCAACGCCCAGACCTTCCAGTGCCCGGCGCCCCACTTTTAATGCGCCTTCGAATGTTTCACGCTCTGGTTGTTCAACACCCAACTGCCGCAGGCGAATGAAGTGGTCAAGATCGCGTGCTCGCGCAATCACTTTCAGATGCGGAAAATGTTCCTGCACCAGCTCTGCAAGTTGCATATTGGCATCAGGATCATCGATAGCATTGATCAGCACTTCAGCTTTTGCAGCCCCGGCGGACTCCAGTAAATCCACGCGTGTTGCATCACCATAAAAGACCTTGGTGCCAAACTTACGCAGCGTTTCAATATGGTCTGGGTCGTGATCAAGAACGACCATTTTTACCCCGCTGGTGAGTAACAAACGGCCGGCAATCTGCCCGAAACGACCGAAGCCTGCGATAATCACTCGCGGCTGTTCTTCATCGATTTCGTCCGCTTCTCGCGCCTGCTCTTTACCCGACTTCTCCAGGCGGTTGAGCAATACTAGCAGTAGCGGCGTTGCCGCCATTGATAGCGCAACAGCAAGGGTCAGAGATTTCGCCCAACTGTCATCTAACACCTCAGCCATTCTTGCTGTACCAAAAATCACGAAAGCAAATTCACTACCTTGTCCCAGCAAAACAGCAAACCAGCGCCGTTGTTTGCGCGGCACATTCAGTGGTTTTGCCACAATCCAGAGCGTAATGATTTTAATCGCCAGGAAACCGAACAATAGCGCGATAATCCGCAGCGGATTCTCAAGCAACGTACCGAAATCTATCGACATGCCCACACCGATAAAGAACAGCCCGAGCAGCAAACCTTTGAACGGTTCGATATCACTTTCCAGCGCATGGCGATACTCGGAACTTGCCAGTAACACACCGGCAAGAAACGCGCCCATCGCCATCGAAAGCCCAGCTTCTTCCAGCAATAAGCCGAAGCCAAACACCATAAACAGTGCCATAGCACTGAAGACTTCACGCAGGCCGGAACGCGCAACGAACCGCAGCAACGGGCGCGTCACATAGCGGCCCAGCAACACAACGATGGCCAATGCACCAACCACTTTCAGAGCTGAAATGGAAAACGCAGCCAGGGTCGTAGTCGCACCGCTACTGGCTAATAACGGAATCATCGCCACCAGCGGGATCGCCGCAATATCCTGGAATAACAGCACGCCGAATGCGCTGCGCCCCATTTGCGAAACCGTCAGGTTACGCTCGTTCATGGCTTGCATAGCGATGGCGGTAGAAGAAAGCGCCAGCGTCAGGCCGATTAAAACCGCCACCTGCCAACGCAGCCCTAAGAACATGCAGAACAAGCCGAGCAGCAAACCACACGCCACCATTTGCAGGGCACCTCCGCCAAACACCGAGGCGCGTAGCGTCCACAAGCGACGAGGGTCAAGCTCCAGACCAATCACAAATAACATCAACACCACGCCGATCTCCGCAAAATGCAGAATAGTTTCGGCATCGGTAACCAGACGTAATCCCCACGGGCCGATAATGCAGCCGGCAATCAGGTAGCCAAGCACCGAACCTAATCCTAGGCGCACCGCAATCGGCACAATGATCGCGGCGGAGCCGAGATAAATCAGCGCCTGAATCATGCTGTGACTATCCATGGTTCGCCTCCCGCCAGTCGAGTAACCGTTGTTTATATTGCTCGGCCTGAACTTCGAGCGTGTTCTCATCACAAACGAAAGTGAAATGAACGGTGAAATGCGGCAGCCAGTTCATGCCACAGTAAAGCGCGGTCGCCTGCAAGGGTTGCCCAAGCACATCAAAGCCTGGATGGTCACCCAGATTAAAGTGGTTATCGCCACCGCCAGTAGTTACCGCCCACATGACGTTTTTTCCGTGTAGTGCCTTACCGCCATGCCCGTAGGCCCAGCCGTGAGCAAGGACTTTGTCGATCCACAGTTTCATTAATGGCGGAGTGCTGTACCACTGCATCGGGTGCTGCCAGATAACCAAATCTGCGCGGCTTAATGCTTCCTGCTCGGCGGCAATATCAATGTTGAAATCGGGGTATAACTCATAGAGGGAGCGCACTTCTACATCGGGCAAAAGCGAGGCTTGCTCGAGCATTTTTCGGTTTGCGTGAGAGTGTTGCGGGTAAGGGTGTGAATAAATAATTAAAATCATCAATTAGCCTGTTGTTTTACCGCATTCTTTTCTCAAAGAGTGTAGTCAGTAATTCAACAGGCTAATAGTCATAATTCTTGATGTGCTAAGTGGGAAAACCTGAATTAGTTATCCAGTTCGCCCATCGATTTAACCTGATCGCGGTTGATCTGCTCAGTCTTGCCGGACTCCGCATTTTTGTAAGAAACCAGGCCAGTCTCGTCATCAACCTGCGGCTTACCGTCTGTGACAATGGTTTTGCCATCTGTGGTTTTTACCGCCTGGTTAGACGAACAGCCTGCTACGGTCAGCAACGTTGCGGTAGCGAATAAGGACGCCAGTAGAATTTTGTTTTTCATATTGTTCTCCCTGTTTGTAGTCATTTCTCATCTTCAGACTAAAAACATTAGCAGGATTTTCCGGCTTCGCTGGAAAATACAGAACACTCTGAAGGCGTCCCGGTGCGGACAATAAGCGAAAAAAAACCCGCCGAGGCGGGTTTAGAAAGCTTTATGAAGCGATTACTTAGCGATTTGCGCGTGCATTTCCTGCACTGAAATCACTTTTTCTGTCGCGTCAGAGTTCAGCGCCATCGCGGTAGCAAAACCACCGTTCAGCGTGGTGTCGTAGTGCACTTTGTATTGCAGTGCGCTGCGGCGAATGAGCTTGGAATCCTCAATCGCCTGACGACCGGCCGTGGTGTTGATGATGTAGGTGTATTCGCCATTCTTGATACGGTCCTGAATGTGCGGACGACCTTCATGCACCTTGTTCACCAGACGCGGGTTAATACCTGCTTCACCCAACACAACCGCAGTACCGTGGGTTGCGTCCAGTTCGAAGCCCTGCTTCAGCAATTTAGCCGCCAGGTCTACCACACGTTTTTTGTCACCTTCGCGAACAGACAGCAGTGCGCGGCCTGGTTTACGCATGGTGGACTGGCTGCCCAGCATTGCTTTGGAGAAAGCTTCAGCGAAGGTGCGGCCAACGCCCATGACTTCACCGGTTGAGCGCATTTCTGGCCCTAACAGTGGGTCAACGCCCGGGAATTTGTTGAACGGCAACACCACTTCTTTTACGGAGTAGTACGGTGGGATGATTTCTTTGGTCATGCCCTGCTGTACAAGGGTTTGCCCAACCATCACACGCGCCGCTACTTTAGCCAGCGCCATGCCGGTTGCTTTAGAGACAAACGGTACAGTACGCGCTGCACGTGGGTTAACTTCAATCAGATAGACTTCGTTATCTTTCACCGCAAACTGCACGTTCATCAAACCGCGAACTTGCAGTTCGAAGGCCAGTTTCTGCACCTGCTGGCGCATCACATCCTGGATTTCCTGGCTCAGCGTGTAAGCTGGCAATGAACATGCGGAGTCACCGGAGTGAACGCCTGCCTGTTCGATGTGTTCCATAATGCCGCCAATCAGCACGGTTTCACCGTCGCAAATTGCGTCAACATCCACTTCTACCGCATCGTCGAGGAAGCGGTCGAGCAGCACTGGCGCGTCGTTTGAAACGCTAACCGCAGTCTGGAAGTAACGGCGCAAATCGACTTCGTCATAGACGATTTCCATCGCGCGGCCACCCAGAACGTAGGATGGACGGACAACCAGCGGGTAACCAATGTGTGCCGCTTTCTCTACCGCCATTTCGATGGCGGTGACGGTGGCGTTGGCAGGCTGTTTCAGCTTCAGGCGGTCAACAGCGTGCTGGAAACGCTCACGGTCTTCTGCACGGTCGATGGCATCCGGGCTGGTACCGATAATCGGTACGCCAGCTGCTTCCAGTTCACGAGCCAGTTTCAGCGGAGTCTGGCCGCCGTACTGCACGATAACGCCTTTTGGTTTCTCAACGCGGACAATTTCCAGCACGTCTTCGAGGGTTACAGGCTCGAAGTACAGGCGGTCAGAGGTGTCGTAGTCGGTAGAAACGGTTTCCGGGTTACAGTTAACCATGATGGTTTCGTAACCATCTTCACGTAGCGCAAGGGATGCGTGAACGCAGCAGTAGTCGAACTCGATACCCTGGCCGATACGATTCGGGCCGCCACCCAACACCATGATTTTGTCACGGTCGTTGTTCGGGTTAGCTTCGCACTCATCTTCATAAGTGGAGTACATGTAGGCCGTATCTGTTGAGAACTCAGCCGCACAGGTATCAACACGCTTATAAACCGGGTGTAATTTGTATTGCTCACGCAGTTTGCGGATTTCAGATTCGCGAACGCCAGCCAGTTTAGCCAGACGCGCATCTGCAAAACCTTTACGCTTGAGGAAGCGCAGGAAGTCGTGAGTCAGGCCAGTAATGCCAATCTCTTCGACTTTCTCTTCCAGACGCACCAGCTCTTCAATCTGTACCAGGAACCAGCGGTCAATGTTGGTCAGGTTGAACACGCCATCAACAGACATGCCCGCGCGGAATGCATCAGCAACGTACCAGATACGCTCAGCACCAGCGTCTTTCAGCTCGCGGCGAATTTTGGTCAGCGCTTCAGGGTCATCAAGATTCACTTTCGGGTCAAAACCGGTTGCGCCCACTTCCAGGCCGCGCAACGCTTTTTGCAGTGATTCCTGTTGTGTGCGACCAATCGCCATCACTTCACCCACAGATTTCATCTGCGTGGTCAGACGGTCGTTAGCGCCGACGAACTTCTCGAAGTTAAAACGAGGAATTTTAGTCACAACGTAGTCGATAGACGGTTCAAACGACGCAGGCGTTTTGCCGCCGGTGATGTCGTTCATCAGCTCATCGAGGGTGTAACCAACTGCCAGTTTCGCAGCAACTTTCGCAATCGGGAAGCCGGTTGCTTTAGAAGCCAGCGCCGAAGAACGCGACACGCGCGGGTTCATCTCGATAACAATCAGACGGCCAGTTTTCGGGTTGACCGAGAACTGCACGTTAGAACCGCCCGTTTCTACGCCGATTTCACGCAGCACCGCCATCGAGGCGTTACGCATGATTTGGTATTCTTTGTCGGTCAGCGTTTGCGCTGGCGCAACAGTGATGGAGTCACCGGTGTGGATACCCATCGGGTCAAGGTTTTCGATAGAGCAAACGATGATGCAGTTGTCGTTTTTATCACGCACAACTTCCATTTCGTACTCTTTCCAGCCGATCAAGGATTCATCAATCAGCAGCTCTTTGGTTGGCGAAAGATCCAGACCACGCTCGCAGATTTCTTCGAATTCTTCACGGTTGTAAGCGATACCGCCGCCGCTGCCACCCATGGTGAATGAAGGGCGGATAATGCACGGATAACCCACGTCAGCCGCAACAGCCAGCGCTTCTTCCATATTGTGTGCAATGCCAGAACGCGCAGTATCAAGGCCGATTTTTTTCATCGCTACGTCGAAACGGCGGCGGTCTTCAGCTTTATCAATCGCATCAGCGGTCGCACCAATCATGGTGACGCCGAATTCAGCCAGCACGCCCTCACGTTCCAGTTCCAGCGCACAGTTCAGCGCAGTCTGGCCGCCCATGGTTGGCAGAACCGCATCCGGGCGCTCTTTCTCAATGATTTTGCGCACCACTTCCCAGTGAATCGGCTCGATGTAAGTCGCATCGGCCATTTCCGGATCGGTCATAATTGTTGCAGGGTTGGAGTTCACCAGAATGACACGGTAACCCTCTTCACGCAGCGCTTTACACGCCTGAGCACCGGAGTAGTCGAACTCGCACGCCTGGCCGATAACAATTGGACCTGCGCCGAGGATCAGGATGCTTTTTATATCTGTACGTTTTGGCATTTTATTTAGCTCCTGATACTTACTTGCTATTAAGAGTGGCGGTAGAACGGTATTGCTTAATCAATTCGATAAAGTGGTCAAACAGTGGTGCCGCATCGTGTGGACCCGGGCTTGCTTCAGGGTGGCCCTGGAAACTAAATGCCGCTTTATCGGTACGATGGATGCCTTGCAGCGTGCCATCGAACAGTGACTTATGGGTCACGCGCAGGTTCGCCGGAAGTGTTGATTCCTCTACCGCAAAACCGTGGTTCTGAGCAGTAATCATCACGCAATCGCGATCCAAATCTTTAACCGGGTGGTTACCACCGTGGTGACCAAACTTCATCTTCACGGTTTTCGCGCCGCTTGCCAGAGCCAGCAACTGGTGGCCTAAGCAGATACCGAATACCGGCACGTCGGTTTCCAGGAAGGATTTGATTGCGCTGATAGCGTAATCACATGGTGCCGGGTCACCTGGGCCGTTAGATAAGAAGATGCCGTCTGGATTCATCTTCAACACATCTTCAGCTGATGTTTGCGCCGGAACCACCGTCAGGCGGCAGCCGCGGTCAACCAACATGCGCAAAATGTTGCGCTTCACGCCGTAATCGTAGGCGACGACATGGAACGGTAAATCTTCTTCTTTAGCCGCTTCAGGCAACTCGCCTTCAAGTGTCCAGCTCCCCTGCTGCCAGGCGTAAGCTTCCTGAGTGGTCACTTCTTTCGCCAGATCCATACCATTAAGGCCAGGGAAGGCTTTTGCTTTCTCAAGAGCCAGAGTGGCGTCCAGGTTATCACCGGCAATAATGCAGCCGTTCTGTGCACCTTTCTCACGCAGAATTCGGGTCAGCTTACGGGTATCGATATCGGCGATGGCCACAATGTTATGGCGCTTAAGATAGGAAGAAAGGTCTTCGGTATTGCGGTAGTTGCTGGCAATCAGTGGTAGGTCACGGATAACGAGGCCTTGCGCATGTACCTGGGAGGATTCTTCGTCAGCAGCATTGGTGCCGACATTTCCGATATGAGGATAAGTAAGAGTGACAATCTGGCGGGAGTAGGAAGGATCAGTGAGGATTTCTTGATAACCGGTCAAAGAGGTGTTGAAAACGACTTCCCCAATGGCCGAACCCGATGCCCCAATGGCCCGACCGTGGAATTGGGTTCCGTCTTCCAGAACCAATATTGCTGACTTAATCAAAACGCCCTCCAGGGAATAAACAGTCAATTTATTTGCATATTAATTCAAAACGAATTCAGGAATCAATGCAAAACAGCCTGTCATTTGGATTTTTGACAAACGGCGGCATTCTAGTGAGCGGCCGGGGAAAAGTCTACCATAAGCGCAACTTTTTATGTGTTTTTTAGCGATCTGATGTGAAAAAGAGGAATTGACCGGTGAAATCAACAGCTAACTTACGGTGCGTAATCGGTTGCGGGCCTGGATGAATGGGAATCTGATTGCAAGAAGGTAAAAAGTGGACCAAATGGTCAAAAATGACAAAAAAACAATGATGAACGGGTCATAAAGGTACAATTACAAGCATTACAAACAAATAATTAAAACAAACAACAAAAATAACATTAAATAAAAAGGGCAATAAAATATTGCCCTATCAATCAAGTAATTACGATTGAAATAACCACATCACGATGGGTAATAACGATTACAAACTATTAAGATCAAGGACATCACGCATGTCATAAAGACCACTTTTCATAGCACTCAGCCATAATGCAGACTTAACTGCACCATTTGCAAAAGTCATACGACTGGATGCTTTATGGCTGATTTCAATACGCTCGCCGATGTCCGCAAACATCGCCGTATGTTCACCAATAATGTCGCCTGCACGCACTGTGGCAAAACCAATAGTGCCTGGAACGCGCTCGCCGGTGTACCCTTCACGGGAATAGACCGCACACTCTTTTAAGTCTTTATCCATCGCATGAGCAATAGCCTCGCCCATCGCCAGAGCGGTACCCGATGGAGCATCAACTTTGTGACGATGATGCGCTTCGATGATTTCGATATCGGTATAGTCGCCCATCACTTTTGCAGCTTTTTCCAACAGCTTGAGCATCACGTTCACACCAACGCTAAAGTTGGCGGCAAAGACAATTGGGATCTGTGTTGAAGCGTCAGTAATCGCCTGTTTGCCCGCATCATCAAAACCCGTCGTCCCAATAACCATGCCCTTACCGTGTTGGCGGCAGAAAGCCAGATGGTTCAGCGTGCCTTCAGGACGAGTGAAATCGATAAAGACATCGAAGTCGTTGACCACGGCATCCAGACTGTCGCTCACGATAACGCCTGTTTTCGCTACACCGGCTAATTCACCTGCATCACTACCAACCAGGGATGACCCTGTACGCTCAAGTGCTGCACCGAGTTTGATGCCATCCAGCTGTAATGCAGCCTGAATCAGTTGTCGCCCCATGCGACCACCCGCACCCGCGATTGCTACACGGACTTGTGATCCATCCATATTCACTCTCTTTTCTATATTAATCTGCATATATAACGTTCTCAGGTTAACCAGCCCGCTCACAAGCCGCCACTCGAAAACACCGATAATAAGAAATTTATGACAAAACGCTGAAGTTATCAGTAAAACCCATCATTCACCTGATAATCAAAAGGTTTTAAATCACCCATTATGCAAACCCACATGACTCCCGCACCACTAGCGTTGGAGGCAGGATGATACGTTTTGGGGGCTCATCGTTACCCTGAATACGGCTAAATAACAGCTCTCCAGCTTTGCGACCAATCTCTTTAGCGGCGACCGAAACTGTCGTCAGCGCCGGCTGAACCAAAGATGCCTCGGTAATATCGTCAAAACCTACAAGCGCGAAGTCGATGCCTGTCTGGCGTCCCATTTTACGCAGTGTCTGCATGACGCCGAGTGCCACAATATCCTGATAACAGACAGCGGCCGTGATTTCCGGATACTGCCGGAATAGCTCTTCAGCCACGCGGGCACCATCACTTTGACTCGCGAGCGATGAAACCACCCATTCACTTTTCGGCTGGATACGGTGCTCTAGCAGTTTGCTGCTGTAGCCGCCGATACGCTGTGCACGGCTAATAGAATTTTCACTACCGCCGATAAATGCAATGTTGCGATGCCCAAGACGTAACAGATGCTGTGTCGCCAACTGAGTGCCCAAAAAGTTATCGGTGCCGACAAAATCGAAGTCCACATCGTCCATGGGGCGCACCACCATAATCGCCGGAATATTACGGCGCTTCAGGGTTTCGAAAAATATCGATGGCGTTTCCCGTGCCGCGCACAACACCATGCCGCAGGCGTTATTGCGCATCAGAGAATCGACAAATTTTTGCTGGCGCTCGCCGGACTCTTCACTGTTTGCCAAAAATAGCAGCAGATCGTGACGTTCCATTTCCTGGCTTAGCCCGGCAGTCATTTCACCGTAAAAAGGGTTGGTAATATCGTGCAGCAGCAGTCCGACCTGATTACTGGTGCGATTGCGTAAATTGGCTGCCGTTTGGTTATACACGTACCCCAGGTCATCCAGAGCTTTCAGCACACGGGTTCGAGTGGCGTCAGAAATTCTGCCTCGGTTACGCAACACCATTGAAACGGTAGCAGTTGAAACTTCCGCCTGCTTTGCGACTTTGGCAAGGGTTACGGTGCTCATTAGCACTCCTTGGTATTTAGCAATTATTCTCAGATTAATCGAATAACCAAAAAAATGCATTTCTCCATGTGAAAGCCATCACAGATAACTCAACTTCAGGCGACATCTTGCTAAAAGTGGCGGGTTAATCGCGTTTACCACCCTGTTCAAAGTCGGTTAATCGATTAATCTTAATTTATCAAGAACAGGGAGAAGAATATGCATCCGGCATCATACGATAAGTATCCCGAAGTCAGCGTTTCGGGATTTGACCATCACGCATGGCAGGGTTGGCCCGCAATCCAACAAGCCGTCAGTAAGCAACTTGCTCGCTCGGGAAAAACCGTGTTGGTTATTGACTGCTACCCAGGCGTTCAACTCGAAGAGATTCACGCGCAACTCATTGCACAACTCAACCCAACACTCACCATTAATGCCGAATCTGCGCGCTTAAGTGAACAACATCTGCATGATTTGCTGGCACGCAACCTGACGGATGACCGGGTGTTTGGCGTACTCTCATGCCATGAATTAAATGAGTTTCTTTGCCCGGAAAAACTCGCCGCCGCACAGCTAGAGGTCGCTGAAATAACCGAAGGATTGGTAGTGGTTTACGGCCCGGGAGCAGCACTTATTCATTCAGGGGATGTTCTGGTGTATGCGGATCTGGCGCGCTGGGAAATCCAGCAGCGTTTTCGCCGTGGTGAACTAGGCAACTGGGGCGCGAATAATACAGATGAAGATATTCTGCGCCGCTACAAACGCGCGTTTTTCATTGAGTGGCGTGTGTTTGATCGTCATAAAACGCCGCTTCTGAAACGTGCAGATTTCCTACTCGATACCAATGCCGAACAACCAGCAATGGTCAGCGGTGAAGCGCTACGCTACGCGCTGCAACAAACCACGCAACAACCGTTCCGCGTAGTGCCATTCTTCGACCCAGGAGTCTGGGGCGGTCAATGGATGAAAGACAAATTCGATCTCGATCCCTCAAAACCAAATTACGCATGGTGTTTTGACTGTGTGCCCGAGGAGAACAGCCTGTTACTGCGTTTTGGTGATGTGCGGATCGAGATCCCCTCTCAGGATCTGGTATTGCTCTACCCTCGCCCGTTGCTTGGCGAGCGTGTGCATGCCCGTTTTGGTGCGGAATTCCCGATCCGCTTCGACTTCCTCGATACCATCGGCGGGCAGAATTTAAGCTTCCAGGTTCACCCGATTACCGAATACATCCAGCAGCATTTCGGCATGCATTACACCCAGGATGAGAGCTATTACATGCTGGAAGCAGAGCCTGGTGCGGAAGTGTATCTGGGGACCAAAACCGGTATTAATCCACAGGAAATGCTCGACGATCTTGCGAGTGCGCAGCGGGGTGAAAAAGCTTTTGATGATGAGAAATTCGTTAACCGTTTCCCGGCACGTAAACACGATCACTTCCTGATCCCGGCAGGTACCGTTCACTGCTCTGGATCCGGTGCAATGGTGCTGGAGATCAGCGCAACGCCGTATATTTTCACTTTCAAATTGTGGGATTGGGGCCGCCTCGGTTTGGATGGTCTACCACGTCCGCTACATCTGGAACATGGCGCGCAAGTGATTGACTGGCAACGTGATACGCAATGGGTCACCGAGCATCTGGTGAATCATTTCGAGCCTATCGCGGAAGGTGATGGCTGGCGCGAAGAACGTACGGGTCTACATGAACGTGAGTTTATCGAAACCCGCCGCCACTGGTTTACACAGCCAGTCACGCACCACACTCATGGTGGCGTGAACGTACTGAATCTGGTGGAAGGCAGTGAAGCGCTGGTTGAAAGCCCGAGCGGCGCATTCGAACCCTTTGTGGTGCATTACGCCGAAACCTTCATTGTTCCAGCGGCAGTCGGCGAATATCGCATTTCTCCATATGGCAGCGGTGTAGGTCAACAGCTCGCCACCATGAAAGCCTGGGTAAGAGGATAACAAGATGATTAACGTAATTCTGGCAACACATGGCTCGCTTGCCGAAGCACTACTGGCCGGTAGCAAAATGGTTTATGGCGAATTGCCGCATGTATTCCCGGTGATGCTCACTGAGAACAAGGGCATCAATAGTTTTGGCGATGAGTTTGCCGCGGTGCTGAAACAGGCCGCCAAAGATGCTGATGGTGTGCTGGTGTTGTGCGATTTGCAAAGCGGCACGCCGTGGAATATCGCCTGCCATCATGCGTTCGATCCGCAAACGCAGCCGCCAATGGCGGTGTTGGGAGGTGTTAATTTCCCGATGCTATTGCTAAGCGATGAAATAAAAGATCTGACCGATGTCGCCCAAGCAGCAGCGGTTTTACTGGAAGAGTCGCGCGACTCGCTGGTTCAGGCCCAACTGGCTGAAACCACACAATCTGATGATTTCTAAGGGGCAGCGATGAGTATTTCTTTTGTACGCATTGACGATCGGGTGATCCACGGCCAGTTGATCACCCGCTGGGCAAAGGAGTTGCCGTGCGATGGGATCATCGCCATTGATGACGCTGTTGCCGCCGATCCGTTGTTGTCTTCGGTGATGAAAGGTGCGGTGCAGGACACCAAAGTCTGGTTGTTTGATACCGCCACCGCGATTGAAAAACTGCCGAAGATCATCGCCAGTGAGAAGCACTATTTCGTGATTGGTAAATCTCCGGTGACGCTTAAACGCATTGAAGAAGCCGGTATCAGCCTGCAAAACAGCAATAAGAAAATCAACGTTGGTCCGATGAGCGCACGAGCCACTACCACCACCATTGGCCCGAATCAGTCTGTGAATCCCGAAGAGATAGCGGCGTTCGACTATCTCTCGCAGCACGGGCACCAGATTGAATTTCGACTGGTACCCGATGCCAGCAGTTACAGCTGGCAAGATGCTCGACAAAAACTCAAATAAAGGAGTGCATTATGGCTTTCGAAGCAGCTCTAATCGGCATTCTCTGTTACCTCGGTGCGCTTAGTAGCCCATGGCTACTGGGGTTGACTGGCGGCTGGTATCTGATTACCCGCCCACTGGTTTCAGGGATGCTGGTAGGTTTTATTCTCGGCGATGTGCAAACCGGGATTATCATCGGCGTGGCGGTTCAGGCCGTGTATATCGCCATGGTAACCCCCGGTGGTTCTATGCCTGCGGATCTCAACTTTGTGGCCTTCCCGGCCATTGCACTGGGCATTCTTTCCAATAAAGGCCCTGAAGTGGCTGTAGCGTTAGCTGCCACTATAGGTATTGCGGGCACCGTGTTATTCAACGCCATGATGGTGCTCAATTCTTGGTGGAACCACCGTGCGGATATCGCGCTGGAAAAGGGCGACGAGCGCGGCGTGTATCTCAACAGCGCTATCTGGCCGCAAGCCACCAACTTCCTGATGCGTTTTATTCCAACGTTTATCGCGGTCTATTTCGGCGCGCAGTATATCAACGCCTTTATGGACAGCCTGCCGCACATCGTTCTTTCCACCATGAACGTGCTCGGCGGGATTCTGCCAGCTGTCGGTATCGCCATTCTGCTTAAACAAATCATCAAGAATTACAGCATGTTGATTTACTTCCTGGTGGGGTTTATCTGCATTGTTTTCCTGAAGCTAAATATGGTGGCGCTGGTGATTGTCGGCGCGTTACTGGCACTGATTCACTACAACTACAAACCTGAGCCACAGGCTGAACGTACAGCCTCCACGCCCGCTGATGATGAGGATGAATTCTGATGGAAGAACGTAAACTCACTCGCCAGGATCTGCGCCGTTGCTGGCGTAGTTGGATGATGTACAACCTCTCCTCAATGAGCTTTGAGCGCCTGGAGTCATTCGGCTTTTGCTTGAGTATGTTGCCGGTGGCGAAAAAGCTCTATCCCGATGATGAACAACGCAAAGAGATGCTCAAACGCCACGCGTCGTTCTATAACACCGAGCCGCAGTTGGGTGCGATAGTCAACGGCATGGTGCTGGGTCTTGAGGAGAAGCGCGCCAACGGTGAGCCAATCGACGGCGAAACTATCAACACCCTGAAAGTGGGACTGATGGGGCCAGTGGCTGGAATTGGCGATTCAATGATTCCAGGGATGTTAATCCCGATTCTGCTCAGTATCGGGATGGCGCTGGCGGCGGGAGGGAATATTCTAGGGCCACTGTTTTACTGCGTGGCGTGGCTGGCGATTATTATTCCTGGCTCGTGGTTCCTGTTCCTGAAAGGCTACCGCATGGGATCGACGTCCGTTGAGATGCTGGTGAGCAGCAAATCGACTCGCCTGCGTGAAGCGCTATCGTTGCTCGGCGTATTCGTGATGGGTGGCGTGGCGGCAAGTTACGTGAAGCTCGGCACCGGACTTGAATTTGTCACCAAAGACGGCGTGAATATTCATGTGCAACAAATGTTGGACGGGATTTTCCCGAATTTATTGCCATTGTTGGTGGTGATTGGTACCTGGTATTTGATGGCAAAACGCGGCGTGTCACCGGTGAAAGCGATGTTGCTGTTATTAGTGTTAGCGGCAGTAGGCGTAGCAGTGGGGTTGTTCTCTTAAAAAAACGGTGGATGACGCTTACGCCTATCCACCGTACAACACCAAGCCCGAAGGTCGGATTAGCGTGAGCGACATCCGACTCTTTTAAGGATGGAAACCCACCCACTTCTGGCTCATCATTCCTGGCTTTGAGATAAATTGAAAACGCGCGGGATCATCAATAAATTGTTGATATAGCGGCTCATCGGTAATCCCAAATTCGGTATAGCTGCGTGGTGAAGTCACCTGCAAACGCCCCGGCATATAGCGACGGTTATGCTGCCAGGCAATATGCTCATCCTGCAATAGTGGATACCACGCCAGCCCTTTGTATGCCCGCACGGCTTCGTATTCAAATCCATATTCCCGGTCGCACCAGGCACCAAATGTCAGCGGTTCATCAGGTGAAGCTGAGATCGTGGCATGCGCCCAACCCGGCGGCACCAGCACTTTTTCGCCAGGCCCGGCCACGATTGCAAAGCAGCGCCCCGGATCGTCGGAAACATATTCCTGCATGTAAATAATCGCTTTACCCTGCCAGATTTCATATAACTCTGGCGGCGACCAGCCACTGTGCGCACTAATCCGATGAATATGCCCCTGGCTGCGGACAGGTTCATCGCCCAACCGCCCGGAAGCGTAAGTCACCACGCCAAACAGTAACATCCGTTTTTTAAGTTCTTCTCTGTCCTGCAATCGAGCAACATCCATGACGATCGCATAAACATCTTCCGGCCCCTGGCACAAAGGATCACGCAATGAAGCACGGATCTGATCGAGTTTACGGATCTCCGGCACTGGCCCAATTACCTCTTCGCCGTAGCTAAAACCCATTGGCTGGTGATGGACCTGCATATCCAGTCCGAAATTGAGGAGCGGCTCAGCCATTTTGCACCTCCTTCGCCTGAATTTTGCCATCCTGCTCTATAACGCGTAGCGCAAAGCCCTTTGCCAACGAGGCATAGTCATGCCCGGCAATGGTTGGCCAGACTGCCAGTGCTGAGAGAATTTCCGTTCCGGTGTTGATTAGACGATGTGCTGTAAAACCTGGAATGATGTGGACAGAGCCAGCGAAGACTTGCTCCAGCCTCGTCTCACCCTGCTCAGTTTGCAGTAGCAACAGGCCACTTCCACGCAGGCCAAAGTAAACCTCACCTTGCTCGCGCCGTTGATGAAAATGCCCTCTGGTCATGTAAAATTCGTCGCCAACACGCCCCGGATTCAGATGCGTGGTTCCCACATAAAGCTCGCCGTCACCTTGCGCTGAACTCAGCATTTCAACCTGGTAAATTGGCGTTTCTGAAGAGATCGCCCGCCAGGCAGTTTGATCGTGAAATATGCCAGCCAGATCCCCGCTATGCGTGACCTTAGTAATGATATTTTCAGCCGTGAAATGGCCGTTAGCGAACGCCACACCTGGTGGCATAAAGAAAGGAATAGTCATGTTGTTTCTCCGGCCCAAGGAGAACTGCGAAATTAGCATAGCAGGTTAATCGATTAACCGCTTAATCAGACCGGAGAAAGTCGATCTATGTCGCGCAAATTCTCAGGGTGCCAACGCCAGGACTTGCGCCACCCATGCCTGAAAACCATCGACATCCAAATCCAGCGCAACCTGAGCATTGGGTTGCCGTTCAAAGCGCCCTTCGATATCCACAACAGTCGTGCCAGAAGTGAATTCTCCGTGGATTTCAACAGCCACAAAACAAGGCTTCACAACGAACAACTCAGGCTTCACCAACCAGGCAATGGCGCATAAATCATGCATCCGCAAACCTGTCACCATGCTGCCGCTGCGGTAATGACTAAATAGCGCGTGTAGCATTTTTCCGGTTTGGTTAAGAGATGGGAGCTGCTCTAAATATGCAGGGCTTAACATCGCTTTATTGGTGACATCCAGGCCGCACATCACAATTTCCAGCCCACTTTCGAACACTCGTGCTGCAGCTTCTGGATCAATGGCGATATTAAACTCGGCGTTTGGTGTGAAGTTGCCGCGCCCCGCCGATCCGCCCATGATCACCAGCCGTTTGATCTTCGCTTTGCATTGCGGGTATTGCGTGAGCAACAGCGCAATATTGGTCAACGGCCCGATGGCCACCAGCGTGATAGCTTCAGGGCTTGCGTTCAGGCATTCATAAATAGCCTGAAAAGCGGGTTTATCCAGCGGCTGGCGTTGGTGGTCGACAAATGCATAACCTTCCATGCCGGACTCGCCGTGCACGTAGGCCGCATCGCGCAATTTACGCACCAGCGGCGTGGCTGCCCCTTGAGCAACAGGAATATCTTTGTGCCAGAAGTGCATCAGTTGCAGCGCGTTGCGGGTCGTTTTCTCGACGCTGACATTGCCTGCGACCGTGGTCAGCAACTTCAAATCAAGCTGCGGGGCAAAAAGTGCAGCGGCAATGGCTACGGCGTCGTCGATGCCAGGGTCGGTATCGAGAATGATTGGAGTTCTACTCATACATTGCTCTCTTATCTTTTAAGTACATACGGTGCGATTACGGCGCGATTAGCTTACTATGTAGCTCATTTCCATGTTTAGTCACGACCGAGAAAGTGTAATGAAAGTCCCACAGACAAATATTTCTGAATCTGTCACCCAGCATCTTGCACGCCGTATCATGCATGGCGATCTCGCGCCGGGGCTTTCTTTACCAGGTGAAAACGAACTGGCCGTGGAGTATGAAGTCTCCCGCACTTCAGTACGCAACGCCCTCCAGGTACTTGCCGCAAAAGGGCTTATCTCCATTCAGGCCAAAAAACGCAGCACGGTAAATAATCGTGAACAGTGGAGTCTGTTGGATATTGATGTTCTGGGGTGGCTTGCCGAAGGTGAAGTTGACCTGAAACTGGTTGAACAACTGATTGTGACACGCCTGATTTTCGAGCCAAATGTGGCAACACTCGCAGCATTAAACGCCAACGGACATGATTTGGCAGCGATGGAAGACGCACTCCAGTTGATGCGTAAAGGTCAGGTTGAAGCGCAAAGAGCCTTATTTGAAGAAGGTGATCTGGCATTTCACCATGCGCTGCTGCGTGCTACTCATAATCCTTTCTTACTGGCTCTCGGTAATGCGCTTTCCGCAGCCATGGAACTGTCTTTCAAACAGACGATTGAGAAAGATGTTCGCCAGACCAAAGCCGCCGTTGATGATCACTTTCAACTGTTTGATGCTATTCGCCTTAAACAAGTCGAGACTGCCCGCCAGCAAATGCGCACCATCTTGTTGAATGCGGCCAAAAAACGCATCTGGCAAGATCGTCCGGAAATGTTCGACCACATTATTTGATCCTCTCCTGATGTAATTTCGATCTCTCTCACAGATTGTGGGTGTTTTTTGCTCTAGCATTCTTGTATTACAAGATTACATGGTTTGTATTACTTGAAATGAAAAACAACTGGATCGCCATCGACTGGGGCACGACTAATTTCCGGGCATTTTTGATGCAGGAAAGTGTACAAGTTACCCAAATCAATCAAGCCTGCGGGTTGTTGTCCATTGAACAAGGGCAATTTTCCAGCACGCTGCAAAACTTACTGCAACCGTGGCTTGAGCAGCATGGAGCATTGCCCGTCGTGATGGCGGGGATGGTCGGCTCACAGCAAGGCTGGCGGGAAGTACCCTACGCTCCGCTGCCTTGCGACATCGACAATTTAATCACTCGGACACTGGCTTTCACGACACCATGGGGCAGTCCAGCGTGGATTGTGCCTGGCGTACAGGGGATGAGCCAATACCACCAGCCCGACGTCATGCGTGGCGAAGAAGTCCAATTACTGGGGCTCGCCGCATTACATCCTGCAAATGAACATCTGGTCTTGCTGCCAGGTACTCACAGCAAACACGCGACGATCGTGAACGGGGAAATCACCGCCTTCTCAACATTTATGAGCGGTGAACTCTTCTCGCTTTTAAGCCAGCACTCAATCCTTGGGCGCGCACTACCAGAACAGAAAGAAAGTGAAGAGGCTTTCTTGCTTGGCGTGGCAACAGCCCTGCGTGATGCGCCATTCAGTCACCTGATCTTTTCAGCGCGAACACGCCGTCTGGCCTTAGAAATCCAGGAATCCCACGTTCACAGCTATCTCTCAGGCCTGGTGATTGGCTATGAACTTAAAGCACTTCCCGCAGGCCAACACGCCTGGGTTGTGGGCAACCCGGCGCTGATAGCTCGATATCAACTTGCAGCAAACCAGATGGATCTCAATCTGCTATCGGCTGATGGCGACGCCTGCTTCGTGACGGGCCTCAGTCACCTCTTTAATCGACTACAAGGAATGCAAAAATGAGCCCGGAACAATTTATTGCCCGCTGGCAACAAGAGCCTCTACCGTTGATTGCCATTTTGCGCGGTATAACGCCCGAGCACGCTGTTGAAGCCGCAGAAATTCTGTTGGAGTGCGGTTTCCATTACCTGGAAGTCCCCCTTAATAGCCCATCTGCACTGAAATCTATTCACCTGATGAGAGACACCGTAGGCAACCGTGGCTATGTGGGTGCGGGCACGGTGTTAAATGTGGAACAAGTTGATAGCGTTGCTGAATGCGGCGGGCAATTGATCATCTCCCCAAACTGTAATCCCGATGTGATTCGCCATTCGGTGAAACGCGGCTTGATAAGTCTCCCTGGCGTCATGACACCCAGCGAGGCTTTTAGCGCCATAGATGCCGGGGCGAGCGCGCTGAAATTATTCCCGGCCGAGCATATCACCCCAGTAATAACCAAAGCGTTCCGCGCAGTCGTCCCACGTGAAGTGGCCTGTTTACCCGTCGGTGGTATCCAACCTGATGCTGCGCAAATGCGCAGCTATATTCAGGCAGGAGCCGATGGTTTTGGCCTGGGTGGCGGGTTGTATCAGGCAGGTATGAGCATGGCTGTATTGCGTGAACGGGCGCAGGCATATCAGCAAGCCTGGCTGGAGCAATAGAACATTAGATTCCCTACACAATAAAAAACCTCTTACCCTGAATTTTCTGGAGACAGAACAATGAGCAAAACTCTGGACAACAAACCCACAGCTTCGGCAGCGGAGTCAAAGGTTTATAGCAAGATAACGCGACGCCTAATCCCGTTTTTGATCTTATGTTATTTCTTCGCCTATCTGGACCGCGTTAACGTCGGGTTCGCTAAACTACACATGCAAGATGCACTGAACTTCAGTGACACCGTGTATGGGTTGGGTGCGGGCATCTTCTTTATCGGTTATTTCCTGTTTGAGATGCCGAGCAACTTGCTGATGCAGCGTTTCGGGCCGCGTTTCTGGATTGCCCGCATTATGGCAACCTGGGCGGTGCTTTCGGCTGGCATGATGTTTGTCACCACCCCGACACAGTTTTACATAGTGCGTTTTTTACTCGGTGTGGCAGAGGCCGGCTTCTTCCCTGGAATCGTGTTCTATCTCACGCTGTGGTTCCCGTCGTGGCGCTCTGCTCGCACGCTCGGTCTGTTTATTCTGGTTACGCCGCTTTCGACCATTATCGGCAGCCCGCTTTCGGGCTTGATCCTAAAGATGTTTGAAGGAGTTGGCCACCTGCACAACTGGCAGTGGCTATTCCTGGTTGAAGCAATTCCCTCTTTCCTGCTCGCTTTTGTGGTGCTGCGTTATCTCGATAACGATGTGAAGTCAGCGAAGTGGCTGAGCGATGCCGAAAAACAGGTCGTCATTAACGATCTGGCAAAAGATGCCGCCAATCGTGCACGTGCCAACCAAGGCAAAGTGGATAGCAGCGTGAAAGGAATGTTGAAAAACGGCTACGTCTGGCTGCTGACGGTGGTGTTCTTTAGCTTCAACATCGGTTACTACGGCATCAACTTCTGGCTACCGTCGATCATCAAATCCTCAGGCGTCAGCGACGATTTCCATATCGGCCTGCTCGCGGCACTGCCGTATGTCTTCGGTGCCTGTTTTATGGTGTGGAACAGTCGCCATTCTGACCTGAAACAAGAACGTCGTTGGCACATCGCTATTCCCGCCATGATTGGCTGCGTGGGCCTGGCATTGAGTGCGTATTGCAGCGGATCCACCTTCTGGATGATGGCGTGGATTTGCGTGGCGATGTCCGGCACCCTGGCATTGATTCCAACCTACATCAGCCTGCCTGGCGCCCTGCTTTCCGGCACGGCCGCAGCCGCAGGTATCGCCTTCGTCAACTCCATCGGCAACCTGGCAGGTTTCTTTGGCCCGACAGTATTGGGCTGGCTGAAAGACACCACCGGGCGCACCGACACGGGCTTATATATCCTCGCGGCCTTCTTGCTGCTGTGTGCGCCACTCATTCTCGCCCTGCCAGCACGGCTGGCGAATCCGAAGAAAGTTATCGCTGTACCCGAACAGAGCGGTGAGCAGCTTGATGCTGCCCAACATATTAACGCGACTATTAATCGCAACGTTTAGAAGAGATAGAAACTATGAGTGGATGTGGCGGTGGCGGATGTGCCAGTTGTGGCACGCATTTCAACCCGATCCTCGAAGGTGACGATGGCGCACTGAAACGTGCGCTGTACAAATCCATGGGTCATACCGATGAACAACTGCGTAAGCCTGTAATCGCAGTAGTGAACAGCTACACCAATGCGACGGCGGGACATGCAAACCTGAATGAACTGACCGCCAAAGTGCTCGAAGGCATTGATGAAGCCGGTGGTGTCGGAATGGTGTTTGGCACTATCGCCCCTTGCGACGGGATAGCTGAAGGGCATCTGGGGATGCGTTACATCCTCGCTGCCCGTGAAGTGATCACCGCGTCGATTGAAGTGATGATGCGTGCCCACCGTTTTGACGGCATGGTGCTACTCGGCTCGTGCGACAAAATCGTTCCGGCGATGCTAATGGCCGCTGCACGCCTGGATATCCCGGCGATTATGGTTAACGGCGGCCCAATGTACCCGGCTGAATATAAAGGTAAACACTGGGACGGCAATATCGTCACCGAAGCCATTGGCTGGAAAATGCGCGGTGAAATCAGCGAAGAAGAGTTCGCCCACATTGAAAATATAGCCGAACCCGGCCCTGGCTCCTGCACCATGTATGGCACCGCGAACACCATGTGCTGTATCGGAGAAGTGCTGGGAATGAGTTTACCGGGTAGCAGTACGCTGCCTGCTATCTCAAAAGAGCGCCGCGAATGTGCTGTGGAAACCGGTCGTCAGGCCGTCAAACTGGTATTGGATGGTGTTAATGCACGCCAGATCATTACCGCTGAATCCATCCGCAATGCGATGATTTATTTGCTGGCTACGGGCGGTTCGACCAACGCAATTCTGCATTTACAGGCAATCTATTATGAAGCAGAGCTGGGCCATTTGCCGCTGTCTGCTTTTGATGAGTTAAGCCATCAGGTGCCATTGGTTGCCTCGCTTTATCCGGCCTCTGAACACGACATGATCGACTTCTGGGAAGCCGGTGGTGTGCAAGCGGTCGAATATGAAATCAGCAAATTGATGGATCTGAATGCGCTGACCGTGGCTGGAAAAACCAAAGCTGAGTTGCTGACCGAAGCAACCCGGAGTTGCCGCCCGGAAGTCATCCATACCTTAGCCATTCCCGTGCGTAATGAGGCCGGTGTTGCTGTGCTGCACGGCAATCTGTCGCCACTCGGATGCGTGGTGAAACCTGCTGCCGTACCGGAAAACCTGATGGTGTTCCGTGGCCCTGCGGTGGTGTTTAACAGTGAGCAGGAATCTGTGGAAGCCATCATGTCCGGCCAAATCCAGCCGGGTAGCGTGCTGGTGCTGCGTTATGAAGGGCCAAAAGGCGGGCCGGGAATGCCAGAGATGTACAAGCCCATGAAATCGCTTGAAGGTATGGGGCTTTCTGATACTTGTGCGTTGATTACTGACGGGCGTTTCTCAGGCTCCAACCGTGGTCTGTTCGTCGGCCATATTTCACCGGAAGCGGTGGATGGCGGCGAATTGGGTCTGGTAGAAGATGGCGATGAAATCTCTATAAATATCCCAACCCGCACGCTGACATTGCACGTTTCAGAAACCGAACTGGCAACCCGTCGCGAGCACTGGAAACCGGTAGATAAAGAAGTGCCACGCGGCTTCCTGCGTTTGTATCGCCGTTGGGCACTTCCAGCCGCACAGGGTGCCGTGCTGGCTGACCGGGAGGAAGACTGATGACTCAGCGCTATAGCGCGACGAATATCGTCGGGGTAAATCCGATTGTTGCGATGCCTTTTACCTCTAGCGGCGAAATTGATGAAGTGAGTTTTGTGCGCCTGTTGGAGCATCTCGCGACGACTGGCGTGCAAGGCACCACGCTTTTTGGTATCGCCAGCGAGTTTCCCAAACTGGAAGACAGCGAGCGTAACCGGCTTGCACAAATGTTTGTCAGCACACTGGCAGGTAGCCCGCTTTATCGGGCGATGTCGGTGACCGATCACAGCACGGAAGTGGCCGTAAAACGCGCCCGATACTACGCCTCTCTGGGTGTGGATGCGCTGATGCTGCTGCCACCGTTTTTCCTCAGCCCTAATCCACAAGCGATTCAGGCACATATTTTTGCCGTGCTGGAAGCGGTGGATATTCCGGTGATGGTGCAGTACGCGCCGGGTGAAACCGGGTTGCCGATTACGCCTGAACAACTAGCAGCAGTCGCAGACCGCTACCCGCATGCGGTATTCAAAATCGAGTGTAATCCACCAGTGGATTATACAAGGGAGTTTCTCGTTAAAGCCCCACAGGTCAGCGTACTCAATGGATATGCCGGTTTGTACATGTTGCAAATGCTGACAGCAGGCGGAAAAGGCGTGATGCCGGGTTGTTCTTTTGCTGAAGTGTATGTGCGGATTTATCAGCACTGGCAGCGGGGCGAAACAGCACAGGCAGAGGCACTGCATCAGGCGCTGTTACCCTATATCCAACGCTGGATGACGCATTGCGAATACATCATTCAGGTTGAGAAAACGATTTTGATGAAGCGTGGGATTATCGCAACGGACTATTGCCGCAAGCCTGGCTGGCAACTGTCCAGTGAAGACCATCAGACGATTGATCGCTTCCTGACTGACTTCCAACTGTGAGGAGTGACGCTTGATCAAAAAAGGGGAGCATAAGCTCCCCTTTTGAATTTGGTGTTTGCGATGGATAACGATTACTCGACTTCTTTCACATCCATACGCAGTTCACGCGGCACTTCGAAGATAATATTTTCTTCGCGCCCAACAAGCTCACGGGTTTCGCTGCCACCTAACTCACGCAAGCGAGCCAGAACGTTTTGCACCAGAATATCTGGCGCAGACGCACCTGCCGTAACACCAACGCATTCCGCATCTTTAACCCAGGATTCCTGGATATCGGTCGCATCGTCAATCAGATATGCGGCCTTGCCCATGCGTTGTGCAAGCTCTGCCAGGCGGTTGGAGTTGGACGAGTTTTTCGAGCCAACCACCAACACCACATCCGCTTCATCAGCCAGCGCACGCACAGCTTCCTGACGGTTGGTAGTGGCGTAGCAAATATCGTCTTTACGCGGGCCAATGATTTTCGGGAAGCGTTTACGCAGCGCGTCAATCACATCAGAAGTGTCATCCACAGATAGCGTGGTCTGGGTCATAAACGAAAGTTTGGCTTCGTTTTTCACATCCAGCTTGCTGACATCTTCCGGTGATTCAACCAGATACATACCACCTTTTGGGTTGCTGTACTGGCCCATGGTGCCTTCCACTTCCGGGTGACCAGCATGGCCAATCAGAATGGATTCTTCACCACGGCGGCTGGCGCGAGCCACTTCCATATGCACTTTGGTCACCAGCGGGCAGGTCGCATCGAATACCGTTAAATCACGGCCTTTGGCTTCGTTACGCACCGCCTGGGAAACACCATGTGCTGAGAAAATCAGGATTGCGCCATCAGGCACTTCACTGATTTGCTCGATGAAAATCGCCCCACGTTCGCGCAGGCTGTCTACCACGTAGCGGTTATGGACCACTTCGTGACGGACATAAATTGGCGCGCCGTAAATGGCCAGCGCGTTTTCAACAATGCTGATAGCGCGGTCTACCCCGGCACAAAAGCCGCGAGGGTTAGCCAACAGGATCTGCATTCAACGCCTCCAGTACCGGGTCAATTTCCAGTACTTCGATATCAAAATGAATGGTTTGCCCGGCGAGTGGGTGGTTAAAGTCAACGGTGATGGAATCACCGTTAACCTCACGCACAACACCTGGCATCTCGCTGCCATCCATTGCGGTGAACAGCATAATCGCCCCTGGCACCGGCTCACCCGCATCAATAAATTCACGACGTGAGAAATACTGAATCATGTCCGGGCTTGGAATACCAAACGCCGATTCAGGTGCCAGTGAGAAGGCTTTTTTGTCCCCTGCTTTCAGGCCGACAAGCTGGTCTTCCATGCCCGGTGACAGTGTTTCGTCACCCAGCGTGAAGAGTGCCGGCTTGCCGTTATTACGGGTCGACTCGGCAGTGGAACCATCTTCGAGTTTCAGCGTGAAATGCACTAATACTCTGCTATTGGCCTGGATAGACTCAGCCATGGGTTACCCTTTTTGCTTTGCGGGCTTGTCGGAGGAGACGAAGAACCCCTCCAGGACAATCAGCGCCGCACCGATACAGATTGCCGTATCAGCTAAGTTAAACGTGGCGAAGTGCCAGTCGCCGACATAGAAATCAATCATGTCGACCACAAAACCGTGCCACAACCGGTCAAACAAGTTACCGAGTGCACCGCCAATGATTAAAGCATAGGCGATATTATGCAGCTTCTGGCTTGCTTTGGCGCGATACATCAACACCGCCAGAATCACACAGATACCGATGGCGATACCCGCGAAGAACCAGCGCTGCCAGCCGCCTTTATCCGCAAGGAAACTAAACGCGGCACCGTAATTGCGGGCATAGTGCAGATTCAGCGACGGGAACAGCGATACGGTGTCCCCCAGCATGAAATGCTGGAGGATCAGGTATTTGCTGCCCAGATCGATAATCAGTACCACGACCACCAGCCACAGCCAGCTCAGTCCGGTCGAACAGATCGATTTACTCATCAGGCAAATTTACGCTTTTCGCCGTCACCGGCTACGTTGGTGACACAGCGGCCGCAGATTTCTGCGTGTTCCGCAACCAGACCGACGTCGGTAGTGTAATGCCAGCAACGCGGGCATTTTTCACCGTCGGCTTTACGCAGGGCAACTTTCAATCCTTTCAGGATTTCGCTTTGCTGTGCGTCATCAGTTGCCTGCGAATAATCGGCAACTTCAGCACCTGAGGTCAACAGGACAAATCGCAATTCCTCGCCCAGGCTGTTGAGCTTCGCCGCCAGTTCGCTGTCGGCATACAGGGTAACTGCTGCTTCCAGAGAGCCGCCCACACGCTTATCAGCACGCGCTTGTTCGATAACTTTGTTCACTTCGCCACGCACAGTTAAAAGCGTGTCCCAGTATTCATTGTTCATCGTTTCGCTGTCAGCCAGGCCGAACAGACCTTCGTACCACTCGCCGGTGAAGACGTATTTCTCACGATTGCCTGGCAGGAACGCCCAGATTTCGTCAGAGGTGAAGGACATGATTGGTGCCATCCAGCGAACCAGCGCTTCTGCAATGTGGAACAGTGCAGTCTGGCAGCTACGACGCGCTACGCTGTCAGGTTTCGCGGTGTACTGGCGGTCTTTGATGATGTCGAGATAGAACGAGCCCATTTCGATGGAGCAGAAACGCATCAGGCGTTGCACCACTTCGTGGAAATCGTAGTTTTCGTAAGCCGCGAGGATATCGGTTTGTGCATCCTGCGCACAGCTGACAGCCCAGCGATCCAGCACAACCATCTCTTCCGGTTTCACCATATCGGTTTCTGGATTGAAGCCATTAAGGTTTGCCAACAGGAAGCGCGCGGTGTTGCGGATACGACGATAAGAGTCAGCAGCGCGTTTCAGGATCTCATCGGACACCGCAATTTCACCGGTGTAATCCGTTGATGCCACCCACAGACGCAGAATATCCGCGCCCAGTTTGTTCATCACATCCTGCGGAGAAACAGTGTTACCGATGGATTTAGACATTTTGCGGCCCTGACCATCAACGGTGAAGCCGTGAGTCAGTACCTGGCGGTAAGGCGCTTTGCCTTTCATCGCCGTCGAAATCATCAGTGAAGACATGAACCAGCCGCGATGCTGATCCGAACCTTCCAGATACATATCTGCTGCATGGCCGTTGAACTCAGGGCGCACATCAACAACAGATGAATGCGTTGAACCGGAGTCGAACCACACGTCCAAAGTATCTGGCACTTTGGTGTAGTTGTCAGCGTCATCACCCAGAATGTCGCGCGGGTCGAGATCCCACCACGCCTGGATGCCGTCTTGCTCAACACGCTTAGCAACTTCTTCCATCAATTCCAGAGTACGCGGATGCAGCTCTTCAGTGTCTTTGTGTACAAACATCGACATTGGCACGCCCCAGGTACGCTGGCGGGAAATACACCAGTCCGGGCGGTTAGCAACCATAGATTCAATACGCGCCTGGCCCCAGTCCGGGATCCACTGCACGCCTTTGATCTCTTTGAGTGACTGCGCGCGCAGGCCTTTTTGATCCATGCTGATGAACCATTGAGGTGTTGCACGGAAGATGATTGGTGTTTTGTGACGCCAGCAGTGCGGATAGCTGTGCAGCAGTTTCTCAACGTGCAGCAGAACGCCTTTATCACGCAGGATGTTAACGATCAGGTCGTTCGCTTTGAACACCTGTACGCCATCCAGACCTTCATAAGTACCTGGCAGGTAGCAACCGTCCGGGCCAACCGGGTTAGCGATTTCCAGATTGTATTTCTGGCTGATCACGTAGTCGTCAGGGCCGTGGCCGCCAGCGGTATGCACTGCACCAGTACCTGCTTCCAGCGTAACGTGCTCGCCAAGAATCGCCGGCACATCGAAATCTAAGAACGGGTGCTTGTAGCGAGTCAGTTCCAGATCGGCGCCTTTAGCTGTGCCCAGAACAGTCCATTCGGTGATAGCCGCGCTCTTCATTACGCTTTCGAGCAAATCTTTAGCAACGATCAACGCCTGGCCATCAACCTGCACCAGCGCATATTCGAATTCTGCATTCAGAGAAACCGCACGGTTAGCTGGCAGAGTCCACGGTGTGGTGGTCCAGATAACCATGGAAACCGGGCCATCAACCTGAGTTGCGCCAAATTTCGCTTTTACCGCGTCAGCATCAACAGCCTGGAAGCTAACGAAGATAGATGGAGAGGTTTTGTCGTAGTACTCAACTTCCGCTTCAGCCAGGGCTGAACGGCAGTCAACGCACCAGTGCACAGGTTTAGCCCCTTTATGCAGGTGACCGTTACCGACGATTTTACCCAGCGCACGGATGATATTCGCTTCGGTTTTGAAATCCATAGTCAGGTAAGGACGTGACCAGTCGCCCAACACACCCAGACGGATGAAGTCGGCACGCTGCCCGTCTACCTGCTCTGCCGCGTATTTACGGCATGCTGCGCGGAATTCAGCCGCAGAAACTTTCTCACCAGGCTTGCCGATCAGCTGTTCTACTTTCAGTTCGATTGGCAGACCGTGACAGTCCCAACCTGGAACATACGGAGAGTCAAAACCGGAAAGACCTTTGGACTTCACGATAATGTCTTTCAGAATCTTGTTAACTGAGTGACCAATGTGAATGCTGCCGTTCGCGTATGGAGGGCCATCATGCAGAATGAAGGATTTTTTGCCTTTCTTTGCATTACGGATGATGCCGTACAGGTCATCATCATTCCAGCGAGCCAGCATGCCCGGTTCGCGTTTGGCGAGGTCGCCACGCATCGGGAACCCTGTTTCCGGTAAATTCAGGGTAGATTTAAAGTCACTCATTAGATTCTCGGTTCCGTAGTTAGCTTGCTCAGGTATTGGGCCCAAAAAATTCGCGGGCGGTTACCACATCTTTGGCGATTTGCGCTTTCAGTTCATCAAGCGAAGCAAACCGTTGTTCATTTCGTATTTTTTTACGTAGCACCACATCAATATGGTGCCCATATAAGTCCATTGCAACGTCCAGCAAATGGACTTCCAGCTGTTGGCGCAGGCCCGCTACCGTTGGCCGTGTACCAATATTGGCAACACCCGGCAGCAGTTTATCGCCAAGGCCTGCGACTTCTACTGCAAACACCCCTTTCACCGGGGAAACCTGACGACGCAGCGGTAAATTCGCCGTGGGGAAACCAATGGTTCTTCCCAGTTCATCACCATGGACGACACGCCCGGAGATAATAAACGGATGACCCAATAGACTTTCGGCAAGCGTTAAGTCGTCATCAGCCAGTGCCTGGCGAACCGCCGTGCTACTGATTCGCACGCCACCTTCGCAGAAAGTTTGCGTACTGGTAACGTCAAAACCATATTCGAGGCCAGCCTTCTGTAATAACAAGAAATCCCCCTGGCGACCAGCACCAAAGCGGAAATCATCACCGACCGCGAGGAATTTTACCCCGAGGCGGTCTACCAACAGATCGCTGACAAAACTTTGTGCTGTGAGTGCCGCAAAGCGGCGATCAAACCGCACGCATAGTACGTAGTCCACACCACACTCAGCCAGATAACGCAGCTTCTCGCGCAGGCGTGTGAGGCGCGCTGGAGCTTTATCACCCGCGAACAGCTCAAGCGGTTGCGGTTCAAAGATCATGACCATCACCGGCAGATTTCGCGCACGCCCTTGTGCACACAACCCTTTTAAAAGGGACTTGTGGCCTCGATGCACGCCATCAAAATTACCAATGGTGAGGACACACCCGTGGTGGTTCTGGCGTAAATTATGTATGCCGCGTATCAGCTTCATGGCTGGCTCAAAACAGTGGAAATCGGCGGATTATATCAATTACCACGGTGAAGGTTAACCGGCGATTGTACCCTTTGGCATAAAGCATCAAGGATTTCATCGAACTGGCGCCTGGTTTCTACATGGATGCACATCACTGGACGATTTTTGTTGCTTAAAGCTGTATTCATGACCGTTATGCTGGTAGAATCCGCGCCATCACAACGTAAGAGGCTCCGGAAATTTAACGGCGCTTATTTGCACAAATCCATTGACAAAAGAAGGCTAAGAGGGCATATTCCTCGGCCTTTGAATTGTCTACATAGATCATATTTGGGAGTTGGACCTTGGCTAATATCAAATCAGCTAAGAAACGTGCTGTACAGTCTGAAAAGGCTCGTAAGCACAACGCAAGCCGTCGCTCTATGATGCGTACTTTCATCAAGAAAGTATACGCAGCGATTGAAACTGGCGACAAAGCTGCTGCACAGAAAGCATTTAACGAAATGCAACCAATCGTGGATCGTCAGGCTAGCAAAGGTCTGATCCACAAAAACAAAGCTGCGCGTCATAAGGCTAACCTTGTAGCGCACATCAACAAACTGGCTTAATCGCCAACTTGTTGTTAGCTTGAAAAAAACCGGCTTATGCCGGTTTTTTTATATCTGAAATTTGAGTCCTGATTTAAATCTCTTTAAACAAAGCCGAGTAATCCCGATTGCACACACGCTGCACCGCCGGGTGTTGAATCATTCGTTCAGCAAATATGGCGTGATACTCTTCCATAACATTCTCGATTCGCCCAATCTCAACAATATTCTCGTCGTTATAGATATCCTGCCCGTATAGGGTCGGCGCGACAAAAATCGCATTGTGTGCCGCACCAAAGGCTTTCATCAGCGCCGCATCATCAAACTCACCGAGAATTTCAACCTTCAATCCTTGAGTGTTAATCCAGTTCAAAATCTTACGCCCTAACATCGACCGGCGGCCTGGAATCAACAAGCGTCGGGTTTCTAGACAGGCAGGGAAAGGCAAATCTGGCACCGGATTTTGGCTCCAGAAACTAATGCCACATTCGCCAATTTTTACCGAGAACAACCCTTCCTGCTGAGTTGAATCAATCGGGCAGTCAGAGATGATCATATCCAGTTTGTGTTGGCTCAATTGCTCAAGCAGCATTTCATGGGTCGATTCAAAACAGCGTAGGTGGATTTGCTCGTCTTCAACGACAGCCGCATCAAGCACGCCGCTCACCAGGCGTTTTGATAGCGCATCCGCAATACCGACATCAAACAACAGGCTGGACTCTTTGCGGTAGTTCACGATATCCAGCATTTCCTGGCTTAAGGTAAACATACGGTCTGCATAGCGGAAAACAAGCTGGCCTAATTCAGAAGGCACCAGACCACGCCCCTGGCGGCGGAACAGTTTACCTTGCAGGCGCTCTTCCAACGCTTTGATCTGGCCGGTTATGGTTTGTGGCGTTAAATACAGCGCTTCAGCAGCACCTACCACTGACCCTTCCTTGCAGACATGCCAGAAGTAATAGAGATGGTTGTAATTTATGTGTGACATATGTTTTTCACTCCCTGATAAACAATCCATTAGCTAACGGCTCCCGAGGAGCCGTTAGTATATAAATTAATGATGCTGTAATTGCGAGCTGAAGCGGCTTCTCAACATGCAGTAACCGACGACGGCTGAGAACAGTGACCCTAATAGAATACCCAGTTTGGCCCAGGTAATCAGCGCCGGGTCTGCACCGTCAAATGCCAGCGATGCAATGAAGATAGACATTGTGAAGCCAATCCCGCAAAGCACACCGACCGCCATGATCTCCTTGCAGGTCGTCCCTTCAGGCAACGTTGCCAGTTTCAGCTTCAGTGCTGCCCAGCAGAACAGGCTAATACCCAGTGGCTTGCCGATAAACAGACCCGCCATAATCCCCATCGGTAACAATGAGGTTAACCCGGCAAAAGTCACACCGCTTAATGAAACGCCCGCATTGGCAAAAGCAAACAACGGCAGAATCAAAAATGCGACCCAAGGATGCAGCACATGCTCCAGTTCTTTAGCTGGAGAGCGCCCATCTTTTTCTTTCAGTGGGATAAGGAAACCAATAATTACCCCAGCAAGCGTTGCATGAACGCCCGATTTCAATACTGCGGTCCACAACACCACGCCAACCAAAATATACAAACCAGTACGGCGCACATTGCAGATATTCAGTAATGCCAGTACAGCAATAGCACCAGCAGCAACAGCCAGCGAAAGGATGGAGAGATCGCTGGTGTAGAACAGAGCGATAATTACGATCGCGCCCAAATCATCAATAATGGCCAAAGCCATCAGGAACACTTTAAGTGCGACCGGTACACGATTGCCCAGCAATGCCAGAATACCCAGTGCGAAAGCGATATCGGTTGCCGCCGGAATCGCCCAACCTTCACGGGTAATCGGGTCCTGGAAGTTGAACAGCAAATAGATTGCTGCAGGGACGACCATACCGCCCAATGCCGCAATAACCGGGAACGATGCCTGGCGCATGCTGGCAAGTGAGCCACTTACCATTTCGCGTTTTACTTCAAGGCCAATCATCAGGAAGAAGATTGCCATCAATGCATCGTTGACCCACAACAGTAGATTTTTACTGATATCCAGCGAACCAATACGCACCTCTACCGGCGTATTTAAAAACGACTGGTACAGGTCACTGGTGGAGCTCAAGTTGGCAAGAACCATTGCCAGCACAGCGGCAAGGATTAAAAAGATGCCGCTGGAGGCATCATTATTGAAAAAGTATTTTAGTTTTTTTGTCATCTTTTCATCCCGGTTTTCAAACTGCCTTAAATCATTTAGGGCATTAATATGTATTAAGCATAGCGCGCCTAACACATCGATAAAAGTAGATTATATTGCATTCAATGATCGGAAATAACGAATCAAATCACATAAAAAACTAATGAATACCTGGCGCATAAAAAAAGCCTGAATCAAAAATATTCGATTCAGGCTTTTTTACTACCAATAAGGAAGTTAGGTTTAGCGGGTTAGATCGTCAAAGAATTTCTTCACGCCGTCAAAGAAGCTCTTTGAACGCGGACTGTTCTTTTCGCCACTCGGCCCACCAAAACTTTCCGCCAGATCGCGCAGCAATTGTTTCTGCTTTTCATTCAGGCTAACTGGGGTTTCTACAACAACGCGGCATAACAGGTCACCCTGGGCCCCGCCACGTACAGATTTCACCCCTTTACCACGCATTCTGAACAATTTACCAGTTTGCGTTTCACCAGGCACTTTCAGGTTTACACGCCCATCCAGTGTTGGGACTTCAATCTCACCACCCAAAGCGGCCATTGCAAAGTTAATAGGCACTTCGCAATACAGGTTGTTACCTTCACGCTCAAAGATTGGGTGCTGTTTAACCTGAACCTGGACGTATAAATCACCTGATGGTGCACCGTGCTCACCCGCTTCGCCTTCACCTGCCAGACGAATACGGTCGCCGGTATCAACGCCAGCCGGGATTTTCACCGACAGCGTTTTGGTTTTTTCTACACGACCATGTCCATGACAGGTGTTGCACGGATCTTTAATAATTGAACCGCGACCCTGACAGTGTGGACAGCTTTGCTGCACGGTGAAGAAGCCCTGACGCATTTGCACCTGGCCTTGTCCATGACAAGTCGGGCAAGTCTGTGGCTTGGAGCCCGCTTTCGCGCCGCTACCGTGACAAACGCCACACTCTTCAAGCGTTGGGATGCGGATCTCTTTGGTGACGCCACGAACCGCTTCTTCCAGCGTTAAGTCCATGTTGTAGCGTAAATCGGCACCGCGGGATGCACGCTGACGACGGCCACCACCGAAGATGTCACCGAATACGTCGCCAAAGATATCACCAAAATCAGCACCGCCACCGCCAAATCCGCCGTGACCACCACCGCCCATACCGCCTTGCTCAAACGCGGCGTGACCATACTGGTCATAGGCTGCACGTTTTTGCTCGTCGGTCAGGATTTCGTAGGCTTCTTTAATTTCTTTAAACTTGCCTTCGGACTCTTTGTCACCCTGATTACGATCTGGGTGGAACTTCATTGCCAGGCGTTTATAGGCTTTCTTGATTTCACGCTCTTCCGCGTTTTTCGGAACGCCTAAAACCTCGTAATAGTCTCTCTTCGCCATCTTTTTTGTCTGCCCCTAACATGCGGGCACGGGCGCAGAGGAAAACCTCAACGCCCGTGCTTCTATTCACATCACACTTTAACTTACAAAAGGGCGATTATTTTTTGTCTTTAACTTCTTCGAACTCAGCATCAACAACATCGTCGTCTTTGCTTGCAGAGTTACCAGCGTCAGTAGCGTTACCTGCTTGCTGTTCTGCATGCTGTGCCTGAGCCAGTTCCATCAGTTTCTGAGAAACTTCTGCCAGCGCCTGCATTTTCGCTTCGATGTCAGCTTTGTCTTCGCCTTTCAGAGAAGTTTCCAGTGCGCTCAGTGCAGACTCGATTGCAGTTTTGTCGTCAGCTGGCAGTTTATCGCCTGCTTCTTCAACCTGCTTACGAGTGCTGTGCATCAGGTGGTCACCCTGGTTGCGAGTCTGAACCAGTTCTTCGAACTTACGGTCAGCCTCGGCGTTAGCTTCCGCATCGCGCACCATTTTCTGGATTTCTTCTTCATTCAGACCAGAAGAAGCCTTGATGGTGATTTTCTGCTCTTTACCGCTGTTTTTGTCTTTTGCAGACACATGCAAAATACCATCAGCATCGATGTCGAAGGTAACTTCGACTTGCGGCATGCCACGTGGTGCTGGGCTGATACCATCCAGGTTGAACTGACCCAGAGATTTGTTATCTGCTGCACGTTTACGTTCACCCTGAATCACATGGATAGTCACCGCAGACTGGTTATCTTCAGCTGTGGAGAACACCTGGCTGTGCTTAGTCGGGATAGTGGTGTTTTTGTTGATCAGTGAAGTCATCACACCGCCCATGGTTTCGATACCCAGAGACAGCGGGGTAACGTCCAGCAGCAGTACGTCAGTCACATCACCAGCAAGCACACCACCCTGAACAGCTGCACCGATTGCAACAGCTTCGTCCGGGTTAACGTCTTTACGTGGTTCTTTACCAAAGAACTCAGTAACTTTCTTCTGCACCATTGGCATACGAGTCTGACCACCAACCAGGATTACGTCCTGGATATCGGATACAGACAGGCCAGCATCTTGCAGTGCAACTTTCAGCGGCTCGATAGAACGGTTTACCAGGTCTTCGACCAGGGATTCCAGTTTCGCACGAGTCACTTTGATGTTCATGTGTTTTGGACCAGTCGCGTCTGCTGTGATGTACGGCAGGTTCACGTCGGTCTGCTGAGCAGAAGACAGCTCAATTTTCGCTTTTTCAGCAGCTTCTTTCAGACGCTGCATAGCCAGTGGATCGTTACGCAGATCGATACCTTGATCTTTCTTGAACTCCTCCACTAAGTAGTTGATCAGACGGCTATCGAAGTCTTCACCACCCAGGTGGGTATCACCATTGGTTGCCAGAACTTCGAAGGTTTTCTCGCCATCAACTTCGTCGATTTCGATAATAGAGATATCGAAAGTACCACCACCCAAGTCGTATACCGCGATAGTACGGTTGCCAACTTCTTTATCCAGACCGTAGGCCAGAGCCGCTGCGGTTGGTTCGTTGATGATACGTTTTACTTCCAGACCTGCGATACGGCCAGCATCTTTAGTTGCCTGACGCTGAGCATCGTTGAAGTATGCAGGAACGGTGATAACAGCTTCAGTTACTGGTTCACCCAGGTAATCTTCAGCGGTTTTCTTCATTTTCTTCAGCACTTCAGCAGAGATCTGCGGAGGTGCCATTTTTTGGCCTTTAACGTCGATCCATGCATCACCGTTATCAGCGCCAATAATTTTGTAGGGCATGATAGCTTCATCACGCTGCACTTCTTCATCCTGGAAGCGACGGCCAATCAGGCGTTTGATCGCGAACAGTGTGTTCTGCGGGTTAGTCACTGCCTGACGTTTAGCCGGCTGACCAACCAGAATCTCACCATCTTGCGTATAAGCAATGATAGAAGGAGTGGTGCGGTCGCCCTCGGCGTTTTCCAGAACGCGAGCAGTAGTACCATCCATAATCGCTACACAAGAGTTGGTAGTACCCAAGTCGATGCCAATAATTTTACCCATCTAAACGTCTCCACTTAAAATTTGTTCGTCATATGGTCGTGAACCTGTTATGCGGGCAAACAAGAGTCTTTCAACTGCCCAAACATGATTTTTTACAGGTCCATCAACTGCGGTTGCATACAAGATGGGGTCACTCGGCTCGCCATCAAGGGGCAAGGCAAAAAAAATTTTCATCTTCACACCTGTTTAGATCATGGACTCAGGCTCTCGACCTGATTATGATGCCGCGCCCCGCTGCCCTTTAGCAGTTGTGTGGCGACGACATATAATCATTTTCAGACGAATTTTAGAGGAACTATGGGCAACACTAAGTTGGCTAATCCAGCTCCCCTGGGCTTGATGGGCTTCGGCATGACCACCATTCTGCTCAATCTGCATAACACCGGCATCTTCCCTTTTGATGTCAACATCCTTGCAATGGGCATTTTCTACGGTGGTATCGCACAAATTTTTGCCGGCCTGTTAGAATTTAAGAAAGGTAATACTTTCGGCCTGACAGCTTTCGTTTCTTATGGCTCTTTCTGGCTGACTCTGGTCGCCATTCTGATCATGCCTAAGATGGGTCTTGCAGATGCTGCGAACGCACACTTCCTCGGTGCGTACCTCGGTTTGTGGGGCGTATTCACACTGTTCATGTTCTTCGGCACCCTGGCTTCTGCGCCACGCATGCTGCAGTTCGTGTTTGGTAGCTTGACAGTACTGTTTGCCCTGCTGGCTATTGGCCACCTGGTAGATAACGAAAGCATCGTTCGCGTTGCGGGTTGGATTGGCCTGGTTTGTGGTGCAAGCGCCATTTATCTGGCAATGGGCGAAGTGCTCAATGAGCAGTTTGGCCGTACCGTGCTGCCAATTGGTGAAAAACACTAATTCCTGCACTCACGTGTAAGAAAACAAAAACGCGGAGGCTAGCCTCCGCGTTTTTTTATGAATGTTGCAGCGGCCTTTCAACCACCTTATCTTCATGCGTTAAATCTTTGCGCAACCAAATCCCCAATCCCAGCCCAACCATTGCCAGTGCCAGTACATACCAGGCAGGTCCCATTGGTGATATGGCAGACAACATCGTGACAAAGATTGGCGTCAGGCCACCAAAAATGGCATACGACATATTGTAAGAGAACGAGATACCGCTAAAACGCACTTCCGCCGGGAACGCTCGCACCATCACAAACGGCACTGCCCCCACAACCCCAACGCTCAAACCAGCAAGCCCATAGAATAAGAAAAGATATTCAGGATAAATTGCCGTCAGGTGATAGAACATCCAACTGCACACAGCCAATAGTAAGCTGCCGAAAGTAAAGGTTTTGCTGGCACCGATACGGTCAATAATCAGCCCAGCCAGAATACAACCAATGCACAACATTACGATGGCGATACTGTTCGCCTGAAGCGTCAACGCGGGTGCAATACCCAACTGTTTTTGCAGCCAGGTTGGCGCCATCAAAATGACCACCACAATCCCCGCTGACAACAACCAGGTCAGCAGCATCGAAATCACGACCGCTTTTTTATGGTTTGCGATGACAGATTTCAACGGCAACTCTTCCGCCAGCGCTTTGCGTTGCTGCATCTCAAGGAAGATGGGAGTTTCTTGCAACCAGCGGCGCAAATACATTGCCACCAGGCCGAAAATCCCACCGAGGAAGAACGGTATACGCCAGCCGCCATCGTGAATTGCCTGCTGGGTCATCGAGGTATTAATGATGGTAGCAACCACGGACCCCAACAAAATACCGGCAGTTAAACCAGCAGTTAAGGTGCCACATGCAATACCAATACGTTTATAGGGAACGTGTTCTGCGACAAATACCCATGCTCCGGGCACTTCACCACCGATTGCCGCCCCCTGAAGAACGCGCATCAGCAGCAATAATACAGGTGCCGCGATACCCAACGTTTCATAGGTTGGCAGCATCCCTATCGCAAGCGTTGGCAGCGCCATCAGTAAAATGCTCAAGGTGAACATTTTTTTACGACCAACCAGGTCGCCGAAGTGCGCCATGATGATCCCACCCAGCGGACGAGCCAGATAGCCTGCAGCAAAGATACCAAAAGTTTGTAGCTGACGAAGCCACTCGGGAATATCGGCCGGGAAAAAAAGCGCTCCAACGACGGTGGCAAAAAAGACGAAAATGATGAAGTCGTAGAACTCTAGCGCACCACCCAAAGCGGCAAGGGTCAGGGTTTTGTAATCCTGACGATTCAGGGGCCTGGTGCGATGTGTTGAATTGAGTTGTTGTGCCATAAGAGCCTGCTTCCAGAGTGAGTGTGGTTATTAGTTTCCATTTTGCTGTAAAGCAAATTCACTATAACGAACCACACTCCACATACCAGAGTGACTACATCTTATACCGAAAACAACTTGGTTTTAGGAGTTTGTATCGCGAATGGCACTTTTAGGGCGAAAAGCTGCTACCACAGAGCTATCCGTCTCAATGTAAGGACCATCTAATAGCTGTATACAATACGGTACACTTGCGAAAATACCCGACACTACCACCTTGTTGTCAGCATCTTTTACGCCTTCCAGGGTTTCCTGAATTGACTTCGGCTGCCCAGGTAAATTCAGAATGAGTGCCTGCTTGCGAATCACTCCAACCTGGCGTGAAAGAATTGCCGTCGGCACAAAGTGCAGGCTTATCTGGCGCATCTGCTCGCCAAAGCCAGGCATTACACGATCCGCAACCGCAAGCGTTGCATCAGGAGTGACATCGCGGCGTGCAGGGCCTGTGCCGCCAGTGGTTAACACCAAATGACATGCCATTTCATCCACCAGCTCACACAGCGCCTGCTCAATAAGCGGTTGTTCATCAGGGATTAAGCGCGTTTCAATTTGGAAAGGAGTCGTTATGGTGCGCTCCAGCCAGTCAACAAGCGCCGGAATGCCTTTATCTTGATATACACCGCTCGAAGCGCGGTCGGAGATGGAAACTAAGCCAATGCGTAAGGTATTCATATCATTCCCGGAGATTCAAAACTTAACGGAATGATACACGTTGGAGGGAGCAGCAGACAGAGGTGAAACACTAAAAAGCGTGGCAGGGCGGAGCCTGCCACACGTAATGATTACAACAGGTCGCCGATCATTTTTTCCAGTTTTTCCTGGTCGATAGCAAACTTACGGATGCCGTCAGCCAGTTTATCAACTGCCATTGGATCCTGGTTGTGGCTCCACAGGAACTGGGATTCAGTCATACGCTCTGGACGTGCTTTCACTTCACCAGTGTAAGACAGTTTACGCTCAACCGTACCTTCGCTTTCAGCCAGCTCTTTCAGCAGAGCAGGTGCGATGGTCAGACGGTCACAACCAGCCAGTTCGATGATTTCACCCAGGTTACGGAAGCTTGCGCCCATAACCACGGTTTCATAGCCGTGTTCTTTGTAGTACTGGTAGATTTCAGAAACAGAAACCACACCTGGATCTTCATGCGGTGCGTACTCTTTCTTGTCGGTGTTCGTTTTGTACCAGTCGAGGATACGACCCACGAATGGAGAAATCAGGAACACACCTGCTTCAGCACAAGCACGCGCCTGAGCGAAGGAGAACAGCAGAGTCAGGTTACAGTTGATGCCTTCTTTTTCCAGCTGCTCAGCAGCACGGATGCCCTGCCAGGTAGAAGCCAGTTTGATCAGGATACGGTCGTTGCTGATACCCGCATCGTTGTACATTTTAATCAGACGTTTTGCTTTAGTGATGCTGGCATCGGTGTCATAAGACAGACGCGCATCAACTTCAGTAGAAATACGACCTGGGATCAGTTTCAGGATTTCCAGACCAATATTCACCGCCAGCTTGTCAGTCGCATCCACAACCTGTTGTGCATGATCACTGCTCTGCTCGCGCGCCCACGCAATCGCATCGTCAATCAGTTTGCGATATTCAGGGATTTGCGCAGCGTTCAGGATCAGAGATGGGTTAGTGGTGGCATCTTGCGGTTGATACAGCTTCATTGCCGCAATATCCCCGGTGTCCGCAACTACTGTGGTTAGCTGACGCAGGGAGGTCAATTTATCCGTCATGATAGTGTTTCTCATTAGATGTAACTTGTTAGGGGGATGTAACCGGTCTGGCTTGATGATATCACGACGCAATTCAGGTGCAACCGCAGCAACACATCGGCAGGAACTGAACGCGAAAGTGATAAATACCGTGTATTATTTGCCTGCAATCTAAAGGATCATGCGCGAGCACCGCGCATTAGCTGTGCTCGCAACGCATGCAAACGAGGGATGTTAATGGCAGATTTTTTTCTGTTTATCAATGAGATACTATGGGGTTCTATCCTCATTTATTTGTTAGTCGGCGCAGGCCTTTGGTTCACCTGGCGCTGTGGTTTTGTACAATTCCGCTATTTGACCCAGCTTCGAAGCATAATTCTGGCGAATAAAAATAAAGATTCTTCCGGAATATCCTCATTTCAGGCGCTTTGCACAAGCCTCGCTGCACGTGTAGGTAGCGGTAATCTTTCTGGCGTGGCGCTTGCTCTTACACTCGGTGGCCCTGGTGCTATTTTCTGGATGTGGGTCGTAGCCATGCTCGGAATGGCGACCTCTTTTGCCGAATGCACCCTTGCCCAACTTTATAAAACACGCGATATCGAAGGCAATTATCGCGGTGGCCCGGCGTGGTATATGGAACGTGGGCTGGGAATGCGCTGGATGGGGGTGATGTTCTCCATCTTTCTGATGATAGCCTTTGGTTTGATCTTCAATGCGGTGCAAGCGAACTCCATCGCCAATGCCGTGAATAACGCTTTCGGCATTCCCAAAACCTGGATTGGCATCGGGCTTGTTGTCTTAACAGCCGGTGTTATTTGGGGTGGAATGCGTGGCACCGCGCGCGTCGCCCAATGGTTGGTTCCGTTTATGGCGCTTATCTGGGTGTTGATGAGCCTGGTCGTCATGGCAATGAATATTGAGCGTTTACCTGAAGTGGTTTCGCTGGTGTTCAAAAGCGCATTCGGCTGGCAAGAAGCGGCATCAGGCGCTCTTGGATTCACTATTAGTCAGGCAATCACCACAGGTTTTCAGCGCGGTATGTTTTCTAACGAAGCGGGCATGGGTTCTTCACCTAACGCTGCAGCCGCTGCCGCGACATGGCCGCCACATCCCGCATCACAAGGGTTGGTGCAGATGTTTGGTGTGTTGATTGATACAATAATCATCTGTTCAGCCACCGCCGGGATTATCCTGTTTTCGGGCATTCTGGATACGGCAAATCCTGATATGAACGGCATAATGCTGGTACAACAAGCACTTAGTAGTGTAGTGGGGTCGTGGGGAACTGGATTCATCGCAATCATTGTTATGCTGTTTGCATTCACATCGATTGTCGCCAACTATGCCTATGCAGAAAACAACCTTCTGTTTTTACAACAAAAAAGCCCTTTTGCTACTGTGTTATTCCGTTGCCTGGCACTGGTAATGGTGATGTTTGGCACTCTTTCTCCATTGCCATTAGTCTGGCAAATGGCAGACGTAGCAATGGCGTTTATGGCTGTCACTAACCTCACGGCAATTCTGCTGCTTTCGCCTATCGCCCGCGATCTCAGTATCGATTACCTGCGGCAGTTAAAATTAGGTAAAACACCCGTTTTCGACCCAAATCGCTTTCCGGAAATTAAAAGCCAGCTGGCACCGGGTATCTGGGACAATCCGGAACCACCTGAAACCAGGCGCTAATCGCAACCATCGGCTAATACTTTCAGTAAATTTGCTAAAGTAGTGGGCATTAATCGGCAAGGAACAGATATGCTAATTCTAATTTCACCTGCAAAAACACTGGATTATCAAAGCGACCTCCCTACCGATCGCTATACACAGCCCGAGTTGCTGGACTATTCTCAGCAACTGATTGCCGTGGCGCGTAAACTTAGCGCCCCGCAAATCTCCTCCCTGATGCATATCAGCGACAAACTGGCATCCCTGAACGAAACCCGTTTTCACGAATGGCACCCGGAATTCACCCCTCAAAATGCGCGTCAGGCGATTCTGGCGTTTAAAGGTGATGTGTATACAGGTTTGCAGGCTGAAGAGTTTAGCGATGCAGATTTCGAGTTCGCACAGCAGCATTTACGGATGCTTTCCGGATTGTACGGCGTATTACGTCCACTTGATCTAATGCAGCCGTATCGTTTGGAGATGGGTATTAAGCTTGAGAACCCGCAGGGTAAAGATCTGTATCATTTCTGGGGTGACACCATCACCGAGAAACTGAATCAGGCGCTGGAAGCTCAGGGTGACAATGTTGTGATTAACCTGGCTTCAGATGAATACTACAAATCGGTAAAACCGAAAAAGCTCAATGCAGAAATCTACAAGCCGGTGTTCCTTGATGAGAAGAATGGCAAATTTAAAGTCATTAGTTTCTATGCCAAGAAAGCCCGTGGCCTGATGAGCCGCTACATCATTCAAAATCGCCTGACTAAACCTGAGCAACTCACGGGCTTTAACACAGACGGCTATTTCTTCGATGAAACAATGTCGACTAAGAATGAATTAGTGTTTAAACGCCACGAGCAGTAAAACAAAACGCCAGCGCAATGCTGGCGTTTTGCTTAGTGATGTTTGTATTGGCCATAGTGGTTGCCGTTATCGTGATGGTCTTTATCATGGTGGTCATGATCATGGCGCTCGTCATGATGGTCATGCGGATGCCATCTGTTATCACGCCATTCATAGTGGTCGTTCCACCAGCCACGATCCCGCCAGTGGCCGCCGTCCCAGTAATTACCGCCCCGATCCTGGTCGCCAATTTGCAGCTTCACCGCTGGAATTAGCGTAATTTCTGAAGCCTGTGCAGCCAGCGGAGCCACGACCAGAATCGACAAGGCCAGAATAATTGATTTCAACATAAGTTACTCCTTACTGCATTCGTGCCCGTTATGGGTTACTGAAGCCAGCATATGCCGAATAATACCGCCTTGTTATTCTCTGCAATCCTAATCTCAAATAGCCCGCATTTAATGGGAATTCCTACATTTTCCCTCCTTGTTTCCTGCACAATTCCTCCATGATTCTGGTCACTAAATTTATATGCCTGCGTGGATTTTCTTTTGTGGACTAATACAACAACGAGACGAACTCGACGTTACCCCTTTGCTTCTGGAGTATATTTGTCGAACTGAAGATCCAGCTTTAACACGCCAAAAATAAAGAGGCTGTAGATGACAATACCTGCGTTTAAACGCCAAAAGCTAACGCTTCGCAATGGTCTGCCTGTCGCACTGAGCGCCATATTTTCATTAGGCTCGACGGCATATGCCAACGACACTCCCGCTTCAGGCTACCAGGTTGAAAAAGTGGTTATCCTCAGCCGCCACGGTGTGCGAGCCCCCACCAAAATGACACAGACCATGCGCGACGTAACACCCAATACCTGGCCCGAATGGCCAGTAAAACTGGGTTATATCACGCCACGCGGTGAGCATCTGATTAGCCTGATGGGCGGGTTTTATCGCGAGAAGTTTCAACAACAGGGCATTTTATCGCAGGAAAATTGCCCTACACCGAATTCAGTTTACGTCTGGGCAGATGTCGATCAACGCACGCTTAAAACGGGCGAAGCTTTCCTGGCAGGACTTGCCCCGCAATGTGGTTTAACTATTCACCACCAACAGAATCTTGAAAAAGCCGATCCGCTGTTCCATCCGGTGAAAGCGGGCACCTGTTCAATGGATAAAACTCAAATCCAACAGGCCGTTGAAAAAGAAGCTCAAACGCCCATTGAGAATCTGAACCAGCGCTATATTCCCTCTCTGGCCTTGATGAACAGGGCTCTCAACTTTTCGACGTCTGCCTGGTGTCAGAAACACAGCGCGGATAAAAGCTGTGATTTAGCGCAATCCATGCCGAGCAAGCTGTCGATAAAAGATAATGGCAACAAAGTCGCTCTCGACGGGGCCATTGGCCTTTCGTCTACGCTTGCTGAAATTTTCCTACTGGAATATGCCCAAGGGATGCCGCTAGCGGCGTGGGGGAATATTCATTCAGAGCAAGAGTGGGCGTCGCTACTAAAACTGCATAACGCCCAGTTTGATTTGATGGCGCGCACACCTTACATCGCCGCACATAACGGAACGCCTTTATTACAGACCATCAGCAATGCGCTGGAGCCGAAAGCCGACGTAAGCAAACTACCGGATATCTCACCTGACAATAAGATCCTGTTTATTGCCGGGCACGATACTAATATTGCCAATATCGCAGGCATGCTCAACATGCGCTGGACGCTACCTGGGCAACCCGATAATACCCCTCCGGGCGGCGCTTTAGTCTTTGAGCGTTTGGCCGATAAGTCAGGGAAACAATACGTTAGCGTGAGCATGGTGTATCAGACACTCGTGCAGTTACGCGCTCAAACACCGCTTAGCCTTAAGGAACCCGCAGGAAGTGTGCAGCTAAAAATTCCTGGCTGTAGTGACCAAACGGCTGAAGGATATTGCCCGCTGCCAACATTCAAACGCGTGGTTAGCCAAAGCGAAGAACCGGGCTGCCAATTGCAGTAGCAGAGAGAAAAACTGGCTACTGCACATAAGCTTTTACTCCGATATACGAAAAGAAAAAGCCGCTTGCGGTTAAGCAAGCGGCTTTACTGAGTATCGTTGCCTTATAAACGGAAAGACAATTACGCTTTGTTCATCATCAATTCGCGCAGCGCGGCAAAATCGGCTGGTAGATTATGGGAGAGCAGCGGTAAGTCAGCACGCTCAGCAAGTTCTGCAGGCAGCGGCAGAGTTTCGCCCAGAATCTCTTCCACGCTCTCTTTAAACTTCGCTGGATGCGCCGTTCCCAGGAACAGGCCGTATTCGCCCGGCTGGAGCTGGTCACGCAGCGCACGGTAAGCAATGGCAGCGTGTGGTTCAGAAACATAACCCACCGCTTTCAGCTCTTGCATGGTGGCTTTGGTGGTTTCGTCAGTCACTGTCGCATAACCCAGATCGGTCAAACGCCAGGTTTTACGGCGGAACAACTCTTCCACGCGCGGCCAGTTGTTTGGCTGGCTGACATCCATGGCGTTAGAAAGCGTCGCCACAGTCTTTTTCGGGGTCCATTCGCCGTTAGCTAAGAAGCGTGGAACGGTATCGTTCGCATTGGTCGCCGCAATAAAACGCTTGATTGGTAGGCCGAGTGATTTTGCCAGCAGGCCCGCAGTCAAATCACCAAAGTTACCGCTTGGTACGGAAACCACTAACTGGTTACGCGCTTCCTGAGGCAGTTGAGCAACCGCTTCAAAGTAATAGCAAATCTGCGCCAGCAAACGGCTGATGTTGATGGAGTTGGCAGAGTTTAACCCCAGCGCCACTTTCAGCTCTTCATCATCAAACGCTTGTTTCACCAGCGCCTGGCAGGCATCAAAATCACCGTCGATTGCGACAGTTTCAATGTTACCGCCAAGCGTGCAGAACAGTTTTTCCTGCAGCGGGCTGATTTTGCCACGCGGGTACAAAATCACCACACGCACGTTTTTCAGTCCATAAAATGCATGGGCAACCGCAGCACCAGTATCACCAGACGTTGCAGTCAGAATCGTAACCGGCTTGTCACCGCTGATATGCGTCAGCATCTGCGCCATAAAGCGCCCGCCGAAATCCTTAAATGCCAGAGTTGGGCCATGGAACAGCTCAAGACAGCCGATGTCCGGTTCAACGCTTTTAACTGGTGCAGGGAAGGCGAAGGCCGCACGCACGCGCTCTTCGAGGATTTCCTGCGGAATTTCATCACCGAGGAAGGCAGACAGAACTTTGCTGCTGCGGGAGACGAAATCCATCTTCAGCATTTCGTCGATTTCTGTCAGTTCAAATTCCGGCAAATCATGTGGAAAAAACAGCCCTTGCTGCTTACCCAACCCTTGCACAATCGCCTGGGCAAAATTGACCTGCTCGTTATGATCTTTAAGGTTATACAGTTTCATGCGTTATCCCAGAACTCGTGCGCCCGCCGTATCCAGACGGCAAATATGTACAAAACCTTCCTGGTTCTGCAAATAGTGTTGGCTGAGCCAGTCAGCCACGCGTTGTGCGGTATCAGTGTTATCGCACAACGCAAAGAGAGTTGGACCGGAACCCGAAATACCACTCGCCAGCGCACCAATATCTGCAGCAGCCTGGCGTGCCTCGTTAAAGCGCGGCAGCAATTTAGCGCGATAAGGCTCAGCAATCACATCACGCATCAGTTTTGCCGCAAGTTGTGGCTGGCGGGTGTGGCATGCGTGAATGAAGCCCGCCAGATGACGACCGTGGCTAATACAATCCTGGCGGCGATAAAGCGCCGGTAGAATGGCTCGTGCTTCTGCGGTAGAGACTTTAATCCCCGGATACGCCAGCACCCAAAGCCATTCATCAAAACCCGGTACAGACTGGCTGATGATGCCATTTTCTTCAATCATCAGCTGCATGCCACCGAGGAAACACGGCGCTACGTTATCATAATGAACGCTGCCTGAAATGCGCCCTTCCAGCTCGCCCATCAAGCTCAGTAAACGCGTATCGCTCAATGGTTTGCCGCAGTATTCATTCATCGCCATCAGGCCTGCGACCACTGAACAAGCGCTGGAACCGAGGCCGGAACCAATCGGCATGCTCTTTTCCAGAGTCATCTTCACGGGAATATTCTTGCCGATTTCCTGGCAGAAGCGCTCCCAGCACTGATAAACGATGTTTTCGCGCGGCTCGTCTGGCAATTTGCTGGCGAAGCGCCCGATGTTGTTCAAACTAAAAGTGTCTGCCGCTTCGACAGTCACGTAATCCCCAAGCAGCGAGCCATCTATCGGCGATACGGCCGCGCCCAGAACATCAAACCCGACGCTCATATTGGCACTGGAAGCCGGGGCGTATACTTTAACCATCTTAAACTCCTAACTTCCATGACAAAGTGCGCAATAAGTCGGCGAAAACACCGGCAGCAGTAACATCATTCCCTGCTCCGTAGCCACGCAGGACTAACGGCAAAGGCTGGTAATAATGGCTGTAGAAGGCCAACGCATTTTCGCCATTTTTAACTTTATACAATGGGTCGTTGCCATCCACCGCATCAATTTTAACTTTACAACTACCGTCTTCTTCAATAACGCCAACATAACGCAGCACTTTTCCTTCATCACGGGCTTTTGCAACTCGCGCAGAGAACTCATCATCCATCTGCGGTAAACGTGACATAAATGACTCGACATCACCTGTAGAATCAAATGACTCCGGTAATACTGGCTCAATGATGATATCCGAAAGCTCAAAATTACTGCCGGTTTCACGCGCCAGAATTAATAGCTTACGCGCCACATCCATACCAGAGAGATCATCACGCGGATCGGGTTCGGTATACCCCATTTCACGGGCAACTTTGGTGGCTTCTGAAAGGCTCATGCCCTCGTCCAGCTTGCCAAAAATAAACGACAGGGAACCCGAAAGAACGCCGGAGAAACGCTGTAACTCGTCACCCGCATTCAGCAGGTTTTGCAGGTTTTCGATAACCGGCAAACCCGCACCTACGTTGGTGTCATAAAGGAACTTACGGCGCGATTTTGCCGCCGCGTTACGCATCTGGTGGTAGTAATTCATGGTGGAAGTGTTCGCCTTTTTATTCGGCGTCACCACGTGGAAACCCTCACCAAGGAAATCAGCATACTGGTCAGCAACTGCCTGGCTGGAGGTACAGTCAACAATGACCGGGTTCAACAGGTGATACTCTTTTACCAGACGAATCAGGCGGCCAAGGTTGAGCGGCTCTTTCGCCTGGGCCAACTCTTCCTGCCAGTTATCCAGATTCAGGCCGTGAATATTGGTGAGCAGCGCTTTCGAATTCGCAATGCCACATACACGCAGGTCAATATGCTTCTGCTTCAGCCACGCCTGTTGACGTTTCACCTGCTCAACCAGTGCAGCACCCACGCCACCGACGCCAATCAGGAACACTTCGATAACCTGATCGGTATTGAATAGCATCTGGTGAGTCACACGCACACCTGTGGTGGCGTCATCATTGCTGACCACAACCGAGATAGAACGCTCTGAAGAGCCCTGTGCGATGGCGACGATATTGATGTTGGCGCGGGCAAGGGCTGCGAAGAACTTAGCGGAAATACCGCGCAAAGTACGCATCCCATCCCCGACGACAGAGATAATGGCCAGATGCTCCATGATCGCCAGTGGTTCAAGCAGACCTTCTTTGAGTTCGAGATAGAACTCATCATCCATCGCACGACGCGCACGTACGCAATCCGCCTGCGGCACACAGAAGCTGATGCTGTATTCAGAGGATGACTGAGTAATCAACACCACCGAAATTCCAGCTCGAGACATAGCAGCAAAGACGCGTGCCGCCATACCAACCATGCCTTTCATCCCTGGGCCTGAAACGTTAAACATCGCCATATTATTCAGGTTAGTGATGCCTTTAACCGGCAGGTCATCTTCATCACTCTCTGCACCAATTAAAGTGCCTGGCGCTTGCGGGTTACCAGTATTTTTAATCAGACAAGGGATTTGGAATTGAGCAATTGGGGAAATAGTACGTGGATGAAGAACTTTGGCGCCGAAGTAAGAAAGCTCCATGGCCTCCTGATACGACATCGATTTTAAAAGCCTTGCATCCGGTACCTGACGTGGGTCGCAAGTATAAACGCCATCAACATCAGTCCAGATCTCACAACAATCTGCACGTAAACACGCAGCCAACACGGCCGCTGAATAGTCAGAGCCATTACGACCCAGAACGACTAACTCACCTTTATCGTTCCCGGCAGTAAAGCCCGCCATCAGGATCATATGGTCTGCCGGAATACGGCTGGCAGCAATGCGACGAGTGGACTCAGTAATATCTACAGTAGACTCAAGGTAATGCCCAACAGCGAGAAGTTTTTCTACCGGATTGATAACCGTCACATTGTGACCGCGAGCTTTAAGCAATTCAGCCATAATAGCGATAGAGAGCTTTTCGCCACGGCAGATGATAGCGGCGTTAATGCTGTCCGGACATTGCCCCAAAAGGCTAATCCCGTGCAGAACATGCTTCAGCTGCGCAAACTCCTTCTCAACAAATCCCTTGAGCTGCACGACAGGGAAACCCGGCTGTGCATCTGCGAGACCATTCAGAAGTTCGCTGAAAATGCGTTCTGCATCGCTGATATTCGGTAAGGCATCCTGGCCGCCAATTGTTTTTTCAATCATGGCAACGAGGTGATTGGTAATTTTCGCCGGGGCAGACAGCACGGTCGCAACCTGCCCCTGTTTGGCATTACTTTCCAGGATATCGGCAACACGCAGAAAACGCTCCGCATTTGCCACTGAAGTACCACCGAATTTCAACACTCGCATTTATTATTACCCTTGAGTTTTTAGTCCAAAAAAAAGCCCGCACTGTTTAGGTGCGGGCTTTTTTCGTTTTTCCTGGTATGCGTCAGCCCGCACCGTTACCTGTGGTAATGGTGGTTGTAATAATTGTTGTCATTGGGCTGATGCGAATCATGGATGTTGTGTGCTCGTAATATGATTTACCTATATTGACTAAAGTATCCGACGGCCTAAGTCAATTTATTTTTAATTTTACCACTGTTAGTGGCACAGCTTTTGAACGCTGAAAAAGCAGCAAAAACCGCGCTTATTACGCTGAAAAAATGGGGGAATTACACCCCATCCTCACTGCTATTAAAGCAGTTTACAGCATTATTCTCTGGCAGTTTTTTTTCGATATCATGCAGCAAACGGTGCAACATTGCCGTATCTCGCTGCGCTAACAAGCCAAGACGCTGCTGTAACCAATCAACCATTTTTTGGTCGCTGCTCGCCTCAACACGCTCAAGCAAAGCAGTGAGACGAGAACGCAATGCGCTTAGCTGTTTAGCATCCACCACATCATGTTCTGGCGCAGGGAGCTGCATAAGCGCTGACAGTTGATAACAGTAGACCATTACAGCCTGACCAAGATTAAGCGATGGATAATCCGCAACCATTGGTACGCCGGTCAGAACATCCGCCAGTTCGAGTTCTTCATTGGTCAGCCCCGAATCTTCACGGCCAAACACCAGTGCCGCAGTCCCTACCCAGGTACGCTTTTCTTCAAGTAATGGAACCAATTGTTGCGGTGTGGCGTAGTAATGAAATTTAGCGCGGCTGCGGGCAGTGGTTGCAATCGTAAAATCGACATCATGCAAGGCTTCCGCCAGCGTATTAAAATGCTGTGCATTATCGAGCACATCGCCAGAACCATGCGCGACCCAGCGTGCCTCAGGTTGTCGATCGGCTTCGCTATCAACTACACGCAATTCAGCAAATCCCATGGTCTTCATCGCTCGGGCTGCTGCACCAACATTTTCAGCTCTGGCGGGTGCGACCAGAATAATTATAAAACGCATTAAAACTCTCTTTAAAAAAAGTGCCCGTTATTGGACATTCACAAGTTTCAAATGATAATACGCATCAAAAATTTACATTAAAGCAACATTCATATATAAAATGTATGTAATGCGAATCATAAGCACCTTGAATACATATTGGTGGTTTGACCAGCAAGAAAACATGCAATAAACAGCATTATCTAATTGTTTTTAATGGTAAAAAAACAACATTAACACCATCATCAATCTGATTTATGTTCTTTACTAATCAATTCATGTAACTATATATATTATTAAAATATTGTGATGGAATGTGGCAAAACGCTACGATGATTTCATCAAACTGTTAACGTGCTACAATTGAATTTGATATATGTCAACGAAGCGTAGTTTTATCAGATGTCTAAAGCGGTCCTGCCTGTTATGTTGCTGTTAAAATGGTATAGGATAACAACCGTTTTTGACACCGTCGGGTCCAGAGGGAAAAGTGCCCACGACCAAGCTAATGATGTTGTTGACGTTGATGGAAAGTGCATCAAGAACGCAATTACGTACTTTAGTCATGTTACGCCCAGCATGTTAATTTTTGGCATGTATTAGGCAGGTCAGGGACTTTTGTACTTCCTGTTTTGATTTAGTTGGCAATTTTAGGTAGCAAACATGCAGACCCCGCATATTCTTATCGTCGAAGACGAATTAGTAACACGCAACACGTTAAAGAGCATTTTTGAAGCAGAAGGTTATGATGTTTTTGAAGCGACTGATGGCGCTGAAATGCATCAAATCCTTTCCGATAATGACATCAACCTGGTCATTATGGATATCAATTTGCCAGGCAAAAATGGCCTGCTGCTCGCACGTGAATTGCGTGAGCAAGCCAATGTGGCATTGATGTTCCTGACTGGCCGCGACAACGAAGTGGATAAAATCCTTGGTCTTGAAATCGGTGCAGATGATTACATCACTAAGCCATTCAACCCACGCGAATTAACCATCCGTGCGCGCAACCTGTTGTCTCGTACTATGAACCTGGGTGCAATCAGCGAAGAACGTCGTTCCGTTGAAAGCTACAAGTTCAATGGTTGGGAATTGGATATCAACAGCCGTTCATTGGTCAGTCCAAATGGCGAGCAGTATAAGTTGCCGCGTAGCGAATTCCGCGCCATGCTGCACTTCTGTGAAAACCCAGGGAAAATTCAGTCCCGCGCTGAATTGCTGAAGAAAATGACAGGCCGTGAGCTGAAGCCACACGATCGTACTGTTGACGTCACAATTCGTCGTATTCGTAAGCATTTCGAATCGACCCCAGATACACCTGAAATCATCGCTACGATTCACGGCGAAGGTTATCGCTTCTGCGGCGATTTACAGGAATAAACCTGTAATCAAACATGAATGTGAAAGGGCGGATTTTTAATCCGCCCTTTTCTTTTGTCTCGATTATCTATCTATTTCCACAAGCGGAACCGCTCCGGATCTTCCTGGATCTCGCCATTTTCTGGCACCTGCACTTTCCTTCTCATTCCGTACCAGTCGATATTTCGTGTCAGTAACATAATGGCTGAGAGCGCTGCAAAAAGGACGCCTGTACCGAGCAGTAAAGCACTGTCTTCAGACTGCAGCAGCTGCCAGAGCACCGCATCCAGCATCAATAATCCCAGAGTAAACATCGCACTCGCTTTGCCGCTATTGAGTACAGCCTTAAGGTAAAAACCGTTAATTCCGGCACAAACCAGGCTCGCCAGCAGCCATGCTCCGTTAAATCCAATGTGCTCCGATACAGCCAGTAGAACGAGATAGAACATCACAAGCGATAGCCCAACCAGCAAATACTGCATCGGGTGAACACGCAGTCCGGTCAGTGTCTCCAGCAAGAAGAAGCTCATAAACGTCAAGCCAATCAGCAAGATGGCATATTTTACGGCGCGGTCAGTCAGTTGATATTGGTCCACCGGGTTCGCTACTGTGACGCTAAAGGCCGGCAGACGATCGACGTCAATCAGCTGACCATCATAGAAGCTGGTGTTCAAATTGTTAGCAAACCAGGTGCTTTGCCAGCTGGCGCTAAATCCACTCTCAGTGACAGTCCGCTGCTGCGGCAAAAAATCGCCCATAAATCCAGGATGCGGCCAGTTGCTGGTTAAGTTGAACTGGCTATTACGCCCAACAGGCACCACAGCAAGCTGTTTAGTTCCCATCAAATCCAGGTTAAAACGCAGCGTGAGTTTCTCATCCTGAAGACGTTTTACAGGGAGAATGGCATGTAGCCCCTGCCCTACTCCAGGCAGGTTGCTACCGGGTTCAATCGGATAAGACTCACCGTTGATATCCAATTCACCCACTTTGCCAATACCGCGTGAGTCGCCAACTGCCAGCACCACGTATGGCGTACCAATAAGAGTATCGGGACCTACCTCGTTTGAGAGCAATTGGCGATTAAACGTAGCATTTAGCGTGATAGCCGTGCGCCAGATTTGCCCCTCATAAATACCGATATGACGTGGTTCAACGGTTTGCTTCCCCACAATACTCAAGTTCTCCGGCAGGTAGTAACGAATGAACCGGCGCTCTTTCTTAATCTCTTTATTGTCTTCCATAACGGTCGTTAGCTCCGTTATGGGGATGGCGATCAGTGGACCAGTAATTGTTTGCGGGCCACTGGCACTTTGGCGCAGTGACTGTTCAACATCATCCCGATAACTGCTGCGTTCATTAACTAACGAACTCAACATATTTAATGGAATCAACAACACCACCATACATCCTAGCAAGGTCATGACTTTCCAGAACAACGCAGATTTAAACATAATCCCCTCCATTTTTGATGGGCCGAGGATAGCGAGCGTTTGTGGGGGCTAAATGAAGTTATGTGAAGGGACGGTGAAGTGCGGGAGTTATTTTTCAGGCAATGCTAATCGAGCTTGCACACCACCTTCAGGACGATTCTCAAGAGTTATGGTTCCACGATGCAAACGTACGACTTCACGGACAAATGCCAGTCCTAAGCCACTGCTTTTTTGCCCGTTGCTGCGGGGCAATGAGTAAAAACGTTCGAATACGCGTTCTTTTGCATAATCAGGTATCCCGCTTCCTGTATCAGAAACCAGAATAGTAGTCTGTCCAATATTCTGTTCAACACTTAAAACCACCTCCCCAGCGGGTGGAGTAAAATCGAGCGCATTATCCAGCAAATTCCCAACAGCTTGCTCAAGCAAAGCTGGATCACCATCCACGGTAAGTTCTTCGGGAACATTTTTATCGATTCTTAGCGAGATTTGTTTACTGCGGGCGAGCACTTCGCGGCTTTCGCATAGCGAGGAAAATAGCACTGCCAGACTTATCGGTTGAGCCGTGATTTCAACCCGGCTTTCCAGTTTCGCCTGGCGTAATAGATTATCGACCAGCTGCTGCATGCGCAGATTTTGCTGAAGAATGTTCGCAGAGAACTTCTCCACAACTTCTGGCGGCGGGCCTTCACGTAAAATTTCTGCCGCACCACGAATCGCCGCCATCGGGCTTTTCAACTCATGAGTAAGGGCATGAACGTACTGCTCTATATACGTTTTCCCTTCGAGTTTCAGCCGCATACTTTCTAGCGCCAACGCCAATTTACGCAATTCGCTACTGCCCGGTTTAGGTAGCGGTAAAGGGTGCTCGGTCGTGACCGAGTCTGCATAGCGAACCAGTTTCCCAATGGCCCGGTTAATCCACAACACAAACCCGAAACCAATCAGCAAAGCGATGCCCAGTAATGCAATGCCCGCCCACAGAATGCGCCGCTCACTGCGGCGTATAACCGGGTCCATTGCGCTGTTTGGCTTACCAACACTCAACACACCAATGATGTTTTTCCCGTCGCGCACGGGTGCGGCCACATACATCACTGTGCTTTCAGGGTTGTTAGCGTGTACCGGCGTGCTGCGTGCACCGTATTTACCCTGTAGCGTCAGCCAGACATCGTTCCAGCGCGAGTAATCCTCACCAGTTGCTTTGCCGCTGGAATCAAATAAAACGATGCCTTTCGTATCAGTTAGATAAACACGGTATTCATTTTTGGATTTGGTAATGCCACTGATATTGGCCTTGAAGGAGTGTTGATTAAGCCGGGAAAACGCCTGCGCGAGCTGGCCGTTTTGTGCATTTCCCACCAGCATATCGGCTTTAGCAAATTCGGCCAGTAGCGTAGCGGTATCAATTAGGGTGCCTTCCGTTGCGCGTCGAACGCCTGGCTTAACTTCCTGTAAAAAGATAGACAACACAAACCAGGCCGCAATCGCCACAATCAAAAAATAGCCCAGCAGCAGGCGCATCCCGATGCGCATTAATTAACACCAAGACTGTAGCCTAAGCCACGATGCGTGTTGATCGGTGAAAGATCGGGGTTGATCACCCGCAGTTTGGCACGCAGCGTTTTAATGTGTGTATCGACCGTGCGATCAAAACTTTCTTCGGCAGTACTCCATACCAGATCCATCAATTGTTGGCGGGAAAATACTCGACCCGGCCACTGTAAAAAAGTCTTCAGTAGCAGGTACTCGTAACGCGTCAGCAGCAATGGCTGCTGGCACCAGGAGATCTGCGCGGCCATTTCATTGAACTCGAACAGGCCAATCCGCAGGGCGCTCCCGGCTAAAGCCTGCCGTTGTTTCTGCAGGCGACGCAGCACCGTTCGCACCCTCGCGCAAACTTCACGTGGGGAAAACGGTTTGGCGATGTAATCATCAGCGCCAATCTCAAGGCCAATCAACCTATCGACTTCTTCACTGCGCGCGGTAAGAAACAGCAGCGGTAGATCCGGGTAATCAGCCAGCAGGCGGCGACATAATTCAAAGCCGTTAATATCAGGCAGGCCAACATCCAGAATAGCCAGATCCGGGCGTTCTTGATGTGCAGCGTCCAGCACAGGCAAGCCGCGATCGAAGGCACGCACGGAAAACCCCTCTTGCTGTAACGTGTAGATCAACGTATCAGCAATACTGGTTTCATCTTCAACTAACCAGATAGTGGCCTGGCTCATCGCGTGCTCCCTGTTACTTCCACGGCATAATTGGCACCGCACTCAGCGCATTTTTTGGTGAACCTTCAACCACTTTGTCGGAATACGCCAGATAGGCCAGAGTGTTACGTTTAGCATCATAAAAACGCACGACTTGCAGTTTCTTGAACACCAATGATGTCCGTTTCTGGAACACAACATCACCCTGAGTTTTACCCGCTTTAATTTTTTCGCTTAGCTCTACTGGCCCAACTTGCTGGCAAGAAATCGCCGCATCTGAAGTATCTTCTGCGAGTCCTAGCCCACCTTTAATACCACCCGTTTTTGCACGGCTTATATAGCAAGTGACGTTTTTAACATCCGGATCGTCAAATGCCTCAACAACTATCTTATGGTCAGGGCCAAACACCTTGAAAACGGTATCAACTGAGCCAATTTCTTCCGCCTGGACACCCAGTGAAATAAATAGCAACGAACTAAGCGCGACTAAAACTTTATATTTCATATTGTTACCATTAGTTAAGATTGCCTTAAGCGACTATTCACACCTTGGGCTAAAAAACCGTTAAATATCACGTTATTAATAAAATTGTTCGAATGAGTAACTGATTTTGGCACGTCTTGTTAAAAAAAACTCTGAATGTCATGCAAACAAAAAGTGCTATCATCGCCCACATTGACGGCACTCACCGTGCCAGGATGAGGATATTATATGGATCAGACAGGGATCATTCGCGATCTATTAACTTGGCTAGAAGGCCATCTGGATCAGTCACTGTCTCTTGATAATGTGGCGGCAAAAGCAGGTTATTCCAAGTGGCATCTACAACGGATGTTCAAAGATGTTACGGGTCATGCCATCGGTGCATACATCCGCGCACGTCGTTTATCAAAGTCAGCTGTGGCGTTGCGTCTAACCGCTCGACCTATCCTTGATATTGCTTTGCAGTATCGCTTTGATTCTCAGCAGACATTCACTCGCGCCTTCAAAAAGCAATTTGCCCAAACACCGGCACTCTATCGTCGCTCACCTGACTGGAGCGCTTTCGGTATGCGTCCGCCGCTGCGTTTAGATGAGTTTACTCTTCCTCAAGCGCAATTTATCACTCTGCCAAAAACACATTTGGTGGGGGTCACGCAAAGTTACAGCTGCACGCTTGAGCAAATCTCTGATTTCCGTAATGAAATGCGTATCCAGTTCTGGACACAGTTCCTCGGGAATTCTCCGACACTGCCGCGCGTATTGTATGGTCTGCATGAGCCGCGCCCAAGCATCGAGAAAGACGACGAACAAGAAGTCTTCTATACCACGGCGTTAACACCTGAAATGGCAAATGGGTTCTTACCCGACTCTCATCCGGTCAGCCTGGAAGGTGGGGATTACGTGCAGTTCGACTATGAAGGACCGGGCACGGGTTTACAGGAGTTTATCCTGACCATTTATGGAACCTGCATGCCGTCTCTGAATCTGACTCGTCGCAAAGGCCAGGATATTGAACGCTTCTTCCCGCAAGAAGAAGCGCGTGTTCATGACCGTCCGATGCAGATCAGATGTGAGTATCTGATCCCAGTACGTCGTTAACTAACGCTGAAGTTCATCCAACGCAGGGGCATCCAGATGAGAAATGTCCCCTGCCGTTTCAACCACCCAGCCGGAAGCCAACCACGGGCTTTGCTGGTGATCAACACGGGAAATCGAACAGTTTCTTAAACGTAAGCGACGTTCAGCCCAGGCCGGTAACCCCAGAATCGTACTCACCAGGCAGCCTAACGCCATACCGTGGCTAACCAGCAATGGGCGACTGCCAGCGGGTAAATCCAGGCAAGCATTCAAAGCCGCGTGCATACGCTCACTCATCTCGAGCATGCTTTCCCCTTCGGGAATACGCCCATCAGCAGTGCCATTAACTAACTGACGACGCCAACTCTCTTCTTCTTCGCTTAGCGTGTCCAGATTACGGCGTTCTAGCACGCCCATATCCAGCTCACGTAAACGCGCATCCAGCGTGACATCCACACCACATGCCTGCGCAATTATCTCAGCGGTGCGGCGCGTGCGCCCCAAATCACTGGCAATCACATGAGTAATGCCTAGCGTTTTAACCCGCTCGGCCACCTGCTCGGCCTGGCGTTCTCCTTTTTCAGTCAGCGCACTGTCTGACTGGCCCTGAATGCGGCGTTGCGCATTCCACTGCGTTTCGCCGTGGCGAACAAGGTATACCTGTAACATGCGTTTTTTCCGTTATACTGCGGCAACAATTTCTTGAGAGTTTCACTGATTATGTACCATGTCGTCTGCGCAACAACTAATCCAGCCAAAATTCAGGCAATTCACCAGGCATTCGACGATATCTATGGGGAGGGATGCTGCCATATTGAACCCGTCGCCGTCGATAGTGGTGTGCCTGAACAGCCATTTGGAAACCATGAAACGCGAACTGGCGCACGATGCCGAATTATGAACGCCCGTCAGGTGCGTCCGGAAGCTGATTTTTGGGTGGCAGTTGAGGCAGGAATTGATGATGACAGTACATTCAGTTGGGTAGTGATTGAAAACCAAAATAAGCGTGGCGAAGCCCGTTCAGCAACGCTCCCACTTCCCAACATCATTCTTGAAAAAGTACGTGCAGGCGAAGCGTTAGGGCCTGTGATGTCTGCCTATACCGGTATCGATAAAATTGGCCGTAAAGAGGGTGCGATTGGCGTGTTCACCGCCGGGAAATTGACTCGCAGTAGCGTTTACCACCAGGCGGTTATTCTGGCGTTGAGCCCATTTCATAACGACGTTTATCGTTAACCTTTAGCGCTCAATAATTCCTGCTCCAGCCATGCACGCAGCTCTGGTGGAGCAGATTTCAAGCTATTTGAACCACGGGTAATAGTCGCAATCCCCGCACCTAGTTCATTTTTAAGCTCACGCTGACTCATCTCGCCGCGCAGTAACTCTTCGACAATTCTGACACGAGTCCCAAGGGCTGTGCGTTCGTCTGGTGTCAGTAGCAACATCAACAACGGCATATGCAACTGCTTATCGAACGATTGCTGTAGTAACTCCACAAAGCGGAGCCACTCTTGATTGCTTTGTTCGGCATGTTCTGCCGAGTATTGAGAGTGCTGAGTCATGTTATGCCACCCTACTTCATACTAATTAACTAGTACGATAGCATAACATGGACACCCCAAAATCAATAACGGCGTTGCCACTCAGTGTCCGTCAGCAACGGTGCGGATTTACCCATGAAGTATTGATAATACGCATCATAAGCCAGCACGTTTTTCACATATCCGCGCGTTTCAGAGAAGGGAATACTCTCAACAAACGCAACTGCATCGATGCGACCGGCACTGTTACCAAGCCAGGTTCTGACTCGACCCGGCCCCGCATTATAAGCAGCTGAGGAGAAGATCCTGTTCTTCTCAAATTGCTGATAGACGGACTGCAAATACGTGGTACCAATATTGATATTGGTTTCAGGGTCGAGTAACTGAGAGGGGCTGCTGTAACCTGGAATGTTGAAGACTTTCACAGTATGCGCAGCCGTAGCGGGCATAACTTGCATCAAGCCGCTGGCTCCAACAGGTGATTTCACTTTCGGGTTCCAGGCACTTTCCTGACGCGCAATCGCCATTGCATAGCTTTGCGAGATATCTTTATCGCTAACATAACGAGAGAAAACATCCTTATACGCCAGAGGGAAACGTTCCTCCAGATGATCCCAGAGCTTCCCGGCGATCGTTGCCTGTACGCTAAGATCCCACCAGTTTTGATCAAACGCGTAACGTGCCAATCCTTCCTGCTCTGGTTTGCTGCGGCTGGTGATTAAATTAGCCCATTCGCTGCGCGCAGTGTTATCCATCTGCCAGTACATTAACTCGCGCACTCGTGCCATTTCTGGCCCCTGGACCAGCGCAGGATTCACCGCTACCGCTTTGTCTACACGCAACGGGTAGTCTTCCCCTAAACGCTGGGCTGCCACCATTGGGTAAAATCCGCGTTGCTGCATTAAAGAATGCAGAATCTCTTTGGCTTCCGCATCCCGGCCTCGTTCCAACAATAGATCTGCTTGCCAATAGCGCCATTCATCTTTCTCTTTGGCTTCCATCGGTAAACGCGCAAGCCAGGTATTCAGGCCAGTACGATCGCCCGTTCCCAGCGCCATACGTACACGTCTCTCAACTAGCGTCGTGGATTCTGAACGCATAATGGTATCATCGCGCCATGCAGCCTGTTCGGCCGTAACATCATTGCCCATCAAACGCCAGGCGACGGTATCTCTAAGCTCCTGAGCCTGAGAGTCATTAAGTTGCTGCGCTTGCACCAGTGAAGGGATCATCATGCGCGCATTTTCTACGTCATCCCGGGCCACTCGAGTAAAAGCAATTGCCGCAGCCTGACGCGTAAAGTCTGTTGCACCCACGGTTTGCGCAAAAGTCAGCACCGAATTGGGATTGTTTTGCAGAGTTATTAGCGCGCTGGATATGGTCTGATAATCCGCAGGCATTTGGCTTGCGAGGTTGTTGACCAGCGAGGTATTGCCCTCTTTCATCGCCAGGCGAATACGCTCCAGATAGGCCAACGGATCTTGTGTCCCTGAAGAGCGCCACGCCGAGAATAAACGGTCACAGCTTGACGGCAGATTCTTCCCGGTCAGCCATAAATCTTTTGCTCCCGCCCATGCGTCATCCGTCTGGCCGGTGTTCCATTTCGCGTAGTAATAATTACATTTAGATTCAGTCGTGCCCGGCTGCTCAGGGCTAAATGCCAGCAAGCCACGCCAGTCTTCACGACGGGCGAGTTCATTCACAAAGCGTGACTTCAGGGAGCGGGCTGGCGGCAGTGTTGGGTTTGCCTCAATAAAGCGACTAACGACAAGCGTTGGCTCATTCATTAAGTCATCTGTAATCTGGCGATATTCGAGATAAGGATAGAGAGGATAATCCTGCAACGTGGGCATCATTCGCTGCACCACATCCATTTGCTTGCTATCCCACGCTTGTTTGATTTGTGCGTATCGGCTGCGTTGCTCATCGAGCGAATCCGCACGAACTGCATGAGTTAATGCCGCAAGGCTTACAATTGCCACCAGCAATTGTCCCGCGACTTGTTTGGCTTTCCCCACAAGTTCTCCTCACATATTTACAGGCAGCATCATGCCGCCATTAGTTACTTCATGCTAACTCTGCTATTGCTGTTTCGCCACGCCAGAGCACGTTATTTTGGGTATAACACTGTCCAGAGTGTTTCGGGTAACACATCCTACTTCCCCTGCTGGGATTACCTGCTGAAAACGGCTACACTTCGCCTTTGATACGAACCATCTTAAATCACGAAAAAGAGGCGAAGTCGCACTGTGGCTCAATTCGTTTATACCATGCATCGAGTCGGCAAAGTTGTTCCGCCGAAACGTCATATCCTGAAAAATATCTCTCTTAGTTTCTTCCCTGGCGCCAAGATTGGCGTACTGGGTCTGAACGGTTCCGGTAAATCCACGCTGCTGCGCATTATGGCCGGCATTGATACCGACATCGAAGGCGAAGCTCGTCCACAACCAGGACTGAAAATCGGCTATCTGCCGCAAGAACCGCAACTCAACCTTGAACATACCGTCCGTGAGTCGGTTGAAGAAGCCGTGGCTGAAGTGGTTAATGCCCTGAAAGGCCTCGACGAAGTGTATGCTAAATACGCCGAGCCGGACGCCGATTTCGACAAGCTGGCTGCCCAACAGGGTAAGTTTGAAGAAATCATTCAGGCACACGACGGTCACAACCTGAACGTGCAACTAGAACGTGCTGCTGATGCGCTGCGTCTGCCTGACTGGGATGCGAAAATTGCTAACCTGTCCGGTGGTGAACGCCGCCGTGTAGCACTGTGCCGCCTACTGCTCGAAAAACCAGACATGCTGCTGCTCGACGAACCAACGAACCACCTGGATGCTGAATCCGTGGCGTGGCTCGAGCGCTTCCTGCACGACTTCGAAGGCACTGTTGTGGCGATTACCCACGACCGTTACTTCCTCGATAACGTTGCAGGCTGGATTCTGGAACTTGACCGCGGTGAAGGTATTCCGTGGGAAGGTAACTACTCCTCCTGGCTTGAGCAGAAAGACGAACGTCTGGCTCAGGAAGCCTCTTCGGAAGCGGCTCGCCGTAAATCCATCGAGAAAGAGCTGGAGTGGGTACGTCAGGGTGCGAAAGGCCGCCAGTCCAAAGGCAAGGCGCGTCTGGCTCGCTTTGAAGAGCTTAATAACACTGAATATCAGAAACGTAACGAAACCAACGAACTGTTTATTCCACCAGGCGCACGTCTGGGCGATAAAGTCGTTGAGGTTACCAATCTGCGTAAATCCTACGGCGACCGCCTGCTGATTGAAGACCTGACATTCTCTGTACCGAAAGGTGCAATTGTCGGGATCATCGGTCCGAACGGCGCGGGTAAATCTACCCTGTTCCGTATGATGTCTGGCCAGGAACAGCCAGATAGCGGCACCATTGAACTGGGCGAAACCGTCAAACTGGCGTCTGTGGATCAGTTCCGTGATGCAATGGACAACAGCAAAACCGTGTGGGAAGAAGTTTCCGGCGGCCAGGACATCATGCGTGTCGGTAACACCGAAATGCCAAGCCGTGCGTACGTTGGTCGCTTTAACTTCAAAGGCGTCGACCAGGGTAAACGTGTCGGTGAGTTGTCCGGTGGTGAGCGTGGTCGTCTGCACCTTGCAAAATTACTGCAAGTTGGCGGCAACGTACTGCTGCTCGATGAACCAACAAACGACCTGGATATCGAAACCCTGCGCGCGTTAGAAAACGCCCTGCTGGAATTCCCAGGCTGTGCAATGGTTATCTCGCACGACCGTTGGTTCCTGGACCGTATCGCCACGCACATTCTGGATTACCAGGATGAAGGCAAAGTGGAATTCTTCGAAGGCAACTTTACTGAGTACGAAGAGTACAAGAAACGCACCCTGGGTGCGGATGCGCTGGAACCTAAGCGTATTAAGTACAAGCGCGTAACGAAGTAATAAAAATGGGGCGCTTAATGCGCCCCCTTTTTTGACAAGCCCGATTATCCCCGCTCGCCAATCATGTTCTTCACCAAATCAACACAGCGCAAGAAACGCGAATCGTAGTCAGGTTCTTCTACATGAACGTAGCTGATGTTGTTCTCATCAAGCATCGACACCAAAAGATTCTGGAACGATTTCCTGTCGGTATCACTGCCCAGGCTACGCAAGCCATCGGCTACCCACGGAGTATTGTTTTCCAGCAAAATCACCAGATCAAAGCGGTACTCATCAATCAGCGCCTGCACAAATGGGTGCTCACGCCCTTCATATTTTTTGCAGAATGCCTGAGTGGTAACAAAGTCAGTATCGATAAAAGCGACTTTATTGGCATATTTAACTGCAAAATCAACGTACTGAGCATGGCCAATCGCAATTTTATCATAGTCAGAATATTGCAATGCCATCTCATCGCCACCCAGATGGGAAAAGACATAGTCACGCCCGTATTCCCAGGCGCTGGTCGTGTTGAAAATGTTGGCGAGCTTATTCACCATCCACGACTTACCGCTCGACTCACCGCCCAGAATCGCGACGGTTCGGACAAAGAACGGTTTCACTTCAGTTGGAATGTATTCCCAGTAGCGGAACGGGTTTTCGCGGATCTGCCCACCGCTGATATTCATAAATGTGCGTTTCGGATCAATAAGCACGGTTTCAATACTGAGCTGTTCGATAAAACGTGGTGCATCATTCTCTTCAGAGGTGTAGATACAGTCAGGATTTATGCCTTTGCTTTCCATAAAAGCTTTGATGCCGCGGCTCCAGACATCCCAACCGTGTGGATACGGCTCCATCCCTTCTTCGTTAAATGAATGAATGCGAATGTTTTTCTGGTATTTAAAGGTCTGAAGCAACCAGCGCAGACGGTCACCGGTTGTCGGCTGTTGCGACATGGCACTGTCTTCAAACAGAAGACGATCGCGGGTTTCGTCATAGCCCATGATGATATGTAACTCATCAACCTGGCTTGCGGCGCGTTGAATCAAGTAGATATGGCCGGTATGCAGCGGATAAAACTTTCCGAAGACAACGCCCACTTTTTTCTCACGCCGGGGAAATTCAAGGCCGAGGAAACGATGTAATGCTTCCAGTTTCTGCGCACTTGGGCTTTTGATTTTGGCGTTCAGTAACTGGCTAAGATAACCCTTGGTCATGCCGCAGGATTCTGCAACTTGCTGTAGCGTAACGTTCTGCTGACGAATAGCAGTCTTCAGGTACTCAAAAGACGACATGTTGCCTGCTCCTGCAAAATGGGAAATATACCCTAAATCATTCGAGTTGCAGCCAACACTGCTGCAACCTGAATTATGACGGGTATCAATTATAAGTCGTCAAATACCGACAGCGCATCAGCAAGTTTTTTCACCCCGAAGACCTGCATCCCTTCTGGTAATTTTTTCGGCACATTCGCCTGCGGCACAATCGCCCGTTTAAAACCGTGTTTTGCGGCTTCAGAAATACGTTCCTGCCCGCTTGGCACCGGGCGAATTTCACCTGCCAACCCAACCTCACCAAACACCACTAAATCTTGTGGCAGAGCCCGGTTGCGCAGACTTGAAACCATCGCCAGTAAAAGCGCGAGGTCGGCACTGGTTTCGGTAACTTTCACACCGCCAACCACGTTAACAAACACATCCTGGTCAGCCATTTGCAGCCCGCCATGGCGGTGCAAAACGGCCAATAAAATCGCCAGACGGTTTTGTTCCAGGCCAACAGCAACCCTGCGTGGGTTGGACATCATAGATTGATCCACCAGCGCCTGAATTTCTACCAGCAGCGGACGCGTCCCTTCCCACACAACCATCACAGAGCTACCGGGCGTCACTTCATCACCACGACTCAGGAAGATAGCGGAAGGGTTGCTCACTTCACGCAGACCCTGTTCCGTCATGGCAAATACGCCCAGCTCATTCACCGCACCAAAGCGGTTTTTATGGCTGCGCAGGGTGCGGAAACGGGAATCGGCATCGCCATCAAGCATCACCGAGCAGTCGATACAGTGTTCGAGGACTTTTGGCCCGGCAAGTGAACCATCTTTGGTGACGTGGCCGACCATGATAATCGCCACGCCGCGCGTTTTGGCAAAGCGCGTCAGGTAAGCGGCAGACTCACGCACCTGCGCTACGCTGCCCGGCGACGATTGTACGTCGGCCATATGCATCACCTGAATGGAGTCGATTACCATCAGCTTCGGCGCTTCTTCTTCGGCAATCATGCAGATTTGCTCAATGCCGGTTTCCGAAAGCATATTCAGGTTGTTAGTCGGCAAACCTAAGCGGTGCGCACGCATCGCCACTTGTTGCAGCGACTCTTCACCCGTGACGTACAGCGTTTTCATCTGTTCGCTGAGTTTGCACAGTGTTTGCAGCAGCAGCGTGGATTTACCCGCGCCAGGGTTACCGCCAATCAGAATGGCGCTACCCGGCACCACACCGCCGCCCAGTACGCGGTCGAACTCTTTAAAACCGGTAGAAAAACGTGGCAGTTCTTCGAGGCTGATATCAGAAAGTTTTTGTACTTTGCTGACGCCCGCACTGCCGGCATAACCAGATAAACGCTCGTTACGCGCAACTGTCGGAGAGGCGGCAATGCGCACCTCAGTGATAGTGTTCCACGCCTGGCAGGCGCTGCATTGCCCTTGCCAGCGAGGATAATCTGCACCACATTCGTTGCAGACAAATGCACGTTTCGGCGCTTTGGCCATTAGCGTTCTTCCTGAATAAGACTGCCTGAAAGAATACAGAATACACCCATCAAATCAGCATGACGGATGGTGATTTCTGTTTTCTCATTAACCTTCGGTTTCGCGTGATAAGCAATACCCAGCCCGGCAGACAGAATCATCGGTAAATCATTCGCGCCATCACCAATCGCAACAGTTTGTTCGACAGGGATTTCATATTTATCCGCGAGGCGCTTGAGCGTATCTGCTTTGAACTGAGCATCAACAATTTGACCAATAACTTCACCCGTCAGCTTGCCGTCGCAAATTTCCAGCTCATTTGCCACTACTGCATGCAAATGCAGTTTGTCGCGCAGATATTCCGCAAAGAAGGTGAAGCCGCCGGAAGCAATAGCCACTTTCCAGCCTAGCGATTCAAGCTTAAGCACCAGAGAAGTCAGTCCTGGCATCAGTGGCAGTTCATCACGTACCTGGCGCAAAATAGAAGCATTTGCTCCTTTGAGGGTCGCAACACGTTGCTTCAGGCTTGCCGCGAAGTCGAGTTCGCCACGCATCGCGCGCTCCGTCACTTCCGCTACCATTTCACCGGTGCCCGCCAGTTTGGCGATTTCATCAATGCACTCGATTTGAATGGCGGTGGAATCCATGTCCATCACCAGCAGACCCGGCGTGCGAAGATGTGGGATTTTACCCAGCGGTGCGACATCCAGCCCAGCCTCGTGCGCAAGCTTAGTTGCTCGCGGTGTTAATGAACCTGCCAGGCGAATAACCTGATAGTCTTCAACACACCATGCGGTGACGATTACCATCGCCGCACCCAATTTACGTTGGTAGTGATTCAGGCACTCTTTATTCAGATTCCGACCATACAGAAGCCAGCCACTGCGGCCAGCACGGTAATCGAGTGGCATGACTTCATCACCACTTAACGATAGCGGCAACCCAGGCCAGAGAGAGACATCGGTCGGCAGGTCGCACCAGGTCAGACTATTTGGCATCATAACTCCAGAATAAAGATAAAGGCCGGGACAAAACAACGCATGAGGCTACCTTGTCAGAGCCGCTTCTGGCAACATTAAACTGCGCAGTAAAATCGGCAATTTTCCTAAGGTGCATTATGGCTCGGGCAAAAATGAAATTCAGGCTACATCGTGCAGTGATTGTGCTTATCTGCCTCGCACTTTTAGTCGCGCTGATGCAGGGAGCGTCGTGGTTTAGCCAGGGCCACCAACAAGCCCGCAATGTGCAGCTTGAAGAGCTGGCCAAAACTTTGGCGCGCCAGGTGAGTTACAACCTGACACCGCTGATGAAATCCGAAAACCCAGATGAGAAAAAGATTTCAGCCGTCCTCAAGTTATTGACCCAAGATAGCCGTATTCTCGATGCGGGCGTTTATGACGATAGCGGCGGCCAAATCGCGCGAGCAGGTGAAGGAATTGGCGTGCGTGACAGGCTGGCGCTGGATGGCAAAAAAGCAGGCAGTTATTTTAATCAGCAAATTGTTCAGCCGATTGAAGATAAAGACGGGCCGGTTGGCTATCTGCGAATCACGCTTGATACCCACACTCTCGCTACCGAAGCTAAACAGGTGGATAACACCACGAATATTTTGCGCCTGATGATGTTGCTGGCACTGGCAATTGGCATTGTGCTGACGCGTACCCTTTTGCAGGGAAAACGCACCCGCTGGCAGCAATCTCCTTTCCTTCTCACTGCAAATACCGAAGTGAAAGAAGATGAGGAAGAACAGGCTGACAATAAGCCGTAAATAAGAAAGGATCTCTACGATGACTACCTTACGACTACTGATTTCTGACTCTTACGATCCCTGGTTCAACCTGGCCGTAGAAGAGTGTATTTTCCGCCAGATGCCCGCGACCCAGCGCGTACTCTTTTTATGGCGTAACGCAGATACCGTAGTTATTGGGCGGGCGCAAAACCCGTGGAAAGAGTGCAACACCCGTCGCATGGAAGAAGATAACGTGCGCCTGGCAAGGCGCAGCAGTGGCGGCGGCGCGGTTTTCCACGATCTGGGGAATACCTGTTTCACGTTTATGGCCGGGAAGCCGGAATACGATAAAAGCGTATCTACCGCCATTGTGGTGAATGCACTCAATTCACTGGGAATTAGCGCGACTGCTTCCGGGCGCAACGATCTGGAAGTTGCCACTGCTGAAGGGCCACGCAAAGTTTCAGGGTCCGCGTATAAAGAAACCATGGATCGCGGCTTCCACCATGGCACGCTGTTGCTCAACGCAGATTTAAGCCGCCTGGCTAACTACCTGAATCCAGATGAGAAAAAACTCCAGGCCAAAGGTATTACCTCAGTACGCGGCCGCGTTACCAATCTTGGCGAGATCCATCCGGGCCTGACTCATGCGCAAATTTGCGATGCCGTGCGCGAATCATTCTTTGCTTATTACGGCGAGCGCGTTGAAGCAGAACATATCTCGCCTGATGCCCTGCCCGACCTCCCTGGGTTTACGGAAATCTTTGCCCGCCAAAGCAGCTGGGAATGGAATTTCGGCCAGGCACCTGCATTCAGCCATTTGTTGGATCAGCGTTTTACCTGGGGCGGTGTTGAGCTGCATTTCGACGTTGAGAAAGGGCATATCACGCGCACGCAAATCTTCACTGATAGCCTGAATCCGGCCCCGCTGGAAGCTCTGGCAGCGCGCTTGCAGGGTTGTTTGTATCGTAGCGATATGTTGCAACAGCAGTGTGAAACGTTGATTGCCGATTTTCCGGAACAAGAAACGGAATTACGCGAGTTGAGCACGTGGATTGCTCAGACGGTGCGCTAAGCGAGCCGTTTAATGCTTGCCTCAACGGTATCAAGTTCTAATGCCATCCCCCTGCATAGCTCGCGAAACGCCTGGCTAATTTCTTGGTTCTGGCTTGCCTCAAGCCAGAATTGCCGTGCAAATATCAGCATTTCCAGCCAGATGTCTCTCGGCCAGATGGGGTACAAGTCACCAAAACGCCAGGCCTGCCCCGCATCATCTATTTGCCACAATGGAAACTGCCGAATCTGACGCACAGGTCTGATCAGGGCATATTGAGTCGCTCTGGCCGCCCCCGCTTTGATTACATCACTTTCAGTATTTACCAGACGTGAAAACGTCGCCTGGCTGACACCCAAACGCTGCAGCAATGAGTTTGCAGTTTGTGGTCCGTGTAGTAATAAATCAGTCAGAGCGCTCATGAGAATAGATTCTTGAATAGATACTTGAATAGATTTATAGCGCTATATACTTGAAAGGTAAGGAAGCCGAGGAGAATGAAGGGGTTTGAGTGAATAGATACTATGAACAATAAAGGGTGCCGAAGCACCCTTTTGAATCTTACTCTTTGTCGCCCAGTAACACAGACTCAAGAGCAATCTTGATCATGTCGTTAAAGGTAGTTTGGCGCTCTTCCGCAGTCGTCTGCTCGTGAGTACGGATATGGTCAGATACAGTACAGATAGTCAGTGCTTTAGCACCGAACTCTGCTGCCACGCCGTAGATACCTGCAGCTTCCATTTCCACACCCAGGATGCCGTATTTTTCCATTACGTCAAACATGGTTGGGTCTGGCGTGTAGAACAGGTCCGCGGAGAAGATGTTGCCTACGCGAGCGTCTACGCCCAGCGCTTTAGCCGCATCAACGGCATTGCGAACCATATCGAAGTCAGCGATAGCTGCGAAATCGTGGTCTTTAAAACGCAGACGGTTCACTTTAGAGTCGGTACAAGCACCCATGCCGATAACCACGTCACGCAGTTTCACATCAGCACGAACCGCGCCGCAAGAACCCACACGAATGATTTTCTTCACGCCGAAATCGGTGATCAGTTCTTTGGTGTAGATGGAGCAGGACGGAATACCCATACCGTGACCCATTACAGAGATTTTGCGGCCTTTATAAGTACCGGTGAAGCCCAACATGCCACGCACGTTGTTCACTTCACGAACATCTTCGAGGAAAGTTTCTGCGATGTGTTTTGCACGCAACGGGTCCCCAGGCATCAAAACGACGTCTGCGAAATCACCCATTTCAGCATTAATATGTGGCGTTGCCATATTTATATCCTTGTTTGAAGAGGTAAACGTCTGGGCGGATAAAACATCTCACCCAAATCTGTAATCCATATACCCTAAATAATTCGAGTCGCAGGTGAGCTTTTTCAGCCAACACCCCTGCGGCTCAAAGAATGACGGGTATTACAGCATGTTCTTACCGTAATCCATCGGAGACGTACCGAAATAGCTAGCAACCGTCTGACCGATATCGGCGAAGGTTTCACGGTGACCTAAAGAACCGGCTTTCACTTTCGGGCCGTAAACCAGCACCGGAATGTGTTCGCGAGTATGGTCAGTGCCTTGCCAGGTTGGGTCACAACCGTGGTCAGCGGTGAGGATTAAAATATCGTCCTCTTTCAGCAGTTCCATCAGTTCTGGCAGACGGCGGTCAAACAGTTCCAGAGCTGCAGCGTAACCCGCTACATCCCGGCGGTGGCCGTAAGATGAGTCGAAATCAACGAAGTTGGTGAACACGATAGTGTCGTCGCCCGCTTCTTTCATCTCTTTGATGGTGGCGTCAAACAGCGCATCCAGACCGGTTGCTTTCACTTTTTTGGTGATACCGACTTCAGCATAGATATCCGCAATTTTACCCACGGAAACAACCTGACCATTTTTCTCATCAACCAGTTTTTTCAACACGGTTGGTGCTGGCGGTTCAACAGCCAGATCATGGCGGTTACCAGTACGCTGGAAGTTACCGGCTTTATCGCCGATAAACGGACGCGCGATAACACGGCCAATGTTGTAGCCACCTTCGGTCAACTCTTCACGTGCGATTTCGCACAGCTCATAAAGTTTATCGAGGCCGTAAGTTTCTTCATGGCAAGCAATCTGGAACACCGAGTCAGCAGAGGTATAGAAAATCGGCTTGCCGGTTTTCATATGCTCTTCGCCCAACTCATCGAGAATCACAGTACCGGATGAGTGGCAATTACCGAGGTAACCTGGCAGGTTTGCACGCTCAACCAGTTTATCCAGCAATTCTTGCGGGAAGCTGTTTTGCGTATCAGAGAAGTAACCCCAGTCAAATAACACAGGAACACCGGCGATTTCCCAGTGGCCAGACGGCGTGTCTTTACCTGATGACAGTTCATGCGCCCAGCCATATGCACCGATAACTTCTGCATTACCGTCCATACCTGCTGGGATTTTGCCGGTAGAGCCTTCGGCGGCTTTCACCAGACCCAGGCGGGTCAGGTTTGGCAAATTCAGTGGCCCTTTACGGCCTTTGTCTGCTTCGCCTTTGGCACAAGCTTCTGCGATGTGCCCGAAAGTATCAGAGCCAACATCGCCAAATTTTGCTGCATCTTCTGTTGCGCCGATACCGAAAGAGTCCAGCACCATAATAAATGCACGTTTCATAATTTCTCCTGCGTCGTTGCGCCTGAAACGCCCGGAGGCGTTTCAAAAAGTGATCAGATCAGTATGCCAGCAATTAGCTAATACGGCGATACACATCTGGCGTTTGTGCCGGTGCGGTCTCGTTAACTTTAATTGCCGCTTTAACAGCACGTGCCGCTTCCTGCCATTGAGCTTCACTTGCTGCATGAATCACTGCCAGTGGACGTGAGGTATCTACACTCTCGCCCAGACGAGCCATGTCGGTAAAGCCAACACTGTAGTCCAGAGAATCAGAAGCCTGACGACGACCACCGCCCATGGAAACAACCGCCATACCTAATGCACGAGTGTCCATCTGATTTACGAAACCAGCACGGTCTGCGAATACAGGTTTGCTCAGAACCGCGGTTGGCAGGTATTTCGCGTAATTTTCGACAAAGTCTGCCGGCCCTTTTTGAGCTGCAACCATACGACCAAATACTTCTGCCGCTTTACCGTTATCCAGCACTGCTTGCAGTTTGGCACGCGCTTCGGCGTCGTCTTTCGCAAGGTTACCGGAAAGTAACATTTCCACGCACAGCGCCATGGTCACTTCATGCAGACGTGGATTCACGTATTCGCCAGTCAGGAACTGCACGGCCTCACGCACTTCAACAGCATTACCCGCGCTGGATGCCAGCACCTGGTTCATGTCGGTCAGCAATGCCGTGGTTTTAACGCCCGCGCCATTTGCCACGCCAACAATCGCTTCAGCAAGCAATTCGGAAAGCTCGTAAGTTGGCATAAATGCGCCACTGCCCACTTTCACATCCATCACTAGCGCATCCAGGCCTTCTGCCAGTTTCTTCGCAAGAATCGACGCGGTGATCAGCGGAATGGAGTCTACGGTCGCGGTAATGTCACGCGTCGCGTAGAAGCGCTTATCAGCCGGAGCAAGCGAGTTTGTCTGGCCGATAATCGCCACACCGACATTTTTGATGATGTCGCGGAAACGGTTATCGTCCGGGAAAATATCAAAGCCTGGGATCGCTTCAAGTTTATCGAGCGTACCGCCAGTGTGGCCTAAACCTCGGCCAGAGATCATTGGGATGTAACCACCGCATGCCGCCACCATTGGGCCGAGCATCAAGGACGTCACATCACCCACGCCGCCCGTTGAGTGTTTATCAACGATTGGGCCGTTCAGGTTAAGGCTCTTCCAGTCCAACACGGTTCCTGAATCTCGCATCGCCATGGTCAGTGATACGCGTTCAGGCATAGTCATGTCGTGGAAGAAAATGGTCATTGCCAGTGCGGCAATCTGCCCTTCGGAGATGGTGTTATCTCGAATACCATTAATGAAGAAACGAATCTCCTCATCACTTAGAGCATGGCCATCACGTTTTTTACGAATAATTTCTTGAGCGAGGAACAAGGTAACCCCCTGAGTGCATCAGGTGAAATGCGGCGGGGAGCCCGCCGCAAAGGAAGAGATTAGTAAGCGCTGGCGCTTTTACCGTCGCCATGACCCAGCGCTTTTAACAAGCTCGCGAGCAGGCTGGAAGCACCAAAGCGGTAGTGACGCGAATCAGCCCAGTCAGCACCAAACAGGTCATCAGCGATAGACAGGAACAGCGCTGCATCTTCAGCAGTACGCACGCCACCAGCTGGTTTGAAACCAACAGTTTTTTCAACGCCCATATCACGAATAACTTCCATCATGATGCGTGCGCTTTCAGGTGTTGCGTTGACTGGCACTTTACCAGTAGAGGTTTTGATGAAATCAGCGCCTGCTTTGATAGAGATTTCAGAAGCTTTACGAATCAGCGCTTCTTCTTTCAGCTCACCAGTTTCGATGATGACTTTCAGCAAAACGTTAGCCGCAGCACAGGCTTCTTTACAGGCTTTCACCAGTTCGAAACCAACTTGTTCGTTACCGGCGATCAGCGCACGGTATGGGAACACCACATCAACTTCGTCTGCGCCATAAGCGATAGCTGCACGAGTTTCAGCCAGCGCGATTTCGATATCGTCGTTGCCGTGTGGGAAGTTGGTCACCGTCGCGATGCGAATATCAGGTGTGCCCTGAGCATTCAGAGTTTTACGCGCGATTGGGATGAAGCGCGGGTAGATACAAATAGCTGCGGTGTTGCCCACTGAAGTTTTTGCCTGATGACAAAGTGCGATCACTTTTTCATTAGTGTCATCGTCATTCAGAGTGGTCAGATCCATCAGTTTCAGGGCGCGCAGGCTGCTTGCAGTTAAATCGGTCATAACATTCTCCAACAAAAGATATAGAATCAGTTGCGATGTTATAATTATAACATTCACAACCCTGATGGTTTTGCGGATAGCTTCACAAAAGCCACGATGAAATTACATAATTTGTACAGTATATGTGATTTAACAACGAGTGATAACGGAAAAGTCATCGCCAGATATAAAAAATGGCCGGCGCAAGCGCCAGCCATTGATTTCACAGAGATGTTATAATTTTAACATCTCTTTTTTATAATGACAGGAAGACCCCGGCAATTGTGGCACTCATCAGGTTTGACAATGTACCTGCTGCTACAGCCTTAAGACCTAACTGGGCAATATCATGACGACGGTTTGGAGCCATGCTTCCAAGTCCACCAATCAGGATAGCGATAGAAGAAAGGTTAGCAAAACCACACAGAGCGAAGGAGATAATTGCTTTGGTGTGATCTGACAGAACTTGCAGACCTGCTGCCGCTACAGTCGCGTCATCTTTCAGGTATTCCCCGAAGTTCAGGTACGCCACAAATTCGTTGATGATTAACTTCTGGCCGATGAAGGAACCAGCAACGTTAGCTTCACTCCACGGTACACCGATAACCCATGCCAGCGGTGAGAACACCCAGCCGAGAATCAGTTCCATAGACAGTTGCGGATAGTTGAACCAACCACCAATGCCAGAAAGCATACCGTTAAGCAGTGCAATTAAAGCAACAAACGCCAGCAGCATTGCGCCCACGTTCAGAGCCAGTTGCATACCAGAAGCTGCACCTGATGCCGCAGCATCCAGCACGTTTGCCGGGCGGTCGGGATCATTTTTCAAAGAGTCCAGTTCAGGTGAGTCGTTTGGCGTTTCGGTCTCAGGCAGGATAATTTTGGCGAACAGTAACCCGCCAGGGGCTGCCATAAATGAAGCGGCAATCAGGTACTCTAGTGGCACGCCCATTTGCGCGTAACCTGCCAGTACTGAACCTGCAACAGAAGCCAAACCACCACACATTACAGCGAACAGTTCTGAACGCGTCATGGTGGCGATATAAGGACGAACAACCAGCGGAGCTTCAGTCTGACCAACAAAGATATTTGCTGTTGCAGACAGAGATTCTGTACGGGAAGTCTTCAGAATCTTACGCAGACCACCGCCGAGAATACGAATAACAAACTGCATAATGCCAAGGTAGTACAGCACAGCAATCAGTGAGGAGAAGAAGACAATAATTGGCAGGACACGCAGTGCGAAAATAAATCCGCCGCCGCCAAAGACTTCGAACATTTTGTCTGAAACTAAGCCACCGAACAGGAAGGAAATACCGGCGTTACCGTAACCAATTACGTTAGCGACCCCTTCGGACATAGCGAGCAGAACCTGGCGACCGACCGGAACATACAGGATTAGCGCCCCGATACCGACCTGAATAATCCATGCACCTAAAACAGTACGCAGATTAATTGCTTTGCGATTACTGGAAAGTAGAACGGCGATCAGCAGCAGAACGATCATGCCGATCAATCCCATGAGTAGTTGCATACAGAATCCCTGTGTATTGAATGAAAAAGGAAAGCGAGCTAAAAAAACCTTAGTGAGGCGGGATTATAACGGCAGGGAGGCCAGTAAATGGAATGGCAATCACGTATTTATAGACATTCACGGAAACGTTTGTCTTATTAAGTGAGCCAAGTCACATTTTGTTACTTACTATTTCATTGCAAATAATTCATTGCAGTTATTAATGATCGCATTCGCGATAACTTCGGGAGATTCTGAACGCAGTGTAGAAAGTGTCTGAAAAACATTAACAATGCGTTCCGGGCGATTCGGCTGCCCCTGCCAGCCGTTAAGCGGCATATCAGGTGCATCCGTTTCCAGTACCAGCGCGCTAAGGGGTAAGCGCGCCATAACATCTCGCGTTTTGCTAGCACGTGGGTAAGTAATCGTGCCACCCACACCAATTTTGTAACCCATCGCCACAAAACGCTCGGCCTGTTGCAGGCTCCCCGAAAAACCATGTACCACACCAGTGCGCGGTAAATTATGACGCTTCAAATGCGCGGCAAGTTTGTCGTGCGTGCGACGTGAATGGAGAATGACAGGTAAGTCATAACGTTTTGCCAGTTTTAGCTGCGCATCCAGCATCGCTTCTTGTTTATCAAAAAGCGGATTTTCCATATAAAGATCGAGTCCTATCTCACCGATAGCCACTAATTTTTCCGGCCGCTGTTTAAGGTAATGCTCAAGCAGCGCTAAAGACGCATCCTGATGCTTGTGAATCACTATTGGATGCAAACCGACTGCGGCATATAGCGCCGGGTAATTGTCTGCCAGCGCAAGTACCGTGTTAAACCGGTCAGCTTCGATTGCCGGAACAATGATTTTTGTTACGCCCGCTTGCGCCGCGAGGGCAATGCTGTTGGCTTCATCATCGCTAAACGGCGGAAAGTCGAAGTGACAATGGGTATCGTAAAACGTCATCGTCACGCCGTATCTTCGTTATTGAAAGTGGCGTCGTTAGCTTCTGGTGTTTCAATCACCGCTTTAGACAATGGCTCAGTGACCACGGCTTGCGGAACGACCACCGGCCCCGGAACGACAATACGCGGAAGGTGGCGTTTTATTGGCGGCTTATCCGAGAGCAATTTCCCGATGGTTGCGAGGAAGTAACGTCCGCATAAACGTCCAGTTTTATAGTCGGTATTTAGCGCGTGTAATCGGCTGCCCAATGCAGAGCTCATCAATGGTTTCGGTGGGTAAATCTCGAAGATACGCAGTTTACCTGGCGGCTTTTCAATGAAGTTCTGAATCTCGCGATAGCTGGCTTCATGGTGATGTACCAGGTTTAATAAGGGCTGCAGGCTGCTGTCGCCAAGCCAACGCTCCATACGTTTAAACCATTCAGGTGTGTAATACATTTGCGAAGGGACGGTGCGAATTACGACCAAAGTATCGGCTCCCAGGCGCACAGCTTCTCTCACCGGTACCGCATCGCTTATTCCTCCATCCTGGTAACCGATGCCGTCAATCTCAACCCCGCTACGGTAAAAGCCAGGAATCGCACTTGAGGCTTTCAGAAGATTCAGCCATGTGCCGCTGTCCGGGGAAAAATATCCCGGCGTGTAGTCATCGCTGCGACAAGCACACATATAGAACGCTTTACCAGACTCAAACATTTTTTCTGCAGTGCCCATCGAGAGCGGAATTTTTGCTGAGGTGGATTCCACGAGCCAATCGAGATCGATGAGATGCCCGCCACGCACAAAGCGCAGAGGATCAAAAAATTCGCGAGTTGTAGTAAAACGAGTGATCACTCTTCTGGCATAACCCGGCTGGTTACAAACATAAGCTGAAAGGTTTTGCGCACCGGCAGAAGTGCCTAAGAAGAGGTCAAACGGGTTGAAATTAGCGCGCATAAATTCGTCCAGCACGCCGGCTGTGAATATCCCACGCTGCCCGCCACCTTCACAAACAATGGCAAGTTTTCCGGGACGAAACTTTGGAAGCGCAAGCGGCGAAATATTGCCGAGCGTTACGGGTATTCTTTGTCCCACCCTGCTTTCCTTAATCTAAAGGATATTTATTATTAGATATTGGTTATTTGTTAGTCGCTTAAAAACGCGAGAGCCAGTCTAAATAGACTGGCTCTCTGGTCTGTCTCTAAATGTTATAGCACGTAAATATTGCTATGGGCGTTTTCGACCCATAAACAGGCTAACCAAGAACAGAATAATACCTACCACGAAGACAATTTTTGCTGCACCTGCCGCAGTACCCGCGAGAGTACCAAAACCCAGTGCTGCTGCAATCAACGCAATGACCAGAAAAATAATGCCCCAACGAAACATAAGCTTCTCCTTAACCATAATGAACCCGAATCGCTTCTGGATGAGTGCCAGATACACACTCATTGGCGATATTGAGTAACGATGTTGCTGACCTACTCCCCCGGCATTACACCGAAGGAGAAAGTTTCTATATGCCCTGTTACTTCACTTTCAGGTCGTTTTTGACGCTTTTCACGCCATCAACTGCTTTAGCGATACTTTCGGCTCGAGCAGACTGTGCATTCGATTCCACGGTACCGGATAGCTGTACAACACCTTCAGTGGTTTCCACTTTCACGTGACGTGAAGGGACGATGTCATCAGCTAAAAGTTTAGCTTTAATTTCGCTAGTGGTCGCAGTATCGCCTGCATAACCGCTGACAGATTTATCAGACCCGTTACGCACATGAAGTTTGTCGCTCACAGAAGAAACCCCTTCCACGCCTTTTGCGACAGTTACGGCCTGTTCGGCCTGCGCCTGGCTTTCAACAAAGCCACTGAGCGTTACCACTTTCTTGTCGGTTTTCACGGAGATATCGGTACTCTTGATATTGTCATGATCGACCAGGGCGGCTTTCACTTTCGCCGTGATACTGCTGTCATCCATGAAATTACCGACGTCTTTTACGGAGCTATCAATTTTTTCGCCTGCTGTGTCCGCTGTCGATTCGGTTTTGTTAAGCATCTTGTCTTCTGCTAAAGCGCTACCGCTTGCCAGCACAGAGCCAAGAACAACAGCTAACAGAGTTTTAGAAATCTTAGTCGTAGTCATAGTCATCGATTAATTCCTATAGTTTTGCTCACTATTTGAGCACAAGCCTTCAGGTACCGGCTTTCCTTAAACATCAGGCCAAGTGGTACGGCCTAAAAATTTTGCGATCAGTTTTTAATAGCGCCAGGAAAATTGAGTACGAATGAACCCGCCAGAAATCTTCATTTACGTGGCATTTTCAACCAACCAATTTGTCACTGGTTTGTTAAATATAGACAACAATCACGGAATTGCATGGCGAAAGTGGGTGAACATGAGGGAAATGCGGGAAATTAAGAACAATCCGTAAGGGATTAATAAGACGGGAAAAGTAGCAGGACGCGACGGCTGCCGCGCCCTGAGAGACGATTAATGCTCGCGGGTTTTACGGAACGTGACTTCTGGGTAACGGTCTTGTGTCAGGTTCAGGTTGACCATTGTTGGAGCGATATAAGCCAGGTTATCACCACCATCAAGGGCCAACTGCATTTCGTTTTTCCGTTTGAATTCTTCAAACTTCTTAACGTCTGTGCTTTCTACCCAACGCGCCGTTGAGACGTTGACCGACTCGTAAATCGCTTCAACGTTGTATTCACTTTTCAGACGCGCCACAACCACGTCGAACTGCAGCACACCGACCGCGCCAACAATCAGATCATTGTTCGCGATTGGACGGAATACCTGTACCGCGCCCTCTTCAGAAAGCTGTACCAAACCTTTCAGCAACTGTTTCTGTTTCAGCGGATCACGCAGACGAATACGACGGAAAAGTTCCGGTGCGAAGTTCGGAATACCGGTGAACTTCATCATTTCGCCTTGAGTGAAGGTATCACCAATCTGAATGGTGCCGTGGTTGTGCAGGCCGATAATATCGCCTGGATACGCTTCTTCAACGTGCGAACGGTCGCCCGCCATAAAGGTTAACGCATCAGAAATCACCACATCTTTACCGGTACGAACCTGGCGCAGTTTCATGCCTTTTTCATACTTACCGGAAACCACACGCATAAAGGCAACGCGGTCACGGTGTTTCGGGTCCATGTTGGCCTGAATCTTAAATACGAAGCCGGTGAATTTATCTTCTGCTGCTTTTACTTCACGAGTATCAGTTTTGCGCGGCATTGGAGCAGGTGCCCAATCAACCAGGCCATCGAGCATGTGGTCAACACCAAAATTGCCCAATGCAGTACCGAAGAAGACAGGGGTCAGCTCACCTTCAAGGAACAGCTCACGATCAAATTCGTGGGAAGCGCCTTGAACCAGTTCCAGCTCATCACGCAATTGTGCAGCCAGGTCTTCACCAACAGCTGCATCCAGCTCTGGGTTATCTAGCCCTTTAACAATGCGCACTTCCTGAATGGTGTGACCTTTACCAGTCTGGTAGAGGTAAGTTTCGTCTTTATAAAGGTGATAAACACCTTTGAACAACTTGCCACAACCGATTGGCCAGGTGATTGGTGAACAGGCGATTTTCAGCTCACGTTCAACTTCATCCATCACTTCCATTGGGTCGCGGATATCGCGGTCCAGTTTGTTCATGAAGGTGAGAATTGGCGTATCACGCAGACGGGTAACTTCCATCAACTTACGGGTACGATCTTCTACACCTTTCGCGGCATCGATAACCATCAAACAGCAGTCAACTGCGGTCAGAGTACGATAAGTATCTTCGGAGAAGTCTTCGTGCCCTGGGGTATCGAGCAGGTTAACCAGGCAGTCGTGATACGGGAATTGCATGACAGAGGTGGTAATCGAGATACCACGCTGCTTTTCCATTTCCATCCAGTCAGATTTAGCATGCTGGCTGGAACCACGGCCTTTTACAGTACCGGCAGTCTGAATTGCCTGTCCGAACAGCAACACTTTTTCAGTGATAGTCGTTTTACCGGCATCGGGGTGAGAAATGATCGCAAAAGTGCGGCGTTTCCCCACTTCTTGCAAAAAAGGAGACAAAGTCATAATGAAATCTTCTGTGAATTGCGCACAGACATCACTGCGCGGCAAATGAACGTTACCTGACGGCTATTCTACCCATCAGGTCAGGTTTAACAATCGGCTGTAAGCAGTCATTAATTACACAACAATTGCTCCAGTTCACTTAATGTGGTCACTTCCCAGGTCGGCATGATGCCTTCAGGTAAGCTTCGTCCATGGGCATTGAGCCAGCAGGTGGCAATTCCTGCGTTCATGCCGCCTAAAATATCTGATTCCGCAGTGTCGCCAACCATCAATACTCGGTCGCGCGGCGGCTGGCCCATTTGCTCAAAGGTGTAATCAAAAATCTTACGATCGGGTTTCGCGACACCGACCTGTTCAGAAATCACCAGCAAATCGAAATAATCACGCAGACCGGTGCGCTCCAGGCGAATTTGCTGCAATGCAGTAAAACCGTTGGTGATAATACCGATTTTTACTTTATCTTTTAACGCATTAAGCAGCGAAATAGCCCCCGGCAACGGCACGCAAATTTCGGCCATGGCGTTGAGGAATGCAGCGTTTAAGTCACCCGCAGGAACTGATAACCTTTCGGACCAGCCCTCAAAACGCTGATGCTGTAACTGAAGAGCGCTAATGGCACCGTTCTGGTAATCGACCCATAAAGGCTTGTTAATTGCCTGGTAATCCTGGAAGTCTTCAGCGGTAAAGGTCACGCTATAATCGAGAAACATCCGCTGCAAACCGCCGAACGCGTCAAAGGTAAATAACGTTTCGTCAGCATCAAATAAAATCCAGTCCCAGTTCATCAACACACCTTTTTCAAATTAGCCTAACGGTAATGCCATGATGATGGCATCTTCGCGACCCTCTTTAGCCGGGTAGTAGTTACGGCGAATCGTCGCCTCGTTAAAACCCAGGCTTTCATAAAGTGCTATCGCAGCTGTGTTCGACGCGCGCACTTCAAGCCACAGGGTAAACACATCTCGCTTTTCCAGTTCGCTGATCAAATGCTCCAGCAACTGGCGACCTAATCCCTGACGTTGAAAATCGGGATCGACCGCAATATTAAACAGCGTCGCCTCATCCAACACGACTTGCGTCACCGCAAACGCCGCCATTTTGCCGTCTACGTCGAGACGCAAATTGAGATAGCGCTCACCTTCATTACTGGCGAAGGTTTTTTCACTCCATGGGAAAGCATGGCTGCGCTGTTCGATGGCGTAAGCCGCGCTCAAGTCACTTGTGGTGAGGGAAGAAATCGTTTTCATGTTCACAAATTTGCTGCCACAACGCCTGTCGAGCGGCGCCATTTTGATAAAGCTCGTTTAATTCGGGGGTCGCTAATTGCGCGCCTGGTATGGGAAGAGGTTCACTCACGCCCAATCGCCAGCTATTACAGCGGCTATCACCTGGCAGCATCGCGGCCCGTTCTGGTGTCAGTTGCATGACCTGCTGTGCATCCAAATTCAGGCTACGCAAAACATCGTTAACTAACGGATCGTTTAAAGCAGGAAGCGCTTCGGCGACCATCAGTAGCCTGATGTTTTCATGCAGTGAGACTGCAATTTCGCCCTGCAACGCAGCCGGGCGCCGCAACTCCCACTGGGTAATGCCCAGTTGTTGTAACAACCAGTCTCGTCGCAAAGGTATATGAGGCATAGCGAAACCAGGTAGAGAGTGCCAATTGGGGCGCAAATATAGCAAATTCATCGAATATGCGCCATTAAAGCTCTATTACACGAATTAATCGGAGTGGCAGCAAGGCAACAAACGAAGTCATCCCGATGAGCTTACTTGAGTAAGTGATTCAGGTGAATGAGTGCAGTGAACGCCGCTGCAACTTCGAGTAAGAAGTGTATAATCCCGGTTCTGATTTCCCAGGAGTAATTTGATGACTGCGTTAACCCCGGCAAGTGAAGTGCTACTGCGCCATAGCGATGATTTTACCGAAAGCCGCGTGCTGTTTGCCGGTGACTTACAAGACGATCTGCCAGCCCGTTTCGAAACGGCAGCAAGTCGCGTTCATACCCAACAATTTCACCACTGGCAGGTATTGAGCGCTCAGATGGGCGAAGATGCACAATACGGCCTGGTGGCTGACGCCAGCAGCATTGGCGACTGCAATACCCTGGTTTACTACTGGCCGAAAAATAAGCCAGAAGCTCAGTTCCAGCTGATGAATATTTTGTCGTTGATGCCCATTGGCAGCGATATTTTTGTTGTCGGTGAAAACCGTAGCGGAGTGCGTAGTGCTGAGCAGATGCTCGCTGAATTTTGCCCACTCAACAAAATCGATAGCGCGCGCCGTTGTGGCTTCTATCACGGTCGTCTGGAAACACAGCCGCAGTTTGATGAAAATTCCTGGTGGGATGAGTACCAACACGAAAGCCTGACCGTCAAAACCCTGCCTGGCGTATTTAGCCGTGATGGCCTGGATACCGGCAGTAAATTGCTGCTTTCCACGCTGACTGCGCACACCAAAGGCAAAGTGCTGGACGTGGGTTGTGGCGCTGGCGTGTTAGCTGTTTCACTTGCTAAGCATTCTCCAAAAGTTCGTCTGACATTAAGTGATGTTTCCGCACCGGCAGTTGCTGCCAGCCGCGCAACGCTTGCTGCCAACGGAATTGAAGGCGAAGTTATCGCCAGCAACGTCTATTCCGAAGTGAATGGTCGTTTTGACATGATTATCTCTAACCCACCGTTCCACGATGGCCTGCAAACCAGCCTTGATGCTGCGCACCAGTTGATTCGTGGCGCAATTCGTCACCTGAGTGTTGGCGGTGAATTACGTATTGTCGCGAACGCCTTCCTCGCCTATCCGGACGTGCTGGATGAAACGTTTGGTAATCATGAAGTGATCGCGCAGACGGGCCGTTTCAAAGTTTACCGCTCAGTGGTTGTGCGTGGGGCAAAGAAGAAGCGCTAACACACGCAGTGCCGCTTTTTACAGCGATTAGAAAAGCGGCACCAAATTAACTGTTGACGACGCGCAGAAAACATCTAGAATGCGCCTCCGTGGTTACAATACTTCGGTGTTGTGGGTATGCGAAGGTGGCGGAATTGGTAGACGCGCTAGCTTCAGGTGTTAGTGTTCTTACGGACGTGAGGGTTCAAGTCCCTCTCTTCGCACCATTAACCACGCAAGATATCGTTCGCACTGCGCGAAGGTGGCGGAATTGGTAGACGCGCTAGCTTCAGGTGTTAGTGTTCTTACGGACGTGAGGGTTCAAGTCCCTCTCTTCGCACCAATGCGAAGGCGATATCTTAGATAAGACTTGATTTGCGAAGGTGGCGGAATTGGTAGACGCGCTAGCTTCAGGTGTTAGTGCTCTAACGGGCGTGAGGGTTCAAGTCCCTCTCTTCGCACCAATTCTTATCAACTTCTCAGCAGTACTCTTTTATCCCTCGGTTTTATCTCGCTATTTCATCGTTCCCATATTCATCATCACCAAAGCAAGCCCACTGGCAAATGCAACGCACGACGGTAGCAGCACAAAATGACGTAACCGTTTATGGTACAGCATGGCTGTGGTCACCAATAATCCCAATACAATCAAGACGCGCCACTGACTAAAAGAAAGATCTAGATACAGTAACGCGGCGACGATGCCTGCCGGTACCAACACACCCCATGCACTTTCTAACTGACGTTGTAACATCATCGCTATCTCATCAATTGGTAATGATAACCAATATCATATGATATTATTTCTCGTTTGTCAGCGATAGCGTATCGTCAGTTTTACATGAGAAATGTTAAGCTTTCCGCATCATCAGATGACATATATTCAGTAAGGTGATAGATTGGCCCATAATGTTAAATCTCTGATTAACACCTATTGCCTACATGAAGTAATCACTTTCCGGATATATTTTCCTACTTCATTCACAGCATGATGTCGACATGAGTCGAAAGAACTATTTTTGATATGACAGCAACAAATTGGTCCACTTTACTCAAAGGGAAACATCAACTCTCTTTGCGTTTATTTTTATTATTGAATGCGTTTTCTGCGGGATTTAGCATGATATCCCCAGCAACTAATACGCAACATATTACAGTACCCATTGTTCTGGTGCTGGTGGTAAGCCTGTCCTGTCTGCTCTGGCAGCTGGTAAATAAAAAGAAACTAATTAACATTAACTTCATTTCGTTAATAATTGGCTTACTCTGGGCGGGGCATATCTATATAAAAGTCTCTGTAATGCCGAATAAAGACGTTTCTTTTTTAATTATTGCCTTGTTGGCAATATTATTTATTGGCGCAATATCTTTTATTAATAATATACAAGCATTTATTGCCGCATGTCTGCCTGCCACCTTAATCATATTCTGGCTTGATCAGGGTGCCAACTGGCCGCGCCTGTTGTATTCAATTGTTCTGCCAGGCGTGGGGATAACCATTCAACATATCATTCATCAGCGTCATGATAACTTTACGCGTCGTTTGATGAATAAGCTGCTTGAAGAAAAAGAAACCCTTAACGATCTGAGTATGTTAGATCCACTTACCGGTTTGAATAATCGCCGTGGGTTCCAGAACCGTTTTGATACTCTGCTCTCAGTCGGCAGCGGCCAGCATTACATACTGCTGCTGGATATCGACCATTTTAAATCCTACAACGATAACTATGGCCATAACATGGGCGATAAGGCTCTGACGCATGTCTCTGCGGCCATTCGTGACGCTGTTCGTTCACGTGATGTCGTCACGCGTTATGGCGGTGAAGAGTTTATGGTTTTACTGGTTGATGTCGATCCTGAACAAGCCTTGCAAACAGCAGAGCGCATTCGCCAACGCGTTTATGATTTAAATATTCAGCACATGTTTAATAAAAGCGTGGCGACCCATCTTACTATAAGCATCGGCCTTGCAGCACTTGAGCAGCATGACATTGAAGAAGCATTGCGCAAAGCTGACGGCGCACTTTATCGTGCCAAGCGACAGGGCCGTAACAGCATCTTTGTCAGCGAAACTCTCCTTCACTCGCAAACAGAACCCGCTCATTTTTAACGGCTAAATGCCTTGAACACAAAACAACCTTGCTAAAGGCGCTATCTATAGATAGGATTGGCAATCATTATCATTTGTATTAGTGGTCTTGTTTGTAGATGGCGTTTCAATCTTCTCAGCTTAACGACGATTTTGCGTGGCTACCGCCATTTACGCATTCGCAGCCGACGCTCGCGGATGAGTTACGCGCGCATTTTGCTATGCATCGACCATACTTCAACGACATCATCAAACTCAATGAACCTGCGCCTCACACCAGCCTGGCTCTGCACCAGTGGGCACAACCTGCGGCCTTAACTTCACTTCTCGCCTGCTACAGTGACCACATTTACCGGAACCAGCCACAGCTTGTGCGTGAAGGGAAGCCGCTAAAATCGCTATGGGCACAATGGTATCTTGGCTTGTTGGTTCCACCGCTAGTCATGGCATTGATTACCCAACCTCGAGCACTGGATATCGACCCGCAACATATCCATGTTGAGTTTCATGAAACAGGCAGAGCTGCTACTTTCTGGCTAGACGTTCAGGAAGATAAGATGGCGACGACAATGTCGTTAACCCAACGCCTTGAAAAACTGCTTATTAAAGGGTTAATGCCCGTCGTTGATGCACTGGAAAAAAGTGGTGAAATCAGTGGAAAACTTATCTGGAGTAATACGGGATATCTGCTGAACTGGTTTTTTGGCGAGCTCAGAGAGTTGCTGGATGAATCGACAATTGCCGAGTTACGTCATGCCTGTTTCTTTGAGAAACAACTGCAGGATGGTCAGGATAATCCCCTCTACCGTACCGTCATTCTCCGTGAAGGTTTGCTGGTACGTCGCACCTGCTGCCAACGCTATAAACTGCCAGATGTACAACGTTGCGGTGACTGTACGTTAAAGTAAAACGGTGGGTTTCCCCACCGTTTCATTTCACTTATCGCTCTTCTATTAAGCAGCCTGTTGGCTCTCTTCTCCAGATGATCTCTGTGCTTCTTCCGCTTCTTGTTCCAGCAACTGCTTCTCGTATACTTTGAAGAACGGGAAGTAGATGATGGCGGAAACCACAGCCAGCAGAATAACCAGAATCGCCGCGCGGAAATCCCAGCCCAGAGCCCATGCCGCACCAATTGGTGCAGGAGCAGTCCACGGCACAACTGAAATCACGCGGCCAATCAAATCCATCTTCATTGCGCCCCACGCCAGCACGGCGTTAACCATTGGAGCCAGCAGGAACGGAATAAAGAACACTGGGTTCATAACAATTGGCGTACCGAAAATGACCGGTTCGTTAATGTTAAAGAAACTTGGCACCACGCTTAGTCGCCCAATTGAGCGCAGGTGAGCTGATTTGCTACGCAGATAGCAAATCACCAGCCCCATGGTTGCACCCGAACCACCAATCACGATAAAGAACGTCCAGAACGCTTCCATAAAGATGTGCGGCAGTGGTGCACCTTGTGCCAACGCGCTCTGGTTCATACCGAGGTTGGTCAGCCAGAACATTTGCAGCATGCCAGAAATAATGGCCGCGCCGTGAATTCCTGCAAACCAAAGCAGATGTCCAATCAGCACCGCCAGCAAAATAGCAGGCAGTGAGTCCGCCGCAGAAACCAGCGGTTTAAACAGTGACATAATGGCTTGTGGAATCAACATTCCAAACTCAGACTGAATGAACAGGCTCAGCGGGTAAAGCGTTAGCACCACAACCAGAACGGGGATCAGAAGATCAAAGGAGTTTTTGATCATCGGTGGAACCTGGTCCGGGAGTTTGATTCCGATATTATGCGCTTTCAGGAAACGCATCATTTCGACACAGTAAATCGCCACCAGAATTGCAGTGAAAATCCCTGTCCCTCCCATGCTATCTACCGGCATCGTGCCTTTAGTTTTTGGTGCTGCCACCAGCAAGAAAGCCATGAGTGAAAGCATTGCACACATGAATGGGTCCAGACCGTGCGACTTCACATAGTGCTTACCGAGGTTATAGGCAATAGCCGCACAAATGTAGATAGACATAATGCCCATCGTCATATCAAACGGCGTCAGAATTTGCCCTTCAAACTGTTTCGCCATATCCAGCCACGCACGTGCAAACCCCCAGGTGGTGGTTGGCGAGAACGGTGGATAGGCAAAGACCAATAAGAACGAACCGACAATCATAAATGGCATCGCGGAAATAAACCCATCACGAATCGCCATAACATGGCGCTGTGAAGAGATTCGTCCCGCAACGGGACTAACGTAGTTTTCTACAAAACGGAAAATCAAATTAAAAGCTGCGTGATTCGTAGACATATCGGAACTCCAGTCAGGCTATCAACGCGAATGTAGCCGCGGGAAAAGTATCGCCGCGCAACAGTCCGTAATTCATAGAATTCGTCCCCGAAACCGGGACCTTTTTAGATACAGCTTTCAATTCGACATCAGTGGCACAGCATAAAAAAATCGGTTTCATAGGCTGCTCTTATTATTGGGTACAGGTGTGTGACCGTTTCAGTATTCATCGCTAATTGACGTACTGCAACCGGTTACTGAAACCGGTTGCAGTGAATGTGAAGAAGATCCAGAAATCACTGAAACTTTAACTTCTTTAGGTATTTCGCATCACAATGTCGCCCTTTCATTCGACACAATCAGGGTCGGTTTCACTGGTTTACATATAGCACATACTTATGCCAAATTATTTGCTGAACAAAATGGGAGAAAAGCATGAGCCTACAGTCCGTCCGGCAATTCTTTGCCGAAAACGCCCCCGATATCGACATCATTGAATTGAATCAAAGCACAGCAACTGTTGCTTTAGCTGCGGTAGCCCATAACGTTGAGCCTGGGCAGATTGCTAAGACATTGTCGTTGAAAGTGAAGGATAGAGTGGTGCTGGTTGTCGCGAAAGGTGACACACGCCTGGATAATAAAAAACTTAAAACTGTTTTTGGGGCCAAAGCCCGCATGCTTAGCAGTGATGAGGTTGTTACCTGGACAGGCCACCCCGTGGGCGGAGTGTGTCCTTTTGGACTAGAAAATCCGTTAACAGTTTACTGCGATATTTCACTTAAACAGTACGAGGAGGTTTTACCTGCTGCCGGAGCCATTCATAGTGCGGTGCGTATTTCCCCTGCTCGCTTAGCAGAACTCACCGCTGCAAATTGGGTTGATGTGTGCCAATAATCAGGAGACTGAGGACGGATTTAAGCTCCTCAGTCGTACCTTATTATTTTCATACTCACTGGTTATAAGGTGGAATATTTAACTCCCGCTTTCCATGATCACTGAATATCCAGGCATACATTTCGGCATCTGTTTTAATTTCCAATCGGCGCATAGCGCTTTTTTTTTGCGCACTAACGGTTTTATAGTTTTTTTCAAGGAGAGTCGCAATTTGAACCAACTTCCAACCTTTACTAATTAGCCGTAAAACTCGGCATTCTGAAAAAGTTAAACTCATTTTTACCATATCATTAACAGATGCCTGCTCTGCTTGCTCCAGCAAAAGATACTTGCTGATTCTTTCAATATCATCCGTGTTATTAAATATATGCTCAATAATACTACTCGTCGGTTCATGTAAAGACAGCAACGAAGTATTGGCTGTTAGCAATCGCTCAACCGCAATATTCCGTAGATGCAGAGGTAAAATAAATATCCATCTTACATGCTGAGATTTACTTTTTAGATAGTTCAGATAGTCACATTGTTCCAGAATCTCCTGTTGAGAACTATCCAGTTCAAGCATAACAACATCAACTTTATCCAGGATGTCTGAAGTCAGATCAAAATAATCAGCCAACAAAATCTGTGAAGATTCTGCCGCTGTTTCTCTCATAACAATCTGTAAACCTTCTCTCATCAAAGGGCGTTTACTAATAACTACCGCACGGCAAAATGGGTTACGCAGCAAGATGCGTACTTTGTTTTCTGGCATATTAATCTCCTTATAAAATAATCAATTCCCTGTAATGTCACAGCCAAAAACATGGAGATCTTTATCACAATGCAATCCCAATTTTTCCATTGCATGTCTTTTATGCGCGCTTACTGTTCTGATATCACGCCCTAAATGGTGAGCTACTTGAGTGACGTTATGGCCTAAAAATAGCTGCTCAATTACCTGAGTTTCGCATACCGTCAGCTCACCAGACATCTGCTCTTGTAGTATTTTTTTTATCATTGGGCTATATAGAGCGATGCTACTAGAGAGCGATTCTACTAGCAGTTCCATGAATATGGAGGGCAGCTCATACTGAGATATTATTACTCGTATACCAAGAGATGAAAGATACTTTAGAATGCTAACCTTATGATTGTGAGTGTAAATAACAATAGTTATATTTGGCTTTTCCTTTCGGCACCACTTAATAAACCTTATCTCCTCAGCTAGTTGCTTTGAGGTGTTACTGATATTTAAAATAGCCATGGAGTAAGGTTTTTTTAAAATTTCATCATAAGCGTCATCAATATGTTTGATGATATTAATCACATCTTTAATTCCTGGCTCTGTTTTGAGTTGATGCATGATACCTACTACCGTTAACGCACAGGGCACAACAATCATTATTTGGCTTAAATCATTACTTGTGGTGATGGTATTTTTCATATCATTCCCTTGATCAATATATCAACAATGAAAAAAACAAGAATAATAGATATACATGAAAAATAAAAATCAAAAAAAACAATACCAATGGAAATTAGCATTTTAAATTCATTATATTTAATAGAAAACAAGCTAATAGAGTGATGGAAAAGAAAAAAATAATTTAATATAAAAAATTACTTTAAAAAAGGAAATTAGCTTAAAGATCCCGAATTGGATGATTACGAAAATCCTTTGGCGTAGTTGCCATATGGCGGCGGAAAAAACGTGAAAAGTAAGTTGAGTCACTAAAACCAAGATAATCAGAAATTTGACTAACTGTCATGCTGGTGTAGAGCAAACTGCGTCGAGCTTCAAGCAACAGCCTTTGATGCAATACGTTTAGTGCGCTGTAGCCATAAAACTCATGGCACAGATTATTTAAATGCACACTGGATAGCCCTACGGCACTTGCATAATGCGTTACCGTAAGTTGCTCACGATAATGTCGTTCAACGAGTTGGTTAAACTGATGAATCACTGAACGTTTTCGCTCAACACGCGAACTGCCACTCTGGGCCGGAGTACATTGCCGATTAAGCCAAACCAGCAAGGCGCTAATCAGTGAATGCAACATCATATCGCGCGCTTCACCCTGCCCCTCATACTCACTTTGCAGAGTGCTAAACAGAGTATTAATTTGCCTGCGAGAGCCTTTCACCGGTAGGCAGGTTGCTTGTGAGAGCACCTGCAAAGGGCGACCAAACTGTTGTTCAAACTGCGTTATTAATGGCGCTGAAAAAGACAGTGAATAGCCCTGTGCTCCGGGCGAAAATTTAAAACCATGCACGCATAAGGCTGGAACAACTTGAATGCAGGCATGCGTCACGTGGTGAGTACAGCCCTCAATGTCTATCTCCACCTGACCTTTATGCAAATAAAGCAGTTGAACTAAATCCGCATGTTGATGCGTACGAATATGCCATTCATAAAGGCTACTACGGCTGTGGATAGACTCGCAATGCAGCAAATCAGATGCAGGCCAGTTCCGGCTTTCACCATAAAGTTTGAATACCGGAATACTGGTGTTCTGGGCCATGACATCCTCTTTCGTGATGATCAAATTCAATGCCGAAAGTATAGGTTATTCAATGGATTCAAATGGCAACCCGACATAATTTTCGGCAATGGTCGTCAAACCCGCACGCGATGACAGATAGTAGTCACGATCGGCCTGTTGCATCTTACGGTCAAACTCATCCATGCCTTCGAAATCATGAAGCAGATTCGTCATAAACCAGCTAAAACGCTCCCCTTTCCACACCCGGCGCAACGCCATTGGTGAATAAGTCTCCAGCAAATCAGTTCGCCCTTCGTGATACACCTTGCTCAAAATCCGATACAGATAGTTTACGTCAGATGCGGCAAGATTTAATCCTTTCGCCCCCGTCGGCGGTACGATATGAGCGGCGTCGCCCACCAGGAAAAGATGGCCATATTGCATCGGCTCAACCACAAAACTACGTAACGGGGCGATACTTTTCTCAAGTGAGTGACCAGTCACTAACTTCTCAGCCAGCTCTTTAGGCAACCGCTGCTTTAGTTCGCCCCAGAAGCGTTCATCTGACCAGGATTCAACATTGTCACTAAGCGAGACCTGTAAATAGTAGCGGCTTCTAGTTAGTGAGCGCTGACTACACAAAACGAATCCCCGCTCATGATGGGCATAAATAAGCTCATGATTCACTGGAGGCGTATCCGATAACAACCCTAGCCAGCCGAATGGATAAACACGCTCATACTCACGAGTGACTTCTTCAGGAATAGCTTTACGGGAAACACCGTGAAAGCCATCGCAACCCGCTATGTAGTCACAATCGATACGGCAGGTTTCGCCCTGCTTCTCGAAAGTGACATATGGACAATCACTTTTGACATCAAATAATTGCACGTTGCTAACACCGTATATGGAAACAGCATCAGTTGCTCGGCGCGCTCCCATCAAATCATGAGTTACTTCCGTCTGGCCATACACCATCACCGTCTTTCCGCCCGTCAGTTCTTTTAGCGCAACAGGGATACGCTTACCATCGACCAGAAACTCAACACCTTCATGGACTAACCCTTCCGCATCCATTCTTTTACTGACCCCAGCCTCACGTAATAAATCTACGGTGCCATTTTCCAGGATGCCTGCACGGATACGGCCTAAAACATGTTCGGGTGGTTGTCGTTCAAGCACCACATTGCTGATGCCTGCGTTATGCAGTAACTGCCCCAACAGTAGACCCGATGGACCAGCACCAATAATCACTACCTGAGTTTTCATAGGATACGTTCTCTGATATGCGTTATTAAAATGTTATTTTTATGTTTAACAATTGCTCGTTAATGCATTTTTAACGTCATCAGAGGGAAAAAGAAGGCCAATATCGGTCTAAAACGTGCACTTTTCGAAAGTCATGCAAAGAGTGTGGACGAGTTCATAGTTCGCCGAAAAAGTGTGCGAAATAGGTTATTTGGTTAAATGTTGATCTGGAGCGCCTGAGTCCAGGTAGCGGCATATGCTAATAATGAGGGATGTTAAAATTTGAGCGGCTATCGTCGCTTCTACCTTTCATAGGACAGGTATGTCGGAAGATGTAAACACGCAACGGGACGTGACTCGCCTTTGCATCCAGTGTGGGCTTTTTTTGCTGCAACATGGTGCCGAAAGCGCACTGGTGGAAGAACTTTCCTGTCGCCTTGGCATTGCCTTAGGCATGGATAGCGTTGAAAGCTCAATTTCAGCAAATGCTATTGTGCTAAGCACCATAAAAGACAATCAGTGCCTTACCACCACCCGTAAAAACACTGACCGCGGCATCAACATGCATGTAGTGACAGAAGTGCAACACATAGTGATTATGGCCGAGCATAAGCTTCTGGATCATAAGGATGTTTTGAAACGTTTTGCGCATATAAAACCGCTGCGCTATCCACGTTGGCTAGTGGTGCTAATGGTTGGCCTATCTTGTGGCTGCTTCTGTAAGCTAAATAAAGGCGGTTGGGATGGTGCCTTCGTCGCCTTTCTTGCCAGTTCTGTAGCGATGTATGTTCGCCTGGTGTTTACCGCACGCCACCTACACCCTCAAATTAATTTCTGCATTACGGCATTTGTTGCTACCACAATTTCTGGGTTACTCATTGCCAAAGGCCCATTTGCCACGACATCAAATATTGCCATGGCGGCAAGTGTGCTGTTACTGGTGCCGGGTTTTCCGCTGATTAATGCCGTAGCCGATATGTTTAAAGGTCACGTCAATACCGGGCTTGCAAGATGGGCAATGGCGAGCCTACTTACACTTGCTACCTGTATTGGTGTAGTGATGGCCATGTCACTATGGGGGTTGCGCGGATGGGAATAATCGATTTTTTACTGGCGTTGCTACAAGACATGGTGCTTGCGGCAATTCCCGCGCTAGGCTTTGCGCTGGTGTTTAACGTCCCGCAGCGTGCTTTGCCCTACTGCGCTCTGCTCGGCGCGATTGGCCACGGTTCCCGAATGGCAATGATGGCAGCAGGTATGAACATCGAATGGAGTACGTTTATCGCCTCCCTTCTGGTAGGCACGATTGGAATACAGTGGTCGCGTTGGTACCTGGCCCATCCTAAAGTGTTCACCGTAGCCGCGGTAATTCCCATGTTCCCAGGAATTTCTGCCTATACCGCGATGATTTCAGCGGTGAAACTTAGCCACTTTGGTTACACCGAAGACCTCATGATTCAGCTGCTCACCAACTTCCTGAAAGCCTCGTTTATCCTCGGCGCATTGTCTATTGGCTTATCTATTCCTGGCCTGTGGCTTTACCGTAAACGCCCGCGAGTGTGATGTGTTTCAGGGCTTCGCTAACTCATCAGTGCTTTGCCCACGTAAACTTGTTTTAATGTCATCAGGCCAGGTCTGTTACCCGCGGTCTGATGACATTAAGGAGCCTTGCGTGGAAACCCACGAAATTTATCTTCCTGAGCGTTTTGATGACGCCAGTCTGAAAGAAAAGATTTTCTTCAGCGCCATTAGTTTGTTCGCTGAATTTGGCCTTAACGGCGCACGCATGGAACAGATTGCCGAGAAAGCTAACACCACAAAGCGGATGGTGGTATATCACTTCAAAAGCAAAGAGCTGCTGTATGTTCAGGTGCTTGAGTATGTATATACCCAAATTCGTAGCTGTGAGCGCAAGCTCAATCTCTCCGACCAACCGCCGGTAGAAGCAATGGTGGAGTTGGTGGAATGGACATTTGATTTCCATGCCGAACACCCGGATTTTATTCGCATCATCTGTATGGAAAACATGCAGCGCGGGCGCTTCGTAAAAGAGTCAGCTTACCTGCGCGAAATTAACCGCAGCGCGTTGGAAGTATTGCAAGATGTACTCACACGCGGGCAGGAAAAACAGCTGTTCAATAAGCAGGTTTGCGCCAAAGACGTTCACCGCCTGATCAGTAGCTTTAGTTTTTACCATGTTGCTAACAGCTATACCTTTTCAAACTTCTTCGAAGATGGAGCGGAACCGGTTGATAGCACGGCCCATTACCGCGAAATGGCGGTAAAAGTGGTACTGCGCTATATCGGGCCGTAAATAACTCGGTAATCCAGCTGCTTTAAGAACTCTCTGAGCCTCAACAGGCCCAGAGAAAGCGGTATACTCGGCGGAAATTCTCCTGCGATGCAGGTTATCGAAAAAGAGTATAAAAGATGAAAGCAAGCAATCGTGTTATATGCGCTCTGGCGCTGGCAACGTCCGTATTTACCGGCCAGGCGATGGCATCAAGCTGGCAAGATCAACTCTCCAGCGCGGCAACAGAGTTAAGCAAAACCACCACCTCCAGCGGTAGCACCGCAACAACCGGCAATTCAATGGCGTCACTGACCAGCCTGCTTGGCGGCGGCACTAAAGCCCTGAGTTCAGACAGCATGACGAATGCGGCAGGTATTTTGCAGTACTGCATGAAGAATAAGCTGGTGTCCGCGACCAACCCGGACAACATCAAAAATCAGCTGATGGATAAATTAGGTTTAGATAGCGGCACAAAGCAAACTCCGCCTGAAGATTACACTCAGGGTTTGATGGGCTTACTGAACACCGGCAAAGGCCAGCAATTGGATCTGAAAACCATCGGTAATTCACCGCTGGCAGAAAAAGTCAAAACTCAGGCTTGTGATTTTGTCCTGAAGCAAGGCGTAAATTATCTCTCTTAATCAGATTGCCTGCCCCTGATCTTGGGGGCAGATTTAGGATTTCACTTTGATTTCCAGCACCGCGTAGACACCATCACTGGGTAACGTAACGGTGACATTTTTCAAATCGACACCCGCTGCAATAATAATATCTCTTAGCTCAGGTAATGTGCGCGGATAGAGTGTTGGCCAGCCGATACAGCGCAATAAAAAGGCAAGCTGCGGGCTAGAAGTCAGCATATTGGAAATAACCAACACACCGCCTGGCTTAACTAAGCGCAACGCATGGCGAATAAAACTCACCGCTTCAGATGTCGTAAAATATTCGAAAATCCCCAGACCATCAACGAGCTCAGCTGACTGTTCGCCCAGTTCCTGAACCAGCTTGTCACTGAAAATCATCCGGTCGAATAAATTCCTCATTAACAGCTGAAAATGATGCCCTTCCACCAGGCCATATTGTGTCGCAAGCCCACGGGCAAATTTCAGCGACTGCCTGTCGTGATCAACCAGCAATATAGTGAATTTCTGCGCGCGTAATTTCGCACCACGCAATGCTCTAAGCACGGGTACCGCAGCGCCACAGGCAAGACTTATCCAGTTGCCTGTAACATGATTATTGATATACACATCAGCAATCGCCGACATCACTTTCGCTCGTGACCGAACACCTTGTGCATCATTGGCATGTATAAACCATGCCCGGCTGTTGCTATCTATTTCCCTTCCGCTTATCAGGCGCTCGGCAAGCGGATGCTGCACAGACCATAATGAAAGAGCTGTAGGGACCAACTGGCAACGCCACTCTTCAAGTGCGGGACGGTTTATAAAGGCTTGTTCTGACAGCTTGTTTCGATAGCGTATCCGTCGCATTCCCTGACCATCCACAAAAATTTCCGGGGCTTCGAGTGTCGGATCACCTTCTAACTGCTGGTTGATATCATCAATCTGCTCTAAAACCTGATCTTTCATCGGCCAGCTATCGCTTATATCACTGTAAGAGATATGTTTAATGGCCAGATCCGCAGGTACAGAGCCTGGGATCACTGAGAGAAAAGGCTGCCAGGACATGTTAAACCTCTACACACGTTTTCTTTCAGTCTAGAAAATGTAGGGTTATTCACAGTCAGCAGAAAGTTGTAATTTACGGGCACCCTCACCCTGCTTTACTCAGGATGAGGGCTGGGAATTTAACGTAAAAATGACTCGGTCAGTTTGACCCAATATGTCGCGCCACCCGAAATACAGGCATCGTTAAATTGATACAGAGGATGGTGAACCGAATAGTCATTTTTGCCCGTCGCCGTGCCAAGCCACAGATAACAGCCAGGAACTTCCTCCAACATAAACGAGAAATCTTCGCTGCCCATCGCACTTTTTACCTGCGAAGGATCGGCAACTTTATCGGATCCAAAAACGTCACGTGCTATTTGCAGTGCAAACTCGGTCTGTTGAGGATCATTCACCGTCACCGGGTAGCCAAAATCCACCGCGATCGAGGCTTTAACACCAAAACTTTCAGCCTGGGCATTCACCAGCGTCTGGATCCGCTGTTTTACCACATCGCGTACTTCTGATTTAAAGGTACGCATATTCAGTTTAAGCACCGCACTGTGCGGGATAATGTTATGCGTGGTGCCACTTTGCAGGCTCCCTACGGTCACCACCGCAGAATCCTGCGGATCAACATTGCGCGAGACAATCGTTTGTAGCGCCATCACGATCGAGGCCCCGGCAACGGTAGGATCAATACAATGCTCCGGCATCGATCCGTGCCCGCCTTTGCCTTCAAGCGTAATCGTCATGCTGTCTGACGAGGCCATTAGTGCGCCAGGTTTGGTGGCGATTTCCCCGGCAGGAAGCAGCGGGAAATTGTGCAAGCCAAATACCGCATCGCATGGGAACAGCTTGAATAAACCGTCATCAATCATGCGCTTTGCACCACCGATAGACTCTTCTGACGGCTGGAAAATCAGGTGCAGCGTGCCGTTGAACGGGCGGTGCTCTGCCATATAACGTGCTGCTGATAACAAAATCGCGCAGTGTCCGTCATGCCCACAGGCATGCATTTTCCCCTCATTCACGCTCGCCCACGGCAGCCCGGTTTGTTCCTGCATCGGCAGTGCGTCCATATCGGCACGGATGCCCAAACGCTTACCGCCCTTCCCGACTTTTAACGTCCCAACCACGCCTGTTCCGCCCAGGCCACGATGCACCTCGTAACCCCAACCCGTCAGCAATTGGGCGATGCGATCGCTGGTGCGGAACTCCTCAAAACCTAATTCCGGGTGTTGATGGAAATCACGGCGGATAGCAATCATCTCTTCTTCGTGGTCGAGAATTTCTTTAATCAGCATAGGGTTATTCCTTTTTATTCATCACAGAAAGTTTTGCGTTCATGCCAGGCCAGCAATGCGCCGAATGTCACCACAGCACAGAACATCAAATACCAGGCTGGGGCCATGGGTTGCCCGGTGACTTTTAACAGCCAGGTCACGATCAATTGTGCGAAACCACCAAACAGCGTGACACCAATGGCATAAACCATAGCCATACCAGAAGCACGAACCGCTTTTGGGAAGGCTTCGAGGATCAACAAGAAAAAGGCGGCGGAACTGATATTGGCGAGGATCTGATCCACGGCGATCAGCGCCAGGGTAATGCCGAGCGGCGCACCGTGCAGAATGGTGGCGAAGATCGGCCAGATCAGGGCAAATGATCCTAATGCACAGGCGATCAAGATCGGTTTGCGTTTAGGTAATTTATCCGCCAGTTTGCCGCCAAAGAAAGGCACCACCAGCGTTAATGCCGCCGCCGTCAAACTCACCCACCACGACGTACTGGCAGGCATATGCAGCGTGTTAACCATATAAGCAGGCATGTAGTAGATGATGATGTAAAAGGTCGTGGTGCCTTTCATCACCAGCAAAATGCCCAGTAACAAAGCGCGGCGATGTTCGCGCCACAGCGTAAAAGTCGGGTTTTCTGCACTAACGGTTGGCGTCACAGTATGCGTTTCGGAAAGCTGGCGGCGGATATACAAACCAATCGGCATAATCGCCAGGCCAACAATAAACGGTATACGCCAGCCCCAGTCATAGAGCTGTTGCTCGCTCAGGACATGGCTTAATCCCGCGCCCATCGCCGCACCAAACAGTGCCGCCCCACCCTGGCTGGTCATCTGCCAGCTGACGCGTGCACCACGGCGAGATTTATCCCCCGCCTCCATCAACCATGAGGTCGCCGCCCCAACTTCCCCACCCGCTGAGAACCCCTGAAGCATACGCCCGGCCACCAGCACAACCGGCGCCATAATCCCCGCCTGCTGATAAGTCGGCGCAAAGGCCACCATCATGACACCTAAGGACATCAGACCGAGGATCAGCGTCATTGCCGATTTACGCCCGTGTTTATCGGCATAACTCCCAAGGACCATACTGCCGAGCGGGCGCATCACAAAGCCAACCCCAAAGGTCCCGACAGCCAGTAACAATGAGGTGTAATCGTTGGAGCTTGGGAAAAACAGATGACCAATGATCACCGAGAAAAAGCTGTAAACCGCAAAGTCGTAAATCTCGAGGCCATTGCCGAGAGTAACTGCCACCAACGACTTAGCGTTAGCGCGCTCCGGGACCAACGGCGCATCATACGGAAGCGAGGCTGACATCTCGGCATCCACCTGGGCATAGCTGACACGCTGTTTCATGCTCACGTCCTTTTTTTGTTACTCAGATGTAAACAAACTGGGATTGTGTTTTAACTATCTGCATAAAAAAAGAACATTACAATCATAAAAATTAGTTATGCCTTTGGTTATCTTATTTGTATTGTAAGAGAGCAAAATTTGCACCACGGTGATGATTCAGGCGGTACGGAAAATTGAAAATCAAACTAAATCAGTTAGATATTTTGTTGGAAGTTGCCGCGCAAGGCAGCATCGGCAAGGCGGCAAAGGCGTTACACCTCACACAACCCGCCATTTCTAAAACAATTCAGGAAATGGAAGCTGAAATCGGCATGCCGATTCTGCAACGCTCATCACGCGGCGTAACGTTAAATGAGTATGGGCAGGTTTTGCTGCGCCACGCTCGAGACATCGATCGCTCCCTGCATCAGGCACGGGATGAAATCGACAACCTGCTTGGCAAAGCCATGCGCCAGTTACGGGTTGGTTTTACTTCGGCGGCCTCTTACGGGCCATTTACCAACACGCTGATTCAATTTCAGGCACGCTATCCCGGCGTAAAACTGATTGTGATGGAAGGCAGGCCGCAGCAAATTCACGATGCGCTTGAGAACCAACGGCTGGATATTGCCGTCATCACCACCGCCAGCAATGTGGCGCCAAACGGAATGTATTATGAAACGCTGTATGCCCTTGGCAACACGGTGATTGCCGGTAACCAGCACCCCGTCACACACACAACCTCACTGAAACATTTGATGGATTACCCCTGGCTGGACTGGGATGAACCCGGTGAGCACTCCATTCTTGGGCAAGTTTTTCGTCGTTATAACCTGCCTCTACCGCAAAATATTATCCACTGCTCATCACCCTGGATCATGGCGCGCATGATGGAACAAACGGATGCGGTAAGCATGTGGACATCCGTGCGCCTGCGCTTTCCAGGCTACAGCCCGAACCTTCGGCCGCTGGTGCTGCGCGAAGTGCTTCCGGCCAGCAGCATCTGCATTTTGTGCCCAAATATTGCCAGGCTTTCAACCGCCGGAAATACCTTTATGGAAATGCTGAGGATTAATACGCGTGACTGGTTGCAGGATAGTGATGCACTGGAGATGGTGGCGCGGGTTTAGACGTTTTATTGCGGCCAGGCTACAAGGCCAGGCCGCATGATTCACAAGTTAGCTCAAATCAGCACCGTTACTGGCTATCACTTTCTTGTACCAGTAAAACGATTTTTTACGCGTGCGGGCGAGTGTACCGTTGCCCTGGTCGTCGCGATCAACGTAGATAAAGCCGTAGCGCTTGCTCATTTCTCCGGTCGATGCTGATACCAAATCAATGCAGCCCCACGATGTGTAACCGATAACCGGGATACCGTCGTCGATGGCGTCTGCCATCGCTTTGATGTGCTCACGCAAATAGCTGATGCGATAGTCGTCGTTGATTTCGCCCTGCTCGTTAATTTCATCTTTTGCACCGAGTCCGTTTTCCACCAGGAATAACGGTTTCTGGTAGCGGTCGTACATCATGTTCATGGTGATGCGCAGACCGAGCGGGTCAATACCCCAACCCCATTCGCTCGCTTGAATATGCGGGTTTTTCAGGGATTTCACGATGTTTGCCGCATTGCTGTTTTGGTCGTTCATATCAGCCGAAGCGCAGCGCGAAGCGTAGTAACTGAATGAGACAAAATCGACAGTGTTTTTAAGGATTTCGTCATCACCAGGCTGCACTTCAAGCTCAAAACCTTTCTCGCGGAACAAGCGTTTGGTATAGGCCGGATAAGCACCACGCGCCTGCACATCAATAAAGAACAGGTTCTCACGGTCTTTTTCCAGTGCAGCCCAAACATCTTCAGGTTTGCAAGAATACGGGTAGAAATTCCCACCCGCTAACATACAGCCCACCTGATTGTTCGGATTCACTTCGTGGGCAATTTTAGTCGCCAGGGCGCTTGCCAGCAGTTCGTGGTGCGTCGCCTGGTACTTCACTTGTTCTTTATTATCGCCTGCTTCGAATACCAGACCTGCGCCAGAGAATGGGCTGTGTAGCAAGATATTGATTTCGTTGAAAGTGAGCCAGTATTTCACCAGGCCATCGAACGCTTCAAAACAGGTACGCGCATACCGGGTAAAAAACTCCACCATTTTGCGGTTACGCCAGGAACCGTACTCTTTAACCAGATGCATTGGCACATCGAAATGGCACAGTGTGACCAGCGGTTCTATACCGTACTTTTTACACTCGGCAAACATGTCACGGTAAAAAGCGATGCCTTCCGCGTTTGGCGTTAATTCATCGCCATTAGGGTAAATACGGCTCCAGGCAATGGAAGTACGAAATACGGTGAAACCCATTTCGGCCATCAGCGCGATGTCTTCTTTGTAACGATGATAGAAATCGATACCGACATGGCTCGGGTAGTATTCGTCATCACGCAAACTAAAACGCTTTTCGATACCCAGTTTTACCGACATACGGTCTTTACCATGCGGGATGGTATCAACCGTGGTTAGCCCTTTACCGCCTTCAAGATATGCGCCTTCAGCCTGGTTCGCAGCTATCGCTCCGCCCCATAAAAAATCCTTCGGAAATAGAGATTCGCTCATGAGATTCCTCTTCTAAATTAATTTGCGCTTGCAGATGCAACAACGGCGTTTGGCTGTACTTGTTCTTTCTCTTTAGTTTGTTCTTGTTCAACCGGGATATCTTCGAAGCCCAGTAACAGTGTCAGGAAGAAAGAGAGCACCACCGCGAGGATCATCACGCCAAACACCCATACGATGCTCATTGGATTCGCGGGGTCAAAGAACTGCACGCTGGTAAATAAACCTGGAGAGGCCATCGAATGGCTCGCCAGCCCGCCGATTCCGGCGACCGCTCCGCAGACAAAACCACTGATTAATGCCGCAATCAATGGGCGCTTAAGACGCACCGCCACACCGTAAAGCGCAGGTTCAGAAATACCCGCTACTATCGCTGAGGCTGCCGCAGCAAGAGCCGTCTGGCGCAGTTCAGGGTTTTTCGTTTTCCATGCCACTGCTAAAGATGAACCGCCGAGTGACAAGTTGGCACCGATTTCAGATGGCATAACCATCCCTTCTTTGCCCGTCTCCGCGATGGTTTGAATAATAGACGGCGTGAATACGCGGTGCATGCCTGTCATCACCAGCAGTGGCCACAGCGCGCCCATAATCGCCACCGACAACCAGCCAAGGTAGTGGTGGATGGTGTAAACCAGTGAAGAAATACCGGTACCAATCCAGATACCCAGCGGGCCAATCAGCATGATGGCAATCGGGGCTGAGATAAGCACAATCAGCATCGGTTTCAGGAAGTTTTTCGTGACCGCAGGCGTGATACGGTCAACCCATCTTTCGATGTAAGACAGCAGCCAGGTCATGCACAGCGCTGGGATAACGGTGTAGGTGTATTTCACCGCAGTGACCGACATCCCCATAAATTCAACGTGTTGCCCCTGGGCCGCTTTCGCCATCAGGTCGACAAAGTTTGGATGAACCAGAACCCCGGCAATCGCGATGGCCAGCGACATATTGGTTTTGAATTTTACCGCCGCAGAAGCCGCGACCATGACAGGCAGGAAGAAGAACGCGCCATCACCAATCACATTCAGAATGACAAGCGTTGAGGAGCCTTTCTCGAAGACGCCGGTCATGTCCAGAATCATCGCCAACAGTTTTACCATTGAGCCGCCAATAATGGCGGGGATCAGCGGTGACATGGTGCCAATCAGGGCATCCAGAATCCCTGCGCCAATGCGTTTCAGGGTGATTTTGCTTTTGCCTTGTGCGGGTTCAGCGGGCTGCATACCTTCTGGCAAGAGTTTCAATACTTCAGCGTAGGCCTGAGACACGGTGTTACCGATAATCACCTGGCACTGATTTTCGCTGCGAACGACACCCATCACGCCATTGATAGCTTTCAGTTTTGCAGTATCTACGATGCTGTCGTCATTGAGTACGAACCGCAAACGCGTCATGCAATGAGTCACCGCGCCAACGTTACCTGCGCCACCAATTGCGTCGACTATCGACTGTGATACTGCCGCATAATTCTTAGCCATGAGCTACCACTCTTTCGTATTTAAATTCATGTAGTTATGAATGATTTATGCCGGTAACACCGCGTCGACGAGTAGGGGTTCGAGAAATAGGTAACCGGTTCCACATTAGATTGGACATGAAAAATAAACAGATCAAACACTAATTTTACATATTGTTAATTTTGTGATTACGATCGCCATAATCAGTCTTTTAAGGCCATTATCACCGCTTTCATACCCTAAATAATTCGAGTTGCTTCGAGGCGGCAAGGGAACGAGTCCCTGGGAGCTTACTTAAGTAAGTGACCCGGGCGAGATCACGCAGCCAACAAAGAAGCAGCTTGAAGTATGGCGGGTATGGGGCAGTATTTTGTCATCGCGGAATGTGTAAAATGGGCACATTCAACAAAGCCAGGAAGCTCCCATGTCGACAATGCAAGAAGTGGCAAAAAAAGCCGGCGTCTCAAAAGCCACTGTTTCACGCGTTTTATCCGGCAAGGGATACGTCAGCGAAGCCACCAAAGAGCAGGTCTTTAAAGCGATTGAGGAAGCGGGATATCGGCCAAATTTACTGGCGCGTAACCTGGCAACGAATAAATCGGAATGCATTGGTTTAGTGGTCACCAACACGCTTTATCACGGCAGTTATTTCAGTGAAATACTTTCGCAGGCTGCCAAGAAATTAGAAGATAATGGTCGCCAGCTCATTCTGGTCGATGGTAAACACAGCGCACAAGAAGAACGTGAAGCGATTCAATTTCTGCTCGATTTACGCTGTGATGCGGTAATTATTTACCCGCGCTTTTTAACCATTGATGAAATGGATTTGATTATTGAGCAGCATAAAAAACCGATTATGGTGGTTAACCGAAAATTAAGAAAAAACCAAAGCCACTGCGTTTTTTGTGATCATAAAGGCTCCAGTTTCCAGGCAACAAAATATCTGATTGAACGTGGGCATCGCGATATTGCCTTTATTACCGGCTCAATGGACTCCCCTACCGCTATTGAGCGTTTGTCAGGCTATAAAGAAGCGTTAAATCAATATGATATTGGTGTAAATGAAGATCTGATTGCACAAGGGAAATGGACGCCAGCCAGCGGTGTTGCGGCAGTTGAAACGTTGCTTGCGCGCACAAACAAGATCAGCGCAATCCTCGCCAGTAATGATGAAATGGCGGTTGGCGCAATGAAACAATTAAACGATATGGGTATTTCTGTTCCTGGTGAAATATCAATTATCGGTTTCGATAATATACCTACCGCACCTTATCTCTCACCAGCTTTAACCAGCATTAAAGATCCCGTGAGCGATATGATAAGCGAGGTTATCAACCGCTTAATATCCATGCTCGATGGCGGATATTTGTCGAAAGAGAATGTATTTACGTCAGATTTACTGGCAAGAAATTCAGTGATTGACGGGCCATATAAAGGTTAATAAAACGGCGCATTCGCGCCGTTTCAATAAAAATCAGCTCGCGACTTTTACAATTAATTTGCCGAAGTTCTTACCACTGAGCAAACCACGGAACGCTTCAACGCTGTTTTCCAGACCATCGACGATATCTTCACGGAACTGGATTTTCCCTTCCGCCAGCCACTGGCTCATCTGATTAAAGAATTGCGGGTAACTGTCGCTGTAATCCTGAGAAATAATAAAGCCTTGTACGCGCAGCCGTTTTTTCAGGATGGTGCCCATCAGCAATGGCAAGCGGTCTTGTTCAAACGCGCTGTTCATGCCGTTGTACTGGCTGATAACGCCACACACTGGGATTCGCGCTTTGGTATTGAGTAGCGGCAGCACTGCGTCAAATACCGCCCCGCCGACATTTTCAAAATAGACATCAATACCTTTGTCACAGGCTTTTTTCAGCTGTTCGGCAAAATCAGGGGCCTTGTGGTCAATACAGGCATCGAATTTCAGCGTTTCAGTGACGTAACGGCATTTATCCGCGCCACCTGCAATCCCCACGACTTTTGCACCCAGCAGTTTTGCCACTTGCCCAACAACCGAACCTACTGCACCGCTGGCAGCCGCGACCACCACAGTTTCTCCCGCTTTTGGCTGGCCAATGTCGGTCAGTCCCATGTAACCGGTAAAACCAGGCATACCGAGCAGACCGAGCGCGTAAGAAGGGTGCTGCATATTGGCATCGAGTTTCTGCAAACCTTCGCCATTGGACAACGCGTAATCCTGCCAGCCGGTGTATGCCAGAACCAGGTCACCGTCTTTATAATCCGCATGTTGAGATTTTTCGACACGGCAGACGGTGCCTGCACCAATGACATCGCCAATAGCCAGCGGTGCGGAATAAGACTCGGCATCATCCATACGCCCGCGCATATACGGGTCGAGTGATAAATAGAGCGTGCGCAGCAGTAACTGACCTGCGGCAGGTTGTGGAACAGGCGCGTCTTCCAGTTTGATATCTTGACTGGTCGGCATACCCTGCGGGCGCTTCGCTAACACAAAGCGACGGTTAATCTGGGACGACTGAGTCATAACGCTCTCCATTGATTGGGTCGTGAGTAAAAATTCAGTTAGTCCCAGACTAGCTAATAATCCACCGACATGGGGTGAAAAATGTGCCATTTAAAATTAATGCAAAACCGTCACGGCATCTTCCAGACGCGTTGCCCGGTGTTTCACCATCGCCGACACTTCCGCGCTCTCTTCAACTAACGCCGCATTTTTTTGCGTGATAGCGTCCAGTTCAGCCACCGCACGCGTTAAATCAGACAACCCCTCCGCCTGCTCGGAAGTCGCATTGCTGATTTGCCCGAGTAACTGAGTCACGTTTCGCACCTGTTCAACAATGTCTTTCATGGTGCGCCCCGCTTCGTGAACCTGAATGGTGCCGGATTGCACTTTGCTGGCGCTGGCATCGATAAGTTTGCGGATATCATTTGCCGCAGTCGCACTGCGCTGCGCCAGGTTTCGCACTTCACCGGCCACCACGGCAAAACCTTTCCCTTGCTCACCGGCACGCGCCGCTTCCACGGCTGCATTAAGCGCCAGAATATTGGTCTGGAAGGCAATGTCATTGATAAGGCTGGTAATCGAGCCGATACGCTGCGTACTGTCGGCGATTTCATCCATGGTAGTCACAACAGTTTCCATCGCCTTGCCGCCATGGGCTGCGGCCTCGCTCGCGGAACTGGAAAGCTTATCGGCCGCTGCGGCAGTTTCTGAGTTGTTCTGCACCGACACCGCCATCTGGCCCATGGTGGTGACGGTTTGCTGCACGTTGACCACCGACTGGCGCGTGCGCTCATTGAGTTCCACATTGCCCTGGGCCAGCGTTTCGCTGCCACTGCGCACGTTCTCAACCTGATGGCTGACATCATGAATCAGCCAGCGGCACATCAAACCTAGCTGGCCAATGGCACGCAGCGTCATACCAATTTCATCCGTTCGCGCAAGATTCTGCACACGCTGTTGATTTCCCGTGGCGACTTCCAGCGCCTGGCGGGCGACATTTTCCAGCGGGCGGGCAATTTGCCACTCCAGCAACGCGCAGGCAAGTAGACTTGCTAACGCACTGATAAGCACAGGCAACGCCCCCTGCCCCAATGAAATAGAGGCTGCCACCATCAGCAAAAACACACCGCTCATGATAAGCCTAATGCGGCCTCGCAGCGGGAGAGCGGGCAATTTACCCAGCCAACCTTTACGTAGCACTAATCCTTTAAATAAACGACGTTTGCAGCGCCCTTCCCTGAGCGCCTTATACAGCGGCTCGACCGCTGCGATTTCCTCCGGCTTCGCTTTGGTACGGATCGACATATAGCCAGTAGTTTTGCCGTTACGCACCACCGGCACGACGTTAGCCCGCACCCAGTAGTGATCGCCGTTTTTGCGCTGGTTTTTGACGATACCGGTCCAGGGTTCTCCTTTTTGCAGGGTGAACCACATATCGGCAAAGGCGGCTTTGGGCATATCGGGGTGGCGCACCAGGTTGTGGGGCTGGCCTGTAAGTTCATGAAGCGAGTAACCACTGACCTTCACAAATGCGTCGTTCGCATGGGTGATTGTGCTTTTTAAATCGGTTGTCGACATCAATGTCGTGTCGTCATCAAGCAGGTATTCATGCTGTGTAGCAGCCGTGCGCGCAGTCATAGCAACTCCCTTGGCAGGTTATCCAATTGTTAATATTTTTAGTTGTATTGTTATTTCGGCGCTGCAAAAATTTCCTTTAGCGGTTAAACTTGACGACGATCACACTTTTTTAACTAAGCCATATTTTTTATAATGATTTTGGATGGGGAGCACATTTCCCATTAATTTCATGAAGTTATTAATGAAAATGTCATAGTGACGCTAAGTGCTGGAGTTTTGACCTTCAATTTGCAATCGGCACACTACACTTAGTACGGGGCCGTTTCGCCCCCGCAAGGAAAAAGAGGATAATAATGTTAAAAAGGAAAAAGAAAGTCAGACCTATTAAGGTCAGTGACGTCACCATCATCGACGATAGTCGCCTTAAAAAGGCGATTACTGCCGCATCGCTTGGCAATGCGATGGAATGGTTTGATTTCGGCGTATACGGCTTTGTTGCCTACGCCCTCGGTAAGGTTTTCTTCCCGGATGCCAGCCCTAGTGTGCAGATGATTGCCGCCTTGGGTACCTTCTCTGTTCCCTTCCTGATTCGCCCGTTGGGTGGCCTGTTCTTCGGCATGCTCGGTGACAAATATGGTCGCCAGAAGATCCTGTCCATAACCATCATCATTATGTCATTGAGTACCTTCTGTATTGGCCTGATTCCGTCGTACGCGACTATCGGTATCTGGGCGCCAATCCTGTTGTTACTTGCGAAAATGGCGCAAGGGTTCTCAGTGGGTGGTGAATACACCGGTGCTTCAATATTCGTCGCCGAATACTCGCCAGACCGTAAACGCGGCTTTATGGGCAGTTGGCTGGACTTCGGCTCCATCGCCGGTTTTGTCTGTGGTGCGGGTGTGGTGGTGCTGATTACGGCGATTGTCGGTGAAGCTAACTTCCTCGAATGGGGCTGGCGTCTGCCGTTCTTCCTGGCATTGCCATTAGGGATTATCGGCCTGTATCTGCGCCATGCGCTGGAAGAGACACCTGCGTTCCAGCAGCACATTGATAAACTCGAACAGGGCGATAAAGAAGGCCTGGCTGATGGCCCGAAAGTCTCCTTCAAAGAGATTGCGACCAAACACTGGCGCAGCCTGCTGACCTGTGTCGGCATCGTGATTTCAACCAACGTGACCTACTACATGTTGCTCACGTATATGCCAAGCTATCTCTCCCACAACCTGCACTATTCCGAGGAACATGGCGTACTGATTATTATCGCTATTATGATTGGGATGCTGTTTGTGCAGCCGGTAATCGGCCTGCTGAGCGACCGTTTTGGCCGCCGTCCGTTTATCGTCTTCGGTAGCGTGGCATTGCTTGTTCTGGCGATCCCGGCCTTTATTCTGATTAACAGTAATGTGCTGGGGCTGATATTCGCCGGGCTGCTGATTCTGGCTGTCGTGCTGAACTGCTTCACCGGGGTAATGGCTTCGACTCTGCCCGCCATGTTCCCTACGCATATTCGTTACAGTGCGTTAGCCAGTGCCTTTAATATTTCGGTGCTGGTTGCGGGTGTGACTCCAACGGTTGCGGCGTGGTTAGTGGAGTCGACCGAAAACCTGATGATGCCAGCGTATTATCTGATGGTGGTCGCGGCTATCGGTTTGATTACCGGCCTGACGATGAAAGAGACGGCGAATAAGCCGCTGAAAGGTGCCACACCAGCGGCTTCTGATATTGCCGAAGCGCGTGAAATTGTTCAGGAACACCACGATAACATCGAGCAAAAAATCGAAGATATCGACCGTGAGATTGAAGAATTACAGGCGAAACGTACCAATCTGGTGGATCAGCACCCGCGCATTAACGAGTAATTTTTAGCAGCATCAAAAGCGCCGGGCCAATGCCCGGCGTTTTCATTTCTGGCTTTAACCCTCATTCCTGGAAGGAATTGGTTATGTCTAAAATTTATAAGCAAAGTATTTTTTGGACTTTGCGAATATTCATAACTCACCTAACGTAACCTGCTTAAAGAATAACAATTCATATAGATTCATCCAGGATGCCACATGCAAAGAAAAATAATGCCATTACTGCTGCTGGCTGCAATCTCCGCGAGCAGCTTTGCCGCAACACCGCCAAATACTTTAATTGTTGCCCAGGGACTGGACGATATCGTCAGCCTTGATCCTGCCGAAGCGAATGAGCTATCGAGCATTCAAACGGTGCCGAGCCTTTACCAGCGCCTGGTACAGGCCGACCGTGAAGACCCGGCCAAATTAGTCGCGGTGCTAGCAGAAAGCTGGCAGGGCGATGCGGCTAACAAAAAACTGACCATTAAGCTGCGCCCGGATGCCAAATTCTCATCGGGTAACCCGCTGCGCCCGGAAGACGTTATCTTCTCTTATACCCGTGCGGTGACGCTCAATAAGTCCCCGGCGTTTATCCTTAACGTCCTTGGCTGGCAACCAGACAACATCGCCAGCCAGTTGAAAAAGGTCGATGACCACACGCTGGAACTACACTGGACGGCTGACGTTAGCCCGGCGGTGGCGCTGAATATTCTCTCCACGCCGATTGCCTCTATCGTGGATGAAAAAGCCGTTAGCCCTAACGCGAAAGCGGGCGATTTCGGTAACGAATGGTTGAAAATGCACTCTGCTGGCAGCGGCCCATTCAAGATGCGAGTTTACCAGCCGCATCAGGCGATTGTGTTAGACGCCAACCCAACCTCACCGGGTGACGCGCCTAAAGTTAAAAACATCATCATTAAAAACGTTCCAGACCCGGCAGCTCGCCGCCTGCTGATTCAGCAAGGTGACGCCGATATTGCCCGTGACCTGGGTGCGGATCAGACCAGCGCGCTGGAAGGTAAACCGGGCGTGAAAGTGCTGAGCATCCCTTCTGCCGAGCAGAACTATATGGTGTTCAACGCGGGTAACGATGCAAACCCACTGTTGAAAAACCCTGCCCTCTGGGAAGCCTCTCGTTATCTGGTGGATTACCAGGGCATCACCAAAGATCTGTTAAAAGGCCAGTACTTTATCCACCAGAGCTTCCTGCCAGTAGGTTTTGCAGGCGCACTGGACAACAACCCATTCAAATTTGACCCGGCAAAAGCGAAAGAGATCCTCGCTAAAGCAGGCATCAAAGACGCCCACTTCACGCTGGATGTAGAAAATAAACCACCGTTTATCACCATCGCGCAGTCTATGCAGGCAAGCTTTGCTCAGGGCGGCGTGAAGATTGATCTTCTGCCAGCCGCAGGCAGCCAGGTTTACGCCCGCGTTCGTGCCAAACAACACCAGGCCGCGATCCGCTTGTGGATCCCGGATTACTTTGACGCCCACTCAAACGCCAGTGCCTTTGCTTATAACGATGGCAAAGCAAGTACCGTAGCAGGCTTAAACGGCTGGCAAATCCCGGAGTTAAGCAAGCAAACTCTGGCCGCAGTTGCGGAAGCTGACCCGGCTAAACGCCTGGATCTGTATAAAAAAATACAGGAAGAAGTTCAGCACAATTCGCCGTACGTATTTGTGGATCAGGGTAAAACTCAGATCGTTGTGCGTGAGAATGTGAAGGGCTACCAGCAGGGTTTGAATGCGGATATGGTGTATTACGATCGAGTAAGCAAATAACTGCTTTGTCTTCTTCCTCTTAGGGGGAAGGAGACAATCCGCGAAATATGTTTAAGAAGAGTTCCACATGTCGGACATCTCCACCCTTTCAGCATCGAGTCGCTTAAGCCGCTCGTTGTTGACGCTGCTCCAGGGGCTGTTTACCCTGGCACTAACGATTATCGGCTTACTGCTTATCACTTTTGCCCTGTCGGCGCTTTCGCCTGTCGACCGCGTACTGCAAATCGTTGGCGATCATGCAAGCCAGGCCACATACGATCAGGTGCGCCACCAGCTTGGTCTGGACCAGCCCCTTCCCGTTCAGTTCTGGCATTACCTGACCAGTCTTGCTCATGGCGATTTGGGCACCGCCAGCGCCACTGGGCAGCCGGTATTACACGATTTACTCGCCGCCTTCCCGGCAACACTTGAGCTTGCCACCCTCGCGCTGATTATTGGCAGCGTTATGGGCGTTATTTTTGGTGTGCTTTGTGCTCGATTTGCCGGCTCACCATGGGATTTAGCGGTGCGCACGTTCACACTGCTTGGCAATTCAGTCCCTATCTTCTGGTTGGGTCTGCTGATGCTGGCGTTTTTCTATGCGCGGCTTCAATGGAGTGCCGGGCCGGGGCGTCTGGACGATATTTATCAGTACAGTGTGGAAGCAAAAACAGGCTTTGTGTTGGTTGATACCTGGCTATCCGGCGATCGTGATGCCTTCCTGAATGCTATCAATCACCTTACATTACCCGTGTTACTACTCGCCTATTATTCGCTGGCAAGTATTACCCGCCTCACACGTACCGCTTGTCTGAGCGAAATGAACAAAGAGTACATCACGCTTGCGCGCGCCAAAGGCGCCGGGGAGATGGCGATTCTGGTGCGCCATGTGCTGCCCAATATTCGCGGCACATTGTTTACGGTTATTGCGCTGGCGTACACCGGCATGCTTGAAGGTGCGGTACTGACTGAAACGGTCTTCTCCTGGCCGGGTATTGGGCGCTATCTCACCACCGCTCTATTTGCTGGCGACACCACAGCGATTATGGGCGGCACGCTGTTGATTGGCGTATCGTTTGTCATTATCAACAATCTGACTGACGTGCTGGTGCGTGTCACCGATCCGAGGGTGCGCTAATGCCGTCTTATCTCTTCTTACGCCGCACATTGCGCTCACCGGCGGCACTGTGCGGGTTAATCATCATTACCCTGCTAGTGCTGATTGCCATCTTCGCTCCGCTACTCGCACCGTTCGATCCGAACTGGCAGGATGCCGCTGCACGTCTGCAAGCTCCCAATGCTCAGCACTGGTTGGGTACCGATAGCTATGGCCGCGACCTACTCTCACGTCTGATTTATGGCTCACGCCCTGCTCTTGGGCTGGTGTTGCTGGTCACAGTGATAACGCTCCCCGTTGGGATGCTGATCGGTATTCTTTCGGGCTATTACGGCGGTTGGCTGGAGCGTGTGTTAATGCGTTTTACCGATGTCGTTATGTCGATGCCACGCCTGATTCTGGCCTTTGCTTTTGTGGCAATGCTTGGCCCAGGCCTTGTGAATGGCGCTCTGGCGCTGGCACTCACCACTTGGCCTGCCTATGCGCGTCAGGCGCGCAGCGAAATTCAGCGCCTGCGCCATAGCGACTATCTCGCCGCTGCAGAAATGATGGGAATTCGTGGAACGCGCCTTTTAGCAGGTCACATTCTGCCGCTGTGTTTACCTTCGGCGATTGTGCGCCTGGCGCTCGACTTAGCTGGGATTATTCTAGCCGCAGCCGGGTTAGGTTTCTTAGGCCTGGGAGCCAGACCGCCAATGGCAGAATGGGGTTCGATGATCGCTGACGGTATGCAGGTTATTTTCGATCAGTGGTGGATTGCAGCCATCCCAGGTACCGCCATCTTGATTAGCAGCCTGGCATTTAACTTACTGGGTGATGGATTACGCGACGTGCTGGAGCCTGGAAATGACTGAGAATCGTATTGAAGTCAGTGGATTAAACATTGATTACCCGGGCGCTCGGGTCGTAAATAACCTCTCATTCACGCTAGGTAACGAACGGCTGGCACTGGTAGGCGAATCCGGCTCCGGTAAATCGATGACCGCCAGAGCGTTAATGGGTCTGGTGCGTAGGCCAGGCAAGGTAAGCGCAACTCAGCTCAAAGTGTTGGATAACGATCTGCTCAGTATGCGTAACCGTGACTGGCAACGCCTGCGTGGTAATGATATCGCGATGGTTTTACAAGACCCACGCTACGCACTCAACCCGGTGAAAAGCGTTGCACAGCAAATTGATGAAGCACTGCGCTTGCATCAAAAGCTATCTGGTTCACAGCGCCGTGAGCGGATCCGAGAAGTGATCAACGCCGTTGGATTACAGGAAAATGTGCTGTCACGCTACCCGGCGGAACTCTCGGGCGGCATGGGGCAACGCGTGATGATAGCAATCGCTCTGGTCAACAATCCAAAAGTGTTGATCGCAGACGAACCTACTTCTGCTCTGGATGCTCGTCTGCGCAACCAGATTCTGGAACTGCTGGTTGAACAGTGCGAGCAGCGCCAGATGGCAATGTTACTGATTAGCCACGATCTGCCGCTTGTTGCCCAGCATTGCCAACGAGTACTGGTGATGTATCAGGGACAAAAAGTGGATGAGATGGCTGCCAGTCAGCTTGCCGCAGCAACACATCCTTATACCCGCACACTCTGGACATGCCGCCCTAACGCCGCAACTTACGGCATGATGCTACCGACTTTAGACCGCAGCCAGAATCTGCAGGGAGAAAATAATGGCGCTCGTTGAGGTCAATAATTTGTGCGTGCAGTTTGCCGCAAAAGGCCAGCTAAAAACTGCCGTTCGCGATGCCAGTTTCGCCATTAATTCAGGGGAAACATTCAGTTTAATTGGCGCGTCAGGGTGCGGGAAATCTACTATTTTGCGCGTCCTTGCGGGTTTACAACGCGAGTGGCAAGGTGGAGTAAAACTGCTGGATGGGATAATCAAACCCGGTGTGCGTTTTCAGGGTGATTTGCGCCGTAACGTGCAAATGGTATTCCAGGACCCGTATGCCTCCTTGCATCCTAATCACAGCATTTACCGCACGCTGGCTGAGCCACTAACGATTCATGGGGAAGTGCAAATAGCCGATCGTGTGGAAGAGGCACTACTTCAGGTAGGGCTACCAACCGATGCAATGAAGCGCTATCCGCACCAGCTTTCCGGCGGGCAGCGCCAACGCGTAGCCATTGCCCGAGCACTGCTGTTGCGGCCTAAGATTCTGCTGCTTGATGAACCCACTTCAGCACTCGATATGTCGGTGCAGGCAGAAATTCTCAATCTGTTAAACCGCCTCAAACAACAGTTTGGCATGACCTATCTACTCGTTAGCCATGATGCCGATGTGATTGCACATATGTCGGACCGTGCGGCTTATATGGCAGGCGGGGTCATTAAACATGAGTTTGACCGCGCCGCTCTGGTGCGAGGCGAGCACCGTATGGAGGCCGCATAATATCTAGTCGAGCGCAATCATCTCTTCTGCTGCAGTAGACATAATGCAGCGATTGCGCCCGCTATTTTTACCGCAGTACATCGCCTTATCAGCACGACTAATCGCCTCATGTAATGAATCTGTATGCGAGACGTTTGTCAGCCCACCAGTGGCCGTCACACTAATCTGCTCGTCACCCACGGTAATTTGATGTTGCTGTAAATGTTCGCGAATACGCATTGCAGCTTTCTGCGCATCCTCGTCATTTCTTACATCCAACAAGATAATGAATTCTTCGCCACCAAAACGATAAATACGCTCAGTTCTGCGTGTGGCATCTTTTAACGTCAAGGCCACGCTGCGTAATACATCATCCCCTGCATTATGCCCCCAGGTGTCGTTAATTGTTTTAAAATGGTCAATATCCATAATTAACAAATAAAGATTACGGCAGGTACGTTGGCACTGTTCACGGAACAATGGAAATTCTTGATATAACAAGTGGCGTAGTGGCAAGCCAGTTAATGCATCATGCAAATTACGGTAGGAAAATAGATGTTCTTTGTAACGATCAAGGCTATGAATAAATTCGTGCTGCGCATGTTGGTATTTTTCTAGCAATGAGTCTGTGACATTTTTTTGAATAATAGACTGCATTAACTCGCGGGCAACATCATGCATAAGGATATGATTTGTATTGATGGCCATGACCATCTCTTTATCCAGAGCACTGCCATTCAGACGTAGCGACAGCCAGCGGCTAAACCGGCAACGCTGGTGTGACATTGGGTCGAGGATATCGCTGTCGACCTCGCCATCCAATAGACTCAAGCGCAGGAATTTTCCAGCCCAGTCATAATGTTCCTTCATCGCAATATTTAATTCAGACAAGGAGTAATCAAGGTCATTGATAATCATTTTCAAACCACACTCACGTCATATTGATTAAATAACCACCACAAAAGATAACGTTCAATGGTGAGAAATTTCCCGCGCGAATTATAACTGCAATAATCATTAAACTTACAAGCATTCCTTCTGTAATTTACTGAGTTCTTATTAGTTTCAAAAAAAATGAAATTACACTGACTTCTTTGCAATGAGAGAAATAAAAAAGTTAACTTTGCAGTGCAATGCACTCTAAAGCAGCATGACGCACGGTTACGGTGCACAAAAACCGGATAACGAAGAACAAAGCCGCTTTATGTCAGCATTTTTATCCACGGAATGTGATTCTTTGTGACTATTTATTGCGCAACTTGAATTTCGTCAGATCGTTTATCCTGATTTCGCTTATGGGAAGCGAAGTGGCGTATTCCCTGCAATACTTATTTTGTGTATCGCGTGATACGTCATTCCCAGGAGCACATTTTGAACAGGTTACCTACTAGCGCTTCGGCTCTTGCCTGCACAGCGCACGCTCTCAACATCATCGAAAAGAAGTCATTAACTCATGAGGAAATGAAGGCGTTAAATCGCGAGGTTATCGAAAACTTCCAACAGCATGTGAATCCGGGTTTTCTTGAGTATCGCAAATCAGTGACCGCCGGCGGGGATTACGGAGCCGTAGAGTGGCAAGCGAGTAGTTTAAATACGCTTGTCGACACCCAGGGTAAGGAATATTTAGATTGTCTGGGTGGGTTCGGCATTTTTAACGTGGGGCACCGTAATCCAACAGTGGTATCCGCCGTACAGCATCAGCTCGAAAAACAACCCCTGCACAGTCAGGAGCTGCTCGACCCCTTACGGGCGATGCTCGCCAAAACGCTTGCGACCCTCACTCCGGGTAAACTGAAATACAGCTTCTTTAGCAACAGCGGTACAGAATCGGTTGAAGCCGCGATTAAACTCGCCAAGGCCTATCAATCTCCACGCGGGAAATTTACCTTTATCGCCGCCAGCGGCGCGTTTCATGGCAAATCTCTCGGGGCGTTGTCAGCAACAGCAAAATCGGCTTTCCGTAAACCGTTTATGCCGTTACTTCCAGGCTTCAGGCATGTTCCGTTCGGCAATATAGACGCGATGCGTACCATGCTCAGTGAGTGCCGTAAAACCGGTGATGAAGTTGCAGCTGTAATCCTTGAACCTATTCAGGGAGAAGGCGGTGTGATTATCCCACCAGCAGGATATTTACCGGCGGTTCGTAAATTATGTGACGAATTTGGCGCACTACTCATTTTTGATGAAGTGCAAACCGGTATGGGACGTACGGGCAAAATGTTCGCCTGCGAACATGAGAACGTACAGCCTGATATTTTATGCCTCGCCAAAGCACTAGGCGGTGGCGTAATGCCGATTGGTGCGACCGTTGCGACAGAAGAAGTATTCTCTGTGCTGTTTGATAATCCTTTCCTACACACCACAACATTTGGCGGCAATCCGCTAGCCTGCGCGGCGGCACTTGCAACCATTCATGTTCTGCTTGAGCAGAATCTACCGGCACAAGCGCAACAGAAAGGACAACTGTTGGTGGATGGCTTCCAGGCCCTGAAACGTGAGTTTCCGGAACTGGTGGTTGATGCCCGTGGGCAAGGTTTGTTGATTGCCATCGAGTTTAGCGACAACGAAATTGGCTATAACTTTGCCAGTGAAATGTTCCGCCAGCAGGTACTGGTCGCCGGAACGCTCAACAATTCGAAAACCATTCGTATTGAGCCTCCACTGACTATCACGATTGAGCAGTGTGAACATGTGTTGGGCTGTGCGAGGAAGGCATTGAAATTGCTTTATGCCAACAGCAACAAAACTGAGTTAGCCCTGTGATCGAATGATCCCCCGGAGCTATAATGCCGGGGGATATTATAAGCAAACTTATGTTTTTACCCCTCTGAACGCTCTATACTCGCTGATCTTTTCAATATTTAAAATCTGGTCTCCGCCCTATGATCTACGACTGCTTCCTCTACTATGACGAAGATATGTTGCTCGATATTCGACTCAATACACTCAATGACTATGTTGATAAGTTTGTCATTGTTGAATCGACACACTCCTTTACTGGGCAGCCAGTCGAGCTGAATTTTGATATCAACAAATTCGCGCAATTTAAGGACAAGATTATCTATGTTGTCTTTGATGAAAAGCCGGATGCAGACAGTTGGACGAATGAGGCCAGAACGCGGAACGCCATAATGAACGGGCTGACGGCAGCGAAGGAGCAAGACATCATCATCGTGTCTGATGTCGATGAAATTATTCGCCCAGCCGCGCTTGCAGAGTATAAGCCAAACTACCTTTGCTCCACGCTCTACCAGAATTTCTATAATTATCAGTTTAATTTGCAGGTATTTAATAGCGATGGCACGCCCCGCCAGTGCACGTTACCGAGAATGACCAGTTATAAAAATCTGCGTACATTCTTTAATGGCGAGCCAGAAACGTTGCGTAATGTAAAACGCTCAAAAATTCGCAAAAACTGGTTGAAGTGGCGCTGGTTTAAATTAAGAAACAATATTGTGCATAACGCCGGCTGGCATTTCTCTTGGATCATGACGGCTGAACGTATCTCAGAAAAAATGTCGACTATTTCACACACGGAATACGACACCCCTGAGCTTAACAATCAAGAACATATAAAGAATGCAATTGAGAACGGGTTGGATATTTGGGCTCGAGAAAGAAACCTGCAAGTGGTTGATTTACCAAGTGGGGATTTCCCTGAGTATTTGAAACAAAATGCTCATAAGTTTGCAGAGTTTATTCGCTAAGGTTTAAAACCATCCTCACCCTAGCCCACTTCCTGAAGGAGAGGGTTAGGGTGCTAATACTAAGCTGGCAATAACCCCACAAAACTCCTCTTCTTACGCGGTTCTGACATCATCTCATCGAGCCTCTCAACGCAGGTCAGATAATGCGGCGTTTGCTTATGCGCCAGCACGGCTTCATCGTCCTGGTAAGCCTCATAAATAAAGAACCTCGTCGCCACATCAGGGTCCTGCAACACATCAAAACGCAGATTCCCCGGCTCCTTGATTGACCCTTCGTGGTTGGCGCGGAACACGTCCATAAACTCATCGACCCGTTCCGGTTTGATATTAATCTCTACCAGCGTCACATTCATGCTTTGCCTCCCTGATGCTTCTCATCGAGCCAGAACTGATACGCCTCACGGGCGGTGGCATTTTCATGAACCACCTTTTTCACCGCTTTTAGCATGGCAAGTGGCGCGTCTGACTGGAAAATATTACGTCCCATATCCACGCCGGATGCACCCTGATCGATAGCCCGGAAACACATCTCCAGCGCCTCTTGTTCTGGAAGCTTCTTGCCTCCGGCGATAACGATCGGCACCGGACAACTGGCAGCAACCTTCTCGAAACCCTCTTCGACAAAATAGGTTTTCACAAACTGCGCACCAATTTCTGCAGCGATTCGACTGGCGAGCGAGAAATAGCGAGCATCACGCGCCATCTCCTTACCCACACCGGTTACAGCGAGCGTTGGTATGCCATAGCGTGTACCTTCATCCACCAGCTTGATGATGTTGTTGATCGACTGATGTTCGTATTCACTGCCGATATAAATCTGCGCCGCCACCGCGCAGGCATTGAGGCGCAACGCATCCTCCATAGTCACAGCCACACTTTCACGCGACAGTTCACTGAGAATCGAATTCCCGCCAGAAGCGCGTAATACCACCGGTTTGTTGGTAGCAGGCGGCACAACGCTGCGCAGTATTCCGCGTGTACACATCAGCACATCGGTTTCCGGGAATAGAGGTGCGATAGATAAATCAATGCGTTCAAGACCGGTAGTGGGCCCCTGGAAATAACCGTGGTCAAATGCCAACATCACGGTACGCCCAGAGTCAGGATTGAAAATACGCGCCAGCCGCGACTGCATCCCCCAATCCAGTGCCCCACTCCCCTTCAGGTAAAACGCTTTGTTCTCCTGAGGGCGGCCAATACCGTAATCTTTGCCCTCGCGGATATCGTCAAGATCTGCCATTTTCCCACCCTCAGAAATCGTATTTGCCGATATTGTCTTTGGTAAACACCACGCGTTCTGGCAGCAGCACAATGCCGTTACCTTTCGCTTCATACTGGTAGCCCTGTACGCTATTAGGCTCGACTTTCAGGCTGCCAATTTTCGCCACATCAACAGTGTCACCAACATTAAGATCGCCCTTTTTCAGCATGGTATTTGCGACGTTAACCGCAATTTCACCCTGCTGAACCACGTCCCATAGGCCAAAGGCTTTCACCGTTCCACGTTCAACATATGGGCGCATGACGTTTGGTGTGCTGAAACCGACAATCGCAACATTGGTGCGTTTCAGGTTTTCAGAGGCCTGTGCGGCAGCAGGTAATGCGTTAGCATCGGGTGCAATGATCGCATCCAGATCCGGGTACGCTTTTAAGATCCCTTCAGCGGTTTGCAGAGATTTAGTCGCGTCGTTATAGCCAAACTGGGTGGTAACGATTTCCCACTGCGGATGATCTTTGGCAATCTTCGCTTTCGCCTCTTTTACCCACTGATTTTGATCCGTCACCGTTGGGCTCGAGTAGAAGAATGCAACTTTGGCAGCAGATTTAGTAACTTGTTTGGCCGCCATATCCACCAGCATGCCACCGAGCTGTTGCGGCGTTCCCTGGTTGATGTAAATACTGCGACATTCGGGTTTAGTATCAGAATCCCATGTCAGCACTTTTACCCCGCGCTGCATGGCGCGTTTAAGCGCCGGGCATAGCCCATCTGGCGAAACTGCCGAGACAATAATCGCGTTGTAACCCTGATTGACGAAGTTGTTGATAAGCTGCACCTGGCCGGAGACGCTTGGTTCAGTTGGCCCGTCGTAAGTCACCGGAACACCGAGATCTTTGCCCGCCTGCATCGCGCCATTACCGCCGCTGGTAAAGAAGCCCACGCCAACCAGTTTTGGAATAAAGGCAATCCTGTCGGCGGCTTGCACACTAACCACACCAAAGGCTAATGCCCATGCACTGAGTTGCAGGACGCGTTTTGTTGTCTGCTTCATAATCACACTCCCGTTAGTTTTCTGTTACCGCGCAAACGACGCCACGCCGCTTGTAGATATTCGCGGTGCAAACTCACCGAACGACCAATGACCACCACAATCAACAGCGCACCGGACAACGCACTCGATACCTGATTAGGCACGCCAGCCATCTGTAAACCTTGTTGCAAATACCCCACCAACAGAGCCGCCAGTGCTGTTCCCAAAATCGAACCGGAGCCGCCATAAATATTCGCGCCACCCAACACAGCCGCCGTTAAAGCAGGCATCAACAAATCGCGCCCTAAATCAGAACGCGCCGAGCCAAAATACGAAACCAGCACAATCGCCGCAATAGCCGACGCCAATCCCACCATGCCGTAGACCCCATACAGTGAGCCGTTCACCGGCAGAGCCGCATAACGGGCCGCACGAGGGTTTTGGCCAATCAGAAAAATATGGCGGCCAAAGCGCGCGCGGTGAGTCAGTAGCCAGAAAATCAGCGTGATAACGGCAAACATCACCAGCGGAATAGGCAGGCCGAAAAGAGTGAGGTTGGCGAAGTTGGTAAACGCATCCGGGAAGCCACCAATACCTTCATAACCCGTCGCGCCTGCCATACCGGAAAGCAACAACGCCGCGCCGCCGAACAGATAAAGCGTGCCGAGTGTGATAACCAGCGGGCTGATGCCGGTGTAGTGAATCAATGCCGCATTAAACAATCCGCACAGCAGGCCGACTGCCAGGGTCAAAATTATGGCTAAAGATATTGGCAAACCTGCCTGCAACATCACCCCCAGCGCAATAGCGCACAGGCCAATGGTTGAACCCAACGATATATCAATGCCACCGCTGATGATCACAAGCGTCAGCGGCAACGCCACTATCCCGATGCAGATAAAATCGCTGGTGCTAAACAGCAGCATATTGATGTCTAACATGCGGGGATTAATTGCGCCAAACAGCAAGATTTCAGCCACCAGAATAAGAAGCAGCGCCACTTCCCAGTTGAGTTTTAGCTTCATCTACGCCACATCCTTTTTCTTACGAGGAAAAGGCCGCACATTTTTCGCACCCGGTAATGGCGGTACAAAACGGCTGTATTTCTGCGCCCGCTGATGGCGCGCCAGTGCCTGGCGTAACCGCCCATCCAGCACTAGCACCCCGAGTAAAACCAGACCTGCAATAAAGTCATTCCACCAGGCAGGGAGTTTGAAGAGCACCAGAACGGTATCGATTTGCGTCAGGAAAAATGCACCGAGAAATGCGCCAATGACGGTTCCTGTACCGCCAAGCAGAGAAATACCGCCCAACACACAAGCTGCGATAGCTTTCATCTCCAGCCCGCTGCCGGTTTGATTAGGTACAAAGCCAATTTGCGAAGCGAAGATAATCCCAGCGATGGCAGCCAGCATGCCATTGAAAGTGAATGCCATAAGACGAGTGCGGTTTACTGAAACACCAAGCTGACGAGCAGCGGCCAGGTTGTCGCCCACAGCGTAAAAATCACGCCCGAAAGCGGTTCGTGCAAATACCCAGGCAGCGATAGCCACTAAAGCAAGAACCGTGAAACCAAGCGGGGAAATCCCCAAAGCGACGGGTTCGGAGAGCGATTTCAGATTAGGGGGCAGTCCTTCAATCCATTTGCCTCCTGTCCATAACAACATACCGCCGCGATAAAGCCCGAGCGTACCAAGCGTTGCGACAATCGCGGGAATGCGCAACCAGACGACTAAAATCCCATTAAAGAAACCCGCCACCGCGCCAATCAACAAGGCAAAAAGCATCGACACCGGCAAGCTGAAGCCGCTGTTAAGCGCCACACCGACAGCAATTGCACACAGTCCAACGGTCGATCCCACCGAAACGTCGATATTGCGCGTCAGCATCACCATCGAAGCTCCTACCGCCAGTAGGATCAGGATCTGAGCGCTGGTGAATATCATGCTTAGCGTTTGCAAGCTGAAGTAGTTGTGATTAAGTGCGACCAACACGCCAAATAGGGCAACTATCGCCAGCAGCGCGCTGAGTTCACGGTTGCGCAGCAATGTTTTCATGCTTTACCTCCGCCAAACGCCATACTCATCATGCGATCCACAGTGATTGCTGGCTTACGTAACTCACCATTCATGGCGCCCTGGTGCATCACCAGCACGCGATCCGCAAGCCCACTGAACTCATCAAGATCGGATGAGATCATCAGCACTGCAACATTTTGCGCCGCCACACTTTTGATCAGTTGATAGATATCCGCTCGCGCCGCCACATCCACACCGCGCGTTGGCTCATCAATGATGAGCAACAATGGATTGGCTTCAAGACATCGCGCCAGCAGGACTTTTTGCTGATTACCGCCGGACAGTGTGCGCACCGTCTGCCCGGCATCGTTGAGTTTGATCCCAAGCGCCCGGTGGTAACGTTCCACTATCGCGGACTCCCGCCTGCTTTGTTGCCACAGGCCCGGCTCGTTAAGCACCACTGTGTTCCAGCGGATCGGCGCATCAAGAAATAGCCCGGAAACCTGTCGATCCTCTGGCAAGTAAATCAGTCCACGATCGAGCCGTGATTTGGTGCGATCGCCGCTAATTTCACGATTTTCTAAATAAATGTGCCCACCGCGCACCGGCCGCAGACCATAAAGCGTTTCTGCCAGTTCAGTACGCCCGGATCCCACCAGCCCGGCCAGGCCTACGATCTCACCTGCGTACAGTTCAAAACTGAGATCGATAAATCCTTCACCGGTCAGCTCCTCTACGCGCAGTACCGGAAAATCCTGCGGTTCGGTGCGACGATTTCCCGGCAATGCCAGCCACAACTTTTGCGTATCACTTAACGCGTGTTGGCGAGCGTTCGGTGTCATGGCGTTGATCAACTGCTCATCAAGTAGCTGTGCAGTTTCACCTTGTAACACTACGGCACCGTCACGCATCACTGAGATATGGCTGGCAAGCTGGCGGATTTCGGGCAATTTGTGGGAGATAAATACAATGCCCACTCCGAGACTTTGTAAGGCGCGGATCTGGCGAAATAGCCGTTCGGTTTCGCCAGGTGTAAGGGACGCGGTAGGCTCATCCAGGATCAGGATCTTCGCCTCACGCATTAAACCGCGCAGGATCTCGACCATCTGTTGATCGGCAACTTCCAGCGTACTGGCTGTAGCGCTAAGAGGGATCTGACATTCAAGCTGCTGCATTTTCTGTTGCAGGCGCTTTTCCATATCGTTTTGCCGCGGCAGCCGAAAAAGGATGTTCTCGCGCACCGTCAGATTTGGAAACAGCATCGGTTCCTGCGGCACAAGGTAAATGCCTAACTCGTGCGCCTGCCCTGGTTTGAGCCGCCCAAATGCTTTGCCTTGTACCTTCAGTTCACCGCTATCGGGGGTTTCCACCCCGGCAAAAATCTTCATCAGTGTGGATTTCCCTGCCCCATTACCGCCCAGCAATGCGTGCACCTGCCCTGCATACAGAGCAAAATCAATAGCTTTGAGCACGCTCACACCAGAAAACTGTTTGCTTATCTGGCGTGCTTCAAGCATTGCGGTGGGGTTGGGCATCGTCACTCCACAATTGAACAAAAGAGAAATTGAATTAATAATGTTCAAAAGCGTAGACGCCGGGTAATTTTTACAACAGGGCAGAGATCACAAAATTTTTAAATAGATCAGCTAAACCATTTGCATCTGAAAATGATCTTTTTGCCGTGCGCTTCACATTTTCTTGCCCCGCACCTTCGAACATATGATCTAAATTTTAATAAGAGTTCACTTATGAGCGATAAACGAGCAGCAGAAGAAGGGAAACTAGCAGCACTCCCCATGGCCGAAGAAGAGCTATTGGCACGCGTGGCCTGGTCTTACTACCACGACGGCCTGACGCAGAATGATATTGGTGAGCGACTTGGGCTGCCACGGTTAAAGATTTCACGCTTACTGGAGAAAGGGCGTCAATCTGGGGTGATTCGCGTACAGATTAACTCGCGTTTTGAAGGATGCCTGGCACTGGAAACCCAGTTGCAGCAGCGATTCGGCCTCAAAATTGCGCGTGTACTTCCCGCGCATAACACCCCGCCGATGAACACGCGATTAGGCATTGGCGCAGCGCAATCACTGATGGGGATTCTGGAACCAGGGCAGTTGTTGGCGGTGGGATTTGGTGAGGCAACGATGAATTGCCTCCAACATTTGAGTGGTTTTATCAGCTCGCAACAGATTCGTCTGGTGACGCTTTCCGGCGGTGTTGGGCCGTACATGACTGGCATCGGACAATTGGATGCAGCATGTAGCGTTAGCATGATCCCGGCACCACTGCGGGTTTCATCGCCACAAGTGGCAGAGATTTTACGCATGGAGTCGAGCGTGCGGGATGTCATTCTCGCCGCCACGGCCGCGGATGTCGCAGTGGTGGGTATCGGCGCTATCAACCAGAAGCGTGATGCGACCATTTTACGTTCCGGTTATATCAGCGAGGGAGAACAACTGATGTACGCCCGCAAAGGTGCTGTGGGCGATATTCTTGGCTATTTCCTGCAAGCGGATGGCGAACTGGTGGAAGCTCTGGAAATTCACCGCGAACTGCTTGGCGTAACGCTCGACGACCTGGCGCATCTCCCAACCATTGTGGGTGTCGCGGGAGGCGTGGACAAAGCGGACGCTATTTATGCCGCACTTCGAGGCCTGCGAATAAACGGCCTGGTGACGGAAGAAGAGACTGCGCGGGCGGTGTTAGCTTTGGCTGATTAACCTCGCGCCTTAGGTTGCGGGGATAATCAATGAGTTACTTGTTGGCATTAGACGCCGGGACGGGCAGTATTCGCGCCGTCATCTTTGATACTTCAGGCCACCAGATTGCCGTCGGCCAGGCTGAATGGAAACATTTAAGCATCACCGATGTCCCCGGATCGATGGAGTTTGATCTCGCAACCAACTGGCAGCTTGCCTGCCAGTGCATCCGTGAAGCTCTCCAAAAAGCACATCTTCCACCGGGTGCTATCAGCGCCGTTTCCTGCTGTTCAATGCGCGAAGGGATCGTGCTCTACGATCGTAACGGCGATCCTATCTGGGCATGTGCCAACGTTGATGCCCGCGCCAGCCGTGAAGTCAGCGAACTTAAAGAGATCCATGATTTCCAGTTTGAATCCGAGGTTTATCATGTTTCTGGCCAAACGCTGGCGCTAAGCGCTATGCCGCGCCTGTTGTGGCTTGCGCATCATCGTCCGGATATTTATCGCCAGGCTGCGACCGTGACCATGATCAGCGACTGGCTGGCGGCGAAACTCAGCGGCGAGCTGGCAGTCGATCCTTCTAATGCAGGTACAACAGGAATGCTTGATCTGGCGACCCGTGACTGGCAACCGTCACTGATGGATATGGCTGGATTGCGGGCAGATATTCTCTCGCCAGTTAAAGAAACCGGTACGGTACTTGGTGGTGTAACACAAGAAGCGTCGCAGCACAGTGGTTTACTGGCTGGCACACCGGTGGTTATGGGTGGTGGCGATGTGCAGCTAGGTTGTGTCGGGCTTGGCGTAGTCCGCGCCGGGCAGGCGGCAGTATTGGGTGGGACATTCTGGCAGCAGGTAGTGAACCTGCCTGCTATCAAAACCGATCCGGAGATGAATATCCGCATTAACCCGCATGTCATCGGCAACATGGTGCAGGCGGAATCTATCAGCTTCTTCACCGGCCTGACGATGCGTTGGTTCCGGGATGCTTTCTGCGCCGAAGAAAAACTGCTGGCAGAAAGGCTTGGCGTGGACACTTACGCCCTGCTCGAAGATATGGCTGCGCGAGTTCCTGCGGGCTCTCACGGCGTGATGCCGATTTTCTCCGACGCCATGCATTTCAAACAGTGGTATCACGCAGCACCGTCGTTTATTAACCTCTCAATCGACCCCGAAAAATGCAATAAAGCGACACTATTCCGTGCGTTAGAAGAGAATGCTGCGATTGTTTCAGCGTGCAATCTTGAGCAGATTTCCGGTTTTTCCGGCATCCAGTTTGAATCATTGGTATTTGCAGGCGGTGGTTCTAAAGGCGCGTTGTGGAGCCAGATCCTGAGTGATGTAACAGGGCTACCAGTGCGTGTGCCAGTCGTTAAAGAGGCGACAGCACTCGGTTGTGCTATTGCCGCAGGCGTAGGTGCTGGGTTGTTTAACGACCTTGCCGAAGCGGGTGAGCGCCTTGTGCAATGGCAACGCGAATTCACGCCAAATCGAGCGCACCGTGAGCTGTATGACGAGATGAAACGCAAATGGACGAAGGTGTATGCTGACCAGCTCACACTGGTGGATAGCGGTTTAACCACTTCTATGTGGAAGGCCCCAGGCCTGGTGATGCGCCCTCAGCCAGGCCTTCTCCCTGAGGGCTGAACGGTCCGGGGTTAGGGTGAGGGCGCTTCTAACTCACATTAGAAATAATATTTAAATCTCACACGTCCACCGTAGCGCGTGTTGTCGTCGCCATCACTGCCGTCATGATCAGCACTAACCCACGACACATAAGTCCCGAGATAAATATTAAAGTTCTTCATACCCATCACGTTCGGGAATTGATAGGAAGAGTGGATGGTGTGGATATCGTAAGTGCCGGCATTGGTTATCCAGCAATCGTCGTCACAGGTACCCATCGCTGAGTTAACATCAAACTTATCAATGTCGTTATGCGCGTAGATATAACCTAGCTCGAAGCGCTGCCACAATGCGTTGACACCTGCGGTGAAATCGGTTTCATCGGCGGCGTCGAGGTAGGCCGTATTGAAGTTAGCAACGATGCCGTTATCCGGATCGTTTTTCAGTCCATTCCACGTCATGGTCAAGCCGTAACCAGTACGGCTGGATTGATCTACTATTTTACCGTTGGCATCTTTGTAACCGTAAGCGTTATCCACCACTTGGGCTTCCATCGCGGCAGCAACCGAGAATGCATCTTGCGACCAAGAGATCACCGGACGCAGATAAGCCACATTCTTATCTTTAGTCAATTCGTTACCATGATATTCCTTGTCCTGGTAGAGCGAGGTGCCGTCTTCCAGCAAGGTATTCAACTCAAAATACCAATTATCTATTGTTTTGCTCATCAGGAAGCTACCGCCAGAATCGCTACGCCCACGCCCTTCTTTCATCATGTAGATATAGCCGTAGCCATCACCGTAAAGATCATTTGCAGTATTGCCCGAGTACTCGACAAAGGTATCCTGGTTAAGCGGGAACATATCGTAGGCTTCGAAACGCCCGATCTTAATTTTCCAGTCATTTTCCTGGCCAAAGAAGAACGCTGCATCATCAAGATTCATATGCCCGGTTAAGTCTGCCAATGGTTGTGCAGTGAAACCCGCAAATTTGCCGTCATCCATTCGGCGATAACCATCAAACCCAAGCAGTAAACGACCATTAATATCCCAGCGTTCGTTATTACCATCTGCCCAGTTAATATTGGCACTACGACGCATAGATGTCAGACCATTACTGCGGCTGGCGGCATCCATATTAAATTCCACGTCGCCATAAATTTTTAGATCTCCGTACCCCGTTAATTGTAATTTTGGTGATTGATTATCGGTTTTACTATTAACAGATTGCTCACTGACAACAGTAACAGGAGCAGTGACGGGTGCTGGGGTAGATTTTATTTTTTGAATTTCTGATTCTGCCGTGGACGCACGTTTTTCAGCTGCTATAAGCCTTTGTTCTAACAGGTCAAGGCGTTGTTCTAACGCACGTTCATTGTTTGAAGCCATAGCTCCACTGGATATTACCGCACTCGTAAATAATGCTAAAAACTTTATTTTTATACGCATCATACATCCTTATAAATGAATAATTTATATAATCCTCGTGAATAGATAAGAGCATACTAATATATAGAGAATAAAATAAATCGCAGCTCTAGCTTTAATTACAACAAAAAACAAAATAGCAACTTTTATTTTTCACTTCAAAATATTAAGTGCCAGAACCGTAGCTTTATCACATTCGAATAAATAAAAATTAAAACAGAGCGATGATATATTCATCATGAGAATATGAAAATAGATATATATATATTACCCTCAGTTTTTTAACGAAATTTATGCATACGTAAACGTAAATTCATAACTGAGAGCAATCGGAAGGCCGCGTTGCTGGAGAGGAAAAACTTCATCGTTCTTTGAATCACGTCACAATCATCAGACAACTTTTCCACATTTACGCTACATCCCGCTAAATTACTAACTCATCCGACCACATAATAATAATGACCTTTCAGGAAGAGAATATGAGCTATCCGTCGCTGCTTGCCCCGCTAGATCTGGGTTTCACCCAGCTTAAAAACCGTGTGCTGATGGGTTCGATGCATACCGGACTTGAAGAACATCCGAATGGCGCCGAGCGTTTAGCCGCTTTTTATGCCGAGCGTGCGCGTCACGGTGTGGCATTGATTGTGACTGGCGGCGTTGCCCCTTCCCCTTCGGGTGTCGGTGTGGAAAGCGGCGCGGTACTCAATGATGAAAGCCAGCTTGCCCACCACCGCATCGTGACCGACGCCGTGCACCGTGAAGGTGGGAAGATTGCCCTGCAAATCCTGCACACCGGGCGCTACAGCTACCAGCCAAACCCGGTCGCCCCTTCCGCTATTCAGGCTCCGATCAACCGCTTTAAGCCTCATGCATTAACCCATGATGAAATCCTTACGTTGATTGAAGAGTTTGCTCAGTGCGCACATCTCGCGCAACAAGCCGGATATGACGGCGTGGAAATCATGGGGTCTGAAGGCTACCTAATTAACCAGTTTCTGGCGGCAAGGACTAACCAGCGCGATGATGAGTGGGGCGGCGATTACACCCGACGCATGCGTTTTGCCATCGAAGTGGTACGCGCGGTGCGTGAGAAAGTGGGAGCGAATTTTATTATCATTTATCGCCTGTCGATGCTGGATTTGGTCGATGGCGGCGGCACGTTTGAAGAAGCCGTTGAACTTGCAAAAGCGATTGAAAAAGCCGGTGCCACGTTGATTAACACTGGCATTGGCTGGCATGAAGCGCGTATTCCAACCATCGCAACACCTGTGCCGCGCGGTGCATTCAGCTGGGTAACACGCAAATTAAAAGGACAGGTTTCGATCCCTTTAGTCACCACCAACCGCATTAACGATCCGCAAACTGCCGAAAAGATCCTTGCCGAAGGTGATGCCGATATGGTGTCAATGGCGCGGCCATTCCTCGCCGATGCCGAGTTTGTGTCTAAAGCCGAGCAAGGGCGTGAAGATGAGATCAATACCTGCATCGGCTGTAATCAGGCGTGTCTGGACCAGATTTTCCTCGGTAAAGTCACTTCTTGCCTGGTAAACCCGCGTGCCTGTCATGAAACCAAAATGCCCATCGTCCCGGCCACAGTGCATAAAAACCTGGCGGTAGTGGGGGCAGGACCCGCAGGATTAGCTTTTGCGATCAACGCCGCAGCGCGTGGCCACAAAGTGACATTATTCGATGCCGCTTCGGAAATCGGTGGGCAGTTTAATATTGCCAAGCAGATCCCCGGCAAAGAGGAATTTTACGAAACACTGCGCTACTACCGCCGCATGCTAGGGATTACGGGCGTTGAAGTACGCCTGAATCAGTACGTCACCGCCCCGCTGCTTAAAGAATTCGACGAGATTATTCTCGCCTGCGGCATCGAGCCACGCTTGCCGCTTATTGACGGCATCATGCATCCTAAAGTGCTCAATTATATCGATGTACTGCGTGAGAAAGCGCCAGTGGGTGACCGCGTGGCAATCATCGGTGCTGGCGGAATTGGTTTTGATACCGCGATGTATTTAAGCCAGGAAGGGGAGTCCACCAGCCAGAATATCGCCGAGTTTTGCGTGGAATGGGGCATCGACACTAGCCTGCAACATGCGGGGGGCTTGCGTCCGGAAGGTGTGCATCTACATAAAAGCCCACGCCAGATTGTGATGCTACAGCGCAAAACCAGTAAGCCAGGCGAAGGATTGGGCAAAACAACGGGCTGGATCCATCGCACAACACTGTTAGCTCGCGGTGTGAAAATGGTGGCGGGTGTGACTTATGAACGCATTGACGATGAAGGGCTACATATTACAGTCGGTGGAGAGCCACAAACGCTGGCGATCGATAACGTGATTATTTGTGCCGGGCAAGACTCACGCCGTGAACTGGCACAACCGTTGCGTGAACTGGGGAAAACAATGCATTTGATTGGTGGTGCGGATGTGGCGATGGAGCTGGATGCCCGGCGCGCAATCGCGCAGGGCACCCGTTTAGCACTGGAAATTTAGCGAAGACGGCCTAGTTTCACGGCTTTTAATACGACGAATTTCTTGTTCGTAGCAACGGTGTCACAGTTACCGAAGATCTTCTTCAGTTTGTGGTAGTAATCCAGATGGCGGTTAGCAACGATGTACAGCTCGCCGCCATTTTGCAGGCAACGACGGGCGTGGTGGAACATTTCCCACGCAACCTGATCGGTCAGCGCATGCTGCTGATGGAACGGTGGGTTGCACAGAATAGTGTTAAAGCGGTATGGCTCAACACCGGACAATGCGTTGTTGATCATAAACTCACAACGATCCAGGTTTTCTGGCATGTTGGTTTCAACGTTCAGGCGGCTTGAAGCAACGGCCATCGGTGATTCATCAACAAATACCACGTTCGCTTCCGGGTTTTGCTCAAGCAAGTGCAAACCGACCACGCCGTTACCACAACCTAAATCAACAATTTCACCTTCAAGGCCTGTCGGTAGATTTTCGATAAAGAAGCGCGCGCCAATATCCAGACCGGTACGGGAAAAGACGTTAGCGTGGTTATGAATCGTCCACGGCGTGCCTTCCAGTTTCCAGTTCAGCGTTTCGGGTACTTCTTTAATTGCCGGAGCATTGAACGTCGTGTTGATCAGACGTGCTTTTTTCCACGCAAGTGTTGTGGTGGTTGGCCCAAGGATCTTTTCAAACAACTCGATAGTTGAGTTGTGAATATCACGCGTTTTAGCACCCGCGATAATACGTGTTTCAGGGGTCACAACATGGCGCAAAGCACGAAGCTGTTGCTCAAGCAGTGCCAGCGTTTTAGGGATCTTAATCAGAACCACGGCTGGCGCTTCCGGGTATTTAACGGTGCTATCAAGGAACGTTACGTTGGATTCAACGATGCCGTTCTCACGCAAGTTCTCACGGATAGCCAGTTCGCTAAGATACGAGTCACTGATGCTGTATGGCTTGTGTTCAGCCAGCACGCAAGACAGCGCCCCGAAAGTGTCGTTAAAAATCAGGACCGGGCCACTGATTTCGATTTCGTCCAGTTGCTGCAAAAGATAATCATCGGCAGCTTCCCACGCCTGTAGTGGGTTAACGTCATCCGTTTCTGGAAAACGTTTTAGTGTCAGTGAACGGAAACCGTCGTCTAATTGGCTCATCGGCCCTCCTGGATGGTAAAATTTCGGCGTAATCCCCGAATGGGGGCGTGAGTATACCCTTTTTTTTCCTCAAACTGCGCAACTGCCTTTTGAAAGACGTCGAGCGAGCGAGATCTAATGAGCAATTTAACCTACCTTCAAGGCTATCCCGAGCATTTGCTCGCACAGGTCAGAACATTAATTGCGGAACAACGTCTGGGCGAGGTGCTGCAAAAACGGTATCCGTATACGCATAACATCACCACCGATAAAGCGTTGTATGCGTGGACGCAAGATCTGAAAAACCAGTATCTGCGCAATGCGCCACCGGTGAATAAAGTGGCTTATGACAGCAAGATTCACGTGCTAAATAATGCACTGGGCTTACACACGGCAGTGTCACGCGTTCAGGGAAACAAGCTAAAAGCCAAAGCGGAGATTCGTGTCGCGACGGTATTTAAGAATGGGCCAGAAGCCTTTTTGCGCATGATTGTGGTTCACGAGCTGGCTCACCTGAAAGAGAAAGACCACAACAAAGCATTCTATTCACTGTGCTGCCATATGGAGCCGCAATATCACCAACTGGAGTTTGATACGCGGCTTTGGTTAACGCAGATGGCATTGAACGGGCAGGCTTGAGCAACATCTTCCTGCCAAATCATGCAATTGTAGGTCGGAATAGCGCCAGCGACATCCGACACAATCACGATGCCATTACTTCAACCCGGCAAAGACCGCAGCAATTGCCACAGCCCCAGGATCTTTCACCCCTTTCAGGTTATCGCTGTTCACATATGACGAGCGCCCGGCATTCGCCTTTTGCATCTGCGCCGTTGCCTCTGCACCATCTTGTGCAGCCTTCACTGCAGCGTTCAAATCGCTATCTTTCAAGGCTTCAAGTGCAGGCTGCAACGCGTCTATTAACGTACGATCGCCAAGATCGGCACCGCCGTAGCGTTTCATCTGTTCAAGACCAAACAACAGCGCATCGGCAATCGGCTGCTTTTTAGCCACCTTTTGCCCCGCTGCCGTGAAGAAAATGGACATCAATACACCGCTTGAGCCGCCCATCACCGTGGCAAGCCGTTCACCAATCAACTCCAGCAAAACGGCCGGATCATTGAGTGGCAGTTTCCCATCATCATTAAGCTGAGTGATATCCCGCGCACCCTGTGCAAACGTGGAGCCGGTGTCGCCATCCCCTACTTTTGCATCCAGAGCATTCAACGCTTTTTCCTGCTCGATAAGCGTCTTTGTGATACTGACGACCAGTGCTTTCACCGTGGCATTTTCCGATGATTTTACCTGCATCCCCTTACGGATAATGCTGTGTTTTTGCATCGGCATTGCGTGAAGCTTCACCATGGTTTGCCAGCCCGCCGTTTCTACATCTGCCTGTAACGCTTTAATAAATTCGTCATTAAGCACAATGGTTGAGAGCGAAAAACCTTTCATATCAAGCGCGGTAACCAACGGCGCCGGGCCAATCAAATAGTCGATTTGTTCTTTTAATTCTGAATGCGCAAGCTCTTTGGTCAGAATAGCCATCTCCAGCGATGACACTCCGCCCAGGTTGTTGACTAGCACCGCAAGCCTTGTGTCTGTACCGGTTTTTTTACGCAAATGTTTTACCAGCGTCGCCACCGTTTGCTGACTGTTCTGGCTGGCAACAGTGCTTGCACCAGGTTCACCGTGGATACCCAGCCCTAACTCAACATGGCCGCCTTTGATGCGCCCTTCTTCCTCGTGTTGATCGGGCAGATTGCAGGTTTGCATGGCGACACCGATGCTGGCAATGCTGTCGCAGGCACTTTGCGCGATGTCTCGAACATCACTCAGTGATTTCCCCTGCTCTGCGGCAAAGCCCGCAATTTTGTGTACCAGTACCGTCCCGGCAATTCCACGCGGCTGCTTGTTATCGGGCAGAGAAATATCATCACCAACAATAACCATCTCCACTCTCAGGCCGTGCTTTTTAGCTTTCTCGGCTGCCAGCCCGAAATTCAGGCGGTCACCGGTATAGTTTTTGACGATAAGCAGGCAACCACGGTCGCCGGTAACGGCCACAATGGCGTTTAATACCGCATCCACGCTCGGTGATGCGAACAGGTCGCCACATACCGCAGCGGTGAGCATCCCCTTACCAACAAAGCCTGCGTGCGCAGGTTCATGGCCCGAACCACCGCCAGAAATAATCGCTACTTTGCTTTTGTTCCAGTCTTTACGTACCACCACGCGAATAGCGGGATCGGTATCTAACCGGGCCAGGTTATGAAAACGAGAGCTGATGATGACGCCTTCGATGGCATCGTTGACCATTTGCTGGCGGTCATTAAAGAAGAATCTGGACATAGTTTCCCAACAATAAGTAATACATATGCAAAGCATAGCCTTTGCTGCGAGAGATGCCGCAAACCAGGATTTTTGCGTGATGACGTTCCCTATCCACTTGCTATGCTTATGGAAATGTTGCCACAGGAAAATCACCATGACTGCGCCGCTCCTGATTGCCAGAACCACCGAACAAGAACTGCATCTGTTGCCCAGTATGGCAAACCGTCACGGGTTAATAACCGGGGCTACGGGCACTGGTAAAACCGTGACGCTGCAAAAACTGGCCGAGTCATTTTCAGAAATCGGTGTGCCAGTATTTATGGCTGATGTAAAAGGCGACCTCACGGGTATTGCGCAAGAGGGTGCTGAATCCGAAAAGCTGCTCGCAAGGCTTGCCAAAATTGGCGTGACTGACTGGTCACCTCATAGCAATCCAGTTGTCTTGTGGGATATTTTTGGCGAAAAAGGCCACCCGGTGCGAGCAACGGTGTCCGATCTTGGCCCATTGCTACTTTCACGTCTGCTCAACCTCAATGAAGTCCAGTCCGGCGTACTGCAAATCATCTTCCGCATTGCTGACGATCAGGGTTTATTACTGCTCGATTTTAAAGACCTACGGGCAGCAACACAGTACATCGGCGATAACGCAAAATCGTTCCAGAACCAATATGGCAATATCAGCAGTGCATCTGTGGGTGCCATTCAGCGTGGGCTGTTGCAGCTTGAGCAACAGGGAGCTGAATATTTCTTTGGCGAACCGATGCTGGATATCAAAGACTGGATGCGCACTGATGCTAATGGTAAAGGAATTATCAATATTCTATCAGCCGAAAAGCTCTATCAGATGCCCAAACTTTACGCCGCCAGCCTGTTGTGGATGCTTTCGGAAATCTATGAGCAATTACCTGAAGCGGGCGACCTGGAAAAACCCAAACTGGTGTTCTTCTTCGACGAAGCGCATCTATTGTTTAACGATGCCCCACAGGTATTGTTGGACAAAATCGAGCAGGTAATTCGCCTGATTCGTTCCAAAGGCGTTGGGGTCTATTTTGTTTCCCAAAACCCATCTGATATTCCAGACACCGTGCTCGGCCAGCTCGGTAACCGCATTCAACATGCACTGCGTGCTTTTACGCCTAAAGACCAAAAAGCCGTAAAAACCGCCGCACAAACCATGCGCGCAAATCCAAAATTCGATACCGAAAAAGCGATTCAGGAGTTAGGAACCGGCGAGGCACTTATCTCATTGCTGGATGAAAAAGGCAGCCCAACAGTGGTTGAGCGAGCCATGGTTATCGCCCCGTGTTCACGTATGGGACCAGTCACTGACGATGAACGCAACGGGTTACTTAACCACTCACCGCTGTACGGCAAATACGATGAAACTGTCGACAGAGAATCGGCGTATGAGCGTTTGCAAAAGGGCGTTCAGACGGCTGGTGAGCAACAAAATGCACCACCTGCTAAAGGTGAAGCTGTAGCGGTTGATAGCGGTATTCTCGGCGGGCTGAAAGATATTCTGTTTGGCACCACAGGGCCGCGTGGCGGCAAGAAAGATGGCGTAGTGCAAACCATGGCGAAGAGTGCGGCACGCCAGGTAACTAACCAAATTATTCGCGGAGTTTTAGGCAGTATTATGGGTGGGCGTAAACGGTAATTTCTACACTTTAGTCCTTCGCTTTTACGAGAAAGGCCATTTTAGTCAATCAGGTCAATACCCAAAATAATTCGAGGTGCAGGTAGGCGGCAAGAGAGCAAACTCCCAGGAGCTTACATAAGTAAGTGACTGGGATTTGCGAGCGCAGCCAACACCCCTGCAACTCGAAGTATGACGGGTATTAGCCCGAGCGCTTCATCATCATCCAAAGACTGATAAGGAAGAACGTCGCACTGGGTAACAACGCACCCAAAATCGGTGGGATGCTATACACGAGGCTTAGCGGGCCAAAGATTTGGTCAAGCACGTAGAAGACGAAACCAAAGCTGATACCAGTGACAACCCGTACACCCATTGGCACGCTACGCAGCGGGCCAAAAATGAATGACAGGGCCATCAGCATCATTACCGCAACGGAGAGCGGCGCAAAGATTTTGCTCCACATGTTGAGCTGGTAACGCCCGGCATCCTGGCCACTGGATTTCAGATACTTCACATAATTGTGCAGGCCGCTGATAGAAAGTGCGTCCGGGTCCAACGCCACCACACCCAGTTTGTCTGGGGTCAGGTTGGTTTTCCACTCACCGCTGACGGTTTGGGCACCGGTAATTTGCTTCTCATTTGTCAGATTTGACTCATCAACCTGTGACAAACGCCATACCTTATGTTCCACATCGTACTGGGCCGATGCCGCATAACGAACAGATTGCAGGCGACGCTCTTTGTTAAAACTATAAATACTCACGCCCGCCAAATCGTTATCGCCTTTCACGCGCTCGATATAGACAAAACTGTGGCCATCTTTAGCCCACAAGCCTTGCTGAGTTGTCAGCAAAGAACCGCCATACATCTGCTGTGCACGGTAGTTACGCGCCATTTGCTCGCCTTGCGGAGCAACCCATTCACCAATCGCCATGGTCAGTAACACCAACGGAATAGCCGTTTTCATCACTGACAGCGCGATTTGCATACGCGTAAAACCAGAAGCTTGCATCACCACCAGTTCACTACGTTGCGCCAGCATCCCCAACCCAAGTAGAGCACCAAGCAGTGCTGCCATCGGGAAGAAGATCTGGATATCTTTTGGAATGCTAAGGACGGTATATACACCTGCGCCCATTGCTGAATAGCTACCCTGCCCGGCCTTTTTCAACTGGTCGACAAACTTAATAATGCCCGACAGCGACACCAGCATGAAGAGTGTCATCATGATGGTGGTAAAGATGGTTTTACCGATATAACGGTCGAGAACACCAAACATTTATGCCGCTCCTCGTGTTTTGCTAAAGCTTGCACGTAGCCGGCGCATCGGCACCGTATCCCACACATTGAGGACAATCGCGATGGCAAAATAGACCAGATTAACCAACCATATCCAGATCATCGGATCGATTTTCCCCTTCGCCGCATTCGATTTCAACGAGGTCTGAAGCAGGAAGAAAATCAGATACAACAACATAGCCGGAAGCATTGAAAGCACGCGCCCCTGCCGTGGGTTAACCACGCTTAATGGCACCACCATCAACGCCATAATGACAACGGCCATGATGAGTGTCAGACGCCAATGCAGTTCAGCGCGAGCATTTGGCGAATCGTTAGTCCACAGGGCTTTCATGTACATCTGACTGGAATCTTCAGGGTCAAGCGCCACCGTCTGGTGCCCTACAACCGCCTGATAATCCTGGAAGTCAGTAATACGAAAATCGCGCAGTAATGCCGTACCTTCGAAACGCGTACCGGTATTGAGCGTCACAACCTGCGAACCGTCTGGGCGTTGGGATAAATGGCCGGAATCCGCAACCACTACCGATGGACGTGCATTACCTTTCGGGCGCAACTGAGCCAGGAAAACGTCTTTAAAACTTGAGCCGTCAACGCTTTCAATGAACAAAACTGAGTTGCCGTCGGTCGCTTGCTGGAATTGCCCTTGAGCAAGTGCAGCCATACCAGGGTTAGCTTTGGCCTCAGCCAATACTTCGTCCTGATGACGAGAAGACCACGGCCCAAGCCACATTACGTTGACTGTCGCAATTGCACCGGTAAAGAGTGCGAGGATCATTGCAGCTTTGATCAGCACCGCTTTACTCAAACCGCAGGCATGCATTACCGTGATTTCACTTTCGGTATACAGTCGGCCTAGCGTCATGAGCAGCGCAAGGAAAAGGCTAAGTGGAAGGATGAGCTGCGCCATTTCAGGCACACCAAGTCCTAACAAAGAAAGTACGAGGTTTGTCGGAATATCGCCGTCAACCGCCGCCCCGAGAATCCTGACCAGCTTCTGACAAAAGAAGATCAGTAGCAGGATGAAGAGGATCGCAAGTTGGCTTTTGAGCGTCTCCCGAACCAGATATCTTATGATAATCACATTAAATACGCCTGTGAAAACGAGTCTTTTTGCAGGAAAATCGCTTGTTTCATCGCTTATACGTCATTTATTCTCTTGAGTCGTCGAAAACATCGCTAAGATTAAAAAGCCCGGCATAATACTGGCGCAGGGTGATTTAAATGACGTTGCCGAAACCGTAAAAAACATACTCGTAAGATTAACACGAAGTCATCGCAACCGCGGAGATGAGTTACGAAAGCTTGCAATTCTAGCTGTAGCCACCGCCGTTGTCTTTAAGATTCAGGAGCGTAGTGCATGGAGTTCAGTGTAAAAAGCGGTAGTCCCGAGAAACAGCGTAGTGCCTGCATCGTTGTGGGAGTCTTTGAACCGCGTCGCCTGTCCCCGGTCGCCGAACAACTCGATAAAATCAGCGATGGCTACATCAGCGCACTTTTGCGCCGTGGTGAGCTCGAGGGGAAACCCGGTCAAACTTTGTTGCTCCACCACGTTCCAAACGTCCTCTCAGAGCGCATTCTGTTGATTGGGTGTGGCAAAGAGCGTGAACTGGATGAACGTCAGTATAAGCAAGTTATCCAGAAAACGATTAATACTCTGAACGATACCGGTTCAATGGAAGCTGTCTGCTTCCTGACCGAACTGCACGTCAAAGGCCGCAACACATACTGGAAAGTACGCCAGGCAGTAGAAACGGCAAAAGAGTCTTTGTATAGCTTCGACCAGTTAAAAACCAACAAAAGCGAGCCACGCCGCCCGCTGCGTAAAATGGTGTTTAACGTGCCAACCCGCCGTGAACTGACCAGCGGTGAGCGCGCCATTCAGCACGGTCTGGCTATTGCAGCCGGTATTAAAGCGGCAAAAGATCTTGGCAACATGCCACCAAACATCTGTAACGCGGCTTACCTGGCTTCCCAGGCGCGTCAGCTGGCTGACTCATATAGCAAAAATGTCGTCACTCGCGTGATTGGCGAACAGCAGATGAAAGAACTGGGCATGCACTCCTACCTCGCGGTGGGTGATGGTTCCCAGAACGAATCGCTGATGTCGGTTATTGAATACAAAGGCAGCACCGATCCTGATGTGCGCCCAATCGTGCTGGTCGGTAAAGGCCTGACGTTTGACTCCGGCGGTATTTCTATCAAACCTGCCGAAGGCATGGATGAGATGAAGTACGATATGTGCGGTGCTGCATCCGTATACGGCGTAATGCGTATGGTTGCAGAGCTGAACCTGCCGATTAACGTGATTGGCGTACTGGCGGGCTGTGAAAACATGCCTGGTGGCCGTGCTTATCGCCCGGGCGATGTGCTGACCACCATGTCAGGCCAAACGGTTGAAGTGTTGAACACCGATGCCGAAGGCCGTCTGGTGCTGTGTGATGTGCTGACCTATGTTGAACGCTTCGAGCCTGATGTGGTAATTGATGTGGCGACGCTGACCGGCGCGTGTGTGATTGCCCTGGGCCATCACATCACCGGTTTGATGTCTAACCACAACCCACTGGCACACGAGCTTATCGGCGCATCTGAACAAGCCGGTGACCGCGCGTGGCGTCTGCCGATTGCTGATGAGTATCAGGATCAACTCGACTCCAACTTTGCTGATATGGCAAACATTGGTGGCCGCCCAGGTGGCGCAATTACCGCAGCCTGCTTCCTGTCGCGCTTTACCCGTAAGTACAACTGGGCGCACCTGGATATCGCAGGTACTGCATGGCGTTCAGGTAAAGCCAAAGGCGCAACCGGACGCCCTGTTGCGCTGTTATCACAATTCCTGTTGAACCGTTCTGGGTTTAACGGCGAAGAGTAATTTAACGCCCTCACTCTAGCCCTCACCCAAGAGAGGGTTAGAGTGAAACACCATTCACAAGAAAAAGCTGGCTTAATGAAAAACGCGACGTTCTACCTGCTCGACAACGACACGCCATCCGGTGAGTTGAGTGCCGTTGAAGCGTTGGTGTGTGAACTGGCGGCAGAAAGCTTTCGTGCAGGAAAACGCCTGCTGATTGCTTGTGTTGATGAACAACAAGCTATCCGTCTGGATGAAGCACTTTGGCAGCGCGACGCGCACGCGTTTGTACCGCATAATCTTGCCGGTGAGGGGCCACGTTATGGCGCTCCGGTAGAATTGGCCTGGCCACAACGGCGTGGTAGTTCACCCCGCGATGTGCTGATTAGCCTGTTGCCACAGTTCGCAGATTTTGCCACCGCTTTCCATGAAGTGATAGACTTCGTACCTTACGAAGACACTCAAAAACAACTGGCCCGTGATCGCTATAAGGCGTATCGCGTTGCTGGTTTCCACTTGACTACGGCGACTCATACCCCGCCGGGAACGACATAGCAGACAATGGAAAAGACATATAACCCGCAAGATATCGAACAGCCGCTTTACGAGCACTGGGAACAGCAGGGCTACTTTAAGCCAAATGGCGACACCAGCCAGGAAAGCTTCTGCATCATGATCCCGCCGCCGAACGTTACCGGCAGCTTGCATATGGGTCACGCCTTCCAGCAAACGATCATGGACACCATGATTCGTTACCAGCGCATGCAGGGTAAAAATACTCTGTGGCAGGCGGGGACTGACCACGCCGGTATCGCGACCCAGATGGTCGTTGAGCGCAAAATTGCCGCCGAAGAAGGGAAAACACGTCACGACTACGGCCGCGACGCCTTTATCGAGAAAATCTGGCAGTGGAAGGCAGAGTCTGGTGGCACCATCACCCGTCAGATGCGTCGTCTCGGCAACTCCGTAGACTGGGAGCGCGAGCGCTTCACCATGGATGAAGGCCTGTCCAACGCGGTGAAAGAAGTGTTCGTGCGCCTGTATAAAGAAGATCTGATTTATCGTGGCAAACGCCTGGTTAACTGGGACCCGAAACTGCGCACTGCGATTTCCGATCTGGAAGTTGAAAACCGCGAGTCCAAAGGTTCTATGTGGCATCTGCGTTATCCGCTGGCTGACGGCGCGAAAACCGCTGATGGCAAAGATTACCTGGTTGTTGCTACCACGCGTCCAGAAACCGTGCTCGGCGATACTGGCGTAGCAGTGAACCCGGAAGATCCACGTTACAAAGATCTGATCGGCAAATTCCTCGTGCTGCCGCTGGTTAACCGCCGCATTCCAATCGTTGGCGATGAACACGCTGATATGGAAAAAGGCACCGGCTGCGTGAAAATCACGCCTGCTCACGACTTTAACGACTACGAAGTTGGCCGCCGTCATGCGCTGCCAATGATCAACATTCTGACCTTTGACGGTGATATCCGTGAGAGCGCAGAAGTGTTTGATACCAACGGCGAAGAAGCCGATGTGTATAGCAATGAAATCCCCGCTCAGTTCCAGAAACTTGAGCGTTTCGCGGCGCGTAAAGCGGTAGTTGCTGCGTTCGATGAAATGGGCCTGCTCGAAGAGATCAAACCACACGATCTGACCGTTCCATACGGCGACCGTGGCGGCGTGGTTATTGAGCCAATGCTGACCGACCAATGGTACGTGCGCACCGCTCCGCTGGCGAAAGTCGCGGTTGAAGCGGTTGAGCAAGGCGACATTCAGTTCGTGCCGAAGCAGTACGAAAACATGTACTTCTCCTGGATGCGCGATATTCAGGACTGGTGTATTTCTCGTCAGCTGTGGTGGGGTCACCGTATCCCAGCCTGGTACGATGCCGAAGGCAATGTGTATGTTGGCCGTAACGAAGCGGAAGTTCGCGCTGAAAACAACCTTGGCGACGACGTTGCACTGAATCAAGACGAAGACGTTCTCGACACCTGGTTCTCTTCTGGCCTGTGGACATTCTCCACCCTCGGCTGGCCTGAGAACACCGAAGCGCTGCGCACCTTCCACCCAACTAGCGTGATGGTTAGCGGCTTCGACATCATCTTCTTCTGGATTGCACGCATGATCATGCTGACCATGCACTTCATCAAAGATGAAGACGGCAAGCCACAGGTTCCGTTTAAAACCGTCTATATGACCGGTCTTATCCGTGATGACGAAGGGCAGAAAATGTCCAAGTCCAAGGGTAACGTTATCGATCCACTGGATATGGTTGACGGTATTTCCCTGGAAGACCTGCTCGAGAAGCGCACCGGTAACATGATGCAGCCACAACTGGCTGAGAAAATCCGTAAACGCACCGAGAAGCAATTCCCGAACGGCATTGAACCACACGGCACCGATGCACTGCGCTTTACGCTGGCAGCTCTGGCGTCTACTGGTCGCGATATCAACTGGGACATGAAACGCCTGGAAGGTTATCGTAACTTCTGTAACAAGCTGTGGAACGCCAGCCGTTTCGTGATGATGAACACCGAAGACCAGGATTGCGGCTTTAACGGCGGCGAAATGGTTCTGTCTCTGGCGGATCGCTGGATTCTGGCGGAATTCAACCGCACTGTGAAAGCATACCGTGAGGCGCTGGATAGCTATCGCTTTGATATCGCTGCCAACATTCTGTATGAATTCACCTGGAACCAGTTCTGTGACTGGTATCTGGAGCTGACCAAACCGGTGATGAACAGTGGCACTGAAGCGGAACTGCGCGGTACGCGTAATACGCTGATTAACGTGCTGGAAGGTTTGCTGCGTCTTGCGCATCCAATCATTCCATTCATCACTGAAACCATCTGGCAGCGCGTGAAAACCTTCAAAGGCATCACCGCAGATACCATCATGCTGCAACCGTTCCCGGCGTATAACAGCGCACAGGACGACGAAGCTGCGTTTGCAGATACCGAGTGGCTGAAGCTGGCAATCACCGCAGTACGTAACGTTCGCGCTGAGATGAACATCTCTCCGGGCAAACCACTGCCAATCCTGCTGCGTAACGTGAGCGCGGAAGCGGAACGTCGTGTCAATGCGAACCGTACCTTCCTGCAAAACCTGGCGCGTCTGGAAAGCATCACCCTGCTGCCTGCTGATGATAAAGGCCCGGTTTCCGTGACCAAAATCATCGAAGGTGCAGAGCTGCTGATTCCAATGGCAGGCCTGGTCGACAAAGCGGCTGAACTTGCGCGTCTGGACAAAGAGATGGCGAAGCTGGATGTTGAAATTACATCCATCGAAAACAAGCTGTCTAACGAAGGTTTTGTGGCGCGCGCGCCAGAAGCCGTAGTTGCGAAAGAACGCGAACGTCTGGCGGCATGTGGCGAAGCTAAAGTGAAATTGGCTGAGCAGAAAGAAACTATAGCTGCGCTGTAATTGAGTGCATTGATATGAGAAGGCCGGGAGATTTCCCGGCCTTTTTTATGACTACAAACTGATATCTGGTACGATCCCACACGAAATTCGGCTCACAATATCTGCGGCGATTTTGTCGTCATGGTCTTGCAGATCTAATGCGTCTAAATCACCATCTACCCAAGTATTACTCGCAAGGTAGCGACAATAGCGAACTCGCGCCCACGGATAGCCGAACCCTAAAGTACAGACTGTCAGTAAACTATTTATTACTAGTTGGATAATAAAACCTATCACCGTAAGCGTGGAACGGAAAGCAATCTTTTCACTAAAAACTACAGAGTTAAAATAATAACCTCTCAGTGTGACATAGATATAACTCCAACACAGTACTGCACCGAAAAAGTAAAGATAATAAGAAATCTTAATCATCGAGCTAATTGATTCAAGTTCAGATAGTGTATATGGAGACTCTACATACCCCGACATAGTTATTGATAATGCTTTTATCAGCCACGATAAGTTTAATCCAACTATTGCTACCATGAATGGAAGCAGTACTAAAATACCGCCAAATATAATCCTGGTACATTTTCTGATACTAATTTCCGCACTAAATTTTTGCTTACCAAAGCTCAGTCTGTTAAAAAGCAAACGTAGCCACAATGCACTTGTAATGCCTTGTACAAGTCCACCCCAAAAAAAACCAAACATCACGCATATCGCAATGATAATCATCATATTCTTAAGATTAATAGATATTACAATGAACACGACACTCATAGTGATTAGGCAAATAAAATAAAGCACTGCAAATAATAACGCTGGACAGCCTAACACCACCCACCATGCTTTCAAACCACTACATTTAAAATTAAAACGTACATTATTAAGCATAGTTGATTGCATTTGATAACGAATACTTCTCATCATAAGCCATGGTAAAAATAAAATAACCACAGCGACTAAGCACCAAGTGGGAGCAGATGCATGATGATAAATTGACATATAAAGCGAAAGTAAAAAAACACCTGCAAACACCCAGCTTATGAATATTGAGCTCCCTGTAACATTATAGGAAAACCGAGATCCTGATAATTCAGTATGACTATATAAATACTTTTTAGAACGTACAAAAGCCCAGGGAGCAAAAACGCCAAGTGTTACTATTATTAACAAAAAATTAACGATACAAAGACGAAAATACTCTTTCCCCAAACCATGAAACATTAGATTTCTTGAATAATTTACTTCCGTACACCCCTGTTGCTCAGACATAGTTATCCTTAAGGAATTATTCCTTATTATTTTTAATTATTAATACAGCCGAATTTGTCGATTAGCGTTTAAGCGCACATTAACATCTTTAAATATGTCGAAGCGGGAATCAATGAACATTTTAGAAACTTGCTTGTTAAGTTTCACAGTGGTATTAAAATGAGCTGTCTTTAGCCCATCATTAATGAGTCCACGCTATGAATCTTGCTGCTCCGGTCGAAATCGCACTGCGCCGGATAACCCCCCAGGACAATGCAGCCATCGCGCGCGTTATCCGTGAAGTCTCTGCTGAATACGGCTTAACCGCCGATAAAGGCTATACCGTGGCAGATCCGAATCTCGATGAGCTTTATCAGGTCTACAGCCAACCGGGTCATGCCTATTGGGTTGTGGAAGTGGATGGTGAAGTCGTCGGTGGTGGTGGTGTCGCGCCGTTAACGTGCAGCGAACCGGACATTTGTGAATTGCAGAAGATGTATTTCCTGCCAGTAGTGCGTGGCAAAGGGTTGGCAAAACGCCTGGCGTTGCAGGCAATGGATTTTGCCCGCGAAAAAGACTTTAAGCGCTGCTATCTGGAAACCACGGCGTTTCTGACTGAAGCCATCGCGCTGTATGAGCGTCTGGGCTTTGAACATATTTCTGAGCCGCTTGGCTGCACCGGCCATGTGGATTGCGAAGTGCGGATGATTAAGTCTCTGTAACCGTTTTAAACGGGTTTACTGAATCTATTCAATCCAGTAAACCCTGCAACTTTTTATTGGGTCGCTAACCGTTGAATTCGCTTATCACGGCGGATTTTGCGTTCTTCCATCACCGCAACCATCGCCATCAGCACGATGCAACAAATTGCTGCGGCATCAAGCGCTGCGAAAGTCCCTGCCCAGCCAGTCAGACCAAAGATTGGCGTACCGTCGGCAATCATCCCAAGCCCTAATTTAGCGAAGCTGTCGCCAATCAGATAGGCGAAAGTACCTTTGATGCCGTCAGCCGCACCGATAGCTTTTTTCGGAACGAAGCCCACCGCCGCCACACCAATCAACAATTGTGGACCAAACACCAGGAAGCCCAGCGCGAACAGTGATGCCAGGTAGACATACTGGTTGCTGGCGTGCTGATAAACGCCGAGAGTCGCGATGATTAATGCCAGCGCAACGCAGGCCACCAGCGCACGGCGACCGTTCGCCAGATCCGACAACCAGCCCCACAGCAGCGTGCCGACCAATGCCCCCACTTCAAACAGAGTAAAGCCCTGAATCGCCACTTCTTTGGAGAGCTTCAGCTCCTGAAACGCGTAAACCGTGGACCACTGGTCAATACCGATGCGTACGACGTAGAGGAAGATATTAGAGAAGCACAGCAGCCAAATAACTTTATTCTTCAGCACGTACTCCACGAAGATTTGCCATTTGGTCATCGACTCGTCTTCGGTCTCTTTATCTTCTTCACTGATTTCTTCGCTAAACAATTCTTCAGCTTTGCCCAGACCGTAGGATTCAGGAGAGTCGCTGCCATAACGCAGGCCAATGAAGCCAACAATCAGCGCAATGATGGATGGGAAGATAAACATGCCAATAACGTGGCCGTCGAACAGAACGTTCGCGCCAATCAGCGCCACGCCTGCGGCCCCCGCACCGCCCAGGTTATGGGAGATATTCCACAGCCCCAGATAGGTTCCGCGCTTGCGGCGCGGCGTCCATTTGGTGATGGTGGAGTAGCTGCATGAGCCACCCGCGCTCTGGAAGAAACCGCTCAGGGCGTAGAAAGCAATCATCAAAAACAGGCTGACCGAACCGGTGCCCATACTGGCGCTAAAGCCCAGCATACAGATAGCCGAGAGGATCAGCATAAACGGCAGGAATTGTTTGGTATTTTTGCCGTCTGCGTAGTACGAAACCAGGGTTTTACCCACGCCGTAGGTGATGGAGAAGCCCAGGCCTATCATCCCCAGTTGCGTCATGCTCAACCCGTAGGTAGAGATCATGTCGTTCTGCGCGATATTGAAGTTCTTACGGATCAGATACATGGTCAGGTAGCCGATAAAGACCACCAGGTAAGACTGCATGAAGGGTTTGAACCACATCTTGCGCCGCACATCGAGCGGCAGATCCAGGGTCGGCTTGCGCACCTGATTTAATAAGGCCAGCATGGGTTACTCCTGATTTAAAAACCTGCGTGATAGCAGGCATTGTAAAAATCAGTAGCGGCTTTGGCCTGAGATGGCTTCCAGGAACAACCTGGAAAATTTCTTAGTTTTGCGCCATTCGAGGTAAAAAGGTGAGATGTATCACGCTTCGCTACGGACGCGTGGCGACTGGGCATTCAGGAACGGCAGCAACAGCAGCGCAGAAATACCTGCCGCAATGGCAATCACCGCGAAGTAACCGTTCCAGTGCCAGATATCGATCACGCGCGCCAGCGGCCAGCCAGACAAAGATGCGCCGAGGTAAGCAAACAGGCCAACAAAACCGGTCGCAGCCCCCGCAGCTTCTTTATGCGAGCACTCTGCCGCCGCCATGCCGATAAGCATCTGCGGGCCAAACACAAAGAAACCTGTGGTGAAGAAGCAGGCCGCCTGCATCACATAGCTGGCAAATGGCATCAGCCATAGCGAGCCTACCGAGAGCAAAATCCCGGCGGCAAATATCAGGTTCATCGGCCCACGGTTGCCATTGAAGAGTTTGTCCGATCCCCAGCCTGCCACCAGTGCGCCGATAAACCCGCCCAGCTCAAACATCGTTACCGCCGAGTTCGCAGTGACCAGATCCACGCCCAGAGTCTCCGACATATAGAGATTACTCCAGTCGTTGATCGCCGCCCGCACCACGTAAACCAGGACATAGCACAGTGACAGCAGCCAGATATAGGGATTCCCCAGCACGTACTTGTAGAGGATTTCCCGGCGCGTCAGACCTGCGCCTTCCTGCTGCTGGGCGATTTCCAGTTCATCGTGCCGCCAGTCACCTATCGGCGGCAAGCCCACGGTTTGTGGGCGATCGCGCAGACGCCAGCAGAGAAATAACCCGGCCAGAATAGCCAGTGAACCGGCGATCATCATCCCGGCACGCCAGCCGTAATGCAGTGCCGCCGCGCCGACCACCATCGGGATTAGCGCCCCACCGACGTTATGCGCGGTGTTCCATACCGCCCACCAGCCACCGCGCTCGGTACGGGAGTACCATGCCGTGAGCAAACGGGCGCATACCGGCGAACCCCAACCCTGGAAAAAGGCATTCAGCACCCACAGCAACGCGAATGCCCAAAGGGAGGTGGAGAAACCAAAAAGAATGTTAACCACACCGGTGGCGATAAGCCCCAACCCCATAAAATAACGGGCGTTTGAGCGGTCACTGACGATGCCGGAGAAAAATTTCGACAGCCCATAAGTTATGTAAAACAGCGTAGCCAACAGGCCGATGTCGGTACGTGTCATCACGCCGCTGGCGAGGATTTCCGGCGCGGCGGCATTAAAGCTTTTACGGGTGAAGTAAAACAGCGCATAGCCCAACCAGATGGTGATTAGAATATGCCGACGCCAGTAGCTATAGCGTGCGTCAATTTCAGCTTTATCGCTGACTGGCGTCGCCGCCGGTGGGGCTTTCAGGAAAGTGAACATCGTCAGTCCTTACGCGTATCGCAATGGCAAACTGACGCTGACGCGCGTGCCGTGAGTACAGGAAATAGTGAGGTTTCCGCCGAGCGCCGTAACCCGTTCGCGCATACCTGCCAGGCCAAAACCTTGCTGCCCGGAGTCGGACGGCAGGCCACTGCCGTCATCTTCAATCACCAACATCAGGCGTATGTCCTGCTGCCAGCCCTGGATCGTTACTGCGCTGGCACTGGCGTGTTTCACAATGTTGTTCAGCCCTTCCTGGCAAACGCGGAACAGCGTAACGCGCTGGCTTTCACTCAGTAGCGGCTCGTCGATTTTCCAGTCGAGGTGGCTCACGATGCCACGGCTTTCCAGTTCCATTTCACGCATCAACGAACGAATCGCCTGCTCCAGGGATAAATCATCCAGCTGGCGTGGGCGCAGCCTTCCCAGCAGGCGGCGTACCGAATCGTAAATCCCAAGGGAGAGCTGTTCGATATGCGCCCCACCCAGCTTGACCCCTTCGTTACCCGGTGCCAGGCGCTGCACAATCCCCGCCTGGGTACGAATCGCGGTAATGGTCTGGCCGATATCGTCATGGAGTTCGCGCGCCACTTCGCGCCGCACGCTCTCCTCGGTTTCCAACAGGCGTTCAGCAAGGCGGCGATTGCGCGCAAGCTCAGTTTGCAGGGACTGGTTAAGCTCGCGCAGGCGCTGGATACCCGCGCCCAGCAACAGCCCGGTCAGGCTTTGTGCCAGCAACGAAAGCAGTAGATCCACCGGATGATCGTGCCAGGTTTGGCTGGCGATCAGCGCAATGGCGTTCATCAACGTGGCGATCAGCGCGCCCTGCCAGCCGTAATGCCAGGCCAGGGCGATAATCGGCAACGCCAGGCAAAACGGGGTAAAGCGGGAAAGTTCGTCAGGTAGCCCAAGTTGTAGCCACAGGCTGACAACAAACAGCAGCAGATACCAGATAAGGTGACGGGCACGCCAGTTCACCGGCTGTGAAACCAGTCCTGGTCCCAGCGGCTGCCAGACGGTGCTGGTGAGGTAATGCCAGATGACGAGGCAAGTTGGAGCCAAGGTTAACCCACCGGTCAACGTCAGCAACAGCGCGTTCAGGGTCTCCTGCCCTTGCCCAAGCCACGGCAACGACTGTAACAGTGCGGCGGCAATCAGCGCCCCGCCCTGACGCAGCAACGTGCGCCAGTCACGCTGATGGCGATAGCGGGAAATCAGCGCCACAGGCAGAAGGGTTAGCACACCGCCGACCATTAACAACGGAAGATGCGCCAATGCGACTTCCTGCGCCAGCCAGACGAGCATCAACCACTCCGCGCCGAGCAATACGGGCCAGTAGCCACGCGGGCATTGCAGCATCAGCCCTAAACGCAGGCCAAAAGGAAACAGCAGCACGGCAAGCTCAGGCCGTTCCACCAGGTGCAAGCTAATGCTCCACAGGCAAAACCAACTGGCCGTAAAGATAAAAAAGCTGGCGACGACGGAGATAAGCCGGGAGAAAAAAGGTTGCATCACCATCCGTCAAACAGGCGGTGAGCCAGACCGACATCGTTACTGACGTCGAGTTTTTCCATCAGATTGGCGCGATGCACGTGAACAGTCTTTGGCGATAACCCAAGCTCGGTGGCAATCTCTTTCACCGCCATGCCCTGGGCCAGTTTTTCCGCCACCTGGCGCTCGCGTTTGGTTAGCGGATCCTGCCGTCCGGCCGCCAGTTTAACGGCGATGTCTGGCGTCAAGTAGCAGCCACCCGTCGCTACCGTATGCACGGCGGCAATCAGCTCATCCGGGCTACAGCGTTTTGACAGAAAGCCTCGCGCGCCAGCGTTTAAAGCCTGCTCCACCAGTGCCGGGCTATCGTGCACCGACAACATAATCGTCGCCATCCCTTTGGGTAGCTGGCTGAGCAGTTCCAGCCCGGAAATATCCGGCATCGAGATGTCGCAAATACACACCTGCACGCCGCGCCCCGGCAGCCCAGCCAGCGCTTCGCGCCCGGAGCCGAACTCAACCACAATCTGAAAATCCGGCTCCAGCCCCAACAGCTGCGCAAAGCCGGAGCGGACGATAAGGTGGTCGTCAATAAGGGCGATGGTTATCATGATACTTTCCAGGAAGGTAAAAACGCGCTTACCTTAGCGATAAGCGCGAAGCTGTTCAAGCCTTAAGCAATTCGAGGGAGGCCACAGGCAGATGAACATACAGCGGCACTTCAGGATCCTGCGGTTTAAGAGGAAGGTAAGCCGCTGTGGAAACGAAACTCTTCATCCGGGCTGTTAATTAATGCCGCTTCGACCTCGCCCAAGAAACGCACACGATCGCTGATGTCCCCACCTGCAATCTGTTCTGCCAGGGCTAAATAATCCTGATAATGCCGGGCTTCCGAACGCAGCAGCGACAAATAGAATTTCTGTAGTTCATCATCCAGATGCGGTGCCAGAGCGGCGAAACGCTCACAGGATCGCGCCTCGATATACGCCCCGCAAATCAGTTTATCCACCAGCATAACCGGTTCATGCGTTCGCGTTTGGCCCAGCAGCGCTTTGGCGTAACGGCTGGCGGTCATTTTCACGTAGGGAATGTTGCGGGCAATCATGATCTCGCGCACCTGCCAAAAGTGGTGCAGCTCTTCTTTAATCAACAACACCATGCTGTCGATAAGTTGCTGGCCCCAGGCACTCTGCGTTTGCGGCATGACGTTTTTGCTCAAGGTTTTATGCAGCGCGACAAAATCAGGTTCGGCTCCTTCACGGAAAGCGAAATCTTCGTAGGGTTTGAGCCAATCGAGTAAAAACTGCGCACTGCTTTTATCGGCGACATATTTACGAATCAGGAACATGGCCGTTTGTGCCGCTTTGAGTTCGCACACCAGATGGTCAGTCAACAGCAATGGCAAATGCTCAGGCTGGCGGGCCTTTTCAATCCATGCATCAGGTGTTGGGCAGTGCAGAAAATTCAGTACCGGGGAGAGGAGTTGCGGGTAGTTCATAATGAGTTGTTATCTTTCGTTGATGTGCAGCGGCAATCGCCGCTGCACAGAAGAGATTAGTGGCGGACGCCGTCGTCGTCTTCGTCGGCTAAATCTTCGTCGTCATCACCTTCTTCACCGTCTTCGCCATTCGGATCTTCGTAGTAAGTGCCCCAACCGTCATATTCCACACCAAATTTTTCAGCGAGGTTCAGCAGTTGTTCTACTTGCTCATCCAACAGCTCAGCTTTTAACGCACTTTCGCTCAGCACGTCACAGCAGATAACGGTATCACCCTCTTCCACTTCCAGCTCTTCCGGGTCAGTAACTTCGTAACCCATTTTGAAAGCTTCAACAGCTGCTTTTTCAAGAGTTTCGAAATCGTCTGCGGAAAGGTGATGCTCAATAGTGTACAGCGCGTCAGGATCGCTGCCGTCTTCCAGTAATTCTTCAATAATCAAACGCGTTTCTTCGCGTTGCTCTTCGAGCAGTTCTGGATTTGCCATGGCCCTTTCCTCAATTTGTAGGCAGATACTTCTATTTTCACACACGGCTGAGTTTGCCTCCACCTTTCCCGATAAAGATTTATTCGTCGGGGGTTGCAAATGCATAATCATACATATAAATTGAATTTTAATTCAATAAGTGGCAGGTGCCATGCGAGGAAAATATGAGTCATTTCTATCAAAAGCATTTTCTTAAATTACTGGATTTCACCCCTGCACAGCTTCACGAGTTACTTGCTCTCTCTGCCAAACTAAAAAACGATAAGAAAAAAGGCACTGAAGTTCAGCATCTTACTGGAAAAAATATTGCGCTCATCTTCGAAAAAGACTCGACTCGTACGAGGTGCTCTTTCGAAGTTGCCGCATTTGACCAGGGCGCTCGCGTCACTTATCTCGGCCCAAGCGGCAGCCAGATTGGGCATAAAGAATCAATTAAAGATACGGCCCGTGTATTGGGCCGTATGTATGACGGTATTCAGTATCGCGGGTTTGGTCAGGAAATCGTTGAAACACTGGCGCAGCATGCTGGCGTGCCGGTGTGGAACGGGTTGACCAATGAGTACCATCCCACGCAATTGCTGGCCGACCTGCTGACAATGCAGGAGCACATGCCAGGCAAAACTTTCAAAGAAATGACGCTGGTCTATGCGGGTGATGCGCGTAATAACATGGGCAATTCCATGCTCGAAGCCGCGGCACTTACCGGGCTGAATCTGCGCCTTGTGGCTCCACAAGCCTGCTGGCCTGATGAAAAGCTGGTGGCAGAGTGCCAGGCAATGGCCGCTCACAATGGCGGGAAAATCACGCTCACTGAAGATATTGCCGCAGGCGTTAAAGGCGCTGACTTCATTTATACCGATGTGTGGGTATCAATGGGTGAAGCCAAAGAGAAATGGGCTGAGCGTATTAACCTGCTGCGCCCTTATCAAGTTAATAGCACGATGCTGGCGTTAACCGGTAATCCGCAGGTTAAATTCCTGCACTGCCTGCCTGCTTTCCATGATGACCAAACCACGCTGGGCAAGCAGATGGCAGAACAATATGGCCTGCATGGCGGTATGGAAGTGACGGACGAGGTGTTTGAATCGGCAAATAGCGTTGTGTTTGATCAGGCTGAAAACCGCATGCACACCATCAAAGCGGTGATGGTCGCCACCCTTGCGGATATTTAATGAGTTTTAAAGCCGGGTAAGCACACTGCGCTACCCGGCATTATTTTTAGGCCATCAACATCTTCACAACGACCTTACGCACGGTCGCAGGCTTGCCAACAGCGCACAGCGGCTTGTGAACTTCGCCTGGATAGAACACCACGAAATCCCCTTCATTTAACACGATGGTTTTTTCCTGCTCGCCTTCTGGCAGGAACGCGATGTCTTTGTCAGCCAGCCAGTCAGTTTCTGGCGTGCCCGCAGGCAGGCAGCTAAATGTCATACCTTCCTGGCCGCGCATCACAATCTGGATATCCAGATAGCGCTGGTGAAACTCTGCTGGGCGCTCTTCAATCGGTTGCGTAGAGTCTTCAGAAACCAACATAAATAGACGGTTACCGTCAATATCATGCTTGCCCAACGGGGTTTCAGGAGTGATGTGCTGTTTAACATGCTCAATCGCCTGACGCAGTTCTTCAGGAAGCCAGGATTGCAAAGAATGAATGTTGCCAATAATCATGATTAATACCTTTTTGAAACGATGTTTTATTACGGTATTTATACGAGCATTCACCTTTTGCCGCCATGAGTTTTTGAAGAAAACCTGTGCTGACGCATGTTTAGCGCAAAATATGTTACAGCTTTGTATCAGCCATGAGGTTTTTATGCATGAAAAAAGCATAACCTCAAAATAGACTCCGGCAGACTCATTCGTAACCTGCTGTTTAAAAAACAAAATTATTTAAAACTAACCACCAGTCACATTTTAAGCTTGGTAAGTAAGTGCAAGTTTAGTCATAAATATTTTGTTTATTTTCCCATGATATGGATGAAAAATACGGCTTTATGCATAGTTATATTTAAATTTCAAAATATCCATAAATTTCAATTAATTAAAAAACATCATTTTGGTTACTCAATAACATTGGGTTAACACTAATAAAATAGAATATGCATAATTTCGCGTATTTATTCAGACTTACTAATGACTTTATTTATAATTCCATGACAGCTATCAATTAATTAACAGAGAATTAAAAAGCCCCTTGAGTGCGTGATTAAGCTCACATTAAATATCCCTCATGAAATTAACATACGCCTCGAAGACATTTCGAAAGCCTATTTAACTTGCGGTAATAGTTAACTATTACCACTGATATTTTCATCTCAGGATTAATGCAAAGGAATAGTCATGGATAAGCACTATGTTGGTTCCGAAATTGGATAACTTCGCAGTGTAATGCTGCACCGCCCTAATCTGAGCCTGAAAAGACTCACCCCCTCTAATTGCCAGGAATTATTATTTGACGACGTTTTATCTGTAGAACGTGCTGGTGAAGAACACGATATATTTGCCAATACATTACGTAGTGAGGGGGTAGAAGTTTTATTACTGACTGACCTTCTGACTCAAACCCTGGACGTTAGCGATGCCAAGGCCTGGCTGCTGGCAACACAGATTTCTGACTACCGCCTTGGCCCGGCATTTGCCTCCGATATTCGCAGCTGGCTTGCCGATATGCCACACCGTGAATTGGCTCGCAGGCTGAGTGGTGGCCTGACTTATGGTGAAATTCCGACTTATATTCAAAATATGGTTGTCGATACCCATGAAGTTACCGACTTTATTATGAAGCCGCTGCCGAATCATTTATTCACCCGCGATACCTCCTGCTGGATTTATAATGGCGTATCTATTAACCCAATGGCGAAAGCCGCACGCCAACGTGAAACAAATAACCTGCGGGCCATCTACCGCTGGCATCCAACATTTACCGATGGCAATTTTATTAAGTATTACGGTGACGACAATATTAATTATGACCACGCAACATTAGAAGGTGGTGACGTATTAGTTATTGGTCGTGGCGCGGTATTAATTGGTTTATCTGAGCGCACCACTCCGCAAGGTGTGGAGTTCCTCGCTGAATCATTATTCAAACATCAACAAGCCACTCGCGTTATTGCCGTTGAACTGCCTAAACACCGCTCCTGTATGCACCTAGATACAGTGATGACACACATCGATATCGACACCTTCTCCGTCTACCCGGAAGTGGTCCGCAAAGACGCTCAGTGCTGGACATTAACCCCGGATGGCCGTGGCGGCATCAAACGCCACCAGGAGCCAAACCTGCTGCACGCCATTGAACAGGCGCTGGGCATCGATCAAGTCCGTTTAATCACTACCGGCGGTGATGCGTTCGAAGCAGAACGTGAGCAATGGAATGACGCCAACAACGTGTTAACCGTGCGCCCGGGTGTGGTCATTGGCTATGAACGCAATATCTGGACCAACGAGAAATACGACAAAGCGGGCATCAAAGTCCTGCCGATTCCTGGTGACGAGCTGGGTCGTGGTCGCGGTGGCGCACGCTGCATGAGCTGCCCATTAGAACGTGACGGTATTTAATCCAGGGAGAAATGAAATGGAACACAAACCGACACTGGTTGTAGCACTCGGCGGCAATGCACTATTGAAGCGCGACGAGCCTCTGGAAGCGGAAATACAACGTAAGAACATTGATTTAGCGGCTAAAACTATCGCACAACTCACCTCCTCCTGGCGTGTGGTGCTGGTTCATGGCAATGGCCCGCAGGTCGGGTTGCTGGCACTACAAAACAGTGCCTATGAAAAAGTGACGCCATATCCGCTCGACATTCTTGGGGCCGAAAGCCAGGGAATGATTGGCTACATGTTACAGCAGTCACTGAAAAACCAGCTGCCAAACCGGGAAGTCAGCGTACTGCTGACTCAGGTTGAAGTGGATGCCAATGACCCCGCATTCCAGAACCCAACGAAGTACATCGGCCCGGTCTATGACAAGGCGCAAGCCGACATGCTGGTTGCTGAAAAAGGCTGGACAGTTAAAGCCGACGGCCAGTATTTCCGCCGTGTGGTGCCATCCCCACAACCAAAACAGATTGTTGAAAGCGATGCGATCACCGCCCTTATCCAGCGCGATCACCTGGTTATTTGTAACGGTGGCGGCGGTGTTCCGGTAGTGGAAAGAGCCGATGGCTACCACGGTATCGAAGCGGTGATTGATAAAGATCTTTCCGCCGCATTGCTGGCACGCCAGATCGAGGCCGATGCGCTTTTGATCCTCACCGATGCGGACGCGGTCTATTTCGATTGGGGAACCCCTGCGCAACGCCCGATTTCGCATATTACGCCGCAAGAGCTAGACGCCATGAAATTCGATGCCGGTTCTATGGGACCGAAGGTCGCCGCCTGCAGCAAATTCGTCGCGCAGTGCCACGGTATTGCCGGAATTGGTGCGCTCGAAGATGGCCCGGCAATTCTGGCAGGCGAGAAAGGCACACTGATTCGCGAATAGCTGCAGCAATTTTGTCGGATGGCGCAGCACTTACCCTCAAAGCGTAGGGCGGATAAGCGGCAGCGTCATCCACCAACAATATTAAGGATGTAAAAATGACTATTAACCTGAAAAACCGCAACTTCCTGAAACTGCTGGACTTCAAACCTGTAGAAATCCAGTACCTGATCGATTTGTCTCGCGAACTGAAAGCCGCCAAAAAAGCAGGTACTGAGAAGAAAACCCTGGTGGGCAAAAACATCGCGCTGATCTTTGAAAAAACCTCCACCCGCACACGCTGCGCATTTGAAGTTGGTGCCTTTGATCAAGGTGCTCTGGTGACTTATCTCGGCCCAAGCGGCTCACAGATTGGTCACAAAGAATCAATGAAAGATACCGCCCGCGTATTAGGTCGGATGTATGACGGCATCGAATATCGTGGCTACGGCCAGGATATCGTTGAAGAGCTGGGCGAGTACGCGGGCGTTCCGGTGTGGAACGGTTTGACCAATGAATATCACCCGACTCAAATTCTCGCGGATTTGATGACCATGCTTGAACACGCACCGGACAAAAAACTTCAGGACATCGCCTTCGCTTATCTGGGCGATGCACGCAACAACATGGGTAATTCCCTGATGGTGGGTGCTGCGAAGATGGGTATGGATATTCGCCTGGTGGCACCAAAAGCGTTCTGGCCAGAACCTGCCCTGGTTGAACAATGCCGCGCTATCGCCAAAGAAACAGGTGGCCGCATCATGTTGACCGACAGCGTCGAAGAAGGGGTTGCCGGCGTTGATTTCCTCTACACCGATGTGTGGGTTTCTATGGGCGAGCCTAAAGAAGCCTGGGCTGAACGCGTCAGCATCATGACGCCTTATCAGGTTAACCAAAACGTCATTAATGCCACTGGCAACCCGAATGTGAAATTCATGCACTGCCTGCCTGCTTTCCACAACGAAAACACCAAAGTCGGTAAAGAAATCGAGCAGGAGTACGGCCTGAAAGGGCTGGAAGTGACTGAAGAAGTCTTTGAATCAGCACATTCCATTGTCTTCGATGAAGCCGAAAACCGCATGCATACGATTAAAGCCGTCATGGTTGCCACGCTAGGAGAGTAATTCGCACTGGCGGCGGGAATAGTCTCGCCGCCACCCGCGCATTCATGCTGTATCCCACAGCAAGAGGAAATGAAAATGGCCGATGCTACCCACGGTGATGTCGCCGCGACATCCACAACAAAAGAAACAAAATTAGGGCTTAGCGCGCTGGTTGCGCTGGTAATTGGTTCAATGATTGGCGGTGGGGTATTCAGCCTGCCGCAAAACTTTGGCTCCGTCGCCTCACCGGGCGCGTTACTCATTGGTTGGGTAATTACCGGAGTCGGGATGTTATGTCTCGCATTTATCTATCAAAACCTCAGCTCCCGTTGTCCGGAACTTGAAGGGGGCGTCTATAGCTACGCTCGCGCTGGATTCGGCGATTTCATCGGCTTCCAGTCCGCCTGGGGATACTGGTTCTCCGCCTGGCTGGGCAACGTTTCCTACGCGGTATTACTGTTTAGCGCGATGAGCTTTTTCATCCCGGTATTCGGCGATGGTAATAACCTGCCGTCGATCATCGGCGCATCTGTAGTGCTGTGGCTGGTACACGCGCTGGTTCTGCGTGGCGTGCGTGAAGCGGCTTACATCAACACCATACTCACCGTCGTCAAAGTGGTTATCCTGCTGGTATTTATCGTCGCCGTGTTGATAGCCTTTAAGATTGGCGTGTTCACCGCCGATTTTTGGGGCCGCATGATGGTCGTCAACGGCACCGCGCCTGAGCTTTTCGATCAGGTGAAAAATACCATGCTGGTGACCACATGGGTGTTTATCGGTATTGAAGGAGCGACCGTCGTTTCTGCGCGTGCCGCAAATCGTAGCGATATTGGTAAAGCTACAGTGATTGGTTTACTGGGCGCACTGACTATTTATGTGCTGGTCAGCGTGTTGTCGATGGGGATTTTGGACCAGGCGTCACTTGCCGGGCTGAGAAACCCTTCTATGGCCGGTGTGCTGGAGAGTGTGGTTGGGCCATGGGGCGCTAAATTTGTTGCAGGTGGCGTTATTCTTTCTGTTGCAGGCGCCCTGCTCGCCTGGACGCTATTCGCCGCAGAACTGCCACGCGTTGCCGCCAAAGACGGTATCTTCCCGAAAATCTTTGCCAAAGAGAACGCCAGACATTCCCCTTCGTTCTCATTGTGGATAACCAACGGCCTGATCCAGTTATTCCTCATCCTCACACTGTTCTACCAGGCGGGTTATCAGGCGCTGTTCTCTATCGCAACCGCTGCCATTCTGCCTCCTTATCTGTTTAGCGCCGCCTATGGGCTGAAACTGGCCTGGACGGGCGAACGCTATGCGAAAGGGGAATCACGCACCAGCGGATTGATTCTCGGCATCATCGCCACCGTCTACGGATTCTGGCTTTGCTATGCCGCTGGCGACTCAATGCTACTGAGTTCGTTGTTGTTCACCCCAGGGCTTTTGGTCTTCCTGTGGCAGAAGAAACAGCAGGGGCAACAAATGCTGAAGGGTTATGAATGGGCGATTGCGGCGGCGATCTTGCTGTTGGCGGCCTGGACATTAAAACTGGTTGTTTCCGGATCAATACAGATCACTTGATATGTTTAACGCCCCTTAGGGGGCGTTAAATTCTTTAAACCTAATAATTTGCAACATTTATTATTGATAAACCTTGAAAAACCCGATCAAACGAACAGTTTAAATTTATAAGCGGCGTAAATTAGTCGCCTGATAAATCAAGGAATGGTGAATGCAATGAGCGTATCCCACGCCCCCTCTGAGAAGGATCATAATCAACTAACACTCTGCCAAAGACTCATTGTCCATAAAAGCTATCAATCGCAAGAAGAACTGCGTCGCGATATGCAGCTCCACGGATTTGAAAACATTAGTCAGTCTACGGTGTCCCGGCTGCTGAAATTGCTTGGCGTTATAAAAGTACGCAACGCCAAAGGTCAGAAAATTTATGCATTAAATCCGCAATCTCAACCCGCACCGGATGCAGCACGTTCAATCGCAGAGATGGTGATTAGCGTCGAGCATAATGCTGAGTTTGTCATGATTCATGCCGTTCATGGATACGGGCGGGCCATAGCAAGAATTCTCGATTATCGAGCAGTGCCAGAGATTTTAGGCGTAGTAGCGGGCAGCAGCATTGTATGGATTGCACCACGCGAGGTACAAAAAACCGCACAGGTCCATCGGCGAGTTATGCAAACCCTTGGATTACATTAGAGTCGGATAAATATTCACAGCAACCGATTGCTAATGGCTAAAATATGTGAATTTATCCCTTGAAGTGTCCTCCCACATGCGTATAATGCGCCACAATTTGCCGGAGGAAGCATGGTCCAGTGTGTTCAAAAAATTGCCACACCACGTCGTCTAAAAGACGGCGCTAACCTGTTTTTCTTTCCGTTGCATCAATCAATTCCAAAGGCCCCTCATTGAGGGGCTTTTTTTTTGCCCGACGCCCGAGAACAGGAGATAAACATGGCTAACCCCCTATATCAAAAACATATCATTTCCATAAACGATCTCAGTCGTGAAGAACTTGAACTGGTGTTATCTACCGCGGCAAAACTGAAAGCCAATCCGCAACCTGAACTGTTGAAACATATCGTTGTTGCCAGCTGTTTCTTTGAGGCTTCAACGCGCACTCGTCTCTCTTTTGAGACCGCGATTCACCGCCTGGGTGCATCGGTTGTCGGCTTCTCCGACAGCAGCAATACCTCGCTGGGTAAGAAAGGCGAAACGCTGGCCGATACTATTTCAGTTATCAGCACCTATGTTGATGCAATCGTCATGCGCCATCCGCAAGAAGGCGCTGCACGCCTGGCAACCGAGTTCTCTGGCAATGTGCCGGTGCTGAATGCCGGTGACGGTGCCAACCAGCACCCAACACAAACCCTGCTGGATTTGTTCACCATCCAGGAAACGCAGGGCCGCCTGGAAAACCTGAATATCGCCATGGTGGGTGACCTGAAATATGGCCGTACCGTGCACTCATTGGCGCAGGCGCTGGCGAAATTTGAAGGCAACCGCTTCTACTTTATCGCGCCAAATGCGCTGGCGATGCCGAAATACATTCTCGATATGCTGGATGAAAAAGGCATCGTCTGGAGCTGCCATGAAGCTATCGACGACGTGGTAGGCGAGCTGGATATTCTGTACATGACTCGTGTGCAGAAAGAGCGGCTGGACCCGTCTGAATACGCCAACGTGAAGGCGCAGTTTGTCCTACGTGCAGCAGACCTTGCCGATGCCCGCGAAAACATGAAAGTACTGCACCCGCTGCCACGCGTTGATGAAATCACTACGGATGTCGATAAAACCCCGCACGCCTGGTATTTCCAGCAGGCAGGCAACGGTATTTATGCTCGTCAGGCTTTGCTGGCGTTAGTTTTGAATCGTGAACTGGTTTGAGTGAGAGGAAGATAAAGATGACACACGACAACAAATTACAAGTTGAAGCGATCAAACGCGGTACGGTTATCGATCATATTCCTGCACAGGTTGGCTTTAAGTTACTGACTCTTTTTCAGTTAACGGAAACAGACCAGCGCATCACTATCGGCCTGAACTTGCCTTCAAAAGAACAGGGCCGTAAAGACCTGATTAAAATCGAAAACACCTTCCTGACGGATGAGCAAGTTAACCAACTGGCACTGTATGCACCGCATGCAACGGTCAACCGCATTGATGAATATGAAGTGGTCGGTAAGAGCAAACCGAGCCTGCCTTCACGCATCGATAAAGTGTTGGTTTGCCCGAATACCAACTGCATCAGCCGCAGCGAACCCGTTCATTCTTCGTTTGCAGTGAAAAAACGCGACGAAAACATCAGTCTCAAATGCAAATATTGTGAAAAAGAGTTTGCGCATCACGTTGTGCTGGCAGATTAATCATTGCCGCTGAAGTTCTCGCCTCTATAATGGGCGGGAGCTTTTTGTTTGCCTACGAACCATTAAGGAATGATATATGTCTCGTATTATCAGCACCGAAAACGCCCCAGCAGCAATCGGCCCATATGTTCAGGGTGTCGATCTTGGCAGCATGATTATCACTTCTGGCCAGATCCCAGTGAACCCAAAAACAGGTACCGTACCGGAAGATGTGGCAGCACAAGCGCGCCAGTCTCTGGAAAACGTGCAGGCGATTGTTGAAGCCGCTGGCCTGAAAGTTGGCGATATCATTAAAACGACTGTTTTCGTAAAAGATCTGAATGACTTTGCGATCGTAAACGCAACTTACGAAACCTTCTTTAATGAGCACAAAGCAACTTTCCCTGCGCGTTCTTGCGTTGAAGTAGCTCGTCTGCCTAAAGATGTGAAGATTGAGATCGAAGCGATTGCCATTCGCCGCTAACGTTTCAATTTTAAGGCCGCAAACGCGGCCTTAAATTTTGTCGGATGTCGCTACGCCAATCCGACCTATTTCACACTCGCCCGCAACAATTTCTGTAACGGATAGACTGCCGCAACAACGACCTCATCTTGCGTTTGTGCCGCATTATCGAGCTGTTTCTGAATCCCCTGAACTTCATCAGCGCTCAACGTTCCCTGTTTTGCTACCAGATCCGTTAAACGCAGCCCTATTCCCGCCAGTTTATCGACATTTTCAGCCACCGGTTTTAACGCCTTAAGCTGATAGTTACCATCGATCAGGGCCAGCACATCCGGCGTGTTACTTTGCCAACGCGCGAAGGTATGGCGCAGCGACTCGGCGCTGTTGCTGTCTTCAGGATCAGCCACCAGTTTATCAGCCCACATATCGAGTGATCGCACCTGGTTGCTTTCCGCGCCTAGTGCATCAGCAAAGCGGTTTAGTGGCTCAAAATGATGGTAATTTCCGGCCTGGAATTTCAGGTGCTGGCGAGTGTAGTACTGCGCCGGTTCAACCGCCTGAGCGAGAATCTGCAACGGCAAAATCTCCGTCGTGCCAGCAAGGCGCGTGAGCTGTTGCGCGGCGGCGGCATGCTGCTGCAAGCCCACTGAAACCGTCGACCATGCATCTATCGCCTGCAGACGCTGATACATATTATCGATATCTTTCACATCTTCGGCGGACCACAAACGTTCAGCGACCGCAAAGGCACGCGGCCACAGCTTGATATCCAGTAATGGAGATGCGACGTTTTCGGCCCACAGCGCCGCCTCGCCACCGATAATATTGTTCATCTGCTCAGGTGTTGGCACTACCGGCTGAATGCCATCAGGCACGTCATCTAATTTCTGGCCGGTTGCCGGGTAACGCACATTACCCACCAGCATATAGCCGCTCAATTTGTCTTTATCGAGGGTTAATACCGGGCGTGTTTCTCCCATCCAGGTATCGACGATGAACGTCACCTGGGTTGGGCTCAGCCATTCAATATCACGTACCGCGCGGCGGGATTTACCTTTGAAGTCGATAAAGCCACGCCATGCCGTCTGACTGCTCACCAGAGTGAAACTGCCTTCCACCGCACTGCCTTTTAGGCGCGGCATATTGAAGAACCAACTTTGCGCGCTGTCTGACTCGGTAAGCTTATCGATCCCATTCAACCCTTGCGGCAGGATCTCATTACGATAGTGGTAAGCCGTTGATTGCGGTTGATCGAGATAGAAGCCTGTCGACAAAATACCTTTGTAACCGTTCGCCGCGACCATCCCCAGAGCGTCCTGCCCTTGCCAGGATTGGATCAGAATACTTTTCGGTAGATCCGGATGGTAGATCTCATCCCAACCCATCATCTGGCGGTGATGTTTTTCGAGGATCTTCTCCAGCCGTTGGTTGAAGTAGGTCTGCAAAGCGTGCGTGTCGGCAATATTGTGCTGCTTCATAAACGCCTGGATTTGCGGTGAATTTTTCCAGTGTTCGTCATCAACTTCATCGCCACCAATGTGCAAATAGCTGTCCGGGAAAATGGCCGTCAGCTCGCCAATTAAGGTATCAACAAATTTATAGGCAGCGTCGTTTGTTGGGTTCAGCAGCGGTTTTAGCACGCCCCAGTGGCGCTCCATTTGATACGGTCCCGGCGCGCTCATCAGTTCCGGGTAGGCCACTGCAATCGCCGACGCATGGCCCGGCAAGTCCATTTCCGGCACCACTCGAATACCGAGCGATGCGGCGTAGCGCACCACTTCTTTCATTTGTGCCTGAGTATAAAAGTCACCATCACTCGCCAGTTGCTGCAATTTCGGATAGGAGGTGGAGGCAAAACGCCAGCCCTGATCGTCAGTCAAATGCCAGTGCAGAACGTTCATTTTGGCCGCGGCCATGCCGTCTAACTGGCGCAGAATATCTTTGATGGGCATGAAGTGGCGAGCTGAGTCGACTAACAACCCACGCCACGGGAAGCGCGGCTGATCTTTGATAGCCACAAACGGAATGGCGGTGTTTTCCGGGCCGTTCTGAATGAGTTGTAGCAGGGTTTCCATGCCGCGCATCGCGCCAAAGCGCGTGTTTGCCGTGAGCTTTACGCCGCCAGCAGTGACGCTTAACTGGTAGCTTTCATCGCTGTTGAGCTCAGGTAATGAGGCAACGGCTTGTTTGATTTGGATATCAATGGTGGGTTTTGCAGGGTTGGCCTGTGCAGGTTGTAATTGCCAGCCCGTTTGCTGAGAGATTCTCTGCCGCCAACGGTCAATTGCGCCGGGGAGTTTGTCGCCGCTGATTTTAATGGAAATGGCGTTGTCGAGAACCAACGTCCCTTCTGCGGCCGGGCGGTCAACCTGCTGCGGCCAGGGCATTAATGCTAAATCACCTGCCGGAGCAGCCCAGGCCTGACAAGTTGCAGCAATGCAACCTGCCAGCAGGCTCAAACGTATTGATTTAAACATGAATATTCCTTTAACAATGACGGGCCAGAAAAAAGCAAAAACAATCTGGTAACACGTGTAGAAATATTCATCAAGGTTATGGCGAGAATCAGCGAGATGCGGATCACATCCCGCTGATTTTTACTGCATTCGAGTTGCAGCCAACGCCGCTTCAGCTTGAAGGATGATGGGTATATTACTGCCAGCCGTAACGACGGCTGTAGAACCCTTTAACACACTGAGTCAGCGTCATATATCCGGCAAGGATTGCAATCAGCCATGGGAAGTAGCTCAGCGGCAGCGCCTGGAGCTGCAGATAACTTGCCAGCGGCGAGAACGGCAGGCCAATCCCAACCACCATCACGACCAGCGTCATCACCATCAATGGCCACGCAGCACGACTCTGAATGAACGGAATGCGGCGGGTACGAATCATATGCACAATCAATGTTTGTGACAGTAACCCAACCACGAACCAGCCAGACTGGAACAGGGTTTGTGCTTCTGGCACGTTTGCCTTGAACACCCACCACATGACGCAGAATGTCAGAATGTCGAAGATGGAGCTTATCGGCCCGAAGAACACCATAAAGCGACCTAAATCCGCCGGGTTCCAGCGCTGTGGTTTCTTGATTTGCTCGTCATCAACGTTATCGAACGGAATCGCCACCTGGGAGACATCGTATAGCAGGTTCTGAATCAGTAAGTGCAACGGAAGCATTGGCAAGAATGGCAAGAAGGCACTGGCCACCAGCACACTGAACACGTTACCGAAGTTAGAACTGGCGGTCATTTTGATGTATTTCAGCATGTTGGCAAAGGTTCTGCGCCCTTCAATCACGCCTTGTTCCAGCACCATCAGACTTTTTTCCAGCAGGATGATATCTGCAGCTTCACGCGCAATGTCTACCGCGCCATCCACTGAAATCCCGATGTCGGCGGCGCGCAGTGCTGGCGCGTCATTAATGCCATCGCCCATAAAGCCGACTACATGCCCTTCGCCACGCAGCAGGCGCACGATACGTTCTTTGTGCATTGGCGTCAGGCGGGCAAACAGCGTGGTACGCAGAGCCAACGCCGCAAGCTGCTCGTCAGGCATATTTTCGATTTCGCTGCCTGTCACCAACTCGCCCACATCCAGACCCACTTCGCGGCACACTTTCGCGGCCACCAGCTCGCTATCTCCGGTCAGGATCTTAACGGCAATGCCGCTGGCTTTAAGTGCTTTCAGCGCAGGTGCGGTGGTTTCTTTCGGTGGATCGAGGAACGCGATGTAGCCTTCGAGGATCAGATCCGACTCATCAACACGGCCGTAATCTTCACTCCGCGCAGGCAGGAATTTGGTGGCAACAGCGACCACACGTAAACCCTGGCGGTTCAGATCGTCAGTCACACGGCGGATACGCGCCAGCAAAGTTTCGCTGAGCGGTACGATCTCGTCGCCATAACGAACCTGAGTACAAACATTCAGGATCTCCTGCAACGCGCCTTTACAGATCAGCTGATGCACATCCGGCTGTTCAGATACCACGACTGACATACGGCGGCGTTCAAAGTCGAACGGGATCTCATCAACTTTCTGCCAGCGTGCAGCAGCATTGCGGGCATGATCTTCATCAACACCTTCCAGCACCGCGACATCCAGCAGGTTTTTAAGCCCGGTTTGATAATGGCTGTTAAGCCAGGCGGTGTGCAGAACGTGGTGACTCACCGCGCCGAGAATATCGGTGTGCGACTCCAGAACAATGCGATCTTGCGTGAGCGTGCCGGTTTTGTCGGTGCACAGAATATCCATCGCACCAAAGTTCTGAATAGCATCCAGGTGTTTGACGATCACTTTCTGTTTAGAGAGTTTCACCGCACCACGGGCCAGCGTCGAGGTAACGATCATCGGCAGCATTTCCGGCGTTAAGCCGACTGCAACCGAGAGCGAAAACAGCGCCGCTTCCCACCAGTCACCTTTGGTGAAGCCGTTGATCAGCAGCACAATTGGTGTCATCACCAGCATAAAGCGGATCAGTACCCAGCTCACACGGCTGATGCCTTTCTGGAACGCATTCGGCTCGCTTTCTTGCTGCGTGACACGCCCGGCCAGTTGACCAAACCAGGTATTGCCACCTGTTGAGATGATCATCGCAAGCGCTGTGCCGCTCACCACGTTTGTGCCCATAAAGCACAGCGTGTCGCATTCCAGCGGGTTGTTGTGCGACATATCACGGCTGATCGCGACCTTTTCAACCGGTAAGGATTCGCCAGTCAGCGAGGCCTGGCCGACGAAGAGATCACGCGCTTGTATCACGCGCAGATCCGCCGGGATCATATCGCCTGCCGCCAGTTTAACAATGTCGCCCGGCACCAGGCTTTCGAGCGGGATTTCGATAAACGCATTTTCACCGCTTTCATTCACTACACGCAGTACGGTCGCGGTGTTGCTGACCATCGCTTTGAGCGTGTCCGCCGCTTTAGTGGAACGCGCTTCCTGAACGAAGTTGAGCAATGTGGCAATCACCACCATCAGCGCAATGACGCCTGCGGCAAACATATCCTCAGTGGAGTAGGAAACAATGCCGAGAATTGTGAGCAGGATATTGAAAGGGTTGCGGTAGCAGGTCCAAAGATGAACCCACCACGGCGACGGCTTTTGCGCCGGGATTTGGTTGAGGCCATGAAGCTCAATGGCTTGTTCAACTTCCTGCGCATTCAGCCCTTCCGGGTGGCTTTTGAAATCGCGATAAAGTTGCTCTTCAGGAGCTGCTGCATATTTCAGGCAGGCTTCGGTCAGAGAGGCGGGAACCTCTTGAGCATGAGCAACGGTATTGTCATCTGGCATCAGGTCGCGTTGGATCAAGCGACGTGGCAGGTGGCGGCTCAGTTGTGCAAACAACTGCCGGGTCAGATTTTTTAACAGCATAGTAGTCCCTCGGCCCCACGCAATGCGGAGCCTGGTGACATGCAGGCGCGGCTAATCCTTGCCTTGCAGGCCAAATAATTTCTTCAGCAGGGACATCGTTGATTGATACAAGATAGATCTCTGCCTTACGCAATCCGGTAAGGCAGTCGCTTCAAAGGCAGTTGCTTCAAAGAAGGGAGTCTTACCGGATTATTCCTGTCATTACAGGGTCTGGACTGGGATCAGGTTCCATGTCGCCTCCGGTTAAAAGAAAAAGTCATTACACTAATCGCGGGCATTCTACACCCGCAAACCTAAACCTGGCGTAAACCAGATTTTTTCCATTGTGGTATTGTTGGCTTGCCTTGATTCTAATGAGCAATTGACTGCCGGGAACCTAAACGATGCAAAGCCGCCTCACTATCAAAGACATCGCCCGTTTAAGCGGTGTCGGTAAATCCACGGTCTCCCGTGTTCTGAATAATGAAAGCGGCGTCAGTGCCCGTACACGAGAACGAGTGGAAGCGGTCATGCAGCAAGAGGGTTTCTCCCCTTCCCGCTCGGCGCGTGCCATGCGTGGCCAGAGCGATAAAGTGGTTGCCATTATTGTGACGCGTCTGGATTCACTCTCCGAAAACCTCGCGGTACAAACCATGCTGCCGTCGCTGTACGAGCAAGGATATGACCCGATCATGATGGAAAGCCAGTTCGACCCGGAGCTGGTGGAAGAACATCTTGGCATGCTCAAGCGGCGCAATATCGACGGTGTGATTCTGTTTGGTTTTACCGGCATCAACGAAAAAATGCTCACTCCGTGGCAATCGACGCTGGTTCTGATGGCGCGTGATGCCAAGGGCTTTGCTTCCGTTTGTTATGACGACGAAGGCGCTATCACCAGCCTGATGGCGAAACTTTATGCCGAGGGCCATCGTCATATTAGTTTTCTTGGCGTGCCGCATAGTGATGTGACAACAGGTTTACGCCGCCATGAAGCTTATCTCGCCTTCTGCAAACAACGCCAACTGACGCCAAACGTGGCATTGCCGGGGTTGGCGATGAAACAAGGTTACGAACACGTCGCTGAAGTTTTGTTGCCAGAAACCACCGCCCTGCTATGCGCGACCGACACCCTCGCTCTGGGCGCCAGCAAATATCTACAGGAACACCAACGCACCACGCTGCAACTGGCGAGCGTCGGTAATACGCCACTGATGAAGTTCCTGCATCCGGAAATCATCACCGTCGACCCTGGCTATGCCGAAGCAGGTCGCCAGGCGGTATTGCAGTTGATTGGGCAAGTTACGCAAGATCTTGAGTTACGCCAGATAGTCATCCCCTGCACTCTTCAATAAACGCTCCAAACTCAGGTTTATTGTGATCGTCGCCTTGTTTCGGGAACGTTCCCATTTCCGGTAAAAAGATTAAAAGATAACCTTGCTGGCAGATAACTTCTCCCTACCTACTTCGGAACCTCATCATGGCCAAAGTGAAACAACAGGATATAGAAAAGCTGATAGACCTGGTCGGCGGACGGGGCAATATCGCAACCGTGAGTCATTGCATTACCCGGCTGCGTTTTGTATTGAACAACCCACAAGTAGCTTCACCAAAAGAGATTGAAGAGCTGCCGATGGTAAAAGGCTGCTTTACCAATGCCGGGCAATTCCAGGTCGTGATTGGCCCCGAAGTGGGTGATTACTATCAGGCGCTGATTGCCGCCACAGGGCACAGCTCCGCAGATAAAGAGCAAGCGAAGCTCGCCGCACGCCAGAACATGAAATGGCACGAGCAGTTAATTTCCCACTTCGCCGAGATCTTCTTCCCGCTGTTACCAGCTTTGATCAGCGGTGGTTTGATCCTCGGCTTCCGTAATGTGATTGGCGATTTGCCAATGAGCAACGGGCTTACGCTCGCGCAAATGCACCCTTCACTGCAATCCATCTACGACTTCTTGTGGCTGATTGGCGAAGCTATTTTCTTCTATCTGCCGGTCGGTATTTGCTGGTCAGCTGTGCGGAAAATGGGTGGAACGCCTATCCTTGGGATTGTACTTGGCGTCACGCTCGTCTCCCCACAACTTATGAATGCCTATGAATTAGGTAGCAAAATTCCTGAAGTGTGGAATTTTGGCTGGTTTACCATCGAAAAAGTGGGCTACCAGGCGCAGGTAATTCCAGCACTGCTGGCAGGTCTTGCTCTTGGCTTTATTGAGACGCGTCTGAAACGCATCGTGCCAGATTACCTCTATCTTGTAATAGTGCCTGTTTGTTCACTGATTCTGGCGGTATTTCTGGCGCATGCGTTTATCGGCCCGTTTGGTCGTTGGATTGGCGACGGTGTGGCCTTTGCGGTTCGCCACCTGATGACCGGCAGTTTTGCGCCGATAGGTGCAGCACTGTTTGGCTTCCTGTACGCACCGCTGGTGATTACCGGCGTGCATCAGACAACACTCGCCATCGACATGCAGATGATTCAGAGCATGGGTGGCACACCGGTTTGGCCACTGATTGCACTGTCTAACATTGCTCAGGCGTCAGCGGTTGTCGGCATCATTATTTGCAGCCGTAAACATAACGAACGTGAGATTTCAGTTCCGGCAGCGATTTCCGCCTACCTCGGTGTTACCGAACCGGCGATGTACGGCATCAACCTGAAATACCGCTTCCCGATGCTGTGCGCAATGGTTGGCTCAGGGCTTGCAGGCTTGTTGTGTGGCCTGAGCGGCGTGATGGCAAACGGGATTGGCGTTGGCGGCTTGCCTGGCATTCTGTCCATTCAGCCACGTTACTGGGAAGTTTATTCCCTGGCGATTGTGATTGCGGTGATTGTGCCAATCGTACTGACCAGCGTGATGTATAAGCGCAAATACCGTCAGGGCACGTTGTTGGTGGTGTAGATTTTTGGTGGTTCAATTTTTAACTTATGCCCTAAATAATTCGAATTGCAGCAAGGCGGCAAGAGAGCTCATCCTCAGGAGCTTACTAAAGTAAGTGACTGGGGTGAGCGAGCGCATCCAACACAGTTGCGGCTCGAAGTATGACGGGCGTTTAGGAAAGTGCTATGAATACAACTCCTCCCTGGTGGCAACATGGTGTCATCTACCAGATCTACCCGAAGAGTTTTCAGGATACGACCGGCACCGGCACCGGCGATCTTGCAGGCGTCATTAAACGCCTGGACTACTTAAAACTACTGGGTGTTGATGCAATTTGGCTGACCCCGTTTTATATCTCCCCGCAGATTGATAATGGCTATGACGTTGCCAACTACTGCGCGATTGACCCGACTTACGGCACCCTCGATGATTTCGACAAGCTGGTCGCTGAAGCGCACGACCGCGGGATTCGTATCATTCTGGATATGGTGTTTAACCACACCTCAACGCAGCACGCATGGTTCCACGAAGCGCTGAATAAAGAGAGTCCGTACCGCGAGTTTTATATCTGGCGTGACGGCACACCGGATATGGTGCCAAACAACTGGCGCTCTAAATTCGGTGGTAACGCCTGGCGCTGGCATGCGGAAAGCGGCCAGTATTATCTGCATCTGTTTGCTCCTGAGCAGGCGGATCTGAACTGGGAAAATCCGCAGGTTCGCGCGGAACTGAAGAAAGTCTGCGAGTTCTGGTCCGATCGTGGCGTAGATGGTTTGCGCCTGGATGTGATCAACCTGATATCGAAAGATCAAGATTTCCCAGCCGATATTGATGGCGGCGATGGGCGTCGTTTCTATACCGACGGGCCGCGCATTCATGAGTATCTGCAGGAATTCAGCCGTGATGTGTTTACACCACGCGGGTTGATGACTGTTGGTGAAATGTCGTCAACCACGCTTGATAACTGCCAGCAATATGCTGCGCTAAACAGCAATGAACTGTCGATGACGTTCAACTTCCATCATCTGAAAGTTGACTACCCTGGCGGGCAAAAATGGGCGCTGGCGGCTCCTGATTACGTCGCGCTGAAAGCGATTTTCAGCCACTGGCAGCAAGGCATGCACAATGTGGCGTGGAATGCGTTGTTCTGGTGTAACCACGACCAGCCGCGAATTGTGTCGCGCTTTGGCGATGAAGGTGAACTGCGCGTTCCTGCGGCGAAAATGCTGGGCATGGTGCTGCACGGTATGCAAGGCACGCCATATATTTACCAGGGCGAAGAGCTGGGGATGACCAATCCGCACTTTAAACGCATCGTTGATTATCGCGATGTGGAAAGCCACAACATGTATGCCGAACTGCGTGCACAAGGCCGGGATAGCGACAATCTGCTGGCCATTCTTGCCAGTAAATCGCGCGATAACAGCCGCACACCGATGCAGTGGGACGATGGCGAAAACGCAGGTTTCACCCAGGGAACTCCGTGGATTAACCTGTGCGATAACTATCAAACCATCAACGCTAAAACAGCGGTGGATGACCCGGACTCGGTATTTTATGCCTACCAGCAACTGATTAAGCTGCGCAAAGCAAACCCTGTGTTTACCTGGGGTAGCTATCAGGACTTGCTGCCGGAGCACCCATATTTATGGTGTTACCGTCGTGAGTGGCAAGGGCAAACATTAGTCGTGGCAGCCAACCTCAGCCGTGAAAACCAGTGGTGGATGCCGGAAGCCTTCGAAGATGACTGGGATGTACTGATGAGTAACTATTCTGACGCTGTAGGTAAACCTGGCGAGATAAGCTTACGGCCTTTCGAAGCTGTTTATTGGTTGCAAGGTTAATCCTTACCCGATTTCTCCCTCATATTTGAGGGAGATCTCCTCCTTCAAATTTTAAGAGTTTTGCCCGCTGCCCATCCTTCCTGCTGTGCCCGATTTACTTTGTTCTGCATCAATAAAATCGCAAACATCTTTGATGCAAATCACTACATATAGACCTTAAAATGCACCCCGACCCAACATGTTGTAGTTCCCGTCTATTATAACAACATGTCCTACAGACAATTCTGGGGATTATCTGTGGATAAACATAGGCCCTAAAACAAAAAACCTATGGTAACGCGGGTAAATACAGCTCGCGGGCAATTCTAATCCTTTGTGGATAACCTTTTTTAAAAATGGAGAGATCATGACACCGCATGTGATGAAAAGAGATGGGTGCAAAGTGCCTTTCACTTCAGAGCGCATCAAAGAAGCTATTCTTCGTGCAGCTAAAGCAGCGGGAGTCGATGACGCAGACTATTGCGCCACCGTAGCAGATATTGTCCGCACGCAGATGGAAGGCCGCAGCCAGGTAGATATTGGCGAAATCCAGACCGCAGTTGAAAACCAACTGATGGCTGGTGACTACAAGCAACTTGCACGCGCTTACATTGAATATCGCCACGACCGCGATATCGAACGTGAGAAGCGTGGCCGCCTGAACCAGGAAATTCGTGGTCTGGTAGAACAAACCAACTCCGCTTTACTCAATGAAAACGCCAATAAAGACAGCAAAGTTATCCCGACTCAGCGCGACCTGTTAGCCGGTATCGTGGCTAAACACTATGCCTCACAGCACCTGTTACCGCGTGATGTGGTTCTGGCGCATGAACGTGGGGACATTCATTACCACGATCTGGACTACTCCCCGTTCTTCCCAATGTTTAACTGCATGCTTATCGATCTTAAAGGCATGCTGACGCACGGCTTTAAAATGGGTAATGCGGAAATTGAGCCGCCAAAATCCATCTCAACAGCAACAGCTGTTACCGCACAAATCATTGCCCAGGTTGCCAGCCACATTTATGGCGGCACCACAATTAATCGCATTGATGAAGTGCTGGCGCCATTTGTTACAGAAAGCTTTGAGAAGCACCGTAAAACTGCCGAAGAATGGCAGATCCCAGACGCTAAAGGTTATGCGCTTTCACGTACTGAGAAAGAGTGTTACGACGCTTTCCAGTCGCTGGAATATGAAGTGAATACGCTCCACACCGCTAATGGTCAGACACCATTCGTGACCTTCGGTTTCGGCCTGGGAACTAGCTGGGAATCACGCCTGATTCAGACCTCTATTCTGCGTAATCGCATCGCGGGTCTGGGTAAAAACCGTAAAACTGCGGTGTTCCCAAAACTGGTCTTCGCTATTAAAGATGGCCTGAACCACAAGGCTGGCGATGCAAACTACGATATCAAACAGCTTGCTCTGGAATGCGCCAGCAAACGCATGTATCCGGACATTCTGAACTACGACCAGGTGGTTAAAGTCACCGGCTCGTTCAAAACGCCTATGGGTTGCCGCAGTTTCCTTGGTGTGTACGAAGAAAACGGTGAGCAGATTCATGATGGTCGTAACAACATCGGCGTTATCAGCCTGAACCTGCCACGCATTGCGCTGGAAGCGAAAGGTGACGAAGCTACCTTCTGGACGCTGCTCGATAGCCGTCTGGAGCTGGCGTTCAAAGCACTGATGACGCGTATTGCGCGCCTGGAAGGTGTGAAAGCGCGTGTTGCACCAATCCTGTATATGGAAGGGGCTTGCGGTGTGCGCCTGAAAGCAGACGACGACGTTTCTGAAATCTTCAAAAATGGCCGTGCGTCGATTTCTCTGGGTTACATCGGCATCCACGAAACGGTGAATGCACTGTTTGGTAATCAGCACGTTTACGACAGCGAAGAGTTGCGTGCGAAAGCCGTCGCAATTGTTGAGCGTCTGCGCCAGGCAACCGACAGCTGGAAAGAAGAGACTGGCTACGGTTTCAGCCTCTACAGCACACCAAGTGAAAACCTGTGTGACCGCTTCTGCCGTCTTGATACCGCTGAGTTTGGCGTGGTTCCAGGCGTGACCGACAAAGGTTACTACACCAACAGCTTCCACTTAGATGTTGAGAAGAAAGTTAATCCATACGACAAAATCGACTTTGAAGCAGCGTATCCACCTATCGCGAATGGTGGTTTCATCTGTTACGGCGAATACCCGAACATCCAGCACAACCTGCAAGCGCTGGAAGACGTCTGGGATTACAGCTACAAACACGTTCCGTATTACGGCACCAATACACCAATTGATGAGTGCTACGAGTGTGGCTTTACTGGTGAGTTTGAATGCACCAGCAAAGGCTTTACCTGCCCGAAATGTGGCAACCACGACGCGGCTCGCGTATCCGTAACACGCCGTGTTTGTGGTTATCTTGGCAGCCCGGATGCACGTCCGTTTAACGCCGGTAAGCAGGAAGAAGTGAAGCGCCGCGTGAAGCATTTGGGTAACGGGCAGATTGGTTAAGTGAACATCCACCAATACTATCCGGTAGACATCGTAAACGGGCCGGGAACACGCTGCACGCTGTTCGTTTCCGGCTGCGTACATGAATGTCCCGGGTGCTATAACAAAAGCACCTGGCGGCTGAATTCCGGTATGGCGTTCACGCAGGAGATGGAAGACCGGATTATTGCCGATCTGAACGACACGCGTATCCGCCGCCAGGGGTTGTCGCTTTCGGGCGGCGACCCGCTTCATCCGCAAAACATCGCGGATGTGCTAAAGCTGGTGCAGCGAGTGCGGGCGGAATGCCCTGGCAAAGATATCTGGATGTGGACGGGTTACAAGCTTGATGAATTAACCGAAGCTCAGCGCGAAGTGGTTGATTTAATTAACGTGTTAATCGATGGCAAGTTCGTTCAGGATTTGAAAGACCCAGCGCTGGTCTGGCGCGGCAGTAGCAACCAGGTCGTACATCATTTGCGATAGAGCCCCTTATGGGGCTTTTGCTATTTCACGTAACTGACTTGAGTCCAGAATATTCACACCCTCGCCTGCAGGCTTAAGCGCCTCATGCAGCATTGCTTTCGCCACATCCCTTGCTTCGATGGACTTCCACTTCCCAGGCATGATTTTGAACAATGGTGCAAACAGCGACTCATTTAAACGCTGTGATTCCCGATGGCCGAGCAGCATGGATGGACGAGCAATCGTCAGACGCGGCCACTGTTGCGCTATCAATGCCTCCTCCATCTCACCTTTTACCCGGTTATAAAAGAATGGCGATTTGCTGTTCGCGCCAATGGCGCTAACCACCAGCATCTGTTTAGCTCCCAAACGCAGCCCAGTGATGGCGGTGTCCACCACCAGCGTGTAATCCGCCAGCACAAAAGCTTCTTTGCTGCCCGCTTCTTTCATCGTGGTACCGAGGCAGCAAAAGACTGTATCAATCGGCTCGGTCAATTGTGTGAGTGCATCACTCAACTGAGGATCGTAGGGGTTGGTGACTTTATTCATTGCAGGCAAGGGGCGACGGGTCGCAGCAACAATATGACCGATCTGCGGCTCATTGATTAGCATACGTAGTAAGTGCCCACCAATAAGACCTGTGGCCCCCGTAATCAAAACCCGGTTCATAAGTTCTCCTGTCGCCTATTAACCAAGTTTAGTGTCATCTCGCAGCCAGTGGAGCTTTTTACCAAAACCGAGCGTGTTGTCGGTCATTTTTATTTCATCAAGACGAATTTCCCACACCGGTGCCTTCATCACTCGCGCTACTGGGAAGCGCTTGCAGTAACGAGCACGAATGCTATCGGCTTCTTGCTCAGCCACCAGCGTGATTTCGCCGCGGAACTGTACGCCACGAATTAACGCGACGGTTTTGGGCTGCCCATTAACCGTTCCGGCTACATTGGCCTGGTTTCCAATCAACTCTCCGTGACGAGTGTGAGTTTCGCTTAACAGGTAAAAAGTGACGCGCTGTTCATCAAATAAGTAGAACGCATTTGCGCACCATAAATCACCATTACTGCCTGCGCAGTAAGTCAGTACATGCTGTTTATTCAGCCAACGACTAATGGCATTGAGAGTTTCCATGTGCAACCTGAAGAGTGATATTCTGCGGAAAACATCAATTATGCGCCCGACCTATGTCCCCCTGGTATCTCTATTTAATCCGCACCCTCGATAACCGTTTATATACGGGCATTACCACCGATGTGGAGCGCCGTTTCTCTCAGCATCAAACCGGGAAAGGTGCGAAAGCATTGCGTGGGAAAGGTGAGTTAACATTGGCCTTTAGCCATCTGGTAGGCGATCGCTCAAGCGCATTGCGCCTGGAGTATCGCATCAAGCAGCTAACTAAAGCGCAGAAAGAGATGTTGGTAAAAGGAGCATTGTCGTTTGAAGACCTTTTGGCAGGCCTTCAAACGAAATCAGAGATCAAAACTCTCGGTTAAAATGTTCGTGATATTCCACTAAACCACTCACGCCATTGAGCGCGTCATCGGCCAGTGGATGAATCAGAAAATAGGCTTCGGTATCAGGCCAGGCACAGCGCAAATCGAATTGCGCAGCGGGAACAAAACCAAAGCGGCTATATAGCGCAGGTTCGCCCAATGTCACAACGGCGGCATAACCAAATTCATTGAGTGAATCGAGTCCTTCATAAACCAGTTTTTTCGCCAGCCCCTGGCCGCGATAAGCTTCGTCTACAGCCAGTGGCGCAAGACCAACCCACTGTAGTTCTTCACCTTCGACCGCAACCGGACTGAATGCGGCATAACCCACGACCTGACCTTCGTCATCCGTGGCAACAACACCCAGTGTTAAAAGGCCGTCTTCTCGTAAATCCTTCACCAAATCTGCTTCACCATTGCTATTAAAGGAGCGGCGAAGTAAAGCGTCGATGCCTGGAGCATCAATAGGTATTTCTACACGAATTAGCATGGCTCACCTACCGAGTTACTTTCTGGAGCAGGTTTATGCTTCATCCCCGCTTCGACAAAATCAGCCAGTTGCAGTAGCAGCATGCGTAGTGGTTTTGGCATCGCATCCAGCTCAATGGCATCCATTAAATTTTTGACGTACAGACCCAGTTCAGTGTCACCTTCAATCATCAGGCGGCGTTGGAAAAACAGGGTATCGGGATCTTGTTTACGTGCAGCGATCATCAACAAATCGTTGGCTGTCGCACTGAAACTCACATCAGCCGGAGCATCTTCACGCACAATCAGTTTGTTATCTTGTACCGAAGTAAACCATTTTAGACCGAGATCACGCACTTCAATACTTAACCAGCGTCCCTCAAGAAATTCGAGTTCACCTTCTTCCATTGCCTGACGGAACTGCCAGCCAAGAACCTGTTCAAGCACCTGGCGCTTTAGAGCAAAGGGCGTCAGTTTAACCGGTGTTCTTAACAGTGACGGGCCGAGATGGACCAGGCGTGAACGCAATTTATCCAACACAAGCTTTACTCCTTGAGAAATTTATCCACCATTTTGCCACACCAGCCATTCTCCGTAGCGGTGTAAATCAACAAGTTTGCGGGTTATCAATACCATCATATTGATTTCATCAATACGCCATTAGCTGCCTTAAATCAAAATTTGTCGCGGTCGGGTTAACTAAAATCCCAGTTCGTTAACAATTTTGCTGTCCGACACTGGGCCGCATGGGTTTCCTCTCAGGTTACCCAATGATTCAGGATAAATTATGGAGTTGCTTTGCCCAGCTGGAAACTTACCGGCGTTGAAAGCGGCCATCGATAATGGTGCCGATGCGGTTTACATTGGTCTTAAAGATGATACCAACGCCCGCCATTTTGCTGGACTGAATTTCACGGAGAAGAAACTGCAAGAAGCGGTAAGTTACGTGCATCAACATCGCCGTAAATTGCATATCGCTATCAATACGTTTGCGCATCCGGACGGCTACGTGCGCTGGCAACGTGCAGTAGATATGGCAGCGCAACTCGGAGCCGACGCTTTAATTCTGGCCGACCTCGCCATGCTTGAATACGCGGCTGAGCGTTACCCGCATATTGAGCGCCACGTATCGGTACAAGCCTCCGCCACCAATGAAGAAGCAGTCCGCTTTTATCATCGCAACTTCGACGTTGCGCGTGTTGTTTTACCACGCGTGTTATCCATTCATCAGGTAAAACAGTTGGCTCGCGTAACCCCTGTACCGCTAGAGGTTTTTGCTTTTGGTAGCCTGTGCATTATGGCCGAAGGGCGTTGCTATCTTTCCTCCTACCTGACTGGTGAGTCGCCTAACACAGTGGGTGCCTGTTCCCCTGCGCGCTTTGTGCGTTGGCAACAAACTCCGCAAGGCCTTGAGTCACGCCTCAATGATGTACTTATCGACAGGTATCAGGATGGTGAAAACGCAGGTTATCCGACGCTTTGCAAAGGTCGCTATCTGGTTGACGATCAGAAATATCACGCTCTTGAAGAGCCAACCAGCCTGAACACACTTGAACTGCTGCCTGAATTATTAGCCGCGAATATTGCGTCGGTGAAAATCGAAGGCCGCCAGCGTAGCCCGGCCTATGTCAGCCAGGTAGCGAAAGTCTGGCGTCAAGCAATCGATCTGTGTATGTCTGATCCGGAAAACTACCGTGCGAAACCTGCGTGGATGGAAGATCTGGGAGCGATGGCCGAAGGCACGCAAACCACTCTCGGTGCCTATCACCGTAAATGGCAGTAGGGATGACCATGAAATATTCATTAGGGCCAGTGCTGTACTACTGGCCAAAAGAGACGTTGGAAAAATTTTACCAGGCTGCAGCAAACAGCAGTGCCGAGACGATTTATCTTGGTGAGTCAGTGTGCAGCAAGCGCCGTGCAACCAAAACGGGCGAATGGCTGGATATGGCGAAAAGCCTGGCAAGCCAGGGTAAGCAAGTTGTCCTCTCCACGCTGGCACTGGTTCAGGCTCCGTCTGAATTAAACGAGCTCAAACGCTACGTCGAGAATGGTGATTTCCTGATTGAAGCCAATGACCTCGGTGCCGTGAATATGGCGGCAGAACGCAAACTGCCGTTTGTCGCAGGCCACGCGCTCAACTGCTATAACGCGGTGACGCTGCGCATACTGCTCAAACAAGGTATGGTTCGCTGGTGTATGCCGGTTGAGCTTTCACGTGACTGGCTGGCAAACATGCTCACTCAGTGTGACGAGTTGGGTATTCGCAATAAGTTTGAAGTCGAAGTGCTCAGCTATGGCCATTTGCCTTTGGCGTATTCCGCACGCTGTTTCACCGCACGTTCCGAAGACAAACCAAAAGATGAATGCGAAACCTGCTGCATTAAATATCCTGTCGGCCGCAACATGTTGTCTCAGGAAAATCAGCAAGTGTTTGTGCTTAATGGAATTCAGACCATGAGCGGCTATGTGTACAACCTCGGAAACGAACTGGCCTCGATGAAAGGCTTAGTCGATATGGTGCGTTTATCACCGATGGGTATGGAAACACTTCGCGTTCTGGAAGCCTTCCGCAAAAATGAGAATGGCAATGCGCCGTTATCTTTGGCACAGCAAAACGATTGTAATGGCTACTGGCGACGCGTTGCTGGCTTAGAACTGGTGACTCAGAGCTAAAAAAGGCTCACTTTGTTACTTAATTGTTGATGGTTTTCGGCAATACTGAAAGACAATCATCAATAAACAGAGTGAGCCGTTATGTCTCAAACTCCTTTTTCACTACTCGATCTAGCCCCTATTCCACAAGGCTCCCAGCCTCGTGATGCGTTCCATCGATCCTTAGATTTAGCTCGCCTGGCCGAGAAGCGCGGCTATCACCGCTACTGGCTAGCAGAGCACCACAATATGACCGGCATCGCGAGTGCTGCGACGTCCGTGTTGATTGGCTATCTGGCGGCGAATACCGAAACGTTGCGCCTCGGTTCCGGTGGCGTGATGTTGCCGAACCACTCACCTCTCGTGATTGCCGAGCAGTTTGGCACCCTGGAGACTCTTTATCCTGGGCGTATTGACTTAGGATTAGGTCGCGCGCCGGGAAGCGACCAGCGCACTATGATGGCGTTGCGCCGCCATATGAGTGGTGATATCGACAATTTCCCACGCGATGTCAGTGAACTGGTGTCATGGTTTGATGCCACAGACCCAAACCCGGCAGTGCGCCCGGTTCCTGGCTACAACACTAAAATTCCTGTCTGGCTGCTGGGTTCAAGCTTGTATAGCGCCCAACTGGCGGCCCAACTTGGGCTGCCGTTCGCCTTTGCTTCACACTTTGCACCCGATATGTTGTTCCAGGCGCTGCAACTTTATCGTGCCCAGTTCAAACCGTCTGCCCGCCTGGAAAAACCGTATGCAATGGTATGCATCAATATTATTGCAGCTGACAGCAACCGCGATGCCGAATTCCTGTTTACCTCGATGCAGCAAGCTTTCGCTAAATTGCGTCGTGGCGAAACGGGCCAGTTGCCACCGCCGATTGAAAACATGGATAGCTTCTGGAGCCCGGCAGAGAAATATGGCGTGCAGCAGGCATTGAGCATGTCTCTGGTGGGTGATATTGCGAAAGTACGCCACGGTCTGATCTCATTGCTGCGTGAAACGCAGGCTGATGAAATTATGGTTAATGGCCAGATTTTTGATACCCAAGCTCGCCTGCATTCCTTTGACCTGGCGATGGATGTTTACGAGAGCCTGTAAAGTTTTCGCCCCTCGGTGGAGGGGCGAAAACTTAGTGATAAACCGGCAGTAAATCGAAGCTTGAAAGGATATGGATAGCGGCGTTTGTCACACCGAAGATAAGAATCAGCACAATCATTTTATTCCCGCCCCACACCCGGTAAGTCGGGCTGCCAAATTTCTTGCGAGAAGCTTTTGCGAGAAGAGCTGGAACAATTGCCGCCCAGATAGTCGCCGCCAACCCCGCAAATCCAATCGCGTAGATAAATCCATCAGGCCAGATACCCCCCCCTAACATTGGCGGGATGAAAGTCACTAACGCGGTTTTCAAGCGACCTAAAGGTGAGTCATCAAATTTAAACAGATCGGCCAGATAATCGAATAAGCCTAATGTCACCCCCAGGAATGAACTGGCAACGGCGAAGTTGGAGAAAACGATCAACAGTAAATCCAGGGTGCGACTGTTCAGTACACCACTCAATGCACCGACCAACACATCAATATTCCCGCCTTTATCAGCAATCGCAATAAAGTCGCTGCGCGGAATATTTCCCATGCTGCCAACTAACCAAATAGCGTACAGCACCAGTGCCATCAGCGTTCCCCAGACAAGGCATCGCTTAATAGTCTGTGGATCTTTGCCGTAATATTTCATCAGGCTTGGTACGTTACCGTGGTAGCCAAACGAGGCCAGGCAAAATGGCAACGTCATAAACATATACGGCAAATAGCTTGGGTTGATGGCTTTGCTATCGAGAAGTGTTACGGGTTCGACATGCCACATCAGGCCGCCAAACGTCATAAAGAAAGTCAGGATTTTCGCGCCAAGCACGATGGTCGTCATGCGGCTGACTGCGCGGGTACTGAGCCAGACGATAAAAGCGACCACCAGGGCAAATATCAACCCGGCGAACCTTGCGGGGAAATCGACAGACATTTTGCCAAGCGTGTGGTGAATCACCGAGCCGCTTGCCGAAATATAGGCGTAGGTCAGGATATACAGCACAAAAGCGATTGAGAGGCCGTTAATCAGATTCCAACCTTTTCCCAGCAAATCTTTCGTGACCGTGTCAAAACTTGAGCCAACACGGTAGTTGAGATTAGCTTCCAGAATCATCAAACCGGAATGCAGCATACAAAACCAGGTCACGACCAGTGCAGCTAAAGACCAGAAGAACCAGGCACCCGACATCACCACCGGCAGGGAAAACATTCCCGCCCCAATAATGGTGCCGCCAATAATCATTACCCCACCAAAAATAGACGGCGAGGCGTGGATGGTTGCTAAAGTTGCCATACGAATTCCTGAGACAATGAACGACTGTCGAAGTGACAGGCTTGCTGCGCTACATTGTACCAGTACATGAGTACAATTTGGATAAAAAAAATCCCGGTTGCGTTAACCAGGATTTTTATCACTGCCTGCTGGTAAACAGCAGGCATAAACTTCTGTGATTATGCTTCTGTGGTACGACGACGAGCAGGAGCTGCACCGTCTTCACGACGTGGGCCACGACCGCCTTCACGACGTTCGCCGCTGAAACTACGTGGTGCACCAGCACCTGCTGGGCCATCACGACGTGGACCGCGACCGCCTTCACGACGCTCACCACCACCGAAACCACGACCAGCACCTGCTGCTGCACCGCCGCCACGACGTTCGCCGCCACGGTCAGTACGAGGCTGAGCATCACCCATCAGCTGCATATTCATTGGTTTGTTCAGAATACGAGTACGGGTAAAGTGCTGCAGGATTTCGCCCGGCATGCCTTTTGGCAGTTCGATAGTAGAGTGAGTACCGAACAGTTTGATGTTACCGATGTAACGGCTGCTGATATCACCTTCGTTAGCGATAGCGCCAACGATATGACGAACTTCAACACCATCATCACGGCCAACTTCAATGCGGTACAGTTCCATATCGCCAACATCACGACGTTCGCGACGTGGTGCATCACCATCACGCTGTGGACGATCTGAACGCTCTGGACGGTCACCGCGCGGTGCACGATCTGGACGATCGCCACGTGGTGCACGGTCTGAACGTTCGAAACGCTCATCGCGCTCACGGAATTCACGACGTGGACGCATTGGTGCATCTGGTGGCAGGATCAGAGGACGTTCGCCCTGTGCCATTTTCAGCAGTGCTGCAGCCAGTGTTTCCATATCCAGCGCTTCTTCTGATTCAGCAGAAGGTTGGATTTTTGCAAGCAGACCACGGTAAAGATCCAGATCGCTGCTTTCCAGTTGCTGCTGAACTTTAGCTGCAAACTTAGCCAGACGACGCTCACTCAGCAGATCGCGGTTTGGCAGTTCAACTTCAGGAATAGTCAGCTTCATGGTGCGTTCGATGTTACGCAGCAGACGACGCTCACGGTTCTCAACGAACAGCAGAGCACGACCAGCACGACCAGCACGACCTGTACGGCCGATACGGTGAACGTAAGACTCGGAGTCCATCGGGATGTCGTAGTTAACAACCAGGCTGATACGCTCAACGTCCAGGCCACGAGCTGCAACGTCGGTTGCAATCAGGATGTCCAGACGACCGTCTTTCAGACGCTCCAGAGTTTGCTCACGCAGCGCCTGGTTCATGTCACCGTTCAGTGCAGCACTGTTGTAGCCGCTCTGTTCCAGCGCTTCTGCCACTTCCAGAGTTGCGTTTTTGGTACGTACGAAAATGATCGCCGCATCAAAATCTTCAGACTCAAGGAAACGAACCAGTGCTTCATTCTTACGCATGCCGTGCACAGTCCAGTAGCTCTGGCTGATGTCCGGGCGAGTAGTAACGCTAGATTGAATGCGTACTTCCTGCGGATCTTTCATGAAACGACGGGTAATACGACGAATCGCTTCTGGCATAGTTGCAGAGAACAGAGCGGTCTGATGACCTTCTGGGATCTGAGCCATGATGGTTTCAACGTCTTCGATGAAGCCCATACGCAACATTTCGTCAGCTTCGTCCAGTACCAGACCTTTCAGGCTGGACAGGTTCAGCGTACCGCGTTTTAAGTGGTCCAGCAGACGACCTGGGGTACCAACAACAATTTGTGGTCCCTGACGCAGGGCGCGCAGCTGCACGTCATAACGCTGGCCACCGTAAAGGGCAACAACGTTTACGCCATGCATATGTTTAGAGAAATCCGTCATGGCTTCAGCAACCTGAACCGCCAGTTCGCGGGTCGGTGCCAGCACCAGGATTTGTGGTGCTTTCAGCTCTGGATCAAGGTTGTGCAGCAGCGGTAAAGAGAACGCTGCAGTTTTGCCGCTACCAGTCTGGGCCATACCCAGTACATCGCGGCCAGCCAGTAGCTGTGGGATACACTCAGCCTGGATTGGAGATGGTTTTTCGTAACCCAGATCGTTCAGGGCTTTAAGGATGGAGTCGTTAAGACCCAGATCAGAAAAAGTAGTTTCGATAGTAGTAGTCTCGATGATGTCAGTCATGTAGTACACGTGCCTCGTAGATGGCGGCCAGTCTACATAACTCATCGTGAAATTGACCTGCAATTTTCATTGAAAAGTGTGAACCGGCTCAAATTTGGTTGATTAACGAACAAAAACGCCCTCACCCGTTAAGGTGATGACTTTAATAAAAAAGTTTATGGGCTGATCGATGTTCGTCAGCTATTGCTGGTCCGATTCTGCCAGGTCATCTTGCTCCTGGCCCAAGAGCGCTAATTCCAACAATGCATAACGATGCTCAACGTAGTTGTGTACGTTGTTAGCGACCGCTAACTTGAACAGTGCCGTGGCGCTGTCCTTTTCCCCCAGACTTAGGTAGTACTTACCTAAATAGAAGTTGGTTTCACTGAGATGCTCAGCGAGCGAGGTGTTATCCGTTGCGTCCGCCTCGAGGCGTTCCATTAACGTTTTTTCGTTAATGTTCCCCAGGTAGAACTCGACAATGTTCCATCCCCATTGCTCTTTGTCCGATTTATCGAGGCGCTGTTGTAACGCCACTTTAGCCTGCTTTGCATCTAAATTGCTTTCAGCAATATAGAGCCACAGACTACGGAAAGGATCATTGGGATCGTCTTGATAAAACGCTAGCAGATCATCTTGCGCTAAACGATAACGACCACCGTAGTAGAGGGCGATACCGCGATTTAAATGCGCATAGTTGTAAGTTGGATCAAGCTCAAGTACAGAATCAAACGCTTCATAGGCAGCATCAAAATTGCCTGCCTGCGTTAAATATATACCTAAGTAATTGAATACTTCAGGCATATCGGGGCGGATTGCCAACGCTTGTGAAAAATCATTTCGCGCTAGAGCCCGCAAGCCAAGGCTATCATACAACACTCCGCGCTCATATAAAAGCTGCGCGCGCTCATCATCGGTTAAAGCCCGGCTGGCAAGTATCTGTTCCATGCGTGCAAGAATGACTTCTTGCTGCAAAGTCGGCTGCAATGGCACCGCCAGGACTTCACGTTCACGCCAGGAGGAGTTGCTGCATCCTGCCAGCGCGAGAGCTGTCGCAACGAAACACCAGCGCAAAAAAGGCTTCATTTCCCACTCCCGAAGACAACATATGGATGACGTCCTGTCCGCCGGCTCTAAAACGAGACTCCCTGCCCCGTAATAAATAGCTCTCCATGTCGCCATGGAGAGCTTAATCGGTATAGCTTACTCAGCTTCTGGTGCAGCTGGTGCTGCGCTTTCCGCTGGGGACTGCTCAGTTGCTTCTTTGATGCTCAGACGAACACGGCCCTGGCGGTCAACTTCCAGTACTTTAACTGGAACTTCTTGACCCATCTGCAGGTAGTCAGTCACTTTCTCTACGCGCTTGTCAGCGATTTGAGAAATGTGCACCAGACCTTCTTTGCCGCCGCCGATAGCAACGAATGCACCGAAATCTACGATACGAGTAACTTTACCCTGGTAGATACGGCCGACTTCGATTTCAGCAGTGATCTCTTCGATACGACGAATAGCAAACTTCGCTTTCTCGCCATCGGTCGCCGCGATTTTCACGGTGCCGTCATCTTCGATTTCGATAGTTGTACCGGTTTCTTCGGTCAGCGCACGAATCACAGAACCACCCTTACCGATCACGTCTTTGATCTTGTCTGGGTTGATTTTGATTGTGTGAATACGTGGAGCGAACTGAGAGATATCGCCACGCGGAGCGTTGATAGCCTGTTCCATCACGCCAAGGATATGCAGACGCGCACCTTTAGCCTGGTTCAGAGCCACCTGCATGATTTCGCGGGTGATGCCTTCGATTTTGATATCCATCTGCAGTGCAGAGATACCTTCACGGCTACCAGCAACTTTAAAGTCCATGTCGCCCAGGTGATCTTCGTCACCCAGAATGTCAGACAGAACAACAAAGTTCTCGCCTTCTTTAACCAGACCCATCGCAATACCGGCTACAGCGGCTTTGATTGGCACGCCTGCATCCATCAGAGCCAGAGAAGCACCACATACGGAAGCCATGGAAGAAGAACCGTTAGATTCAGTAATTTCTGACACTACACGCACGGTGTACGGGAAGCGGTCAGCTTCTGGCATAACAGCCAGTACGCCACGCTTAGCCAGACGACCATGACCAATCTCACGACGCTTCGGTGAACCGACCATGCCGGTTTCGCCTACGGAGTACGGAGGGAAGTTGTAGTGGAACAGGAAGTTGTCGGTACGTTCGCCCATCAACTCATCCAGGTTCTGTGCATCACGTGCGGTACCCAGAGTTGCTGTAACCAGCGCCTGAGTTTCACCACGGGTGAACAGTGCAGAACCGTGAGTACGTGGCAGAACGCCAGTACGCACATCCAGACCACGGATCATGTCTTTTTCGCGGCCATCGATACGCAGCTCGCCAGCCAGAATACGGCTACGAACAACATTTTTCTCGATAGCGTGCAGAATGTCGCTTACTTCGCCAGCATCAATTGAATCGTCTTCAGCTGACAATGCAGCGATAACGTCAGATTTGATGATGTCGACTTGTGCGTAACGCTCTTGCTTATCAGTAATACGGTAAGCATCGCTCAGACGGGATTCAGCAAGTGCAGCAACGCGTGCATTCAGCGCTTCGTTAGCCGCTTCTGGCTGCCAGTCCCAACGTGGTTTGCCAGCTTCAGCAACCAGAGAGTTGATGTTCTGGATAACAATTTGCTGTTGTTCGTGGCCAAATACAACCGCGCCCAGCATCTGGTCTTCGCTCAGCAGCTCAGCTTCGGATTCAACCATCAGCACAGCACCTTCGGTACCGGCAACAACCAGGTCCAGTTTGCTGGTTTTCAGTTCATCAGCAGTTGGGTTCAGAACATACTGGTCATTGATATAACCAACACGTGCAGAGCCAATTGGGCCGTTGAACGGAATACCAGACAGGCTCAGAGCGGCAGAAGCACCAATCATTGCAACGATATCTGGGTGAACTTGTGGGTTCACGGAAACAACGGTCGCGATAACCTGAACTTCGTTCACGAAACCTTCCGGGAACAGCGGACGCACTGGACGGTCAATCAGACGCGCGATCAGTGTTTCACCTTCGCTTGGACGGCCTTCACGACGGAAGAAGCTACCCGGGATACGACCAGCAGCGTAAGTACGCTCCTGATAGTTAACAGTCAGAGGGAAGAAATCCTGGCCTGCTTTCGCTTTTTTCTGACCGACTACGGTCACGAATACAGCGGTGTCGTCCATGCTGACCATTACTGCTGCGGTAGCCTGGCGAGCCATCATACCGGTCTCTATTGTGACCGTATGCTGACCGTATTGAAATTTACGGACAATCGGAGTTAGCAAAATAATATCCTTAATAATCTTTGGTAGCAGGTGATTGCACTTGCTCCGTTTAACCCGATCTCTATCGCATCCTCGCGACTAATGACAACCCTAACCCGCCCATGCGGATAAAGCCTCTCATTAGCCGCGCGAACCTCTGCAACAAAGATCACACACTGCAACAATACATTAGTTTCCATAGAATTGCTGCCATCTGGTTGAAAAAAGGGGCCTTAAAAGGCCCCTTTTTCTGAAACTCGCAAGACTTAGCGACGCAGACCCAGACGCTCGATCAGGCTGGTGTAACGTGCTACATCTTTACGCTTCAGGTAGTCGAGCAGTTTACGACGCTGAGAAACCATACGCAGCAGACCACGACGGCTGTGGTGATCTTTTTTGTGCTCAGAGAAGTGACCCTGCAGGTGGTTGATCTGAGCAGTCAGCAGTGCAACCTGAACTTCGGTAGAACCGCTGTCGTTAGAACCACGACCAAACTCGGAAACGATTTTTGCTTTAGCTTCAACGCTTAGAGACATTTTAAACTCCAAAATTATAGATAAAAAGATAGAGTGCCGATCTCTAATTCAGCAACTCCAGTGCACTTTCACAACAATGTTAAACAAAGGTATGAAAGTTAAGCCGCGCCATTTTACCTGTAGCCACCTCTTATCGCAAGGCAACTCCAGGTGTCAGAGCGGATACTCAACAACCAGACGACGAGGCGCTACGCGTCCATCATCATCAATTTCGGCCATGCCGATAAATTTGCCTTCATCACCTTCGGTGACGCGGACTAGCCCTTCTGCCGGGCTACCCGCCACTTGCACTGGCTGCCCATTCTTGAAGTAACCCGCAACAGCAGGTAATAAATTCACGATTGGGAAGTCTGAAGCCGGACTATCCATTGGCATCAATAATGGATCTAACAGCACCGATGGCTCAATTTCTTGCGCTTGTGCTTGCTCAACCAATGCATGCAATTGCTCAAGCGTTACCATACGTTCGACAGGATACTTGCTCACTGCAAGGCGACGCAGGAAAGTCACATGGGCACCACAACCGAGTTTTTCACCTAAATCATCGGTGATGGTCCGGATGTACGTTCCCTTAGAACAGTGAATTTCCAACTCAAGTTCATTGCCTTCATGGCGAATAAACAGAAGTTCGTAAACCGTGATAGACCGTGCTTCACGCGGCACTTCGATACCCTGGCGCGCATACTCATAAAGTGGCTTGCCTTGATATTTCAGTGCGGAGTACATCGATGGAACTTGCTGTGTTTCACCACGAAAGCTATCTAACGCTTGCGCCAGCTCTTGTTCGGTAAAGGTTACCGGACGCTCCTGAACGACTGTGCCATCAGCATCAGAAGTATCAGTGCGTTGCCCAAGGCGGGCAATAACACGGTAACGCTTGTCGGAATCAAGTAGATAACGCGAGAATTTTGTCGCCTCTCCGAGGCAAATCGGTAGCATTCCGGTTGCAAGCGGGTCAAGCGCTCCGGTATGACCGGCACGGTTAGCGTTATAAATACGCTTCACTTTCTGCAACGCGTCGTTCGAAGATAAACCCTGAGGTTTATCTAACAACAGTACTCCGTGGATATCACGACCACGACGACGAGGACGACTCATTAATCCTCCTTGCTGTCATCCGTATCGTTTACACGGCGCTCATCATCGTTTCTGATGACGTTAGAAACCAGATTCGACATGCGCATACCTTCAACCAACGAGTTATCGTAGAAGAAAGTCAGTTCAGGCACGATACGCAGGCGCATTGCTTTGCCCAGCAAAGAACGAATGTAGCCAGAAGCATCCTGTAAAACCTTGATGCCTTCTTTCACTGCTTGTTCGTCTTTATCGTTCAGGAAGGTTACAAACACTTTTGCATAAGCCAGATCGCGTGACACTTCGACACCAGAAACGGTGGTCATCATGCCCAGACGCGGGTCTTTAATTTCGCGCTGCAGGATGATTGCGATTTCTTTCTGCAATTCCTGGGAAACACGCTGTGGGCGACCAAATTCTTTCGCCATAATAAATTCTCCATAAAATCAGGGGGCGCTCGGCCCCCTAAAGATATTAGCTATGTACCCGGCTGATATCAGGCGATGGTACGTTGGATTTCGATGATTTCGAATACTTCGATCACATCACCAACACGCACATCGTTGTAGTTCTTCACGCCGATACCACATTCCATACCGTTACGAACTTCGTTAGCGTCATCTTTGAAGCGGCGCAGGGATTCCAGCTCGCCTTCATAGATAACAACGTTGTCGCGCAGAACACGGATTGGGTTGTGACGTTTGACCACACCCTCGGTAACCATACAACCTGCGATTGCGCCAAATTTCGGTGATTTGAACACATCGCGAACTTCGGCCAGGCCGAGGATCTGTTGTTTCAGTTCCGGAGACAGCATGCCGCTCATTGCTGCTTTAACTTCGTCAATCAGATGGTAGATGACGGAGTAGTAACGCAGATCCAGGCTTTCTGACTCGATAACGCGGCGTGCAGATGCATCAGCACGAACGTTGAAGCCAACCAGAATAGCGTTAGAAGCTGCAGCAAGCGTAGCGTCAGTCTCAGTGATACCACCAACACCGGAACCGATGATTTTAACTTTAACTTCATCAGTAGACAGTTTCAGCAGGGAATCGCTGATCGCTTCAACAGAACCCTGAACGTCCGCTTTCAGCACAACGTTAACTTCAGACACTTCGCCTTCGGTCATGTTGGCGAACATGTTTTCAAGTTTAGATTTCTGCTGGCGAGCCAGTTTAACTTCGCGGAATTTACCCTGACGATACAGAGCAACTTCACGAGCTTTTTTCTCGTCACGAACAACTGTTACTTCATCACCCGCTGCCGGAACACCAGACAGACCAAGGATTTCAACAGGAATAGACGGACCCGCTTCAGTAACTTCACGACCCATTTCGTCACGCATTGCACGAACACGGCCATATTCGAAGCCACAAAGAACGATGTCGCCTTTATTCAGGGAACCTTCACGAACCAGAACAGTTGCTACCGGGCCACGACCTTTATCCAGGAAGGATTCGATAACCACACCGCTCGCCATACCATCACGCATTGCTTTCAGTTCGAGAACTTCAGCTTGCAGCAGGATTGCGTTCAGAAGTTCGTCAATACCAGTACCTGCTTTAGCAGATACGTGGATGAACTGGCTTTCACCGCCCCACTCTTCTGGCATGATGCCGTACTGAGACAGTTCCTGCTTAACGCGGTCTGGATCAGCTTCTGGCTTATCGATTTTGTTCACTGCGACCACTACCGGCACCTGCGCCGCTTTCGCGTGCTGGATAGCTTCGATAGTTTGTGGCATCACGCCATCGTCTGCAGCAACAACCAGAACAACGATATCCGTTGCCTGAGCACCACGAGCACGCATAGACGTAAACGCTGCGTGGCCCGGGGTATCCAGGAAGGTAACCATACCGTTTTCAGTTTCTACGTGGTATGCACCGATGTGCTGGGTAATACCACCCGCTTCGCCAGACGCTACTTTAGTAGAACGAATGTAGTCGAGCAGGGAAGTTTTACCGTGGTCAACGTGACCCATGATGGTAACAACTGGAGCACGTGACTCAGCAACTGCGTCAGTGTCACGGTCGCTCATCAGCGCTTCTTCCAGCTCGTTTTCACGGCGCAGGATAACTTTGTGGCCCATCTCTTCGGCAACCAGCTGTGCGGTTTCCTGGTCGATGACCTGGTTAATGGTTGCCATTGCGCCCAGTTTCATCATCGCTTTGATGACCTGAGAGCCTTTAACAGCCATTTTATTAGCCAGTTCTGCAACAGTCACTGTTTCGCCGATTACGACGTCACGGTTAACTGCCTGCGCAGGCTTGTTGAAGCCTTGCTGCAGAGAACTTGGTTTACGCTTACCTTTACCACCACGAACTGCAGCACGCGCTTCTTCACGGTCAGCTTTAGACTCGCCGTGTTTGCCGCCTTTTTTCTGGCGTGGTGCTTTAGTTGTCGCAGTACGAGCACGAGTACGGCCAGCTTCAACTTCGCGGTCGTTTTCGTCTTCAGCCTGGCGAGCGTGTTGAGAAGTGGTTACATGGTAATCAGATTTATCGTCTTCCACTTTCTCTTCTTCCGTCCAAACACCTGCGTTAGCTTCAGCCATTTTACGGGCCTCTTCAGCTACACGACGGGCGTCTTCTTCTAATTTGCGACGGGCTTCTTCTTCAGCTTTGCGCTTAAGCTCTGCAGCTTCAGCTTCGCGACGGGCTTTATCTGCCTGGGCGCTTTTCGTCATATCGTCTTGTTGATTGCTCACTTTGTCTTTTTCCGCAGCTTCACGTTTCGCTTTATCAGCGGCTTCACGCTTAGCTTTATCTTCAGCTTCACGTTTAGCTTTTTCTTGCGCCTGACGATTGGCAGCTTCCTGCGCCTCACGTTGGGCTTGCTCTTCCGCTTCACGCTGCGCCTGTTCTTCCGCGGCAAGACGTTCTGTCTCTTGCGGATCACGTTTCACAAAGGTGCGCTTCTTGCGGACTTCGATTTGTACCGATTTACTTTTCCCACCGGTACCTGGAATGTTTAAAGTACTGCGCGTTTTGCGCTGTAATGTCAACTTATCTGGCGCAGAACCGTGTTCACGATTCAGGTGCGCCAGTAATGTCTGTTTTTCCTGGGCCGAGACAGAATCATCAGCAGCCTTAGGGATCCCTGCATCAGCAAATTGCTGTACCAGGCGGTCCACGGAGGTCTGAATCTCTGCGGCCAGCGCTTTTACGGTTACATCTGTCATGCTGTTCCTTCCTGCTACAGTTTATTACGCTTCGCCGCCAAACCAGCAGATATTGCGAGCAGCCATAATCAATTCCCCGGCTTTCTCGTTGGTTAAACCTTCAATATCTGACAGATCGTCGACACCTTGCTCAGCCAAATCTTCCAGCGAGCTCACACCGCGTGAAGCGAGTTTAAAGGCCAAGTTGCGATCCATACCTTCGAGGTTCAGCAGATCCTCTTGAGGTTTGTTATCGCCCAGGCTTTCTTCCTGCGCCAATGCCAGTGTGGTGAGGGCGTTTTTGGCGCGATCACGTAATGCTTCCACTGTATCTTCATCAAGGCCATCAATTTCCAGCAACTCTTTCATCGGCACGTATGCCAACTCTTCGAGGGTGGAGAAGCCTTCTTCTACCAATACAGTGGCAAAATCCTCGTCGATCTCGAGGTATTTGGTAAAGGTATCAATGGCAGCATGTGCTTCAGCCTGATGTTTGGCTTGCAGGTCATCAACAGTCATGACGTTGAGTTCCCAGCCACTCAGCTGTGCAGCCAGACGAACGTTTTGTCCGTTACGACCGATTGCTTGCGCCAGATTGCCTGCCTCTACCGCGATATCCATTGTATGTTTGTCTTCGTCAACAACAATGGAAGCCACGTCAGCCGGAGCCATAGCATTGATAACGAATTGTGCCGGGTTATCGTCCCACAGCACGATATCAATACGCTCACCGCCCAGTTCAGTAGAAACTGCCTGAACACGCGCACCGCGCATGCCAACACAAGCACCTACTGGGTCGATACGCTTGTCGTTGGTTTTCACGGCGATTTTCGCACGAGAACCAGGATCACGAGCAGCGGCTTTGATTTCAATAACTTCTTCGCCAATTTCCGGCACTTCAATGCGGAACAATTCGATCAGCATTTCAGGCTTAGAACGGCTAACAAACAGTTGAGCACCACGAGCTTCCGGACGCACAGCATAAAGCACACCGCGGATACGGTCACCAGGGCGGAAGTTTTCACGCGGTAACATATCTTCGCGAAGAATTACAGCTTCAGCGTTGCTGCCGAGATCAAGAGAGATGTTCTCGCGGTTAACTTTCTTCACCACACCGGTGATGATTTCACCTTCGTGCTCGCGGAACTGATCAACCACCATTGCACGTTCAGCTTCACGTACTTTTTGTACGATAACCTGCTTTGCAGTTTGAGTAGTGATACGGTCAAAGGTTACAGATTCAATCTGGTCTTCAACATATCCGCCAACATTCAGCTCTGGATCTTCGAATTGAGCTGCATCAAGAGTGATTTCACGCGTAGGTTGAGTAACTTCTTCTACAATGACCCAACGGCGGAAAGTATCAAAGTCACCACTTTTACGATCGATGCTAACGCGCACATCAATCTCTTGTTCGTATTTTTTCTTGGTCGCTGTTGCCAGTGCACTTTCCAGCGCTTCGAAAATCTTCTCACGCGGCAGTGATTTTTCGTTGGAAACTGCTTCTACAACAGCCAAAATTTCTTTGTTCATCCTGGGTTTTCACCTCAATCCAAACTATTAAAAGTGGGGTACCAGGTTCGCTTTCTGGATGTTGCTCAGCGCGAACACTTCATCTTTGCCTTCCACCGTAACCGTGATCATCTCACCTTCTACGGCTTTAATAATACCCTGCCATTTACGACGGTTTTGCACGGCCATTCGCAACACAATGCTTACTTCTTCACCGGTAAAACGAACGTAATGCTCGGCGGTAAACATTGGGCGATCAAGGCCTGGTGAGGAAACTTCCAGGTTGTAAGCAACAGTGATAGGGTCTTCGACATCCAGTACTGCGCTTACCTGGTGACTGACATCAGCACAATCATCAACATTGATGCCATCTTCACTATCAATATAGATGCGCAGCGTGGATTGGCGACCTCGAACAAATTCGATTCCTACCAACTCATAGCCCAGCGCCTCGACCGGTGCTGAAATCATCTCTGTTAATTTTTGCTCTAATGTGGACAAGCCCACCCCCAAGAAATAAAAAAAGGGCATATAGCCCAGTTATTCTAAAGTCAGATAACAAAAAACCCCGATAAATCGAGGCTTTATATAACTGAACCCTGTACACCGCGAATGCGGCTCGGACAATATCCAGGAGAATTTTTTTCTAAATTCTTCGCGAGGCACCATCTGGTGTTCACAGTATATTTGAAAAAGAACTCTCAGGGAAAGTGGTTGCGGGGGCCAGATTTGAACTGACGACCTTCGGGTTATGAGCCCGACGAGCTACCAGGCTGCTCCACCCCGCGTCCGAAAACGTGGCAAATATTACGCCGATATTGCATAAAATGCAAGAAATGCAGATATTTTGGTACCGAGGACGGGACTTGAACCCGTAAGCCCAATCGGGCACTACCACCTCAAGGTAGCGTGTCTACCAATTCCACCACCTCGGCACTTTGAACACGGCAATCACTTCTTACCGTATTGAAGCTTACTACTTACTGCGGGATATCGCTGCTCGGCTTGGTAGGTGCCGCTGGCTGTGACTCAGTTTTTGTTGGCTGAGTTAAATTATCCCACACACTTCCTTTATCGGTTTTGTTGGTATTGAGGTTACCCAGTACCAGGCTGATGATAAAGAACAGCGTTGCTAACACAGCGGTCATGCGGGTCATGAAATTACCTGAACCACTTGAACCGAACAGCGTAGCGGAAGCGCCTGCTCCGAAGGAGGCTCCCATATCAGCGCCTTTACCTTGTTGCAGCATGATAAGACCCACAAGGCCCAAGGCTACAATAAGGAAAACAACTAAAAGAGCTTCGTACATATTATCAACCTGTTCCTTGCGGTATTACCGCATACCAAAGCTTCAAACCAGTCAAGCGGATACGTTTAAGTTTACCCACTGAAGCGGGTGAGAATACTAACCAAAGCCGGGGTCACGCGCAAGGGCAATTTATTCACATTTCACTGACTGGAGAAAAAAACAGCAATACATTTGGATTTGTTTATAAAACAGGCGGCAAATGCCGCCTTTTTACACAACCAAAGCGGTAATAAATTAAACCGCTTTTACGGCATCAGCGATGCGGTTGGCATACTCGATAACCAGCGCTTCATCTTCACCTTCTACCATCACGCGGATTAAAGGCTCAGTGCCCGATTTACGCAACAGCACACGGCCACGATTACCCAATGCATCTTCAACTTCAGCGGTCACTTTTTTAACTGAATCGTGCTCAAGTGGATCGCCGCTGCCCGCAGTAAAGCGCACGTTAACCAAAACTTGCGGGAATAATTTCATTCCGCTACACAAGTCATGAAGGCTCATATGGTTACGCACCATAGCGGTAAGTACTTGCAAACCTGCAACGATACCGTCACCAGTGGTGGTCTTATCTAGCAGGATCACATGACCTGAGTTTTCAGCACCAATTCTCCAGCCTTTCTCCTGAAGTTTTTCCAGTACATAGCGGTCGCCCACTTTTGCACGTGCAAACGGGATACCCAACTGCTTTAAGGCCAGTTCCAGACCCATATTGCTCATCAGCGTACCAACAGCACCACCGCGCAACTGGCCCTGACGGAGTCCTTCACGAGCAATAATGTAGAGGATCTGGTCACCATCAACTTTATGGCCCAGATTGTCCACCATGATGACACGGTCGCCATCACCATCAAGTGCAATACCGATGTCAGCTTTTTCAGCCAGCACTCGTTCCTGCAGCATACGCACGTCAGTGGCACCACATTTTTCGTTGATGTTGACGCCGTTCGGTTCACAACCCACGGTAATGACCGTAGCACCCAGCTCACGAAGCACATTTGGCGCAATGTGATAAGTCGCTCCATTGGCGCAATCGACAACAATTTTGAGGCTGCTGAGGCTTAACTCATTAGGGAATGTGCCTTTGCAGAATTCGATATAGCGACCTGCCGCATCAACAATACGGCTGGCTTTGCCAAGTTCCGCGGAATCAACACAGGTGATCTCTTTTTCCATTTCAGCTTCAATGGCTTCTTCAACTTCGTCGGGCAGTTTTGTGCCGTCAATTGAGAAGAATTTGATCCCGTTATCATAGAACGGGTTATGCGATGCAGAGATAACGATCCCTGCTTCGGCACGGAATGCTCGGGTCAGGTAAGCAACGGCAGGCGTTGGCATCGGACCGGTGAATGAAGCAGACAAACCCGCAGCAGCGAGGCCCGCTTCGAGAGCAGACTCCAGCATGTAACCAGAGATACGAGTATCTTTGCCGATAATAATCTTACGCGAGCCGTGGCGTGCTAATACTTTACCCGCAGCCCAGCCGAGCTTCAGCACAAAGTCAGGGGTAATTGGGGAATCGCCTACACGACCGCGGATGCCATCTGTGCCAAAATATTTACGGTTACTCATAGCGTTTTTTTTCCTTCGCTGAAAGTGTGGCTTCCACCACGCGCATCGCTTCGACTGACTCTTTTACATCGTGAACTCGAATGATGTTAGCCCCTTGCATCGCAGAAATGACTGCACACGCAATACTGCCACTCAGGCGTTGATCCGGCCCGACATTAAGCAGTTGGCCAACCATTGATTTACGCGACATCCCCACCAATAGCGGTAAGCCAAAGTGATGGAATTCGGAAAGTCGGGCCAAAAGTTGGTAATTGTGGGTCAGATTTTTACCGAAACCGAAGCCGGGGTCGAGCAACAATTTTTCTTTTGCGATGCCTGCCGCTTCACAGCGGGCTATTTGGTCGATAAAAAAGCGATTCACATCTGCAAAAACATCATCGTAACGCGGAGCCTGCTGCATATTCTTAGGTTCGCCCTGCATGTGCATCAGGCAAACAGGCAAACCAGTTTCAGCGGCTGCTTCAAGCGCGCCAGGTTCCTGCAACGAGCGAATATCGTTAATTATATGTGCCCCAACCCGAGCCGCTTCGCGAATCACCTCAGATTTGGAGGTATCGACTGAAATCCAGATCTCAAAGCGCTGTGCAATTGCTTCCACGACCGGAATCACACGCGACAGCTCCTCATCTACACTCACGTCAGCCGCCCCTGGGCGCGTCGACTCACCACCAATATCAATAATCGTCGCACCCGCATTGATCATCGCGTTAGCGTGTTTTAAGGCTTCCACTAACGAATTGTGCTTTCCACCATCGGAAAAAGAGTCTGGCGTGACGTTCAAAATACCCATGATATGAGGATGAGAAAGATCGAGCGTAGTGCCCTGAGCGGTGAGTTTCATCAAAATTCCCTGCATAGACTTTGGTTAAGACAAAAACAAAAACCCCGGGACAAGCCCAGGGTTTTATAGATTACTGCAGTAACATTCGGCAGAGACGACTTATTTATCGCCCAACTGCTCTGACATAGTATTACCAGGATTTGGCGTACGCGGTTCGTCGACCGGACGCGGTGCTCGTGGTGTACCATTGTTATCAGAATTGTTGTTGCCGCTATTTGATTCTTCCCAGCCCGCTGGCGGACGCACATCACGACGATTCATCAGATCATCAATCTGTGGAGCATCGATGGTTTCATACTTCATCAGTGCGTCTTTCATGGTGTGAAGAATATCCATATTTTCATTCAGGAGCTGACGAGCACGAGCGTAATTACGCTCAATCAACAGCTTCACTTCCTGATCGATGATACGTGCAGTTTCATCGGACATATGTTTCGCTTTCGCCACGGAGCGGCCCAGGAACACTTCACCGTCCTCTTCCGCATATAGCAACGGACCGAGTTTCTCAGAGAAGCCCCATTGGGTAACCATGTTACGAGCGATAGATGTTGCTACTTTGATGTCGTTAGACGCACCGGTAGAAACATGTTCAGCACCGTAAATAATTTCTTCAGCGAGACGACCACCGTACAGCGTAGAAATCTGGCTTTCAAGTTTCTGACGGCTCGCACTAATTGCATCACCTTCTGGCAGGAAGAACGTCACACCCAGCGCACGACCGCGCGGAATGATAGTTACTTTATGCACAGGATCATGCTCTGGAACCAAGCGACCAATAATTGCGTGACCCGCTTCGTGGTATGCGGTGGATTCTTTTTGCGCTTCTGTCATCACCATGGAGCGACGTTCAGCACCCATCATGATTTTGTCTTTCGCTTTTTCGAATTCAACCATGGAAACCACGCGCTTGTTGCCACGGGCAGCAAACAGAGCAGCTTCGTTCACCAGGTTTGCAAGATCCGCACCGGAGAAGCCAGGAGTACCACGTGCAATGATTGCTGGATCGACATCTGGAGCCAGTGGCACACGGCGGCTATGCACCTTCAGGATTTGCTCACGACCACGCACGTCTGGCAGGCCAACAACAACCTGACGGTCAAAACGACCTGGACGCAGCAACGCTGGGTCAAGTACGTCTGGACGGTTAGTCGCAGCGATAACGATGATACCTTCGTTACCTTCGAAGCCATCCATTTCAACCAGCATCTGGTTCAGTGTCTGTTCACGCTCATCGTGACCACCACCAAGACCCGCGCCACGCTGACGGCCTACGGCGTCGATTTCATCAATGAAGATGATGCATGGTGCCGCTTTCTTAGCTTGTTCAAACATGTCACGAACACGAGATGCACCCACGCCCACAAACATTTCAACAAAGTCAGAACCGGAAATAGTAAAGAACGGTACTTTCGCTTCACCCGCAATGGCTTTCGCCAGCAAGGTTTTACCGGTACCCGGAGGGCCAACCATCAGCACGCCTTTCGGGATTTTACCGCCCAGTTTCTGGAAACGGCTTGGCTCACGAAGATACTCAACCAGCTCAGCAACCTCTTCTTTTGCTTCGTCACAGCCAGCAACGTCAGCAAAAGTGGTCTTAATTTGGTCTTCGGTGAGCATACGCGCCTTGCTTTTACCAAACGACATGGCACCTTTGCCACCGCCGCCCTGCATTTGACGCATAAAGAAGATCCAGACCCCAATTAGCAATAGCATTGGGAACCAGGAGATGAAAATAGAAGCCAGCAAGCTTGGCTCTTCAGGCGGTTCGCCTACTACTTTCACATTTTTGGTCAGCAGATTATCAAGCAGCTTAGGATCGTTAACGGGGATGTAAGTCGTGTATCGGTTACTATCTTTCTTGGTAACTTTGATTTCACGTCCATTGATACTCGCTTCGCGAACCTGGTCTTGATTTACTTCAGACAGGAAAGTGGAGTAATCCACCCTACGGCCGTTTGACTCGCTGGGCCCAAAGCTCTGGAACACAGACATCAGCACAACCGCGATGACCAGCCAGAGTATTAGGTTTTTCGCCATGTCACTCAAGGGATTAACCTCATATTACAACTGTGTTAACAAACAGCGTCAGGGGACTATACTTTTCGCCCAGTCGCTACAATGTACACTTCACGTGAGCGGGCACGAGAAGAGTCCGGTTTACGAACTTTAACTGTCGTAAACAGGGAGCGAATTTCCCGCAGGTACTCATCGAAACCTTCGCCCTGAAACACTTTCACTAAAAAACTACCACCCGGTGCAAGAACATCACGACACATTTCCAGTGCCAGCTCTACTAAATACATAGACCGAGGAATATCAACTGCCGGTGTCCCGCTCATATTTGGAGCCATATCTGACATGACAACCTGAACTTTACTGTCACCAACACGATCCAACAGAGCTTTCACGACTAATTCATCACGAAAGTCACCCCGAAGGAAATCAACACCAACGATAGGATCCATTGGTAAAAGATCGCAAGCAATGATTCGCCCCTGATTCCCGATTTGAGTCACCACATACTGTGACCAGCCTCCGGGAGCAGCGCCAAGATCAACAATAGTCATTCCTGGCTTAAAAAGTTTGTCACTTTGCTGTATTTCATCAAGTTTAAACCAGGCACGGGAACGTAACCCTTTTTTCTGCGCCTGAATTACATATTTATCGCTAAAGTGTTCCTGCAGCCAGCGACTAGAGCTGGCAGAACGCTTTTTACCTGTCATCTCAAATTCCAACTTTGTTCATCGTGAATAGCAGGCTGTAAGAGTTATCAGCACAGCCGATTGGCGATACGGGAGATATGGCGGTAGAATGAACCGTTTTCAATCCCAACGTAAGCAAAAAATACGATGAATCTGAGTACTAAACAAAAACAGCACCTGAAAGGTCTTGCTCATCCGCTCAAGCCAGTAGTTATGCTTGGCAATAACGGTTTGACCGAAGGGGTACTGGCCGAGATTGAACAAGCGCTTGAACATCATGAGTTAATCAAGGTGAAAATCGCAACGGAAGATCGCGAAACTAAAACCTTGATCGTGGATGCCATCGTGCGTGAAACCGGCGCCTGTAATGTACAGGTTATCGGTAAAACGCTGGTGCTCTATCGCGCGTCTAAAGAGCGCAAAATCTCTCTGCCGAAATAAGCAGAGAGTGTGCAAAATGCCACGCTCTGTTAGTTGATAAAAGGCCGCGGTGCGGCCTTTTTCCTTTCTTTACAATACGCCACGCTATAAAAAAGCGTAGCAGATATTATAAATATTCCACTTTTAGTATTTCGAACTCAACATCACCACCCGGCGTGCGGATAACAACAACATCCTCCTGCTCTTTGCCCACAAGGCCACGAGCAATCGGTGAGTTCACTGAAATAAGATTCTGTTTAAAATCAGCTTCATCATCACCAACAATGCGATAAGTCTGCTCTTCGTCGTTATCCAGATTCAAAACTGTAACGCTCGCGCCAAAAATGACACGGCCATTGTTTGGCATTTTGGTGATATCGATAATCTGAGCGTTGGACAGCTTCGCTTCGATATCCTGGATACGGCCTTCACAAAAACCCTGTTGCTCACGCGCGGCATGGTACTCAGCGTTTTCTTTCAGATCGCCATGTTCGCGAGCATCAGCAATCGCGGCAATAATTTGTGGGCGGCGCACAGACTTCAGGAAATCCAGCTCTTCACGTAATCTTTCTGCGCCACGTAGGGTCATCGGAATAGGTTGCATTGTTATACCTCTTCAAAACTTTCCTGTTCAGAATTACCAAACGGTATTCCTGAATCCAGAGCCTGGTTTGCTTTAAATAAGCCAAACCCCTGGCACTAAGCAAAATAAAACTGACCCGGAGCAAAGCACCAGGCCAGTAACGGTTTCCAAATTGACCTGTATTTTACCCTGGAGTTCACTAAGGGTCATCGTTTACTTTGCACTGCTTTGCACCGTAGTATGACGATACGTTTCCAGGTTGTTACCGCGAGATTATGCGATTTTTTAGATTTGTCATTGGATTGACCAGTGCTGTGGTGTTTACCGTCCAGGCCGCCAACGTTGAAGACTATACTTCCCAGCTACCCGCTGGCGCGAACCTGGCTTTGATGGTGCAAAAAGTTGGTGCGCCGGCCCCATTGATTGACTATCACAGTCAACAGATGGCGCTGCCCGCGAGCACCCAAAAAGTCATCACGGCTCTGGCAGCATTATTACAATTGGGCCCAGATTTCAGGTTTAACACCACGCTTGAAAGTAATGCGCAAGTCAATAACGGTGTATTGCAAGGTGACCTTATTGCCCGATTTGGTGGCGATCCTACGCTAAAACGTCAGGATATTCGCAATATGGTCGCAGTCCTGAAAAAGTCAGGCGTACAGCAAATTCAGGGTAATGTACTGATCGACACATCCATATTCGCCAGTCATGACAAAGCGCCTGGCTGGCCGTGGAATGACATGACTCAGTGTTTTAGCGCTCCGCCCGCTGCTGCAATCGTCGACCGAAACTGTTTTTCTGTTTCGCTCTATAGTGCCCCAAAAGCTGATGATTTAGCCTTCATCCGCATCGCTTCCTACTATCCTGTGGTTATGTTCAGCCAGGTGAGAACTCTCGCCAAAGGCTCACCAGATGCACAATATTGTGAACTGGATGTAGTGCCAGGCGACTTGAATCGTTTTACGCTTACTGGCTGCATGACACAACGTGCAGACCCCCTCCCACTCGCTTTCGCGATACAAGATGGAGCCAGTTACGCGGGAGCGATTTTGAAGGCCGAGCTGAAAGAGGCTGGGATCAGTTATAGCGGAACCTTATTGCGTCAGACGCAATCCAATACCCCTGGAACGGTAATTGCCAGCAAGCAATCTGCACCACTGCACGATTTGCTAAAGGTAATGCTAAAGAAATCAGACAACATGATCGCCGATACTGTTTTTCGCACCATCGGCCATAACCGTTTTGGCGTACCAGGGACCTGGCGTTCAGGTGCTGATGCAGTACGACAAATTCTGCGCCAAAAAGCGGGTGTCGATTTAGGTAATAGTATCGTCGTAGATGGTTCGGGATTGTCTCGACATAATCTGATTTCACCCGCCACCATGATGCAGGTGTTGCAATACATCGCCCAGAATGACACTGAGCTTAACTTTATCTCAATGTTACCGTTGGCCGGTTATGACGGCTCACTGCAGTATCGTGCAGGCCTACATCAGGCAGGTGTTGACGGCAAAGTTTCGGCTAAGACAGGCTCACTGCAAGGTGTATATAACCTTGCCGGATTTATCACCACTGCTAGCGGCCAGCGCATGGCCTTTGTGCAATATTTGTCAGGCTATGCTGTTGAGCCTGCCGATCAACGTAACCGTCGTATCCCATTAGTGCGCTTTGAAAGTCGCCTCTATAAGGATATCTACCAGAATAATTGAGTTATGAAACTGCTGATTGTTGAAGACGATTTACTGTTACGGGAAGGCCTGGTGCTGGCATTAAACAACGAGGGTTATGCTCTCGATTGTGCAACGACAGCCGCCGAAGCGGATGCACTGATAGAAAGTGGTGAATATGGCATGATCATCCTCGATCTTGGCCTGCCAGACAAAGATGGTGCCACTCTTTTGAGGCAATGGCGACGCCGTAGTATCAGTACACCAGTGTTGATATTAACAGCACGTGACGCGCTTGAAGATCGAGTTAACGGTCTGGACTCTGGTGCCGATGATTATCTGGTCAAACCCTTTGCTCTAGCTGAATTACAAGCTCGTACGCGGGCATTGATTCGCCGCTATCAGGGACATAGCGATAACCTTCTTCAGCATGATGATCTGACACTCAACCTGCAAACTCAGCAAGTGCTGCTACAAGACCTGGCTGTTGAAATCACGCCCAAAGAGTTCGCGTTACTCACACGCTTAATGATGCGAATCGGGCAGACGGTGCACCGTGAAACATTACAGCAAGATATCTACAGTTGGCAGGATGACCCTGGCTCAAATACGCTAGAAGTGCATATCCACAATCTTCGACGCAAGCTAGGCAAAGACAGAATAAAAACCGTGCGTGGTGTTGGCTATCGACTGGAGAGCCGAACATGAATAGCATGCGCCAGCGATTGATGATTCTTCTCGCTCTTATTCTCTTGTTTTTCCAGCTAATTAGTGTCATTTGGTTATGGCATGAAAGTCGTGAGCAAATCAGTTTCCTGGTCAGTGAAACGCTGTCTGCCAAGGCACGAAATCAGCATGTAGAGAAAGAGATCCGCGAAGCTATTGCTTCATTGCTTGTTCCTTCCCTGGTGATGATTGGTTTCACATTGTTCTTTTCTTTCTGGGCGATCACCTGGATTACCCGTCCATTGAATCGCCTGCGCACCAGTCTTGCTAATCGTTCCGCTGATAATCTTACCCCTCTGCCAATGTATTCAGACATGGAAGAGATGGTTGCCGTCACCAATTCACTGAATCAATTGCTGGCAAGGCTTGCTCATACCATTCAGCAAGAACGCTTATTTACTGCAGATGCCGCACACGAGCTTCGTACGCCGCTTGCTGGCATCCGACTGCACCTTGAGTTGATGGCAAACTCAGGCGTTCAGCAAGCCCCTATGCTGTTGGAGCGAATAGATCAGCTGATGCATACCATAGAGCAGTTGCTAATGCTCTCGCGTGCGGGGCAGGCTCTGGCGAGTGGGCATTACGATACGCTGAACTGGCAACGCGACATTATTTCGCCGCTCAAGATGGAAATGGAAGAAATGGTCGCCTTACGCGAGCAAACCATCGTCTGGGCAAAAGAAAGTGAAAATATGGTGCAAGGGGATGCGGTATTGCTGCGCCTGATGCTACGTAACCTGCTGGAAAATGCATCCCGTTACAGCCCGACGAAAAGTATTATAACGGTTTCGTTAGATACTCAGGGGGCTGGCGCGACACTGATGATTGCTGATCAGGGACCCGGCATTAATGAACAGCACCGCAAGACGATTACCGACCCGTTCCGTCGTATGGATGAACGTTATGGTGGCAGTGGTCTTGGGCTGAATATTGTCCAGCGTATTGTACAGTTACACCATGGAAGGTTAGATTTGGAAAACGGCCCAGAAGGAGTTGGTCTGCTAGCAAGTTGCTGGATACCTTCGCAAAGCCAATAAAAAAGGCCGGAAAAATTCCGGCCCTTCATTAGATAACGTCTTATTTTTGGTAGATGATTTCGACACCTTCGTCGTCATCTTCATCCCAGTCGTCATCCCAGTCATCATCTTCTTCTGCTTCTACTGCATCGAGTTGCTGTTGATGATAATCATCCCACATAAACTCGACTTTCTCAGGAGCAACAGGCTGAAGCTCAGTGATTTTCGGGTTAGCAATGATGAAGTCCATTACATCCCAGCACAGTGCATTAACGCCTTCGCGGTTAACTGCAGAGATCAGGTAGTACTTCTCTTCCCAGCCCATTGCGGTCGCAATTTCTTTTGCACGCGCTTCGGCGTCTTCTTTGCTCATCAAATCGCATTTGTTGAAGACCAACCAGCGTGGCTTCTCAGCAAGTTTCTCGCTGTATTTTTCCAACTCACCAATGATGACTCGGCCATTTTCAACCGGATCTGATTCGTCAATTGGTGCGATATCGATGAGGTGCAATAACACGCGGCAACGCTCAAGGTGTTTCAGGAAGCGGATGCCGAGGCCTGCGCCATCAGCTGCACCTTCGATAAGCCCTGGAATATCGGCAACCACAAAGCTCTTCTCGTTATCCATACGGACAACACCAAGGCTTGGGATAAGCGTAGTAAACGGATAATCCGCCACTTTTGGTTTTGCCGCAGAGACAGAACGAATAAAGGTAGATTTACCCGCATTTGGCAAACCAAGCATACCCACGTCTGCCAACAGCAGCAGCTCAAGTTGGATATCACGCTTCTCACCTGGGGTACCCATGGTTTTCTGGCGTGGTGTACGGTTTACAGACGACTTGAAACGGGTGTTGCCCAAACCGTGCCAGCCGCCTTTAGCAACCATCAGCTTCTGACCATGCTGGGTCATGTCACCCATAGTCTCGCCAGTGCCCTGATCGATAACACGCGTCCCTACAGGCACTTTAACGGTAATGTCTTTACCACGTTTACCGGTACAGTCACGGCTCTGGCCATTTTGACCACGTTCAGCGCGGAAAGATTTCTCAAAGCGATAGTCGATAAGGGTGTTGAGGTTTTCGTCAGCCTCAAGCCACACATCACCACCATCACCGCCATCACCACCGTCCGGGCCGCCTCTGGGAATATATTTTTCACGACGGAAGCTAACGCAGCCGTTACCGCCATCACCTGCTACGACCAGGATCGTTGCTTCATCAACAAACTTCATTTCACTTCTCCGTAAATCATTCGCCCGAACGTTGTACTGGAAGAACAGCTTCGGTTTTGCGCCAGCGTCCCCAAAGACGGTGACCAATGGCTGAATACATCGCACCTGCAACCACGATAAACGCGCCGCAATAACCCACAAGGTTAAGTAACGGCATGGCGAAGAAATCGGGCCAGGCTAACGCTAATAAATCTGAAAATAGCAAAGTAAACAGCGGAGTTAGCGTAATAATGGCGCTAACCTGTGCCGCCTGCCACCGTGCCATGGCTTCTGCCAGTGCCCCATACCCAACCAGTGTATTCAGGCCACAGAAAACTAAACACGCCAGTTGCCAATTACTGAGTTGGAAGATTTTATCCAACTGAGCCAATGGAAAAAGCGCAAGAGTACATAAAGTGTACAGTAAAAAGAGGATCTGTTGCGAGGCCAGGCGGCGTAATAATACCTTCTGCGCCACACCATAGGTGACCCACACTGTCGCCGCCAGAACACCGAAAATCACCCCAAGGGTGTAATCTGTCAGGCGGGTAAAAATTTCTATCAGGCTGGTATTAAAAAACATCACCAACCCGCAAAGAAGCATTGTGGCCCCGATGACCTGCGTACCGCGCATTTTTTCTTTCAGCACAACAACGCTTGCCACCATCATTCCCACCGGGGAAAGCTGGCCAATAACTTGAGATGCCGTCGGGCTTAAATACTGTAGTGATGAACTAAACAGCAAAAAGTTACCGAACAAGCCACCCGTTGCAATCGCGAGTAGGCCCAACCAACGTGGCTTTCTGAACAACGCCAACGGAGGCAATTTTCCGCGTATCGCGAGAATACTACCCAAACCCAGACTTGCCATCAGGAAGCGATAAAAAACAACCGTTGGCGGTTCCATTACCGTCAGCACCTGTTTCATCGCTATTGGCAATGCACCCCAGCAAATTGCTGTTGTAAGCGCCAGGAGAATGCCAATCCCTGCCTGCTGTTTCATGATCTAATCCTACAACCCGAAATCTGAAGAAAATACTTCATTGATTTACCGGTCGCAGAATGTAAAAAGCCCCGCAACGTGTTGCGGGGCTTCTATCCGTTACCGGGACGCGAAAAACTTATTCAGCAACGATGCTGATGAACTTACGGTTTTTCGGACCTTTAACTTCGAACTTAACTTTACCGTCAGTCAAAGCGAACAGAGTATGATCTTTGCCGCAACCTACGTTGGTGCCAGCGTGGAATTTAGTACCACGTTGACGAACGATAATGCTGCCTGCCAGAACTGCTTCTCCGCCGAAACGTTTTACGCCCAGACGTTTAGCTTCGGAATCGCGACCGTTACGAGTAGAGCCGCCAGCCTTTTTATGTGCCATTTAATATGCTCCCCTGTATTAAGCGCTGATGCCGGTGATTTTCACATCAGTGAACCACTGACGATGACCCTGCTGCTTACGGTAGTGTTTACGACGACGAAACTTAACAATCTTAATTTTCTCGCCACGACCATGAGCAACAATTTCAGCTTTAACTACGCCGCCATCGACGAAAGGAACGCCGATTTTGATTTCTTCACCATTAGCGATCATCAGAACTTCTGCGAACTCAACTGCTTCGCCAGTTGCGATGTCCAGCTTTTCCAGGCGAATGGTTTGACCTTCGCTTACTCGGTGTTGTTTACCACCACTTTGGAAAACCGCGTACATATAAAACTCCGCTTTCCGCACGCACCCTACGTATGTTTCAGGTGGCGCTATAAATATTCACAATAGGGCGCGAATATTACGCAAAACGAGACCCTTTGACAAGCCCTGTCATTAAACAGAGTAGAAAAAAAACGCAACATCACACCAGCCGTTTATCTGCCTCGTTTTTTCAGTACAATCTGTACTACATTATTACTCCTCTACCCTCACGTGATTCCATAAAGACATGTGGTAAACAGGACTTTAAGCCAGACTTTTGCGATGAATTTAGAAAAAATTAACGAGTTAACCGCGCAAGATATGGCGGGAGTCAATGCGGTCATCCTTGAACAGTTGAATTCAGATGTCCAATTGATCAATCAGTTAGGGTATTACATCGTCAGTGGCGGTGGTAAACGTATCCGCCCAATGATTGCTGTTCTTGCTGCTCGCACGCTTGGTTATCAGGGAAGCGCGCATATCAATATTGCGGCTCTCATTGAATTTATCCACACCGCGACACTACTTCATGATGATGTCGTTGATGAGTCAGATATGCGTCGCGGGAAGGCAACGGCTAACGCCGCATTTGGCAATGCCGCTAGTGTATTAGTTGGTGATTTTATTTATACCCGCGCCTTCCAGATGATGACTCAACTAGGCTCGCTCAAGGTTCTGGAAGTGATGTCCGAAGCGGTGAATGTCATAGCCGAGGGTGAAGTTCTGCAATTGATGAATTGTAATGACCCTGATATTACTGAAGAAAGCTATATGCGGGTGATTTACAGCAAAACAGCGCGTTTGTTCGAAGCTGCAGCTCAGTGCTCAGGTATTTTAGCTGATGCAACTGCGGAACAAGAACTCGCACTTCAGGATTATGGCCGCTATCTCGGCACTGCTTTCCAGCTTATCGACGATCTTCTGGACTATAGTGCCGATGGGCAAACACTTGGTAAAAATGTGGGTGATGACCTGAACGAAGGCAAGCCGACTCTCCCTTTACTGCACGCAATGCGTAACGGTAACGCTGAGCAAGCAAAGATGATTCGTGAGGCTATTGAGCAAGGCAACGGGCGTCATTTACTGCAGCCAGTGTTAGATGCTATGGCGGCCTGTGGCTCGCTGGAATGGACTCAACTACGAGCAGAACAAGAAGCTGACAAAGCTATTTCAGCTCTGAATGTTCTGCCTGAAAGCGAGTACAAAGAAGCTTTAATTGCTCTGGCTCGCATGGCTGTTCAACGCGATCGTTAATCTCTAGTTAGTGCGCCGTTTAAAGGCGCACTAAGTTTCCAATAAATTCATTCCAGCCCTCAAAACCACTCCCCGCAGGATCCTGTATTCATTGGTTTCATTCACTTTGTGTGTGTTAACACAAATTTGAATTTTTACGCCATTTATTGGAGTCTTTTGGGTGAATGCTGTGCTATAACCGCAATTGAGTAAACCGGTAAATAGAAGTGGTTACAGGGAGAAACATGGAAAGTAACAATACTGACTGGCACCCGGCAGATATCATTGCAGGGCTACGCAAACGCGGAACATCACTTGCGGCTGAATCACGGAAAGCAGGTCTGAGCTCTTCTACTTTGGCTAATACGTTGACACGCCCCTGGCCAAAAGGTGAATTAATCATCGCGCAGGCACTGGAAACTTCACCTTGGGTGATTTGGCCTTCACGCTACTACGATCCGGAAACTCATCAGTTCATTGACCGAATGAGTTTGATGCGGAAAAGATAAAAAAACCGGGCAAGCCCGGTTTTTCTTTTTAACAACGAATTTTATTCGCCGCTATTACCTTTCACACGTTCAATCTTCGCACCTAATGCCTGAAGTTTATCTTCAATGCGCTCGTAGCCACGATCGATGTGGTAAATCCGATCAACCACGGTGGTCCCTTCTGCGATACAACCCGCCAGAACGAGGCTTGCTGACGCGCGCAGGTCGGTTGCCATTACTTGTGCACCAGATAGCTTCTCAACGCCGTGGCAAATCACTGTATTGCTCTCAATCTCTGCATGTGCGCCCATACGGATAAGTTCCGGGACGTGCATGAAGCGATTTTCAAAAATGGTTTCAGTGATAACACCAGTACCTTCCGCCACGAGGTTCAACAAAGTGAACTGAGCCTGCATGTCTGTAGGGAAGCCTGGGTGCGGCGCAGTACGGATTGTCACGCCTTTTGGACGCTTACCGTGCATATCGAGGCTAACCCAATCTTCGCCAACTTCAATATCAGCACCCGCTTCGCGCAGCTTCGCCAGCACCGCATCAAGCGTGTCTGGTTGAGCATTACGGCAAACAATTTTCCCACCAGAAATCGCAGCTGCTACCAGGAAAGTACCGGTTTCGATACGATCTGGCACCACACGATAAACACCGCCACCCAAACGTTCAACGCCCTGGATAGTAATGCGATCGGTGCCTGCACCTGTAATTTTCGCACCCAGCGTGTTGAGGAAGTTCGCTGTATCAACGATCTCCGGCTCACGGGCAGCGTTTTCAATGATAGTTGTACCTTCAGCAAGAGTTGCAGCACTCATAATGGTAACAGTGGCACCTACGCTCACTTTATCCATCACAATATGCGCACCCTTCAGACGGCCCTGAACAGAAGCTTTAACGTAGCCTTCTTCCAGTTTAATTTCCGCACCCAGTTGCTCAAGGCCGGTAATATGCAAATCAACCGGACGTGCACCAATTGCACAGCCGCCAGGTAAAGAAACCTGGCCCTGGCCAAAGCGTGCGACCAGCGGCCCAAGCGCCCAGATAGAAGCACGCATGGTCTTAACCAGATCATAAGGCGCACAGAAGATATTTACTTCACTGGCATCGATCCACACTGAACCGTTACGTTCAACTTTGGTACCCAACTGGCTTAACAGCTTCATTGTGGTATCAATGTCTTTCAGTTTTGGAACGTTTTGAATCTCAACTGGCTCTTCGGCCAACAGTGCTGCGAAGAGGATCGGCAGCGCGGCGTTCTTCGCCCCGGAGATCGTCACTTCACCACTCAGTCGGGTTGGCCCCTGAACTCGAAATTTATCCATTGCAACTGCTCTCTATTAAATTCAAATCGTTACAACCCGCCGTGGCGAATTGCTCAAAAACCATTAAGTTTACGATCGCGATCCCACTCTTGCGGAGTATAGGTCTTGATGGAAACCGCATGGATACGGTTATCAGCAATCAGCTCCATCAATGGCGCATAAACTGTTTGTTGCTTCTTCACGCGACTTAACTCGGCGAATAACTCACCCACCGCAATCACCTGAAAATGGCTACCATCGCCTGAGACGTGGACTTCCTGGAGGGGCAGTGCATTCATCAGCACTGTCTGAATTTCATGATTTTCCATGGGATATAATTCGTCGGTTAAGGAAACAAGCCACACATCTTAGAGGAAAGTGGCGCAGGCTTAAATAAGCAAAAAGCCCCTGATCCAATTAGATCAGGGGCAATGATAGTAACGCTATGAAAACACTAGCCTGCAAAAGCAGGAAGGATGTCTTCTGGCAGGTTATAAAGTTTAGTCAGCGTCTGTAAGTTCTCGCTGGCGCCCTGGAGTTCTATCTCAACATTTTGACACCGGGCAAAATCCACAAGATGAATCAAAAGCGCTAAACCTGAAGTATCTACACGCGATAAACCAGAAAGATTTAACACTTTGATACCAGCCATGATTTGCTCACGCTGACGCCATACTGGCCCCACCGTATCGCTATCTAACTCACCCGCCAGGTGCAACGTTGCGGCTTCACGCTGCCAGTTAAGTTCATCAGCCATTACTTTTTATTTTCCAGGGTAATTGGCAGTTTAGAGATTGATTGCAGCTGAGACGTCAAACCATCAATCCCTTTGGTACGCAGGATATCGCTCCACTCGTTTTGCTTAGTGGTAATCATGCTGACACCTTCAGCAATCATGTCGTAAGCCTGCCAGTTACCAGTTTGTGTGTTTTTGCGCCACTGGAAATCAAGACGCACAGGTGGACGGCCGTTTGGATCAACAATCGTTACACGAATCGCCACAATGGTCGCATCACCCAGAGGCTGCTCAGGTGCGATTTGGTAGGATTGCCCGTTATACATCGCAAGCGCCTGGCCGTAGGCCTGTTTCAGATACGCCTCGAACGCTTTGAAGTAGGCATCACGCTGTGCAGGGGTGGCATCTTTATAGTAGCGGCCCAGTACCAGTGCACCCGCGTATTTCACCTGCACATATGGTAGAAGTTCTTGCCCAACAACTTCACGCAAATAGTCCGGATTCTGACGAATTTTAGGCTGCTCGTTTTTCAGTCGGTCAAATGTTTTTTGCGCCGCTTCGCCCATCAGTTTGTATGGGTTGCTTTGATCCGCAGCATTCGCCAGTGGCGCAATAACCAACATGGCAATCATGATAAATCTTTTAAACATAAAACTTTTCCTCTTAGATTAGTGCGTCGTGCCAGGCTGTGGCGCTGCACTATTATTCTCTGAATCCTGCGATGAGGAATCCTCTGATTTCTGATTATCGCCATTACCGCTCTTATACAAGAATTGGCCAATCAGATCTTCCAACACCAGGGCTGATTTAGTGTCCTGAATCGTGCCGCCCTCTTTAAGGATAGATGAACCTAGTTCAGGGTCATCAAAACCAAGGTTCAGTGCGAGGTATTGCTCACCGAGTAAACCTGAAGTGCGGATAGCTAACGAACTGGTATCAGGAATATGGTTATAGCGTTCTTCGATATCCAGAGTGACTCGCGGTAAGTACGTTTTTGGATCAAGTGTAATGTCATCAACGCGTCCAATCACTACGCCGCCAAGGCGTAATGGAGAACCGGTTTTCAGGCTACCGATGTTGTCAAAGGTGGCGTAAACCCGATACGTTGGCTCACTGCGCAGCGAAGTGACATTAGCCACTTTCAGACACAAGAAGACGATGGCTGCCAATGCAATAATTAAAAATGCCCCAACCCCAGTTTCAAATTTCTTAGTTTGCATGAACTTAATTCCCAAACATCAGTGCAGTGAGCACAAAATCCAGCCCTAAAACGGCCAATGAAGCGTGCACAACGGTTCGTGTTGTTGCCCGGCTAATCCCTGCGGACGTAGGAATAGCATCGTAGCCATTGAATAACGCAATCCAGGTAACGGTTATCGCAAACACTACGCTCTTGATAACACAGTAAATCAGATCGGTACGCCAGTTGACGGCATCTTGCATGGCAGACCAGAAGAACCCAGAGTCGATTCCCTTCCAGTTCACACCAACCAGCGCTCCTCCCCATACCCCTACTGCGACAAAGATAAGCGTCAGTAACGGCAAGGAAATTACACCAGCCCAGAAACGAGGAGAAACGACACGGCGCAAAGGATCAACCGCCATCATCTCCATACTGGAAAGTTGTTCTGTTGCCTTCATCAGGCCAATTTCGGCGGTCAAAGCCGAACCTGCGCGACCAGCAAACAACAGCGCTGCCACCACAGGCCCAAGCTCACGCAATAGCGACAAGGCAACCAGCATCCCCAGGCTTGATTCCGCACTATAAGTCGTCAGAACTAAGTAGCCCTGCAAGCCAAGAACCATGCCGATAAACAGACCAGAAACGATAATAATCAGCAGCGACAATACGCCGACGTTATACAGCTGGCGAATCAGCAATGGCGCATGTTTGCGGAATTCCGGTTTCCCCACCAGCGCATTAAAAAGCATTATCCCGGCCCGGCCGAATGACGCGCAGGTTTTCAGTCCCCGCTGCCCGAACGATGCCAGTGCATTAAAGAGCATGAGTAACTTAACTCCCTGTTTTTGATAATAAGTCATTCCGATAATCCGTTGCCGGATAGCGGAACGGTACTGGTCCATCGGCAATACCATCAAGGAACTGACGAACCCGAGGGTCACAATTTTCGCGCAAAGCGGTTGGAGTCCCTTCAGCGACAATATGCTGATCTGCTGCAATATAGGCGTAATCTGCGATGCTCAGCACTTCAGGTACATCGTGCGAAACCACAATACAGGTAACACCCAATGCGCTGTTTAATTCTGAAATCAGTTTAACCAGCACACCCATTGTAATAGGGTCCTGACCAACGAATGGCTCATCAAACATTATAAGGTCAGGTTCGAGTGCGATGGCACGCGCAAGTGCAGCTCGTCGAGCCATACCGCCAGAGAGTTCGTTTGGCATCAGTTTAGCGGCTCCACGTAATCCCACCGCCTCAAGCTTCATCATAACGGTGCTATGCAGCAACTCCTCCGGCAAGCGGCGATGTTCGCGAAGCGGATATGCCACATTTTCGAAGACATTGAGATCGGTAAATAACGCGCCGGATTGAAACAGCATGCTCATACGTTTACGCACGTTATATAGTCGTGAGCGCGACATAGCCGGCACGTTTTCACCGTCGAATAGGATTTCGCCATTGTCAGGCTGAATTTGACCACCAATCAGCCGCAACAATGTCGTTTTACCAATTCCTGAAGGCCCCATGATGGCCGTAATTTTGCCACGAGGCACGTTCAGAGAAATATTGTCAAAGATGCGCCGACTGCCGCGAGTAAAACTAACATCGCGAATTTCGACCAGATTCGTCTGCGTCTGGCTCATCATCTTTCCTTTTATCAAGTTCACGGACGAAGCATTGGATAGCAACTCAGTTCCAACCCAACATTTTCACAGAATGTTATCAGCCCTGATTAGCGAAAACTGGCATTTGTTTTACTTTTCTGCCACATAAAGTCAGAATTAAGAATTCATACCATGGCCTACAGATCTGTATGCTCTGCCGGTACTTTCACAGCACGAGACCGGCGATTATACCTGAATAAAGGATTTTGCATGCTGTTAGCTACAGCTCTGTTAATTATCGGTTTGCTTTTGGTCGTCTATGGCGCGGATCGTCTGGTGTTCGCCGCCTCGATACTTTGCCGTAGTTTCGGCGTTCCGCCACTCCTTATCGGTTTAACCGTTGTAAGCATCGGGACATCATTACCTGAACTGCTTGTCGCAAGCTCTGCGGCTCTAAATGGCCAATTGAATTTAGCGGTGGGAACAGCATTAGGTTCGAATATCACCAATATCTTACTGATTCTCGGCTTAGCGGCACTTTTGCATCCATTTACCGTGAATTCCGATATTCTACGGCGTGAATTGCCCCTAATGTTAGTCGTCAGCGGCGTGATCGGATGGCTTCTTTTTGATAACCAGCTTAGCCGTATTGATGGCGTAATACTGATTGCTGTCGCAGTAGCTTATCTGCTGTTTACGATTAAAATAGCTCGCCTTGCCGGAAATGAAGGGGCTGACAACCTGACCCGCGAACAGCTGGCAGAGCTTCCTCGTGAAGGGAGCCGTCCCGTCGCATTTTTATGGCTCGCCGTGGCTTTAATTATTATGCCGATGGCCACTCGCATGGTTATCGATAACGCCAGCGTACTCGCACATTACTTTGGCGTAAGCGAGTTAGTGATTGGCCTGACGATTATTGCTGTAGGCACGAGCCTGCCTGAACTTGCAACGACCATCGCAGGTGCACGTAAAGGTGAAGACGATATTGCGATTGGCAATATTATCGGCTCGAACATATTCAATATTGTTTTGGTATTGGGTATTCCTGCCTTGATTGCACCGGGTGAAATTGACCCGCATGCCTTTGCTCGTGACTATTGGGTCATGTTGGTAGTCAGTGCCATTTTTGCAGTACTTTGCTGGCGTAAATCACGCTCTATCGGCAAGGCAGCAGGTGCTCTGTTAACATGTAGTTTCTTCGTATGGATTGTGATGCTGTGGTTTATTGCATCACCTGTCGTAGGGTAAAGCGGAACGGAAATTATGTCACAGATAGAATTACAACCGGGTTTTGACTTTCAGCAAGCAGGTAAAGAAGTACTGAAGATCGAACGTGAAGGCCTGGATCAGCTTGAGCAATACATCAATACAGACTTCTCTGCGGCCTGTGAAAAAATGTTTTATTGCCAGGGCAAAGTAGTTGTCATGGGTATGGGCAAATCGGGTCACATCGGTAAAAAGATGGCGGCAACTTTTGCAAGTACCGGTACACCTTCGTTTTTCGTTCACCCAGGTGAAGCAAGCCATGGCGACCTCGGCATGGTTAGCACGCAAGATATTGTTATCGCTATTTCAAACTCTGGCGAGTCAAACGAAATTCTGGCGCTGATTCCGGTTCTCAAACGATTGCAGGTGCCACTGATTTGCATCTCAAGTCGCCCGGAAAGTTCAATGGGCAAAGCGGCCGATGTCCATCTTTGTGTCAAGGTTCCCCACGAAGCTTGCCCGTTAGGACTGGCTCCAACATCCAGCACCACGGCAACACTTGTGATGGGTGATGCGCTTGCTGTTGCTCTGCTGAAAGCTCGTGGCTTTACTGCAGAAGATTTTGCACTTTCTCACCCAGGCGGTGCATTGGGACGTAAACTGTTATTACGTGTCAGCGATATTATGCACACTGGCGATGAGATCCCCCATGTCAGTAAAGATGCTTCATTGCGCGATGCATTACTGGAAATAACGCGCAAAAATATGGGTATGACCGTAATCTGTGACTCCCTGATGAAAATTGAAGGGATCTTCACTGATGGTGATTTACGTCGAGTCTTTGATATGGGCGTTGATCTCCACTCCCTGAATATCGCAGATGTCATGACTGTCGGCGGAATTCGTGTTCGCCCAACGCTATTGGCGGTTGATGCACTGAACTTGATGCAGTCCCGCCATATAACCTCAGTACTGGTTGCAGATGGCGAGCAACTACTGGGTGTGGTACATATGCATGACATGCTACGCGCAGGCGTGGTTTAACAAAGGATTAGCCTTAATGAGTAACCATGAAGCGTCTCTTGCCACTTGTTATGGGCCGGTAAGCACGCGCGTGATGGAGCGGGCAGCAAACGTGCGCCTGCTTATTTTAGACGTTGACGGTGTAATGTCTGACGGCCTGATTTATATGGGTAATAGCGGCGAAGAGCTGAAAGCATTCAACGTGCGTGATGGCTATGGAATTCGCTGTGCACTAACCTCTGATATCGAAGTGGCGATTATTACTGGCCGGAAAGCAAAACTTCTTGAGGACAGGTGCGAAACGCTTGGCATTACCCATCTTTATCAAGGTCAATCTGACAAGCTGCTGGCTTTTCAGGATCTATTAGATAAGCTCGCCATTCCAGCTGAGCAAGTGGCTTATGTCGGGGATGATTTAATCGACTGGCCTGTAATGGCTAAAGTAGGTTTGAGTGTCGCGGTAGCGGACGCTCATCCTTTACTTATTCCTCGTGCAGACTACGTTACACGTATTGCTGGCGGACGAGGAGCAGTACGCGAAGTCTGCGATCTCCTTTTACTGGCCCAAGGAAAGCTTGATGAGGCCAAAGGGCTATCTATATGAGTAAGACCAGACGTTGGGTTATCATCCTGCTTTCATTGCTGGCACTGGTATTGATTGGTGTAAATCTGGTCGATAAAGACACTGTTGCACCACAGACAGTGAACAGTAACGAGCCGACCTATAAAAGTGAACATTCTACGACCCTCGCCTACAGTCCTGAAGGGGCTTTAAATTACCGGCTGGTCGCAGAACACGTTGAATACTTTTCCGACACTGCTGTTTCATGGTTCACCAATCCGGTGATGACACAGTATGACGAAAACAAAGTAGCAACCTGGTCATTACGGGCAGATCGCGCCAAACTGACTAACGATCGGATGCTGTATTTGTACGGAAATGTGGTGCTGACAGCCCTGACACCAGATTCACAGCTACGCAAAATTACCACGGACAATGCGCAGGTTAATTTAGTCACTCAGGATGTTGCGTCTGATGACCAGGTAACCTTGTACGGAACCAGCTTTAACTCTACCGGCCTCAAAATGCGTGGAAACTTACGCAGCAAAAATGCCGAGCTGATTGAAAAGGTTAGAACATCCTATGAAATCCAGAATAAACAAACTCAGCCGTAATTTAGTACTGACTAGTACGCTTTTAGCCGCCAGTTTTTCGGCATTTGCGCTGACCGGTGATACCGATCAGCCGATTCACATTGAATCTGACCAACAGTCGCTGGATATGCAAGGCAACGTCGTCACCTTCACCGGCAATGTGATCGTGACGCAAGGCAGTATCAAAATTAACGCTGATAAAGTGGTTGTGACCCGTCCGGGCGGTGAGCAAGGTAAAGAAATCATTGATGGCTACGGTAATCCAGCCACGTTCTATCAGATGCAAGATAGTGGTAAACCCGTTAGTGGCCACTCAGCGACCATGCACTATGAGTTGCAGAACGATTTTGTCGTACTGACTGGCAATGCCTATCTTGAGCAGGTCGACAGCAATATTAAAGGCGACAAAATTACCTATTTGGTTAAAGAGCAGAAAATGCAGGCCTTTAGCGAAAAAGGGAAACGTGTCACCACAGTTCTGGTCCCTTCTCAATTGCAGAAAAAAGACGGCCAGGCTCCGGCGCCAGCCCCGAAAAAGAGTAACTAATTCGTTATGGCTACTTTAATTGCAAAACATCTCGCCAAAGCCTACAAAGGCCGCCGCGTTGTTGAAGACGTCAGCCTGACCGTTAAATCAGGTGAAATTGTCGGTTTACTTGGCCCTAACGGTGCAGGCAAAACCACGACTTTTTACATGGTTGTTGGCATTGTGCCGCGTGATGCAGGGAACATCATTATTGATGATGAAGACATTAGTCTTCTGCCGCTTCATGCTCGTGCCCGTCGCGGGATTGGGTATTTACCGCAAGAAGCGTCAATATTCCGTCGCTTAAGCGTGTTCGATAACTTGATGGCTGTCCTGCAAATTCGTGATGACCTCAGCGCTGAGCAGCGTGAAGACCGTGCGAATGAGTTGATGGAAGAGTTTCACATTGAGCATCTGCGCAATAACCTCGGGCAGTCTCTGTCTGGTGGTGAGCGCCGTCGTGTTGAAATTGCCCGCGCTCTGGCTGCAAACCCGAAATTTATTCTTTTGGACGAACCTTTTGCAGGTGTTGACCCAATCTCCGTCATCGACATCAAGCGGATTATCGAGCACTTGCGCGATAGCGGGCTTGGTGTGCTGATTACTGACCATAACGTACGCGAAACGTTGGCCGTGTGTGAACGAGCCTACATCGTAAGCCAGGGCCAGTTAATTGCCCATGGCACGCCTGCGGAAATCCTGGAAGATGAGCATGTTAAGCGCGTCTATCTGGGCGAAGAGTTCAGACTCTGATAGGGTAGGAAGTATAATTATTAATACTCTGGGTAATTCGAGTTGCCCTCGTTCCTGCAACTCGAAGTATGCCGGGTATATACCTGAGGAAGCTCGCTCTGAATATGAAGCAAGGTTTGCAATTACGGCTTAGCCAACAACTTGCTATGACTCCACAGTTACAGCAGGCAATCCGCCTGTTGCAGTTGTCAACGTTAGAGCTTCAGCAAGAACTCCAACAAGCCCTGGAAAGTAACCCACTGCTTGAGCAAACCGATCTGCATGAAGAAATTGAAACTCAGGAAGTTCGTGAAAACGAAGCGTTAGATACCCGTGAAGCTCTCGAACAAAAAGAGATGCCTGACGAATTGCCGTTAGATACCAGCTGGGACGAGATCTACACCGCGGGCACACCATCAGGAACAGGCTCTGATTACAGTGATGACGAGCTGCCGGTTTATCAAGGGGAAACTACCCAGTCACTTCAGGATTACCTGATGTGGCAGGTCGATCTCACTCCGTTCTCTGATACCGATACTGCCATTGCGACATCTATTGTCGATGCTGTCGATGAGATGGGTTATCTCACGGTTTCGCTGGAAGAAATTCTGGAAAGCATGGGCGATGAAGAAATCACGATCGACGAAGTGGAAGCGGTACTTAAACGCGTCCAGCGTTTTGATCCTGTTGGCGTTGCCGCACGCGATCTCCGCGATTGCTTGCTCATCCAACTTTCTCAGTACGCCAGAGAAACACCGTGGCTGACCGAGGCACGACTGATTGTCAGCGATCATCTGGATCTACTGGCCAACCATGATTTCCGTAGCCTGATGCGCGTCACTCGCCTGAAAGAAGAAGTTCTGAAAGAGGCAATGTGCCTGATTCAGTCTCTGGATCCACGCCCAGGCCAATCGATTCAAACCAGTGAACCCGAATATGTCATTCCCGATATTCTGGTCAAAAAGATTCAGGGGCGCTGGACGGTAGAATTAAACGCCGACAGCATTCCACGCCTTAAAATTAATCAGCAGTACGCTGCAATGGGTACCAATGCCCGCAATGACAGCGACTCACAATTTATTCGCAGTAACCTGCAAGAAGCGAAGTGGTTGATTAAAAGTCTTGAAAGCCGCAACGATACGCTGCTGCGCGTCAGTCGCTGTATCGTTGAGCAGCAACAAGGTTTTTTTGAGCACGGCGAAGAGCACATGAAACCGATGGTTCTTGCTGATATTGCCCAAGTAGTCGAAATGCATGAATCGACTATTTCCCGTGTGACCACGCAAAAATATTTGCACAGTCCACGCGGCATTTTTGAATTGAAGTATTTCTTCTCAAGCCATGTGAATACCGAAGGCGGAGGCGAGGCCTCATCTACGGCGATTCGGGCACTGGTGAAGAAATTAATTGCTGCGGAAAACCCTGCGAAACCTCTGAGTGATAGCAAGTTAACGACTATGCTATCCGATCAGGGGATCATGGTGGCACGCCGCACTGTTGCGAAGTACCGAGAGTCTTTATCCATACCACCGTCAAATCAGCGTAAACAGCTGGTATGACTTAACCGATAAGGAAGACACTATGCAGCTCAACATTACAGGACAAAACGTCGAAATCACTGACGCACTGCGCGATTTTGTGAGTACGAAGTTTGCCAAACTGGAGCAGTACTTCGATAGAATTAACCAGGTCTACATTGTGTTAAAGGTTGAAAAGGTCACGCATATTGCCGATGCAACGCTTCATGTGAATGGTGGTGAAATCCATGCAAGCTCTGATGGCCAGGATATGTATGCGGCAATTGATGGCTTAATTGATAAACTGGCGCGCCAGTTAACCAAACATAAAGATAAACTAAAACAACACTGATAATCCGGGCAACTGTTCCAGCATAGACGGCTCGTTACTTAACGGGCCGTTAGCATAACAGGGTGCTTAGGTGAACTTATGATGAACAACGATTCTGCTCTACAACTTAGTAATGTCCTGAACAAGGAATGTACTCGTACCAACGTACATTGCCAGAGTAAAAAACGTGCACTGGAAATCATCAGTGAGCTGGCAGCAAAGCAACTCGGCCTGCCACCACAAGTGGTTTTTGAAGCCGTGCTGACGCGCGAACGTATGGGGAGTACCGGTATCGGTAACGGTATCGCTATACCTCATGGGAAGCTGGAAGAAGATACCACCCGCGCGGTTGGGGTGTTTATTAAACTGGAGACCCCTATCGCATTTGATGCGATTGATAACCAGCCGGTAGACCTCATGTTTGCGCTGCTTGTACCGGCGGATCAAACAAAAACGCATTTGCACACATTATCTCTGGTGGCAAAGCGTCTGGCAGACAAAACAATTTGTCGACGCCTGCGTTCTGCGCAAAGCGATGAAGAGCTTTATCAGATCATTACCGAAACAGAACATGGTAGTGAAAGTGAATAATCTGGCTGTGATTGTGTTGACATCACAGCAAGAGAAGTTGGGGGAGTGAAAAAATGGTGCTGATGATCGTCAGCGGCCGCTCTGGTTCAGGGAAGTCTGTAGCCTTGCGTGCACTAGAAGATATGGGATTCTACTGCGTAGATAATCTACCAGTGGTGCTGTTACCTGATCTTGCCAAAACTCTCGCAGAGCGAAAAATTTCTGCGGCAGTGAGCATCGACGTGCGTAACATGCCGGAAAACCCGGAAATTTTTGAACAGGCGATGAGTAATCTGCCTGACTCATTTTCGCCACAATTATTATTCCTCGACGCCGATCGCAATACGCTGATCCGTCGTTATAGCGACACGCGTCGATTGCATCCACTTTCCAACAAAAATCTTTCGTTAGAAAGTGCAATTGATGAAGAAAGTGACCTGCTGGAACCACTGAAATCCAGAGCTGATCTGATTATCGATACCTCTGAAATGTCAGTGCACGAACTTGCGGAAATGTTGCGTACGCGTCTGCTCGGCAAACGTGAACGCGAATTGACTATGGTGTTCGAGTCCTTCGGCTTTAAACACGGTATTCCAATCGATGCTGACTACGTGTTCGACGTACGCTTCCTGCCAAACCCGCATTGGGATCCGAAGCTTCGTCCGATGACTGGTCTCGACAGACCTGTCGCTGCGTTCCTTGACCGTCACACCGAAGTGCACAATTTTATCTACCAGACACGCAGTTATCTTGAGCAGTGGTTACCGATGCTGGAAACCAATAACCGCAGCTATTTGACTGTGGCAATTGGTTGTACAGGCGGTAAACACCGTTCAGTTTATATTGCTGAACAACTGGCAGACTATTTCCGTTCGCGCGGGAAAAATGTGCAATCCCGTCACCGTACGCTGGAAAAACGCAAAACATGACAGTAAAACAGACCGTTGAGATCACCAACAAACTGGGCATGCACGCGCGCCCAGCAATGAAACTGTTCGAACTGGTGCAAAGCTTTGATGCCGAAGTAATGCTGCGTAACGAGGCTGGCACGGAGGCGGAAGCCAACAGCGTGATTGCATTGCTGATGCTGGATTCCGCTAAAGGTGGACACATCGAAATTGAAGTTACCGGGCCTGAAGAAGAGCAAGCCTTGAATGCGGTTATCGCCCTGTTTAATTCAGGTTTTGACGAAGACTAATTTACTTCAGCTCATTCTGCGCCATGAATGACTCGCCACCCAACTGGCGCATCTGGCGCAATATCCATTGCTGCCGCTGGTGTACATAGCCAGAAGGTGCATTCGCTTTAAAGCGAATCGGATTGGGCAATACAGCAGCCAGCAATGCCGCTTCTGATGCCGTCAGACGGCTTGCTGGTTTGTGGAAATAGCGCTGTGAAGCGGCTTCCACACCAAAAATCCCCTCGCCAAATTCCGCGATATTTAGATAAACCGTGAGAATGCGGCGTTTAGTCCAGACGGCCTCCATACCCAGCGTTAGCCCAGCCTCAAGACCTTTACGGACATAGCTTCGTCCATCCCACAAAAACAAGTTCTTGGCAGTTTGCTGAGAAAGTGTCGATGCGCCGCGAACGCGATTTTCATTACGTTCATTATGGGCAATGGCCTTTTCGATAGCATTAACGTCAAATCCCCAGTGGTTGGGAAATTTCTGGTCTTCTGCCGCAATAACCGCAAGCCCCATCAACGGTGAGATCTCATCCATACTTACCCAATCCGAGTGAGCTACGTAACCGAAATCACCGCTAAACCAGGCGCTGAGCTGCCTCTCTACCATTACGGCTGAAAACGGCACAGGCAAAAAGCTAAACAGAATAACCCCCGCCAGCCAGACTCCGGCGAAAGCCAGTACACCGCGAAATAGCCAGCGCCTCAGGGTACTCAAGAGCGCAATTCGCCCTTTCTTCATGCAGTCATATCCATAACGCGAGCGACCAGTTTCTCGATGCCCAATGCGGCTTCATCAATACGTGTTGCCAACATATAAGCTGGCGTGGTCACTACTTTTTGCTCTTCATCAACCACGATATCATCGACCGGGCAAGGGACATGTTCTGCCCCCATCTCTTCAACTATTTCTGCGGTGTCGATATCCGTGCCAATGGTCAAACGCACTGGTACATCAAGAATCTTTGGCAACATCACAGGAGCAATACAGATAAAACCAAGAGGCTTACCCTGCGCGTGACAATCCCTGGCAAGGCGGCGTAAATCGCCATCAATCTGACACTCACTACCTTTACTGGCAAAATCGCACAGATTTTTTGCCGCACCAAAGCCACCTGGAACAATCAACGCATCCAGTTCGTTAGCATCGGCCAGCTCCAGTGGAGTAATAGCCCCCCGGGTAATTCGAGCTGCTTCAACCAGTACATTACGATGCTCAATAGATTTATTATTAGTCAGGTGATTAATAACTTCCGCTTGAGGTTTATCAGGTGCAAAACAAACAGCTTCAGCGCCAGAGCGAGCGATTGCCAATAGAGTAATAACCGCTTCTTGAATCTCGCTACCGTCGTAAACCCCACTGCCACTAAGCACCACACCAATCTTCTTCATTCGGCCATTCCTATTGATCATGCGATAGTTATCATCAGTTATTATGATTTGATCGCTATGCTTCACACATTTTACTGATTCACGTAACAAATCATTTAAGATTTGCTATCTTAATGCCTGAGCAGCATACGAGATTATCGGCTGCGCCGACTGGATAAAAACTTATAACTTACGGCGCAACCGGGCTTTTCCCTGGTGTTGGCGCAGAATTCGCGCACCCCGGTTTATCCGGGGTCATTTTTTGGGGGCGTTAGCAACCCAGGCTTTCAGAACATCAACATCGTGTTGCCATTCATGCTTCAATTCTTCAATCCACTCACCCACATTTTCTGACCAGGCTGGTAAGTCCGGCGACTGAATTTGCTGAGCAACTTGCTGTAAATGGCGCAATCCAATAGATCCCGCAGCACCTTTAATTTTATGGCCTTCTTCCACCACACCTTTCTGGTCGCGAGCGGTCATATTGGAATCCAACACACTCAGGTAACCCGGCATCATTTTTTCAAACATCGCCAGTCCATCAGTAATCAGTTTTGGTCCTACTAAGTCCATGTACTGCTCAAGCATCGGAATATCGAGCAAGGCTTGTTGCTTTTCACTATTAACTTGAGACATTGGAGACTCCTTTTCAGACTCTGATTTTTGGTTGTCCCAGAATTTTTGGATCATCGCCATCAACGCCGGAACTGCGAGTGGTTTGCTCAGCACATCATCCATGCCAGCATCCAGATACTCTTTTTTATCTTTCAATACGTTAGCAGTCAAGGCCACCAGCGGCGGTAAATCTTCACGGGCGTAACGTGTTGTCAGCTGACGGGAAATATCCAGCCCCGTCATATCAGGCAACTGAATATCCAATAGCACCAGGTCATATTCTCCCGGGGTGAATTTTTCTAACGCCTCTTTGCCTGTCATTGCGACATCTACGCTATTACCCAACTTTTCAAGCACCGAGCGTGCAACAATCACGTTGAGCTCAATGTCTTCCACCAGCAACACGTGCAACGCTGGCAGCGGCATTTCGTCGTCTTCAAGGGTATCTTCAACTTCATCCGCCACGCGCGGTGCCTGAATTGTCAGGGTAAACAGAGAGCCTTCACCCGGCTTACTGCTAACGGTAATATCGCCACCCATGCTCTTAGCCAGACGGCGCGATACCGCCAGACCAATCCCCGTACCGGTTGCTGGTTTACCACCGTGGCTATCTTTCACCTGATAATACATGGCGAAGATCTTGTCCTGCTCATCCTGCGGAATACCAATACCGGAATCCTGCACTTCAAAGCGCAGCGTATTCTCTTCTTCATACTGCACACGCACAGCGACTAACCCGCCTTTCGGGGTGAACTTCACGGCGTTGCTGATGAGGTTCCAGAGAATCTGGCGCAAACGCGTACCGTCCGTCACCACTTTATGCGGCAACGGTAGGGTTGGGTTCATTTCAAGCGTCAGCCCTTTTTGCTGCGCCTGCAAGCCGGAGAGGTTTTCGAGATCAGCAAGGAAGCTGGTGAAATCAATTGGTTGGTTATCAAGCTGAACCTTACGGCGTTCAAGCTTATCCATATCAATGATATCGTTGAAAATATTACCCAGCGTGATCGCCGAAACGTGAATGGTCTTGAGATAATTTGTTTGTTCAGCATTCAGTTCGGTATCAAGTAAGATACGGCTTAAACCGACGATACCGTTCAGCGGTGTACGTAGTTCATGGCTAATCGTAGAAATGAAGGTAGTTTTGTCGCGGCTGGCGCCCTCAAGCGCATCCTGATAACGCTTACGCTCAGTAATATCGCGACCAAAGCCCATCAAGCCATGGCGTTTGCCGACACGGTCGTAATAAGGCACTTTACGAATTTCAAAACAGGCTTTACGCCCATCGGGGTAATCCAGCCATTGTTCGTAGGTAAGGGAAACATTATGACGAAATACTTTTTCGTCCGTTTCGATAACCTTCTGCGCCGCTTCTGGCGAATAGACATCTTCCGGTTTCAAGCTAATCAGCTGTTTTTCGCTTTTGCCCGTCAACAGTTCCATCGCACGGTTACAACCCGAAAACTCTTTGTCCTCATTGCGATAGAAAACCAGGTCCGGGGAAGCATCAAGGAAAGAGCGTAAGAATGACGACTGCTGCTCAAGCTGGAGTTGCGTCTCTTCACGCTCCTGCATCTCAACTTTCAATTGCTCAAGCATGGTACGGCGTTCATCTTCGGCTTTAACGCGGTCGGCAATTTCCTGGTTCAACTGTGCAATGTTGTCTTTGAGCTGCACATTGAGTTTTAGATCGCGTTCGCGCATCTCTTCAAGTTTCTGCACCAGCTTTGAAAGCCGCTGGCGCGACTCTTCGAGCTGTTCAACCACCACGGATAGGAAATAGACGGCCCAGGGCGTAATTAACAGGCCAAAGAAGATAGAACGGACAACATCAATACTTTCAACCTGGCCACGTAACAGCATGGTCACGGCCATTTGCACCACAATAGCCAACACCACAAGGGCAGAGGCCAGCAACAACGAGAAGCGCACTAATCCGAGCTTCACCATCAAATCAACGTAATATTGTGCCAGTAACCGGATTTGCTTCATGGAACGTTTCCCTCGTCATCAATCAGCTAAATATACCGCACGCTTAGGGATTACAACAGAATTGCCGGGCTCCATGGTGTACCTATCGCCGAACCTTGTGTGCCATGCTCAGTCAGATACTTATCGATAGCGCCCATTCCGGCCCAACGATTCTCACACCACAGTGGTGCCAACAGGGTTGGCTGCCGTGCGTTAGCCGAAATGCGATGGAACACGACATCAAGCGGGGTATGGCGAATCATCTCCCCGGCGACTGTCGCATACTCTTCTAATTCAATCGCCTGCAACCGCCCTGCCTGCCAGCTTTTGGCCATCGTGCTGCCGTTGACGATATGTAATGGGTGGAGTTTGATACCGTCCACGCCTGTCTCAACGACTTTTTCCAGCGTCTCCATACAGTGATCGTGTTTTTCACCCGGCAAGCCGACAATCAAATGGCTGCACACTTTTAAACCCCGGGTACGGGCCCGGCGCGTGGTTTCCTGGTAGCAGGCAAAATCATGCCCACGATTAATACGATGTAGAGTTTTATCATGCGTCGTCTGCAAGCCCAGCTCTAACCAGACCTCATAGCCTTTCTCATGGTATTCGCTTAACAAATCCAGCACGCTGTCCGGTACACAATCCGGACGAGTACCAACGCATAGCCCAACAATAGATGCCTTACTGACGGCTTGTTGATACATCGAACGCAGTACCTGTACTTCCGCCCACGTACTGGTGTACGCCTGAAAATAAGCAAGGTAGTGCTGCGCGCGATTCACCAACTGCGACTGGCGCTCCAGTTGATCAGCGATAGAGTGGTTTTGTTGGGTTTCATCGGCAAAAGAGGCCACATTGCAAAAAGTACAGCCGCCACGCCCGATAGTGCCGTCTCGGTTTGGGCAACTGAAACCGCCGTGCAGCGTGAGTTTATGGACCTTATGGCCGTAACGACGCTGAAGATCCCCACCAAACATATTGACTAATTTTTGTAACTGCATAATCTGATGGGCCGCCCTGTAAAAGGGACGTAGCCTGCCATTATCTGACCAATTTAGCGATGACCTGGATCAATCGCTTTGGCGCAGCTTTATCTGTTGCATAACAATGCAAAATTAGTGCAATTTTACGCACGCATAAGATGATTACTTTTCCTTATATTGACCCTCTATTTTTAAAGAATATGTGCCCTTGTGAAAAACAGTGGCATACAACACGCCAGACCTCATTGATAGCACAAGATCCTGCCAACTTAAGCATTGCCAGCACGGTCTGGAATTTTGCAGCCCGCCAGATAGTGAGAGAGATCACAATACCCAGGCGATCCTCCTGCCGCTTAAATACGATAAAAATGATAATAAAATGTTTACATTCATGATGTTAAATACCATTTAGCACATAATCGTATAAATAAGAATGCCATTTGACCTGTGTGCGCTTTCCCGATAACTTGGAAATCCGCTGGAAGCTTTCTGGGTGGGTTCTGTGCCCACCATATTTATGCAGTAATTAAGATTCCCTCTAAAGCAAGTCCTCAATACTTGTGCAACCGGATGCGTTAGACATAAAGAGGGCGACACGCGAGGTGAGCGTAGATGCGCAAACCCCGTCGCCATGCCCTTGCTGCGTCTGGACGCAATCGGTATCGGGAATCACGTAGAGCCTGGGGAGGTTCACTGATATGTTGTACGATAAATCCCTTGAGAAGGATAACTGTGGTTTCGGCCTGATCGCCCACATAGAAGGCGAACCTAGCCACAAGGTAGTGCGTACTGCTATTCACGCACTGGCCCGAATGCAACACCGTGGAGCAATCCTCGCCGATGGTAAAACCGGTGATGGTTGTGGCCTGCTGTTGCAAAAACCTGACCGTTTCTTCCGAATCGTTGCGGAAGAACGTGGTTGGCGTTTGGCAAAAAATTATGCGGTAGGCATGATTTTCTTAAACAAAGACGACGCGCTGGCAAGTGCAAGCCGCCGCATCGTTGAAGAAGAGTTGCAAAACGAGACCTTGTCGATTGTCGGCTGGCGCGAAGTGCCAACCAATGAAGACGTACTCGGTGAAATCGCCCTCTCCTCAAAACCTCGCATCGAACAAATTTTTGTTAATGCTCCGGCTGGCTGGCGCCCACGTGATATGGAACGTCGCCTGTTTATCGCCCGCCGCCGCATTGAGAAACGCATCCAGGATAAAGACTTCTACGTTTGTAGTCTCTCCAACCTGGTTAACATCTATAAAGGTCTGTGTATGCCGGCAGATTTGCCGCGCTTTTACCTGGACCTGGCGGACTTACGCCTGGAATCAGCTATTTGCCTGTTCCACCAACGTTTCTCCACCAACACCGTACCACGCTGGCCGCTAGCTCAGCCGTTCCGCTACCTGGCGCACAACGGTGAAATCAACACCATCACCGGTAACCGCCAGTGGGCACGTGCCCGTACCTACAAGTTCCAGACTCCATTGATTCCGGATTTGCATGACGCAGCGCCATTCGTGAACGAAACCGGTTCCGATTCAAGCTCCATGGATAACATGCTCGAGCTGCTGTTAGCAGGCGGTATGGATATTGTTCGCGCCATGCGTTTACTGGTTCCACCAGCCTGGCAGAACAACCCGAACATGGACCCAGAGTTACGCGCCTTCTTCGACTTTAACTCCATGCATATGGAGCCATGGGATGGCCCGGCCGGTATCGTTATGTCCGATGGGCGCTACGCCGCCTGTAACCTGGACCGTAACGGCCTGCGCCCGGCGCGCTACGTCATCACTAAAGATAAGCTGATCACTTGTGCTTCTGAAGTGGGGATCTGGGATTACCAGCCTGACGAAGTCATCGAGAAAGGCCGTGTCGGTCCTGGCGAGTTGATGGTTATCGATACGCGTATTGGCCGAATTCTGCATTCAGCTGAAACCGATGCCGATTTGAAGAGCCGCCACCCGTATAAAGAGTGGATGGAAAACAACGTCCGTCGCTTGGTGCCGTTTGAAGATTTACCAGACGAAGAAGTTGGCTCCCGTGAAATGGATGACGATACCCTCGCAAGCTTCCAGAAACAGTTTAACTACAGCGTAGAAGAGCTGGATTCTGTGATTCGTGTACTGGGTGAGAATGGCCAGGAAGCTGTGGGTTCAATGGGTGACGACACCCCGTTTGCTGTACTTTCTAGCCAGCCACGTATTATTTACGACTACTTCCGTCAGCAGTTTGCGCAGGTAACTAACCCGCCAATCGACCCGCTGCGTGAAGCGCACGTTATGTCACTGGCAACCAGCATTGGCCGCGAAATGAACGTCTTCTGTGAAGCAGAAGGCCAGGCTCACCGCCTGAGCTTCAAATCGCCAATTCTGTTATGGTCTGATTTCCAGCAGCTGACAACGCTTGAAGAAGAGCATTATCGGGCTGACACGCTGGACATCACTTACGATGCTTCCACCCAGTCGCTCCACGAAACCGTCAATACACTGTGCGATGAAGCTGAACGCATGGTTCGCAACGGCACGGTTCTGTTAGTGCTGTCTGACCGTAACATCGCGAAAGATCGCCTGCCCGTTCCGGCGCCGATGGCGGTTGGCGCGATACAGACTCGCCTGGTCGAGAAAAATCTGCGTTGCGATGCGAACATTATCGTTGAAACGGCAAGTGCGCGTGACCCGCACCACTTCGCTGTTCTGCTCGGTTTTGGTGCGACGGCAATCTATCCATACCTCGCCTACGAAACACTGGCGAAGTTAGTCGACAGCACTGCTATCGAAAAGCCGTACCGTGCAGTCATGCAGAACTACCGCAACGGTATCAACAAGGGTCTGTACAAGATCATGTCCAAAATGGGCATCTCGACTATCGCCTCTTATCGTTGCTCGAAGCTGTTTGAAGCGGTCGGCCTGCATAAAGAAGTTTCTGAGCTGTGTTTCCAGGGCGTTGTCAGCCGTATTGGTGGTGCAGGCTTTAACGACTTCCAACAAGATTTGTTGAACCTGTCTAAGCGCGCATGGCTCGCTCGCAAGCCGCTGGACCAGGGCGGGCAACTGAAATACGTTCACGGTGGTGAATATCACGCTTACAACCCGGACGTGGTTCAGACGCTGCAAAAAGCAGTAAACAGTGGCGAATACAAAGATTATCAAGAGTACGCGAAACTTGTGAACGAGCGCCCGGTGGCAACACTGCGCGATATGCTTGCTCTGAACCCGCAAGATGAAACAGTCAAGATTGAAGATGTTGAGCCTGCCACTGAGCTTTATAAACGTTTCGATACTGCTGCGATGTCTATCGGTGCATTGAGCCCGGAAGCACACGAATCGCTGGCAGAAGCGATGAACAGCATCGGCGGCAACTCCAACTCCGGTGAAGGTGGTGAAGACCCTGCGCGATACGGCACCAATAAAGTGTCCCGTATCAAACAGGTCGCTTCTGGCCGCTTCGGTGTGACCCCGGCTTACCTGGTGAACGCCGATGTTATCCAGATTAAAGTCGCTCAGGGTGCTAAGCCTGGCGAAGGTGGTCAGTTGCCGGGTGATAAAGTTACGCCGTATATCGCAAAACTGCGTTATTCCGTACCTGGCGTTACGCTGATTTCACCTCCGCCGCACCACGATATCTACTCTATCGAAGATTTGGCGCAGCTGATTTTCGACCTGAAACAGGTCAACCCGAAGGCGATGATCTCTGTCAAACTGGTTTCCGAACCAGGCGTTGGCACCATCGCAACAGGTGTGGCGAAAGCCTATGCCGACCTGATTACTATCGCCGGTTACGACGGTGGTACCGGTGCAAGCCCGCTGTCGTCAGTGAAATATGCAGGTTGCCCGTGGGAACTGGGTCTGGTGGAAACACAACAGGCACTGGTTGCGAACGGCCTGCGTCATAAGATTCGCCTGCAAGTTGATGGCGGCCTGAAAACGGGCTTAGACATCATCAAAGCCGCGATTCTTGGCGCAGAAAGCTTTGGTTTCGGTACCGGTCCAATGGTCGCATTGGGTTGTAAATACCTGCGTATTTGCCACCTGAACAACTGCGCAACCGGTGTTGCAACTCAGGATGAAAAACTGCGTAAAAACCACTATCACGGCCTGCCATTCAAAGTGACAAACTACTTTGAATTCATTGCCCGTGAAACACGTGAGTTGATGGCGCAGTTAGGCGTGAAGCGCCTGGTTGACTTGATTGGCCGTACTGACCTGCTCAAAGAGCTGGACGGTTTCACTGCCAAACAACAAAACCTGGATCTGTCGAATCTGCTGAAAACAGCGGAGCCTATGCCGGGCAAAGCAGTCTACTGGACCGAAACGAACCCGCCATTCGATAAAGGCGACCTGAACGCTCAACTGCTCGCTCAGGCGAAGCAGTATGTTGATGACAAGCAGAGCAAAACGTTCTGGTTTGATATCCGCAACACTGACCGTTCAGTGGGTGCCACATTGTCTGGTTATATTGCACAGCATAATGGCGACCAGGGGCTTGCAGCCGATCCGATTAAAGCGCATTTCAGCGGTACTGCCGGGCAAAGCTTTGGTGTATGGAACGCCGGTGGCGTTGAGTTACACCTGACTGGCGATGCCAACGACTACGTCGGTAAAGGTATGGCTGGCGGTTTGATCTCGCTGCGTCCTCCGGTAGGTTCATTCTTCCGCAGCCACGAAGCAACAATCATAGGCAACACCTGCTTGTACGGTGCAACAGGCGGCAAACTTTATGCTGCAGGCCGTGCGGGTGAGCGTTTCGCTGTGCGTAACTCCGGTGCGATTACCGTGGTAGAAGGCATTGGCGATAACGGTTGTGAATACATGACTGGCGGCATTGTCTGTGTCATCGGCAAGACGGGCGTGAACTTTGGTGCAGGTATGACCGGTGGTTTCGCTTACGTGCTTGATGAAGATGGTGATTTCCGTAAACGCGTTAACCCTGAGTTGGTTGAACTGCTCAACGTTGATGAGCTGGCTATTCACGAAGAACACCTGCGCGGAATGATTACCGAGCATGTGCAACTGACGGGTTCCCAGCGCGGCGAAGAAATTCTGGCTAACTGGCCGGAATTTGCCTCGAAATTCACGTTGGTTAAACCGAAGTCCAGTGATGTTAAAGCATTGTTGGGTCACCGCAGTCGTTCCGCAGCTGAGCTGCGGGTGCAGGCGCAGTAAGAGGTCACGATGAGTCAAAACGTTTATCAATTTATCGACTTACAGCGCGTTGATCCGCCAAAGAAACCGCTCAAGATCCGTAAAATTGAATTTGTGGAAATTTACGAGCCGTTCTCAGAAGGCCAAGCCAAAGCACAGGCAGACCGCTGTTTGTCTTGTGGCAACCCGTACTGTGAATGGAAATGCCCGGTTCATAACTACATTCCAAACTGGCTGAAGCTTGCCAACGAAGGGCGCATTATTGAAGCGGCTGAACTGTCTCACCAGACAAACAGCCTGCCGGAAGTGTGTGGACGTGTTTGCCCACAAGACCGTCTTTGCGAAGGTTCTTGTACGCTGAACGACGAGTTTGGTGCCGTCACCATCGGTAACATCGAGCGCTATATCAACGATAAAGCGATTGAGATGGGCTGGAAACCAGACCTGACGGGCGTTAAGCAAACCGGCAAGCGTGTTGCCATCATCGGTGCTGGCCCTGCTGGGCTTGCATGTGCTGATGTGCTGGCACGTAACGGTGTGAAAGCTGTGGTTTATGACCGTCACCCAGAAATTGGTGGCCTGCTGACCTTCGGTATTCCAGCGTTCAAGCTGGAAAAAGAAGTGATGACCAAACGCCGCGAAATCTTCAGTGGCATGGGCATCGAATTCAAGTTGAACACCGAAGTGGGCCGTGACGTTCAGATTGACGACCTGCTGAAAGAGTATGATTCCGTGTTCCTGGGTGTTGGCACTTATCAGTCAATGCGCGGTGGTTTAGAGAATGAAGATGCAACAGGCGTATTTGACGCCCTACCGTTCCTCATTGCTAACACCAAAAAGATCATGGGCTTCGGCGACTCACCAGAAGAGCCGTATGTGAATATGGAAGGCAAACGCGTTGTGGTACTTGGCGGTGGTGATACCGCGATGGACTGCGTGCGTAGTTCTATTCGCCAGGGTGCAACGCACGTCATCTGTGCTTACCGCCGTGATGAAGAGAACATGCCGGGCTCTAAACGCGAAGTGAAAAATGCGCGTGAAGAAGGTGTTGAGTTCCAGTTCAACGTGCAGCCACTGGGTGTCGAAGTGAATGGCAACGGTCGCGTATCGGGTGTGAAAGTGGCTCGAACTGAGCTGGGTGCACCGGATGCCAATGGCCGCCGTCGTCCAGAAATTGTCGCTGGTTCAGAACACGTTGTGCCTGCCGATGCGGTGATTATGGCGTTTGGTTTCCGTCCACATGCCATGCAGTGGCTGGAAAAACATAGTGTTGAACTCGATAGCCAGGGCCGTATTCTGGCACCGGAAGGTAGTGATAATCCATTCCAGACCAGCAACCCGAAAATCTTTGCTGGCGGTGACGCTGTTCGTGGTTCCGATCTGGTGGTAACTGCAATCGCTGAAGGCCGTAAAGCGGCTGACGGGATACTGAACTTCCTTGAAGTGTAATTTGTCTGTCAGGTAGCGATTCGCTTACCTGACTTATCAATACGAAAAGCCCGGTGATATGAAAATCACCGGGCTTTTTTATGTTCTATCAGACTGCTTTATTTCACAGCTTTGTGCATCATCGGTCCCTTAACCGCCCCTTCTTTAACAACACCAGCCCCACTAAACGGCTTCCCATCTATTGCATCGTGAGTCCGTACTGCTTCAGGATGAATCCAGCGCTGAATCCGTGATGGCATATCCAGGCCAATCAGCAGAATGACTACAAAGGTCAGGCTAAACGAAAGCGACGCAAGTGCAGTGCCTAAATCGAGGCGCTGAGCAATAGTGGCGCCAATTATCGGAGCCAGTGCACCACCCAGCGCACCAACGTTATAGGTAAAGCCCAGACCCGCAGCACGCTGTTCGGTATCGAAATAACCACCAATCAGTTTTGGTAAAATACCTGCGATTCCTTGCCCCAACATCTGTTGTAAGAACAACAGCAGACCCAGCACCCAAATGTTACCTCCACCAATGGCAAATACCGGAATAATCAATAATTGCGACGCCAGGAGACTGCAGACATAAGCTTTGCGAGTACCTAACCAATCACCGAGGAAACCACCTACACAGCAACCGACTGCAGCACCAAAACCGCTAAAGAACAGGATATGTGCAACGGTTTTTGGGTCATAGGCCAGCTCAGTTTTCAGATATGTTGGTAACAGTGCCTGAATAGGCCATGAGTAAAGGAAGGCAAAGAACACCACAACCATCAGTGTGACACCTGTTGGCCAGCGCTTACCGCTGCTTTGCACCATAAAGCTGATGAACACCGCAGCACATATCAAACCTAGTACAGCAATAAGTACCGCGTTACCAAGGTTACCGGCAAAGCAGAAATAAAGCGCCGTTGCAACGACAACTGTCAGGCCAATATTGATAACCCGATGCTCGCCACGGTACAAAATATCCACCATGGTTTTGGTTGGTTTTGTATCAGCAAACTTCTCTTTCCAGTCTTCTGCTTCCGGAATATTTTTACGCAGCCAGAGCGCAAAGATAATAGGCAAAATACCGATGAAGAACAGCGCGCGCCAGCCCCATGCCGGTACCACAACGCTATATACTTGAGCTGCAATTACCGCTCCTACAGAGAAGCCTGAGATAAGAAAGCCACTCGCCTTATTACGCATATGTTTAGGCCAGCTTTCGATGACATAGGTGGCACTAGACCCATATTCACCAGCCATCCCCATGCCAATCAGCAGACGAGCAAGAAACATCGTCGTAAAGCCTGGAGCAAAGCCGCATGCCAGCGTACCGAAAGAGAACAACACGATGCTGGTTATCATCGCAAGCTTTCGGCCATAACGATCGCCCATTGCACCTAGAACCAGACCGCCAAACCAGCGCGAGATAAAGGCCGCAGAGATCAAACTCGCCGCCTGAACAGTGGTAAGGCCAAATTCACTTTGAATTTCAGTTAGTACTAACGCTATCAAGACAAAATCAAAACCATCCAATAAGTAGCCAATCCAGGCGGCTGAAAATGCTTTCCATTGCGGCTTAGTTAAATGGCGATACCACGGGATCCGTTGGGCAGTGTTATTCATAAAGCACTCCCGGTACGAGTTCGTAAAAACTCGTCCTTTAGTTGGGTCTGATTAGGTATGGTTTACAACACCATGGTTTATTTATCTCATTCAGAACGCTACACGTTCTTCCTGAAGCTGGGCTGCGAGTGCTTTAAGCTCTGGTAGATAATGCTCTTCCACTGGCGAGAATGGTTTGCGACACAGCGGTACAGCAACAACATCCATGTAATGCAGTAAAGTTTTCAGTCCACGGAAAACACCCACTTTAATCAGTACATCAATAACTTTATTACATTCACTTTGAAGCTGACTGGCACGTTGCATATCGCCGCTCTGAACTGCTTGCCTGATTGCCTGGTAGCGCCATCCCATTACGTTGTAAGTACTACCAATACCACCATCTGCTCCTGCAACCAGACCAGATGCAAAGATCTCGTCATAACCGTTGTAGAGCACCAGATCTGGATGGGCACGACGGATCTGTTCCATTTGGTAGAGATCACCCGACGTCTGTTTTAATGCTCCCACACCCGGCAAATTGATTAAGGTATCAATTTGCTCGAGAGTGAGTTTCACGCCACTTAATGCTGGTATGTTGTAGACCACCATTGGCAAACCTTCAGATGCATCAATTACTGCGCGGTAGTGATCGCAATGTTCATTGAAACTAAATGGATAGTAGAATGGTGTTACGGCGGAGACGGCATCAAAACCGTAGCGGCGTGCGGCACTCGCCAGCACCTGGCTCTCATGAGTACTGATACTGCCTACATGCGCAATCAGAGTTATTTTCCCTTTGGCTTCTTCAGCAACGATTTCGAGCACTTGCTCACGTTCCTGCGCACTCTGTAGAAAGGCCTCTCCTGTCGATCCTCCTACGTAGATACCATCTATACCCTGTTCAATATTGAAACGAACCAGACGGCGCAAGCTGTCGGTATCTACCTGTTGTTGCTGATTGAACGGAGTAAGCAGTGCGGGCATCACACCGCGAAGATTCTGTGTCATATACGCCTCTATTGTTGTCTGGTTTCTTAACATAACGATATACCTTTATACCTGTTATACCAGATCAAAAAGTAAACACCACATCACTGAGCGCTCAGGATGCGATCTTGCTCATATGAAATTATGATGGTTAATGAGACGTACTAAAAAATCGTGCGAGGGATCTCAGATTAAAGTTGGCTACTTCTTGGAAGTGCGTTTGCGCGGCGTGGGATAGTAGGAGGCGAACACGCTTTTCAAATGAACTTTTAATGCCGCGTCAGCAGCATCAGGATCACGAGCCTGAATCGCGTTATAAATCTCAATATGCTGTTGATAGCTAATGTTGTTGTGGGCATGAAGAACGTCCTGAGAAACCGTTGGACGCGCCGCAATCAACCAGTCTAGCAATGCGACATGCACTGCCATAAAGATCGGATTATCAGGGATCTCCGCCAATTCCCGGTGGAATTCGATATCGGATCGAATAAACAGATCGTTATCATCCAGGGCCTGGTTGTTCATCTCCAGCGCTTTTCCAAGACGAGCTATTTGATCGTCTGTGGCAAATTCAGCGGCATAGCGAACCAGGCTAGATTCAAAAAACATACGCAATTGTTCAAAGTGCGCAATTCCGCCAGGACGCGAAAGGAAATCTTTCGCTACACCAGACAACTCACCAATGATGGTATCTGCAGAAGGACGAGAAACGCGAGCGCGCTCTCCGTTACTAATTTGCACCAGACCTTTTCTTTTAAGTGCCGCCAGCGCTTCGCGTACCGACGGGCGTCCAACATTGAAAAATGCCATCAGTTCGCGTTCGGAAGGCAATTGCTCACCCTCGGCAAATTCACGTCGGCGAATCATCTGCTCAAGCTCTTCTTCCACCATTTCCGAGAGCTTTTTACGCGCAAGCGGGCGACGGCGCATCGTATGACCGATGGTCTCAGTCGTCTCAGGTGGTTGCTCGTCAAATGTACTCATAGCGTCAGAATCGGCCGTTTATGGAAGAAGCATCGCAAATAATATAGCCGAATCATAACACAGCAAATCATGTCTTACGTAAAGATGCAGTCTGTCAGCTTGTTTAAGACAATAAAAAGCCAGTCATAAGACTGGCTTCGATTTGCACTTTGAGGGGCATGATTTCGCGAGTTACTTCACAACGCGTAATGCCGGACGGCCACCACGTGGTGGGGGCTCATCATCCGGACCATCGTCATCTTCATCGTGATCGGGGCGTGAGCCATCGATCACCTGCATCACCATTTCTGAATCCGATGGTTGCTGCTCAATATCGTTATGACTTTCACCATCTTCGTCATAGATGGTTTCCGGCTCGAACATGGTGCCAGCACCATTTTCACGCGCGTAAATAGCCAGAACCGCAGCCATAGGAACAAACACCTGACGTGGCACACCACCGAAACGCGCATTAAAACGCACATCACTATTGGCTAGCTCCAGGTTTCCTACCGCTCGCGGCGCGATATTCAGGACAATTTGCCCGTCACGTGCATATTCCATAGGCACATGCACGCCTGGCAATGTCACATCCACAACCAAGTGCGGTGTGAGCTGGTTATCCAGTAGCCACTCGTAAAAAGCACGAAGCAGATAAGGACGACGTGGTGACAATTGCGACATTTCCATCAATTAGCCCCGGGTCTGAAGACGCATTTCGCGCTCAGGTTCGGTCAAAGAAGCGAGGAATGAATCACGCTCAAACACGCGAGTCATATAGCCTTTCATCTCTTTAGAACCCGCGCCTGTCAACTCAATACCCATCTGCGGCAAACGCCACAGCAGCGGCGCCAGGTAGCAATCTACCAGGCTGAATTCATCACTCAGGAAGAAAGGTTTCTGAGTAAATACAGGTGCGATGGCCAGTAGTTCTTCACGTAATTGCTTGCGTGCAGCATCAGCTTCTTGAGCAGAACCGTTCATCACGATGTGCATCAGTGAATACCAGTCTTTCTGGATACGATGCATGTACAGGCGACTTTCACCACGTGCAACCGGATAAACCGGCATTAATGGTGGGTGCGGGAAACGCTCATCAAGATATTCCATGATGATGCGGGATTCCCACAGGGTAAGTTCGCGGTCAACCAGGGTCGGTACGCTGTGATTTGGGTTGAGGTCAATCAGATCCTGAGGCAGGTTATCCGTTTCCACATGCTCAATTTCAACGCTAACACCTTTTTCAGCCAGTACGATACGCACCTGGTGACTATAGATGTCAGTAGGACCGGAAAACAGCGTCATCACCGAACGTTTGTTGGCAGCGACAGCCATGAAAACCTCCAAGTTTATCAGAAAATTACTGCTAATAGCCGCAAGCGGCAACTAACCTGACCGTTTGATACCCAAGACGCCGGAACACCACCAGTTGCCAAAAAAGAGGCAAAAACAAACTGATGCCGACATGAGGGCAGAAAATTGGTTGATAGTTTACCAGATTTTACGGGTTTTGTGGGGGATGGATCTGGATTTTGACTGAAAAGCTAGTGCTATCATGAAGTTAGCAACACTAAATATAATTTTCAGGCATAAAAAAACCCGGTACAAGACCGGGTTTTTTCGCAAATTGTATTCTGCAAAAGCAGACGACAATTAACGTTTGGAGAACTGAGGACGACGACGTGCTTTACGCAGACCGACTTTCTTACGTTCAACTTCACGAGCATCACGAGTAACGAAACCAGCTTTACGCAGTTCGCCACGCAGGGACTCGTCGTACTCCATCAGAGCGCGGGTGATACCATGACGGATCGCACCAGCCTGACCAGAAGTACCACCACCTTTAACAGTGATGTACAGATCGAATTTCTCAACCATATCAACCAATTCCAGCGGTTGACGAACTACCATGCGGGCAGTTTCACGACCGAAGTACTGTTCCAGAGAACGTTGGTTGATGATGATTTTACCGCTGCCCGGTTTGATAAAAACGCGAGCTGCAGAACTTTTGCGGCGACCAGTGCCGTAGTATTGATTTTCAGCCATTGCCATAATCCCGATTAAATGTCCAGAACTTGCGGTTGCTGTGCCGCGTGGTTGTGCTCGGTGCCCGCGTAAACTTTCAGTTTACGGAACATAGCACGGCCCAGCGGGCCCTTTGGCAGCATGCCTTTAACCGCGATTTCAATCACACGCTCAGGATGGCGAGCAATCATCTCTTCAAAGGTCGCTTGTTTGATACCACCGACGTAGCCGGTGTGGCGGTAATACACTTTGTCAGTACGCTTGTTGCCGGTTACAGCAACTTTTTCTGCGTTCAGAACGATGATGTAATCACCAGTATCAACGTGCGGAGTGTATTCCGCTTTGTGCTTACCGCGCAGACGGCTAGCCAATTCAGTAGCCAGACGACCTAAGGTCTTACCGTCAGCGTCAACAACGAACCAGTCGCGCTGTACGGTTTCTGGTTTAGCTGTAAAAGTTTTCATTAAAAGCTTACCCAATATATAGTTACACGTAGGTGTTCACCCAAACGTTTAAAATCAGTTCAAGGTTCACACGACAAAGTCCGGCAAACCTACCCCTTCGAATAGCCAATGCCAGCACGACCAAGTTTTGGGAAAAAAACTTTGGTTGTAACGTGGGGTCGCAAGATTATAGGGAAGTCGCCCCTAAAGGTCGAACCTTTTTGTCGTTTTTGTCTCACTTTATAGTCAGCCCCAATTGCACATTGCCGTTTAAGGCATATGTGGCAACCGCAAATACTCTTCACTTTGCATTTCCTGCAGGCGCGACAGGCAGCGCTGGAACTCAAAGCGCAGCCTTTCCCCCTGGTAAATATCAAACAGCGAAACTTGTGCTGATACCACCAGCTTGACGTGACGTTCGTAAAACTCATCTACCAGTGCGATGAAGCGACGCGCTTCATTTTCATTACGCGTATTCATTACCGGTACATTAAACAACATCACGGTATGGAACAGACGCGACAATGCGATGTAGTCATGCTGACTGCGAGCATCGACACACAACGTATTGAAATCAACAGCAAGCGTTTGATTGGCAAGACCTAAAGTGGCTAATGGACGATGATTAATTTCCAGCACTGGCTCTCCTTCCCGCGCCGCACCGGCCAGCGCTGTGTAGAGTTTTTCCATTTGCCCTGCGGTTTCGTCATTAAGTGGGGAAAGCCATAAATGGGCCTGGGTCAACGTTCTCAAGCGATAATCGATACCCGCATCAACGTTCATGATTTCACAGTGGCGCTTTATCGCGTCAATCGCAGGGATAAATCGCGGCCTCTGTAGACCGTTACGATACAGATCATCCGGCGGAATATTGGATGTAGCCACAAGCGTAATACCGCGAGCAAACAGCGCTTGCATTAGCGTGCCGAGCAACATCGCATCCGTGATATCCGACACGAAAAACTCATCAAAACAAAGAATGTCCGTCTGGGATTTGAAGCGGTCTGCAATGACTTCCAGTGGATCTATTTGCCCCTGTAACTCAGCCAGTTCTTCATGTACACGCAGCATGAATCGATGAAAGTGCAACCGTAGCTTGCGTTCGCCAGGTAAACTCTGAAAAAACATATCCATTAACCAAGTTTTCCCTCGCCCCACTCCACCCCACATATACAGCCCACGGACAGGCTCCTGATTTGTCGAAGCGCTACGTTTACCAAAGAGTTTGCCAAAGAAATTACCGCTAGCTGCCACTGTTGGCGTTTGACTGGTTAATGCCTGCCAAATGACGTCCAGTCTGGCGACAGCCTCACGTTGCACATCATCCGGTTGATAGCTGCCCTCGGTCAGGGCTTGTTGGTAGCGCGATGCAGGGGAGAGATTTTGCATGGTATTATGGTATTCCCTTAAAAATCGGATTGCCGTTTACTTAATGCTCAAAAAAGGACGGTTGTCGAAAAAAAGGCCGTTCTACCCTAAGCGATGCTGCGTCAGGATTCCACTTCTCTTAGGTTAACGGTTATAGTGGCTACATTACCCTACGGAAACACAATACAACGGGAGAAGTTCATGACCTGGGAATATGCGCTAATTGGGTTAGTTGTTGGCATCATCGTTGGTGCAGTTGCTATGCGTTTCGGCAACCGCAAGCTGCGTCAGCAGCAAGCTATGCAGTACGAGATTGAGAAAAACAAAGCGGAACTTGAAGAGTATCGTGAAGAGTTAGTCAGCCATTTTGCACGTAGTGCCGAATTGCTCGATAACATGGCTGATGATTACCGCCAGCTTTATCAACACATGGCAAAAAGCTCCAGCAGCTTGTTGCCAGAAATGTCAGCAGAAGCGAATCCATTCCGTAACCGCCTCGCTGAGTCTGAAGCCAGCAACGATCAGGCACCGGTTCAAATGCCGCGTGACTATTCCGATGGCGCATCCGGTTTGCTGCGTACCGAACGCGCAAAACGCGATTAATCACAATTCTGTATTTTTTTCCTGGGGTACGGTTTTCGTACCCCAATCTCTCTCACGCACAGCTATCATTTACTAGTATCTCATCACTCTATAACAACATTGTTACCCGGTTGATATTTCAATAACATCGGAGTGTCATCCCCTGTAGCTTGATAGATGACAGGTCGGTCGGGTTTTCCTTTTTCCAGGTCACGAGAGCAAGCCACCAATGAAGAAACAAACACTGTTGTTGAGTGCATTAGCGATAAGTATCGGACTAACTTTCGGTATTGCATCGCAGGTAAATGCGGCGTTGCCAGCACAAGTTCCGGGCCAGGCAGCAATACCAAGCCTTGCACCAATGCTGGAAAAAGTATTACCCGCGGTAGTCAGCGTGCAGGTAGAAGGCACAGCTGCAGCACCGAGCCAGAAAGTCCCAGAAGAGTTTAAAAAGTTCTTTGGTGATGACATGCCACCATCGGAATCTCAGCCATTTGAAGGTCTTGGCTCTGGCGTCATCATCAATGCAGAGAAAGGCTATGTGTTAACAAATAATCACGTCATTAACCATGCTGAGAAAATCAGCGTGCAGTTAAATGATGGACGTGAGTTTGATGCCAAATTAATTGGCGGTGATGACCAAAGTGATATCGCACTGATTCAAATCCAGAATGCGAGTGGCCTGACGCAAATCGCCGTGGCTGATTCAGACAAGTTGCGCGTTGGTGATTTCGCGGTAGCCGTAGGTAACCCATTTGGCCTTGGGCAAACAGCCACATCAGGTATCGTTTCAGCACTCGGTCGTAGTGGTCTTAACCTTGAAGGGTTAGAAAACTTTATTCAGACAGATGCTTCCATTAACCGTGGTAACTCCGGTGGCGCGTTGCTGAACCTGAACGGCGAGCTTATCGGCATTAATACCGCGATTCTCGCGCCAAGCGGCGGTAGTGTCGGTATCGGTTTTGCTATTCCAAGTAATATGGCGCAAACCCTGGCTAAACAACTGATGGAATTTGGTGAAATCAAACGCGGCTTGCTCGGTATTAAAGGTACTGAGATGAGTGCGGATATCGCTAAAGCCTTCAACCTCACAACTCAGCGTGGCGCGTTCATCAGCGAAGTCTTACCGCAATCAGGTTCAGCAAAAGCAGGCGTGAAAGCCGGTGATGTGATTACTAGCCTGAATGGCAAAGCCATCAGTAGTTTTGCTGAATTGCGAGCTAAAATCGCCACAACTGAACCCGGAACTGTAGTGAAACTGGGCCTACTGCGCGATGGGAAACCGTTGGAAGTGAGCGTGACGCTGGATAAAAGTACTGCATCATCAGCCAACGCAGAACTGATTATGCCAGCCTTACAAGGCGCAACCCTGAGTGATGGCCAGTTAAAAGATGGCACTAAGGGCATTAAACTCGACAGCGTTGAAAAAGGTACACCTGCGGCACAAGCCGGGTTACACAAAGATGATTTTATCATTGGCGTGAACCGCGAGCGGGTCTCAAGTATCGCGGAAATGCGTAAGGTTCTGGAAAGCAAACCAGACGTCATTGCGTTGCATGTGGCGCGTGGTGAAGAGAGCATATATCTATTAGTACGTTAATCTGATCAGTAATCGGACATCTCTGTACGATGTCCGATTAACTCATGCTATTCTGCTTCCGGCTTATTATTAACTAATTCAAATCCATGTTTCTAAAGATATTACGCTCGGTGGTAATTGGCCTGATTGTGGCTGGATTGTTGTTGGTTGCATTACCAACGCTGCGCCAGAAAATCGTCCCTTTAGCCCCCTCAAAGTTTGACAGTGCTGATGAAACTCCGGTGAGCTACAACTCTGCGGTGCGACGCGCTGCGCCTGCTGTGGTGAACGTATACAACCGCAGCATTGGTAACAATTCGCAAAATCAGCTAGAAATTAAAACTCTCGGTTCAGGCGTCATCATGGACGAGCGTGGTTACATCATTACCAATAAACACGTTATTAATGATGCCGAGCAAATCATCGTTGCACTGCAAGATGGCCGTGTGTTTGAAGCGCTACTGGTTGGCTCCGACAGCCTTACCGATCTCGCTGTGTTGAAGATCAATGCCACCAGCCTCCCCGTTATTCCTATCAACAATAAGCGGGTGCCGCATATCGGTGATGTCGTCATGGCGATTGGCAACCCGTATAACCTTGGGCAGACCATTACGCAGGGGATAATCAGCGCGACGGGTCGTATTGGCCTTAGCCCTTCAGGCCGCCAGTCATTCCTGCAAACTGACGCCTCAATTAACCACGGTAACTCAGGCGGTGCGCTGGTTAACTCACTAGGTGAGTTAATGGGTATTAACACGTTGTCGTTTGATAAAAGTAATGACGGCGAAACACCGGAAGGTATTGGCTTTGCAATCCCGACTCAGCTTTCCACCAAAATCATGGATAAGCTTATTCGCGATGGCCGCGTGATTCGTGGCTACATAGGTATTGGCGGGCGTGAGATAACACCATTGCATGGCCCGGCTACCGGCATTGATCAGATTCAGGGGATTATCGTTAACGAAGTTTCACCTGGCGGTCCAGCGGCGAAAGCAGGCCTTCTGGTTAACGACGTGATTATTTCGGTGAACAATAAACCAGCGATTTCGGCATTAGGCACTATGGATCAGGTGGCAGAAATTCGCCCAGGCTCAGTCATTCCGGTTGAAGTAATGCGCGATGATAAGAAGCTGACGTTACAAGTGACGATTCAGGAATATCCAGCCACTAACTGATAAATGCTGAATGACAGGCAATAAAAAACCGGAACTCAGTTCCGGTTTTTTTATCTCTGAAGCCTGGTGTTTACTTGTTAACGAACTCTTCACCAAGAGTAATATCTTTCTTCAGGGTATCCAGCATACCTTCCAGCGCCTGGTGCTCAAACGCACTCAGTTTGCCGTAAGATTTGATCTCTGCAATACCGTTTTTACCCAGCAGCAGCGGCTGAGAGAAGAAACGAGCGTGCTCGCCATTGCCTTCAACATACGCACATTCAACCACATTGCTTTCGCCTTGCAGCGCGCGAACCAGAGACAGACCAAAACGTGCAGCAGCCTGACCCATTGACAGGGTTGCAGACCCGCCACCAGCCTTCGCCTCTACAACTTCAGTACCTGCATTCTGAATACGCTTAGTTAAATCAGCAACTTCCTGCTCAGTGAAGCTTACGCCTGGGATCTGAGACAGCAGTGGCAGAATAGTCACGCCAGAGTGTCCGCCAATAACAGGGACTTCGATATCGGTCGGCAGTTTGCCTTTCAGCTGAGCAACAAAGGTGTTGGAGCGGATGATGTCCAGCGTAGTTACGCCAAATAATTTGTTTTTATCGTACACACCTGCTTTTTTCAGCACTTCCGCTGCAATAGCAACGGTGGTATTCACAGGGTTTGTGATAATACCGATACAGGCTTTAGGGCAAGTTTTAGCAATCTGTTGAACCAGATTCTTCACGATTCCCGCATTGACGTTAAACAGGTCAGAACGGTCCATACCTGGTTTACGTGCTACACCGGCAGAGATAAGCACCACATCCGCACCAACCAGTGCAGGAGTTGCATCTTCACCACAGAAACCTTTGATTTTTACATCGGTCGGGATATGACTCAGATCGACTGCAACACCTGGGGTTACAGGTGCAATATCATACAGAGAGAGTTCTGAACCTGAAGGCAGTTGGGTCTTGAGTAGAAGGGCAAGCGCTTGGCCAATTCCGCCTGCTGCGCCGAGGACTGCAACTTTCATCCTAAACTCCTTATTATGGTTAGCAAATAGGTGCCGTAACTCCATGCGGTGGCGACCATAATCCAGAGAAGGGGTAATTACAATATTCCCGCTCAAGGTTTGCGAAGTTACGCAATCCTGAAACGTTACTGCTGCATTTACTCGCCGGGTGGAAACGACGCCTTAGCGCCCGGTCACAACCTGATGTTGTCACATCAACAGGCGGTTACATTACCCCTCCCTACGCAGCAAAACAACATCATTTTGATAACATTTAATTTACCTAACAACTTATTTTCGAGTCGTGACGAAGGCATGTTTCTCGATAACAAAATTTGATAAAATCAGCCCCTTTCATAACATTATTTCAAGCTTACACCCAGCCATTGATTTGCATAAAAATTCATTTAAATGCATAATAATGTTATCTTTGCTGACCTGAATATGGGTGACCTATGCGTATTTCCTCAAAACAAGAAGAATTAGTCAAAGCATTCAAAGCATTATTGAAAGAAGAGAAATTTAGTTCTCAAGGCGAGATCGTCCATGCCTTGCAAAATGAAGGTTTCGAAAACATTAACCAGTCCAAAGTATCCCGCATGCTGACCAAGTTTGGCGCGGTGCGTACTCGCAATGCAAAAATGGAAATGGTGTATTGTTTGCCTGCTGAATTGGGTGTGCCGACCACATCCAGTCCATTAAAAAATCTGGTACTGGATATTGATTACAACGATGCCGTTGTCGTTATCCACACAAGCCCGGGTGCTGCACAGTTGATTGCACGCCTACTGGATTCTTTAGGTAAAGCTGAAGGGATCCTGGGCACGATTGCCGGAGACGACACTATCTTTACTACGCCTGCCAAAGACTTCACGGTTAAAGAGCTTTATGAAGCGATTCTGGTGCTCTTCGAACAAGAGCTTTAAGTCTTAAAACGGCTGTTCCCGCTGTTATTGAATGGCGGGAGCAACCTGCTTGATAACATCCTTCTGTTTTCTTATACCTGCCTGCAAATTTCATTCTTCACATCTACTCCTACTTTAAAAACCCAACCCATCAGCAAGTTATGTGATGAACCGCACAAAAAGTCAAAGTCTGATATCTCATTGTTTTTACTTATATTTAACATAAACAAAGCAATAAAAGATCATTTTTAATAACTTTACGTAATAAAGAAAACCTCTATTATTGTAAAGTTTCATAGATAATAATTAGCGTGGTATTAATTTTCCACGTTATTAGTGTATACTTGATTTTGTGATGAGGGTCACGGAATGAGGACCCAAATAAAAGAATACGACGAGGTAAAAATTATGAACATGAAATCAACAGTAGTAGCCGCCAGTCTGCTTTCAATGCTGTCATTTGGTGCTTTCGCAGCCACATCTGTTAACGCAGAACAGGCACAGAATCTTCAGCCGATGGGCACAGTTTCTGTAAGCCAAATAGGCAGTGCACCAATGGATATGCACCAAATGCTGAATGAAAAAGCTGAAGCGAAAGGTGCATCTTCTTATCGCATCGTTGAAGCACGTTCTGGTGATGCATGGCACGCCACTGCTGAGCTGTATAAATAAGCCTGGCAGGTATAAGTAATACCGATTAATCAAAACGACGGCCCCAAGAACAATAAACGCAGTTAAACCCTTCCGGTCGTTGAGAACATAATTCAGGAGTAGACATCATGAAAACCAAATTAACCATCGCAGCACTGAGCCTTTTCTCTGTTATCTCTTTCGGCGCTAACGCAGCCGCGCATCAGATAAACAGCGAACAAGCACAAAACATGCAATCTATGGGTAGCATTTCTGTCAGTCAGACTGGCAGTGCGCCAATGGATATGCGTCAGGAATTATCACAGAAGGCGACTAAAGAAGGTGCATCGGCATATCGCATTACCGAAGCACGTACTGGCGATAGCTGGCACGCCACCGCTGAACTGTATAAATAAACCCTCGTCGTCAAATTCTGACGACTTTGCCCCCGCTAGCGGGGGCTTTTTTATATCTAAAATAGCGTTAGCCGCGCACGTTAAAGCGCAATTGCCCTTCCAGCTCTTCCTCTGCTTCGTCAAAAAGCAAAATCAAAGCCCCGTAACGCCGCCTTTGCATCTCTGGTAAATGAACAAACTCGATTTCCGCCGGGAGGGGTAAAGTGCCCCCGACGACCACATCCCATAAGCTGTCGAGATCGTGGACCTGCTTTTTCTCAAGTTGAAATGCCTGGGTAAAGTGACGATAGAATCCAGGCTGGTCTTCTATCTGACTAAAATCAAAGGTGTATTTTTTCATTGCTTGCCACCTTAACCAGAACGAATCGCTCTACAACCCACCAATATGCAAGGTTTTGACTTCCAGAAACTCATCCAGACCCAATACCGAACCCTCACGACCAAGACCGGACTCTTTCACGCCGCCAAATGGTCCCAGTTCAGTCGAAACTGCGCATTCGTTAATCCCTATCATCCCACTTTCAAGCGCCTGAGAGACACGGAATACGCGCGACAGATTCTGAGTATAGAAGTAGGCTGCCAAACCAAATGGCGTATTGTTCGCACGCTCAATCACTTCCTCTTCCGTTTTGAATCGGAAACAGGCAGCCACCGGGCCAAAAGTTTCTTCCTGCGCCAGTTTCATGTCGTCATTAGCATCGACAATCACCGTGGGTTGCCAGAAATTGCCACCCAATTCATGGCTCTTGCCACCCACCAGTACTTTGCCCCCCTTCGCTTGCGCATCTTCCACGTGTTCACAGACCTTATCGACTGCGGATTTCTCAATTAATGGCCCGATGGCGACGCCCTCTTCCAGGCCATTCCCAACTTTGAGGGCTTTAACCGCATCGGCCAGCTTGTTGACGAACTGGTCGTAAACCTTTTCCTGAATAAAGAAACGGTTAACACTGACGCAAACCTGCCCGGCGTTACGGAATTTGTTAGCAATCGCACCTTTCACGGCTTCATCAATATCGGCATCATCAAAGACGATATACGGCGCGTTACCGCCTAATTCCATGGAGACTTTTTTCATGGTTTCCGCAGCATTGCGCACCAGCGTTTTGCCAACGGCGGTGGATCCAGTAAACGAAATCTTCCGCACTTCATGGCTCGCCATTATCGCGTCGCTGATTTCTTGCGTATTACCGGCTACAGCATTTAGCACGCCATCAGGCACGCCTGCTTTCTTCGCCAGCGCCAGTAAAGCAAATGCCGATAGCGGCGTGTTATTAGCAGGCTTGATGATTCCGGTACAGCCCGCGGCGAGCGCCGGGCCGAGTTTGCGGGTCAGCATTGCCATCGGGAAATTCCACGGAGTAATGGCGGCTACAACGCCAATCGGTTCACGGGTGGCGAGAATGCGTGAGCCCGGTTTGATCGCAGGTATAATTTCACCATTTGCCCGTTTAGCCTGCTCCGCAAACCACTGAATAAAACTCGCGGCGTACTCGACTTCCCCTTCCGCCTCTTTCAACGGTTTGCCTTGTTCGGTAGTCATCAAGCGGCCGAGCCAGCTTTTGTTCTCAATTATCAACTGGAACCAACGGTAGAGAATGGTGGAGCGTTCTTTGGCGGTTTTTGCACGCCATGCGGGAAAGGCTTTAGCGGCAGCGGTGATAGCTTCTTCAGCCTCTTTTTTACCAGCCTTTGCGACTTTGGCGACAACCTCGCCCGTTGCGGGGTTAATAACCTCGAAAGTTTCACTCAGCTTGCGCCATTCACCATTTACGAGATAGCCAGTGTTGAATAATTCACTGTCCTGGAGTGCCTGATTTGTCATAGTTTTCTCCTGTTATGAATTGGGCATCTGATATACCCAAAATAATTCGAGTTGCAGGCAGGCGGCAAGCGAGTGAATCCCGATGAGCTTACTCTGGTAAGTGATTCGGGTGAGCAAACGCAGCCAACGCATCTGCAAGTTGAAGTATGACGGGTATAAGTATAGATACAAAAAAGCCGACGCATGGCGTCGGCTCGGGTCAGGCAGCGATGAATGCGTGCTGGTATTTATGCAGCACATGCGCCAGGCGTTTCACCGGTTCGGTAACCTGTATCGGTGCCTCCCAGACCCGCAATTTCTCCTGGTAGATATCTAATTCTTCCAGCAGTTGCTGGAAGTAACGCCGCCTTTTGTCGTCGCTGGATGCAGAAATCACGCGATCTGCCGTGTTGCGCAGTTGGCGATGGAAAGCAGAAAGATCGTCATTCACCGGAATCGGCGCATCGCGCAATCTCTGGTGAGCAATAATCAAGATCAGCGCTAAACGGTAGCGGTCGATATCCCCCGGGAAGGTATTAAGCAGCAAGAAAAGCTGCTGATACAGCGCAGGAAGATGGTTCTCTTTACGGCGATTTTTATTGGTAGTGAGTGCTGAAACCGCAGCCGAGACAAACTGGTTCAACAATGTACGACCGGTGCGTTCTTTCGAGTTATCGCGAATCAGCAATATCACCATCAATGCCAGGAAACAGCCCACAATTTGCCCCAACGCGCCGTCCAGGAAAGTGTTGAGGTGGAACGTCATCGGGTTATCGAGAACAATGATGTTGATTGTCCCAGCCAATGCGCCCATCGAGCCCAGACGTCGTTTCTGTACTTCAATCCCGATAAAGAAACCAAGCAAACCGAGGCTAATACACAGCAGTAGAATACTTTGTTGCGTAGAAGGAATGACAACCAGGAAGTAGAAAGCACCTAGCGGTAGCGCCACCAGCATTCCATATAAGAAGTCGATCGCAACCATACGCGGATTGGGTAAGCGCATCGCCAGTGATGTCACGACGGCGATCATAACCATAGCGCCGCTTCCTGATGTCCAACCCGTCCATAGCCAGAACAAACTCCCAAGCAGGCATGAAACAGTCGTGCGCCAGAAGTTGATCATCGCGTGATGGCCTTCGGCAGACTGCACTTTGACCACCACTTCCTGGTTCAATACTTCCTCTTCCAGCGCACTGATACGAACATTGCTGGCCACACCGCGTTTGAGCAACATGTAGCGGGTGACAGTACCAGCCCAACTACTGATGGTGACGGGCGTATTTTTTTCACCGGCATAGGAAATGACTTTGCGGACAACCTTCATTTGCTTATGAACATCAGCAGCGGTTTCCACCGGAGTCTCAAACAGCGTGCGGAACTCTGGAGTGACGAATTCCGGACGCGTGTTTTGAATCAGATAGGTTTCGCAGGCCTGCGTGATGAGCGTAAGCGAAATTGTATTGATTGCCTTCAGGCGACGGTTTGCTCGCCCCCAACGTGAAGATTCGATTTTGAGATTGGTACGCATCCCTTCAAGAGCTGTAGTGCGGCGCACAAGCCCAGCCCACGCTTTATCGACTTCTTCTTTTTCACCATGTGCAATACACAACTGCATCAGCCGATATTGGTCCACCAGCAAATTATCTAACTCGCGATCAATTTCTTGTTTGATGGAACGTGGAGAAAAGAGCAAGTCAGCAAGAATCGCGCAAACAATACCAATCACGATTTCACTGCAGCGCTCAACCGCAAACTGCGGTGTCAAAAGGGGGTGGGCCTGAATTGTGACGATAATAATCAGCGCCGTGTAGCCGGAAAGCCCCCACGCGTAAGAATTCTCGACTTTAACCAGTGAGGAAATCCAGGTACAAAAACCGGCCCAGATACAGCAAACCAGCAGCATCACTACCGGTGCACGAATCAGTAAGGTGATAATAAACAGGGCAGCAAAACAACCGATAAAGGTGCCGACAATACGCAGCATCCCGCGGTAACGAATGGCACCAGAATAAGGTTCACCGCCTGCGGCAAACGCCGGGCCTGCCGCAACGATAGCTGCTGTCAGCACCGCCCAGCGCGGTGTTTCGAGCTGGAATTGGAACCCGACAAACATTGCCAATACGATGGCAAAGGCCAGCTTGATAGCAAAGCGCAGATGTAACCGCGAGATAAAATACATATCAACCTACGCTTAGCCGAACTCACGCAGACGATGCATGAATTTGATGAATACCGAGTCGTGGTCGGTATCGCGGTCTTTATCTCCAGTCACCACGACAGTTGCGGTTGTTCCGGCGGGATAAAGGTTAGCCTGTTGTTCATCAAGATGAATTCGCACCGGTACACGCTGAGCCAGACGCACCCATTCAAGGTTGGAATCAACTGTCGCCATCCCTTTGGTGTCTCGAGTACTGCTGGCGTTGGTTACCCCGGCAGAAATGCTGTCTACGGTTCCGCGCAATACGCGATTACTACCAAGCGGCGTGATTTGCACACGGTAACCCGGGCGAATACCATCCAGTTTGGTTTCTTCCATATAGGCCAGAATGTAGAACGTACCGCGTTTAACCAGCGCAACTGCAGTGGAACCACGGGTAATAAATTCACCGGTATAAACATTAAGGTTTGTTACCCAACCTTCGGCTGGCGCACGAATAATAGTGCGTTGCATATCCAACTGTGCCAAGTCACGGGTCGCTTCAGCTTTCGCTAATTGATGCAAAACGGTCTGCAGCACATTATTAGATTGCTCAATCTCCTCACGCGACATCGCCTGAGTCCCTAATGAATTACGACGCCCTGCTTCACGGCGTTTTTCCCCGGCCAGAGCCTGGTAGTAGGCAACATCGGCCTGCGCTTGCTCCAGTGCTTTCTGATAACGCGGCTGGTCGATGGTGAACAGAATCTGGTCCTTCTTCACCAGTTGGTTGTCACGAACCTTCACATCGGTGATTAAACCCGATACATCTGGCGCAATCGCGACAACATCTGCGGTAAAGCGAGCGTCACGCGTCCATGGGGATTCGGTATAGAACACCCATGCACGGAAAATAGCGATGAAAGCCAGCAGCACCAGAATCAGTGTGATGGCAGTACGAGTTATTTTTCTTGTTAGTGCTTTCACATCAACCTCAAACAAACAGACGAGAGATCAGATAAAACAGGCAGCAATAAAGCGCTGTATTAAATAATGCCGGGTGCCAGACAAAATCATAAATTCCCGTCGGTGTAAGCAGACGGCGAACCAACCAGAACAACGCCAGCGAAAGAATTAGCTCGAAGAATATCGGCGGAAAAGAAAGACCGAATATCACGACAACGGGAAATAGACTCATGTTAACCTTGCAGAAAATACGGAAGACACAAACCCTGGGACGGCCAGGAATACTGAGCTAACGAGTGATACGGGTCGTGTTGTTAATAATATATTACCGCAATAGTTAGCCCGTTATCTATAATCTGTGATCTAAATCACTTTTAACTCAGAGTGAACAATGGAAAGACTTAAACGCATGTCGGTATTTGCCAAAGTTGTCGAACTTGGCTCTTTCACCGCCGCGGCCAGGCAGTTGGAAATGAGCGTATCATCCATCAGCCAAACCGTTTCCAAATTAGAAGATGAGTTACAGGTCAAGCTGCTAAACCGCAGCACACGCAGTATTGGGCTGACCGAAGCGGGTAAAATTTACTACCTCGGTTGCCGCAAGATGCTACATGAAGCGCAGGCTGTGCATGAACAACTTTATGCATTTAACAACACACCAATTGGCACGCTGCGCATCGGAAGTTCTTCAACTATGGCACAAAATGTCCTCGCGTCCATGACCGCTGACATGCTCAAAGAGTACCCTGAGTTGACAGTAAATCTTGTCACGGGCATTCCGGCACCGGACCTGATTGCCGATGGCCTGGATGTGGTTATTCGTGTTGGTGCATTGCAGGATTCAAGCCTGTTCTCAACCCGCCTCGGGTCGATGCCGATGGTAATTTGTGCCGCAAAAAGCTACCTGCAACAAAACGGTACACCAGAAAAACCTGCCGATCTTGCCAGCCATTCCTGGCTGGAATATAGCATTCGCCCGCACAATGAGTTTGAGTTGATCGCCCCGGAAGGCCTCACCACACGTATGATCCCGCAAGGTCGCTTTGTCACAAACGATCCCATGACGTTAAGCCGCTGGCTAAAAATAGGTGCCGGGATCGCTTACGTTCCACTGATGTGGGTGATCGATGAGATCAATGATGGGACGCTTGAGATCTTAATGCCGAGCTATCAATCCGATCCGCGCCCGGTGTACGCGCTGTATACCGAAAAAGATAAGCTGCCTTTGAAAGTACAGGTTTGTATTAACTATCTGACCGAGTATTTCGTGAAGGTTTCGCATCTTTATCAAGGGGTACGCGACAACAAAGGACGCGGGAAAGAGGTGGGGTAAAATGGGCGAAATTGAAAATAAATAAGCCGGGGTTAACCCGGCTGATTATTACGAGAGAAAGTAGAATATTACGCTGTGCCGCCAACCGTTAAGTTATCGACTTTAAGCGTTGGCTGGCCAACTCCGACTGGCAGACTCTGCCCTTCTTTGCCACACACACCGACGCCGTTATCCAGCGCCAGATCGTTACCTACCATCGAAATCTGCTGCATCGTTTCGATACCGGAACCAATCAGCGTTGCGCCTTTTACCGGAGTCGTCACTTTGCCGTTTTCGATGAGATAGGCTTCGGAAGTTGAGAACACAAACTTACCAGATGTGATATCTACCTGACCGCCACCAAAGTTAGGAGCATAGATACCGTACTCAACGGATTCGATGATCTCTTGCGGAGTAGACTTACCAGCGAGCATATAAGTGTTGGTCATACGTGGCATTGGTAGATGTGCATAAGATTCGCGACGACCATTACCTGTTGGCGCAACACCCATTAAGCGGGCATTCAGTTTGTCCTGCATATAGCCTTTCAGGATGCCATTCTCAATCAATACGTTGTACTGGCCCGGAACACCTTCATCATCAATGGCAACGGAACCACGGCGATTGGCCATGGTGCCGTCATCAACAATAGTGCAAAGCTCAGAAGCAACCAGTTGGCCCATTTGACCACTGAATACGGAAGTACCGCGACGATTAAAATCGCCTTCCAGACCATGACCAACCGCTTCATGCAACAGCACGCCCGGCCAGCCCGCGCCAAGCACTACTGGGAACGTACCTGCAGGTGCTGCTACAGCAGAAAGGGTCACCAGTGCCATACGCACAGCTTCTTTCGCCCACGCGTCGGCACGAACTTCGCCATCAACGGTTTCGAGGAAATAGTCATAACCGAAGCGACCACCGCCACCGCTTGAGCCGCGTTCACGTTTACCGTCGTCTTCAACCTGCACGCTAACAGAAAGACGCACTAATGGGCGTACGTCAGCTGCCAGTGTACCGTCAGTTGCCGCGACAAGAATCAGTTCGTAAACACCAGTCAGGCTGGCTGTCACTTCCTGAACGCGCTTATCTGCCGCACGGGCTACGCTATCAACACGTTTCAGGATGTCGAGTTTCTCTTCGCGCGTCATGCTTTGCAGCGGGTCAGCGCTGGTATAAAGCGCGCTATGCTGCACAGCACCTAATGTCTGTACGCGGCCATTTCCTTTATCCTGCACGATGCTTCGGGCCGCATGGGCACTTTGTTCTAGTGCCAGTAAGCTGACCTGGTCGGCATAAGCAAAACCGGTTTTCTCACCGCTGACCGCACGCACGCCAACACCTTGATCGATGTTATAAGAGCCGTCTTTAATGATGCGGTCTTCCAGCACCCAGGATTCGTGATAACTGGACTGGAAATAGAGATCGCCATAGTCGAGTCGGCGCTCGGACAATTGTCCCAAAATGGAAAAAAGATCTTGATGGGTTAAGCCATTCGCAGACAGCAACTGCTCACTTACCAGGTTCAGACTCATCGTTTCGCTACTCTTATTTGTCTATCGATTGGAGATATCTATTGAGCTTGCGGCAATTAGCCGTTCGCGTCAAATCACTTAGCGTCGTTAACTCTTGGCTGACGGAGCACTTCATTAATTTGCGGTTGATCGACCGATCCCGTGATGTGATAGCGCAACACGGAGATTTTACTCCACAAAGGCCCTAACACTTTACTCGCGGCAAACACGGCGGCACCTATTATTGGGTTAACTACAAATGCAGTCGCCACACCAACGGTTGCCGAGATTTCAGGTGCGACAACAGCTTCAAGGTCCAATTGACGTCGAACCAGATCAACGGAGCCTTTCATGCCGATATCAGCTTCCAGACCATCAACCAACGTATCGTCGCTATGCAACACACCATCTTTAATCCAGGCCGTACTGCGGATGGAGTCAAAATAGAAACCATCACCGAAGGTGTCGCTGAAATCGAAACGCAGCTTACGCATTAGCGCATCGACACTCACCAAACGCAGCAATTGCCCGGCGTGGCCTGTGCCCAGATCGGCAATCTGACCTTTACCCAATTTGGTATGTAAGATTCCGTTTAGTGAAGCAAAGTCTGGCTGCCAGGGTTTATCACGCCAGTGCAAATCATAATCCGCATCAAAAGATGAACCCTGAATTGGCGTTTTAACCCCAAAGAAATTGGTTGCGGCATCAAGCTTGCTGCCATGAAGTTTACCTTTTATGGAGGTGCGCTCTTCTGCTGGACTGTTAACCCATTGACCACTGCCGGTTAGTCTTGCAAATCCTGAATCGACTAATCCATTTTCTAATTCCAGCGTGTTCCCTTTAACAGCAAGATCACCTTCAATACGGCCATATTTTTGCCCCCACAGCCAACATTCGGCGCAACGCAGTTGCAGATCAGGCCAGCTGCGGAAATCAATTGAAGTATTGTCTCCCAGTGGAGAAGTGCTGGTCGTTTTGGCTGTGCTATTACCCCAGTCAGGGTTGAAATAGAGGTATTTGATTGCTGCACGCCACGGTGCATTATCTTGCATCGTCAACGAGCCATTCACTTCACGCCCCTGTGCTTCAACACGCGTACCGCCAGGTATCGCGTGGGAAACCAGACTCAGGTTATTCCACTGCTGCCCAGCGAAAGTCAGCGAAGGCGTACGTAACGTAATATTTGATGGGAATGATGCAGAGTTACCGACACTTTCCGCCGCACCTTGGCTAAAGAGCGCTAACCATTGCGCGCCGTCCATCGCAGGGAGATCAAGCTCAACACCCGGATTGTCAGGTAACGGTGGAATTGTGTGACTGTTCGTTGCCCAAATAGCGCGATCCAGTGTTAGTTTCTTATTCAGAAGCCAGCGGCTGGAGAAGTGGTTTGTCGGCCCAGCATTACCTGTCAAATTGAAGCTATTCAGGTCGCCTTTCACTGCGATTTTCAATGGCAGTGCCTGGCCCGCTGATTTATTCACAGGAGCAGGTAAGTGACTACTCACATTTTTTAGGTCTGCATCCACATTGACCTGATAATTTGCCTCTCCGTGATAAGGAAGCGTTATCGCCACATCACCTTTCCACGGAACGTTACCGCTCAACTCTTTGTTAACCGGCTCAGGCAAAACACCCATTTTTGTTGGCTGCCAGTCGCCCAGCAAATTGACGCCAATCTTGTAATCTTTCTCACCCGTTTTGGTATTAAAATCAATACCTACTGGTTGGTTAAACCAGGAAGCTTTCAACGGTTCACTTTTCAAATCGCCGTTCACAAAACTGAATTTACCCGTCAGGTTGTTCAGCGTGCTGGAGAGAGGTTTTATCAGCAGCGTATTATTGTGAAGCTGGACGTCGCCAGAAGCCGTGGTCATATCGCCATTAAATGGGATATCCAGATGTAAGCGAGCATTCACATCCCCACCGATCTGGAGTTCATCAAGAGCAGCAGACAGCGAATCTTTTAGAGGTGTTTCTTTGAAATACGGGCCAACTGCACTTCCAGGGCCGTTGATATCAGAATCAATCAACAGTTTTTCTTTCGAGTAATCCGGGATAATCGCCGTGAGGTTGCGCGCAGTAACGCCCCCGAGTTTCACTTCATCAGACTTCATCCATAAACCGTCATTGATGAAATCAAGTGTAATATTCAGGTTTTCTAATGCAGGCCAGTCAGGCTGAAAAGCAAATTTAGCATTGCGTAGCGGAACGTAGACCTCAAACTGTCCTTCGTTATGCAGATAAGGGAAAAGATGGGGGTTGCCGCCGTAGACCAACGTCGCGTTTTCAGCTTCACCGCCCTGAATAGCACCACTGAGGTAATCAACCAGCTCTTTGCCCATCAGGTTTTCAGGGAAATAACGCCAGGCATCAGCACCGTTGTTGGTACTGATTCCGGCTAAAATCCCTAACCATGGGTCACCACCCTCAGGCTGGTAATAACGGAAGTCGCCAGCCGCCCATACCGAGCGAGCTTTTACATCAAGATTTTTGCCATCAAGCTGGAAACCAGAAGCATTTTTCCGCCACTCAAGCGTTGCGGCGCCATGTTCAATCTCTAGCGGTGCGCGGAATACACCTTCATAAGGCATTTTAGCATCGAGGATCTGTGCATTAAGCTGCCCGTGGGCAACGCTACCGGTAATTGAACCTGCGAAGTGTTCGACACCGGGAAGCATTTTCCATTGATTCCAACTCACGTCTTTCCAGCGCCCTTGCATACGGGTGTTTTCCGTTTGCTGGAGCGGGATATCCAGTGCCAACACATCAATGTGCCCGCGAGGTTGCAAGGAGGTCCAAATATCACCTAAATCGGGTGAGATTCTCTCGGCAATCGGCAGTAAACCAGTGAAGCTTTCCAGCTCCATATTTGTGGCGCGCACCCGCAATTCGTCACCACGAGTATTCCCTTTTCCACCCACATCCTGCGGAGCAATCCACGCTAAAGATAGCGAACCTTTCGGCCAGGTTTTACCATCAAGCGTGATATTGGTTGAAGGAATAGCAAGATCCCAGCTCGCATCAGAACGATTGACGTGAGCCATTAAATTATCAACAGACAGCTGGTGAGAAGAGCTTTTACCTGCCCAACTTGCACCGCCTTGCTTCAGCCAGATATTGCCACCAGCAATATCGCCATCTTTGATATCCATCCATGCTTCGAGGGTGAATTTGGCAGTCTGTAAATTAACATTGTCCTTCATCCAGCGGCCGAGCCAGGGTTTTACGTCAACGTTATCAGCCTGTAGCCAGACTTTGCCGATATTCAGCAGGCCATTTTCGTCCCGTAAATCCATCCGTACTTTTGCCAAACCGTGTTGTCCGGTAAAGCTCGACAGACTGACTAATCCTTCAGCACGGTGACGGTTTTTGGTGTTAAGCCAGGTAAGTTGTGGGATCGTGAGTTCGGCTCGTTGGCCAGATAGAGTCAGGAAACTAAGGGAGCTGTCGCGCAAATCAAAGTGATCGAACTGGCGTAAAAAGAGATCGCTGATTTTACCCGGCTCGAATTTACTATCCCCTTTGTTTTGACTCAATGGGGTATTAGTACGCATCTGCATTTGGTAAAAAGTGAGATCGCGGAATTGCCAGCGCGCATGCAAAATACTTTGCCAAAGGTCGAGCGCCAGCGTCACACGCTTAACGCTCAACTCACCGCCGTCTTTCAGACCCGCTTTAATATCACGCACATCGAGCGTCGGGCCAAAATTCTCCCAGCTTGCCTTTATCTGGCTGGCGTCGACAGGCGTGCCAGTCATCGCTTCGATTTTATCTAACAAAGCCGGGCGCCAGGCATCGAGATGCGGCAAAACCAGACGCAAACCACTCACCAGCAGTGCGATGATAACGATAAGCGTTGCGCCAGTGAGTAGCAGAATGCCGGGCAGTCGCCTCACGTATATCTCCTTGTTAGCCGCCGGAGCGGGACTCGAACCTGCGCCAACCGCACAGAGAGCTACATCATAACGACGTCAAACTGCTCCTGATTATAGAGCGGCTCGATCTGTACTTTGACTTGCTTGCCGACAAAAATTTCAACTTCGGCCAGTGAATGGGACTCTTCACTTTTCAGTGCTTCCCCCACGGCTGGTGAGGCATAAACCAGGAAGCGGTCAGAATCGTAAGCATGATGCACGCGGACAATTTCACGCATAATCTCATAACAGACCGTTTCAACCGTTTTCACGGTACCGCGACCGTGGCAAGTTGGACAATCATTACACAGCACATGTTCAACGCTTTCGCGCGTGCGTTTACGCGTCATTTCAACCAGGCCAAGCTGCGAGAAACCATTAATACTGGTTTTCACACGGTCTTTACTCAACGCTTGCTCAAGAGAATGCAACACGCGACGGCGATGATCTTCATTACTCATATCAATGAAGTCGATGATGATAATGCCGCCCAGATTACGCAAACGTAACTGGCGGGCAATAGCCTGCGTCGCTTCGATATTAGTATTAAAAATAGTATCGTCGAGATTGCGATGACCAACAAATGCCCCCGTATTGATATCCACGGTAGTCATGGCTTCAGTCTGATCGATAACCAGATAGCCGCCAGATTTCAGCTCAACTTTTCGTTCCAGCGCGCGCTGAATTTCGTTCTCAACGTCAAACAGGTCGAAAATAGGCTGGCGACCGCTATAGTGTTCAATTTTGCCGTGAATTTCCGGCATGTACTCTGCGGTAAATTCCAGCAGCATGTCGTAAGTCAGGCGGGAGTCGACACGAATTCGGTCAAGTGCCTCATCTGCGAAATCACGCAGTACACGTTGTGCCAACGCTAATTCACCGTACAGCTGGCATCGTGTTTTATTACGTTTTTTGCGTTCGCTGACTTTTGTCCATACACGCTTTAGGTAAGCTGCATCTGCAGATAAATCGTCTTCACATACCCCTTCTGCCGCAGTACGGATGATGAATCCGCCTTGCTCGTCGCAATATGCGTTAACCACACGTTTAAGGCGCTCACGCTCAGCTTCACTTTCAATGCGTTGAGAGACCCCCACATGCGAGGCTCCTGGCATAAAGACCAGGTAACGGGACGGCAGTGTGATATCAGTGGTCAGTCGCGCGCCTTTAGTACCCAGCGGATCTTTCACCACTTGAACCATCAGGTCTTGCCCCTGGCGCACCAGTTCGGAGATATCGCGTACTGTGAAGTTTTTTCGCTCTTCACCAGCCACACATTCGGTATGTGGCATGATGTCAGAAGCGTGAAGAAACGCTGCCTTATCAAGGCCAATATCTACAAATGCCGCCTGCATTCCCGGAAGTACCCGGCTTACACGACCTTTGTAGATATTCCCTACGATCCCGCGACGTGCTTCGCGTTCAATATGGATCTCTTGCAGTATTCCACCATCAATGTAAGCCACCCGAGTTTCCGATGGGGTCACGTTGACTAATAATTCAGCCGTCATGTTTTCCTCGTCCATCACGCAAAGCGTGAAAATTACTCAGCAATTCATAGGTTTCAACTAGCGGTAAGCCGACTACAGCATGGTAGCTGCCATTAATCTTCCTGACAAAACAACCACCAAGCCCTTGAATACCGTATGCACCTGCTTTATCCATGGGTTCACCGCAGGCCACGTAGCCGGCGATATCCTGTTCTGATAATGCGCGAAATGTCACTTCAGTCGTCACCAGGCAATCCAGTAACGATTCGCGATCGGCTAACGCTACTGCCGTCATCACTTGATGCTGATTCCCGGACAACATGCGCAGCATTTCGGCAGCATGTTGTTCATCTTTAGGTTTTTCCAACACGTTGCCATTGTAGATAACAATAGTATCTGCACCTAAAACCGGTAAGTCATGTTGCGCTAATGCCACACCTGCCCGCGCTTTATCTCGCGCCAGGCGCATAACATATTGCTGCGCACTCTCACCGCTAAGACGCTGTTCTTCTACATCGGTAATGATGCGCTCAAATGACACACCCAACTGAGTCAGAAGTTCCTGACGACGTGGAGAACCCGATGCCAGATACAAAGATGTCATGTTAAATCCTATTGCACAGCAAATTGTTGGCGAATTTTACGCATCAGCAAAAATATCCATGGCCACAGCACGCCGTTAACCACGCTACTCCAGAAAATTTCCGGACGGAAAGATACGTTAATGACTAAAAATTCAGACCAGAAAACAATGACATCTGTCATCAATGACAACAGCATAACCACTAAAGCCTGTTGCCAAAGCGCGAGATTGCGGAATAGCTGGTACTTCAACGCCACCAGGTAAGCAACGATACTCAGAGATAACGCTCGCACGCCCAGAGTGGAACCGCTGATCAGATCCAGTATGGCACCCACCACAAAACCAGTGCCAACATTTACCCGGTGGGGCAACGCCAGAATCCAGTACAGCAGAATAAGTAAAACCCAGTCCGGACGATAGATTTTCAGATCGTCAGGCCAGGGCATTACTTGTAACAGCAAGGCGACAAGGAAAGAGAGCCAGATTACCCAACGACCCTGACTACGGTAACTCCCCACTACTGCCCTCCCTGGGTAGCAGGTGCAGGAGAAGCGGGCTTCCCTGCAGGAGCCTGAGTCATTCCGGTTGCCGGAGGTGGAATCGGAGCTGGGGCTGGCGGGCCAACAGAATCAGCCGGAGGCAATACCTGCGGCATCATTTGCATCAGACGCTCATTAGCTACGCGATGAACCTCTTCCGGCGGCATAGGGGTTTTGCCTTCACGATCCGCGCCCCACAACAGCAGCAAATAACGCAGACGTTGTAAACCCGCGGTTGGGCGAGCCTGAATAACTGTGTACGCACGTTGAGTATCAAGTTTCACAGAGGAAACGACACCCACCGGATAACCTTCAGGGAAGCGACCACCTAAACCAGACGTCACCAATACATCGCCTACGCGAATATCGGTATTTGCCGGTAAATGTTCCAGTTGCAGATCGTCAGTACAGCCGTTACCCGCCGCAATAACGCGAATGTCATTGCGCAGTACCTGAATCGGTAGCGCATGTGTCGCATCACAGATCAGCAAAACACGGCTGGTGAGTTTAGCCACCGCAATGACCTGACCTACAACACCTTTATCACTGATGACTGGCTGACCTTCATAGACCCCATTCACGCTCCCTTTATCAATGACAACCTGGTCACTGTAAGGATCGTTAACGGTAGAGATAACCTGAGTCACCATTTTTTGCTCGTCCTGACGCAACGGTGAACCAAGCAATTCGCGCAGACGTGCGTTTTCCTGACGATATTGACCCATCATCAGTAATTCGCTGTTTTTCAGGATCAGTTCCTGACGCAGTGCACGATTTTCGAGTTCTAGCTGATCGCGTGATGCCAGTGTTTGCGAGACGCTGTCGAGCAATTCACGGGGACCATTTGAGACAAAATAGAAAGGGCTGACGGCAGTATCCATATACGTTCGAATTTGACTGAACGTACCCAGACGGCTATCGGCAATAATGACACCAATCGCCACCAGCACCGCCAGAATTAGGCGAAACTGCAACGAAGGGCCACGGCTAAAAATTGGCTTCATAGGCTATGCGTATTCCAGGGCCAGCAAGGAAAAGGCAGTGATGGTCACTGCCTTTTACGTGTGGCTGATTACTCTTCGCTGAACAAGTCGCCGCCGTGCATGTCGATCATTTCCAGTGCCTTGCCACCACCACGGGCTACGCAAGTCAATGGATCTTCTGCAACTACTACCGGAATGCCTGTTTCTTCCATCAGCAGACGGTCGAGGTTACGCAGCAATGCGCCACCACCAGTCAGAACCATACCGCGCTCAGAAATGTCAGAAGCCAATTCTGGTGGGCACTGCTCCAGCGCAACCATTACCGCACTCACGATGCCGGTCAAAGGCTCTTGCAGGGCTTCGAGGATTTCATTGGAATTCAGAGTAAAGCCGCGTGGAACACCTTCAGCCAGGTTACGACCACGAACTTCGATTTCGCGCACTTCATCGCCTGGGTAAGCAGAACCGATTTCGTGTTTGATACGTTCAGCGGTTGCTTCACCAATCAGTGAACCGTAGTTACGGCGCACATAATTAATGATGGCTTCATCAAAGCGGTCACCACCAATACGAACGGAAGAGGAGTAAACCACACCGTTCAGAGAGATAACGGCAACTTCAGTAGTACCACCACCGATATCCACAACCATAGAACCAGTTGCTTCAGAAACTGGCAAGCCAGCACCGATAGCCGCAGCCATTGGCTCTTCAATCAGGAATACTTCACGAGCACCTGCACCTTGCGCAGATTCACGGATAGCACGGCGTTCAACCTGAGTTGCGCCAACTGGCACACAAACCAGAACACGCGGGCTTGGGCGCATAAAGCTGTTGCTATGCACTTGCTTGATAAAGTGCTGCAGCATTTTTTCGGTGACGAAGAAGTCAGCGATAACGCCATCTTTCATCGGACGGATAGCCGCGATGTTGCCAGGGGTACGACCCAGCATCTGTTTAGCATCATGACCTACGGCCGCAACACTTTTAGGTGAACCGGCACGATCCTGGCGAATGGCCACGACAGATGGCTCATTCAGTACGATGCCTTGTCCTTTTACATAAATCAGGGTATTCGCGGTACCCAGGTCAATGGACAGGTCATTGGAAAACATGCCACGAAATTTTTTCAACATACTAAGGGATAATCCTGAAAGCTGGGGCGGAAACAAAATCCGCTTACTTTACCAACCACTCATTGCAGCGACAAGGCGCATAAATGTTCTGCAATGGTGAAAATTTGTGCAGTTTACTACGACCGTTACACTTTCGGCACGTTTATCCTCGAACCGCAGAGGAATTAAACAAACGCTGTAGGTTAAACGAACAGTGCAAGGAAGCAAACTGGGTTCATTCGTGCTTTAACAATCTGGTCAGCAGGCGTATCCACCCCCTTGAGATGCAGCGCGCGTTATTCTACGTGAAATATTTATAAACGGCAGGTTAAACCGAGTATCTTTGCGAATATTTTTTCACGTTGCTATCGAGCGGTTCAGAGGCCGCAAAAAAATCCCCCTGAGCACCCGCCACGCCTTTCTCTACCAGTGTCTGCCATTCACTTCGCGTTCTTACACCGACCGCAAAAACTTGTGTCTGAGTCCCGTTACAAGCCTCAACCAGACTCTGTACAAACAGCTGATTTTCGGTTCGTTTCTCAATGTTACGCACAAGCCCTGGATGCAGTTTTATCAACTCTACATCCAACTCTTTAATATAAGACGCACTCACTACGGTCAATCCCGCCTGGGAAACTGCAATACGTACGCCCAATGCTTTGATCAAACGAATCACAGGTTGCAAACGGCTGATGTGTTGACAAACATCTGCCTCTGCAAGTTCAAAAAGAATACGTCGTCGAAGTGATTTTTCAGATTGCATTAACGCATCACGCAACCAACGCTGGAAAGGAGCCCGAATCAGTGATTCAACCGACACTTGAATGGCTAACGTTTCTTCAGGCCAGAATCCTGCTAACGGCAATAGCCGGGCGATGATTTGTCGGTCATATTGCTCCGATAAACCAAACTGCTTAACCATCGGCAAATACTCTGCCGCCAATACTTCTTGTTCACCGTCGAAAATCCGACACATAATTTCCCGATGATGCACATAGCCATCGCGCTTCACGGACGGTTTTTGGTAGAAGCGTGGACCGCCACGTTGCAACACCTGCTCAATGAGCGTACGCCATTTAACGTTACCACGCCCTTTTTCCGGCAAACTATCGTCATAAACCGACCAGCCGTTGGTTCCTTGCAGGGAAGCATTACGCGTCGCCACCTCTGCATTCTCCATAACTTGCTCTTTGCTTTGCCCGCTACGCCATGCGCAAATACCGATATGCATCATGTCATTACGATCCAACATTCGCGTTGGGGGCATCGAATCGACGGCCTTCAGTAATTGGTTGGCAATGCTATCGGCTTCTTTCAATGTGCGGTGCGGCAACAAAACGGCAAAATCACTACGGAAATAGCGTGCCAGCAAAGCCCCCGGATAGCGCATCACAAATGTCGATAACATATTAATAATCGTAAACAAATACTCTTCTACTGCGTTTCGCCCCCAAGTTTCATGCAGTGTTTCAAAATCCGGTAAACGAATAATCATCACCACACCATGCGCGCCAACTTGCTCCTGCTCATCGAGTAAAGTCGCCAGTTGGTTATCAAAGAACAGGCGATTATTCAGACCCGTTTTCGCATCTTGTGCGGCGAAAGCACGAATCAGAGTATCCATTCGGCTACGTTGTTCGCTGGCGTTTTGCAGATCTGAAAGCAACACATCAAGCGCACTACTGGCTTGTGGCGGCCATTCCAGCACCGAGCCACGTACTTCAACACCTCTTTCGCCATTCAGAATTCGTCGCGCACGGCTTTCCAGTAACTCTTGCCCGGCAAGCTGTTTTTTCATCCAGCGGATAGCAAAGAACAGCACGATAAGCATGAATCCAATCGTGATAGAAAGAGGTACCGTCGCGAAAAGAGATTTGTAGTAATCCGCGACCGGATCGCGATAGGTCAAACTGAGAAACATGCCGGGATGCTTCATTAATTCAACAGTCACGGTGCGGAAATTGTAGCTGTTTCCCAGCAAGCGATAGGTTTGGGTCAATTGGTGCTGATAAACGGTGTTATCGCCAATTTTGAAATCGACCGCGATGATATCAATCGGAACCATCACCTCATTGAGGCGCTTGATCAGAGCATCTGGTGAACTGGAAACTAAATCGTTATCAATAATGGTGGCAACAGCAACCACACGCTGATGCACTTTATAATGCATCGCATTAAAGAAGCTTAATGAACAACCAACGAGCGTCACAAAAATAGCGAGCCCCGTCAGCAATGTCATAAAAGCAGAGAGTTTCGTCGTTAATCGCATCCTTGTGTTAACTCCGTTTGGTGAAGATATACCAAGCCTGACCTGATGCGGCATTACATAGCAAAAGAGGTGCCCTGGCAAACACAGTGAACATATTCTCACCCTTTGTTGCAAAGCGAGTGTTTTGCACACTGAAACTCAAGTATAGCTGCTGACAGTCCTGCCCCTATTAACAAATATTCAACAAACCTAGAACTATGTTTAAGTTTCAATTTTTTGTGACAAATTCGCAGGGTTTAGCGTTCTCCGTCATGCTTAGGGAATAAAGCCACGCTGGAGTAAAAGATGAAGAAGGTCGCCCGCTTCACAGAAGCTGATGTCACAGCTGAATCCGTTTTTATGATGAAACGCCGCCAGGTACTGAAAGCACTAGGTATCAGTGCGGCTGCCCTCTCGCTTCCTCAGACTGCAAATGCAGATATTCTTTCCTGGTTTAAAGGTAATGACCGGCCACCAGCCCCTTCAGGGAAACCTTTGCAATTTAGTAAACCGGAACAATGGCAGGCAAAGCTCGCCATGACCCCGGAAGATAAAGTCACTGGCTACAATAACTTCTACGAATTTGGTCTGGATAAAGCCGACCCTGCGGCAAACGCCGGGAGTCTGAAAACCGATCCGTGGAAAATCACCATTAGTGGCGAAGTAGCAAAACCACTGACACTGGATTACGACGATCTCTACAAAAAATTCACGCTTGAAGAGCGAATTTATCGCATGCGTTGTGTTGAAGCCTGGTCAATGGTTGTGCCGTGGATTGGTTTCCCACTCAGCAAGTTGCTGGCTTTGGTTGAACCCACCAGCAATGCGAAATATGTCGCCTTCGAAACAATTTACGACCCTGAGCAAATGCCTGGACAGAAAGATCGATTTATTGGCGGCGGTTTGAAGTATCCCTACGTTGAAGGACTGCGACTTGATGAAGCGATGCATCCGCTAACTTTGCTGACTGTGGGTGTTTATGGCAAAGCGCTACCGCCGCAAAACGGCGCGCCAATCCGCCTGACCGTTCCGTGGAAATATGGCTTTAAAGGGATTAAATCGATCATCAGTATCAAACTGGTTAGTGAACTACCGCCCACCACCTGGAATATGGCAGCTCCAAATGAATATGGATTTTATGCCAACGTAAACCCAAATGTTGACCACCCACGCTGGTCGCAGGCGAGTGAAAGATTCATTGGTTCAGGTGGCGTGCTTGATGTAAAACGCCAACCTACATTGCTGTTTAATGGTTATGCCGATCAGGTTGCTACGCTGTACCGAGGTTTAAATCTGAAGGAGAATTTCTAAGTGAGATTAACTGCAAAGCAAATCACGTGGCTAAAAGTGGGGTTACATCTCGCGGCATTCTTACCTTTTGTCTGGCTATTTTATGCCGCAAACCAAGGTTTTTTGAGCGCCGATCCGGCGAAGGATATCCAGCATTTTACCGGCAGGATGGCGCTCAAGTTACTGCTGGCGACTCTCCTGGTCACCCCTTTAGCGCGATACGGTAAACAACCACTGCTGATTCGTACCCGTCGTCTACTGGGGTTGTGGTGTTTTGCCTGGGGCACTCTTCATCTAACTAGCTACGCCATGCTGGAACTGGGAATCAGCAATCTGGCACTGCTCGGCAAGGAGTTGGTCACGCGCCCCTATTTGACTTTAGGAGTAATCAGCTGGCTGGTGCTGCTATCATTGGCGGCAACATCGACCCAATCTTTACAACGAAAATTAGGTTCACGCTGGCAAAAACTGCATAACTTCGTTTATCTGGTCGCAATTCTCGCCCCCATACATTTTTTATGGTCAGTAAAGGTTATTTCCCCGCAACCGTTGCTGTATGCTCTTGGCGCATTCATCCTTTTGGCCTTGCGCTATAAGAAATTCCGGATGTGGCTGCGTTAACTCCAGATATGTGTTCTTCTCCGCAGAAAAGTGATCAACTGTGCCCCTAAAAAGGATATGAGTTGATCATCTTCCCTGATAAGACCAGTATTTAGCTGCCAAATGCTACGAAATCGTTATAATGTGCGACTTTGGTTTTTCTGACAGGCCATTTTCTGGCTCTGAAGGTGACAACCGAGCAACTTAGGTATATTTTGTAAAATACCTACAAATTGCAGGAGATGGCAGCACGATGTCGGCTAATTTTCACATTTTGCTTTTGAACGGTCCGAATCTTAACATGCTGGGAACACGCGAGCCTGAGAAGTACGGCACGCTGACGCTAGCGCAAATTGTTAACTCTCTCGAAGAAGAAGCAAAAACGCTAAATGTCTCGTTCAGCCACCTGCAATCTAATGCTGAATATGAGTTGATCGACCGAATTCATCAGGCTAAAGACACTGTCGATTTTATTCTGATTAATCCGGCCGCGTTTACACATACCAGCGTTGCGCTGCGTGATGCCTTGTTAGCGGTGGATATTCCGTTTATCGAGATCCATCTGAGCAATGTGCATGCGCGCGAACCGTTCCGCCATCATTCATATCTTTCTGATAAAGCGGTTGGTGTCATCTGCGGATTAGGCGCTGACGGCTATTCATATGCACTACAGACGGCGGTAAAACGCTTGTCAAAATCCATCTAAACAAGAGTACGGAACCCACTCATGGATATTCGTAAGATTAAAAAACTGATCGAGCTGGTTGAAGAATCAGGCATTTCTGAACTGGAAATTTCTGAGGGCGAAGAATCTGTTCGCATCAGTCGTGCACCGGTAAACACCGGCTACCCGATGATGCAACAGGCTTATGCTGCGCCAATGTACCAGCCACAGCCACAGGCCGGCCTGTCTAACGTTGTTGCACCTGCCGCTCCGGCAGAAGCACCGGCGGCTGCTGAAATCAGTGGTCACATCGTGCGTTCCCCAATGGTCGGTACTTTCTACCGCACCCCAAGCCCGGATGCTAAATCATTTGTTGAAGTTGGCCAGAAGGTTAACGTTGGCGACACTCTGTGTATCGTTGAAGCAATGAAAATGATGAACCAGATCGAAGCTGACAAAGCCGGTGTGGTGAAAGCCATTCTGGTTGAAAATGGTCAACCGGTTGAATTTGACGAGCCGCTGGTCGTCATCGAGTAACGAGGCGAACATGCTGGATAAAATTGTCATCGCTAACCGTGGTGAGATTGCATTGCGTATTCTTCGTGCCTGTAAAGAACTTGGCATCAAGACTGTCGCGGTACACTCCACTGCCGATCGCGATCTAAAACACGTATTGCTGGCGGACGAAACTGTTTGTATCGGCCCGGCTCAGTCCGTAAAAAGCTATCTGAATATCCCGGCTATCATCTCTGCGGCAGAAATTACTGGCGCCGTTGCGATTCACCCGGGTTATGGCTTCCTGTCTGAAAATGCCAACTTCGCTGAGCAGGTTGAGCGTTCAGGCTTTATCTTCATTGGCCCGCGTGCTGAAACTATCCGTCTGATGGGCGATAAAGTTTCTGCAATCAACGCAATGAAGAAAGCTGGTGTACCTTGCGTACCAGGCTCTGACGGCCCTCTTGACGGCGATATGGATAAAAACCGTGCCCATGCTAAACGCATCGGTTACCCGGTAATTATTAAAGCGTCCGGCGGCGGCGGCGGTCGTGGTATGCGTGTCGTACGTAACGATGCCGATCTGGAACAATCCATTAATATGACCCGTGCGGAAGCAAAAGCTGCTTTCAACAACGATATGGTCTATATGGAGAAGTACCTGGAAAACCCACGCCACATCGAGATTCAAGTTCTTGCTGATGGCCAGGGTAAAGCGATCTATCTGGCTGAACGTGACTGCTCTATGCAGCGTCGTCACCAGAAAGTTGTGGAAGAAGCGCCAGCACCAGGCATCACGCCTGAGCTGCGTAAATTCATCGGTGAGCGCTGTTCTAAAGCGTGTATCGATATCAACTATCGCGGTGCAGGTACATTCGAGTTCCTGTTCGAAAACGGTGAGTTCTACTTTATCGAGATGAACACCCGTATCCAGGTTGAACACCCGGTAACAGAAATGATCACCGGTGTTGATCTGATTAAAGAACAGCTTCGCATTGCTGCAGGACAACCACTGTCTATCAAGCAAGAAGATGTTCAGGTTAAAGGCCACGCGGTTGAATGCCGTATTAACGCCGAAGACCCGAATACCTTCCTGCCAAGTCCTGGCAAAATTACTCGCTGCCATGTGCCGGGTGGTTTTGGTGTACGTTGGGAATCGCATATCTATTCCGGCTACACTGTTCCTCCATACTACGATTCAATGATCGCAAAACTTATTTGTTACGGTGAAACCCGTGAAGTGGCGATTGCGCGTATGAAGAACGCCCTGGCTGAGCTGATCATCGATGGCATCAAAACCAACGTTGATTTGCAGACTCGCATCATGAACGATGAAAACTTCCAGCACGGCGGGACTAACATCCACTATCTGGAGAAGAAACTGGGTCTTCAGGACTAAGTTTTCTCAGTCAACATCGCTAAAAGGCCGGTTATCCGGCCTTTTTCTTTTTTGGCTATGCGTTACAATCGCCGCTTTCCGCCAACTCAAGGGACAACAATGGACGCGCGTTTTGTTCAGGCCCATAAAGAAGCCCGCTGGGCGCTTTGGCTAACCCTTCTTTATCTTGCAGCATGGTTAGTGGCTGCTTACTTACCTAATAACGATATCGGCCCAACAGGTCTCCCACACTGGTTTGAAATGGCGTGCCTGCTGGTACCTCTGCTGTTTATTTTGCTGTGCTGGGCCATGGTGAAGTTCATCTTCCGCGATATCCCATTGGAGGATGATCATGCAGCTTGAAGTCGTACTGCCGCTGGTAGCCTATCTGTTAGTCGTCTTTGGCATTTCAATGTATGCCATGAGGCGTCGCACGACAGGAAATTTCCTTAACGAGTATTTCCTCGGTAGCCGTTCAATGGGTGGCTTCGTATTAGCGATGACGCTCACCGCCACCTATATCAGCGCCAGCTCGTTTATTGGCGGTCCTGGAGCTGCTTATAAATATGGCCTGGGCTGGGTTTTGCTGGCAATGATTCAGCTTCCCGCGGTGTGGTTATCACTGGGGATTCTGGGTAAAAAGTTTGCCATTCTGGCGCGTCGCTATAACGCCGTTACCCTGAACGACATGCTGTATGCGCGCTACCAAAGCCGGCTGCTGGTGTGGCTGGCAAGTATTAGCCTGTTGGTGGCATTTATCGGTGCCATGACCGTGCAGTTCATTGGCGGGGCCCGCTTGCTGGAAACCGCTGCGGGTATTCCTTACGAAACTGGTTTGCTGATTTTTGGTATCAGTATCGCGCTTTACACTGCATTCGGTGGCTTCCGTGCCAGCGTTCTCAACGATGCGATGCAGGGAATGGTGATGCTGGTTGGAACGATTCTGCTGTTGATGGGTATCGTTCACGCTGCGGGTGGCTTGCACAACGCGGTAGATACGCTTCAACGCATTGACCCTAAGCTTGTCTCACCACAGGGTGCCGATGACATCCTCTCTCCAACCTTCATGACCTCATTCTGGGTGCTGGTCTGTTTCGGCGTGATTGGCTTGCCTCACACAGCGGTGCGTTGCATCTCTTATAAAGACAGTAAAGCCGTACACCGTGGAATTATCCTCGGCACGATTGTGGTAGCGATTTTGATGTTTGGTATGCACCTGGCCGGTGCACTAGGCCGCGCAGTGATACCTGATTTGAAAGTACCGGATTTAGTTATCCCAACATTAATGGTCACAGTTCTGCCACCGTTCGCGGCGGGGATCTTCCTCGCAGCACCAATGGCAGCAATCATGTCGACAATTAATGCCCAACTGCTTCAATCGTCAGCTACGATCGTCAAAGATCTTTATCTGAATATGCGACCGGATCAGATCACTAACGAAAAGCGTCTGAAAAGAATGTCATCGGTGATCACGCTGATTTTAGGTGCGTTACTGCTACTTGCAGCATGGCGTCCGCCTGAAATGATCATCTGGCTGAATTTGCTGGCATTCGGTGGGTTAGAAGCTGTGTTCCTGTGGCCTTTAGTGCTCGGTCTTTATTGGGAACGGGCAAATGCCGCAGGCGCGTTAAGCGCAATGATTGTCGGTGGCGGGTTGTATGCAGCGCTGGCGAGCTTCAAAATCCAGTTCCTGGGCTTCCACCCAATTGTGCCATCCTTATTATTAAGTTTGCTGGCGTTCCTGGTAGGCAACCGTTTTGGCCAGCCTTTACCTGTACCAGCACTCGTTTCAACTACTGATAAATAAAGAGTTTCGCTATGCCATGGATTCAACTGAAAATTAATACTACTGGCGCAACCGCTGAAGAACTCGGCGACGCACTGATTGAAAGCGGCGCTGTATCCGTAACCTTTCAGGATACCCATGACACACCGGTATTTGAGCCACTACCTGGCGAAACCCGTTTATGGGGCGATACCGATGTGATCGGTCTGTACGACGCTGAAGCCGACATGAACGATGTAGTCGCTATCCTCGAAAACTGCCCACTGCTGAACGTTGGTTTCCACCATAAAATCGAGCAGATCGAAGACAAAGACTGGGAACGTGAATGGATGGATAACTTCCACCCAATGCGCTTTGGGAAACGCCTGTGGATTTGCCCAAGCTGGCGCGATGTGCCAGACGCTAGCGCAGTGAACGTGATGCTGGATCCAGGCCTTGCGTTTGGTACCGGCACTCACCCAACGACCTCTTTGTGTCTTGAGTGGCTTGATAGCTTAGATCTGGCGGGCAAAACCGTTATCGATTTTGGCTGCGGCTCAGGCATTCTTGCTATTGCCGCACTGAAATTGGGCGCAGTGAAAGCAATTGGTATTGATATCGACCCGCAGGCGATTCAGGCCAGCCGCGATAACGCAGAACGCAATGGTGTTTCTGATCGCCTGGAACTGTATCTGCCTAAAGACCAGCCAGAAGTCATGAGCGCCGATGTGGTCGTTGCTAACATCCTGGCAGGCCCTTTGCGTGAGTTAGCCCCGCTAATCAGCGTGCTGCCTGTTCAGGGCGGTTTCCTTGGACTTTCTGGCGTTCTGGCAAGCCAGGCCGAGGGGGTTTGCGAAGCATATCAGGATAAATTCACGCTCGATCCAGTCGCAGAAAAAGAAGAATGGTGCCGAATTACCGGTATCAAACTCTAAAACCTTCCTCTCAGTAACGTGGTATCAAGCCACGTTACTGATCTCAGAATTCCTCGTGCAACACTCCGTTTACAACAATTCATCCCAGTGATAACTCGCAGTAAAATGAGATGCCGATCGCAGAAAAACACTAATTTTGGTGATTTAAGCAGCACTTTATCTGGTGTCTTATACGTAAAAAATAATGAATTACCCCTGAATGTGGTGAAAATATAAAAGCGCACAAATCAACCAATAATGCATAACACACTGAAAAATATAATTAATTTATTTTTATCACTTCACGAGATAAGGATTCATTGATCTACGACAGCTGATTGTTCAAAGTTTGGCCTTTCATCTCAGGCTAAAAATGCGTAATATACGCCGCCTTGCAGGCAAGTATGGTCATTTCTTAACTCATGCGCATTGGACAACACCAGCTCAGAAATCGACTGATAGCAGCACCTATGGCTGGCATCACTGACAGACCATTCAGGACGCTGTGTTATGAGATGGGAGCCGGACTGACTGTTTCCGAGATGATGTCCTCCAACCCTGAAGTTTGGGCGAGTGATAAATCACGTTTACGAATGGTGCACGTGAATGAACCAGGTATTCGCACCGTGCAAATTGCCGGTAGTGATCCTGATGAGATGGCAGAGGCCGCACGCATTAACGTGGCTAATGGCGCCCAGATTATTGATATCAATATGGGATGCCCTGCTAAGAAAGTGAATCGTAAACTCGCAGGCTCTGCATTGCTGCAATACCCAAATCTGGTGAAGTCTATCCTGACAACGGTAATTAACGCAGTTGACGTACCTGTAACGTTGAAGATTCGCACTGGCTGGGATACGGCGCACCGTAACTGTGAAGAGATTGCCCAACTGGCTGAAGACTGTGGCATTCAGGCTCTGACAATTCATGGACGCACACGCGCCTGTTTATTTCAGGGAGATGCTGAATACGACAGCATTCGGGCAGTTAAGCAGAAAGTTTCCATTCCGGTAATCGCGAATGGTGACATTACTGACCCGCTTAAAGCCAGAGCTGTGCTCGACTACACAGGGGCTGATGCTCTTATGATAGGACGCGCGGCTCAGGGAAGACCCTGGATCTTTCGGGAAATCCAGTATTATCTGGACACTGGAGAGTTGCTTCCTCCACTGCCTCTGGCAGAGGTAAAGCGCTTACTTTGTGGGCATATTGGTGAACTTCATGACTTTTATGGTCATGCTAAGGGATACCGAATTGCTCGCAAACACGTCTCCTGGTACTTACAGGAACACGCTCCAAATGACCAGTTTCGGCGCACATTCAACGCCATTGAAGATGCAAGCGAACAGCTTGAGGCGTTGGAGGCATACTTCGAAAATCTTGCGTAATTAGAAATAAAGAGCTGACAGAACTATGTTCGAACAACGCGTAAATTCTGACGTACTAACCGTTTCTACCGTTAACTCACAGGATCAGGTTACCCAAAAACCTCTTCGTGACTCCGTGAAACAAGCACTGAAGAACTATTTTGCTCAACTGAATGGTCAAGATGTTAACGATCTGTATGAGCTGGTATTGGCTGAAGTAGAGCAGCCATTGTTGGACATGGTGATGCAATACACCCGTGGCAACCAAACCCGCGCTGCCCTGATGATGGGCATCAACCGTGGCACGCTGCGTAAAAAATTGAAAAAATACGGCATGAACTGATATTAATCAGTTAAGTTGTTGTTTAAAAAGGCGCTACTCGGCATGGGGAAGCGCCTTTTTTAACGTTTGTAATCTGCCTGGTGAAAGGCTAATCCCCGAACAAAAGCGAACAAATGCGTTCTGTAAACCTACTCGGTTGGTGAATGTTCGGCTTGTACTAGCGCCCGGAGTTGCTCTTGCATATATGAAGAAAAGTATTCAGGGTTTTTAATAAGAACGCGGTTACCAGACTCAATTTTATCAGCCCAGCCTGCGACTTTTTTGGTGAATTCAGCGTTCCATCCCTCCTGATTAGCTCTTGCCGTAACATCATCTGCACTAACCGGCACTCCCAGCTCTTTCAGATACTTAAATATCCCCTTAGCTGTACTCTCATCCATAGAATGTGGAGTTGATGCGGATGTATTCATACCGCCAATGTAGTCCAATGCTTTTTCAATGACAGCTGGCATATTCTTATCCTTAAAATTAACCGTGTGTTAAACGAGCCTGTAGCACGCACTGACCATTACCAATTAACCATAAGGTTTAAATAGTTACCACCCTTGGTAAGGCACCCTTTTTAATAGTTGTGACACGACTGACTATCTGAAAATGTTTAACTTCACTTTTTCTCCACACTTTCTTGCCTATGCCCGCTTTTCTCCACTTTGTTTACACAGCACATGAATTGCAATTATTCCTCTCTGCTCTCCATGCCCACTGCGGTGATAAAATCACCACATTCGCACCGGTTCAGGTTATTAGATAATTGTCGCCTTAACGCACGAGTTATCCCTGAACGGGGTTTGGTTTAATGAGGTTCCATATGAAAAAGCTAATTGCCGCTGCGCTGCTTTCTACACTTCTGGCAGGTTGTGCAACCAACTCACCTTGCGTGCCAGTCTATGACGATCAGGGCCGCCTGGTGCACACCAACACCTGTATGAAAGGGACGACTCAGGATAACTGGGAAACCGCGGGTGCAATTGCCGGTGGTGCCGCAGCGATTGCCGGCTTAACTCTGGGTATCGTTGCATTAACTAAATAAAGTACATCCCATATTTGCAAAGCGCGTCCCTACAGGGCGCGCTTTTTTATTAGAAAATCCGCAGTCATTTTCCTTTGCATTATTTAAGTGCATCCATTCCTACCACTTCATTTTTTAGCTTCACTGGCTTGTATCCCCAACCTTTTTTGGCGTGAAACAAATCACTCACTTCTTTCAGATTTTGTTTTATTGCAGCAGCAGATGTGACTTCTTCCACAAACCAATACATATGCTATTCACGCTAATGTTAACGCCTGAAATTACTTCTTTTCATATGATCAAAATCTGAAACTTTTTTGCGCTGAAATGTGGCGTAGGTTTCATTTTCGCCCCGTTATGGGGCGTTGTAAGTAATTTTTCCTGTCTACACTCAGCTTACTGCGACGGGAGGCACACGCATGCCGTCTCTCGCAATCTTGGCACTCCCTTTGCTTTAACCAGACTGGCAGATGCCACAGACAGGAAAAACGGCGCCATACGGATGCCGACACTTATAACGATAATTTCGCCACACAGGATGCATTATGAAAAAGACTCTGATCTCCACTCTGGTCGCTGCCGGTGCATTATTCGCGGTAGTCAATCAGGCTCATGCTGGCACTACGTTTGATGCGGTAAAGAAGAAAGGCTTTGTGCAATGCGGGATAAGTGACGGCTTGCCTGGTTTTTCTTACGCTGATGCAAACGGTAAATTTACCGGCATTGATGTGGACGTTTGTCGTGGCGTTGCCGCTGCGGTATTTGGGGATGCCTCGAAAGTTAAATATACCCCGCTGACCGCAAAAGAGCGTTTTACGGCTCTCCAGTCAGGCGAAGTAGATATTCTGTCGCGTAATACCACCTGGACTTCATCACGCGATGCTGGCATGGGAATGATGTTTACCGGCGTCACTTATTACGATGGCATCGGTTTCCTGACGCACAACAAAGCAGGCCTGAAGAGCGCTAAAGAACTGGATGGCGCGACCGTTTGTATTCAGGCAGGTACCGATACCGAACTGAACGTCGCCGATTACTTCAAAGCAAATAATATGAAGTACACCCCTGTAACATTCGATCGCTCCGATGAGTCAGCCAAGGCTCTGGAATCAGGCCGCTGCGATACTTTGGCTTCCGACCAGTCTCAACTCTATGCACTGCGCATCAAACTGAGCACACCAGGTGAGTGGGTGGTTCTTCCTGAAGTCATTTCAAAAGAGCCTTTAGGCCCAGTCGTACGCCGTGGTGATGAAGACTGGTTCTCCGTCGTGCGCTGGACTTTATTCGCCATGCTCAATGCAGAAGAGATGGGGATTGACTCTAAAAACGTTGATCAGATGGCTGCTAACCCAACCACACCGGATATGGCTCACCTGTTAGGTAAAGAAGGCGATTTCGGTAAAGACCTGAAGCTCGATAATAAATGGGCGTACAACATCGTCAAACAAGTCGGTAACTACGCTGAAATCTTCGAACATAACGTCGGTTCTGATAGCCCGTTGAAAATCAAACGTGGGCAAAACAACCTGTGGAACAAAGGTGGTATTCAGTACGCACCGCCTGTTCGCTAAGCGAGACGTCAGAAATGGGCACTACTTCGGTAGTGCCCAGGGTTTGAGTTTATGTTACTGAGGTTCGCTTATGTCCCATCGCCGCCCAATCGTAAAAGGTGATATTTCCTTTTCTAACCCAGCGGTTCGTGCCTGGCTGTTCCAGATTATTGCTGTCGTCGCCGTCGTAGGCATCGCTATTTATCTGATTCATAACACCGTCACCAACCTTAGTAATCGTGGCATTACCTCAGGTTTTGCATTCCTCGACCGAGCCGCTGGCTTCGGTATCGTTCAGCATCTCGTTGATTATGAGCAGGGTGATACTTATGGCCGCGTGTTTGTCGTCGGTCTGCTGAACACTTTGTTGGTTTCCGCATTGTGCATTGTGTTTGCTTCATTTATCGGCTTCTTTCTGGGGCTTGCCCGGCTATCCGATAACTGGTTGCTACGTAAACTTTCTACTTTCTACATTGAGACATTCCGCAATATCCCTCCATTATTGCAGATCTTCTTTTGGTATTTTGCCGTTCTTCGCAACCTGCCCGGCCCTCGTCAGGCAGTCAACGCATTCGACCTTCTCTTTCTGAGTAACCGCGGGCTCTATATCCCCTCCCCGCAGATTGGTGAAGGTGTACTGGCTTTCACCGGTGCCATTTTGTTAGCACTGATAATCTCGGCAGGCTTGTATCGCTATAACAAAATGCATCAGATAAAAACCGGGCAATTGCGTCGCACCTGGCCTTACGGTCTGGGATTACTGATCTTGTTACCGCTACTGGCACACGGGTTTTTTGGCGCAGCATTACACTGGGATGTTCCCGCTTTACGGGGCTTTAACTTCCGTGGGGGGATGGTTCTCATTCCTGAGCTAGCGGCATTAACTTTAGCATTGTCGGTGTATACATCCGCTTTTATTGCCGAAATTATCCGCGCGGGAATTCAGTCTGTCCCCTACGGCCAACACGAAGCAGCACGTTCCCTGGGCATACCGAACCCTGTCACATTACGGCAGGTTATTATTCCTCAGGCAATGCGCGTCATCATCCCGCCACTCACCAGTCAGTACCTCAATATCGTCAAAAACTCATCACTGGCAGCCGCTATTGGTTACCCGGACATGGTCTCATTGTTCGCAGGAACAGTGCTCAACCAGACGGGTCAAGCCATTGAAACTATTGCCATAACGATGTCAGTCTACCTGATTATAAGTCTGACTATTTCGTTACTGATGAATATCTATAATCGGCGAATTGCCCTGATTGAGCGCTAAGGAATTACGATGACAAAAGCATTAGTGTCACATCACACGCGCCCAAAAGCTGTTCGCTCAAGTGCCGTGCAATGGGCTCGTAAGAATCTTTTTTCCAGCTGGTCTAATAGCTTACTGACTATTTTCTGTTTGTGGATGATGTGGGTGCTGATTCCACCCTTGTTAAACTGGACGATTTTCCAGGCTAACTGGATTGGTGAGACCCGTGCGGACTGCACAAAAGAAGGGGCATGCTGGGTGTTTATCCACGCACGTTTCGGACAGTTTATGTATGGGCTCTACCCGCATGATCAACGCTGGCGCATTAACCTTGCACTGCTAATTGGTCTGGCTTCCATCATTCCAATGTTCTGGAATGCGATGCCTCGCCGTGGCCGTTACATCGCCGCATGGGCCGTTATCTATCCGCTGGTTGTTTGGGGTTTATTATACGGTGGCTTTTTAGGGCTGGATCGTGTCGAGACACGCCAGTGGGGCGGGTTAACATTAACGTTGATCATTGCATCCGTCGGGATCGCCGGGGCGTTGCCATTAGGGATCTTACTGGCCTTAGGTCGCCGTTCGACGATGCCGGTAGTCAGAATCTTGTCAGTGATATTTATCGAGTTCTGGCGAGGCGTTCCGCTAATCACCGTGTTGTTCATGTCATCTGTCATGCTGCCGCTGTTTCTTTCTGAAGGAACAAGCATAGACAAACTTATCCGCGCATTGGTTGGAGTGATCCTTTTCCAGTCGGCTTATGTCGCTGAAGTGGTTCGCGGTGGCTTGCAGGCGCTACCAAAAGGGCAATACGAAGCCGCAGAATCTCTGGCGTTGGGATACTGGAAAACCCAGGGATTAGTGATCCTCCCGCAGGCATTAAAGATGGTCATTCCAGGCCTGGTTAACACCATTATTGCTCTATTCAAAGACACCAGTCTGGTGATCATTATTGGTTTGTTTGATCTGTTTAGCAGCGTACAGCAAGCCACTGTCGATCCTGCCTGGCTTGGAATGTCGACCGAAGGCTATGTCTTCGCAGCACTCATCTACTGGATTTTCTGTTTCAGCATGTCGCGCTACAGCCAGCATCTTGAAAAACGTTTTAACACCGGACGAACACCGCACTGAGGATGAATAAATGAGCCAGATTACGATGCAACCCGCTGATGCGATGATCATGCTGGAGAATGTGAATAAATGGTACGGGCAGTTTCACGTACTTAAAGATATCAATTTGAAGGTGCAACAAGGCGAGCGCATTGTCCTGTGTGGACCTTCCGGTTCAGGTAAATCAACAACTATACGCTGCATTAATCACCTGGAAGAGCATCAACAAGGGCGCATTGTCGTTGATGGAACTGAACTCAACGATGATTTACGTAATATAGAGAAGGTTAGGACTGAGGTCGGGATGGTTTTCCAACACTTTAACCTGTTCCCACACCTGACCGTTTTGCAGAACTGCACTCTTGCTCCGATCTGGGTGCGCAAGATGCCCAAGAAAGAAGCTGAAGCTCTCGGAATGCACTATCTGGAAAAGGTACGCATCGCAGAGCATGCGCATAAATTCCCGGGGCAAATATCTGGCGGACAACAGCAACGTGTGGCGATTGCGCGCTCACTGTGTATGAAACCTAAGATCATGCTGTTTGATGAACCCACTTCTGCGCTGGATCCGGAAATGGTTAAAGAAGTGCTGGATACCATGATTGGGCTGGCTGAGTCTGGCATGACAATGTTGTGTGTAACGCATGAAATGGGCTTTGCGCGGACGGTGGCTGACAGAGTGATCTTTATGGATAGAGGTGAGATCGTGGAACAAGCACCACCAAATGAGTTCTTTGCTCACCCTAAGTCGGAGCGTACTCGTGCATTTTTGTCTCAGGTTATTCATTGATATTTAAAGAGAAAGGCCACGTAAGTGGCCTTTTATTTTCGCTGGAAATACAAAACAAAAAGGCCATCCTTGCGGATGGCCTTTTTGTTTATTTGAAGCCTGGCAGTTCCCTACTCTCGCATGGGGAGACCCCACACTACCATCGGCGCTACGGCGTTTCACTTCTGAGTTCGGCATGGGGTCAGGTGGGACCACCGCGCTACTGCCGCCAGGCAAATTCTTTATCCAGCGCCGAACTTTAAACCTAAAAACTGGTGCTGATACCCAGAGTCGAACTGGGGACCTCACCCTTACCAAGGGTGCGCTCTACCAACTGAGCCATATCAGCACACTTTAATTTGGAGCCTGGCAGTTCCCTACTCTCGCATGGGGAGACCCCACACTACCATCGGCGCTACGGCGTTTCACTTCTGAGTTCGGCATGGGGTCAG